>CALUEU010000021.1 GCA_944319735.1 uncultured Methanomassiliicoccus sp. | reverse complement strand
CAAAAGCTAACAGTATCTTCGCAGGATGGTACTGCGATGCAGCTCTTACAGAAGCTTATGATTTCAACACTCCTGTTCTGTCTAACATAACTCTCTACGCGAAATGGACAGCAGAATCAGGAACATTTACAGTTACATTCAATTCTAACGGCGGATCAGCAGTTCCTGCCCAAACAGTAAAAGCAGGAGAGAAAGCTGTTAAACCTGCCAATCCAACAAAATCAGGATGCACATTCTCCGGATGGTATTCTGACGCAGCATTAACAACTCAGTATAACTTCAATTCAGCAGTTACAGCAAACGTAACTCTCTACGCTAAATGGACAACATCCAGCGGAGGAGGCGGTGGCGGAGGACCTAGTTATACATACTACACTGTTACTTTCGATTCTAACGGCGGATCAGCAGTTCCTGCTCAGACCATTAGATCTGGAAATGTGGCAGATAAACCGTCATCCGACCCAACAAAAGAAGGTTACACCTTTGCAGGATGGTACTGCAATGAAGCTTTAACAGAAGCTTATGATTTCAGTTCAAAAGTAACTGGAAATATCACACTTTATGCTAAATGGAATGCAGGATCTGTAGATGTAGAGAATAACAAAGCTACTGTCTCTGACATTACAAGTAGCAATATATCTACCGATTCTGAAGGCACTTTTGCGGTTGATCTATCCAATACTGAAAACGTCAAGTCTGTTACAATCGACAACGATTCATTATCTGCACTCAGTGGCTCTGATGGTGTCAAAAATGTTAAGATAGAACTGCCTAAGCTTCAGTAACAATTCCGAAAGATCTTCTACCAACAGGGGATAATTCTACTCTAGTTTTGTCTGTATCAGAACAAAATACAGGGTTAGAAGTTTCTGGTGAGAAAGCATATAAATTCGACCTCAAAAATGGAGACAACACCCTCACTATTCAGGATGGCAAAAAAGTAACCATTTCCTTCAAAGCTAGATCAACCGATTCGCTATTTACAGTGCCTGCTCCAGCAACTCCAGTATTGCAGGCATATGCAGTGATATTATCTGCAAATGAGGGCGAAACCAGTGATGGTATTAACAAATTGGATGCTTCCTATTCTAATGGAGTAATCACGCTTTCAACGAATGATCTAGACAAATACTACATGGTAGCAGACACGTTGAAGACGATGATTGATAAAACAGTCTCTGAGGCCAACACTTGGTTAGATGGCTCTTCTTTCAAAGATTGGTTCAAATTTGTAGCTGCTACCGATGACAACGGAAAGATTACAGTTACTCTGAAAATTGACGTATCTCAGATATGGAAAGAAAACTCTTCTGTTCCATCTGATTTAGCAGTAGGTGCTGAAAGCACATCTAACCAATGGGATGGATTCCTGACGAATCTGGGAAACTTGTTCAAACAGAACTTTACAGACATTGGTGTGACAACTATTAAAGCAGATAACTACACAATCTTCAACACCGGTTCATTCCAAACTGAGGCATTCACCAACTTCTTTGTGCATAGCCTTGTAGGAGTAAACAACGGAGTAAATGAAAACGGCATTTTCAAGGTCCTTAGTAATATGACTGGCGATAGCAACAATGTAAGAACAATCTCTGTTGAAGTTTCAGGAACTGAGGATAAAGTCAGCAACGTATCTTTTGATGCAGTAATTAATGTCTGGCAACCTGAAAGTTACGCTCCACACAAAGATGGTGTAACAGCAATTAATAAAATCGCAAGCTTTGCAGGTACAATATCTAAACACCTGTCTCTTGAAGAACAAGGTGATAAGCTATCTTTAACAATAACAGCACCAGATAAATTAGTTGAATCTGCGTTAAATCAGATAAGTAATAACACTCCAAATGCTGATTACAACACATTAGCTGAAAAGTTCAATTCTATGAATGTTTCCAATTTACTGACTAAAATAGCAGCTCTTGAAGTATCTGAAGTAGTTGGATCCCAAAGTTCTGCAGTAAATAAATTCCTTGGATTCTTAAACACTAACGATGTCTTTATAAACAAGGTTCTGCAGAAAACGCAGATAACCTTTGATAAAAGATCTAATACCACTGTTGATATATTTGACCATAACAAAACATTTGGCAGTTCCTCTGACGATGATTCAGGTCCAACTACTCCCTCTGATTGGACTAAATTTGTAAATGCTCTGTCTAATGTACTTACTGATGCTGCTAGTAATGAAACACCTGGAGCATACTGGAACAATAGCACCAAGATGTATGAAATGAATGCACACATATCTGTAGACTTAAGCAACTTCAACAATGCTGCTAAAGCTAAAACGGGTGTAGCTGGTGCAGATGGTACTTCATTCGGCATTGATATGAATGTCACAATTGTTCTAAATGTGTTTGGAGATCACAAAAACGATGGGGATATATCTAAAACATCTTCTACAGAGACTACCAACTAACGGAGTGAAAACTCCGTTTTTATTTTTTATTTATTAATATGAAACAACAAACAAGACACAATCAACGATGATACATAGGTGAGTCTGTGAATAAGAACAATAAGATAATCATCGCAGCAATTGCAGTCGTAGCTTTGCTGTTAGTCATAGGAGCATTGTTTGCATCAGGCATACTCTCAGGAAATGACGATGACAAAAATACGACATCATACGAAGTAAGCTTCATCGACGGCGATGATGTTATTAAAACGCTCAACATAAAAGAAAACAATTTAGTCAGCAGAATAAGCGATCCTGAGAAAGAAGGATATATTTTTACAGGATGGTACTCTGACAAAGAATTAACAAACGAATTTGATTTTGAAAATACTCGTATTACTGAAAATACTAACATTTATGCCAAGTGGGTTAAAGCAAGCGAACCCGAACCAGGCGACATTACATTCACTGTTACATTTAACACTGACGGCGCAAACAGCATTGCTTCTCAGATAGTAAAGGAAGGAGAGAAAGCAGTCAAGCCGGCAGATCCTCTCAAGTCAGGATACAAATTTGAAGGATGGTATTCTGACTCATCATTCACTACTAAATTTGATTTTAAAACTCCTATTACATTTGATATAACTCTTTATGCTAAATTCACCGCAAGTCAGGGCGGAGGAGGCGGAGGAGGAAGTATTACACCGCCTCCTGTAACTGATACAACATTTACCGTTACATTTGACAGCATGGGAGGATCAGCAGTTGCTTCTCAGATAGTAAAGGAAGGAGAGAAAGCAACAAAGCCAGCTGATGACCCATCAAGAGATGGTTACACTTTTGCAGGATGGTATTCTGACTCATCATTCACTACTAAATTTGATTTTAATTCAACAATCACATATGATACGACATTATATGCTAAATGGGCTATCGGAACATATACTCCAGATCCAGACGAAGACGGATCAATTATAGTTAGTATTGATCCAGATCAAATTGGAAATTTAGTATCTGCTGATGACAAAATTATTGAAATTGCAGACACTAATAATTATGAAAATGTAACTACAGTCAATCTTTCAAAAGATCTTCTGAATAATGTTCAAGATAAAAACACAGATGATAAAGATCTTTCAGTAAAAACTGCAAAAGGATCAGTGCAATTATCATCTGAAGTTGTTGACAGCATCATTCGTACCAGTACTGATGACATAACTATTAAAATAGAATTAGAATCTAATTCTGAAACAAAATATAGCATTGAGATAACTTCTGGTGGAAAACCAATAGATAAATTCCCCGAAGCAATCAAAATATCAATACCTTACACTTTAAAGGATGGAGAGAATCCTCAAGATATCGTTGTTTATTATATTAATATCAATAAGGAAGGCAATAAGGAAGAACATTTAGTTCACGGCACATATAATGAAAAAACAAAATGTGTTGACATTCTCACAAATCACCTTTCAAATTATGAGATCAAAAATGATGCAAAATATTCAATCAACTTCATTTTGAATGGTGGAAAATTTGAGTCTTTCACATCATCTGACTATTTAGGAAAAGAATTTAACAAGACTATACCTAAACCAGCAGATCCGTTAAAGGATGGATACATATTCAAAGGATGGTACAAAGATGAAAGTCTGACAACTGTCTGGGGCTTCAACACAGACACTGTAAAAACGTTAGATAAAAGCGATCCTTACACAATAAACC
>CALUEU010000020.1 GCA_944319735.1 uncultured Methanomassiliicoccus sp. | reverse complement strand
TTAGATTAGATTAGATTAGATTAGATTAGATTAGATTAGATTAGATTAGATTAGATTAGATTAGATTAGATTAGATTGAAATATCCGTAATATAGATATGTAAAAGCTAATAGATCGATAGTTAACTTATGATGAACCAATCTGGTCTTAGATGATAACGTCAAAGTGCTTAGATGATTTTTAAACAATATTATGTCATGTATACTTTCTCACGCATGAGAATCCCAACCTCACTATTATATGTATTTTCAAATATGCCGCTTCGTAATATTTGCAATTGTGGATTGAAGGGACATCAATACTGTGAAAATAAACGATCCAGTGTTTCTTTGAATCCACACTATGTAATTTAATGGTGAGCAAATGAAAAATAAGGCTAAGTTAATACTAGCGTCAGCTGTTTTTGTTGCAGCTTTGATGCTTCTTGTGCCCTTGGCCCAGACTGACATGTCTGGGGGGGGGGGGATCGGAAATTCCGACTCTGATCCAATTGTTTTGAGTGACGAAAGTGACAATTCCACTCCTACTGAATTGACTTCTAATAATTTTAAAACTAGCATTGAAGCAGGAGGGAGTTTCAAACTTGCTGAAGACATATCCAATGCAGAAAAAATAACTGTTTCAAATAATACAGTCTTAGATCTTAATGGACATACTTTAAAATTCTCAAATGGTTCAGATGAATACGGGTTTTCAGTAGCTCCAGGTGCCACACTGACAATTAATGATAGCGTCGGAAACGGTATAATTCAAAAAGTAATTGGAACAAGCAATGCAGATACCTCACGACCTGTCATTCTGGCTGGAACTGATGAGGGAAATGCATCCAACACATCTGTTGCTAATGTAGTTTTGAATAAATGTATTATTAAAACGATCGATTCAAATGGAAACTTATCAACTACAGGTTATGGAGTATATGCGGCTAATTATTCACATATTAAATCTACAGGATATGTTGAAATCTCTGCAGGATACTCTGCGATAAGTGGAAACGGACAAAGATCTGGAGCAACAATAGAAATTGACGGTGGAAAATATACTTCAAACACATCGGCTGCAATATTCTTCCCATCCACAAGTACGTTAACTGTAACTGGTGGAGAATTCATAGGTAAAACTGGATTTGATATCAGAGCAGGAACAGTCTCAATATCAAATGCCACAATAACTCTCAATGAGGAGGGAACAATCGATGAAACAGGATCATCAGGACCGTCCTCCTGGGGAATGGGAGTTGCTGTAATTGATAATTCAAGTTATGCGCCTAATTCGGATATTACTGTTACAATCAATAATGTGACTGTAACTGGTGCTGAATATGATGTATATGTTGGAAACTTAAACATAGGTGACAGTGGATCATTTATCACCGATAATTTCAATGAACCTTTTACTTTAAATCATAAAATATTTTTGACAGTATCCAAAGATAACACTAATGTTTTGAAATATGATGCAGAAAAGAGTAGCAGCATAGGACGCATAATCTCATCAATTGATGGTGTAATTGAAGTAAAGTCTATTGAAACTCTTCAAAATGCAGTTAAATTATGTTCAGGAACAATAAAACTTACAAGTGCGATTGACTTTACAACGGATAATTCTAATCCTATAAAATTCTTAGAAAAAGCAACTCTTGATCTCAATGGAAACACACTAACACTTTCTGGATTGAATAGAATCGAAGTAGGTGCTGGTGGAGATCTTACGATCACAGATTCAAGCACGAATTCTGTAGGAAAAATCTCATACACTGTAGAAGATGATGAGAATTCAGCAATAAAAGTAGCAGGTAATTCTACTACCTCTGCAAAACTCACATTGGAAAAATGTGAAATTGTTGTTAATAAAAATGATATTGGCAATGGATATGGAGTTTATGCAGCAAGTTATTCTGAAGTAACATCCGGTGATGGAGTCACAATAACTGCAGGATATTCTGCGATTTCAGGTAACGGATTAAACTCAGGTGCTAAGATAAATATCACTGGTGGATCATATATATCTAACAATTCTGCAGCAATCTACTTCCCCTCCACTAATAAACTCACAGTAACAGGGGGAACATTCACAGGTAAAACTGGATTTGACATCAGAGCAGGAACTGTTGATATTTCAGGTGCAGAAATAATTGCTAACGGATCATACACTAATGTAGCAGATGATTCAGATTCAACAAGAACTGACATCCCTACAGTGTGGGGAATGGGCATTGCCATAATTGATCATGCTAGTTATTCTGAAAATACTCAGATATCTGTCACACTCAGCAACCTAACATTTACAGGCACTTCAGTATGTGATTTGTACATAGGCAACTTTAATCAAGATGCTGGTAAATTTGATAAAAACAATCTAGATCAAACTTTCACAGTAAATAAGAACATCACAGTTGATGTAACTGATGTTTTAAAATATTCTGTTGAAAAATCTGCAAATGCAACTTCAGGATATTTGATTGTAAACGATCTTGATGCTTCAAATAAAACATTTACTGTAACAAATCTGTTTAACAAAGGCAACGCAACAGTTGAAAACAAAGGAACAATTGTTGTAAACGATATTGATGGTCTGAGGAGTGCTGCTACAATCGGAGGCAACATTCAGCTTGCTGCTAACATCACAATTGAAGGCATGACAACATTCCTGACGCTTGCAGACAAAACAGTCTTTGATCTCAATGGTAAAACAATTACGATGAGTAAGACTTGTGTAGATCCAAACAACAGCAGTTCCAGTAGCATAAACAGGCTGCTTGTAAATAATGGAAACGTAACAATCAAAAATGGTTCTATCGTTGATAATGCTGCAAGCACTGATCGTTCACCGATTATTGTTAATGCAGGTAGTGGATCAGGCGGAAGTGGAACTCCTAAACTAATCATAGATAACGTAAAAATTACAAGTGAAAATGAATATGGAATTGTAGTATTCACAGGAGAACTTGAAGTTAAAAACAATTCTTCGATCACTGCAAAACTATCTGCCATATCTGGAAATGGAACAATGGCAGGATCCAACATTACTCTTAATGGTGGAACTTACACTTCAACAACTACTGCTGCAATATTCTTCCCTTCAACAACTAACCTCATCGTAAATGGAGGAACATTCACAGGAGCTACAGGATTTGACATCAGAGCAGGAACTGTATCAATTACAAATGCTAAAATTGTGATCAACATTCCTAGTGGCAGTACCACGGGATCTACAGGAACATCAGGACCTTCATCATGGAAAATGGGAATTGCAGTAATTGATCATTCTGCTTATGCATCTGGAACCGCCATATCTGTAACAATCAGTGGTACAACCGTCACAGGTGCTCTCTATGACTTATACATCGGAGACTTGAACAGAAATGATAATGGAACATTCAAGGGTATTGATGGTACATTCAATCAGGACCACAAAATAACTGTAAAAGTGAACGGAAACACTGTTTATGATAAGGTTGCTGGATCCGACTATAATCGCTTCACATCCGATATCTCTTCAGGCTCATCAGGCGGAGGAGTTCCAATCACACCTCCAACAGACGATCCTGAACCAGAACCAATCATTCCTGATGAGAACAATAACGTCACTGTTCCTTCAATTGATGACAAAAAAGCAGATGAGTTAGTTCATAAAGCAGTTTCATCTGGATCAGACTCAATATCAATCATTGATACAAGCGATGTAAAAGGAGAATACACAGAAGTTACTGTTTCTAAATCAGACTTAGAAACAATTTCTAAGAAGATCGAGAACAATAACAACATCAACTCTGTCTCAATCGAAACTTCAGAAGGAGACATAATCATAGAAAAAGAAGTTCTCAACTCAATCTTAAAAAACACAGACGCAGATTCAGTTTCATTTGAAATAGAAGATGCTAAAGATAAACTGACAGACGCACAGAAAGAAGCTGTAGGAGACAGGCCTGTTTACGATATCAACATCAAAGCAGGAAATGAGAACATAACTTCATTCGATGGAAAGACAATTACAATCTCACTTCCATACACACTCAAAGCAGGCGAGGATCCTGAAAACATTGTAGTATACTACGTCAAAGAAGATGGTTCATTAGAAAAGATGAACTGTACTTACAAAGACGGTAAAGTGATATTCGAAACTGATCACCTTTCAAAATATGTCATAGGCTATGAAGAATCGGACAAACCAATAACTCCCGACACTCCAGACGACAAGAAAGATGATAACAACACAATATATTACGCTGTTGCAGCAGTAATTGTCATTCTGATCATCATCGCTTTAGCATATTACTTCATGAAGAAGAAGCAGTGATGATAAGAACAAACAAAACAAATTACTGAACGCGAAAGCGTCAGTAAACCTTTTACATTATTTTTAATTTATAACTGAATTAAATCAAACAAACTTTCTTCGTAGTTTTTTATAAAGTATCTGATATTTTTCTTACCTTTTTGAATGACAATGTGGCCTTCTGACTCAAGCTTTTCTTTCTGTGCTTCAACACCGCCTGGATATTTTGCATTTAATTCACCATCAGACTTTAAAGTTCTCCAGTAAGGTGTTTCATCCACTTCGCGCTGATGGCTTGCCCACGCTGCAATAGATGTAAAAATTCCCGCGGTAAGAGGATCAGTAAAATCAGCGCCGTTCTTTTCTGCAAGATATTCTCTGATTTTTCCAACCGTCACCACTTTTCCAAAAGGCACTTTTTTCATAATTTCATCATATACCAGAGGAGGAGCGAAGAACATCTTTTCTCCGCCGTACTTTTTGATGACATTTTCGTCTGTAACAATTTGTATCTTAGGCATGTCACGGTTTTTGTGAAGCATAGCATTGAAGTCTTTTTTATCTTCATTTGTCATATAAATCACTCAGAATGAATCAATTATGCTGCCTTCATTCTTTCCTGCAATGCTGTGAACATGAACATTCGTGCTTGCAGAAGAGTCAGCATAAGCCTTGCCCATGTTGCGGCTTTTATGAACAGTTCCGAAGTTGACTCCGGCTATGCCGCCTGAGTAAGATTCCTCAACTCCGTTTCTGCTGACTTTTGATATGGCACGCACTTCGTTCTCATTGTAGCATTTGTCAATCATTCCTGCATTCCAGGCATTTACGCCGCCGGCGTATGAGTTCATAATCAACATTTCTTTATCAGATGTAATGTTGATGACTGCTTTGACTTCTTTAAGATTATAACAGTCATTCATGTTGCCGTCTCCCCAGCCACAGATCCCTCCGGCAAACAGTTCTGCATAATCGGTGTCTGCTGAAGCCACTGAGGCTTCTACCGCACCTTCGTTGTAACATTTTCCAATAAATCCGTGGCTGATTCCAGTTATTCCTCCGGAGTAAACGCAGATTCTGGCTGATAATTTTTCTTCAGATATCTTAGCGTTGATCTTTCCTTCATTGTAACATTCTTCAATCATGCCGTGATTGACTCCTGCCAAGCCTCCCAGCTGAGAACTGTGCCATGCTGAAAAAATATCCGCATCATTGAAACAGTTGGAGATCATCTTGAAGTTAACTCCGGCAATACCGCCGACAGACAGGCTCCTTTCCTCATCTGAGCTGATATCCGCAAAAATCTTACAGGCGTTGAAGCAGTCGTCAATCGTACCGTGATTGACTCCTGCCACAGAGCCTCCGTAAAGATCCGAGGAAGCGCTGATCTTAAACGTCCCTTTCATTCCCAGTTTGACAATTCTGCCGTTGCTATCAACAGCTCCAAAAAGCCCTGCATATGCTGAATTTTCAGTTCTGATGTTCATAACTGAATTGGTCTGACCATCAAAAAGTCCGTCAAATCTTTCAGACTCGCTGCCGATCGGTTTCCAGACCTTATCGTTAAGGTCTATGTTAGACATCAATCTGACAGTCTTTCCTGAAAAATTGTCGCCAGAGTTAACCCTTTCAGCAATCCAGGCAAGTTCTGCAGCTTTAGATATGGAATAAACATCTCCCTTAGGCTTGACTTCTGTAATGCTGAAACCGTCCCACGTATCAATTGAGGTCGTAGAAGAATTGAATGTAACGTTAATCTCCGGCATATCAACCATGTACATCATTAGCCGGATTGTATTAAGCTTTCACGCCGTTATCTGAGATTTAATTAAATAAAAAAATGGAGTGGTAAAATTACCACTTGTTTTCTCTTCTGTCTATTGTTTCGTTTCTGCCCTTTCCGATTGAGATGATTCCTACAGGAACACCTGTGTCTTTTTCGATGTAAGAGATGTATTCTTTCATCTTTTCCGGAAGAGCATCATAGCCGCGCTTGCAGATCTCAGAAGTCTCTTCTGTCCAGCCTTCCCAGCCTTCCAGAGTATCATAGATTGGTTTAGCCTTTTCAAGCTTCCGTGGGTTTCCCGGGAAGTTCTTTACCTCTTCACCATCGATATCATAAGCAGTACAGACTTTCAGATCTTTAACTCCATTCAGAACATCAAGCTTGGTGAGTGCAATTGAGGTGAGACCGTTCAGACGGACTGCATGTCTCACGACAACTAAATCCAGCCAGCCGCATCTTCTTGCCCTGCCGGTGGTGGTGCCGAACTCTCCCCCGTTCTTGAGTAAAGTCTCTCCTGTTTCATCATGCAGTTCAGTTACAAATGGTCCTGATCCCACTCTTGTGGTGTATGCTTTCACGACTCCGACAACGTCCTGCACTGCAGACGGCGGAACACCAACTCCGGTGCAGATTCCGGCAGATGTGCAGTTGGAAGATGTAACGAACGGGTAGGTACCGTAGTCAATGTCAAGCATTGTTCCCTGGGCCCCTTCAAACATCACTTTCTTCCCTTCTCTGATGGCATCATTGACTAGAACAGAAACGTCACAGATGTTGTCTGCATACTTCTTTCCGTATGCCAAAAGTTTGGAAATTAAAGCTTCCTTCTTAATGTCCAGGTTTTCACCGAGGGTGGTTGCAAACTTCTCTTTTATCGGCAGTACTAACTCCAGTCTGCTTCTGAGAAACTCCTCATCGAGAAGGTCTCCCATTCTGATGCCTTCCCTTGAAATCTTGTCTGCATAACAGGGACCGATTCCACGGCCAGTAGTTCCTACTCCTTTGGCCCCTCTGGACCTTTCCTCTGCGCCATCAAGTGTGCGGTGGTATGGAAGGACAATGTTGACCCTGTCAGAAATTCTGAGGTCGTATCCGGTTATCCCCTTTTCTTTAAGGGATTCAAGTTCCTCTTCTAGACGGTCAAGGTCAAGGACCATTCCGTTTCCGATAACGGCTGTCACACCTTTCCTGAGAATGCCTGATGGCAGAAGATGAAGTGCAAACACTTCGTCGTCTATTTTTATTGTGTGTCCAGCATTTGCACCGCCTTGGTAACGGACAACAATATTGGCGCCTTCAGCCAGGTAATCTGTGATCTTTCCTTTTCCTTCGTCTCCCCATTGTGAGCCGATAACAGCGAGAGTTGGCATGAAATCAATCTTGACATTATTACTCGCTATTTTAATATATTGCGTATTTGGCTCCCAAACAGCAGTTTATATAACTCTCAGAAGTTTATTTCTTCTTCTTAGACTGCTTTTGCTCCCAGAGTTTATAATTATATTCATGCTGAGACTGTTCTAAAGATTCTACTTTTTCCAGATGATTTCTTATTAGATGCATGATCAGATCGTTTCTGCTGTTATAAACACCCAGTTCAACAGCTTTATCGATTCTATCAATCAATTCGGTTGGAATCATAATTCTTACTGCAGTCTTGTTTGGGGTTCTCCTTACCATACTGTTATGTATATTGTTAGTTAATTGACATCAATATTTAGTATCTGTTTATCTCATTTTATATGTATTAGTTATGCTATACAATTGCATCATTGGTGGTAGTATATGACATATAAATTTGATGAAGAGGAGATAATATTCCATATTGATGCCAAGACTTTGAAAATAGCAAAAGAAAAAGCAAAAAATGAGGGTTACGACTCAGTCGAGGATTATGCACAGCATTTGATTTATAGAATGATTAATGAAATCTATCCAGATTCTCAATCCTGCGCAGAAATTGAGGACAGCTTGAGAACCACTCTTAAGGGTAATAAAATTTCTGAAGACCACATTGCAGCATACTGTCATTATATGAAAGGTAAAAGTTTATTGGAAATTGAGAAAATTTTATCAATCCCGCACAATGAAGTAAACACCTTGATTAACGATATAAGAAAAATTATCAATAAACCCTGATGAAATTATTTCATTCTTGATAATTTTTCATATCATGTTATACAAGACAATGATTTTGCCATTGCCGGAGAAACTGCATCAAAACATCAAACTCTGTCTTGAACAGTCACATCTCAAAACCTTCTTTATTACATATTTTCAAGACACACACGATGCATGAAATCTTGAGCAGTATTGACGCTCTTTTTGTTAAGATGAATTTATTTTATATCTGTAAGATATTGACTGCATGCTGCAGCAGTCTTACAGCCGGCTGTAGATGTCTATGAGTTCCTCAAGTTCAAGGTCTGTCTTGAACCCTGTGGGAGAAAAGTGGGTTTTGGAACATTTTCCGGCATCATTCAATGCTTCAAGGAGATTATCCATTCTGTGAGGGGATCTTTTCAGCAGTGATGCCAGTTCATCGTTCTCATAGAAATAAGGTACATCCAGCTCATTCTGCCACAGTTCCAGATACTTGCTGCAGCGGTTTCTGGTTTCCAGATTTTCGCCTGCTTCCACTCTGCCTAAGAACTCCTTATTGTGAATGGGACCAAGCCATAAAGGCCCAATTGATCTCTTGGAGCTTCTTTCTTCTAGAATGGTTCTTCTTGCTGTCAGGGGGTCATAGTCTATATATCCCAACTGAGCAAGCGCCTTGTCAGCTTCAGATCCTCCCTCAGTCATTTTGACAAATGTTCTGAAGTAGTGGTCTGCATAGAAAGAGAGCATGCATTCCAGGCCGCGGTCCTCTTTGGCAGCTTCCTTTACAATGTGTCCAATCAGTATTCTCAGGCCGGTTTCATGTCCGAAAGGAGATCTTGCTGAAACCGCTCCATATCTCCGGATGCATTTTTTAGGATATGTTCCCGCCAATGGAGCTGTGTCTGTGGCGGTTATGCCGGCAATACCATGCCTCTTGAGTCCTTGAATGACTGAGGGAATGAAATGCACCGGGCTTCCAAAAGGATCTAAGTCAACATAGTCAAAGACCCTTTTTGCCAATGTTCTCCTTAGATCATCTGCTACTGATTCAATACCTGCGTTATTCAATTCTGAATTTGCATCAATATATCTGCAGCTTTCTGGATCCTTGTCATTAGCTACAATTTCCAGATCAGGCCGTGCCTCATGGACCACCCTTGCAGACCTTACTCCGGTCCCTGCCATGGCGTCAAGCATGCTTTTACTCTCAGTGCTTGCTGCCATGAACATTACAGAGATATCTCTGTTAAACGCCATCTGGCCGTTGAAAAATACCCTTCCTATGCGTTTTCCGGGGCCGTGAACTGAATGCACAGAAGGAATCACAATTTCTGTCGCACCTTCCTTGCTTACGACAGAGTCTTCTGGAAAATTCAAAGAAGTTCTCCTTTCATTAGTTTCATAATCTTATAGGGCAGAAGGTTCCTGTTGATCGGCGTGACTTCAAGAATCCTCACGTCGTCTCTTCTCCTGATGTCCTGAAGCAGAGGGTTTCTGGATTTCTTATGCAAGGTCAGCAGAATGGGCTTTTCCAAGTCCAAGCAGTACTTCACTGTGTCAATGAACGCCGGGGACTCTACTTCTACTCTGCCGACTTCATCAATCACAATCACGTCTGCTTCTTCTGAGGCTTTCATCAGGGCCTTTACGCCAACGTCTTCGAGAGCTTTCAAGTCAATGCCGAACTTGCCTATCATGTACTTTGAAGTGATGTCTGAATGGGCAAAAACACCCTGCTGCTTATTCATCCAGTCCACGATTGCAAAACCCATTTTTTTACCATCTTCCACTATGGGATCGGTCATCATTCCCCCGACAACCAGATCTTCGGCTTCTAACATTTCCACTACTTTACGTACAGCGTATGTTTTTCCTGCGCCGGGCAGGCCAGTAATACCGATTTTCGCGATTGTCTCCATATTTTCACCAAAACCCTCTGGAAGAGGTACACTAATTCAGGCTCCAGCGATATGACTATCTTTCTTATTATGTTTTTGCATTCAAGATTAAGTTATGCCTCAACTTTTGCAAATATTCTATGGCTTGTAATGAGAACATATATCAATTTTTAATTAGATAATAAATTCTTCATAAATCCTGTGCAATTAATTATTGCATGCAATCTCCGCAGAGTCTCAGTACCATTATATCTTCACCTTTGATGTCTTTTTCCCCGTTGAACCGAAATCCATTTTTTTCGTAAATGCTGATCGCCAGTTTGTTGTCTTTGAACACGCTCAGGTAAATCTCGCTGCACTGGTACTCTTCTTTGATCCTCTCCAACAGCAGTGGAAATGCTGCGGAACCATATCCCTTTCCCTGAAAACTCGCATCAATCAGAAACCGATCCATCCAGACGCGTCCGTTTGGAGAATCTTCCTTCCAAAAACAGTACATGGCAAAACCTATCAGAATGCCGTTGTTGTAAATTCCTACAGGTCTCCAGCACGATTTTTCTGCTGCTTCTCGCAGGCATTCGGAAACACTTTCTATCAATGTCTTCTGATCCTCTTTCACATCAAGTTTCAAAACTTCATCAATATTATTTTCAGTTACTTTTTCGAATTGAATGTTCATTATTACAGTCCTTTTGGTAAATCACTTAGTCCTTAGGCAGAGTAAATAATTAACTGATATTGACGAAGCAGTTTCTTGTCGATAGAATTTATTTAAAATTCATTTAATATTAATGTATTTAATTTTCGTAATATGCCAGTATTTAATAAAAAAATTATTTTTTTTATCATTTAGTGGTTTTTTTAATATACCATAATTTCTATATCCCTTCATGGCAAAAAGACCATTAATGATAACTATAGTCTGCTTATTGTTTGCGATTATAGGGTTAGTCGGTTTAATAGGCGGAATCTGGGATATCGTCGACACAGGCGTTGCAGATTCGGATATGGTTGTTTCTGTGATTGTTTCTGCGATCATGCTGATTATCATCTATGGGCTGTGGAATGGAATCAGAATCTTCTGGTATCTTGGTGTTATATTTGCTGTTATAGATCTCATAGTTCTAGTGTACTCTATGATTTCAGCCGGCAGCATATCTGCAGCAATAGTTCCTGCAGTGGTGGACTTAATAGTTCTCTGGTATTTGTTCAGGTCCAATGTCAAAAGCTATTTCAAGATCTAATGTGAAGTCTGAGAGACCCAGTCTCTCTTCACTATTTTTTTCTCAATAATTCTATTTTGTGATCTAGATCATACATAAGATCTCAACACACTATTCACACACAATGACATAATTAGAGAGCTTTGGCAACAGAGTATATTACCAGGCTCCATATCTTATATATCTTTTGTTCTATATCCTGATATAAGACAATAATATATTGATACTTAATCAGCCAGACTATCTTCTCAATGGAGGAAATCATGATATCTGTTCAGGAAATTCTAAAAGGTGAGTCAAAAAATATTGAATATAAAGTAAAGCTCCCTTCTAGAAGTGAAAAATATCTGAAATCCGTGATTGCCTTTTCTAACACCAGCGGAGGGAAGATTCTAATTGGAATTGAAGATCAAACAGGGAAGATTGTTGGGGTGGATGAAAAAGAAGTTTTTCAGATAATGGATACCATTGCAAATACTATTTCCGACAGCTGTGTGCCTCAAATAGTTCCTGACATTTCATTTCAAACCGTTGATGGTAAATGTCTCATAATCATCGACATCTATCCAGGTCCATGCCCACCATACTACCTGAAGAGTGCGGGTAAGGAAAATGGAACCTATATTCGTATAGGTGGAACTTCGCGGCTGGCGGATGCAGTTAAATTGAAAGAACTGGAAATTGAAGGTGCAAATCTCTCATGGGATGAATTGATCTGCATCGGGTACGAGGTGACGCCGCAAGCAGTTGATAAATTATGCTCCGACATTCTGCAGTATGTTCGTTCAAACAGTCATTCTAGAAATGGTAAATCAATACAGACAGTCACATCTGAACAATTATTGAGTTGGAACATTCTAAAAAATGTAGAAGGAAAATTGCTTGCTACGAATGCATTTGTGCTGTTGACAAGTGATAACTTTCACTTTTCAAGAATTCAATGCGCTCTTTTCAAAGGCACAACTAAAAATATATTCATCGATAAGCGGGAATATGTGGGTCCATTATACGAACAGATTGAAAATGCATATCAGTTTGTATTAAATCACATTAATTTAGGTGCTAAAATTGAAGGATTAGTACGCAGTGAATCATATGAGTTACCGCCACTTGCAATCAGGGAAATGATTGTAAATGCAGTTTGCCACCGTAACTACATGGACAGTTCTTTTGTACAGGTGTCTATTTTTGATGACAGGGTTGAAGTAACATCTCCAGGAACTCTCTATGGGGGATTAACATTAGACTGTGCGCTTCAAGGCTTGTCTAAAATACGCAATCGTGGAATTGCTGAAGTGTTCAATAGGATGGGTATAGTCGAACAATGGGGAACAGGACTTAGAAGAATTTTAGACTCAGCGAAAGAATATGGACTTCCTGAACCTGATTTTGTAGAGCTGGGTGACGCATTTAGGGTTTGCTTATATCGGAACATTAGTGGAGATAAAATGACCGATAAAATGACCGATAAACCAAAAATGACCGATAAAATGACCGATAAACCAAAAATGACCGATAAAATGACC
>CALUEU010000019.1 GCA_944319735.1 uncultured Methanomassiliicoccus sp. | reverse complement strand
CGAGCTCAGCGGGCTGCTCAACTGCCTGCGCGCCGTCCGGCGGCAGTACGAAAAAGGCGCCGTGCTCTGCAGCGCCTGGGAGCGTACCGCGTCGATCGGGCTTGTCCTCTCCGGCAGCGTGCACATCGAGAGCGACGACGTTTGGGGCAACAAGAGCATCCTGAGCAGCGTCGGGCCCGGGCAGGTTTTCGCCGAAACCTACGCCTGCCTGCCGGATGAACCGCTGATGGTCAGCGTCACGGCGGCGGAGGACACCGCGGTGCTTTTCCTGCACGCGCCGCATATGCTCGCGCCCTGCACGCAGACCTGCACCTGCCATGCGCAGCTCATCCGTAACCTGCTGTTTGTAAGCGCCCGGAAGAACCTCGAGCTTTCCCGGCGCGCCTTCCACACCGCGCCGAAAACGATCCGCGGCCGCCTGCTCTCGTATCTTTCCATGCAGGCCATCCACGCGGGCAGCGACAGCTTCTCGATCCCCTTCGACCGCCAGCAGCTCGCCGATTATCTCGGCGTGGACCGCAGCGCGCTTTCCGCCGAGCTGGGCCGGATGCGGCGGGAGGGTCTTCTGGACTTCAGAAAGAATTGGTTCCATCTGCGGCGGCCCGAGTGACAAAAACCCGGACGACGCGCAGGTGTAAGACGCCGCCCCACTATGTCCTTATAATCGAACGAACGCGGCAATTTGCCTGTATTTTATGCCTTCCCACGCATTTGCGCAGTTGTTTTTTCACGATGTATGCGCTATAATGAATGCAATGAGGGCACGGTGGTGTGCACATACGGTAACTTTTTCCGCTGAATATGCCACCAGAATTTTTGACATACGGATTGAAAGGGTGATCTCTCATGGCCAGATGTGTGCGCTGCGGGAAGAGCGGCGTCTTTCTAAAGGTCAACTACCGGGGATTATGTGAAAAGTGCCAGCGCGAGCAATACGCGCAATCACAGGTTCCCGTTATGTCGGAACAAAATTCCGTCAACATCCTGCAGGATCAAATTCGGCAGCTGACCATGCAGCGAGACAGCTTGGCACGAAATGTACAGGAGCTGCAAAGCGCTTCGGGCAAATTGAAGACGGAAATTCGGAGCATGCAATCGCAGGTTTTGGATCTGGATGAAACCCTCATGCTGCAGGATGTCGGACTATACCAGCCTAAGTATGACCTGATGAATGCCGATGCCTACAAAGCGCGATTGCTGGAAATCCGGCAGAAGCAAAAAGAAATGGTGAAGGCAGACGGCGCCGTTACCGGAGATATCGGCTGGACAGTCAACGGAAATCGCGCGCAAGGCCGAAAAATGATCAAGGATATGCAGAAGCTTTTGCTTCGCGCTTTTAACAGCGAATGTGATTCTGTCATTGAAAAGGTCAAGTACAACAACTATGACGTATCGTGGAGGCGGATCACCGCTTCAGCCAATGCCATTACAAAACTCGGTTCAAGCATGAGCATCGCGATCACCACCGCTTATTATCAGCTGAAATGCGAGGAATTGGCGCTGGCGTTTGAATACCGTCAGAAAAAGCAGGAAGAAAAAGACGCGCAAAAAGAGCTTCGCGCGCAGATGCGTGAAGAAGCGCGCGTTGCACGCGAGATGGAAATAGAGCGGCAAAAAGCGGAAAAAGCGCTTTCGCACTATCAGAATGCCATGGCCTCCCTTAACCATCAAATCTCCATCGCAAGCGGCGAACAACTCACAGATTTAATGCAGAAAAAAGCAGAGCTGGAAAAATCGCTGCAGGATGCGGAACGCACACTCAAAGACATCGACTATCGCGAAGCAAATCACAAAGCCGGTTATGTCTATGTCATCTCGAATATCGGCTCTTTTGGCGAGAACGTCTATAAGATCGGCATGACGCGCAGGCTTGACCCAACAGAACGTGTCGACGAACTCGGCGACGCCTCGGTCCCCTTTGATTTTGATATTCACGCAATGATTTTCTCCGATGATGCGCCGGCACTTGAAGCCGCTCTTCACCGCGCGTTTGAAAACAGAAAGCTAAACATGGTGAATACGCGGCGGGAATTTTTCCGCGTGACGCTGGATGAAATCAAAGCGGTTGTCAAGGCGAACTATGACAAAACAGCCGAATTCATCGACATCGCAGATGCAGAGCAATTCCGCATCTCAGAGAAAATCCGGAATAAACTGCAATAAAGCAATATGGAAAAGAGGGTGTTACATCGTGTTTTGTAAAAACTGCGGCGCTGAAAATCCAAGCGGAACTACATTCTGCAACAGCTGTGGCGCAACACTGAGCGAAATGAAGTATTGTCAACACTGCGGCGCACAGATTGATAAGGCCTGTGTGATTTGCCCCAGATGCGGGAAACAGGTTTCATCTTTAGGCGCAGCGCCGGCCGCACCGCAGCAGCCGGTTCAGCAGGTTGTGGTCAACAATACAAATACGGTCTATGCAAATCCGTATGCGTATGGCAGGCTGAAAAACAAATGGGTCGCATTCTTTCTTTGCCTCTTTTTGGGCATCCTCGGCGCGCACAAATTTTACGAAGGCAAAGTCGGCATGGGAATTCTTTACCTCTTCACCGGCGGCTTGT
>CALUEU010000018.1 GCA_944319735.1 uncultured Methanomassiliicoccus sp. | reverse complement strand
AAACTCGACAACAAACTCAATTTGCAACAAGAATTGCAATCGAATCGCAATCAAACAATATAAAAAGAGAAAGAATAACAAAAACAAAACAAAGAAAATAAGAAAAACAAATAACCAAGATCAAAACAATAACAAAGAATAACAATCAAAAAAATAAAACAAATAATACAAAAATAAAACAAGATACAAATCAAAAACCCAGATCACTCAAAAATCAAATAACCAGACGTTCTAAAACAAATCAACTAAAAAACACTCAAATCAAAATCTCAAAATCATCAAAATAAACTTCAAATTGAAAACTAAATAAAACAAAGCAATATTCAAAAAGATATTTTCACTTCAAAAACTGCTAAGTTAAGTTCAAAAACAAATAAAATTTCAAGTTGAAATTAAGAAGATCAAATTCAAACTCAATTACCTTTCAAACTTAAACTTACTTAATCACATCGACAGTGAATGCGCAGGGGAATATGATTTACGTTGTTGAGTTCCCCTGCGCTTGTTCTTACTTAACTAATCGAATACTCCATTCAATATGATTGTAGGGAAGGAAGTAGGGAAGGAAGTAGGGAAGGAAGTAGGGAAGGAAGTAGGGAAGGAAGTAGGGAAGGAACTTTCATAAAGAAAGATGTTTAAAACGATCAAAGATCGTTTGTAACTCAGCATATTCTCGGCACAGGGTCTCCTACTGGAGCTTCAAGAATACGGTGCCCTCCAATTTCTGTCTTTAAGACCACATTCTCAAATTTACTTGTAGCATAGCCGACGACCGCAGCATTCTTTCCAAGGGGATGAGAACGTAATGTTTTTACAATTTCATCTGCCATCTCAGGAACACAGCCTATGACTACCTTGCCTTCATTTCCTATTGCAAGAGGGTCGATACCAAGAAGCTCGCAGGCGTTGACTACTGTTTCAGACAGGGGAACTAAATGCTCTTCGATCTCAATGCCTATGCCTGATTTAGACGACCATTCGTTGATGGCGTTGGCAAATCCTCCCCTGGTGGGATCCTTCATGCTTACTGCACCGCCTGTTTTCATAACCTGTTCGATGAGATTGTTTAATGGAGCAACATCGCTCTGCAGCTCAGTTTCAAATCCATAGCCTTCACGGAATGACAATAGGGATACACCGTGATCTCCAAGAGTTCCGGAAACGATGATGGCATCTCCTTCCTGAATATTGTTGTCAGTAAGCCATCTGGATTTTACTTTCCTGTATTCCCCTGCCTTCTGAAGATTATCATCCATATACGGGCTTCTCTTTCCGATGGCTGAAGTTGTGACGATCATTTCATCGGCAGCTCCCTGTTCTACTACCTTGGTATCGCCTGTAACAACTGGGACTCCTGAAATCTCAGAGTATTTTCCTATCGACTGTGAAATAATCTCAAGAGTCTTGATATCCAGCCCCTCTTCGAGAATCATTGACAAAGCGATAGCAAGAGGCTTTGCCCCCATGACTGAAATATCGTTGACTGTACCGCTAACCGACAATGATCCGATATCTCCTCCAGGGAAGATCAGAGGCTTTACAGTATGTCCGTCTATTGTAAACACAACGTCATCTACGACTGCAGAGTCGTCAAATGAGTCAAGAGGGACTTCTGTCTGTATTTTTGGGAAAAATGGAATGATGTGATTGGAGAGAAGTTCATGCATAAGCTCTCCGCCTGCCCCGTCTCCCATGGATATTCGCTTCATGCATACGTGAACTTGTCCGCTTAGTTTAACATTTTTGGCATTTTTCGGCAGAGAGATGCTTTTGAGGCAGATGTGCATACGCATTATGGGGGATTGTAATGAAAGTCGTAGGAATAAACGGAAGCTCAAGAGCAGATGGAAACACCTTCATTCTTATCAATAAAGTATTTGAGGAACTCAAAAAAGAAGGCATAGGGACGGAGATGATCCAGCTTTTTGATAAAAACATCAGTCCTTGCACAGGCTGCGGATCATGCAGCTGCGAAAGCTGTATAGTCAATACTGATGATTTTAAAGGAATCTTTGACAAAATGGTCGAGGCAGACGGCATAATTCTAGGATCTCCGGTTTATTCAGCAGACGTGTCTGCAAGGATGAAAGCGCTTCTGGAAAGAGCTGGATACATTGTAGCTATGAATCCAAATCTCCTACGGCATAAAGTTGGTGCTTCCGTCGCAGCCGTCCGCAGAGGCGGCGGAATGGCTGCTGTAGATGCTATGAATCATTTCTTTCTCAACAAAGAGATCTTTGTGATAGGTTCAACCTATTGGAATATGGTGTATGGAAAAGACATAGGCGAAGTTCTGAATGATGCAGAAGGCATGCAAAATATGAAGAACTTAGGGCAGAACATGAGTTATCTACTCAAAAAACTGTATTTAAATGATTGAGTGTACAATAGTATTAATATATTTTAATTCATATTACCATGTGTGCATACCATGTCTGAACCTTGCTCAAAAAGAATAAATCCCAAGCAGAGAGAATTTTTCAACGAGAGAGCAGAGATGTGGGACAGCATAACAACTCATGACAGCGAGAGAGTCTCCTACATAACTTCACTTTTGGAACTCAAAGGAAATGAAAAGATTATGGATGTAGGGACTGGCACAGGAGTCATGATCCCATATTATGAGTCTAAATTGAATTCGGGTTCAATAGTGGCTGTAGATTATTCTGAGAATATGATTGAAGTCGCAAAAAGAAAGTTTTCAGAAGATGAGCACCCTGTAACTTTTAAAGTCTCAGACATCTACAATCTAATGATGAAGCCGGAATTTGACATTATTATGTGCTATTCTTGCTTTCCCCACTTTCCAAACCAGCCGCTGGCAGTATCTCATCTCACCGGAGGCCTAAAATCGGGAGGAAAGTTTGTCGTAGCTCATTCTGCATCAAGGGACAAAATAAACAATGTGCATGTAGAAGCCGGTAAAATAGTCTCGAATGATTTTCTTCCTCCTATGAATGAGCTTACAGAAATGATGAAAAAAGCACATCTGGACATAATTTTTCAAAGGGATGATGAAGAGTATTACATTGCCATAGGGTGCAAGCCTTGATATTACTTTTAATTAAATAGTGATATTCATATAGTTTGTATGACATAACGCTGTTTATATGGCGAATTTGGGGGTAAAACTAGCTGCGGTTATTGTCGTGGTGCTCATTGCTGCCGGGGGAATTTACTATGTTTTGGGTGATGCCCAGGAAGACAATACCAAGGGAGACCGCATCATAATGGATGTGTTTGGGAATGAGTTTGCCGTGCCCGAAAATGTTGAATCGGTTGTTGCTGAATGCGGGCCTGCTTTGAGATATCTGAGCTTTATGGGTGAAGATGTTTCAAAGAAAGTTAAAGCAACCAGCTCCGTTGCCGCCAACGCTGTTCTTTCCGGCATTTCATACAATTATGTCTATGATTTAGGAAACTTGAAGCAGCTGGGAGAATTTACAAACTCTGCTACGATGGAAAAAATTCTTGATATAAATCCTGACCTTGTAATCATAGGAAATCAGGCAGATACCATAAAAAAAGAGGTTGCTGATTTTAAAAAGATAATGAATTCTGCGGGAATTCCTGTATGCATAATCAAATATGTTTACAATCTAGACGATCCTGATTTTGAGAAGCAGGTAAACCTCATGGGTGAGATTTTCCACAAGTCTGATAGGGCAAAACAGCTTCTTGACGGAATAGACGAACAGATGAAAACGTTAGATGATTTGTGCAGCAAAATCAACGAAACCTCCAACGTCTACATCGGCGGAGTGCTTGCTTACGGAAATGCTGATCTTCTCCGCTCCATAACTACTGGATCAAGTGCTCTGGCATATCTCGGAACTACTGTAAACAATGTAGCTGAGGATGATGGTATGGGAGTTCCTAACGGGGCTCAGTGGATCATTACAAAGTCAGAGGAAGCTCTTCTCTCATATGATAAAAACAAGGGAATTGATGCAATCTTCGTTGATCTTGGCGGATACAAAAAGGTTGCAAATGAATCCAAGTGGATAAATGAGCTGAGTGCATATCCTGAACATACGTACGTTTCACTACCGACGGTAGCATTCAGTACCTGCTATGACAATACCCTAATAGATGCATACTGGACACTGTACGCGCTGTATTCAGAAAAGTATCCTGAAGTATTCAAAGATATAGATATGAAAGATATATCAACAAACATCTGGAGTCTGTTCTTGGACTGCTCTCAGGAAGAAGCAAATGGAATCTACAAAGGTATTGCACAAACATATGGAATGAACGAGCTGTTTGTACAGTATGAGAAAGCAATAGCTTAAACCAAATCATACTAATGCTTGAGGAGAAACTGTGACTGTAAAGGATTTGCATCCAAAACCAGCCGCCCCTGCAACTAAAGAGAGTGCTGTGCAGTACGACCGGTATCTGCACAAAAAAGTTCTCTTTATTGCATTTCTCCTCATAGCAGTCTTTGTTGTTTCCGTTGTTTACATAGGCTACGGAGACTATCACATCTCATTTATTGATGTAATAAAGATTCTTTTGGGAGACAACAGCGATACGAGAGCATATGCAGCTGTCTGGCAGATGAGATTGCCCGATATTGTAACTGCAATTTTAGTGGGTGGAGCACTGGCAATCTCTGGTGCAGTAATGCAATCGGTTCTCAGAAATCCTCTGGCATCTCCTTACACTCTGGGAATATCCAATGCTGCGGCATTTGGTGCAGCGTTTGCGATTATGATTTCTGTAACGATCTTTTCAGGAACAGTTGTTGAAGACTTTTTCAGCGGACCTTACGGAGTCTCAATCGGGGCATTCATCTGGTCGATGATTGCCGTCTTTATTGTGATCAGCTTATCCAAGATTGCATACTCAACTCCAGAAAGCGTTGTGCTTGTCGGCATAGCACTCAATGCCATATTCTTAGCAGGACTCTCTGCGTTTCAGTTCTTTGCAGATGAGTCTCAACTTTCAGATATTGTGTTTTGGCAGTTTGGAGACATTTCAAAGTCGGAATGGACGGAACTGGCTGTTCTCTTTGCAGTTTTTGCAATTGTGACTATCTACTTCCTTTACAAACGCTGGGACTACAATGCGATGGACAGTGGCGATGAGATCGCAGAAAGCCTGGGAACAAATACAAAGTCAACGAGGATGGTTGGAATGGTTCTTGCTACTCTGATAACTGCTGTAGCTGTTTCCATTGTAGGGATCATCGGTTTCGTAGGTCTGCTGGCTCCGCACATGACTAAAAAGCTGATAGGAAATGATAACAGATATGTTCTGCCGGCTTCGATTCTGCTGGGAGCGTTAATCCTCTTGATAAGTGACTTTGTAGGCAAATGGGCATTCGGTGTCGGCATTCCTGTAGGGATAATCACGTCTCTTATAGGAGGACCAGTGTTCATAGCGATATATATCAAGAGTGTGAAGAGGGCGGCGACTCCTCAGTAATCGCCAAATCAAGGGGAAGCTTAAAATCAGAGTGTCTTCCTTCCCCCACCTCACAGGCTACTATTTTTGGGCATGTAGGGTAGTCTGGATCATCCTTCCGGCCTTCGAAGCCGGTGACCCGGGTTCGAATCCCGGCATGCCCGCTCTTCTTATCAACAATCAGTTCAACACATGCTGTATAAAAGTGAAATGTCCTAATTGCAGCGCAGGGGAACACTAATCACTAAGTCATATTCCCCTGCGCATCATCAGTAAGATGATTAAGTAAGAGTATTTTTG
>CALUEU010000017.1 GCA_944319735.1 uncultured Methanomassiliicoccus sp. | reverse complement strand
GACAGCTCGTGCTACGAGCTGTGGTGATGCCGAGCATCACCTTTCAAACCATGTTATTAATCAATGCGGAGGTTCCGTTTTAATCAGTTTCTTATTTATTTGAAACGTATGAAATGAGGAAAACAATGCACCTTTACAATGAACAAGATCTGTCGTTTGCTAGTTCATCAAACTCAGAGTTTTTAGACGCTCATGCACTCTTCTCCTAGATGCCATCTTCTGTGTTGCTGACGGCCGTATGTTTTCAATTCATGACTTATTAGGCAAACAATGCTAAGTCATCAGCCAGCAACATATTTTGCGTGAATTTTATGTTATTTCATCAACCGTGACTCGTGCAGAGATTGCATTTTAGCCACTTTTGAAGTATCGCCACATCTGGATCAGCCATTTTTGCAGCTTATTCTCTTGTTTTTACGTTTCAAGAGCGTACATGCACATGAGAAATTGAAGAGAATGTTTAGGGCATGTTTTGAGACCTCAAGGGTGTTGCAATGCAGTCATATTTTAACTCAAAATTTGAAAGCAGACTAGTTAAAATTTCATCAAAAAATCATCAAAATTTTTCAAAAAGACATTCGAGTAAATTTTCAGGCATGTCGCAAAAATCGCCGGCAGGGATTATTGCGCGCTCACGGGCGCGCGCGAGTATAACGAAAACACCCATGTAGATATATCTGTATACGAAGATATATCTGAGAGCTACGTTTTTAATTATTTAAGCTTGTCTGTAATTTTGCAGGATATAATTTCACACTTTTACATTTTGATTGTTTGATAAAATAGGCGTTTTCTACAATCTCTTTTAACAAGAAAAGTCTGCAGAAACTGCTGTTTTAGAAGTGTAGAAAAATTGAATCGAAAACTATTATGCAAAGTGTAAGCACACATATCTCTAATTCATTTTTATTTTCGATGCTTACCATTTTCATGAAGTTAGAATGTGCAATCGCCTCAAACATTTTCAAAATGTTGAGCATTGCAACGTAAGTGCATTTCAGATAAAAACTCAAAAATAGCGTAGTGAAAAACTGATCAAAAAATCGAAAAATCTTCGAAAAAACAGTTGCAGTGGAAATGAAGCAAACTTGGAAAAAATGGCGGGCAGGGAGTATTGCGCGCTCACGGGCGCGCGCGAGTATAACGAAAACGATCACTCATTAAAATACGGAACTTGATATTTTTTAGAATTCCAAGTTTTTTGATATTTAAGTTTATTCGTAATTTTTCATGATATAATTTCATTTTATTGCATTTTTAACCGTATAATAAAAATGCATTTGCAAATACTCAAAATGAAGCAAAATAAACTCAAAACTGAACAGTTTTGAACAAGTTTTTATGCTAAAATCTTCACTATTTAGATAAGCTCTGCTTAAACAAATTCTGTGATTTTCGTTGCTATTTTAGACACACTACCATTTCAACCAAATGTGTACGAATCAAAACCATACTTCATCTTTACAAGTTTTTCAATCTCTGCTTTCTCTTCTTCTGAGAATTCAGAGTCATACATATCTTCGCCAAACTTATCTGATATCGCTTTAGAGATTGATTTTTTAACTATGCTTAATTCTGGAACGTAGCCGATAAGATCAATCAGTGAAGTCAGGCCGTCGTTTTTACGCTTATTGTTCTTTAGAACCCTTACATCCGGCTGTTTCAAAAGCAGTGTACTTTGAATTGCTATGTTGCCGTCTCTTATGATCTGCCCGCTTCCAGAAATCTTCTTGCCGTTTACTTCCACATCGTTCACTGCTTTATATGAAGCGTTTATGCTGAAATCTTCCAGCGCAGTTATGATGCATTCGCACACGTCCCTGATTAAGCTGTGCCATCTTTCATTCATTTTAAGCACTGTGCAGAAAATTATCTGATTTGGATCAGTCACAATCGTTCCACCGCCAGACATTCTTCTGATGATGCTGACTTCGTTCAGATCAACAATCTCTGAATTTACAGTCTCGCAGTATTTCTGAAAATATCCCAGTGATATGGTTGTCCTGTCTCTGCAGAATATATGGAAAGAATTAGATTTTGATAAAAGGATTTCATCAGCCGCTGCAGAATATGCCGGGCTGAGAAATCCAGAATCGATTTTCCTGATCAGGTTACGATCTCCTTTACTCTGTCATCCTCAATCGCACGCCTGATCTCCATAGCAAGCCTTCTGCCGGTGGACATGTTTGTTCTCCACAGGGCATTGCCGTATGCATGACCGACGTTCATGTGTACGTTTGTACCGCCGCCGATTCTTGGAGCGACGTCGTAGATGTAAAAGTTCAGATCCTTGTCAACACAGGTCTGCAGACAGAATGGTCCGATTATGCCGGGTGAATAGTGTTCTTTAGCTGCAGCCACATATTTTTCTGCCAGCTTGAATGCGTTCTCCAGCAGAGATTCACGAAGTGTTGCAGAGTTATGTCCGCACACTGTGTATTCTGGAACCTTCTGAGACTCATTCAGAGTCATCTGCTGAGGGGCTGGAAGCCTGACGTGTCCGTCAAGGGAGCTTTCAAACCTCCAATCAACACCTATGAGCTCTACCTTTTCTCCTAAAGTCTCTAATGGTGAGTAGAAGAAATCTAAATTGAAGACAGGGCCGATGATGTACTCTTCCATTCTTGCGGTCTGCAGAGTCTCTCTGTCGATAACACCCTGCTTTATCAGCTGTTCTGACTTTTCTAAATATTCTTCATATGATGAGGCAGTGAAAAATCCCCTTTCCAGCTTCTTTTTCGCATGATGCAGCTTTATGATGCTCAGCGAGTCAATGTCCTGCGGATCAGTAATCTTTCTCGGGAACGGCATGCCTGCTTTTTCCAGCAGCCAATAATAGTCATGCTCTCCCCCGCGGTCTTCGCTGCGAAGCATGTTTCTCGATCCGACAAGAGGCACAGCAAAATCATTTTCAACAGCATCTATGGAGCAGTATGATGTGAAAGATCTGTTAGGCACAAACAAAACATTGTCTTTTTTGAGTGCATCCATATTCTCTTTTTTGAGAATCTCGCTGTATTTGTCCAGCATCATAACTTCATCAACCATTCCGCGGTAGACTTTCCCGTCTTTGTCACGGAATGCTTTGAAATATCTGGAGTATGCCGAATCCCTTCCAGGCTGGCAGACCGCCAGAGTCCTGAAGCCTTCCTCCACTGCACCATCGCAAGTATCAAGAGCGGAATGCGATCCCACCACGCCGATTTTTGCTTTGGTGAGATCATAACCATCCACAATAGAGTGAATAATTTTTCTGTCTATCATAACTGAACCTGCTACTCAATCGCAATA
This sequence comes from uncultured Methanomassiliicoccus sp., assembly GCA_944319735.1. Classification (GTDB taxonomy): domain Archaea; phylum Thermoplasmatota; class Thermoplasmata; order Methanomassiliicoccales; family Methanomassiliicoccaceae; genus Methanomassiliicoccus_A. The sequence continues at coordinate 4,720 of CALUEU010000017.1, read as the reverse complement.
TATGAAATAAAGTTAAGCCTTTCAAGGCTGGTTTTTCAGATCATGCCAATCCTAACAGCAGGATAGTTGCTACAAACGCTACGACTCCGAATACGTCTATCATCGAGGTTATCAGGGGAATCGTGTGATCATCAGGATCAAGAGACATTCTGAAAGTTGCAATTGACAGATAGTATGCAAGGATACTGAGGATTGTGGTTGAAATCATGCCGGCAATCAGAGATAAGACGATCATCGTGCTGAGTGGGGGAGACTGCATTCCCAGAAGTCCGCCTACAACGAATGTAGCAACTCCTATCAAAGTGAATGCGAATATTCCGAATACATAGGTTATAGCAAAATTCTCAAATGCCAGCTTTCCAGGCAGAGCCCTCGGTCTCAGAAGACCCATGTGCAGGTAAGATGAGAACCTTGAGGTTAGTATTCCGCCCAGGGAGTTGGAGCTTCCGAGGAAAGGCGATACCATGATCAGCAGTGCTGGTAAGGCAATGAAGCTTTCCAGCTCGTTGTTGATCAGTGACCCGGCGATAATCTCTATAATGATGAATATCAGCAGAGTAGGAATGCTCTGAATGAAGATTCTTCGGACTTCGTCTTTCTTTTTTAAAATTACATATGCCACTAAGATGATGGCAACTATGCTAAATGCTATTGAAAAGAACAATAGAAGGCTGTCTGCAAAATGTGGGTTCAACACAAGCAGCGTTGTTCCGAACAGCATGGGCATGGTCACAATGTCGCCGGTGGCAGTAATTATCGGAGCGGAGATGTTGTCTAAATCCCAGTCATGTTTGAAACCGGTGACTGCGACCACGATATTGACGAGAATCAAGATCAGGCTGGAAAGAGTCCCGCCCATTACAGAGATGAATACAAACTCATGGAGGGAAATGCTCTCAATGCCCATAAAAATTGCAGCCAGTTTGGCAAACAGGCCCATAACGACTGCCATTACAATTGTCAGTATGATTGATGTCTCGACATTTTGCCTGAGAACGCTTCCTCGTTTGAATGACAATTCAAACGTACCCATGTGAACTGCAGTGCCCAGTCTGCTGCCGACAGCTCCAAAAATACTTCCGCGTACACCAATGGCCGGAGTTATCAGCAGCATCAGTGCCGGGACGATTTCCAGAAGACCCGTCATGTATCCGAGGGTGACTCCGGATACAAGACCCACTAATGAAGAGATGAGAATTGAAACAAGTCCTAAAGAGAATACGGTCCTATTTCTGGAGAAAAACGATCGCACCTCTGACATATTCTCACCTAGACTAATCACTGCAGGTCCTTGGGCGTCAAGTGCTCTTTTCCTTCCGCTAAGTCTTTGAAATATTCTTCACCGTCTTCTGGTCCGCTGGCAAACAATAAATCTCCGGCCTTTATTGAAGAATGCATATCTGGACCGTAGATGTACTTCCTTCCGCGCTTTATGGCAATAACTCTCATCCCTGTATTTGTGGCGAGTTTAATCGCTCCCAGCGTTGTGTCCGCTAGATCAGAACTTTCGTCAACTACTGCGGATGTGATTATTACTTCCGACTCTCTCAGAGATAATTGGACCACTGGGTGGGTGGGAAGCTCAAATCTCACAACACCGGCAATTTTTGTTGCTGCATAAGAAATCTCTTGAACGGAGTGAACCATCTTAATGATCTGAAGAGCCTTATATGCGTCTCTGTCATTCAACACTTCCTGGATTGCAGATCTTTGAATTTCATCTCCGATTTCTTCCATTCTTTCCTGAAGAATAAACACCTCTTCTGCGATCTCCCTGTTATTATACAGCAGGGAAGAGTATGCAAGGTCCACCATGAGTTCTGAGGTGTCTTTGATCTCAAGAATCATCTCTTCTAAACTCTCTTCCTCTATTCCATCGGATATGTCGGCCATTTCTCTTCCCCATTTGCAAATCTGCGCAGTCTATGGAATCCATCTTCTGTTCCGCGAACGATAATCATATCGTTCTCCTTCAGCCTGGTATCGCCTTCTGGGTCGTATATCCACCTGATGTCACGCTTGATCGCGATGATGCGCATTCCAGTTTCGGCTTCTACACTTAACTCATCTATCGATTTTCCGCTCATGTCGGATTTTCTGATCGTGAGGGGTAAAATTTTCTCCTCTGCGTCTCTGAGTACAAAAGATAAAAATGGACTGTTGCGAGGGTTAATCTCTCTTATTCCTACTATATCTCCTGCAGCTTTGGATATGGATGCAGCGCTTTCTGCTATCTGCAAAAGACCAGAAAGCTGAATAGCATCTTCTTTGGTTCTTGAAGCCAGCATGGTTCTGCTTCTGATTTCATAATTCAAAACATCCATTTTGGACTCAAGATGTTTAACCTCATCGCCTATCTCATTACTATCAAACAGAAGTGAAGCATAAGCTAGGTCTACGATTACTTCTGAGATATCTTTCATCTCCGTCAGCAATTCACGAACTGTCAGATTTTCTTCTTCTTCTCGTTCCTCGCTGAAGCTATCAAAGAATGACATATCATCCTCCAAATTTAATTGTGAAAACTGGTCTAAACTATATTAACTGTTAGGATCAGATGTTTGTCAAACAACATTCTTACTTTTGAGTTCATCTGCAGTTCAAAAATTATGTGGCAGTTTGAATATGCTCAAATAGCTTCATTTGCAGACATCGGATTTTGAAAAAGCCATGACTTGATTCTGGATAAAAAAATCATATGTTGCTCATAAGCTAGAATATGAGTCAATCAGAAAATACGTAGTCGAGATCCAGATATACAAAAACTTGTTAAGTTCTTATTCAACATCTGTTGACTTTTCTTCTTTATTTTTCTTATCCTCAAACATGATATATTCTCGATTTATTGCTTTGACATATTCGAGTTTATCAACGTAGTCTCTGATGGCTCTAATGATAAAATCAGACCTGTTGTTATAATCTCCAGCACTTACACAATTGTCAATTTGATTCATCAGTGCATTTGGGATTAACAGCTTAAATGGTGTTTTAGGACTTGTTTTAGACACATGTTATGGTATCTAATTTATCAAAATATAAGTTTATGCTCATATTATGTCACCTATTTAGTAAAATACAATACTAATAAGCGTCTATATGCAATTATGTCATGGGAGTTCGTAGTCGAATCAGATGACGGAGATGGGTTTTCGGTAGTGATTGATGACAAGCTGTTTGAGAAGATGCAGATCGCATCAAAAAAAGAAGGCATACCAATTGAACAGTTTCTCATCAAAGCAATAGAAGATAAAATGAAGGAATAAGACTAGATCTTAGATTAGAAAGTTAGGAGAGTAATAGGTGCTTTAGGTATTTGATTACTAAAATCATAGCAATGTCTTTTTCAAATCCCGTCTTCGATTTTTGATTAATAGCTTTAATTCTAAACCTGTTTAAGACTACCTTTTTCAGATTATAACATGTTTTTAGGAAATACCCTTGTTTCCACAGAAATTGGTTTAAATGACAAGTGAATACCAATTAATCATGGATGAGAAGATTGTTCTTCTGGGGGCACCGGGCTCAGGAAAAGGTACCCAGGCTAAGAGACTTTGTGAAGAGTTGGGTCTTACTCTGATATCTACTGGAGACCTTCTTAGGAGTGCTGTCAGGGACGGTACGCCGTTAGGATTACAAGCTAAAGAATTCATGAATGCTGGAAAACTCGTTCCAGATGAACTTGTAGTCGGACTCATTGAAGAAAAATTAAAGGGCTTAAACGGCGGAGTTCTTCTCGATGGATTTCCAAGGAATCTTGAGCAGGCTAAAATGCTGGATAAAATTACCAAAGTTACTATTGCTGTAGACCTGAATGTTGATGAAGACATCATCGTTGACAGGATTGTCAAGAGGCGCAGCTGTAAAGAATGCAATGAAGTGTACCATCTAGATGCCAAGCCTCCACGCGCAGACGGAAAATGTTCCAAATGCGGAGGAGAGCTTTATCAGAGAACTGATGACACTGAAGAAGTTGTGAGAAACCGTCTGAAAGTCTACAAAGAAAGCACTCTGCCACTAACTAAATTCTACGATGATCGTGGAATTTTACTGGAAGTCAACGGCAGAGGAGACATCGACGAAGTTTACTCCCGCATAGTCGATGCTGTGAAAAACTTCAGAAATTAAGTGTAATTTTCAGAGTCTGCATCTGTTGCAGGCTCTCTTATCTTTCATAATATCTAGTCTCCAAGCAAAAGGTTTAAAATAAAAGAGATGTTGAAGCCTTTACAATAGCCCCGTAGTGTAGCGGTCAATCATATGAGACTCTGGATCTTGTGACGGCAGTTCGAATCTGCCCGGGGCTACCATTCTTCTATCGGAAGGTTAGTTTTTTAGTTATATCTGAGACATGCACCTTTTAGATTGAATTATGTTATACTATTTCTTGATCTGTTAAATTTTTCATGTAGTCTTAAGTTGGATTATTCCTATCTGTGCATGTCAGTATACATTTGTGAAAAGTTACATCCTTTACTAAACTTTTCATATTGTATTGAGTTCTTAATAGAAACTATTCTTTCACTTAGTTAATCATATTTAATCATGTGCTGTGAAAAGCTCATTTTTAGAAGCATACTGAAAATAAATTATCGTTAATATTTTGGGTCGGTAAATTTACATCATATCTGCTCAATAATACTACATTGTAATACATAACCAGTATGAATTATAATTAATTAGTTATATTTATTGCATCTGGCTTTGATACACAACACATCTC
>CALUEU010000016.1 GCA_944319735.1 uncultured Methanomassiliicoccus sp. | reverse complement strand
AACCAAAGAATCAAAACCAAAGAAAATCAAAAACAACTCACTTATCAAAAAAGTCCAAAACAAAATAAATTCAAAAAACAATCAAAAACCAAAAAAGAAAATAACCCAGATCAAAACATAAAAACAAAATCATATCCAGTCATTCTAAAACAAATCAACTAAAAAACACTCAAATCAAAATCTCAAAATCATCAAAATAAACTTCAATTCATAAACTAAATAAAACAAAGCAATCAATATTCAAAAAGTAAATCTCACTTCAAAAATCAAACAAATTAAATTTCAAAATCAAATCAAAAACCTCAAAAATTTAAAATCAAAAATTTCAAACTCAATCAAACTTTCAAAAAACCAAAATAACTTAATCATATCTATAGTGAATGCGCAGGGGAATATGAGTGACTTGAAGTTGTTCCCCTGCGCTTGACAACAACACTTATCATAGAATGCAGTGTAGGTCTCAGATCTAAAAGAATGTATGAATTAACTTGCCATAGGAGTAGGGCGAATCCCTAAGGCGCTGTAGCTGTAAACATCTGCTGCTTCATCTAATTCTTTCTTTATGTGCTCTACAGCTTCAAAATAGATATCGTCTGGAACAACTACTGTTACAAAACCATCTTCATATGCGTCCAAGTACTCATCGATCAAATCTTCTCTCTGTAAACTTACATGAGTCTCAACAAACTCTGTTCCCAGAAGCACATCATCGTCGAAGAACTGGATTATACCTAGATTATCTTGAGTTAGGATCTCAAACTCCATTTCAAACTCATCAGCACCATCTTCCTCAAGCTGCCCTAGCCTTTGCATAATCACGTCTTGTATGTCTATCAACACACCGTATACATACTAACGGATAATTAAAGCCTGCCGGCAAAGCTTATCTGTTATTTTGCTGTAAGGATGTCTATGAAAGACGAGATGAACGCGTTCGATATTCTTGCGATGACTTCTGAATTGCAGACTATCGTGGGCGGATACGTAGACAAAATTTTCCATTGGGATAAAAGAAACGTTCTTTTACGCGTCAACTCGCCGGACGGAAGAAAAGAAGTTCTTCTTAAAGACTTAAAATGGCTGTATATTGCACCGGGAAAGCCGGACATACCAGACATACCTTCAGAGTTTGCAGTCAATCTCAGAAAACATCTAAGCAATCTGCGTATTGTAAAGGTATCCCAAAGAGAGTTTGACAGAATAGTTTTGATTGACCTTGAAAGGGCTGATATCAAATATCAGCTGATTATAGAATTATTCAGCGGTGGAAATCTCATTCTCATTTCAGAAGGTAAAATCCTGAATTCCATCATCTCCAGAAAATGGAGGCATCGTGAAGTGCGTCCCGGAGTCGAGTATGTCTTCCCACAGACTAAGTTCAATCCACGTAATATGGATTATGGTTCATTCTCACAGACTGTGGCCGCATCAACATCAGATGCCGTACGTACACTAGCTACTGAAATCAACATCGGCGGACAGTATGCAGAGGAAGCCTGTCTGAGATCTGGCATAATGAAAAATACAAAGGCTGCAGATCTCACTGAAGAAAATATCAGAACTCTTTACGATCAAATAGATCTGATGTTTTCAGAAGCAGAAAGCTCTATTGATGCAAGAGAGATAATTATAGATGGAGAGCTGGAAGATGTTTCTCCTATTCCGCTAAAACAGCACGAAGGATTTGAAACCGTACAATATAATAACTTCTCAAGCGCCATCCATCACTATGTTCAAAATTTGAGGAGTGACGAGCCTCAGGAAGATAAAGAAGTAAGCAGGCTAAAAAGACTGCATGCAAGGCAGAAAGAAGCTATAGATGCTCAGCTGGCAGTCGCAGATGATTATTCTAAGCAGGCAGAAGCCATTTACTCTCAATATTCTGATGTTGATACATTCCTGAAAAAATTCAGTAAGGTTGTAGAGGGAAAAACTTGGGATGAAATCAGAGAAGCGGTTAAACCTCATTCTGTGATCAGCGAGATTGATCCTAAAAATCATACTCTGAAAGTAACTGTCGCAGACCGGCCTGTTCTTCTGGATTATACCCTCTCTATCGAAGGCAACGCCAATATGCTTTATTCACTGTCCAAGGAAGCTAAGGCTAAAGCGAAAGGGGCACAGGACGCTCTTGCAGACACCGAAACAAAGCTGACTAAAAGAATGAAAGAAACAGAAAAAGAAGCATCTAGTTTTAAAACTGCAGCAGTAAAAACAAAAGAATACTGGTTTGAAAGATACAAGTGGTTCATAACTTCCAATAACCACCTAGTTATAGCTGGCAGGGATGCCCATTCAAACGACAAACTTGTAAAAAAGCACCTTAAGGCTACAGAGAAATTTGCCCATGCGGATATTCACGGAGCTCCCAGTACTGTAATAGTCAACGGGGCAGAAGCAGACGACGAGGAAATGGAAGAGGTGTGTGCGTTTGCATTATCCCACTCAAAGGCCTGGATGACTGGAGCTCAGGAAGGCACGGCATACTGGGTGCTTCCAGACCAGGTTAGTAAAATGCCTCAGTCAGGAGAGTTTGTTCCAAGAGGGGCCTTCGTAATCAGGGGTAAAAGAAACTACATTTATCATCTGCCGCTGGAACTGGCTGTAGGTGAAATAGAATATGAAGGCGGCAGAAAAATTATGTGCGGGCCTGTCAAGTCTGTTACTTCAAAATCAAGCAAGTATGTGACAATTGCACCGGGAAAAACAGATACTGGAAAAATCTCCTCAAAATTATCAAAAGCCTTTGCAGTTCCAGAAGAGGAAATCTCTAGAATTCTTCCTCCAGGAAAAATAGAAATAAGATCAATTCATGGAATTGAATTAGAAGAATGAGAGATGCGCCCGAGCCGGGATTCGAACCCGGGTCTAAAGATCCGCAATCTCTTAGGATATCCAAGCTACCCCACTCGGGCAACTTCCTGTATCATGTCCCTATATTAACCCCTTTCGCAGGGCAGCGAATCTAAAAATGTAGTTTAGGAACTTATTAGATGATGTAAAAAAACATGCCCACAGCTAAAGTTAATAAAAAATATGCCTGCACGGCGTTTGAAAGAATATGAGAGCTTACTGCTCCATATTCTGCCAGTAGCGGGTAACATAACCAGCTATGCGGTTCCTCATGACAATTGATTCTACATTTGTCAGTTTGGAGACTAATTCTTTGTTGTTTTCAAAGTCTTCATTGAACAAAGCTGGATATTTCTGTGCAAGTTCGAGAGCGATTCTCTTTATGTAAGTGGGTCTGATATTTCCCATTATTCCACCTGGTAGCGTCGGTTAGGTTAATACGCTATTTAATGATTTTCCACAGGAACGAACGGTTTTATTCCCTATCAGCTACGTAGTTATGTCTGTGAAACGTTCCAAAATTCTGATTGTTGCCGCATCTTTGTTGCTTATCTCCCTTTTAACGGTCGCAGTCTTTGAATCATTTATCTCACCGCCGATGGTCATTTCTTCAAGAAGCATGCAGCATGACGACAACAAAAGTGAACTGGGAATATTAGATACTGGGGATCTCGTCATCATAGACTATCAAAAAGATCCTTCAGAGATCATGACTTACGCTCAGTCTGTATCTGAAGGCTACACACAGTTTGGAGAATACGGTGATGTAGTTCTGTACCGCACAGACCTTTCAGACATTCCAATCATTCACAGGGCGATTTGCAGAATCATTTACAACGGGGACGGCACTTTCAGCATTCCTGAATTATCGCTGCTCCCTAGAGACATGTGGTCCACGCCCAATGGTGGATGGGAGAATCTGAAAGGTGTTGTTTATCTTTACAACATTGGATTTAAAAATACTACTGTACCGATAGATCTTGACAAAATTCTGAAAAAAATGGGAAATGACCCGCACGGCGGATTTTTAACAATGGGAGATAACAATACAGGGGATACGAGGTTGGGAACAATCGGATACATTGATCAGACTTCCTTATCTTCTGTAGATTCACCTATTCTCGATGAGGATATAATCGGAGTAGCCGCAGCCGAAATTCCCTGGGTAGGTGTATTGAAACTTACTGTAAGCGGAAATGCTCCCGATTATCTGCCGCTTAACAGTGTGGTTTTCCTTACAGCCGCAGTTTCTACAGGAACCTTGTGTATTGCAGCTGCATTCATCATTCTGAAGAGGAGGATTTGAGTTCAGTCCGCGGATTTTTACAACTCATTTTACCTTCTTGACATTGGCCCTTTGAAATACAGCTCGGACCTGCATTGCAGAAGATATATGGAGATACTTCCCTTGCTAACTTCAGCATTTCTTCGGCAACCGCTCTTATCTCCCATTGGGCTCTGCGGCATGTTCTCAATTCTAGAAAGTGTAGGAGCTCTCTTGCATTCATTGTTACGGTTATATTGGTAGAACATGCATTAGGAAGTACATATCTGGCATCTTCAGCCGGCACATTTCTGGATGTGAGAAACTCATAGTATTCCCAGACGCCATCCATCATTTTTTTGAATTTCTCTGCTGTTTCTTTGTCTTCAGCTACGGAAGGCGGGATGATGTAATAGGAATGATCCATTGACACATATCTCTGCGACTGCTGAGAATAGGAAGCAATCCTATGTCTTACAAGCTGATGGGTCATTGCCCTGGATACCCCTTCTATAGAAAATGTATATGATGCGTGTTCCAGTACTGAATGATGACCGCTGCTCAAAGGGGTTCCCAGCCATCCTTCCATTTTATCTTCATTCCATCTTTCCATCAATTCATCTGCACCTTTTGATGAATAGCACGATCTAGCTGCTGAAGAGCATAGTTTTTCTGCATCTTTGGTGTAAGACAGAAGAGTAACACGCATAAGCGCATTAATGGAGTTATATGATTTAAAAAAGCTCATTCCACTTTTTGTTCAAAGCTGTACTTAAGTGTAAGGTTGTCTTTTTCAAGCTGGATCTCCGATTCAGGACATTTCATATTCCTGATATCTTTCAGCCGGAATACCTTTGTTTCTCTGTCGCCGAGAATCTTTAAAATACCGTCTACATGACCGTCGCCGATCACCACTGCGACATCACCGTACATCTCTGTAGCTTTAATGATATTTTTTGACATGATGTCGTTGCGTTCATCCACAAGAATTCTTTTCATTGTGGGAAACTGCTTTCCCATGACTTCCATATACATTTCAGTATTGTCTTCGTAGGAGCTAAGTTCTTCTTCAATAGTTTTCTTTCTTACAAAGAGAGCGGCAAAAGAGGAAAAGAACAGCTTTGCTTTTTCACCGAATGTCATTTCCTTAAGAATTCTATCAAATAAAGAGCGAGCGTCAACATCAATCAGACAGAGAGCAACTCCCATTTCTGCTGCAGTGTCTGCTGCAGCTATCATCTCGCTTCCTGCTTCTCCCCCGTAATCTTCAGCGATCTTACTCTGAAAGCTTGCCATCATGTCGTAAGTCAAACCGTTTTTGGCTTTTTCTTTATCTGGGTTGCGCAGTGCCTGATATCTCACTGGATCAAGTTCTATACAGACTGCGTTTGAGTTAGACTGCAGAATTATGTGTCTTACTTGCTTTGAAATATCAAACACATGGCCTACGCCCAGGATAGTTATCATTAATTACCAATACGCACGCGGATATTTAACAATAGTAGGATATTCATCTGCGGGCTGATGCTGTCTGCGCAAGATTAAATAACCAATATGGTTGTGCCGCGGACATGGTTGCTGAGTCTGATGTGTCTATATCAAAGAACCTGACCAAATATGATTTGGCAGTCTTTGATATGGATGGAGTCTTGGTTGATTATTCCAGTTCATGGTCTTGGATAAACAAGAAACTAGACATCGATAACAGCAGCGATCTTGAAGCGTATCTTCGTAAAGAAATAGATGATGAGGAATTCATGCGGAGAGATATCCAAAGATGGATGGATAAGTGCCCGGGAATTACTCTGGATGATGTTTCTAAGATTTTAGAAAACGTTCCGGTAATTAACGGAATAAGAGAAACTGTCAGTAGACTTCACTGGTTTGATATAAAATGCATAATAGTCAGTGGTGGGCTGATGTCAACGGCAGCAAAGATCGCCAGAGAAGGTGGCTTCGATGCATATGTCGCAAATGATCTGGACAGCGATATGAATGGACTTCTAACAGGAGAAGGAATTTCGAACGTGGATTTGAAAGATAAAGGGCAGTATGTAGTAAAGTTTCAAGAAAAGTATAACACCACTAAAGACAGGACTTTTGCCATCGGTAATAGTTTTTCAGATCTGCCTATGTTCAGAGAATGTTCTTTTGGAATTGCTTTCAATCCCATTGATGAAAAGATTATTGAAGGTGCCGACGCAGTCGTTAAAAGCGAGACTATCGCCGACATCCTGCCATATATTATTCAGGAGTAAGTAGTCCTTACAGCTTTAGCATATATCCTGACTATATTTCTTGCCTCAACACTGCCGCGTCTTACTGTACCCGATTCTGTCTTTATACTGTGTATGGCAACCTTCTCTGTACCGATTGTCATCAAGTCTCCTACATAAAACTCTTCATCGGGGAGGGCTTCCAGCTCTGCGGGTATTGTCTGAGTGTGTTTGTTTATTGAGATTTTAACGATTACGCGATCGAACTTTTTAGCCCAAATTGTATCAATATCTGCAGGCTCGCAATTTTCAACCCTTTTTCCTTTAGATTCTATCGCCGTAACCAGCAGCTGGCTTTCTCCAAGGAAGATTTCATCCCCTACACTGAGAATCTCATCTTCCATAAGCTCGATTTCTTCTTTATGGGATTTGCTTCTGTCAGATACGATGATTGGTATTTTTATTGATTCTGGCTCTCTAACTACAGTAGTGTATGTGTGGCCACATTCTTGGCACTTCACGGTTGCCTCGAGCGTGTCCTGTTTCTTTCCCATTTTACCTCTGAGAACCTCATGCACAGCGTTCTCGCCACAGGATGGGCAATCCAAATAAAGTGCGTTAGGTATTGTCATTTAAATCAATTACCCATCGCAAATTAAGCAATATATCTTTCGCTGTTGTTAACGTCATAAATTTTATGATTTTTCACAAGAACATGATGTGTTAATGTTCACTTACTGATCGTTTATATCATTAAAATCAGCAACACATCAGATGCAAGTAGGATTGCATTCGCGCAGGGGAACTCAACAATGTCACTCATATTCCCCTGCGCAGTTTCATTATGAATCATTAAGTTATTTTGGTTTTTTGAAAGTTGGTTAGATTAGTAGTTCAATTAGATTTTTTTTGAGATTTTTGATTTGACTTATTTTTCATTTTATATTTTTGATTTATATTTGGAACTTAATTTAGTTTTATTTTGAAGTGAGATTTGCTTTTTGAATATTGCTTTGTTTTAGTTTGTTTTCAATTTGAAGTTTAAATTGAATTGAATTATTGTTTGATTTTTGTCTGTTTTTATTTGAGTGTTTTTTAGTTGATTTGTTTGAATTGTTTTAGAATGTCTGGATTTTTTGATTTTTGAGTGATCTGAGTAAGTTTATTCTCTTTTTGTATTTGTGTTTTTTTGTTTGTTTTGTTCTTTCATTTATTGTTTCTTTGACTTTTTCTTGTTTGATTGCGATTTTGATATGTGTTTCGAGTTTTTTTCTTTTGGTATTTGTATTTCTTGTTGCAAATTGAGTTTGTTGTCGAGTTTGAGTTTGCAGTTTTGCGGTTTTGAAAAAAGTTGTTTTTCTTTTTTTTCTTTTTTCTGTTTTTTTTGAAAGTGATTTTTTCAGTCTTTGAGATGAGAAGGCAAAATGGTGATTGAATGAAAACAGAAAAGAGACTGACAATGGCTCTAAGCGTCTTAGTTGCGCTTATGATGCTAGCTGTCCCTCTCGCATCTTCAAGCAACTTGTTCGTGGATGGGGGACAGACAAACTCTAACGGCGATGCGCCCTCTTTGGGAGCTGCCGGAGACATTATTACATTTGAATTGAATATTCCAGAGAACAGTTTAGATAAAATTGATTTGGGCGATATTAAAACATATTTTGATACTCCAGCTAATAAGATGTCTGGAATAATCTTCTCAGTTGATGAGAAAAAAGGCACAATTTTAGCTATTGCTGACGGTAGCGTTGACGTATCGATTTCCTCCATAATTGATGCAGTAAACAAAGAGATTAATAAGCAATTTAGAGGAATCGCATATTCACACGAATGGATAGATTCTAATGGGTCTGTATATTACCCAGATGGAAACATCAGCGAGAGTTTCACACTTACTGCTCAGTGGGCACTTAATGATGACAACTATGCAGAAGTTAATGTTAACTCTACTATCGACGGTGTTGCACAAGAAGTAAAAACAAAAGCATATGCATACAGTATATACAAAGAAGGCAATGAAGATGTGGTTGATAAAACACAGATTGTGATTACCACCGCAAACGGTCTTCCTGTCGATAATTCACTTATACAGGGATACGTTCTAAATGGCAACGTTGGTTACAAGACAGTATATGACCACAAAGTTACAGACTCAAGCAATAAAACAATTAAGGATCCAACAAAAGATCCAGTAGGTGATGTGACAATACCTGTCAGTGATCTGACTGTGACATATACATTTAACAATGAAGATTATAAGAAAGTTACAATTTCTTCAAATATCTTTGAAGAATCAGTAACTCTTTATGCCGATAAGAATGTAGCTGCTGGATATACGTACTCTGATGTATTCACCGCACTAGGAAAAGCAACACCAGAAGGTAAGGCCACACCATATATCAACACAGCATACATTGTAGAAGGTAAGAATTCATACACAATGAAGAACTGGACCGACAATGAGGAAACATACGCTCTTACAAGCAAATCTTTTGCTGGTACAGAATTAACATTAAATGCTGATTACAACAAATTTAATGTTACATTTATGGTAAAAGGCCAGGTTCAGGTTGCTGAAGTTCTCTATGGTGAATTTTCTGAATCTGTTTGTACCTTAGACACAAGTGGAATGACTAAATGGGTAAGTTTACCAGTCAATGATCAAGGCGAGGTTATTTATTCAGGATTTGACGTCAACTCTAAACCTACCATTTTTAATTTCAACAATCCAAAGCTTCAAGATACGATCATAAACAATAACTTAGTGTTGGTGGCATTATTCACCGATCCAGCTAAAACATTATATGTAACATTTGATGCCAAAGCAGGATATTTTGGAGATAAAGAGAATGGGATTCAGAAAGTTGTAGTTCCAATCAGCTCAAAGGATGCTACTGCAGATCAGATAATTTTACCTGAAAATCCAACAAATTACACTGTAGCCCAAGGAATGAAGAGTGTATTTGCTTACTGGTACTCTACCAATGAGGACACCACATACGATTTTTCCAATGAAACTAAAATTACTGAGAATCTCGTATTAAATGCAAAATATATTGATTACAAATATACGATTTCATTCAATGTAGACAATAATGTAGTTGGATATTTGTATTATGATGCAAACAAGTTAGTTGCATTTGAATACAATGGTGTTGCTTACACATATTCTTCTGGTAAATTGGATAAGATTAGTCTAACTCCTGGTAATGATGACAGCAGAGCTTTAAGCGCACTGTTATACCCTACCAAAGCGGGACATACAATCAGCGAATGGAAAGATGCTGATGGCAATGTAATGATTAGTGGCATTGTTCACAATACCTACAAGGAAGCTACAAATCCTCCAGAATATGAACAAGTAACTGGAGTTACATTACATTATACAGCTGTAAAAGACGACATGAGCTTCTACGCTAGCTTTGTTCCTGAAGACTACCTCATCGTCTACTATGCAAACACTGCTACTGCTTCCAACATTATGGTTCAAGTAGGAACTGTTGATGAAATGCTCGCTCTCTTTGGAGAATCTACCTTTGGAAACGAAGGATATGTTCTTAAAGAGTGGAACACAAGGCCAGATGGAAAAGGTACTTCCTATGCATTAGGATCTGACTTTACTCTAAGTGGCAGTGAATATGAAGATGCACTTGACGTTCCCGATGTAGCTGGAATTCCAGTAGGATATGACAAGTGTGTAATACTCTACGCTATCTGGGAAAAGTCCAGCAGTGGATCAGGCTCAGGAGACAACAATGAAGGAAATGACGGTAACAACA
>CALUEU010000015.1 GCA_944319735.1 uncultured Methanomassiliicoccus sp. | reverse complement strand
TCGCAATCAAACAATATAAAAAGAAACAAAAAACTCAAAACAATCAAATAGAAATACAAAAAACAAACAACACAAATCCAAAACAAAAACAAGAATAAAACAATCCAGAAACAAGAAATACACATTCAAACTCAAAAGAAATCAATAACAAAGCAAAACAAGAACTTGAAACACAAACAAGAATCAAAAACAGAAAAAGAAAACAAACACAAAAAGAATCCAAAAAACAAACAAAATCAAAAAGAATCCCAAATTCAAAAAACAAAAACAATCAATAAAAATCAAACAAAAAGTCAAAACAAAACAAAGAATCGCAATCAATAACAAATCAAAAAACCAAATACAAATACAAAAATCAAAAGAAAAAGAAAAGAACAACACAAACAAAAAGAATAACAAAAACAAAACAAATGAAATGCAATCAAAAACAAAAGAAATCAAACGAGTGAATACGAAAACTCAAAAACAATCAAACAAAAGAAATCAACAATCCAGACAAATCGATTCAAAGTAAACTTCAAATCGATAACAAACTAAAGAATCAAATCAATCAAAAACAATTCAAAAGAATAAACTTCAATTCAAAAATCAATTATCAAATCAACTTCAAAAAAAAACTAATTGAAATTCAAACTCAATCAAACTTTCAAAAACTAAAATAACTTAATCACATTGACAGTAAATGCGCAGGGGAATATGAGTGACTTGAAGTTGTTCCCCTGCGCGATGGGTTCAAATGGGTTCAATCATCTAGCAGTTAGATGTAAAATATATGCAGGTGAAGAATTAACTGATCAAAGCTCATCATCTCTTCTGAAAAGCAAGAAATGTATGAAAAATATCAAAAAGCAAAGAGTGCCGCAGGCCGGGCTCGAACCAGCGACTTCAAGATCTTCAGTCTTGCACTCTCCCAGCTGAGTTACTGCGGCGTTATGTCGAGAGTAAATACCAATTCCTTATTAATCTTTGCCTTCTATTGTATCTACAAATTACGAATTTGAAGCGAAAGTAAAAAAGCAGAATTCAAAATACCTGATCTGTGGATGCTTTAGCTGGTGTAGTGATTTTTATAATAGCGGCATGCGTGCTGCTCTCGTTTTTTAAGAGACTGGATCTATCCATAACCCTAGTCTTGTGTAACATTATAGTATTCATTATAACAATGTTCTGGTCTGGCTCAGGCTACGTATTAGAGTTTTCTCCGATTTATCTTGAGACCGGAGAAAACCTATATACTATACTGACAAGCATGTTTGCTCATGCCAGCATCTTCCATCTGCTGGGAAACATGCTTTTCCTGATCCTGCTTGGACCAGCTCTGGAACAGAGAATCGGCAAACTGAAATTTGCAGTAGTTTACTTCCTCTCAGGTATAGTAGCAACACTAACGTTCAGTGCCGTCATGTGGGGTGAGCCGATATATCTACTCGGAGCGTCCGGGGCAATATCTGGAATAATCGGTACTTTTCTGGTTACCTATCCAAGGGATAAAATAACGATGATCCTGGGTTTCATTCTCATCCCAGATGCTCCCGTATGGGCTGTTTCAGCAGTATGGTTCTTATTTAATGTAGTAATTGTAGTAGGAAGTTCTCAAACAGCATGGGAAGCTCATCTTGGAGGATTCCTGGCTGGAGCAGTTATTGGGCTTCTATTCTATAAATCAGTCAAGAGCGAACGTGTGGAGAGTGCTCTAGGTGTGGATACATTAGAACAGCTTGTTACAAACAGCAAGCAGAAAGAAGCCCTTGAGGCTTTGAGGGGAGAAACCAATCCAGATATCAGAAAAGCATGGTTGGAACATTTTGCCGAAAACACTCAGTGTCCAAACTGCGGCAGCATGATGAACTGGAGCAAAAATTCACTTAAATGCAACTGTGGATATTCACAGAAGATAAAATGATCAGGCTGCTTGTGGAAGGATTTTTAAGAAGAGAAAACGGACAGTTGCTTGAGTCCCATTCGACAGCCACTGCTGTAATTCAAGATGATTTTATTCTGCTGGTAGACACATCTTCAAAGGAGTGTAGAAGTAAACTCCTCAACAGCCTGAAAAATTTTGGAGTGAAGGTTGAAGATGTTGATGCGGTTGTACTTACACATTCTCATGAAGATCATACTGCAAACATAGACTTGTTTTCAAATGCAAAGGTGATGATGCATCCTTTAGAAAATTCAGATATGCCATGCCGTCGTGTGCATGACGGTGAAAAGATTTTTCCAGGTATTCGAATTCTTCACACTCCCGGACATACTGCAGGATCCATAAGCGTGCTTGTAGAGAACGAGCGCTGTGTAATTGCAGGAGATGCTATTCCTACCGAAGACAACCTCCTCAAAAACCTGCCTCCTGGCATAAGTATCGACAGAGATCTGGCCATGACAAGCATGCAGAGAATTTTGTCAATTGCTGATTCTGTAGTCTTAGGGCATGGAAAGAGAATAGATCTGCGTGTGTAGAGTTTCAATGGGCAATATAATATACAGCTTGCTGAAAAAGTAGCACCAGCTCCTGAAGAGCGTGGGGAAAAGCTATGAAGAAATTCAGTATGGCAATAGTCATTATAGTGGCCTTGGCATTGATCGGGGCCGCAGCCTATGCCGTGCTTGTTTATGATGACAACAAGGCTGATGATAATAAGAATAACAATAATCAGCCTCAGCAGGATCAGAACAAGACGGTTGTGGCTCCAGTAGAGACGGACAATAAAAACATTACTCTTTCCGTAAAATATCCCGGGCAGGGTGTAGGTGGATACAGCTACTCTACTAATCACACATACACATTTGAACTGGCAGTAGACTCCAATGGCTGGGCTGGAAAGAGCAATATTATGATTTTCGGTGAACGCAATGACGGTGGCATAGATACAGGCTGTATGAATGTATCAATCAATGGAAACAACATCCAGACAACTAAGAATTATGTCGAACCTGAAAACGTTCTCAGCGCAATGATTAAAAATATAAGCGTCTCGAACGGAAGCAGCCAGAATATTCCTGTAGATATAACATTCAACCGCATAGGCACATTCACGATAACATTCCAGGCCTTTGATGAAAAAGGCAACCCGATCTCTGCACCTCTGAGATGTTCCGGCTTAAATGTACCTGAAAGCGGTAAGATCGGACTCAGCGTCAATGAGCATTCTGTCAAAGATGTCAACGGTAAGAAATATACTGAAGTCAAAGCAGGGGTTGTGAACAATACAAATGTCAGAGTTACGATCAACGCTTCTGATTTTTATCTGGTCAACGGCTCTAAGTCCATCCAAGCCGATTCTGGACTTTCAAGTCCGGAAAGCAGGATATTAAACTTCAGCGGAGACTCGTCAGGCAACGATAAAATGGAGGTAGATCTGTACTTTGATTACTCAGGCTCACTGACAGGATATCATCTTGAGTACAGAGGCGCGTATGCTGCGGACAATGCCCCCTTGAATTGAGACTCCGTATCCAAACCTTAAGATATTTCGCGGTCCTAGCTCTGCCTATGAATGATGTGTCTTCAGAGAAAATCAAGCTTCGCAACGGTACAGAAGTGCCCGTGTTGGGATTTGGAACATTCAAAATCTCTAATGAAGACGTATACCAAATTGTACTGGATGCCCTCAATGTTGGTTACAGACACATAGATACTGCAGCCTACTACGGCAATGAAGAGAGAATAGGCAGAGCAATCAGGGACTCAGGAATTCCGCCTGAGGACATTTTTGTAACAAGCAAAGTATGGTACAGTGAAGATGGTTATGATGAGACGATAAAGGCTTTTGAGAAGAGTGAATCCCTTCTAGGAAAAATTGACTTGTATCTCATACACTGGCCTCGAGGTAAGAACCGTATTGAGATGTGGAGGGCGCTTGAGCATCTGGAGCAGGAAGGCAGGATTAAAGCCGCGGGTGTAAGCAATTATATGGAAAGACATCTGGAAGAAATAGAAAGGCACGGCATGAATATGCCAGCTGCAGATCAGGTCGAATTTTCTCCTTTCCTTTACAAAAAAGGACTTTTGGAATACTGCAGATCTAAGCACATTGTTTTAGAAGCATACAGCCCGCTGACCAGAGGAACACGTTTAAATGATCCAGTTGTGAATGAAATAGCTCAAGAATATAATAAGACTCCTGCGCAGATTCTGCTCCGCTGGGTTGTCCAAAAGGATATGATGTTGATTGCTAAGACAACTTCTAAAGAAAGAATGAAGGAAAATTCAGACATTTTCAACTTTGTGATTTCTCCTGAAAATATGGATAGGTTGGACTCACTCAATGAGGATTATCACACAACTTGGAATCCTGAGGAGATAGAGTAGTTTCACCTACCCCCTCGCAAACCACTTAAGAAGAGTATGTGTTCAGACTCATGGTGATTGGCTTTTGTCAGAGCGAGAACGCAAAGAAAGGGCAGAAAGCGAGTGCAGACTAGGCGCTAAGCTTGAGAAAAGCGGCAAAATCGATGCTGCTATAGAGGCATATCTGAGAGCAGTAAAAGAATATCCCGCCCACAAAAAGGCCAATTACCGTCTGGCAGAATTATATGAAGAAAAGGGGGAACTTATCAAATCAAGCCATCACATGGATATGGCGATGCATGGCGGCCCGGCAAACATCCCTAAGTATCCAAAGAAAGCATCTGTGAAAAAAGCCGCAGAGCCTCTGCCTGACAAAAAAACGATTCCCACAATTGAGCCGAAAATCACCTACAGCAGAAAAATCGATCCGCAGAATGAAGAGCGCTTGAACACTAGAGAAGATAAGAAAATAAGGGCGCTTCTGCCGCTTACTGGCGACAACTTCTTCGGCAGCTTTGAGTCACTGAAAGAAATACAGAGAAAGGCTGTTCCACTGATTCTGCAGGGGCGCAACGTGCTTGCTATTTCATCTACAGCCAGCGGCAAGACTGAAGCTGTGTTTGCTCCGCTGGCGGAACGCCTCATACAAGAAGGCTGGCTTGGACTCTCCATAGTTTACATTTCTCCTACACGGGCTTTAATCTCAGACATCAGGCAAAGATTGGAAACAGTGCTTTCACCTCTCGGCATCAGGGTTGCACAGAGAGACGGAGATGTCAAAGATTTTGATGAGACAAACCCGCAGGAAGTTCTGGTAACTACTCCAGAATCTCTGGATTCCATGATATGCTGGAAAAAACACCAGCTGGATTCTGTAAAAGTAGTTGTGATTGACGAAGTGCATATGCTTGATGGCAGCTACAGGGGAGACCAGCTGCAGATTCTTCTAAGGCGTCTGAGAAGAGAGGTGGGAATTAAATTCAATGTCTGTGCGATGTCCGCTACGATTGGAAAACCGGATCGGACCGCTGCCCGCTTCATGCCTTCTCCCAATATTGTTGAGTCCAAGGGCGGAAGAGGTATTGAGTATCACATAACACCGACTCTTGAGGATTCAATAATATGGGCAAGGCAAAACAACTGCTCTAAAATTTTAGTCTTCTGCAACAGTCCAAAAGATGCTGAAACGATCGCTTCCAACACTCTGAAATATTATTTTCCAGCAGACTCTGTAAGAGTTCACCATGGAAAACTTGAAAAAGAGATGAGAAAGGAGACTGAAGCATTTCTCAGAGAAGCTAAGTCGGCTGTCTGTGCATGCACTTCTACGTTGGAAGTAGGTGTAGACATAGGGGATGTTGATCTCGTCATATTATATTCAATTCCTAAGTCTGTAGCATCTCTTGCTCAGAGGATAGGACGCTCAAACCGCCGCGGCTCACACATTTCAGTTGCTGCAGTAGGAAAGGGAGGATTGGCAGAGTATTACAAAAATGTTCTAGACACGATACTCTTTGGAAAATTCGAGCCTGCTGAAGAGACTTTCGATCCCTCTGTACTAATACAGCAGATTCTGTCATGCCTGGCAAGCGGATCCAGAGGATTCGGATTTTTTTCCGATCTATTCAAAGGCATCTGCAGCACAGATGATCTGAAGTCAATTGTAACTCATCTCATTGATAAGAAATACATTCTTGAAGAGAATGGTATGCTTACGGCAGGTCCGGCTGCAAAAGGCCTTGGACCTAAAATATATTCGAACATTGCCGGTTACGAACAGAATTTAGTTATTGAAGCTTCAACAGGAATGCCTATAGGACATGTTGAACTGCCTGTTGATAATATCTTTATCCTATCGGGCCAGGCATGGTCTGTAAAGAAGAAAGAAGAGAATAAGATCATCGTGGAAAAAGTTGACAGGCGTGCCGACGTTGCTAAATTTTCTACATATGAACAGAACGGAGCATTCCACAATATGCTACCGGACCAATTAAAATCCAGAAAACTGATTACGGAGACGAAATGATGAATGAATTGATAAACGCATATTATGAGTATCTCACAATGTTTGGAGAGTCACCTCATGACATACCATCTCCTGAATTGAGAAGCACAATTTCTAAGTTTATTGATAAAAAGGTCAATTTCGCCACAGTAAAATTCAAACTTGACAATTTGGAAGATGAAAGTTATCCAGTCCCGTCGCAGGAAGCTACTGCCTCCATGAGTAAACTTGTTTTGAACTTAGATCTGGATGAACTGGAAGTCCAGCTGAGAACCTTGATGGAGCTGCCCGAAGATATGAACGATGCTAAAGGAAAACTTTTGGATTTTGAAGAGTATCTCGGCAACTATGCTTCTAATGCCGGATCATGGCCTGAACTGGCCGCCTGTTTCTGGCATCTGCAGGCTCCTGAAGAATGGCCTGTTGTAAACTCATCTTCAATAAGATATCTGCAGAAAAACGGTGAAGTCGGCAGAGGTGATGGTGTCCAAAACTGCATTGAGTGCATTATGGCGATGAATCGGCTGTCAGATGAAACGGGAATAAGCTCTGCAGCCCTCGCAACACTGATGTATGCTTTGACGAATGAAGTCTTAGAACCTTCTGAAGGCGATATAAGCGATGAACTTTTAGATTATGCAAAAACATGTGATGAAGCGGGAGATTTGGAATCTGCATTGATGCTCTATGAAATCCTACTTCATCTCAAGCCGGATTCTGACTTAATGATGAGAAAATCTGAGATCTATGAATCCCAGGGTTTGATAATGGCTGCAATAGGAGAAGCCGAATCGGCTGTAGAACTGAAACCAGAAAGCATGAAGTGCCACAAGAGGCTTTTATTGCTATACAAGAGCAAGAAGATGGTTAAAGAGTTCAATGCAGAAGTCAAAAGATATGAACCAATCTGGGAAAAGAAGAAAGCAAAAAAACAAGGACAAAATTAATCTATCGCTGATTGATGAGAGATATATGATGGTTGACATTGAAAGAAGGAAAGCGTTGCTTTGGAGGTCAGTAGCATCAGTCGTCCTTCTTTTCGGCCTTATGATATTCATGGTATGCTGGGTGCTTTTAGCAAGTCCTGATATGAGCAATGCCGTGAATGCCGCTGTAACTCTTATTGCAGTACTGATTGCGGTCGGGGCGCTGGTTTCTATCTGGATTACCTGGTCTATTTCATTTCCTGCTCCAATGCAGCCAGGATACTATCGCAGCAATAGAAAAATCAGGGCAATAACTGCGGGAGTATGCCTCACAATCTGGGCAGTATTCGGGATCATGTGGATTATCTTCTTTTCAGGAGACTATTCAATATTTCAAAATACAGGAATCCTGCTTGCTGCTACAGTTGTGATTATGGGAATAGGTTGGGTGGCATCCGAAATCGGACGCCACTAAAAATTTTATTCTACGCTGAACTCAGATATGCTGCGTCTGGGACGCCTCCCTTTGCGTCTTTCAACGTAAACGGTGCGTCCTTCTTTTATTAAAGTGAAGATGTCATCGAATTCTTCGATGAATTCTTTGATTCCTTTCTTTTCGAACTCATTGAAATCAAGATCTGGAGCCATGGCACCGACTTCTCTTGAAAGGCGCGGGAGATAAACTCTGCCATCATCTTTCACAATATTGTCAAATGCAGATTTCACGATCTTGAGAGCATCCATCTGACTTAGCTTCTTCTTATGTGGACGTACTTCTTCTACCACAGTTTCCTCTTTGATTTCTTCTTCTGGTATAATCTCATCAGCAGGCTGCTCAACAACTTCTTCTTCATTGATTTCGCCTTCCTCAGATATGCTGTTGTCCACCATTGTAACCATCATCGTCTTACCGCGGCGACTGAGAGTAAAGTACTCAGGCAGCGTTTCGAGAAGATGGGAGATCTTTTCCTTTCCATAGTTTATACTGTCAAATTTGGGATCTAGACGGCGTGCTGCTTTGAAAAGGTGGTATGTGTCAACAGTTCCGTCACGATTCTTCTCTACTGTTGCATATGCCTGTATGAGTATGGGAAGAGCGTCTATTGGGTTCTGCTTAGCAGGCGGAGTTGGAACGATCTCCTCTTCACATGGTACCTTGTGACCGCCCTTTCTCCGAATATATATGGCCCCGCGGTCATATCTCTCCACTTCAAAGATGTCACCTAGCTTTTCAATAAGGCTCAGCAACGAAGATTCTCCGTATGTTCTGGTATCAAATGCAGGGTCAAGACGTCTCAGTGCAGCACCGATGTCTCCGTTTAATGCCATTCCATCATCATTCACAGCATAATCAAATGCTTTGCAAAGCAGATCAGTGGCATCCTTTGCCTGTTTCTTTACTCTGCTTCCACTGCTTTCAGAAACTCCCTTGTTATCCTCTTCTTCATCTTTTCCAAGGTTTTCAGTTGAGACGAATACATCACATGCACGTCTGAATGAATCGTGAGTGTCTTTCTTTCCGATACCCATTACAAATATTCCGTGTTCTCTTATTCTGATAGCAAGAGATGTGTAATCAGAATCGCTTGAAACAATTACAAAACCATTTACGATGCCATCGTGGAGTATGTCCATGGCATCAATGATCAAAGCGATATCTGTAGTATTCTTTGTAATATGTCTGTTTGAGATATTCGGAAACTGTTGATATGGTATCAAAGCATATTCCTTCAGCTTTAATTTCCAGCTGTTCACTTGACCATTTGCAGTCCAGTTTCCATAGACTCGTCTTATGATCACAGATCCGTATTTTGAAGCTTCTGCCAGCATCTCTTCAACATATGCGGCAGACGCGTTATCACCATCAACTAAGAAAGCGAGTTTTCTATCGTCTATTCTTTTTTCATCCATCGGATACCACCATTAGATAGAATATATAATCAATCCAGATCTGATTTTATATTCTATTGGAGAGGCACTATTCTTAAAATAGCACCATATTTTTGATTAAGGCTTTATCATAATCACTCTAATTAAGTCTTCGCAAAGTTGAAAATAGTATCTTTTTCATGATTTTCATATGTTTTATATATCATAGATAAGAAAATCATCACGATTTTACAGGAAAACTTATTGATTCATAATCTTGAATTTTGATGACTGCATTCGCGCAGGGGAACTTAACAACGTAACTCATATTCCCCTGCGCATTCACTGTCGATGTGATTAAGTTATTTTGGTTTTTGAAAGTTTGATTGAGTTTGAAGTTTTTACTTTTTTGAGTTTTGATCTCTATTTGATAATTGATTTTTGAATTGAAGTTTATTCTTTTGAATTGTTTTTGAGTTAGATTCTTTAGTTTATTTTCAATTTGAAGTTTACTTTTTGAATTGAATTATTGTTTGATTTTGATAATTGTTTTTGAGTGTGTTTGTTATTTTTTGAGTGATCTGGGTAGGTTTTGATTTGTGTTTATTACTTGGTTTTTGATTTAATTTTGTTTTTCATTTGTTTGGATTCTTTGACTTTTTGATTATTTTATTTTTGATTTTGGATTTTCTTGTTTTGATTGCAATTCTTTGTTTTGTTCTTGATTTTCTTATTTTCTTTGTTTCTTTTTTGTATTTCTATTTGTTTTTCTTTGTTTTTGTATTTCTTGATTGCGATTCTTTGTTTTCATTTATTGTTTCTTGATTGCTTTTATCTGGTTGGTTTTCGATTGCAATTCTTGTTGCAAATTGAGTTTGTTGTCGAGTTTGAGTTTGCAGTTTTGCGGTTTTGAAAAAAGTTGTTTTTCTTTTTTTTCTTTTTTCTGTTTTTTTTGAAAGTGATTTTTTCAGTCTTTGAGATGAGAAGGCAAAATGGTGATTGAATGAAAACAGAAAAGAGACTGACAATGGCTCTAAGCGTCTTAGTTGCGCTTATGATGCTAGCTGTCCCTCTCGCATCTTCAAGCAACTTGTTCGTGGATGGGGGACAGACAAACTCTAACGGCGATGCGCCAAGCTTGAGCGCGCCAGCCGAGAGTTACACAATTACTCTACTATTGAATGGAAATGAAAACAGTTTAGATAAAGCCACATATACTGCCCTGGAAAATCCTGATAAATGGTATTTAAATGATGATGGCAATTTGTATACTGTTGTAGCTAAGGATTCTAAATTGGGTACTATATTTGCAGATTTATATGCAAACACTGACAGCAATATTATAAAAACTGGATATGATTTAGATTCTTGGAAAGATGAAGCTACCGGTGCAGTATATGGCAGCGATGCAGCTAATGATACTGAAACTAAGATAACATCAAACATGACATTCTCTGCTCAGTGGTTACTCAAGGATAACTACTGTGAGATCCCAGTAATTGTTGATTACAAGGGAGAAGTAAAAGAGTATGTTAAGGCATATCCATATCTTGCTGGTTCTGATGACAAAAAAATAACCATTGCTGACGATGATTCTTTAATAAAGAATGGTGTCTCAGATCTTGATACATACGGAATTGTTGTGAATGCAATAAAAGAAAAAGGTGTCAACGGTGCTGCTGATACAATCGGAGCTCTTTCAAAAGAAGTATACTCATTCAAAGCAACATACGGTGACAACAAAGAATTTGAGTTTACAGGTACTGATGTTAAGACCGCTACAATTTCTGCAGACAGTAAAATAACAATAACATATACATTTGATAAAGACAACTATTCAGAAATTGTTGTTTCATCAATTGCATTCAAAGATGGAAAAGATGTAACATTATATGCTGACAGGAACAGAGTATACACATATCCTCAGATATATACTGCTTTAACAAAGGGTGCTAATGATGGAGCAGATCCAGATCCCGGCCATGAAATTAAGGCAGCAATTACAATTGATGGAACTATAAAAGATAAACAAGTTACAACTGAGGGATATGAACTCACTGGATGGAATGAAGGCGCTGAACCATTATCAAGTGAAAAAGAAGCTTCTTCTCCATTAACTTTAGACGCTAAACTGAATGGATACTATGTAATATTTATGTCTAAAGGCCAGTCTGAGTATGTATATGTTCCATTTGGAGAATTAAGTGCTGATAAAACAACACTTGATATTGCAGGTGTGAACCACTGGGTGTACATTACATACGATGATTATATCACAGCATTTACAAATGCTAATATAAAATCATTCAACTTTGCATCAACACAAAATGTAAATGATGTAGAAGCTGAAGCAAATGGAAAAATTCCTGCAGCAGTTCTGATTGCATGTTTCACTCCTACAGGTAGCACAGCATATGCAGTGTTTGATGGAAGTGAGAATGATGGAAACTTCGGAAATGAATATATTACTAAAATCATAATACCTGGTAAAGCAGGTGATGCAACACCGTTACCTTCATCAAATCCAGTTTATGACAATGAAGATTCCAAAATCTTATTTTTAGGCTGGGATAGAGTAGCCAATAAGAACTCAAACATTCCAGCTGATGCAGGAAAACCTGGCGTATATGCCTCTACTGACAAATATGGTGAAAAAAATTCAGTAAATGAATATGCTGCAAATCCTCAGACATACGAGCACATCTTATCATTCTATGTAGATGGTGAAATCAGTGCTAAACTGTACTATAATGGTACACTTGCTGTAGGGGCTGATGGAAAAGTACCGTATAAAGACATTGTAGCATTTGAATATGAAGGAATGATCTATGCAGCTGATATAGCCAACGTTGATAAAGCTCTAAAGGCCCTTCAGCCTGAAAAAGACGGATACACTTTCACACAGTGGAATGACAAAGACGGAAAGAAAGTGTTCTCTGTAAGTGTGAGTTTTACTAACAACATACCCTTAATACTATTTGAAACAGGAGATGGCTATCCAAAGGATGGAATAAAGACTGATGTGGACTTCTATGCTCAATTCGATGCTAAATCATACACAATCAAATACGTCAATGCATTCGGAGGAGAGCAGACTCAGAAAGTAAAAGTTGATCAGAACGTTACACTTTATGGAAAGGGTACATTCATTCAGGAAGGCTATGAGCTTGCAGGATGGTCTACCGTTCCTGGTGCAGGCGGAGATGAGTATAAGCTTGGAGGAACATTTGTTCTGAGTGGAGC
>CALUEU010000014.1 GCA_944319735.1 uncultured Methanomassiliicoccus sp. | reverse complement strand
CTTTGGATCCTGCCCTTTATTGAGATTTGTAGAATCCGCCTCTTCTCCGCTTAACAGTTTCAATCCTTTCATATTATCTGAGCTTAATTTCTCTTTTCCTGTGTTTGTATCGTTCGAAACACAGCCATCAAGATAATAGCAGTTTTCAATTGATGCTTTTCCAGATTCTCCCTTATTCTCTCCTGCAATGCCTCCTGAGTTTGCAGTGCTGTTTGTAGACTTAGCATTCACATCTCCTGTGTTGTAACAGTTTGTGATTGTTCCAGTATTATCTCCTGCAATTCCTCCTGAGTATGCATTGCTGTTTGTAGAATCAGCAGTCACAATTCCTGTGTTATAACAGTTTGTGATTGTTCCAGTATTTTGTCCTGCAATTCCTCCTGAGTATGCATTGCTGTTTGCAGTAGCAGCCACATCTCCTGTGTTGTAACAGTTTGTGATTGTTCCACTATTATTTCCTATAATTCCTCCTGAGTATGCATTGGTTCCAGATCCAGTCACAGCTCCTGTGTTGTAACAGTTTGTGATTTTTCCACTATTATTTCCTATAATTCCTCCTGAGTATGCATTGCTGTTTGCAGTAGCAGCCACATCTCCTGTGTTGTAACAGTTTGTGATTGTTCCTCCATAATTCTCTCCTGCAATGCCTCCTGAGTTTGCAGTGCTGTTTGTAGACTTAGCATTCACATCTCCTGTGTTGTAACAGTTTGTGATTGTTCCAGTATTATCTCCTGCAATTCCTCCTGAGTATGCATTGCTGTTTGTAGAATCAGCAGTCACATCTCCTGTGTTGTAACAGTTTGTGATTGTTCCAGTATTTTGTCCTGCGATTCCTCCTGAGTATGCAGAGCCGTTTGTAGAATCAGCAGTCACAATTCCTGTGTTATAACAGTTTGTGATTGTTCCAGTATTTTGTCCTGCAATTCCTCCTGAGTATGCATTGCTGTTTGCAGTAGCAGCCACATCTCCTGTGTTGTAACAGTTTTTGATTGTTCCAGTATTTTGTCCTGCAATTCCTCCTGAGTATGCATCACCATTTGTAGAGTTAGCAGAAATTTCAGAATCAATCATTCCCAGATTCTTTACTGTTGCATCTGATCCTAAGTATCCGAAGAGGCCTGCGTATTGCACATTAGAAACTTGCAGGTTAGAAATTGTATGTCCCTGACCGTCGAATGTTCCATTGAATTGTTTTGAGTTGTCTTTTCCGATTGGAGCGAAAGATGCTTTTCCAGTAAAATCAAGATCTGCAGTAAGAACTATAGTATAGTCTGAAAAGTTAAAACTCTCATCATTGACTAAACTTGAAAGTTTATTCAGTCCATCTACATCACTGACTAAAATGAATGTTGTTTTGTTTACTTCTTTGCTATCTGACTTATACTGTAATTTTTTAATTCCACTTTCGTTAACAACTTTTACATCTTTGATATCAACAGAATTTGATGAAGAATCAGCGCTTAAAACAAAATTATTGTTATAGATATCTAATGGGTTTAAAAGATCTAAGTCGTAATTATTCGACCCCCCCCCCCCGTCAAAGTTTGGAAGCGGAGAGCTTCCCATGACGGCTGCTGATGTGGAGGCAATCATCAGCAGAACTACCAGAACCGCGAACAATCTCGATTTCATAATCATCACTATTTGGAATTTAACTATTGTAGATACAACATAATAATGATTAATAAAAAGATCGATTGATTGTATATTAAAATAAAGCATTTTTAGCCAGCTCATCAGCCATGTCATTGTACTTGTTGCCTGAATGGCTTTTGACCTTCACAAATGAGATGTTAAGTCTGTTTTTGATTGAGTCGTAATGCTGCTTATATTTTATAGTGCCGGGTTTGTTGGTTTTCCACTCTCCAGTGCACCATTTTTCAATGCCTGCATAATCATAGTAAATAACGAGGCTGCTTACTCCCAGTTCTAAAGCATAATCCATAGCTTTGACCGAAGCTGCTATTTCTCCAGCCACGTTCCGCATGTCTGCTAAAGACCTGTCACCTGACTTCCCAGAGAATGTTTTCAATCCTCCGTCAGGATGTATTATCACCACTCCGTATGAAAACTCCCTTGATAATGGATTGTAGCTGCCGTCTACGTATGCCACCAGGTCAGACTGCTTGGGACTGCCTTTACTCTTCATGGAAAGATAGTCTTCTGCTTCATCGTATGATTGGAAGCTCTTATACTCGGCGCCTGGAAACCCGGAGACCTGCTTCCTGCATTCATCCCAGGTTTCAAACAGGCCGGTCTGCCTGCCTTTCCTGACAGCATAGACTTTCATACAGCAGCCGAGGTGGCATAAGGATTATATCAATTCTTCTCCTTTGAGCCTCTATGCTTCCAGAGCACTGCAAGGACGTGGCTGTAAAAGAAGTCCCCTTCGAATTAACTGAAGAAAATATTTCTGAGTGCATCAAAGGAAAAAGTGCATACACCAGATGTGAATATTACGTCCTGCGCAATGGAAGTGATGTTGCAGTTGTCAGCATCACTAAAGCAGACGGCGTGGAGCTATTCCGCCAGATCATTTCACATGAAATCATTTCTATGCCTGAAAACACGATCTACATCAAAGATGAAGAGGTCAATGTGATTAACCAGCCGGCAATGGCTGAGATTTCTCAGCAATATCCCGATAAAACTGTAGTCGTGGAGGGGAAATTCGGGCATGTTTCATTCACCAGCCCGGGCGGGATATTGAATCTTGATGTTCTGGATGTTGTGCCTCCCCACCCGTCAAAACTGTCTTCGCTGGTAAAAACAGCTCTGGACTCTGGAATGATCGACCTTCCGATAGTTGCAGAATATTCCGACATAGACATTAACAGATTGGCAGAGGATGTGAAAAACAATGCTGTGCTGTTTCCCTGCAAAGCCTCCGGGCTGCAATCCAGCAAGAAAGACTACTACCTTGACCAGCTGCCTGAGATTGCAGAAAAATGCACGCTTATCGGATGCGAGCTCTCCGAGAGGATTTATCGCTCAATATATCATGAAAAGATTGAGAGAGTGGAAATGTGTCCCCGAAAATTAGCTCCTAATGATAATAAAAAAAGAATTATCAAGTGCTGTAAAATTAAAAACGGCTACAAAATTGATGGGAACTTAGCGATGGTTCCCTGGGGAGCCACCGTGAAAGAAGTTATCGATGCTGTCAACGCCCTTTTCTCGGCAGACTCTTCGCGTAATTCATTGCCTTGAACCCTTCTTCCTGACGCTTGAGTTTGAAGAGGATTTCTGCCGTTATATACCATGCATCAGCATCATTTTCATTATCAACCAGATATTCTTCCAGAATCCTCAGGGCCTCCTGATTTCTGCCTGATTCCACATATTCTCTTGCCCTCTGAGGAACAGTTTTCGACCTTTCGATGTGATCTCTCATAGCCTCAACTGCACCTTTTTTGATCTCTTCAAGAGCATAAACGGAAAGCCATGGATATCTGGACTTGACAATCGAAAGAAATTTTTCCATTTCTCCGTCATTGAGTTCAGCAGTGCCGTTTTTAAACATCTTTCTAGGCACCATGATCTCAAGATTGCCGTGATACATCTTAATGAAATTAGGATTATCCTGAGAACGGGCTACCCGCTTCATCGGTGTATTTTTTACAGTGTTCATATCACTCTGGCCCTAATGCATTTACTCGGACATAGCCGTAGATGGTATATGTTATAAAAAATATACATGCCAATACTCCAAGTCCGGCTATTACTCCTATGTTCAGAATGAAACCGGCAGCTACAACTATTAAAGAAATCAGTAATAAAGCAGCATTAATTTTAAATTCGTTGGATTTTAACCATTCTTTTACAGACATGCCCGTCATACGGTTCATATCATTGCATGGTAGATTTTGAAACTTTCCACAAAAATACTGGTAGTTACGCCCTAAATGCATCAACTCTAAGCATTTAGAGATCAAACGCTACCTTTTAATACTCCCTCGTTGAAGAAAAATAAAACATGTTTGCATCAAGCGCAGTACATGAATTCATAATGAACATACCAACACCATGCATATACTTTGACGATGATAATTCATGCAAACTGATGAATCAGCTATCCAAAGATTTCTTTGAGAAATGGGGGCTGGAATGTAACTGCATCCATGATATTGCTGAAACTTTTGA
This sequence comes from uncultured Methanomassiliicoccus sp., assembly GCA_944319735.1. GTDB lineage: Archaea > Thermoplasmatota > Thermoplasmata > Methanomassiliicoccales > Methanomassiliicoccaceae > Methanomassiliicoccus_A. The sequence continues at coordinate 8,785 of CALUEU010000014.1, read as the reverse complement.
CATATCTCCATGTAAGTCAGGCAGAACTATGGCGCGGTGCGGCTGCATAGACTATGCGTTTGTACCTGTGAACAACGGAAATATTTTTATTTTTAACCAAAACCAAACGGTATTGGACTTTCAAAAATCACTGCCTGTCGGAATCATGATCGTTGACAGGAATGGAAAAATTGTCAGTTATAACCCCAAACTCAGAAGCCTGCTGGGATTCTCTCCTGCAGACATAAAGTCAATGAGTGCTCTGAAAGCAAGGTGGACCGACAACGGCATTAAACTGAGCACGGGAGACTGGGCGATGACCCGGTCCCTGAAACGCGGAGAGGCTGTAGAGGGAGACAGCGTGGATATCACTGCAAAAGACGGCAGCAGATCTACACTTTACATTTCATCATGCCCGATCAGAGATACAGATACAGGATCAATCATCGGATCTGTTTCCTTATTCCAGGACATTTCCAGTCAGAGAATTGCAGAGATGGATGCAGTAGAGGGAAAGCGCAAAGCCGAGGACTGCCTGAAGCTGGTGGTAGACAAGGTCAAGGGAATGTGTTCAAATCAGACAGGCAATCTTTCAGACCTCATTTCAAGAATAGGCGTGACTATAGAAAATGAATACAAGTCATATCAGATTGAGAACAGATTCTTCTCGTCTGAATTAATGGACATATCATATCTGATTGATTCTGCCGGCTGTGAATGCGAAAGGACGCTGAAGAACGGAACCACAGTTCTGTGTGAAGTCAGCGGGCACCGCCTCGTGTCTGCCAACATCCATCTGAAGGAAGCTTTTAAAACAATAATCAACAAGGTAGCAGAATCAGCAAAACCAGCGGAGATCATGGTTAAAATCAGAGACTACTGTGAGCACGGAAAAGAATTCCACCGCGTAGAAATTTGTGACAGAAATTCAATTAACAGTGAATACGGCAGACTTGCAGAATGTTCTAACAACCCAGATGCAGACTTGTCACTGGCGTGCAGAATCTTCGAAAGCTTCGGAGGACACATCTGGGTTGAAGAAAAGATGAATGCGGACCATTTGGGATATTCGAAGTTTGTGGTGATCCTGCCTGTAGCTGTATGTACAGACAAGATAGGAATCGGATTGAACATAGAAGGTTTCGCATAAGATAAGCTAACAGTTCATTTATCAGCGGCACTGAGTATTCTGAACGTGCCGCTTTCAATGCTATTAAGCTGCAAGGGTGGAAAACGATCAAATATGTTCGTGTTATTTGGTAACACGTATCTATTGAGGTTTAATTATGAGTTGTTGGAATCCTCGGGCAGAAGAGATGTCTCTTGAAGAGATACAAAGGTTACAGTTCAAACTTTTAAAGACTCAGGTATACAGACTGTATTCTTTTTCAGAGTTTTATCACAAACGCATGAAAGAAGCGAATGTACATCCAGATGATATAAATTCGCTGGAAGACATCAGGAAGCTTCCATTCATGTACAAAAAGGATCTCAGAGACAACTATCCAAACAGGCTGTTTGTAGGAGGGCAGGATGAACTGGTTAGATATCATGTCTCATCAGGTACAACCGGCAAACCGACTGTGGTAGGATATACGCAAAGAGATCTTGACAACTGGGCTGAATCTGTGGCCCGTGCCATGACTTCAATAGGGCTGGGAAGACACGATACGATCCAAGTCAGCTATGGATACGGCCTGTTTACCGGCGGCCTCGGAGCCCACTACGGGGCTGAAAGAATCGGAGCTACCGTCATTCCAGCTTCAACAGGAAACACAGAGCGTCAGGTGGAGCTTATCAAAGACTTGAATGTCACTGCCATATGCTGCACCCCGTCATACTTCCTGCATATTGCTGAAACTGCAGAAAAAATGGGCATATCCATTGAGAAAGATACCAAACTAAGGACTGCAGTTCTCGGTGCTGAACCCTGGACGGAAAAGATGCGCAAGAGAATTAAAGACAGCACCGGCGTGAATGCATATGACATCTACGGAACATCAGAGCTCTCAGGACCGATGTTTACTGAATGCACAGAAATGAATGGTATGCACATCTGGGGAGATATTGCCTATGTAGAGATCATAGACCCAGAAACTGGAGAGCCTCTCGGTCCTGGAGAAAGAGGAGAGATGGTCATCACCATGCTCCAGAAAGAAGCCTTACCTATAGTCAGATACAAAACCGGGGATATTACTGCTTACGAGGACTCGCCTTGTCCATGCGGAAGAAACCATCTGAGAATTGAAAGGCTGAGCGGAAGAGTGGATGATATGCTGATCATCAGAGGAATCAACGTATTCCCGTCCCAGGTAGAATATACTTTAATGACAATACCTGAACTGGGCGAGCACTTCCAGATCGTTGTCGACAGAAAAGGCGTTCTGGATACGATGATGGTAAGAGTGGAACTCAAACCGTCTGCCTTCAGTGATAAACTGTCAGACCTCATAAAGCTCAAAAAGAACGCTGAATATGTCTTGAAGAACTCGCTTAACGTAGCTGCTGAAGTAGAACTGCTGGAACCTGGATCTTTAGCACGCTTTGAAGGAAAAGCAAAGAGAGTTGTTGATAACAGGAGGGATTGAATGAGCTGTCTTATTGATCAGATATCAGTATTTGTTGAAAACAGGCCCGGCAAGCTGGCTGCGATAGCTGAAGTAATGGAAGCGCAGATGGTTGACTTTCTGGCGTTCTCTATTGCCGAAGCTGACGGCTTCGGACTGCTGAGAGCTGTGGTTTCAGACCCTCAGTCGGTAGTGGCTGTAATGAAAGATTTGGGATATGCGGTTATCACCAACAAAGTCATAGCAGTCAAAATGAAAGACCAGCCGGGAGGTCTTAAAGAGATAGCAAATGTGCTTGGCACAGCGCAGATAAACGTTGAGTATGGATACGCATACACAAAGAATGACTCTGCTGTGCTTATATTACGCGTAGATGATGCAGAGAAATCTGTAGAAGTTCTTAAGAAGGCGGGATTTAACCTCCTAGAGGAAGAAAATTTGAAAGCCTAAAACTTTCAGATACATCTAAAAGGTGAAAATATGAAAAAGTACAGATGTACAGTATGCGGCTATATATACGACCCAGAGAAAGGAGATCCAGATTCAGGAATTGCACCTGGAACTCCCTTTGAAGATCTTCCCGAGGATTGGGCTTGCCCCTTGTGCGGCGCTGCCAAAGAAGACTTTGTGCCGCTAGACTGATTATAAAAAATCATACAATGTGTATCATCCGGAAATGATGATACACATTTACTTTTACAATTTCACGCAGCGGCCGGCGTGATCTCTTTTGCTTACAGAAAACTCAGACATTTTCTTGACTTCGTCTCCTGTGAAAACAGGCCCGTCTGCACAGACTCTGAGTCCATTTATGACACATGAGCCGCAGAGTCCTGCACCGCATTTCATTATACGTTCCAGGGACAGCTGCACAGGCACACCGTTTTCCTCGCAGGCTTTGAGAAGATACTTATTCATTATCTCCGGGCCGCAGCCGAGGACGACATCATACTTCTGCTCTTTCATCATGGCATCGGCAACTGCAACGGCTGTGCCTTTTATGCCTAGGCTTCCGTCATCAGTTGATATTTTTACATTGTTTGAAAGAGACTTGGCCCGCTCGATAAAGATTACCTCGCCTGAATTCCTGGCACCAAGGACGATATCAACTCTGTCAGGATCGTTTACAGCTTCTGCTGCGGCCATGATGGGTGCCGTTCCCACACCGCCTCCGACGCAGAGGATCCTGCCTTTTGGAATTGTCCAGCCGTTTCCGTAAGGCCCTCTTATGCTGATCTTGTCTCCCGGCTTCAGTGAAGATATTGCTGCCGTGGCCTCACCGATATTTTTAACGGTAATTCCTCCAGACAGATATGAAACGGACATGGGGATTTCATCAACTCCAGGGATCCAGACCATTAAAAACTGTCCTGGCTTCACATCTGCATTGAGGTCGAACCTTACTGTAGTGATGTCTTTTCCTTCCGCAACTGTTTCTTTGACAGTGACAACCTCATTATACATGTGCTACCCCCACGATTTCATTTATTGAGCTGATGTCGTTCTTTTCCATCAGCTCTTTCATTTCAGAACAGATGTCATTGAAGACATTCAATCCGCGGCGTCCGACAGCGCTTCCGATCTGAACTGCCGAAGCTCCGGCCATGATGTATTCCAGAACATCTCTTCCCGTTTCTGCTCCTCCGACACCTATTATCGGGATATCAAGCACTTCTGATAGTTCATACACACAGCGCAGGCCTATCGGCTTCACAGCTGGTCCCGAAAGACCTCCTGTTTTGTTAAAAAGCACCGGCCGCTTTGCTTCGACCGAGATGGCCATTGCTTTGAGCGTGTTTATAGCGGCAATGCAGTCACAGCCTGCCGCCTCAGCCTCCTTTGCCACATCCAGAAGAAGATGCGTATTTGGAGTGAGCTTGGCTATTACCGTGATATCTACTGAACCTTTGACTTCCCTGATGATCTTTCCCACTGCCGCAGGATCGATCCCGATTTCCATGCCGTAGCCTTTGGCATGAGGGCAGCTTAGGTTAAGCTCCACGGCTGAAGCACCGTACTCTTTCATCTTAGCAGCCAGTTCAATAAAGTCATCGGGAACAGCTGCAAAAAGGCTTCCTATAATCGGAACGTTGCATTTCAGAGCATCTTTCATTTCTTCTTCAAACAGCTCTATTCCTGGACCAGGCAGGCCCATGGCGTTGATGTAGCCGTACGGAAGCTCGACAAGAGTCGGATTCGGATACCCGTAACGGGGTTCCAGTCCTATCGATTTAGTGACTAACCCTCCCGCTCCCATCTCTGAAACTCTGCATAGTGATGAACCGGTTTCACCCATCATGCCCGAGGCCAGCATGGTGGGGTTCTTCATTGAGATTCCGGCAAAAGATACGTCTAGTGTGATCATACCGTTTCGCGATGCGCTTTGATAATGATAAGTCTTGGGATTCAGGCGCTCTTCTTTTTGTAATCCTCAATGGCGGCTTTTAACGCATCAGCTGCCATGTTTGAGCAGTGAAGCTTTTTTTCCGGTAAGCCGCCCAGTCTGCCTGCGACGTCTTCCCTCTCAATGTTCATGGCATCATTTATGTTCATGCCCTTAGCCATCTGGGTTATCATGCTGCCTGACGCTATTGCCGCTCCGCATCCCAGAGTCTGAAAACTTATGTCTGAGATTATGTCGTCCTTTACTTTGATGTACACAGTGGTTACATCATCGCATTCAGGATTTCCAACCTGACCGACACCGTCTGCATCTTCCATGACTCCTGAATTGCGAGGATTCGCAATATTGTTCATAACTTCAGGACCGTATTGCATTTTTCTTATCTCCTAGGGGAGACATTGCCCGTACTTTCTCTACCACTGAAGGTATGACAGATGCAAAGTACTCCGCCTCAGACATAACGTTGAACCTCGACAGTGATAAACGTAACGACCCGCGGCATTGGATGGGAGTCAGGCCGAGAGAGCGGAGAACGTGCGAGGGTTCTGTAGAGCCTGTGGAGCATGCTGAACCGGTAGAGGCCGCGATGCCTTCCATGTCCAGATATAAGATGAGACTCTCACCGTCAATGTAGTCAAATCTGAAGTTTGCATTATTGCACAGCCTGTTTTCTCTCGGCCCGTTCAGGTAGACTCCATCTATTGAATCGAGAGTGGTGTCAATGATGAAATCCCTCATATCCGTCATCTGCTGAATGTCTTCAGTCATTTTACTCATGCAGATCTCGCATGCTTTTCCCAAGCCGACTATTCCAGGAACGTTTTCGGTGGAGGGCCTCATTCCCCACTCATGCCCTCCGCCGTACATTAGTGGGCGGATTTTCACCCCTTCTTTTATCAGCAGCGCTCCGGTGCCTTTGGGACCGTGGATTTTGTGTCCGGATATCGAAATCATGTCCACATGGGAATTTTTGAGGTCCATCGGCATTTTTCCTACGGCCTGCACAGCATCAGTGTGAAAGAGGGCGCCTGCATCTTTAGCTATCTCTGCCAGAGATTCAATCGGCTGTATGGTTCCGATCTCATTGCTGGCTGCCATGATTGTAACCAATGAGGTATTGCTGTTTACCGCCTCTTTTAAATCTTCCTCCGATACAAAACCCTCTTCGTCCACGGGAAGATATACTACGTCAAAACCGCACTTTTCTAAAAAATGGCATGTATTCAAAACTGCAGGGTGTTCGATAACAGAGGTAATGATCCGATTTTTCTCACCCTTGTTGTGAAAGGCTGCTCCCTGAATTGCAAGATTGTCAGACTCTGTGCCTCCGGATGTGAAGATGACTTCTCTCGGAGAAGCATTCAGCAGGTCTGCCACGTGTTTCCTTGCTTTCACAATGGCAGCAAATGCCTCTGAACCGAAAGAATGGAGAGATGAAGCATTGCCGTACTTTTCTGTAAAATACGGAAGCATTGCCTCCAATACATCTGGATCTACTTGCGTAGTTGCACTGTTGTCAAAGTATACAGCCATCAGATCAAGAATATAATGCACAGTATTAGCCGATTTGCACAATTCCCGTCAGCCAAATGCACCAAGCCTATATACATGATATCAGAATCGGAGGGATGCATGGACGCCGATAAAATACGCAGTGATTTTCCGCTGTATGAGTCACAGAACAATGATGTGATCTATTTCGACAATGCGTGCCAGACTATGAGGCCGAAGCAGGTAATAGACGCAATGAATGAATATTACTGCAAATTTCCAGCATGCGGCGGCAGGTCGATCCACCGGCTTGCAACTCAGGTTTCCATGAAGATTGATGAAGCCAGAGAGAAAATCGCTTCATTCCTGGGATGCGAACCTTCAAACCTGGTTTTTACAAAAAACTGCACAGAGTCGCTGAATATTGTAGCCAGGGGATATCCTTTCAAAAAAGGTTCTTCCGTTCTCACAACAGACATGGAGCACAACAGCAACCATGTTCCGTGGATTTCATCAAAGATCAATCATAAATTCGTAAAAACTCCTGCAAGCGGCATATTCGATTTTGATGAATATCTGAAAAATCTGAACAGGGATGTTTCCATAGTCTCCATGGTTCACACAAACAATGTGACCGGTACGACAATACCTGCTAAGGAGGTTATTGAAGCTGCGCACGACAATGGTTCGCTGGTTATGTTGGACGGGGCGCAGTCGACGCCTCACCAGAAAATAGATCTGAAGAAGTTAGATGTGGACATGTTTGCTTTTTCCATGCACAAAATGCTCGGCCCCTCAGGAGTCGGAGTACTCTATGCAAAGGATGAAATCCTGAAGAAGATGGATCCTCTGGTAGGCGGAGGCGGAGGCGTCGGAACGACCGATTACAATTCTGTAACATTCCTGCCGTCTCCTGAGAAATTTGAGTCTGGTCTTCTCAACTATTCCGGCATAATCGGGTCCGGTGCAGCTATTGATTATCTGACTAAGATAGGCATGGAAGAGATTGAAGAACATGAGAGAGGTCTCAATACTTTCGTAACATCAAGGCTGAAAGACAATGAATCCATACAGATACTGGATCCTGTAGAGCCGTCACTTCGCAGCGGAATATTCTCATTCAACATAAATGGCATCGATTCCCATGACATAGCCATGATATGCGATGAGATCTCTGCCATCGCCATCCGATCCGGAATGCACTGCGCTCATCCGTTCTTCGTATCAAGGGGAATAAACGGCTGTGCCAGAGCATCATTCTACCTTTACAATACTAAAGAAGAGTGTGCCAAATTTATTGACACTGTAGAGTACATCGTCAGGACATTCTCCGATTAAAGGGAGAATCATTATGATGATGGATGCATTATTGTAGACCACAGTCTGCAGGTATCATTATGCTGAACATCGGATGTCATCTTTCAACTTCTAAAGGTTTCCTCGCCATGGGAAAAGACGCTCTTAGCATCAAAGCAAATACGTTCCAGTTTTTCACAAGAAATCCCCGCGGAAGCAAGGCTAAAGCTATCGACCCGCAGGATGCTGAAGCTCTGAGGGAACTAATGAAGGAAAACTCATTTGCTCCCATCCTTGCCCATGCACCCTATACACTCAATCCATGTTCATCTCAAGAAAAAACCAGAGAATTCGCCAGAATAACAATGGCGGACGACCTTGAAAGAATGGAGTATTTTCCAGGAAACATGTACAACTTCCATCCTGGCAGTCATACAGATCAGGGAGTAGACACAGGAATTGAAGAAATCGTATCAATGCTGAACAGCATAATCAAAAAAGAGCATCAAACCACCATACTGCTAGAAACGATGGCGGGAAAGGGCAGCGAAGTTGGCGGAAAGTTCGAAGAGCTCATCAGAATAATTGACGGAATCGAAGTTAAAGAAAAAATGGGAGTCTGTCTGGATACCTGCCATGTGTATGATGCAGGATATGATATCGTAAACAATCTGGATGAAGTTCTTGATGAATTTGACGGAATTGTAGGAATTGAGAGGCTTAAAGCAATTCACATAAATGACAGTATGAATCCTATGGGAAGCCACAAAGACAGACACCAGAAGATCGGCGATGGAAGCATAGGTCTGGAAGCTATGTCCAGAATAATCAATCATCCTAAACTAAGAAAGCTTCCATTTTATCTAGAGACTCCAAACGAGTTACCGGGATATGCCAAAGAGATAGACCTTCTAAGAAGCAAGTACCGTGAATGATGCATGTTGTGATGTATTTGTCAAAAAATAAAAAATAAATTCTAAAAAAAGAAAAAAGAAAGGAAACATTACTGTTTCCTGAAGAAGAACAAATACAGAATCAATGCTGCTGC
>CALUEU010000013.1 GCA_944319735.1 uncultured Methanomassiliicoccus sp. | reverse complement strand
CAAAAATACTCTTACTTAATCATCTTACTGATGATGCGCAGGGGAATATGACTTAGTGATTAGTGTTCCCCTGCGCTTGACATTGAGACTTATAATTGCATGATCAAACGAAGAAACATCTCTTTTAGAGGATATGTGCAAAGTGACATTGCTATACACATTGTATAATCATAATCGGTTCTTACTTTGGTCACTATCAACATTGGTGTATGAAGATTCTAACATGATAAAACGAATGAATTCGATATTTACCAGAGTCATAACATCAAATAAACCTGAAATACTAAAGATATAATACAGCAGTGAAATGGCTAATCAAATCCAAAGAGTAGAAATAAATGCTATAGAAGCAAAGCGCTTTGCAAAAAGAGGAGAAACGGTCACCAATGTCAGAATAGACCATAACAGTACTGTAACTCAAGTTTCCAAAGCATCACCTAATAGAGTAAATGTAGATTTCAGATTTGCAGTGAACTATTCTGGAATAGGATTTATTGTAATGGAAGGATCTGTACTTCTTGAAGATGAGGATAATATCCTCGGAGACAAGTGGGTAGCAAACGGAGCTCTGCCTAAAGAAGAAGCAGCTACCGTCCATAATTCAATCGTATCTTATTGTGTACCTATTGCAATGTTTCTGACGAGGGATTTACACCTTCCGTCTCCTGTGCCATTGCCCCATATCAATATACAAGAAAATAAACCTCCGCAGATGCCGCCAAGGTCTTCAATAGGTCCAGAATTTGCATAATGTCAACACATTATGCCTTGATTTTCCAATCTTAAAAAAATAGGATTGAAGAAAGGCTGATTAGGCCTTTGTTTCTTCTTCTACAGGTTCTGTTGCTTCCAGCAGCAGCTGAGAAATATCAACTACTCTGATCTTTGCACCGATCTTCTTGGCACCAGCCTGCAGATTAACGACACAGAATGGACATGTTGTAGCGAGAACGTCTGCTCCGGTAGCAACTGCCTCTCTTACTCTCTCAGCCGCAATGTTAACCGCTGCGTCATTGTATGCACTCTTAAATCCGCCTCCTGCACCGCAGCATCTTGAACCTCTGCGGTTTCTTGGTATCTCTACAAGCTCCACGCCTGGTATTTTCTGAATTACCTCTCTTGGCTCTTCAAATACGCCAGCATGGCGTCCTAAGTGGCATGGGTCATGGTAGGTGACTTTAATATTCAGTTCTTTTGTAAACTTGAGCTTCTTGTTTTTAATCAGATCGTTTACAAACTGTGAAAAGTGATAAACTGGGAAGGTAGGATTTGAGAAATACTTTCCATAATCTGTGGTGGTAGTCTTGTAGCAACCAGCACAGGTGGTAACCATCGCTTTGGCTCCTTTGTTTTCCACAGCTAGAATGTTGTGCTCTGCATGCTCGGTAGTCAAATCAATCTGTCCGGTCCTGAGTGCTGGTGAGCTGCAGCACCACTCGTCTGCTCCAAGCGCATCGACTTTTACGCCTGCACGGTGTAATATGATTACTCCAGCTTTTGCAATATCAGTGGCACGATATGATCCAGTACATCCAGCAAAGAAAATTACGTCAGGATTTGCTGGTCTTGGAACCTCTTTTGGCCACCATTTGTCACGGGCTGAAGTAGGTTCACCGTATGGATTGCGAGTAGCTTTGATCTTCTCGGCAAGTTTGGCATGAACTGGTAATGGCCCCTTTCCCTGATCCACAAGCCATTCACGCACTTTCTCCCAGAAATCACCAAATTCAATAGAAACATGACAAACAGTCTCACACTGAGCACAGCCAGTACAGCGGTATATAGCTTCTACGAACTCATCGTCTATTTCCACTTTGCGTCTCAGCAAAGTGTCCATCGGAGAACGATTTGCAATCTGATTCAAGTAATAGATCTTTCCCCTAGGAGTAATGGATTCCCAGGGTGTCTGTTCATAGGAAGGGCATACGCGTATGCAATATCCACATTGCAAGCAGGCGTAAAGCTCTCTTTTAATTTCAGGCATTTTTACCATTGATACACCTCAACTGAACATTATGGCCGCTCACCCTGAATAGGGCTGTATGAAGGCGGGTATGTTCCTGTGGCAGATATACATTTCGTTGAAGTGCTGCGTTCTGGGCACTTCTATCCGCATTTTTAGCGGGTGTTTTCTATCTATTCCCGCAACCACCTAATTTAGACGACAACATGAGTTTCCAAGAGATAGCTGCCCTGATGACCATTGCTGTGCCTCTGCTCGCCGCTATTGCGGTCTTCACTACAGGAAAAGGCAGGAATCTGCAGGGGCTGATCTATATTGCAGCAATTGTGATTTCCATATCATCAATAGCAATGGTTTTTGGAGGCCTGAACAGATTTACTTTAGTATTCCCAGAATTCTCTTGGATAGTTATACTGGGATTGGAAATCCTGCTTACAGGCATATTTCTTTACTATGCGTTCAAGCTCAAAAGCATAATAATTGCTGCAGCGGCAGTCATCGAAATTATATTTTCAGCCTTGTCTCCTTTGAATACTGCACCCCCTTTGGCCGTTGACTCGCTGAGCATGGTTCTTATCCTCATAACTTCACTTTTGGGATCAGTAATTTCCATTTATTCTTTGCATTACATGAGAAATGATGAAAGAAAACGAGAGTTTTTCACTGTTATTTTTGTCTTCATTGCCGCCATGAATGGAGCAGTAATGGCCAATGAAAACTCCTGGTTTATCCTCTTCTGGGGAGTTACATCCCTCTGCTCATTTTTGCTAATTAAACATCCTGAGACTCATGAGGCTCAGAAAGCTGCGAAACTGGCACTCACAATCAATACTGCCGGAGGCGCAGCTTTGGCAGTCGGGATGTATCTTGCCGTTTCATATTACAACGGAGACTCTCTGGAGTCGTTTTCGTCTGCATCCATGGCAGTACCGGCAATTTTTCTAGTGGCAGCCGCAATGACAAAATCTGCTCAGTTCCCGGTGCAGTCATGGCTCCCGGGTGCTATGGCGGCACCCGTTCCTGTTTCTGCACTACTCCACAGCTCTACCATGGTCAATTTAGGAATTTACCTTTTGTTGAGAATCTCGCAGGTATTCGCTGATTCACCAGCTCTTTCTGCTGGTGTAGCATTCATCGGTCTGATCTCTTTCGTAGCAGCTGCAGTTCTGGCTGCTGCTCAGTCCAATGCCAAACGGCTACTTGCATATTCCACAATTTCCAATCTTGGACTCATTGTAATGTGTGCTGGAATTGCCCAGCCGCATGCATTGATGGCAGCAATCATTTTTCTGATTTATCATGCACTTTCCAAAGCCCTGCTTTTCCTGACAGTTGGATCAGTAAAAGAGAAGACTGGCAGTGAGGACATAGAGGATATGAGGTCGCTTTCTGGAAAATCATCGTTTTTAACAGCTGCCCTGATAACGGGAATCGTCTCAATTACATTGCCGCCATTCGGTATGTTTGCTTCTAAGTGGATGATTATAGGAGCAGCTTCAGCAAATCCTGGCATAATCATACCTCTGGCAATCGGCCTGGGTGTTACTTCATTATATTATTTCAAATGGGTCGGAGTGATTATTTCACCCACCGATCCAGCTGTAAAAGACAAGCAACCGAAGGAGTATAGATTTTCAATCTCAATTCTTTTACTTTCAATAATTGCACTTTCAATTTCCATAATTCCCGTGGCTCAAAGCATTGCCAGAGCAGCTTCGGAGACATTCGAACTTTCTCCAGATTTATTCACCCTGGAGTTGTCCGGGGGCCTGTTTCCTCTGGTAATCATTCTGCTCGTTTCTATCATCTCATTTCTAGCATTCTTTATACCTCCAAAAGGAAGGCGCATCAAAGGATATGCTTGTGGAGAAACAGAGCAATATCTCCCAGCAGGAGAATACTACTTAAGTAAAAATTATCAAACCATCTTTAAAAAATTTGTATATGCGCTTTCAATTTTCACATTCATATTAATGGTTGTTGTGGGGGTGCTTTGATTGAATGCACTTCTTGCACTGATTGAAACAATAATCATCATTCTTATCGGAGGGTTAAGTCTCGGGATTGCCAGAAAACTCTCTGCAAGGATGCAGAGAAGAATAGGTCCCAGCATCTTTCAGGCCTTTTACGATGTCTCAAAGCTTTTCTCTAAGGAGCCGTTTTATTTCAAGAGGCTGCCGATAGTATACGCAATTTCTTCAATGGCTTTTCAGATTGCGGCAATATTCATTTTAATATATGGCGGAGACACGATGATGGCATTCTTCGTGTCAGGTGCCGGCGCAGTGTATCTGGCTGCAGGTGCTTTTGCTTCTCCTTCAGTATATTCTTGGATTGGAGGGAGAAGGGAACTGTTGGCAATAGCTGCCTATGAGCCTGTTTTATTCGTTCTGGCTTTATCTGTCAGTACACATACTCATAACATCATTCTCATTTTTCCAGCAGTGTTTATTGCCATGGTTCCAGTGCTTTCTGTATTGTTGGAAAGATCTCCGTATGACGTGCCGGCAGCACATCAGGAGATTGTTACTGGACCATATGCAGAATATGCAGGCCCGATGCTCGGCATACTGAATATTGCAAAATGGGCACAGCTTGGATTTGTATATGTTTTAATTTCAATGCTTGTGTGGTCGCCTACCCTGGCTGTGAATCTGACCCTGAAGATTGTCATAGTTGCAGCTGCAGTATTCATCACAATTCTGATTGACAATGCGACTGCCAGGGTCAGCAGGAAAACTATGATTGTTACACTTCCAATAATAACTCTGGGCCTGATGGCTTTGAACATTGCAGTCATGCATCTGGCGGGGATAATATGAGTCTGAAGAATTCACCATGGGTAATGCATTTTGATACGGGTTCCTGCAACGGTTGTGATATGGAGATCTGGGCTCTGCTCACTCCTTATTATGACATAGAAAGGTTCGGTGCAATTAATGCAGGCAATCCCAAGCATGCCGATGTGCTGCTTTTAACAGGCCCGGTAAACAAAAAATCAGCTTCGAGACTGAAGAATCTTTATGACCAGGTCCCAGAACCTAAAGTCGTTATTGCTGTGGGAGACTGTGCATCCACAGGTGCACCCTTTCAAGACTGCTACAATATCTGCGGAGGGATTTCTACAGTGATTCCAGTTGATGTTTTTGTGCAGGGGTGTGCTGCCAGACCAGAAGCAATAATTGATGGTTTCAGCAAAGCAATTGGAATTCTTGAAGAAAAAAGGAGCGGTAGACATGGGAGTGAAAGAGGAGATAAAGTTGCAGGCGCAGAGAATGCGGGGATCCAAAGCCAGGCTGGCCACGATAGTGGCAGAGGAGAACGGTGACGGGATGAGGCTTACTTACATTTACGATCTAAACGGAAAAATGAGAGACTATCAATATTTTCTTCTGCCGCATGAGCAGATAGACTCAATTTCAGACATTTACATCGGAGCTTTAAACATGGAACGGGAGATTGTTGACCTCTTCGGACTGGAAATCAACGGAGCACCGCCGGAACTGCTTCTTGTGGAAGAGTCAAAACACGCACCGCTGAGGAAGAATCTATGAGCCGCACAATGATCATTCCTTTTGGACCTCAGCATCCTGCATTTTTAGAGCCCATAAATCTTTCGCTCGAAGTGTCTGAAGAAAAAGTTTCCTCTGTAAAAGTCAATATCGGATACAACCACCGCGGAATGGAGTATGCCCTTGCTTTAGATTATAAGAAAACTCAGTACCTCGTGGAAAGAGTCTGCGGGATCTGTTCTTTTCACCATTCATCAGTATACTGCCAGACTATCGAAGCCATATTTGGAATAGAAGCTCCAGAAAGGGCTCAGATAATCCGTACAATTTTCATGGAATTTCAAAGGCTGACTTCACATTTTCTTGCATTAGGACATGTTGCTGAAGCTGCAGGATATGAGAGCCTCTTCATGCGCTCATTTGCTGTGAGAGAACACATCATGAGGCTTTTGAACAGACTGACTGGCAGCCGTGTGCATTATTCTGTAAATATTATAGGAGGAGTGAGAACAGACATCAGTGCAGAAGGTGCGAGAGATATTCTTTCAGTAATTGATGAAATAAGACCAGAGGTCAAAACACTGCGGGATGTTTTTCTCAACGATGTTACGCTTGTCCACAGACTTTCAGGTGCTGGAAAGCTCACTCTTGATGAGGCAAGAGACTGGTGTGCAGTAGGTCCAGTGGCAAGAGCCTCTGGAATCAAGGAGGATGCGCGGCTGGACGGCTTCGCGGCTTACGGAAAGATAGATTTTCAGCCCATTGTTAGAGAAGAAGGAGATGCCTTTGCGAGAACGGCGATAAGAGCTGAAGAATGCATCCAATCCTTAGATTTGATAGAAAAATGCATCATGATTATGAAAGACGGAGAGACTTCGGCTGTAGCCAAAAAACTGCCGGCTGGCTCATCATATTCCAGAGTTGAAGCGCCAAGAGGGGAACTCGTTTATTTTCTGCGTTCTGAAGAAAAAAAGCTTTCCAGACTCAAGATAAAAACTCCAGCTTCTGTAAATGTCCCTATCCTTGCCTCCATACTTAAAAATGCTTCTTTGGCGGACGTCCCTGTAATCGCTGCTTCTATTGATCCCTGCATATGCTGTACAGACAGGTGACACTATGATAATAAAGTCTCTTAAAAATCTGCTGGCCAAGCCTTTGACTGACAAAAAAGGTTACGTTCCTCAAGAAAACAGAGGAAGAGTCATGTGGAATATGGAAAAATGCATTTTTTGTCGGCTGTGTGAGAGAAGCTGTCCCACTTCTGCCATTACTACTGTAAAAGGAGAGTCACAGTCTGTAGAGAGATTCAAGTGCATAGTCTGCGGAGAATGTGTCAGGATCTGTCCCACTCAGACAATATCTATGTTTTCAGAGTATACAGCCCCTTCAAGAGTGCCTGTGACTCATGTATTCAAGAAAGGGTCTGAAAGATTCTCATACGAAGAAATCCGCAAGTATTAACTCCCCGTAGCCGGAATTATTACAGTCAGTGGGAAGGTCAGAACTCTGGATAAGCCATGGGATGAAATCATTCGGTTTTGGAGAACCGATAAAATGCATGAATAGTCTGCAGACCGTATACTGCAGTGATTCTTCAAAAATGACAGAGGTTGAGGACTCTTCTGTACATATTGTTGTTACTTCTCCGCCATATTTCAATGCGAAGGAATATTCTAAAACTCCGATATGCGGGGATTTGGGGAATACAGACACTCTGGATGAATGGATACAAGGAACTAGACAGGTGTGGAAGGAGTGCTATAGAGTCTTGAAACCTGGGCGGAAGGCTTTCATAAATATTATGAATCTGCCTGTAAAAACAGAAGAAGGCAGCTTTCGTACTCTCAATCTTGCCGGCAGAGTGATTGATGACTGTGAAGAAACTGGCTTTATTTTTAAGAGAGATATCATCTGGCACAAGACCAACGGAGTAAGAGCGCCTTTCGGCACGTATCCTTACCCCGGCGGAATTCTCATTAACAATATGCACGAATTCATATTGGAATTTGAAAAACCTTCTTCAAGATATGAAGCCTCTAAGAAATACTCACACATTTCTCGAGAAATAAAAGATGAGTCTAAGCTTGACAAAAACTTCTGGTTGCAGATCAAAAATACTGATGTGTGGACCTTTGCACCGCATGGAAGTGGAGGCAGAAGAACTCATCCAGCTCCCTTTCCTTTAGAGCTTCCTTCAAGACTTATCAGAGCATTTACATTCAAAGGCGAAACTGTGCTGGATCCATTTTTGGGATCTGGAACAACTCTTGTCTCAGCTGCAGTGCTGGGCAGAAACGGCATAGGTTATGAGATAAATCCTTCCATAGCTTCACAGGCAGTAGTGTCATTGGAAGCAGAAAATGTGCACCATCTAGATATGGAAACGGCTGCAGATAAGATTTCATGATGAAGATAGAGTCGCCTTGGATGTTGAATCTGCAGAGAAAACGTCCACTTATCAGACTGTCTGAAAATGCAGATGTAGATGTAGTGATTATAGGAGGGGGAATATCTGGGATCAGTACTGCCTATTTTCTTCTGACTCAAACTGACCACCATGTCATAATCTTGGAAAAAAACACTCTTTCCAGCGGTGCTTCTGGGCATAACGCAGGGCAGGCAGTTGCAGCATTTGAAGCACCATATACAAATCTTATTGGCAGATATGGGAAAGAGATAACGGACAATACTTACACAAAAGTAAATGACGCATTTTCATCATTAAAATCAATGGCCGAATACGCATCTTCAGAAATCATTGAGGAGGAAGCTCTTGCACTATTTTCAAGCTTAGATTCGGCAAAGGAGAGAATGAAAAACCCGAGTTCTACTAAGTTATACGTCCCGTCTGATTCGAACGAACCGGATGCAATTTATCTTGAAGATTTTAACAGACAAACCTGGTCATCTGGATATTGTGCTGCAACGGGATATCGTGCAGGCATTGTAAACTGCCCCCATTTGATTGAAAACATCTCGGAGCGTCTTCTTGATGAGTATCAAGACAGATTTGAAATTTATGAAGATTCAACTGCAGATGAAATTATATTTGAAGATGACATGGTTCGGACAAGTTGTAATGGCCATATTGTAAAATCAAGTTCAGCAGTGCTGTGCACAAATGGATACGGCGGATTTTCTTTGAAATCCGATTCGCAGAGGCCATTTTTGAATGGCAGCATACAGCCTGTAGCAGGGTATATGATTGGTAGAATAAATTCTCCAGCACCTTCAGGAGTAAGATCATATGTTCCTCAAAACCCGTCTGAACCGTATTATTACGTTACCAGATATTGCGTAAACTCCAGATCTCTGACTTGTGCAGGAGGATTGGATACTAGACTAGACAATTGGAATGAGATAGAGGCGTGGACGAAGAGTGATGAAAGGAAATGCTCCATGATTGAAGCATTTCTACTCAGAAAACTTTCTGGATTCAGTGGTCCGAGGAATTTTCAATGGAAAGGATTGATGGGTTATACCGACACAGGAGTCAGACTTGCCGGAAAAGATCCTGAAATAGATTCTCTTTACTATAATGTTGGATGCAACGGCATAGGCATTCTCCACTCTGTTCTTTCTGCGGTGATCATATGTAAACAAATGAACGGAAACCCTTATCCCAGAACATTTTTTGATCCTCTGATTCAAAGCCAGGATTCCAAGGGATATCCAGACGCCGTCCAGTTATCGATGCCGCCTTTCAAAGAATAGACGTTGTTGTGGCCCATGTTGGAAAGGTTCTGAGCTTCTTTTCCGCTTCTAACCCCAGCTTTGCAGTACAGCACTACCACATCGTTTAACTCTATCTGTCGGGACATCTTTTCTGTGTGTCCAGACGGCATAAGCGCCGCCATTGGGATATGGGACTTTCTATATTCCAATACATCTCTAACATCGATAAGGCTCCAGGCACCTGACTTTACATTATCAAAATTATCATTCAGAGCTTCTGGAGATATTAGTTTGGGAGTCATAAAGCATCCCATTCAACTGAAGGTTAAAACGAATTTTGCGCTTTCATTGCGAGTTGGATGTAGACACTATCTCCTCTTCTGTCTCTACATGAATCATAACTGAAAGATTTGGTATTGACTGCTTCAAGCTTTCTTCGATGATGTCTGTGAGATGATGTGCTTCAGCCAATGTACATTCCCCGTTGACACATAAGTGAAACTCTGCATAGATCACATTTCCAGTTTTTCTTGTCTTCAGATCATGATATTCGATATAACCGTCGATCTTTGAAAGGACATTTTCAATAATCTTTTCTTCTTCTGGGCAATTACAGTCCATAAGTTCCTGAGCAGTTTTTTTAAGGATATCATATGCCATTTTTACAAGAAGAATTGCTACAATCATTGCTATGAGTGGATCAAGAACCATCCATCCTGTAACGGAAGCTATTATCAGTCCAAACACTACGCCAGCAGAAGACACAACATCTGAAAAGAGATGTTTTGCATCTCCTTCTAAGGCGATAGATCCTGATTTTTTGGAAGTTCTCAGCAGGACAAGCGCCAGAAGACCGTTTAATGCGGTTGCCATGAGGGAGATGATAAGTGCATAATTCAGATTTGATGGTTCGACAGGAGTTAGTAGACGCTGGGCCGCTTCCCAGAAAATGAGTGCTGCTGCAATGAGTACAAGAACGCCTTCAATGAAACAGGAAATATTTTCAGCTTTGTAATGACCATATTTGTGATTCTCATCTGCAGGCTTGAGAGCGATGTGAACAGACACGAGCATCATCACTGAAGCAGCAATGTTAACTATGGACTCAAGCGCGTCAGATAAAAGTGCAACGGATCCTGAAATCCCAAATGCTACTGCCTTGATTAAAAAAACAGCTATACCGCCGGCTACAGCCAATCCTGCTGCATGCCTTTTATCCATAAAATCGGTTATGATTATCTTGCTTTTTAAGATGACGGCGAGTGAAATCTTTTAATTATCTGATCCATCTTCACACGCAGGTGCTAGAATTGGTTGATTTTCAGCCTTTCAGAGGAATATTACCAGTCTTGGGTGAGAATGAAAACATATGCCAGAGGGTTTCCCCACCATATGATATAATCTCACCAGAAGAATTGAAAGAATTGCAATCGCATGAATATAACATTACAAACATCACGTTAGGCGGAGAAAACAGTGATTATTCTACAGCAGCGGAAAAGCTTGCTTCATGGATATCCAATGGAGCTATGGAGCAAGACAGATCCGAATGCTATTATCTTTACCGCCAGAAGTTCAAAGATGGCGATCAATGGCTACAGAGAAACGGAATTATTGGAATTTTGAAAACTGAAGACTACTCTGAAGGAAATGTAATTCCTCATGAGGAGACTTTTCCCAAAGTAAAGGAAGACCGTTTAAATCTTCTCAAAGCTACAGAAGCACATTGTGAGTCGATCTTCGGGTTATATGATGAATCAGATGTGGATTTAGAATGTTTCCCGACTCAGAAGTTATATTCTTGCACAGATAACTTAGGAACTGTACATGAACTTCATAGAATCTCAAGCCGCGCTGCAGTTACAACTCTGCACTTGATGATGCGCCATAAAAAGATCTTGATAGCTGACGGCCATCACAGATATGAAACGGCGTATAAGTATTCTCAAGAGTATCCAGATGAATCAATGAAATCATACGTTCTCTGTACGCTTGTATCTTCACAAGATTCTGGAATGTTTGTAAGGCCTACTCACAGACTTGTAATGAATCTTGAAGCAGATGAAGATGCAATCATATCTGCAATAAATGATCAGTTTGAGACTAAAGAGATGTGTTCTGCTGAAGAAGTACTAAAAGAGATGGGCTCAATTGATGTTCCTGTTTTCGGCATAACTTTTCCATCAGGTAAAACCATTCTTGCAAAATACAACAATGCTCCCAGTGATGATATGTGGAGTGTAGACACGTATGTATGTCAAGAAATCATGTTCAAAAAAGTTCTTGCACCGCTGGTTAATGGTGAGCTTCAACTTTCGTTTGATCATGACCCAAACTCTGCAGTAAAAAAAGTTTCAGATGGCGAAGCAAAGCTTGCAATCTTTGTAAAGGCTCCATCACTTCAAAAGGTATGGGATCTTGCAATGAAGGACCTCAAAATGCCTAAGAAGACTACATACTTCTGGCCAAAAATTTGGTCTGGATTTGTTATCTATAAAATGAAAGAACTTCAATAAATGCGGGAGACCGCATTTTCTTCATTCTTTTTATCTCCATAATCTAATCTATACTATTCATTTTTATTTTTATCATTTTCAACATCATTCGCGCAGGGGAACTCAACAACGTAACTCATATTCCCCTGCGCAGTTTCATTATGAGTAGTTAAGTAAGTTTAAGTTTGATTGAGTTTGAAGTTTTAATTTGTTTTTCACTTGAGATTTTGTTTTCTTTTTGAAATTTAATTTGATAAGTGAGTTGGTTTGTTTTAAATTTGAAGTTTAATTTTTGAATTTAGTGATTTGTTTTAGTTAGTTTTCAATTTGAAGTTTATTTTGATGATTTTGAGATTTTGATTTGAGTGTTTTTTTAGTGATCTGTATTGTTTTGGTTGACATTGAATTGTTTGATTTGTGTTTTTTAGAATGTCTGTATTGTTCTTTGTTGATTGATTTTTGTTTGATTTTTATTGATTGTTTTTGTTTTTTGAATTTCTTTTTGATTGTTTTGAGTTTTTTGTTTCTTTTTATATTGTTTGATTGCGATTCGATTGCAATTCTTGTTGCAAATTGAGTTTGTTGTCGAGTTTGAGTTTGCAGTTTTGCGGTTTTGAAAAAAGTTGTTTTTCTTTTTTTTCTTTTTTCTGTTTTTTTTGAAAGTGATTTTTTCAGTCTTTGAGATGAGAAGGCAAAATGGTGATTGAATGAAAACAGAAAAGAGACTGACAATGGCTCTAAGCGTCTTAGTTGCGCTTATGATGCTAGCTGTCCCTCTCGCATCTTCAAGCAACTTGTTCGTGGATGGGGGACAGACAAACTCTAACGGCGATGCGCCCTCTTTGGGAGCTGCCGATATTTCAAAGAATAGTGATGTTGAAATTTTAGAAGTCTGGATTATTAATGATCAGGCTAGTTTGAATAAGATTAAAGATACTTATGGAAAAGAACTTAAAAATTATGTAGAAACATGGGATGACGCTTGCATAAAAGACGGCCCATGGATTGCAGTAGCATTCAAAGCATTGAAAGCTGGTGAAGCTACAGTAACCGTATCAAATCCAAACAGTACATTAACTGACAATAAATATACATTTAAAAAATTCAATTGTGCTGCTGGAACAACATACGTAGTTACTGCATATTTAGATGGTAAATTGGATGCAGATGGAAAACTGCCAAGCGGTTACGCACAAGCTAACGGTAAGGTAGATGCATTACAGATAGAAGACTGGTCTAAATTCTACACTGATGATTATAAATCCATCATATCATACACGCCGACTGGTGGAGTTGCTTCTGAAGTTACAAAGACATTCAATGCAGATCTTGGAAAATCTTACGATGTTTCGTTTAACTTAAATGATGTAAATGAAAGTGGAAAGAAGAG
Organism: uncultured Methanomassiliicoccus sp.; assembly: GCA_944319735.1. GTDB lineage: Archaea > Thermoplasmatota > Thermoplasmata > Methanomassiliicoccales > Methanomassiliicoccaceae > Methanomassiliicoccus_A. The sequence continues at coordinate 2,141 of CALUEU010000013.1, read as the reverse complement.
CCTTGATAAAGTAGGTGTGGATGGAAACCTTCTCGTTTCTGGAGAAGGATTTTCTTGGTACAAAGACGATGAGGGAATATACCACGCTGTCGTAAGCTCTTCAACAACACTTGATGTTCTTATCTCTGCAATGTCTAGTGCAGTTTCCAAAGTCGGATACACACTTGACTCTTGGAAAGATGCTGATGGAAATATCTATTCTACAGCTGGAGAAAAATCAACTATTGATAAAAATATGACACTGTCTGCTACCTGGCTTCTTGACAAAGATAACTATGTAGAAGTACCTGTAAATGTTGTATTTGACGATCAGACAACAGAATATGTAAAAGCATATGAGCTGATCGGTGAGAAGGACGATAAGAATAAGATTACAATTGAGAAAGATATATTAAACTCAAGCATAATTGATGTTGCAAAACTCAGTATCTATGGAATAGTTGTAAATAATGGAAACAGTCCGGTAGGAGCCAAAGTTTATTCTGACGGTGCTGTTACATACGATAATGGAAAAGAACTTCCATCAGACGGAATGATTTCATCAAAAAGTGAATTAACTGTAACGTATGTGTTTGATAGTGTTAACTATTCAAAGATTACAGTTCACTCAGATGCATTCAAAGATGGGAAAGATGTCACACTATATTCACTGAAAAAATCTGATTATAGATATTCTCAGGCATATGATGCATTAATTAAGGGAAGCAGTGCAAATGGAGATGTTCCTGCAATAAAGAATACAATCTCAATCAAAGGCACCCCAGATAAAAATGGATACCAGCTCACTGAAAATGGGTATCTGTTAAAAAGCTGGAACAATGCTGAACGTTTAGACAGTACAAGATATGCTCCTGCTGAACTTACACTTGATTCTGAACTCAGCGGTTACAACATAATATTCATGGCAAACGGTCAGTTTGAAGTCGTATATGTTCCGTACGGTGAATTAAGCTCTGATAAGACTAAACTAGATATCAATGGAGTAAACCACTGGGTTTCTATAAGCTATGAGGCATTTAAGAACCTCAAGGTAGCTAAATTTGATACTGCTAGTGCTACAGACGCATTTGCTCAGTTCAACTTCTCAGCTGCAAACAATGTAAAGACAATTGAGGATGCCGCAAAGACTGCTGCGAGCGGATCTAATTACAATGCTAATGAACCTATCTATGTGTTAATCGCTTGTTTCACACCTTCCAGTAGCACCGCATATGCCTTATTTGATGCAAACGGAGGAAACTTCGGAAACCAGTATGTTGAGAAGATTATAATACCTGGTGAAGCTAACAAAGCAATTTCTCTTCCGTCTGTTGCACCTGCCTATGAAAAGACTAATGTATTCTTAGGATACAATAACTTCACTGCAACAGGAGAGAATCAGTCCAAATATGGCAGCAAAGATACACTTATCGGCTACAGTGCAAATCCTAAGGACTTCAAATACACAATCACATTCTACAATGGCAGCGATGTTAACGGTATCTTCTACTATGATGCTGCATCAGCAGTAAGTGATAAGAGTCTGGAGACCTCCAATCTTGTAGCATTCTCATACAAAGGAACTGCATACAGCATCAATGATGTAACTGATGACGCTAAGAAAGCATTCAATGACATTCTCTTTCCTGCTAAAGATGGATACAAGATCATTCAGTGGAAAGATGCTGACGGCAATGTAATGCTTGACAAAGTGAAGAAAGTCACATCTGATGGAGAGACTGTAATCACATACGAAGTCAAGTTCAAGAAAGTCTCATCCGACATGAGTTTCTATGCTAACTTTGAAGCAAAGAAGTACACAATCATCTACAGTGGTAACACTGCAACTGCAACAAACAACATGAAGCAGACCATTGAAGTTGATAAGACTGTCAATCTCTTCAAAGATTCAACCTTCAGCAACAGTGGATATACGCTTAAAGAGTGGAATACAAGGCCTGACGGAGACGGAACTTCATATGCTCTTGGTGCTTCATTTACTCTTAATGGAGAGCAGTTTGAAGAGCTTGAGACTGTTCAAGTTTCATTTGATGGAACCACATATGTCACCGTTCCAGGTTTCACACTCTACGCTATCTGGGAAAAGTCCAGCAGTGGATCAGGCTCAGGAGACAACAATGAAGGAAATGACGGTAACAACA
>CALUEU010000012.1 GCA_944319735.1 uncultured Methanomassiliicoccus sp. | reverse complement strand
CTTTGGATCCTGCCCTTTATTGAGATTTGTAGAATCCGCCTCTTCTCCGCTTAACAGTTTCAATCCTTTCATATTATATTCTAAAAGATTTGTTGTTCCATCAATAGAATCATCAACAGTTCCAAGATAGTAACAGTTTTCAATTGTTGCTTTTTCATAAAATGTAGAATTGTTTCCTGCAATCCCTCCTGATAATGCATTATTGTTTGTAGAAGTAGCAGTCATATCTCCCATATTGTAACAGTTTATGATTGCTACTCCATGTCCAGAATTATCTCCTGCAATTCCTCCTGAGTATGCATTGCTGTTTGTAGAATCAGCAGTCACAATTCCTGTGTTATAACAGTTTGTGATTGTTCCAGTATTTTGTCCTGCAATTCCTCCTGAGTGTGCAATGGAAGTATCGTTAGTCACATCTCCAGCATTGTAACAGTTTGTGATTGTTCCTTGATTTTGTCCTGCTATTCCTCCTGAACGAGCATCGTCGTTTGTAGCAGTATCAGTCACAGCTCCTGTGTTGTAACAGTTTGTGATTGCTCCTGCTCCCCAAGTAAATCCTGCAATTCCTCCTGAGTATGCATTGGTTCCAGATGAGTTAATATCCCCCGTGTTGTAACAGTTTATGATTACTGCTCCAAATGCATAATTTTGTCCTGCAATTCCTCCTGAGTATGCATTGTTGTTTGCAGTAGAAGTCACATTTCCCGTGTTGTAACAGTTTATGATTATTCCAGAATTAAATCCTGCAATTCCTCCTGAGTATGCAACGCCGTTTGTAGAGTTAGCAGAAATTTCAGAATCAATCATTCCCAGGTTCTTTACTGTTGCATTTGATCCTAAGTATCCGAAGAGGCCTGCATACTGCACACCAGAAACTTGCAGATTAGAAATCTTATTTCCCTGACCATCGAATGTTCCGTTGAATTGTTTTGAGTCATCTTTTCCGATCGGATTAAAAGTTGATGTTTCTCCAGAAAAATCAAGATTTGCTGTAAGTTTTATTGTATATCCTGAAAAGTCAAAGGAGTTATCATTGACTAAACTTGAAAGTTTATTCAGTCCAGTCATATTATTAATTAAAATATCTGTTTCTTTAGGAAGAGGACTGGTTGAAGATTCACTGGTTTTGTGTAATACGCCGCCAGTAACTTCTAATTCATTGATATTTACAGAATCAGAAGAATTTGATGAAGAATCAGTACTTAAAATGAAATTGTTGTTTTCAGAATTCAAAGAAGGAAAGTCATGAAGTTTCTGTTCCCCCCCCCCCAGACATGTTTATGCCTGAAGGTTCAGTATCGCTGAACAATACTGCTCCTGCTGAAGCAGAAGCAATCATCAGCAATACTATGAAGCATGCTGTTAATTTTGATTTCATATTATATCTCCTCTTTTTTAATTGAATATATTATAATGATGAGTGTAAGGTAACGTGTGTTAATAAAAGTCACTGATGATAGTATACCATACAGGGTATCAAAAATCACACATAATTTATTAAGAAAGCCACATTTCCTGATCGTTGGAAAGCATAAACAACTTAATCTGGTGCATATAAAATGGAATTTAGCATTCAGAGTGTTAAGAAAGTTATGAGAAATGAAAGTCTGCTAATTATAGCAGCAGTGCTTGCCTTGATCTCGTTTTTCTTTTCCTCAGGAGATGTTAATTATTCTGAACATATTAACGTGGAGGTAATTATTCTATTATTCTGCCTGATGGCCTGTGTTGCTGGATTGAATGAAACAGGAGCATTTCAGACTCTATTTTCAAAACTGACGTCTAAAACAGTCAGCGTAAGAAACCTTTCTCTGATCCTGATATTTGTATGTTTCTTCTCATCGATGGTGATCACCAATGATGTTGCTCTGATAACGTTTGTGCCGCTTACAATGCTGCTACTGAACTGCATAAGCTCGAAAAGAGTTGTTTTTCTCATCGTCATGGAAACCGCAGCAGCAAATTTAGGAAGCATGGTTACTCCTATGGGTAACCCTCACAACATCTTCCTTTACTCATACTACGGCATGAGCTTAGAGGCTTTTATTTCAGCAATCCTGCCGTTTGCGATACTCGGTTTCATAATGATCCTGGCAGCTGTTTTCATGTTGAAAGATTATAAAATAGACATTTCAACGATGTATGCAGATTCACATCCAGACAAGATTAAAATGGTGAAATATCTGATTCTTTTTGCAATTGCAGTACTAGCAGTTGTAAATGTCATAAATTACCTGGTTTGTTTATTGATCGTATTGATTGTGTTGCTATTTACAGATAGATCCGCATTCAAAAAGATTGATTATTCCCTGCTTCTAACATTTTTGTTCTTTTTCATATTTTCTGCCAATATTGGAAGTGTAGACCAGATCAATCAGTACATAGTTCAGACGATAGAAGGCAGGGAAGTTGCCACGTCAATCATTCTTTCCCAGGCGATAAGCAATGTGCCGACCGCAGTAATGCTGGCACCATTCACCAACAATGGAATCGGCCTTCTTATCGGAACTAACCTTGGAGGGCTGGGAACTCCGATAGCATCTTTGGCCAGCCTGATATCATACAGATTGTATACTGCACAGAGAAATGATGAAAAAATTGACTATCTGAAGACATTTTTCATCGTCAATGTCTCATTCTTAGTTATCCTGATTATCTTTGCAGCCATCATTCTGTAAATAACTTATTGAAACGCTGCATTCGCAGAATATGCAATGAGAAAATTTTCAACTGGCAATGCGGTTATATAGTTATTTAGGATTCAGTAATCTGCACTATGAATGTGTGCGTGTGCCTGATATGACGTCCAATATGAAAACACAGACTTTCATTACCCGAATGCCTGACAAACCGGGAGCATTCATGCTTGCTACAAAAATAATCACCAAGCACAATGGGAATATTATCAGAGTCAGTTACAACAAAGCTGTTGATTTTCATATGCTCTTTGTAGAAGTCAGAGCTGATGAGGAATCGCTAAATGACATTACAAAAGAGCTTTTAAAAATAGGATATCTGGAGAATGACGTCAGCGAATCCAGAGTGATAGTTGTCAGCATCAAAATGAAAGATGAACCTGGAAGCCTGTATCCAGTATTGAAGATTCTGGACAGATATGACATTAACATATCTTACATAAACTCAAACGAGGAAGACGGGGAATATCAGAATTTTAAGATGGGGCTGCTGATTGAAAACCCAGCACTGATAAAATGCGTTCTTGATGACATAAGTGAAATCTACCCTATAGATATCATAAACTATGCTGAAGAAGAGCCCAACTTAGACAACACTATTTTTTACATCAGAATGGGCAACGAAATTCAAAAACTGTTTAATCTTGGGACAGATAAAACAATGGAGTTCATCTGTGAGTCCAACAGGGTTTTCCAGCTGCTGCAAGACCGCGGCGAAACTCCCAATAAGGTTTTTGAATATGTTCTCCACTTAGCAAAATTCATATCTAAATACAGGGGAGACAATTTTAAGCCGGACATAAGCAAGCATCAGCTTATGGATAATATAACTCTCCACGTGATTGAACCTCCCTGCGGCAGCAACACCTACATTCTTGATGACGGTAAAGAACTATTATTCATAGACACTGGCTTCGCCATCTACTCTGAAGAAATGATGAATATTTTCAGGAGCATGTTTGAAAACTTTGATTCCATCACTAAGAAGATTCTGATCACTCATGCGGATGTAGACCACTGCGGATTATTGTCTGTAATTGATGCGGACATATATCTCAATGAAAAAAGTGCTCACAGCCTCCAGAAACAGAGTCAGAATTTAATGGACTACAGAGAAGAGAACATATTCTGCCTTGGATACAGCAGACTCAGCAGGATATTTTCAAATTATGTTCCTCCTGAATCATCCAGATTCAGAATCATTGGGGAAAATGTGCCGGAAGAACATAGGGAATTGCTGCAGATCGGTTCACTATCATTTGGAGGTTTGACTCTTGAAATTTATGAAGGCAGCGGGGGCCATCTGTACGGAGAAATGGTGTTCCTGTGCCGTGAGCCGTTGATCTTGTTTACCGGAGACATCTATGTAAATGTCAAAGGCCTTACGAAAGAAAGGTCTGAATTTAATTCATTGGCTCCATATCTGATGACCAGCGTAAATGTAAATTCCGAATATGCAAAAGAAATGCGCAAGGCCGTCTTTGAATTAATTCCAGAAGGAAAAGAATGTATGATATGCGGCGGTCATGGTTCTATCGAGACCATAACTAAGCAATAACTTAAAAAATACAAATATATAATTAATTTTTTTAATAATAAATAAGATGATTGTCCTCTACAGTTTAGTTAATAAACATGTGTTACAACTTCATTGTTTTGAATATTCTGCATTCATGATTTTCATAAAACCGCACATCTTTTTAAAATCGAGATTTATTTAATTCTGATTAATATGTTTTATATAGACCTAGTTCCAAAAGAGCATTTTGGATAAAATGTCGGGAATGAATAAAGGATTATTCTACCTGTTCGAAGAGAGAGTACCTCTGAGAATGCATCAAACATTGAGAAAAGAGCTCAGCGAAGGAAGAAGGGTTCTGTATATATCCAAAAATTCACCGAGGCTGTTAGAAACTCAGCTGGAATTTGAAGAAGGGCTGCTTGACGCCAGATGGCTGTCTCCTAGGCCGTTTGCGGATTGTGTTCCTCCCATGAACTTGGAAATGTTTGAAGATGTTGTTTATGAATTCTTATATGAGAATCCAGACGGTATAATCGCCATCAACGGCCTTGATGTCATGGAGATGTGGAACAGTTTTCATCCCATAATCGATATGTTGTCAAGATTAAGGGATAAAATCAATGTCGGAAACAACAATATGGTCATGAGCCTGGATCCGAAGAATTTCTATCCGCCGAAACTGGCAATGTTGGAGAGCATCACGGATGAAATCATATCGAGTTATGCCTAAATCAGAAGTGAAAAATGGTGGACCCACAGAGATTTGAACTCTAGACCTTCCGGTTATCAGCCGGACGCACCAACCAGGCTATGCTATGGGTCCGCGTGTAGAGAAAAGTGAAGACAGACACCTATTTAACTCTTTTTGTTATCTGACCCAAATTTAGAATCATTCAGCATGTGAGTGAAAATAAAAATGAAACTTGTGAAATAGCTGCAGAACAAAAGGGAAGGAAAAGGCAGGAGACCTGCCTTTGAATTATCTTTACTTACGGAATATGACGGAATAATCCACTTCTGTACCGCCGAAATAATCCATACAGAACTTGGCTGTCTTTTTAGGAGGGTATTCTTTACAAGAGAACACATCGATGAATGCCTTATTCGTATCTTCTGCAAAATGACCAGATATCATGGATGTTTCGATTAGCTGTGCAAGTGAGTATCCCTGCACCTTTGGATCTGCACCAAAACGCACTACGATTGGCTCTCCAAAGCGTTTCATTTCAATATAATCGCAGAGGTCGATGGCAAACTGGGTAATTGTCTCTTTGCTTCTGATCTTTTCTGGATCGCAGCCGCTGATATCCAGAGAAGTTAGCAAGCCCCATTCTCCACCCTCTTTGAATTTTTCGATTATCACGTTGTCATCCATATTCTGGTTCAGTTTGAAGGTCATTGTGTTCATTGTGACACCTCACAATAGTGTTAGGAAGAGAGGCAAGAGAACCCAGTATTTTAAGTTATTTTTTGTTTAGGGCGGTTTTAGGGCAAAATATTGACCTACATCATGAGCTGCCACCGATCTGGTAGTGATACAGGAGATTTCATAACTGTTTATGTGTTTGGGGAAGATGAATGACGAGCGCAGGGCTTAAAAACAAAGGAAAGACAAACGAAGACATGAATGAAAGACGCAGCGCCGCTGAAGAGTACACAGGAGTGTCTCTTTCAAACATTGGATCAATATCGTTTGATGCCATGGCTGCTGAAAAGAATGTAGAGAACATGATAGGCGCCATACAGGTTCCACTTGGATACGTGGGACCATACAAAATAAACGGCGACTATGCCAACGGAGAATTTCTTGTGCCGATGGCTACTACAGAAGGAGCTCTCATCGCTTCTGTCAACCGCGGATGCTCTGTGATATCAAAGTCTGGAGGTGCTTATGCCAAAGTAGTTAATGATGAAATGACAAGAGCTCCAGTCTTCCGCACTGAGAATATAAACCATGCAGTCAGAGTATCTGAATGGATAACTGAAAACTTTGACAGAATCAAGGAGGCTGCGGAATCTACCACCTCACACGGCAAGCTCGTCTCAATAACCTCATATCCTGCAGGCCGCTCTCTGCATGTAAGATTTTCATACAGCACAGGAGACGCCATGGGAATGAATATGGCTACCATAGCCACGGAAGCCGCTTCCAGAGTCATTGAAGAAGAGACCGGAGCTGTGATGATCTCTGTTTCTGGAAATATGTGCACAGACAAGAAACCGGCGGCAATAAACAGCATACTGGGAAGAGGAAAGACAGTGGTTGCAGACGCCAGGATTCCCCGAGAGATGCTGGAAGAAAAAATGCATACCACCGCTAAGGCTGTTGAGGAAACATGTTTTAGAAAATGCTCTTTGGGCAGTGCTATGGCAGGATCCCTGGGACAGAATGCACATGCGGCTAATATGATAGCTGCTCTGTATATTGCAACAGGGCAGGATCCAGCTCAGGTAGTGGAAGGCAGTCTGTGTATGACAACTTGTGAAGACATTGAGGGAGACCTCTATATTTCAATAAGAATGCCTGCGATTGAAGTTGGCAGCATAGGCGGAGGCACCAAGCTTCCCTGTCAAAAAGAGGCTTTAGAAATGATTGGCTGTGCAGGCTCAGGAAAATCTAAAAAACTAGCTGAGATTGTTGCAAGTGTGGTGTTAGCAGGTGAACTGTCAACATTATGCGCTCAGGCTGCAGGACATCTTGGAAAAGCTCATAGCAAGTTGGGAAGATAATATATTAACTGCATTGAACAACAAATTAGATAAAAATGGAAAACAAATAGTCAGCAAAGTTGTACGAATTTTTCGTACAACTAAAAATAATGTTAGATAGTAAGTTTTCTTACATTTCATTATAAAAATAATAAGGATAGAGAGCTCAGCTCTCGATTCCTACCTTGACGGCGCCTCTGTTGGAGTCAATAAGTTTCTCTTTTTTAGGCGGCACACTTTTTAAGATTCCCTTATCAAGAGATTCTTCACTGCAGAACTTGATTTCGGAAAACAGCTTTCCGACCATGATCATATTGGCCATACCTTTGAAGCCGCTGTCTTCTGCAATTTTAGTTGCAGGAATGTAGATGGTTTTCACATCTGTGCGTTCCACTTTCTTGTCAATCAGAGAACTGTCGACAAGAATTATTCCTCCAGGCACTACAGCATCTACAAATTTGTCCAGTGACGGAAGGTTCATGGCAACCAGCACGTCAGGAGTAACTACCTGCGGAGAGCCTATTGGAGTGCTGCTAAGACATACGCTGCAGTTAGCTGTTCCACCGCGCATTTCCGGACCATAGGAAGGAAGCCAGGAAACTTCCATGCCGTCCATCAATCCTGCGTATGCGATCACTTTGCCTGCGAATAAAATACCCTGACCGCCGAATCCCGCCAGAAGAATGTTTGCAGATTTACTCACGGGACTCACCTTCTTTGACGTCTTTGTAGACTCCAAGCGGATAATAAGGCAGCATGTTCTGCCTGAGCCATTCCAGGGCATCTTTTGGAGAAAGGCCCCAGTTTGTCGGGCAGGAAGATACTACTTCCACGATTGAGTATCCTAATCCTTCTATCTGATACTCGAAGGCTTTCTTGATGGCTTTTTTAGCAGTCCTGACATTTTTAACGCAGTCGACCGTGACTCTTTGAGCTAAAGCGACCCCGTCTAATGTTGAAAGCATCTCACAGACTCTTATCGGATAACCTGCGGTTTTTACATCTCTTCCGTAAGGTGTTGTCTGCGTCACCTGGCCGGGAAGACTTGTCGGAGCCATCTGCCCTCCAGTCATTCCATAAATCGCATTGTTGATGAAGATGACTGTGATGTTTTCTCCCCTGGTTGCAGCATGCACAGTCTCAGCAGTACCGATGGCTGCCAGATCTCCATCCCCCTGGTAGGTGAACACCACATGGTCGGGATCAACGCGTTTTATGCCCGTAGCGACTGCAGGGGCACGTCCGTGGGCAGCCTCAACCATGTCGCAGTTGAAGTAATCATATGCAAATACTGAGCATCCCACAGGAGCTATTCCGATAGTCCTGCCCTCAATGCCGAGATCGTCAATGGCTTCGGCGATCAGCCTGTGCACAATCCCATGAGTGCAGCCTGGACAGTAGTGGAGGGGAACATCAGCCATAGCATGCGGCTTGGAAAATAGTGTAGCCATTTAGATACCTCCTGCAATTTTCTTGATTTCATTCAGAACTTCAATCGGAGTAGGAATTATTCCCCCGGTTCTGCCGAAGAAGCTGACCGGCTTCCTTCCATTTACAGCCAGCCTGACATCATCAACCATCTGCCCCATGCTCATCTCCACGCATAGGAATGAGTTTACATGATTCACATTTTTCTCAATGTAGTCGACAGGATAAGGCCAGAGCGTGATCGGCCTGATCATGCCTACTTTGATTCCTTCAGCTCTTGCCATGTCGATGGCGCTGCGGGAAACACGGGAAGATGCCCCGTAAGCGACAATGATCAGATCAGCGTCGTCCGTAAGGTACTCTTCAGCCCTCTGCTCTGTTTTGTTGATGTGATCATATTTCTTGTAACGCTCATGCAGAAGAGTTTCCAGCTCTGGAGGGTTGATGTAGAGTGAGTTGATCACGTTGTGCTTCCTTTGATTCTTATGGCCATTGGTAGCCCAGGGTTTCTCAGGAAGACTCTCCACAGCTTTTTCAGGCAGAGACACAGGTTCCATCATCTGACCGAGCATTCCGTCTGAAAGAATCATAACAGGCATTCTGTATTTGTCTCCTAGATCAAAAGCGTCTGCGACCAGGTCCACCATCTCCTGGACGGTGGAGGGTGCTAAAACAAGTATGTGAAAATCTCCGTGCCCTGTGGATCTGGTAGCCTGCCAGTAGTCCGCCTGAGACGGCTGTATACCTCCCAGGCCAGGGCCGGCACGCTGAACATTGATGATAAGCGCAGGAAGATCTGAACCTGCCAGATATGAGATTCCTTCCGATTTGAGGCTGATGCCTGGAGAGCTGGAAGAGGTCATGACTCTTGCTCCGGCAGAAGAGGCTCCCAGAACCATGTTGATAGCTGAAACTTCAGACTCTGCCTGAAGGTATGTTCCTCCGACCTTCGGCATTCTTTTTGCCATGTATGCCGCGACTTCTGTCTGAGGCGTGATCGGATAACCAAAGAAGTGCCTGCATCCTGCCGAGATGGCAGCTTCCGCAAGAGCCTCATTTCCTTTCATAAGCACGCGTTCAGACATTTAATCACCCTCCACAGTGATTGCCACATCAGGACACATCATTGCACAGGAACGGCATCCGGTACACTGGGACGGATCTGTCAGGTAAGCAGGATGGTAACCCTTGCTGTTGATCTTGTCTTTTGCAAGAATAATCAAGCCACGAGGACATGCATCGATACACAGTTCACAACCTTTGCAGATGTTTTCACTTACTATAATTGTAGGCATGTTTCAATCCCTCAGTTTTAATAATACTCCCAAGGCGTCTTCACATAAACGTCGATCGGATATAAATATTCGATTTCTCTAAGATCCTTTGCGAGATGCTTAGGAGCTGTTGTAAAAAGAAGCGGAATACACAGCCTCTTTGCGGTTTCCTCTGCATAACTCATGGAATCAAGAATTGTTTCCTTTGTGGTCTCCTGCTTAAGATGGGAGTTGTTGACTATACCGGTAGCTTTCAGCCTGCACGCAGACTCTATATCCCTCAGCATCTGGGCAGAGTCTTCAGGTGAAGCGGTCAGGTTGCGGTGCTTGTTGACAACATAGAGCATCTGGTAACCGCAGGATGTGATTTGTTTGGAGAACCTTCCCAGAACCGTAGAGCCGACGTCGTCTCCGCCGGCATCGATGATCACGTCCCCGTCAAACTCGAAGATGGAGTATATCTCTGCGGGAAGAGAAGGAAGATCCAGATTTGTATGTCCAAAATTCGGAGCTATGATGCGTACTCCGGCATCTCTGATGATGTCAGCATAATCAGACGAACGAAAATAAGGATTTACGATGTCAAGGTCCACCAGCGTTATCGGAGAACCTTTTTTTGCAGCGTCTAAAGCCATGTTGATTGCGAGGTTGGTCTTCCCGCATCCATAATGGCCACATATTATCTTGATGTCAGCCATTCAGACCCTCATACATTCCCGCCGGGATGGTTATACCTGAATATATAACATCCCACATGAATGACGAAATCTCCAAAAATCCTGATTATCTTTTTATCAGGGAACGACATCTCGGAAGGGAGAATATGGAGCCGAAAATTGCTGAAATCGCTGAAAGGATTCGCGCTTTACGCGAAATGTTGGGTTTAAGCTACGAAGAAATGGCAGAAGCTGCCGAAGTTAGTATTGAGGATTACATCGCTAGTGAATCAGGAACTAGGGATTTTACATTTACATTCTTGTACAAATGCGCCGAGAAATTCGGAGTTGACATTATTGAGATCATGACTGGAGAGAACCCCCACCTCAGCGGATATACTGTAGTCAGAGGCGGAAAGGGGCTTTCCATCAAAAGAAGAGCCGGATTTGAATATAATCATCTGGCGGCTCATTTTAAAAACAAGCTTGCAGAGCCTTTCCTGGTAAAAGCTCCATACAGAGAGGAAGAGCAGAACAAGCCGATTGCCATGTCCATGCATGAAGGGCAGGAATTCGATTACATTCTGAACGGAAGCCTGAAGTTCGTACACGAAGGACACACCGAAGAACTGAATGAAGGGGATTCCGTATTCTACGACTCAGGAAGGAAGCACGGCATGATTGCCACCAGCAAAGGCGGCTGCACCTTCTTAGCAGTGGTCATAAAAGAGAAGGAGGACGAAAACAGATGAGAAACATAAACCTCCGTTACGTTGAAGAAGAATATGATGAAAATGGCATCCTCACCAAACTTAAGGTGAACTGCCCTGAGAATTTCAATTTCGGATATGATATTGTAGATGACATTGCAGTTAACGATCCTGACCGCCGCGCCATGCTCTGGTGCCACGAAAACGGCGAGGAAAGGACGTTTACGTTCGGAGACATTAAGAAATACTCTGATAAAACAGCTAACTTCCTCAGAAGCGTCGGCATAGGAAAGGGAGATGCGGTAATTGTCATCCTCAAGCACAGCTATCAATACTGGTTCACCGCCGTAGCCTTGCACAAACTGGGGGCAATCATGATTCCGGCTACATTCATGCTCACAAAGCATGATGTGGAATACCGTATCAACGCTGCGACGGTCAAGGCTGCCATCTGTGTAAAGGACGTCGCCGATGCCTTTGACAGCGCTGAAGACTGCCCGTCGCTTGAGACTAAAATTCTGGTTGGAGACAAAAGAGAGGGATGGTACGACTTCGACGAATGCGTGGAAGCCGCCTCAGACAAACTTGAGAGAGTTTCTACCAAGTCCACAGACATCATGCTGGTTTATTTCTCATCAGGTACAACCGGATATCCAAAAATGGTCGTGCATGACTTTTCATATCCCCTCGGCCACATAATAACTGCCAAACACTGGCAGAATGTCGATCCTGACGGCCTCCACTTCACCATAGCTGACACCGGCTGGGCAAAGACTGCCTGGGGAAAGATCTACGGACAGTGGGTAATGGAAGCTGGAATCTTCGTCTACGAATATGAGAAATTCATTCCGGCAGACATTCTGTCTCTGATAGCAAAGCACAAGATCTCTACGCTGTGCTGCCCTCCGACCATGTTCAGGATGTTCATCAACGAAGGCCTGGAAAAGTTTGACCTGTCGTCTCTGAGACATACTGCTATAGCTGGTGAGGCTCTGAATCCTGACGTCTTTGACAACTGGTACAAAGCCACCGGCCTGAAGCTGATGGAAGGGTTCGGCCAGACTGAGACCACGCCGATCGTCTGCAACCTGAAGGGAACTGAACCTAAACCAGGATCAATGGGAAAGCCTTCTCCGCAGTACAATGTTGACATCATAGACGGCGAGGGAAAGAGCTGTGCGCCTGGAGAGACGGGAGAGATCGTTGTCGAGCTTGGCAATCCGAGACCCCCAGGATTGATGGTCTGCTACTATAGAGACGAAGCTAAAACCGCAGAGACCTGCGAAGGCGGATGGCATCACACCGGAGACACGGCCTGGCGCGACGAGGATGGTTACTTTTGGTACATTGGCAGGAATGACGATGTCATCAAGTCATCTGGTTACAGGATCGGACCATTTGAGATTGAGAGCGTGCTTGTGAAGCATCCTGCCGTCCTTGAATGCGCCATCACCGGTGTTCCCGATCCGGTAAGGGGGCAGATCGTCAAAGCTACGGTAGTGCTGAGAAAAGGTTTCGAACCGAGCGACGCCCTCAAGAAAGAGCTGCAGAACTTCGTGAAGAAGGAAACTGCGCCTTACAAGTACCCGAGAGCCGTGGAATTTGTAGGTGAGCTTCCAAAGACCATAAGCGGGAAGATCAGACGCGTAGCAATCCGTGAAGGGAAGTAAATCTATTCTCAAATGATGGGGAAGCTGAGCTGAATGCTCTGCCCTCCTATTTTTTACAATAACAACTAAAATTTTAATGAGACTGAATTTTTGAGTGGTATTCTGCAAAACGCAATATTCAGATTTCGTAGAGTCACTGGCTTTTTGGTCGTTCCCTCATGCAATCTATAAATACTGACTTTTCGATTGGCAAGCGTGCATGAAGTATCTGTGATGTCCAGCATAATAGAAGCTGTACTAAAAGAACTGGAGAAATATGACATTGAATCCGTAGAGGAAGTTTACCTCACAGTCGGAGAAATGACATATCTAGGAACTGAACAGCTAGAATTTGCATATGAAATTCTCACGCAGGGCACTCCCCTCAAGGGCTCTAAGCTTGTGATAGAGCCTGAAAAGATAGAGGTAAAGTGCAGTAGCTGCGGATATGAAGGCGGCATCAGATATTTAGATGAGGGGGATGAGGATGAAAGTTATCATACCCAGCTTCCGATTGTATCATGCCCACAGTGCTCAAGCCAAGTTGAAGTTGTCAAAGGCCGCAGCTGTGTCGTTAAGTCTGTAAAGGCGGTGGAAAGAGATGTTTAAACTCAGAGATGAAGATGCGGCTCAAAGAATAGTTGATCTGATAAAAAAGGAAAATGTGAACCTGAGGTTCATGCACGTCTGCGGTACGCATCAGGATACCCTCGTAAGATTCGGAATCGAACAGATGCTTAAAGACACCGGCGTGGAAATCCGTCAGGGCCCTGGCTGTCCAGTCTGCGTAACCACTGCAGACGAGATTGCAGACGCAATAACCCTTGCCAATTCCGGCGTGACCATTGCGGTGTTCGGAGACATGATGAAGGTCCCGACCCCGATAGGATCTTTGGCAGACGCTAAGGCCAACGGCGCAGATGTCAGGATTGTTTATTCCATCGAAGACGCTGTGAGAATGTCTTCTGAAGTGGACAAAATGGTGTTTATGGCAATAGGCTTTGAAACCACAAGCCCGACTACCGCGGCGGTCATGGTTGAAGATCTTCCTGAAAACTTTTCTGTATATTCATGCCACCGCATTCTCCTGCCTGCCCTCCAGGCAATAATCAACATGGGTGAGTTTCAAATTGATGGCTTAATCGAACCTGGCCATGTTGCTGTGATAACAGGCACCAAGATATTTGATGAGTTCTCTACAAAATATAATGTGCCTCAGGTTGTTACGGGATTTGAACCGCTTGACCTGCTGATGGCTACATACATGCTTGTCAAACAGATCAAAGAAGGCAGGGCTGAAGTTGAGAATGAATACAAGAGGCTGGTGAAGCCTGAAGGAAATGTTAAGGCATTCAATCTTGTAAATGAGGTCTTCAAGCCGGTTGACAGGGCATGGAGGGGCTTTCCCATGATACCTCAGAGTGCTTATGAATTGAGAGAGAAGCTTGATGATCATAACGCCCGCAGGGTCTATGAAGACATTCTGTCAAAACGTGCACCTGTAAAAGAAGAGATCGGCGGCTGCCGCTGCGGAGAAATGCTCAGAGGAATCATCGATCCTGAGCAGTGCCCGGCATTCGGAAAGGCATGCAATCCCCGCTATCCCATGGGACCGTGCATGGTTTCCAGGGAAGGCGGATGCAACATTGCCTTCAGATATCACGGAAAACTCTGATTTAACTCGAGTTCACAGCATCATTGATGATGCGGTAGAACTCATCCTTTGCATATTTTTCTCTGAACGGGTAATGCCCGCATTTTGAAAGCAGATGCAGCTCGAAGTTTACATTTCTCGATTTCAGCGGCTCGATAACTCCTGAGATGGGATGCGGGTCGCAGTCTCCATGAATTAGGCAGACTGGAACGTTGATTGATGATAAGATGCTGGAAAGTGCGTTGCTGTCTCTGAGACTTTCTGCTTCTTCCCATATTTTTGCGTACATCAGACTATCAAACTCAAGATGCTCATTGCTTTCAGTCTGACAGTTTTCAGTTTCATCCAGTAATGATTGCAGATTCTTGAAGTCTTCATCCGATATGCTCCCACCATCTATCTCTTCTAACCAGCGGATGAAGTGATCTTTGTCATGCAGTGAGAGTCTTGACAGCCTTTTTTCCAGGATTAGCGGAATGTATCTTTTTTCAAACGGAGGACATCCAACAAGTATCAGCTGTTTAACATCCTCAGAGTATTTAGCTGCATAGAGTATAGAGAGCCATGCACCCCAGGAATGTCCGATAAGTGTCAGCGGACAGTCTCTAAAATTCTCTAGGTCGTTGTGTAATTCAGATATCAGTTCATCAATTGAATACTGAGTTTGCAGATGTTCGATAACTCCCAAACGTTTTGAAAGTTCTGCTGCTGCCGATTCTAATGATCCTGGTGCTCCAGGTCCCCCGTGTAACAGCACCACTGTGTAGGATTCATTTCCATGTAATTTTATCATACTCAACTCTCTTTTCAATTACATCCTTTAGAATGCATCTGACTTTCTTACACTCACAGCGCATTGTAGCATAATGAGTTGATCAGATAAGAAAGCAGCATATCAAAGTGTGAGATGTTTTAAATTAAAAAATAGGCGTGCATCTGTGATGTAAAAGTAACTTATTGTAAACACAGAAATTTTAAGATTATAAAAACTAGAAACGATTGATTGATGAAAAATCATCGAATTTTAGGTTCATTTTACTGCATTTTGGGTATTTGCAAATGCATTTTTATTATGCAGTTAAAAATGTAATAAAATGAAATTATATAGTGAAAAATTACGAATAAATTTAAATATCAAAAAACTTGGAATTTTAAAAAATATCAAGTTCCGTATTTTAATGAGTGATCATTTTCGTTATACTCGCGCGTGCCCGTGAGCGCGCAATAATCCCTGCCCGCTATTTTTTCCAAGTTTGCTTCATTTCCACTGCAACTGTTTTTTCGAAGATTTTTCGATTTTTTTATGAGTTTTTCACTAAGCTCTTTTTGAGATTTAGTCTAAACTACGACTACGTTGCGATGCTTAACATTTTGAACGAAACCTCCGCATTGATTTAATAACATAGTACAGAGTGTAGTTGTGCGTTATAACGCCTTATATTCAAGGCAGAA
>CALUEU010000011.1 GCA_944319735.1 uncultured Methanomassiliicoccus sp. | reverse complement strand
TGACCGATAAAATGACCGATAAACCAAAAATGACCGATAAAATGACCGATAAACCAAAAATGACCGATAAAATGACCGATAAACCAAAAATGACCGATAAAATGACCCAACGTAAAGAACTAATAATATCATATATTAAACAAAATGGTCAAATTACCAACAGTGAAGCAAGGGAAATTTTGGGTATGAGTCCAGCTACTGTTAAGAGATTAATGGGGGAAATGGTAGACGACAAAATCCTCATCGAAGAGGGTGAGTATAAAGGAAGGAAATATCGCCTTTTTGAAAATTAACTTCATTGGATTCCAGATGAAATATTTTTATTAAAGCGTAACAAAGTTTACATCTGCTTATCTTATCACCTTTCTGAGAAAGTATGGCTATTGAAAAGGTAAGGGAATACTTCAGGCAGTTGGGCATGGAAGATAAAATCATTGAACTTCCTCAATCAAGCGCAACAGTGGAACTTGCTGCAGAAGCACTGCACTGTGAACCACAGAGAATAGCCAAGACTCTTTCTTTTCATGTTTCAGATAAAGTGATTCTGATAGTTGCAGCTGGAGATGCCAAGGTTGATAATCAGAAGTATAAGCAGTATTTTGGAGAGAAGGCTAAGATGCTTGATTTCAGCGAAGCAGAAAGTCTGATTGGTCATGCAGTGGGAGGAGTATGCCCCTTTGCTGTGAATAAAGGAGTCAAAGTCTATCTTGACAAATCTCTGAAACGATTCGAGTCGGTCTTCCCGGCGGCAGGTAGCGGAAACAGCGCTATACTCATGACTCTGAATGAGCTTGAAAAGTACTCAAACTGTGTAGATTGGATAGATGTATGCAAAGGCTGGGAGTCTTAATCCTCACAAATATCTTCAACATACATCAGAGGATACCTTACTTCTTTAACGTATCTCATTCTTGAAATAACTCTGACATTCTCAATCTTTATTTTTACAAGAACGTCAAGCATTTCTCCTGTAAGGGACTGATAGTCATACTCATTCTTTTTCTCTCTCAGCCGGCTGCGGTCTATTGAGACTTTCACATCCTCTACAAAAGGCTGGACTTTAACGCCTTCTTCAATGGCACGCTCAAGGCTTTCAGCATTTGAAGCACTTATCGGTGTACCAATAAACTGATGATATACAGCTGCCAGCTTAATGCCCGCTTCAAAAACGGCACGCTCTCTGATGCTGCAGTTGAAATATTCCGCTACTTTTTCTTCCCTTGACTGAGACATTTAACCAGCTGAACATATCTTCCGTATATACTAAAGTTGCCGTCTACATACTAACCTTTTATATGCATTAAAATATCACGTAGCTATGCGGCCTCAGGAAAGAATTGAGGAATTAAAACGGGAGAGGAATGCCGTAATCCTAGCCCATAACTATCAGATACCGGAAATACAAGACATTGCCGACTATGTAGGCGACTCCTTAGGCCTCGCGCTTCAGGCATCGAAAACTGATGCGGATGTAATTGTTTTCTGCGGCGTAGACTTTATGGCAGAGAGTGCCAAAATTCTCAATCCAGACAAAGTAGTGCTTCATCCAGAACCATTGGCGAAATGCCCGATGGCTGCCATGTGCACAGTCGAGGGAATCAAAATGCTGAAAAAAGATTTTCCCAAGGCTGATGTGGTGGCTTATGTGAATACTTCTGCTGAATGCAAAGCTGAAGCGGATGTGTGCTGCACATCTTCCAACGCAGTTAAAGTCATTGAGAGCTTAGAATCAGATATCATTATTTTCATTCCTGATGAGAATCTAGCTTCCTGCTCTCAGAGGGAGACGGACAAAGACATCATCATGTGGCCAGGTTACTGTCCCACTCATGATTCCATTACAAAAGAGAAAGTGGAAGCGATCAAAAAAGAGCATCCAGACGCTGCTCTGCTGGCCCATCCAGAATGCCCTCCAGAAGTAATTGATATAGCCGATTTTGTCTGTTCCACTGAGGGAATGATTTCCGCTGCCAGATCTTCTGACAAAACTGAATTTATAGTCGGTACTGAAACAGATATGATTCACCGTCTAACCAAAGAGGTGCCGGACAAGACTTTCTATCCAGTCAAGGGAGCAGTCTGCCCGACAATGAAACTCATCACTCTGGAAAACATCATCGCTGCACTGGAAAATATGTCTCCAGAAGTTGTAGTTGATGAGGAGATCGCTGCAAGGGCGAGAGAACCTCTTCGCAAAATGCTCGAAATAGGCAGGTCGTGAACTTTAACAGCCTTTGATGATAAAATCACAAATGTAATCCTTTAAGGGCTACAAGTTCCACTATTTCATCACATGGGTTATGACACTCATGGATACGACTTAGTTTTGGAAGCAAACGAGAAGACAATCAACTCCGCAGCGTCTTCTGCGTTTCACTCATCTTATTTTACTTCGTTCAAAGGCAGTGCCAGATTCAGAAGTTTTACTGCACCTTACTCAATTTCACTCTCAGAGCCTCCCCATATTGAGCTTAGAAACGGGAAGGCAGATCTCAGACTGGCTCTTCATATAACTTCAGGCATCCTCACCGCCGATACAGTAGCGTATTTTAACATTCTCATCGGCCCTGGAATCAAAGTCAGGAATATCAGCATAGAGGATGCTAAATTCTGGGGAAGGACTTCAGGTCCAATTGCCATTGCCATTCTGAATATTATTGTAAATGCGCTTCCCCTGCAGAAACTGCTTCATGTTGATTCTCTTGATGCTGATATGTCACTGTCTGTTCTGGTGCCTGCCTCAATGTTGTCCGGCAGCCCCACCTTCAATGTTTCAGCTCATCATATGTCTTCATTCAACGGCGGCCTGGTGGCGGCATTATGTCTTAATGAATGCTCTCTGGGTGCTAAAACTGATTTAGAGAGCTTCGCCGGTGAAAACGATTTTGCTGTGTCGATATCAGAGGCTGCCTTAAATGATCTGGTCGTTGATATATGGCCTAATCTTGCAGCGCCGATCGTGGAAGAAGGAAAAGTCGAATCAGATTCTAGTGATTTCATTTCCTGGCTGAAACAGGTCAGCGGAATCAGGAGGCCGTTCTGGGGAGGCAGCAAAGCTAATGTGGAGTATCGTGCGGAAATCCGCCCGGATATGCCTAAGGTAAGGATAACCAATGCAGTGGAAATCTATGATGCAGATATGGCATTGAAGATTGATGCCGTTGCCAGAATGCCTAAGCCTTTCTCCTCTAAGAATATGACAGTCTATGAAATGGATACTGATGCCAAAGCTTTGATTGACAGGGCCATTGTCAAAATTTATGCAGATAAAGGGAGGCTTTTAGCTCGAGTTACCGACATTGAGTTCTCGATAGATGCACCCAAAAGCATTCCTAATCTAATCCTTAAGACTGCAAAAAACAGGCTGGAAGATAAGATCATCAGTCTGCCTCCTGCTGATATAACAGAACTCTTCGAGAAGAAGATTTCTGCAGGTCTTCCTTTCCAGCCTGACCTGATTGTTAAGAACGTTTCAATGTCTCCTGGAGTTTTAACGATACGGGCTGACATAAGCTTTGACGGACTTTCTCCGACATCATATCCCTTTATTGCCGACGTTTCTTCAGGGGTGGTACACAGAGCCAACTGTCCCGGAGTGGCTGCGATCAGCGGAGCCGACAGATTAGGATATGCTTCCCTCGGCGATGCACTGAATGACGGCTATAAAGGCTCAAGGGACTGTCTGAAAAGATACCAGTCTTACGGATCTGTTGCTATGCCAGATATCAATGTTGGAAAGAGTGAAGAAACCTCTCTTGAAAAGATTGAAACTGAGTCTCTGCAGATGGAATAGTTATTAAGATAATATGCGTTAACAAGCCTTTATGAAAGCAAAGTTTGCAGACTCAGAAAAAGTATTCAATTCCATTGAGAAACTGGCATGCAAACAGGATCAGAAAATTCTTGCCGTCTGGGCAGCCGATTGTGCTGAACACGTGCTGAAAAATTTT
Organism: uncultured Methanomassiliicoccus sp.; assembly: GCA_944319735.1. Classification (GTDB taxonomy): domain Archaea; phylum Thermoplasmatota; class Thermoplasmata; order Methanomassiliicoccales; family Methanomassiliicoccaceae; genus Methanomassiliicoccus_A. The sequence continues at coordinate 14,058 of CALUEU010000011.1, read as the reverse complement.
GAAAATATCTGTCCTGAAGACAAAAGGCCCAGGCTGGCCATCGAAGCTGCAAGAAAATGGGCTAACGATGAGCTGACGATGCCCGAAGCCCGTTCAATCGCCTTCAATGCCCATGCCTCAGCAAGGGACATAGAAGATATGTCTGCTGAGTTAGCCGCCAGATCCGCAGGCCATTCTGCAGCTACTGCACATGTTGCAGAGCATGCCGTTCATGCATCTACATATGCTGTTAAATCAATCTATCACTCTTTAAAAGACAATGCCAATGCTGCAGTCGAAGAGGAAAGAAAATGGCAGCATCAGCATCTGCGTGAGCTGAGTGGAAAAAAATCTTAATTGCTTTATGTTTTTTTAGATTATTTAAACAAATTAAACATCATATGCTGAATGAAGATACAGATAAACTACTGAATATAGCTGCAGACGGAATGCGTGTATGGAACCGCTTTCTGAAATTAATGAAGCATCTCGATAAGCTTAGTTATTATGAGATCTGCTAATAAACTTATGACCTGCATGCGATATTTCACTAGCGAATTAATGAGCTGAAGGTAGTGTGCCAATTAACACTTTCTTTATTTTTATTAAATAATCATCATGTCATATCAACTTCAGCATTTACACAAAATTCATATGTAAAGAAACTAAATGATATACGCAATATTTTTGCTGGTATTCATGAAATTACAGCTGTGATTTTCCTATAATAATAAGTACATTAAACTCAGTTTAGTTTTGATAATTGTATCAGGATGATTACTATGAAACAATCAGAAGAACGATTTATAAAAACATACGATCAAGGCTCATTTAATGTATTTGAAATATGGGTAGACAGAATGACTGGAGTAAATTATCTATATCGCAATTCCGGTACTTCTGGAGGATTAACTGTCTTATTGGACAAAAATGGGAAGCCTGTCATTACTTCTGTTTTTGAGGACAGCGTAAAACCTTTGTGATGCACACCATGCATCACTTATCACGTTTATAGCAGATTCGCTCAATTCTAAAAATATAAAATTATTTAGAAACAACATATATTAAAAATAACATTTGTCAGTTGAATGGGAGTGTGATTCAACGGCATTAAAACAATCGTGTTTTGCTTTTTCTGCTACATTAATGATAGTTTCCAGCATATATTATCTATTCAATATCGATAATCTAGATGCAGTATTGTGGATATTTATTGCATTTTTTGTTTTGGCGGCATTAGCTGCAGTGTATGCCCTTTCAAAAGAATCTCCTATATCAAGTAAAGATCTGAAATACACAGGGATATTGTTAATTATCCTGCCAGTCCTCATCTTCACACTGTTTTTATTCTCATGGAACCCTGTAAGCCTTGATGAATCGGAACCCTTCAGGCTCTTGTCGCTGCTTGCTGTTCCTGCAGGAGTTATTTATGTATTCTTGAGCAACAAAGCATCTGCTGAAAATCTTTTATGAATAAAAATACACAGGTTGTGGGGGAACTCCCCTCACCTGTCTGTTATGCTGATAGCTTCGATAGCGACGCTTCCTCCCCTCACAATCTCTATGCGGTTAGGAAAACTGTTGCTTAAAAGCCTGATAAGATCATCGTTTCTCGTCTCAGTCTGAATGCTTTCCAGCAGAACGGTGGTAGAATTGTAATCTATCGCCCTGACATCAAATACTTTGCAGATTCTGAAGATCTCTGTCATGTCGTGCTGGGTGCAGTTAAAAACTTTGGTAAACATCAGCTCTTTCATGTGGATTGCGATATCTGTGAAATCCACTACTTTGATGACCTCTATACTTCTGTTTAACTGCTTCTTGACCTGCTCAAATGTCTGCTCATCGCTGGTGAGACTTATGGTCATACGGGAAATTGACTGGTCTTCAGTCGTTCCTACTGTAAGACTGTTTAAGTTGTAAGATTTGCCGGAGAACAATCCGGAGATGCGGGCAAGAACTCCTACTTCATTCTCTACAAATATACTGATCCAACGTTTTTTCATCTCCATTTTATCACTCCTTGCTTTCCATGATCATGTCGCTGAGAGGGCTCCCAGGCGGAACAATCGGCAGAACGTTCTCTTCTCTTTCAATTATGAACTCGATGACCGTAGGTGATTTAGAATTCTTTTTTGCAGACAGCAGCGCCGGGACAATATCTTCCACTTTCTCCACGCGGATTCCCTTAGCTCCGTAGCTTTCAGCCAGGCGTACAAAGTCTGGAGTATACTCGGGACAATTATTCCCAGGAGTGCTGCACGGGCTGGGACAGCTCTTTCTGTGACGCATACAGGTGCTTGAGTATCTCTTATTGAAAAACATCTCCTGCCACTGGCGGACGTTGCCGAGGTATCCGTTGTTCATGATGCAGATGATAACTGGCAGCTCATACACCACCGCAGTTGCCATCTCCTGAATGTTCATCTGCATTCCACCGTCTCCGGTAATGACAATAACATCTTTCTCAGGATTTCCTATCTTGGCGCCGAGGGCTGCCGGGAAACCGTATCCCATTGTACCTAAACCGCCTGAGGTAAGCATCTGCTTGCTGCCGTTGAGCTCTAAGAACTGCGTTGCCCATAACTGATTTTGTCCAACGTCTGTTGTGATGACTGCCTCTTTAAAAGTCTCATTTATCTTCTGAATGATAATCTGGGGAGTCATGTGCGTATTTTTCATCACTAATGGATAGCTCTGCTTCCACTCGTTGATCTGTTTCATCCAGTCTTCGATAGGCAGCTTTTCAGCCTTTTCAAGAAGTGCATTAATGGCGTTTTTAGCATCTGCTACTATCGGAACATCAACTACGATATTCCTTGAGATGGATGCCGGATCAATATCGACATGAATGATTTTAGCATTCTTAGCGAACTCTCCGACTTTTCCTGTAATGCGGTCATTAAATCTTGTACCTATCGAGAGCAGCACGTCACAGTTGCTGATTGCCGAGTTGGCAGCATAACTTCCATGAATTCCTAGGTTGCCTATGTACAGCTCATGGTCTGTAGGCAGAGCGCCCTTTCCCATGATAGTTGTCACAACCGGTATGCCGGTTTTTTCTGCAAGCTTCGTCATTTCTGCGCCTGCACGAGCTATGTTAACTCCGCCGCCGATTAAGAATACAGGTCTTTTTGCATCATGAAGGATGTCAATTGCTTTTTTTACTTGCCTGCTGTGTACTGATGTATTAGGTTTGTAACTGCGGATTTCGATTGTGTCTGGATAATAATCGCTGCCGTATGCCTGCTGAATATCTTTGGGCAGGTCAACGACAACTACTCCAGGTTTTCCAGACCTTGCAATGTAAAATGCTTTCTTTATGGTCATCGCCAGATCTTCTCTGTCTCTGACAGTTACCGTGTATTTTGTTATGCTTCTGGTAATGCCTACAGTATCTACTTCCTGAAATGCATCGTTTCCAATCAGGCTGGTCGGTACCTGGCCGGTAAAACAGACAAGAGGAACGCTGTCATAGTTTGCTGTGGCGATTCCTGTAACTAAGTTAGTAGCGCCAGGCCCACTGGTGACTAAGCACACTCCTACTTTGCCTGTAGAGCGTGCATAACCGTCTGCAGCGTGGACAAGAGCCTGCTCATGCCTCGGCAGGATCATCTCTATGCCGTCCTGTCCGTAAAGAGCATTGAATAAGTCTATTGCCTGACCGCCGGGGTAGGCAAACAGAACATCTACGTTTTCTTTTTGTAATGATTTAACAAATAATTCTGCACCTGTGATCTGCATTGATGACTCCTTCTTCGCGAGTGGTTGAATCTGCTTTTGATATTTTTCACTATGGGCAATACTCGGCATGATATAAACTTAAGGAACGGTTTTGCTGCTGATTTCGAAAAGTCGCAACTGATTACTTTCATCTACTGCCCTCAGCATGTGAAATATGCCCAAAGAACTACGACTCTCTTCCCGTCATACATCTCAAGATAAGTGCAGATGAGAAAAATGCAGTTCTGTATGTTGCGATATGATCTGAGAACAATCTTTCTGCATAAGCTGCAGCTTTGTTCTGCTCATACCTAAACTATTAGTATGCTGGATGCATGCTTGAATGGAAGTAAATGCCGATTGGAGAAGCTTTAGAGACCATCGAATTCAGTGTTCTGGGAGAACCCTCACCGGAGGGAAGCACCAGAGCGTTCTATATCAAAAAAATAAACAAAGCTGTTGTAACACACTCCAACCAGAGTAATCTGGAAGCCTGGAGGAACAGGGTAGCTACAGAAGCGCAGAGGGCCTTGGAGGGAAGTTCCTGGATCTCAGACAGCTCTTCTGCCTATGCACTTGACGTTGATTTTTATCTTACCCGACCTCCGTCTGTGCAGCCCCACAAAAGACTGCATCCGATTGTCAAACCAGATCTTGATAAGTTCATCAGAGCGATTAATGACGCCCTTACAGGAATATTATTCTCTGACGACTGCCAGGTAGTTGCTCTTAACATCACTAAGACTTATGATGACCATCTGCGTCCCGGCGCACACATCAAAGCTTACAGATATGCAAATACATGTGAAAAACCTAAAAAAATAAAGAAAGAAGAAGTCAACGCGGGACCTCTGGATGAGTTTGAAGGGGAATTTGAAGATCCCCGTGATTAAGGTGTTTACGGTACAAGTCTCATTCTGTCTCTGGGAAACAGGATGGCTTCTCTGACGTTAGGTAATGAGAGCATCTTCTGTACCAGACGTTCGATTCCGATACCCCATCCTCCGTGCGGAGGCATTCCATATTTGAATGCATCAAGGTAGAAATTGAAATCGTCAGGGTTCAGGCCTTTCTTTCTCATCCTTTCCACAAGAACATCGTACCTGTGCTCCCTTTGTCCTCCTGAAGAAATTTCCTGTCCTTTGTAGTCAAGATCAAATGAATATGAGTAGGGAGTGCCTTCCTTCTCCATAATGTAGAACGGCTTAGCCTCTTCAGGATATTCCACTATCCAGTACATTTCATAGCCTTTTTCTTCCATTACATTTCCCAGTATTTTTTCTCCCTCAGTTCCCAAGTCGTCTCCTAAGCTAATCTCCATTCCTTCCTTGGACACGATCTCGACTGCATCTTTGTATTCCACTATTGGATAGGGAGCTTTAGGCACTTTGACCTCTACACCGAGAAGTTCTAGCTGGGCGGTTGAAGATTCTTCAACTCCTTTGATTACATGCTGAATGCAGCCTTCAAGCATCTGGGTGACATCATTCATGGAGTCTATGTAGGCCATTTCCCCGTCGAATGATACAAATTCAGATACATGTCTCACAGTATCAGACGGCTCTGCTCTGAATGCCGGCCCTATTTCGAATATTCTGTCCAAGCCTGTGGACATCATCATCTGCTTGTACAGCTGAGGAGACTGGGCCAGATATGCAGGCTTTCCAAAGTAGTCTAACTTGAACAGTGTAGCTCCGCCTTCAGCTCCGGATGCTACGATCTTGGGACTGAATACTTCCACAAACTCTTCTCCCAGCAGGTATTCGTCTATTAATCTCAATACTTTTGACTTTATTTCAAAGACAGCCCTGGCCTCAGGCTTTCTGAGATCCATGAACCTGTGGTCATAACGGGTATCCATTTCCGCGTTTACCTTGTCTACCACTCCCAGGGGGAGAGGGGAAGCTGCTGCGCTGAGCACCTTTATGCTTTCAGGAATGACTTCTGCTCCGCTCTTTGCCTGGTTTGAGGCTTTGGCGGTTCCGCAGACTTCAACTACAGACTCTCTGGAAAGAGATGTCAAGACCTCCATGATTTCAGGAGCTACCTTCTTCTTTGGCGCTGTAACCTGGACTGTGCCGTATCTGTCTCTTAAAATGAGAAAAGAAATCCCGCCCAGATTTCTGATCTCCTGAGCCCAGCCCTTCACCTTTACCTGTTTTTCGGCATCTTCCGGTGAAAGAGTCTTGGAATTTCTTGTGATAAGATCTAATGCCATGCTCCGCTTGAAGTTTCCAATAATAATAAAGCTTGCGAGTTTGAGAGCTCTCGCACGGGATAAACCATTCTGATCTCTCTGAAATTATATACATATCTTACAATGTATCTTTGTACATGCTGTCTTTTCAAATTTTTTTAATAACCTCTAAATGAGATGCATTGCCGGCATTACGCTGCCGTTTGCAGCTATTAATTCAGAAAATAACTTGGCTGCATTAAGAGAGGCAGTTGCTCTGCAGAATCAAGCTTGCCTGTGAGATTATGGAAAAAATAACATTGTCGAGTTCAGCAAGATGTAAAAAATATGAAAAAAATACTTTGCACACCTATACGGTGCCACCTTTTCAAAATCTAAGATTGTTGCCGAACACTTTTGTTGAGCACTCAACAAGTGCGATTCTGTTTCGATTTAGGTTCGATTCTGTTTCGATTCTAAGCAAAATGTGCGATTCTGTTTCGATTTAGGTTCGATTCTGTTTCGATTCTAAGCAAAATGTGCGATTCTGTTTCGATTTAGGTTCGATTCTAAATCCCTTATAAATATCTATTTGATATATTTGATATAGCTCCAAACCATCATCGTATTCAAAAACGGATGGGATCATTTGCTTGTTGAAGAATTAATTGCATTAGTTGATCATGTGCAGAAGTTCAAATGTGAAACTAGATGTATAGAAGTAAAAACTGCTTCAAAAGGCTGTCCAACTCATTTGTATGAAACGTTGTCTGCATTTTCAAATCAAGACGATGGAGGCATAATATTATTTGGTCTGGATGAATCTAATAATTTTGAATTAGCTGGTGTATATGATATACAAGACCTTCAACACAATGTCTTAGAACAGTGCAAACAAATGGAACCAATAATCCGTCCTCTTTTCACATTCTGTGAGATGGAAGGAAAAAAGATAGTATCTGCAGAAATCCCTGGCATCGATGTTTCACAGAGGCCTGCATATTACAAAGGAAAAGGCAGGTTGAAAGGATCATATCTGAGGTCTGGAGCTTCCAATGAATCCATGAGCGAGTATGAGATATATGCCTATGATGCATATAGACAAAACATTCACGATGATCTTAGAATTGTAACTGACGCAGATCTTAACTCGTTAGATGATAGAAAGTTAGGAGCATTCTTTGAGAGGGTTAGAAGTCAGACCGTTAATCTCAAAGCTCTTGAGGACAAAGAAATCTTAGAATTACAGGGTGTTACTAAGAAAGGTTCAGTAACCCTTGCAGGTCTTCTGATGTTTGCAAAATATCCGCAGATGTATTTTCCTCAGTTGTGCGTTACTGCAGTTGTTATTCCTGGTTTGGAAATGGGATGTGTTGGTAAAGACGGAGAGAGATTTCTGGCAAATCAGCGCATACTTGGTACAATACCTGAGATGGTTGAAGAAACAGTTCGGTTCATTGACCGGAATATGAGAGTCAAAACCATAGTGGATGACGGTAAACGCGCTGATAAGGCAGAATTTCCAATTAATGCTGTAAGGGAAGCCGTTCTGAATGCGCTCATGCATAGAGATTACAGTGCATACTCGGAAAGAGTTCCTGTAAGGGTAGAAATGTATGCAGACCGGATGGAGATCAAAAATAATGGCGGATTGTATGGAAAAATCTCCCTTGATGAGCTAGGTAGAGTCAGGCCAGACACTAGAAATCAGACTCTGGTAAATTTATTAGAAATTATGGGTGAAACTGAAAACAGGTATTCTGGCATTCCAACAATGAGGCGGGAGCTGAAAGAATACAACCTACCTGATCCTGAATTTAATAGTAAAGGCGGAATGTTCGTAGTTACATTTAGAAACAATATGCAACGTAATATGTCAGATACAACTATTCCTGTGATTGAGACTGACATAATGGCTAAAATTCTTGACTACTGCCAGACTCCGCGTTCTAGGGAAGAATTAGCAGAATTTCTGGGGGTAACTAAAACATATCTTAGGAGATCTATCATCATTCCTTTAGTCGACAGCGGACTCTTAGCTATGACTATGCCAGATAAGCCTAAAAGCACTTATCAAAAATATTATACCGTAAAAAACTAAGTAATGAAGCATAAGGTCCTGATAACTCACAGGACCTTCAACTTCATGAGTTCAGAAGCTGTATTCTTTGGGAGGGTTATCTGAAAAATCATTGATTTTTGCATGAGAGTTTTCAAGATAGAATACAGCAAGAGCCGGATTGTCTGCAGTCTTGTACTGTTCTTTTATTATCGGGTTGGAAAGACACATTTTCTTGGCTTCTTTATTCTCTTCAAAGACTGCCTTACCGTTCAGACGGACCCAGGCATGCTGAGGATTTGAAACTGCTATCTCCACCCAGGGATTATACTGCATGTCTTTGTATGCTTCATGCTGATTGTCGGCATAGAACCAGAGTTTGCTGTCTAATTCTCCGACAAACATAAACGGACGGCATTTTGCTTTATTATCGCTGCCAACTGTAGCAAGGTACTGTACCGGATTGTCTTGTAAAAACTTCACAACATCGTTCATAGGTAAACCTCTGAATCTGCATGATGCAGACACAGAAATTCACGTGCCTTCTCTCACTATTTATACACTAGCAGATGAAATTTTAATCTCTCTACCTAAGTATTAAAATTAAAGGGCCCATCATCTGGAGATGATGGGCAATAAGGTTTAGAGACTCACAGGGATCTGTATCTCGGTGAGGTACTCGTCTTCGCTTTCCTTGTTCCAGCAGCCGTCTATATAATACTCACGGGGATCTTCACTCATTGTGTATCCGTTTTCTTTTAGATACTGGAATGCAAAATCATAAGCGGATTTGATGCTGCAGTAACTTCCTTTATGGAGAATGCAGACAGCCTTTGTGCTTTCAACCTTCCTGAACTTTATGGTTTCAGTTTCTTTACCAAATGTTTTTACGGCTTCATTATAAACTAATGGAATATCCTTTTCTTTGAAGCCTTCAGGATAGGTCATGAAGTTGTATCCGGATTCATCACACTCGATGCCGGGGTTTGCAGCCATGCATTCTTCTGCCGCGGAACGTACAAATTCACTGATGGATTCCCATCTTGTGATCACGCCGCTTTTACAGTATACAATGCACTCTGGTATCTCTTTTATTACTGCTGTATAATTCATCAGTCAAATGAGTTCTGTAATTATTTATATAATTCATCAGGGGGTAAGTGAAAGTACCTACCCCTCTTACTTTTCATTCAGATTTATAACTGCTGATGAGGGGCAGTTCTCAAAACAGCCGCCGCAGTGCAGTCTTCGGTTATGAAATATCCTTTCTTTGTTATTTTTCCTCTGCCAACTGCATAATTCTCACGAAAGATCGGATTTACGCCGAGGTTGAAATATTCAATCTCAAAATCCCTGATGCAGAAGATTATCCCGATGTTTCTTGTATCGCCGGGATATACATTTGCAAGGTAAGGCTGCTCATTAAAAATCGTTTCAATCCATTTCTCCTGCTCGCCCTGGGGCACCGGAACAGCTTTGCCGGAGAGGCGGATCATTTCTTTGTATTTTGTGTATCCCAGAATCTGCACGTCAGGTTTTGAAAGCAGCCCACGGCAGAATTTTTTTTCTGGCTGTAAAGAAATATAAAACATCGTTTTCAAAGTGAATTGCACTGATATTCCTTACCTGAGGTTTTCCTTCCTCATCCGTAGTGGCAAAGGCCAGAACTCCGACGTAGCCGAGCTTTTTCAGACATGTCTCTGCATCCATATCTTTACATCTCTTTATCTTCAATAACCTTCCAGCACTGCGGGTCAGGTGCATACATGTTTCCGCTGTATCCATAAGCGACAGCAGGGCAGCCGCAACAGAACCTCAGCAGTTCACACTTTGAACATTTTTCAAAGTTTTCGTATATTCTGTATTCATCAAACTCTGCGCTTGTAAACAGATCATACAGATCATCCGTCAAGGCATTCCCGACTTTACTTTCCATGCGGCGGCAGGCATAGACAGCACCGTCTGAAAGAATTGTCAGATGGCAGTTGCCGCAGTTGCAGCCGTCGTAAACTATTTCATATCCAAGTTTTCATCAATCTGGAACAGTCCATTCTCACAACGGAAGAGAGTCCATAGGTGATCCTTTAAATTGAATGTGGTACTGCACCCTTTGTACTGCTCAAATTTCTGCCAGCATTTTTTCATCATCTCATGGTACTCTTCAGGTGAGCAGCATGAGGAAACATCCTCTTTAGAGGGACAGTAGCGTGCAAATGCAAAAATGTCTGCCTTGTTTTCTACAGCAATATCCACCAGGTCTGGTATTTCCTGGCAGTTCCATTTGGAAATGGTGGCCATGATTGCCACGTCAATGCCTGCATCACGCAGCAGCGGAATGGCTTTCAGCGTTGCATCATAAGAGCCGGGGCGCCTGATACAGTCATGGGTTTCTTTCAGCCCGTCTAGTGATAGCTGGTATTTCCGGCATCCGCAGCTTCTCAGTTTCATGCAGACTTCCTGTGTGAGATGGAAAGGATTCCCCAGAATTGCAAAGGGAATGCCAGCAATTTTGAGAATATGCGCCAGAATCCAGAACTGCGGATGCAACAGCGGGTCTCCACCGGTAATGTAAAAATAAGGTATGCAGTCTGCCTTTCTGCAGAATTCCTGACAGTTCTCTACAACTGTGACCATGTCTTCCAACGACATTTCCTGAAACTGTGCGTGGCTTCCTAGAGAATAAATGTAACAATGCCGGCACCTCTGGTCACAGGCTTCAGTGATGTGCCATTAAAATGCAAAATAATCCATAAGCGTTTTTGAATAATCAGTGCTTTAAGGCCCCTGCAACTTCTGTTGCAGGGTGTTTGTTCATAAAATCATTCATCTTTTTTGTCGTCAGCTTCACAAGCTGAACCGCAGGCTGCAGGTTTCTCTTCAGCCTTCTCTTCTCCGCAGCAGCAGCTGCACTCCTCTTTCTTTTCTTCTTTATTTTTCTTACTGAACCAGTTTTTTATGGACATAAATTATACCTCCACTTAAATATCCCAATAATTTATTTACATATAGTACTTTCTCCTACGTTACATCATCCCAGACTAATTAAAGTCTAGACTTGATGCAGCAATGTATAATCATTTCTGATGTTTAACGATGCAGGAGGGATCATGATCTGCACTTATGCTTCCGCAAAGTCTATCTGCTTAAAGCTGCCAAGTATCATAACATGGTCAAAGTAGAGATTGATCTAGAAGGATGCATTCAGTGCGGAAGGTGTTATGATGAAGCGTGTTCTGACATATTTGTCCAGACCGATGATGGCACTTCCAACATCTCAGAGAAGTACCGTACTTCCGGCCCTGAAGCAGGAGAAGTTCCTGAAAATATGTTTGACTGTGCTGCCAAGGCAGCTGAAGAATGCCCTGTAGATGTAATTTCAATTCAAAAGTAAGCAGGGCATGACACGGACGTCTCTCTTGTGGGGGAGAGGGGCGCTCTTTCCGTGTAATTATTTATAACACTTGAAATATCACACATAACGACTTAACATTAATTTGGGGATAACAAATGTCAGACAGAGTCACAGTATCAGTTATTAAAGCGGATGTTGGATCAGTAGGGGGACACGCCCGTCCTCATCCATTGATGATGCAGAAGTGCGTTGACCGCCTGAAAGACGGTGTCAAAGCAGGAATTGTAGACGACTTCTATGTCACACGCGTTGGCGACGATATCAACCTTTTCTTAACTCACAGTCGCGGAGAGAACAACAAAGATGTTCACGGCCTTTGCTGGGATGCTTTCATGGAGGCTACCAAAGCAGCTAAGGAAATGAAGCTCTACGCAGCAGGACAGGACCTACTTACAGATGCTTTCTCAGGAAACATCAGAGGCGCTGGTCCAGGTGCCGCCGAGATGGAATTCAAAGAGAGAGGAGCGGAACCAATAGTCTTCTTCATGGCTGACAAAACCGAACCTTCTTCATACTCATTCCCGCTGTGCAAGGTTTTCATGGATCCTTTTACCACCACGGGTTTGGTAATTGATCCCCGTGCCCACGAAGGCTTCAAATTTGAAATTGTAGATGTTATCGACTCCAAGAGGGTAGTGATGTCCACACCCGATGAGACATATGATATCCTCACACTTCTAGGTGACACCACAAGGTATGCTATCAAGAGGATCTGGAGCAAATTCGACGACATCGGCATCGGTGCTGTAGTCTCTACTGAGAAATTAAACATCTCAGCCGGCAAATATGTCGGAAAGGATGACCCGGTATGCGTGTGCCGTGCCCAGTCAGGTTTACCTGCCGTAGGAGAGCTTCTCCAGCCCTATATGTTTCCAGCCCTTGTTGCAGGATGGATGCGCGGTTCCCATTATGGTGCATGGTATCCATGTGCCGTTAATGATTCAGACCCAGTCTTCTTTGACGGTCCTCCGCGAATCTGCGCTGTGGGAATGCACGTAAGCAACGGTATGTTCCAGGGTGTAGAAGATCCGAAATCTCCAGTTGGAGTCCATGAACCTATCGACTACTTTGCAGGCAGCTGCTGGGACGAAGCCCGCCGCTCTGCCGTAAAAGCTTCAATTTATATGCGCAGACACGGACCATTCATGCCTGCTGTGCTCGGACCCGAAGAGATGGAATACACCACCCGCCCGGCCGTTCTGAGCAAGCTTAAGGAAAGGATGGAAAAGCTTGACTGAGCTTAAGACTCCTGCAGTGATAATCAATTTCAAGACATATTCTGAGGTAGAGGGCGGCAAAGCTCTCAAACTCGCAGAAACCTGCCTTGAAGTCTCTGAAGAAACAGGTATCGAGATCTCGATATGTCCTCCGATGCCTGAACTTTCTTTGATTGCCTCTGCAGTTTCGATTCCTGTGCTTTCGCAGCATGTAGATGCTAAAAAGCCCGGTTCGTGTACCGGCTGGATCACCCCGCAGCTCGTAGCTGCATCAGGTGCTTCAGGAAGTCTGCTGAACCATTCTGAACACAGAATGGTCCTTGCAGACATCGCCAGTGCTGTTGAAGTCTGCAGGACTCTGGGCTTAACAACCGTAGTCTGTACCGACACAGCCGTAACTTCTGCGGCTGCAGCTTCTTTATCTCCTGATTTCATTGCTGTAGAGCCTCCAGAATTAATTGGTGGGGATGTTTCTGTTACAGATGCTAATCCTGAAATCGTCTCAGATGCAGTCAGCTCTGTGAAAAATATCAACAGCAGTATCAAAGTACTCTGCGGTGCAGGCGTAAAGACAGGAAAAGACGTTTCAAAAGCCATAGAACTCGGTGCTGCCGGTGTTCTGTTGGCTTCCGGAGTTGTTAAAGCTCCAAATCCAAGAGAAGTTCTGCGCGATCTCGTGCAGTATCTTTAATTTTTTCATTTTTTAATCACCTCATTTTGATTTTTCATTTTAATCGTTCTTGATCACCATATCTAGCAAGAGTATTTCAATACTTTTTTCGAATCACTCAATATAAAAATCTGGCTTTTCGATAGTTTTAATGGGGGAAAAAATAAAAGAAACTTGAAAACTCAAGAAAAACGACAAAAATCGCTTGTTTTTAATGAGTTTTCGCATGATTAAAAATGCATTAGATGAGAGAAAAATGTACCTTTGCAATGAACAGATATGCATGTTGTTTGCCAGTTTATCTTCATTCTGTTCTTTGGCTTACTTCATCAGATCTGATTTTTCAGACGTATCTGCATTCTTTTCCTGAATAACATTGTCTGTATCTCCAAGATTGAGCAAACTTGCTGATGGCTGCACGCTTTTAATTATGCATTTTTATGAAAACAATACAGAGTCATCAGGCAGCAGTATATGAGTTACGATGAATTTCACATCATTCCATTTTGCCGTGACTCTTACAGCGGTTGTTTTTTAACCTCTTTTGAAGCATTGCCAATCTAGATCAGTCATTTTTGCCGCATATTGCTTGTTTTTGCACCTTTGAGAGTTTACACGCGCATGAGAAATTGAAAGTGCATTTAGGCAACATGTTTTGAGACCTCAAGGCGTTGCAACGCAGTCATGTTTGACTCAAAATTTCATGAAAATAATCGAAAAATCTTCGAAAAAACAGTTCCAGTGGAACGGTACCTCCGCACGATTTAATAATATGGCAAAATATTCACACATGCTGGCTAGTTACAGCTCATAGATATTTTT
>CALUEU010000010.1 GCA_944319735.1 uncultured Methanomassiliicoccus sp. | reverse complement strand
AACCAAAGAATCAAAACCAAAGAAAATCAAAAACAACTCACTTATCAAAAAAGTCCAAAACAAAATAAATTCAAAAATCAACTTTCAAAACAATTCAAAATTAAAACTCAAAATCTAATCAAAAACTTCAAACTCAATCACTTTTCAAACAATAAAAGCTTACTTAACTACTCATAATGAAACTGCGCAGGGGAATATGAGTTACGTTGTTAAGTTCCCCTGCGCGAATGATGTTATCCATTGATTGACCATTTTAACAGAGTTATAAAAGACATGGTTTAGATGCATCATTCTAACAATCTATAATAACATATCCAAATCTAGAGATATCAAACAAATCAGAAGTAGAAGTTGGTTAATTATAATCAGTGGAAGTGGATGATATGTACAATAATTAATAACATTCTCATTTATGAGATTTTATCAAAATCAAGCTTATTCTCTTTCCAATCATTTCAAATCTTCATCCATGCTAAGGATAAGATGCGAATAGCTTGGATTAGTTTTTAATAGTGATTTGCAATAGGGGAGATGCAAGGGCTCATGGTCTAGCGGTTATGACGTCGCCTTTACACGGCGAAGGTCGCCGGTTCGAATCCGGCTGAGCCCACTCTTGTTTTTATCATTACCAGCATCTAGAAATGTTTCATGCGTTAACTCATTCATCACTTCTAAAAACGGCGCCTTGTCCATATTTTGTCCATAAATTTTTCACACACGGCTGGATATTCTAAACACTTATTTGATACACAGATGTGTTATCAACATGTAGAATACTGCTTTGAAAGTGTAGCTATTATCTCAATAGCTTTTATTTTGAGAAGATGCTACTACTTCAAAAACATACTCATTTCTAGCAAAAACACTCTTCTGAAAATCGTTAAAACTGCTCTTTTTTGTCCCATAAATCGAAAAATACATTAATTTATCTTGTAATACACGCTAAATCATTGTAAATACTTAAAAGTTTAACAAGGATTGTCGGTGTATGACACAAGAAAAGAAGAAGTCATTAACAATTACACTTCCACCAGACGTGATAGAGTATCTCAGTAAGAAAGTTAAATCAAGAGAATTCTCAAGCATGTCTCATGGTGTCGAAGTCTGTGTGCTGAAATATATGAAAGCAAAAGGAGAAGAGGAGAGCTAGTCAAATAAGGTCATGAGCCAATAAAGACAGCTAAGCGGCACGCTTAGGTTTACCATTTACACACCATCAATCAGTGTAGCGTCTATCGAGATTTGATATACGTTTACTGCCTTGATGGATATTTTTCTACAATTCTAAAATATCAGTATGCTTATTCAAGTCTAAGTCAACTAACTCTATAGCTAAAATCATCTTGTTTATTTTACTGCGGTGAACTGGTTGAGGAGGAGACTTGTCCACCGCAATATTCGCTTTGGGTGTATCTATTTCCATTACATTGTCAATTATTTCTGCTTCTTCTTACAGCTGCACCTCCCCCTGTTTGGACATAACATACAGTTGCACTCTGAATCATCTTTATCGATACAAATCACCACCAAGGTTCCAGACTGTCTGCTTTCTTCTCTCTTTGGATCTTACTGCATTTACTATCATGTGTTTACCTCTAAGAGTTTAGGACTCCCTAAATTACATATTGCACTAATGCTTAATAAAGTTTTGGTATACCTAAATTTCATGAATACTTCATTAGAAGTCAATCGTTGAAAATGATGTATCTAACGAATGAAAAGGAAAGAAATGTTCGTTGATCTATGTTTTTTAGAAACATATGAGCAAGTATATATACAAATGGAAAGTTTACTTTCCATAATGAGTTAGGGACGATGAAAAATAACCTAGAAAAAATCAGGAAAGAACGAAATATCAAACAGGAAGAGCTTGCAGATGCCTTGGAAGTATCAAGACAGACAATCGGATCTTTAGAAAATGGGAGGTATAATCCTTCAATACTGCTAGCATTCAAAATCGCAAGATACTTTGGAATGAATATAGAGGACATATTCATCTACGAAGATGAAAAAGATGAGGATTAAACTTTACTCGCTAGCTGCTTTTTCATCGTATTCAACTAAGTTAATCATCTACGGACTTGACTCATAATCTTAAAGGTGGTAAAATGAATAAAAAATATCAAGCTATAGTGTACACTTTCCTGATAGTCACAGGAATAATACTGTTCACTGTAGGATTTACAATACTCTCTCCAGAAGAGTACTCTCGAATGTCTGGAGTGTTCATAGGTATAGGAATAGGCTTAGCAGTCATGAGTTTTTCACTGCTTCTAACATTGATTTTAAACTCTCGGCTGCCAGATGACATTAAGAAAATAAAAGAAATCGAAGTAAATGATGAACGCAATGCGTTAATTCGAGAAAAATCTGGATATAAAACCTGCATCGCTATGAGTTACGTACTGTGTATATTCATAATCGCAATTGGTCTTATGGGTGCAGATCTCGAAATCATATTAATGGCCATAGCAGTGCTGGCTATACAGTTTATACTTATAATCTATTATTCAAACAAATATTCAAAAACACTATGAGGCCACGCCTCATAATTTATCTATTCTGCGCTTTTCCATATATGGAATCAAATACCCGTATCCCTCTTTTTCCATATCCTCTGAAGAGATAAATCTCAATGCTGAGCCATTTATGCAGTAGCGGAGTCCTCCGCGGTCTTGGGGGCCGTCATTAAACACATGACCCAAATGAAAATCTCCAGAACCGCTTCTTACTTCAGTAACGGTGGCTGTTCCAAACGGGCTGGATGTTTTCTTTGATACAGCATCATCACTTATTGGTTTAGTGAAACTCGGCCATCCTGATTTTGAATCAAATTTATCAAAAGAGGAAAACAGCGGTTCACCCGTTGCAGCATCTATATAAATTCCTTCTTTATCATTTTCGACGTACTCACTGGAAAAAGGCGGTTCGGTATACCCCTTTACCATAATGCCATATTGTTCCTTACTGAGTTTCTTTAAAACATCATCTTGGCTATGGCAATTATAATTCCTAGCAGTTTCAAAGGCGTCCGAACCCAGATGACAGTATCCATGAGGATTCTTGTCCAGATATTTCTGGTGGTACTCCTCAGCAGGATAAAAATTCTTCAAAGGAAAAACTTCTGTCACAATCTGGCTACTGTAATGCTTCTGCTGCTCTTGAATGAATAGTATAATCTCTTCTTTATCTTGTAAATCCACATAATATATGCCGGTGCGGTATTGAGTGCCCTTGTCATTTCCCTGCCTGTCTTTTACAGTAGGATCAATGACTTTGAAATAAAGTTCAAGAATACCTCTCAGCGGTATAACAGATTCATTATACTTTATTCGTACAGTCTCAGCAAATCCTGTTCTACCACTGCATACTTCTCTGTAGGATGGATTTTCAGATATGCCGTTTGCATATCCCACTTCTGTCTCTATTACACCGTCAACGCAGTCAAAAAATTTCTGCAATCCCCAGAAGCATCCACCAGCCAAATATATATCTTTCATAGAACCTTCTCTCCGAGCTGTATGTATTTCTAAATCACCTAACTTTAGAACATATCTAGTATTAAGCGATAGAACCGTTATACCGCATCTCCGCACATGTGTCTGCAGATCATTGCTCTTCGTTATTTCTGTTTGCTAGATCCATACTAAGCGTGTAGTACACTTCCATTGCTTTATTCACGATCTCTGATCTTGTACCATATCCACATTGATGAAGTGTATTGAGATATTGAAGAGTTTCACGTCTAATTATATATGTTCTCTTAGAGTAATACGGCGGCGTCATCAGGAAGCCTCCGTATTATAGCAGTCTTGTACCGTTTCCTGCTGCAAAGAGTTCATCAGACATTCAGGACACTCACCATCAAGATCAAATTCCTGAAGATTTATTTTCTCAGCTGATATTGTTTTTTCCAGATGAGTTATTCTTTCCAGATGGGGGTATTTCTTAAAATTTACTACTGATATTTTGCATCTATGAATACATCCCATATCATCCATATTGATAAAATCTGAGGTATTCAATGGCTTTGCATTTTCCATTATGAATTCTCCATCCAATTCGTTAAAGAGTTTTAACAATGAGACATTATCTTCATAGCAGTGATTATAGCTGTACCAAAAAATCTCTCCTTTCATGTCGGAAACTACATCTTTAGACTGAGACATGGCCCAGAGTGACGCTAGAAAACTTGCATTCAGCTGATACTTTCTTTTGTCAGGAAATTCAATTAGTATGAATTTTTGGTACATGTATGAATCAGCACCGTGTATTGAGATATCTTTGTATTTCTGTCTGCGGTCCTGAGACAGTAATTGTATGCGCTTTGAATTCTGATATTGTCTTTTAGCACCCAATGCATTCATTGAATGCCCTCCTTGTGAAAATTTAATATCTGGCAGTTTATCAAATTATTTTTACTAATCTTATCATATTCTCTTGCAAACTCTTCTAAATCCAGTGATCCATTTTCAATTGCGTCATCCAGAACATCTAACAATAATCGTCCATATACGCGATGAACGTCTTCCAGATGAATCCTCAAATGAGATCTATCTGAAAAACTATGTGAACGTATACAAATGGGACAGAACAAATTGTGTTTATTTTTACAAAGATTTGACTCAATTGAAATATTTTTACCTGAAACATATGTTTCTTCATCACTTGTTTTGTTGCGGTTATCTATCATAATACTCTCCATGTTTAGCTAGCTTTACGGCTATATTTTCGTTCTAACGCTGGGCCTGAGTCTTGACATGTCTGCTTTTTTTGTCACATACTCATTCCTCTTGTTTTGGTTAATGCATAGCTTACCGGGGTCTGAGTTCACTCATTCCGATACCTATCATTACACTCACATAACTCATGCACACCGCGACTGTAGTTATGTGCGTCATATTGTAAAATACGCAATTTCCGACATGTATAACTTGTATTTAAACATATGTTCAAAATTTAAATGTAAATTTTATCATCAATAGCCAGCAGTCGTAATTTATAATGTTGGATACAGAGTGCATGATAAAACTAACAATGATTGATTTTAGATGTAACTAAATGATTTATTATTTTTAACAACTATAATACAATAAAATAAATAAAAAGTGTATCAATTTTATGGATAATTTTAAATATCAAAAAACTTGGAATTTTAAAAAATATCAGGTTCCGTATTTTAATGAGTGATCGTTTTTGTTATACTCGCGCGCGCCCGTGAGCGCGCAATACTCCCTGCCCGCTATTTTTTCCAAGTTTGCTTTATTTCCACTGGAACTCTTTTTTTGAAAATTTTCAATAATTTTTATGAAAAAAGTAGAGAGGGGAAATAGTTAGCATTCTAAAAATCAGCCCTTTTTAGATCCTCTTCTGTAGAAAAACAAAGCTAATGCAACTAATGCAACAACTAGGATTATTGCGGCTACGTAATAGACATTATAGTCCGGAGCTAGTTTGCTACTAGAACTCTTTTCCCATGCTGCCGTGAGTGTAATGTCCTCCTCTACTCTTTCGTTGAAGTCATACGGCTTGGTGCCGTCGTACCATCCTTTAAATTCATATCCGCCTTTTTGAGGCGTCTGTGGTTCAGATACCTTGTCTCCATAATCGACAAACACAAATGCAGCATCAACAGAGCCGCCATTTGAGTCGAACGTGACGCAGTAATTATCGACATAATCAACTTTAAAAACGTCAGCTGGAATTTGGTCTGCAAGGACTCCTGCATCGCTCAGCCCGTCTCGCAAATAAATCATTTTAACTGCAGGCTGGTTTTCTCTGATTCCAGAATTATAAAACACGGCCTGTTCATTATACTCTGTGATTTGGGGCATCATCGGAAGCGATTCTGTACTCATGAAGTATATTTCTCTAAGGTTCCCGGCATTAGCAAAGGCTGCATCACCAATTTGGATGACACTCTGCGGAATTGATACGCTCTCTAAGAATCTCATGTTTGCAAAAGCCTGAGTTCCAATGATCTCCAGCTTTGAGGGCAAGATCAATGAACGAATGTCAGTGTCCATAAATGCACAGTTTCCTATATATGTCAGAGATTCGGGGAACTTTACGCTTGTGATAAAATCTCCTTCAAAAGCATGATCCATAATTGACTTTACAGTATCAGAAAATTCAACGCTCTCCAGATTGCCTATATTCCTGAAGGCAGACTCTGTAACTACCATAATGCCATCTGGAATTACCAGATGAATTTTTGCAGGAGATTTAAGTAGAGCACTCTTTTCTAACTGTTCTTGGGTAGAGACTGGAATTCGTATGTATGGGTCACGGGCATCAGTGAAACACCCATAGAATGCGTTTTCTCCTATGGATTTAACTTCCACGTAGCCTTCAATCACAAACTTCTCCATTTTCTTGCAGTCCTTAAATGCAGAATTTCCAATGATCTCCACTTTATCCACATTAAATTCTTTGAGTGATGAACAATATGAAAAAGCAGCATCGCTGATTTCGCGGATGTTTTTAGGAAGAATTATGCTCTCTAATGATGAACAGTCTGAAAATGCACCAACTTCGATAGTGTCAATGCGTCCCGTGATTTTCACAGTCTCTAACGATTTGCAGCTTGAAAATGCTCCCAGCCCAATGTTTATTGTACCATCAGTCAGCATGCTGATTGACTTAAGGTTGGTACACATCGCAAAAGCTTTCTGATCGATCTTTTCTACCATTCCTTTGAAAGTTATAGATTCTAAAGATTGACAATTGGCAAACGCAAGATTTTCAAGAGCTATGCTGGAAGACTCTAAAACTATCGATTTTACAGTTTTATTATCTGCAAAGGCCATGCTTCCTATCGCAGTCACTCGATAACGCTTATCAACTTCAATAACTGCTGGAACAGTAATCTTTGCAGAGCTGCCAGAATATTTAGTCAACGTGGCTTCGTTATTCTCATGGATATCATACATATAATAATCAGGTTCATCAACGATCACAACACTGGAAGATGTCGCAGAATCCCCAAGTTTCAAATCTGGAGCTGCATCATGAACAGGCAGTGAAGCTGATATAACAGCTATGGCTAGTAATATCAATGATAAAGCGACAATCCTGAATTTGTTCATTTTATGCATCCCATCACAGAGAAATCTCTGATGCTAAGACTAATGGCATATTGGTATAAATTCGTGATTATCTAAGCACGGATATCTAAAAGCAGCTAAAGTTGTTGGCTTAAGCCTGTTAATCCTCACATATTATGATCTTATTCCGGGGGTGCTTTTCGGTAAGAATGTGCTTCTGTTTTTTTGAAGTGACATGAGTGTAAATCTGCGTAGTCACTATGGAACTGTGTCCTAGGACTTGCTGGATGTATCTTATGTCAACATCCTCTTCCAATAAGAGAGTTGCAAAGGAATGTCTGAACATATGCGGGGTTATATGCCTACTGATGTCTGCTTTGTTTGTATATTTTAAAATCATCGCCCTTACAGACTGTTCTGAAAGTCTGTTGTCTAGTCTGTTAATGAAAAAATAATCACTTTTGGAAATCTTGTCACAGAACGCAGATTTATACATGTTTAACGCTCTGATTACAGATCTATTGCCTATGTGAACGACCCGTTCTTTAGAGCCTTTACCGTTTATAATTATATAATGATCAGAAAGGTTAATGTCTTCAGTCTTCAGAGAGCACAGCTCCGAAACTCTCATTCCTGTAGCAAAAAGCAATTCCAGAACTGCTATGTCTCTTATGCACTTCCTGTGCTCAAAGCTGCCTTTGTCTGCTTTTCTAAGTTCCGAATATGCTGCAGTAAAGATCTCCTGGATCTCATCAAATGGTATTGTTTTAGGAAGATAGAATGGTTCCTGAAATTTTGTCCTGATCTTTGAAAATGGATTTTTTTCAATAATGTCATCTTGTTCCAGACAGGAACAGAAGGATTTTAGACAGGCAATCTTACGTTTTACACTTCTGGGTTTGTAATTTTTATGAAGATGTGTAACATAATCACTCAGATTGGCTTTATTTAAATCTCCGTCTGTAGTTTTCATAAAATCTATGAACTGGCGTAGGTCAATTCTGTAAGCTTTCAAAGTTTTGGGATTGAGATTTCTTTGATACTGCCAAATATCAAGATAATTTGCAGTTAGCGATTCTAAATCAAGCATGGTCATACCCCGAATTACAAGAGAAAACACTGATTATTCTTCAATATTTGTAGAAAAATGATAAGATTTTTTTAAACTTTTATTTCATTGGTTTTTAAAACTATCGAAAAGCCAGATTTTTATATTGAGTGATTCAAAAAAAGTATTTAGATACTGTGATGCGATATTCCAACGCCATGAGCCGACCCATCGACTCGGGCATCATTTTTTTGATCTTGAGATCAGGCCGGTGATTCTCTCATTAAGGGAGAAAAAACGGAGGAATTAAAATAAAAGAGAAACAAATGAAAATTTTTGCACTAGCAATTCTGGCTGTGCTGGTTGTATCGTCATTAGCGTTTACAGTTGAAGACGACTGCAGTGACAGCTTCGTGATTTCTGCTGGAGAAACTCAATCAGACCCGTATGAGTTTTCTCTTCTTGTAGGAGATCAGTACAGATATGTTCTCAGTGCAAACATCGCTGTTATATACAGCATAACTGCCGGAAACCTGAATAATATCGGATTTTCACTATCTGATGGAAATATATCCGGCACCGCAAAAGAAGGAAAAGAACTAATCTGTATAACCGCAACCTCTAATGACGGCGGCCCTGTAAGAAGCGCAGGTCAATGGATACATTATTCGGTTTATAACATCTTAAATCTGGCAGGTACGCCGCAGACAACATCTTGGTCAGGAACTCCATATTCATCATCATTCACCATTTCTGATGTTGACCCTGACAGTGAAGGAGAAACCGTCTTATCTCTCAATGATGCTGCGGTTTCTGCAGGATACGCAATCAACAAAGTATCCGAAACTTCTTACACACTCACAAGATCTGCTGATAAAAACGTCACGGGATCTGTTGATGTTATAGTAACAGCATCTACAAGCATAGGCGGCATAACACAGACTAAAACTGCTTCTGCTACAATCAGCACTTACAGCCGCGTAGGTATTACTTCAATGCCTGAAAACCATCAGGGAACCGGCCTCGTTGTATGGTTGATTGAAGACAACAGCACATGGGAATACAGACCTACAGCTGTTCCAGATGATGCATCAATCACAGTATCAGGTGTCAATTCACAAATAACATGGAACAGTAGTGTTCTTACAGTAAACAGATCAAACGCTTTTGACTCCACTAAAGTAACATTCACGGCTACAAGCAGCGCAGGAGGTTCTGAAGAGACAGCTACACAGGAGATTACAATCCGCAACTGGAACCGTGTAATCTTTGAATCTGCTCCTTCACTATCTGACATAGTAACTTCGGTGGATGGAAGAAGCATACATGCTTCAGTAAACGCTGCAAACTACAATTACATTAAATGGATGCTGAGCGACGGTACTGTTTATGAAGGAACAACTGAGATTGACCATACTTTTGCAGAAGGGACTGAAGGACCTCAGGATGTTAGAGTACTAGTGAGGGATGAAGTCGGAAGAGAAAAAGCATCTCAGGTTACATTTAACCTGGAAGACAACAGCAAAGCTACCAGTAACACGAACTCTTCAAACATCTGGTTGGTTTTTATAATTCTGGGCGCAATTCTTATCATTCTGGGATTGTTTAACAAACCCCACTGGCTTCTCTCTGTGATAGGTGCAGCTCTGGTAATTCTAGACACTCTGTTTTTCAGAGGTGGATTTTAAGGAAGCTTCCATGAAAAAAGTATGTATTTGTTTACTAAGCGCCCTTGCAGTCTGCCTGATTATTTCTGCCAATACGAGTACAGAAGAAAATAACAACGGTCTGATACTTGGCAACAAATCTCTGCCAGACGGGACTGTGCTGAGCGATGATGGTAAGACTCTGATTACAGCGCCATCTAATGCTGTTGATTATATCATTCCTGACACTGTCGAAACAGTTGCAGGATATGCATTTTTCAAATGCAACAAAATGCAGTCGATAACATTCCCTGAAAATGTTAAAACTCTTGAAGCCCACACATTTGACGGTTTAGGATTAATCACAGTATATGTGCCAAAAGACGTTTCGTATATGTCCTCCATACCGCCATTCTTTAATATCGTATTTACAGGCGGAGAAAGTTATACTGTAACATTTGAGAGCAACGGCGGAAGTGCAGTAGAATCACAGACCGTATCTGAAGGAGATCCTGCTTCCAGACCCATTGATCCGACTAAATCGGGATATGTATTTGGAGGCTGGTATATAGATGCTGCATTAAGCACACCTTATACTTTCGGAACAGCGGTCAGCACTAACACTACACTGTATGCTAAATGGTATGAGGATGTGATTTTCACATCTGTGCCTTCAGTGAAGGATATAATTGCTACAGTTGACGGCAGAAACGTCACACTCAGCCTTGATGCGGAAGATTATATCTATATCATCTGGGACATGGGTGACAATGCTGAATATACCACCTATGGGAACAGCGTCACTCACAGCTATGAAAAAAGCGGAGAGTACACAGTTACTGCTACGGCAGTCAACTCATATGGTTCTGCATCTCCAGTAACATATAAGGTAGATGTAGGACAAAGTGAAAAATCAGGCGATAATTATGCTGCAATAATCATCGGCAGCATCATTGCCGCTGTCTGTTTTATTCTGATATACTACCTCTTCAACATATCTTGGGCAGTTTTGACGGCATTGCTGGTATTCATCATCTGTTGCATATTGGCGTTTTCAGGGGTGTTTGCATGAGCACAGTTGCAGCCTTGTGTTTAGCACTGTTAGTGTCTTCATGCATTACTCCTCTGGCTGACTCTGCTAATATTGAAGAATTGTCTGACGCTCCTGCAGAAATTTCTGTGAATAATCCCTATTCATACGTTCCAAACATCTCTGATGAAAGCCACCCGATGCATATTTTAGATGGAATTGTACTAAAAAACTTAAAAACCGGGGAAGCAACAGCATCCCTATCATATTCAGGCCCGGAATGGCTGAAGATAAATGTAGAAACAGGTTATGAATATTCCAAATGGGATCCGACTGTTATTAATGAAGTCTTGAAAAAGATAAGCTTCAGCGGCACTTGTATAAATCCAGGCACATACAATCCGAAACTTACCCTGACAACGCTGAACGGGACATTCATTAAAGAATGGCAGTGGGGCATTGAAGTTTCCGTCACCGGCGAAGAATCCATGGCAGTAACGTTTTACGCCATGCAGGGAGGAGATTCTCTGTCATATACGCTGACATCTCCGTTTTCATTGACATTTCCATCTTCAGATGTCTTTTCCAGAAACGGCTATACTTTGTCTGGATGGGCAGGCGGGTTATATGAGTGCAATCAGATTACTCAGCTAGACTATAAGCCGGAAGGGTATACATTCTATGCCCACTGGATACGCAACGAAGATGTTCCTGATACAGATGACAGAAGTACAGTCACCTTCAATTATGGAAATGAAATTAAGAACATAACCGTAAAAAATGGTGATTTAGTCAACAGACCTTTGGAGCCTGTCCGCAACGGAATGGCTGTCAAAGGCTGGTATACTTCACCGTCTGGAGGCGGAGAATGGAACTTCAACAATCCAGTCAATACAGACCTGACTCTGTATGCAGTCTGGGCTCCTCACTTCAGCATGGAAAAGAAAGGGCAGGATGTTACAATATCTGTAAGTCCAGTCCACTGGAATGGTTATCAACATCAGATCTATTGGGACAATGGTTCAGATCCTGAATCAATTGGATACTCTACTGTAAAATCTCATCATTATGACAGTGGAAAACATACGATTACAGTAACTTCTGTGAAAGGAGATCATACAGTTTCATCAAAAATTACATTTGATATAAAATCAATAGAAATATATGAAGATGCAGAAAAACAGGATAAATCGGTCTTGGCGATAATCGGCATTGCGTTAGCAGTGGCTGTAGGATGTATTTCATTCCCATTTTTAGGGATGCTGAGTATCATTCTGGTAATCATCGCTGTTCTAATTTACATTTTCATCCTTATTTTCTCGGGGGCGATCTGATGAATAAAATTCACAAGATTGTCTCATGCATACTGGTTCTCAGCATAATTGCCGTGGCTACAGTACCTCAGCTGATAGAATCAAAAGAGAATAAGACAGAAAGAGAACCTGCCGTAACTTTAGGAATCCCTGCTCTAGCAGTTCCTTTGGCAGTGGCGTTGACGAAAGAAGTTGCTAAGTACACCCTAAAGCAAGTAATTGCTGCAGCCATAGCCGGCGGGGCGGCGGGCTGGATTCTGCATGAATATGTGGGCAGCGACATTAAGACAGACACAGAGCCTCTGAAAGCTCAAGCTAGAGCATATGAAGCAGACATAATCACCACGATACTCACAAGAGATACTGGTTCAATCTTGAGAAGCATCGATGGCTTTGCTGACATCTGGGAGTTCACTCTTGCTCATTGGATGAGACAGTCTGAGATTGCTGCCGTAGAATTATGGGAGCTTGAAAAAAACTACACGGATGATACAGGATCTGCCGTAATGGCCATTTCCGGGCTGATGATCAATCTGGCTCAGTTCTTTGAAAACATAGAATACGGGCCTGATTCTTCATATGAGCTCTTAGCCGACAGGCTGGACATGTGGAAACAGAACCAAGATACATACAGCCCAATGAAGCTGGCCGTCAGGTACGGAACAACCGCTTTCACCAACAGCGAATATATGGATATCCATATCTGCAACGCTGTCTATAATGCAGAAAACGGAAAGAATACTGTTTGGCTGGATAATAGAAATCTGTGGGTTTTTGGCTCAGGATTCAGAATAACTGCGACACTCGACGACGGAACTTCTGCTACATACATTCTACAGAAAGGCTACAATGATCTTACTGTCTTAAAGAGCATAGAAGGAAAAGATTTTGCAGCAGGATATTATACGCTTCCGGCAGGCCGGTCCTATGCGGGTTCTGTTTTACCAGCCGTTAGTTCTACAGCCGCTGAAGTCACTTCATCTGCTGTAATTGAGATGTCTAAAGGGAATTATTCTCTTGCTACATATGGCAAAAATAATTCAATTAATTACATATCATCAGTGAATTATGCATACGGAAATACATACGATTCTCTGGATATTCTGATCACTCAGGACGCTTCTGTTCATTATTCTGTGGATATGATTGAACTTCTTGAAGGATATAGAAAGATGATAGACATTGTGAAAACAACCCTGGAAAAATCAAATACTGCTGCAGCCGCTGCATGGGATGTTTTTACGAGAGCCGGAGCAGCCAATATATTATTGTCTCCTTCATCTTTTGTTCCACCTAATGCAGATTTATCAGAATCAGAAATGTATGTGATATCAATAATGGCCATGCATCAGCTGGCAGAATACACGGCGGCTTCAGGAGATATTCTGGATAAGAAAGACTACCGCATTTCTCCAGAATCACTGAATGTTTTGATATTGGGAGACATATATGACGCCGGCGGAACACTGCTGTATAAAAATGTAGCATTTTCACCGTATGTCTGGCTGTATGATCAAAGTTTTACTGCATCTGCAACTACCACATTGCGGCAGACAGCTCTGTTTGCAATCTGGGGAAATACTGATCATTTAGACAACAGCATAGTTTCATCAGACATTTCAGATGCCGGTCTCCTCTCTGCTTCAGACGGTTACAGGGTAGATGTGAAGGAGATTATGCAGTCTGGAAAACCTGTTAGTGAGGTAAGCCTGAAAGTGTTTTCTGTAGGACAATGGCATGAATATGAAGGTTCCAAAGGCTCCGGCGGATGGGACTTTTCAAAAATAAAGGGCAGTTCAACTGCAACAGCAGTGATGCTGATAATCGCAGTTATATTTGCTATTCTAGCAATAATTACAAAAAAAATTGAATTTCTTGCTGTGGCGGTTATTTGTGCATTCTTAGCTCTGACGGGAGTGGTAGAATGACCACATTTGAAATTTTAGTACTGGGAATAATTCTGATGTTTGTATCGGCCCAGTGTGGTGCTAAAATACAAAAAACCGTGAAGTTTCTGTATCCAGTAGATCCATTTACAGTTTCTCTGATGGTTGTATGCGTTTTACTAATGTATCTGCAGGATCCGGTCGAATGGTTTTGGTATCTGCCAATCATTGCTGGGTATGTCTTAGGATTCGTGATAGTCGGGCGCACGTCATATGTGATGCTGCGCCATCTGCAACCGAAAATAAGGCATTCTGATGCAGCTCCATGGGTATTCTACCATGACAAAAATGGAAACGTGTGCGTACAGGATCAGTCTTGGAGACAGCTGCTGAAAAGGATTTTCCTCGGTGTACATCATTATGTACTGTGTGACAGCGACCTTGCTCCTAACTGGATAGAAAGCACCCGTCACCCATTCATTCCAAGATTTAGAGTCCAGGTTATGTATGTTGAATATCTCAGCACAGAGGAAGAAGAAGTGTGTATGAGAGAATCCAGAAGGCTTCCTAAAAGTGGAGAAAAACCAAAAGGCCTGTATGTTAAACAAAGAATAAGCTACATCAAAGCCGCTCACGGCTCACAGGTGTCGCTGGCAGAGCTGATTGCAGATTCAGAAGCTTTAGACAAGGCTAACAGAAGAATAGAAGAATTAGAGAAAGAGATTTACTGGCTTCGTAAAGAAGCGACCACTGTTACCACTTCTCTGATTGGAATGTTTATAAAGGATAATTATGCGAAGAGCCCGTTGGTATTGGCCCTTTCGAATAGAATTTTAAAATTGACTAAGAAAGAAGAAAAAACTGTAAAGGAGGTTACACAATGAGATGGTTATTTGGAAGACAGATTTTAGGAGCTAAAGCTCCGTCTGGGCTTCATCAAAAATCGAATGAAAGCAAAAAAGCTGCTAATGACAGAATAGATATGTCTCTTAACAGGATATACGGCGATTTCGTCTTCCTCAAGGATGATGCTGAAAGGAGACTGAAATCTTTCCAAGACTGCGGAGGGCAGATAATCAAAGAAGAAAACACTGTAACATACAAACTCAATCAGGCATATCTCACAAAGATTCTGAATGACAGTGGTAAAACCGAACGATTTGTTTACTGTACATCTGATTATTCTGAAGAAGGAGAAAAAGTGCAGGAGGCTGCAATAGCAGACAGCGATGTTGCAGCTCATGCATATTTCCGCGATGAAGCTTTCAAGCTGATGTTGAATTTTGAAAAATACCGCCCTGAGATCGGGATGGGGATGGACTGTGCAAGATGATTACTGTTTTCCTGAAGATCTTAAGGTATGGCTACAGAGTAGTGAAAATCATAAGGATATTCTTCTTGATGGCCAGGTTCTTGAGAAAGTCGTTTCCTCTCTTGAAGAGGATATTTCATGGGATGAAAAGAGAATTAAAGAATTCAAAGAGGCAGGAGGAGTTGTAAAAGAAGATGATGGTTCTACAGTTCTGTTTCTGAATGATGAAACTTTTGTAAAAGAGTTTGAACACAACGGTGATACCTGTTATCTCGTCAGCATCCCGGCTGACAAGTATGAAAATGTCAAACTGCTGGAAGGTGCGTGGATTGGACTCGTTGATCTATACTCTTCCAAAGGGGCTAGAGACGATGTGATTGCAGATCTTTACTCGTATATGGGCAATTATGACCACACTGAAGGAATGGAAAGACTGACTAACAGATTCATAGAGAATGAAGATCTCACAGCTGCCGTTCTAGGAATATATGGTTACAGGAAAGAAGATCTTGAAAATTTTTTGGAGGAATCATACTGACTGTATTCGAAACGAATGAAATTGTGGATGGTCTGCACAGTTACTGCAGACCTCAGATCTTCGATTATTCCTACAGGCTGAGGGGCTACGGAGATATGAATCTGAAAGTTTCAAAACCCAGGGATATTACACAGCAGATTAACAACCGCTTATTTCCTCCAATTCCTGACAAGAATAAAGAGGATATCGGCTGGGTGCACGCAACCCTTCAGGGTTATCCTTCAACAGGAAAATCAAAACTTCTTGAATATTTGTATTCAGAAGCTTTATTGAGGTATAATGAAGAGAATATTAATCTGACATGGACAAATGATCCTTCAATTGCATTTAATCGCATAAATGAAAAGCCTGTGCAGCTGATGATGATTGATGATGCTGCGCGCTGTGCACATGCTCTTGACATGCTTAACAGAGAAAACATGGACGCAGCCACAATGTTCCAGCAGCTAAGACATCAATATGAGAAAATCAGTGGCAATAAGTATGGCATCATAATCTGCATATTTTCATGGCAGCGCCGCACAGAACTGAGAAAAACTTACAGACAGGGATATATCCAATTTTTCAAATCTGCCGGAGCTGAAAAAGATGAACGAGACTGGCTCATATACAATTTTGGAAAAACTTGGTACGACCGTCTAAGAATTATTACAGACAAGATCCAGTGCGGAGACAGTAGATACAAGTCTTTGTCAATCGGCTATCTCCCGACACTAGGTAAAGACCTTGGAGGAATAGGGTTCTACCACTCTAAATTAGTTCATGTGCCACAATGGCCGGCTAAAATGCTTGTCAAAGAAGATCAAGATATTACTAATGTCACGGAACCAATTGGTGATGACCCAGACTTTCCGTCTTCAGAAGAGCTGAAGGCACATATGTCTTGGGATACTAAATCTGATGGACTGAGCAAGCATTCTCAATATTACCAGCTTTATTATCTGGAAAAAGTGCCAAAGAGTACAATAGCAAATAAATTTGGCGTCAAGATGAAAACTGTTGACGCTGGAATTAAAAATTATCGTAAAACATTAATTTATAAATTAAATTCTAACAATCAATGAATGGAGGATATCATGAATAAAATTACAAAATTAATCAAGACAGTATATTGTGCAGAGTTCGCAATATATAACAGCTCATTAGAGAGATATAAACAGCTGATGGACATGAGTGCTTTTCAAAAAATAGAAGGAGGTGTAGCATGCAGGAGTATAAAATTGAAAAGGTAAAGCTTACAAATGGGCATGTATGCAGCATTCCTGTAGGAAAAGACGGTTATGTTCCGATAGATGCATTGGTTAAAAGATTCAACAGCGTTGTAGAAAAAGGTCACATCAGAAATAGATCAAAAGATTATGATCAGGAGGCGTCTGTTGTCTTACCAACAAAGATCACTCCCAGGGAAGCTGCGGCGTGGTGGGATGCCCCTAACAGATATGACATTGAATACATTGATACCCCTGGAAAAGTACAGAAAAATCTGGGGCATATCAAGGATCCAGAATCTAAGAAAATTCATGAGAAATTTGACATAATTTGTCTTCCTTCTGAGGAGAAAAAAATAAGAAGCATTATCGATGAAGCATACTCACTGGAAGAAAGACAAAAACTTGTCAAAAATGGAAATGTTACAGTTGTTGTCAGACCGCTGCAAGATTCTGCAGGCAATATCGTAGGCCGGAAAATTGAACTAGACAGAGATCATGGTAAGAATAACAGCACATTTGTTCATGAAGGAATACATCTTCTCAGAAGGGATGATGAAAGCAGAAGCGGTGTTGCAAAAACCACAATGGCGGTTTCTGATTTAAGCAAAGCTTCAGAAATCAACAATCTCAATCTTGAAGAATCTTGTACAGTAGCAGAACAGATGGCTAGAGGTAAAAATCCTTCAAGCGGATATTATCAATTTGTTCAGATTTTCGATGAAAAGAAAAAGAGATGGAGATATCCGACTGAAAAAGAAGCTTCAGATATGATGAAAGAAGACCGAGCAATTTTCACAAACGGCACTAATAAACCTCTCAAAGGAAAAGCCGCTATCAATTCCGTAAATGAAAATTGGTCTCGGAGTAACATTTCCAGATTAAAAATTGAAGGTTCTAAAACCAGAGCTATTGATGAATTTTCTAAACGAAATCCCATGATGAAAGAAGTCAAATCTAAAAGGAATACTCACAGTCTGAGGAGAAAAAGTTCATGAAAGCCACACAGTTGAAAGAAGCACATTCCGGCAAATTCCTCATTGGAAAAAGAGACAATGAGATCTTAATTCTTGATAAAAATGAGCTTTTTGATCTGGTTGAACTGCAGAGGCTGGATCGAAAGGCAAAAAGAGAATACTCGATTTTCAAAGGAGGTAAAAAGCTCAGGAATGAGGATTATTCTAAAGAAGTCAAGCTGGCAGATGGTAGAATTCGTGTGACCTATGATGTTTCTGGCTATCCCAATCGCAATATGATTGTATATGAAGATGGTAGAAGAAAACTCTTTGGTGGTCGCTATAAAATTAAAAAGTCTCTAGAAGATGGAAAGTGGAAAATGTAAACGTTTTTAGCATGTCTAGCAGTAAAGATGGATTGCAATTATCCATCTTAAATTTTTAGATTATCTGGAATAGTTCTTTTGAACTTTCTTTTTTTAATGTTCTTCACTGTTTTCATCGTTATCTTATGAGTCTCAATGTCAGCGCAGGGGAACAACTTCAAGTCACTCATATTCCCCTGCGCATTTACTGTCGATGTGATTAAGTTATGTTGGTTTTTTGAAAGTTAGTAAGTTTGAAATTTAATTTAGTTTGATTTTTGATTGATTTAGATTCTTTGATTTCTATTTTGTTTTCAATTTGAAGTTTACTTTGATTGAATTGAATGATTTTTTGATCTTTGTCTGTTTTTATTTGAGTGTTTTTTGGTTGATTGAGTTGATTTGTCTTAGAATGACTAGATATGATTATTTTGGTTTTTGATTTGAGTGATCTGGGTAAGTTTATTCTCTTTTTGTTTTTGTATTTGTGTTTTTTGGATTGTTTTGTGTTTGTTTTTTAGATTTTGTATTTGATTTGTTTTTTATGTTTTAAGTTTTCTTTGTTTCTAGTTAGTTGGTTTTTTAATTTCACTCGCTTGATTGCGATTCGATTGCAATTCTTGTTGCAAATTGAGTTTGTTGTCGAGTTTGAGTTTGCAGTTTTGC
>CALUEU010000009.1 GCA_944319735.1 uncultured Methanomassiliicoccus sp. | reverse complement strand
GCAGCAGCATTGATTCTGTATTTGTTCTTCTTCAGGAAACAGTAATGTTTCCTTTCTTTTTTCTTTTTTTAGAATTTCTCACTTCATGGATGAATATAGACTTCACTCATCACATCTCAGATATTCACACATTCTTCGTTTGAATCTTACAAATAAGTATTTTAGTTGAATAGATGTTCAACCGTAATCTATATAACAGTTGAATAGATACTCAACTGTAGTTATTAAGAGGGAGAGTATGTCGAACGATGAATTCACCTGCGATTGTGATGTAATCCACGCTGATGTAGTAGATCTGGTGAAAAAACATATGCCAGATGATGATGAGTTTGTAGACTTATCTGCCTTTTTTAAGATTCTCGGGGATTATACAAGAACCAAGATCCTATGGGCTTTGGATAAAAACGAGATGTGCGTATGCGATTTAGCTACTCTTCTCAATATGACAAAATCTGCAGTTTCGCATCAGCTGCGTCTGCTGAGAATTGCCAATCTTGTCAAATCCCGACGTGAAGGAAAGGTAATATTCTACTCTCTAGCGGATGATCATATAAAGGCTATTTTTGAAACAGGCCATGAGCATATTAGAGAAAAATGATTTGGTGATTATTATGAAAAAATCATATATGTTAGACGGATTAGACTGTGCAAACTGTGCTGCCAAAATGGAGAAAGCCATTAACAATCTGGAAGAAGTAAAAACCGCCACAGTTAATTTCATGACTGCCAAGCTGACGATAGAAGCAGACGGGGACTATGATGATTTAATTTCCAAAGTGGAAAAAGTGATCAGGAAAATAGAACCGGATGTTAAAATAAGAAAGGCTTGAGGGAGGCGCTTATTATAAAAAATCGTCTTCCACTCATAATAGTCAGTGCGGTTATATTTGCCGCAGCAATACTGATCCACAGCAGCATAGCCTGGCTGGGACTTGTATTGTTTATAGCCAGCTATCTCATAGCAGGCGGTAATGTTCTTTATAAAGCAGTCAGAAACATCCTGCACGGAAAAGTGTTTGATGAAAACTTCCTGATGACGATTGCGACCATAGGGGCGCTCTGCATCGGAAAGTACACAGAGGCTGTAGCCGTTATGCTTTTCTACCAGGTAGGAGAGCTGTTTCAGAGTTATGCAGTTGCAAAATCCAGAAAATCAATCTCTGAGCTGATGGACATCCGTCCGGATCATGCAAATGTTAAACGCGGAGAAAATATCATAACAGTAGATCCTAGCGAAGTGGAGATCGGAGAGACAATAATCATAAAAGTCGGAGAAAAAGTTCCTTTAGACGGAGAAGTAATTGACGGCACATCTTCCATAGACACTTCTGCTCTGACAGGAGAATCCGTTCCCAGAGAAGTCTCGGCAGGCAATGAAGTTCTCAGCGGATGCATAAATCTCAATGGAGTTTTAACAGTAAAAGTCATAAAAGGTTTCGAGGAATCCACAGTCAGCAAGATTCTCGATCTGGTAGAGAACGCCAGCAGCAAAAAGTCAAAGTCAGAGAACTTCATTACTAAGTTTGCCAGGGTTTACACTCCGATAGTCGTGGTGATTGCCTTAGCACTTGCAGTTGTTCCGACGTTAATTCTGCCGGATGCTGTATTCGCAGACTGGCTCTACAGAGCTCTGACGTTTCTGGTAGTTTCCTGCCCGTGCGCATTAGTTATCTCAATACCTCTGAGTTTCTTCGGCGGACTGGGAGGAGCATCCAGAAGAGGCATCTTAATCAAAGGCAGCAATTACCTGGAGGCACTGGCTAAAACAGAAATAATGGTCTTTGACAAAACAGGAACACTGACGGAAGGAGTATTTAACGTTCAGAAAATTCATTCAGTCAGCATTACAGAAGATGAGCTGCTGGAACTTGCTACTTATGCTGAGAATTTCTCAACACATCCGATCTCAATGTCGCTGAAGCGGTGTTATGAAAAAGACATTGATTCTTCGCAAGTGGAAAATGTGAAAGAGATTGCCGGTCACGGCATTACAGCCGACGTCAAGGGCAGAGCGGTTGCAGTGGGAAACAGCAAGCTGATGGATGAGCTCGGCGTGTCTCATCTCAGTGATGAAATCCTCGGAACTACGCTGCATGTGGCAGTTGACGGAGAATATGCTGGTTACATAATCATTTCCGACAGACTCAAGTCAGACGCAACCGAGGCAGTAACAAAGCTGAAATCAAAACATGTCAAAAAGATTGCAATGCTCACCGGAGACTCCGAATTTGTCGGTACCAGGATTGCCAGGCAGCTGAGCATTGACGAGGTGTATGCTGAGCTGCTGCCTGCAGACAAAGTCGAAAAGGTCGAAGAGTTGATGAAGCAGAAATCTGCAAAGGGAGTGCTTACTTTCGTGGGAGACGGCATAAACGACGCTCCTGTGCTGGCCAGAGCAGACATCGGAGTAGCGATGGGTGGCATGGGTTCAGATGCGGCGATAGAGGCAGCCGACGTGGTCATCATGACAGACGAACCATCTAAGCTTGTGGACGCTATCACCATTTCAAAAAGGACCCTGAAAATTGTTTATCAGAACATTGCCTTTGCTTTGACAGTAAAGCTCGCCGTGCTGATACTGGCTGCCCTAGGAGTAGCAAATATGTGGGAAGCCATCTTTGCCGATGTGGGAGTTACGATCATCGCCATCCTCAACTCCTTCAGGGCGTTATGGGTCGGAAATTCTGTAAATTCAGAATTGAGCAGCGCTGTTCCAAGCCCTGAAAGTATGGAGGTCGGATAAAAATATACTAGCCAGTATATAACTCAAAGCTTCCTGAAATCTTGGATTGAGGGAGTTTTGAGCAATTTTCTTTATATTTTTTCCGTCTTTAAAGCGAACCTAAATATATGGGGAGCTAAATTAGCGTCCAAAGCCGGGATGACAGAGCGGCCATGTGGCGGACTGCAGAGATGCAGTTTGCATTCACAGTTATCCGTACACCCGAGTTCAAATCTCGGTCCCGGCCCCACATTTTTATAAAGCTTAGGCAAATCTACATATTGTCGGGTGTGATGACGTACTATGGACTGGAAGGCTGACGTATATACAGTTCTGGAGCGGGATCCAGCACCAAGATCTTTTGGAGAAGCTCTCATGTTCAGCCAGGGCCTTCACGCCATTCTGATGCAGAGGGTATCTCATAACTTATACTCGAGAGGGCAGTATAAGATCGCCAGACTCATCAATTACTGGTCCAGAGTGCTCACGGGTGCCGATATACACCCTGGAGCGACAATCGGCAAGGGATTTTTCATTGATCATGCCACAGGCGTGGTGATCGGAGAGACAGCCATCATACACGACAATGTTTCAATCTTTCAGGGTGTGACGCTAGGCGGAGTTTCAACTTCTAAAAAGAAAAGGCATCCCACAATCGGAAATAACGTCACGATCGGTGCAAATGCCTCTGTTCTCGGAGATATAACAATCGGAGACAATGTTAAGATCGGTGCCGGTTCGGTAGTGGTGAAAGATGTTCCCCCGAATACCACGGTAGTCGGCATTCCGGGAAGAGTCGTCAAGCGGAACGGGGAAAGAGAGAAAGTTTTAGATTTAACTCAGGAAAACCTCCCTGATCCTTTGATCGATACCATAGCGGATTTGATGAACTCAATACGCACGCTTGAGAGAAAAGTGGAAGAACTTGAGGAAAAACTAAAAAAGGGCTAACTATTCCCATTTATGTGCGGAGTGAAAAAAGTGGCTCTCAAGATATTCAACACATTATCTAAGCAGGAAGAAGAGTTCGTACCGATTGAAGGAAACAAAGTCAAGATGTACGTGTGCGGAGTCACTGTCTATGATGACATCCACATGGGTCATGCACGCTCTATCATTGTCTTTGACATGATTGACAAGTATCTGCGATACCGCGGCTATGATGTAACACACCTTACAAATTTCACAGATGTTGATGATAAAATCATCAACCGGGCTGCCGAGACGGGAATGGACCCTCTGCAGCTGTCTAAGAATTATATCGACCGCTATCTGGAAGATGTCGATAAGCTCGGAGTGAGAAGGGCTGATGCGTATCCGAAGGCTTCGGAGAACATCCAGCAGATTATACGCATGATTGAGAAGATAATCGCCAACGGATACGGCTATGTAGCAGACGACGGAAGCGTTTACTTTTCAGTGGAGGCTGTATCAGACTACGGACGCCTTACGGGACAGAAGCTAGAAGACATGCAGGCAGGCGCAAGGATTGATGTGAATGAATCTAAGCGCAACCCGTATGATTTCGCACTCTGGAAAGCAGCAAAGCCCGGAGAGATTTCATGGGACAGCCCGTGGGGAAAGGGCAGACCTGGGTGGCACATAGAGTGTTCAGCAATGTGCACTGAGTATCTGGGAGAGACCATAGACATCCACGGAGGCGGCAATGATCTGATATTTCCGCATCATGAAAATGAGATCCTGCAGTCGGAAGCTGCAAATAAAAAACCTCTGGCTAAATACTGGATACACAACGGGATGCTGCAGGTTCAGGATGCCAAGATGTCCAAGTCTCTGAAGAATTTCTTCACTTTAAGGGATGTAATGGAGAAGTATTCCAAGGAGGAAATCCGCTTCTACGTTCTCTCTGCGCACTACAGGGGGCCGCAGGTTTATTCAGAGGCCGCCTTGGATGAAGCGGCAGCCAGTCTCAAAAGGATTTCCAATCTGGTCAGGGAGCTGCGCAATTCTGCAGGAAAGCTCACTGGAAGCAATGATGCAGCTGATGTGTCATCCAGATTCCGTGAAAAATTCATCGAGTCCATGGATCAGGATTTCAATTCAAGAGCCGCAATCTCTGAACTTTTCGAGTTAGTCAGAGAGGCAAACAGGCTGCTTTCCTCGGGGGAACTGAGCAACAAGGGAGCTGAAAACATCCTCTCTGCCTTTAACGATATGGACAGCGTGTTCGGGATACTTCCGGAATCAAAAACAGAGGACGATTCTGAAGATCTGATCCAGATTCTCATCGATGTCAGGAATGAATTGAGAAAGGTGAAGCAGTATGCTCTTGCAGATTCAATACGCGACAGGCTGAAAGAATGCGGAATCGAACTGCAGGATTCTGCGGAAGGAGTAAAATGGATCCGTATCTGAGGGCTCTGAAAAAAGCAGAACTTCTGTCTGGAGGGCCTCTCCGCGTCTCTAAGTCTTTCAAGCCGCCCTTTCCGCTTTCCAAATCCACTGCCGGCCCGGGAGCCGGGTCAGCCTCGCTGGTGATTGAATTCGAAGGCATCCGGGTAAAGAAAGCAATTACCTGGGATGAAGAAGAGTTCAGCTTGGCAGATTCTGAAGGAAAGTATTCCATAACTAAAAACGGAAAGCCGTTTCTGGATGAAGTCAAGATCGGACATACCTTGGCTCATGCTCCGGAACAGGCATTCTTCAACCTCGCTACCGAGTG
Organism: uncultured Methanomassiliicoccus sp.; assembly: GCA_944319735.1. Lineage (GTDB taxonomy): Archaea > Thermoplasmatota > Thermoplasmata > Methanomassiliicoccales > Methanomassiliicoccaceae > Methanomassiliicoccus_A. Next base: position 31,459 of record CALUEU010000009.1, on the reverse strand, counting down.
CATCTACAACTGCAGGTTCTGCACCTCGCCGGCATTGAAAGAAAGAGGAGCTACGAAGTCTCTGACAGATGAAAAGATCATTTCCATGATTTTACATTATGCTGAAAGTGACAATCTGAAAGCCGTTGCGCTCACTTCAGCTGTAGTATCTACTCCTCAGGATACGATAGACAGGATGTCAAAAATTGTAAAGACGGTGAGAGAAGCTCTGCCGTCAATGCCGATCGGCGTAGAGCCTTATGTGGAGAACAGACAGCAGATTGAACAGCTCAAATGTGCCGGCGCCGATGAGATAAAATTAAACATTGAAACATATGACAAAGATATTTTTGAAAAAGTATGCGGAGAGCAGGATATAGACTCTATCATCGCCAACATAAAGTCTGCAGTAGAGGTCTTCGGCAGAGGAAAGGTAACCTCAAACATCATCTACGGCATGGGCGAGACGGATGAAAATGTGCTTGCGGGATGCGAGTACTTAGCCTCGCTGGGCTGTGTTGCAACCCTCAGGCCTTTGAGGCTCAATGATCTGAACCGGTCTCAAATGGAGGCAGCCGTCGGTCATCTGGAACCTGTGGATCCTGAAAGGATGGTGAGGCTTGCGCAGAAATATAAAGAGATACTCATTAATCACAATCTCACTACTCTTTCTTTTAAAACAATGTGCCATGAATGCACATGCTGTGACGTCGTGCCTTTCAGAGATATTTAGGCACGCCAAACTATATAATCGCATCCCACTATTCGGATATGATGATATCTGAGAATATCGAAGATTATCTCGCATGCATATACGATCTTTCGGTAGACGGCAGGACTGTTAAAACTACTCAGATAGCATCAAAGCTCAACATTTCTCCGGGCAGCGTTTCAGAGATGATTAAGAAACTGTCATACCTCGGGTATGTGACATACGAGCAGTACAGGGGAGTATCTCTTACTGATGAAGGATTGACAATTGCAAGGAGAGTCAAAAGGCGCCACAGACTTTTGGAACGTTTTTTTGTAGACATTCTCGGAATGAAAACTGAAGAGTCTCACAACGAGGCTATGAAGCTTGAACACACTGTATCGGATGAGTCGGTAGAGAGAATTTCCAAGATTCTGAAAGATCCTGTAGTGTGTCCAGACGGGAATCCCATACCTCCTCCGGATCTGCCGCAGCCGGATGTCAGCGGTTTATCTGTCCAGCTCGACACGCTCGGCCAGGGAGAAGCGGCATCAATCACTCACATTGCAAGCGAGGATCTTGACAGGGTGAGAAGATTGATCTCAATGGGGTTTGTTCCTGGTCATGACATAGAAATTGATGAAAAGGTTCCAGTAGGCGGCCCTTTGCTTGTAAGGATCGACGGCAGGCGCATAGCATTGGCCAAAGAGATGGCATCGCTTGTGTGGGTTAGGAGGGCTTGATTGAAAGTCGCTCTTGTAGGCAATCCAAACGTAGGAAAATCCGTCTTGTTTACCCGAATGACCGGGGTAGGCGTCATAGCATCAAACTATGCCGGCACTACGGTTGAGTTTGAGGAAGCTACAGTTATTTTCAATGGAAAACCCATTACTGTCTTTGATCTCCCGGGAACCTACTCTTTTTCTGGAGTCACTGAAGACGAGCAGGTGGCAATAGAGCTTCTGGAAGAGAAGTCCCCAGACCGTGTAATTTCGGTGGTTGATGCCACTAGGCTGAGTCAGAGTTTAGTTCTAACCTTGCAGTTAATTGAGCTTGGCTACGACGTTGTCCTAGCCCTGAACTTTATGGATCAGGCTAAAAAACGGTACACGATCGATGTGGACCTGCTGTCATCAATGCTGGGAATACCAGTCATTCCGATTACAGCCACCACTGGAGAAGGAACAGACCGTTTGATGAATGCCGTAGTGTCTGAAGAATCATATGTCTCAAATTATAAAATAAAATACGACGGGCATATTGAGCAGTTTCTTGAAAAAAATTTTAAAGAAACTAAAACTAATGCAGGATATCCCGTGAGGGGAGCAGCACTCAAGCTCCTTGAAGGAAATAATTATTTTACAGAACAATTTTCAGATGAAACAAAGAAGCTGGTAGAAGATTACAGAGTTGAATTCAAAGAACAGCATCGTGAATCAATTGAAGTTCATATCGCCAGAGACAGATACGGAGAATCTGGAAACATAGCTTCCAAGGTAATCTCGGCAAATGTCAATCAGAAGCGGAGCTTGAAGGATAAGATCTCAGACATCACGTTGAAACCGGTTACCGGAATTCCTATCCTGATAATAGTACTCATTACCATTTTCGTTTCTGTAATTTATATCGGGGGAGCTTTGGAAGAATTCCTTGTCGGTCTTTATGAAATGTACATAGGCCCTCTCTTTGATCAGCTGGCATCATTCATTGGCGGTGATGTCGGAGAAGCTATTTCAGAGGGTATTTATCTTTCAATCGAAGCAATACTGGCAATTGTAATACCCTTCATTGTGGTATTCTATCTGATCCTGGGAGTTCTTGAAGACTCTGGATATCTGCCGAGAGTGGCAATGCTGCTTGACGGGATAATGGTAAAGCTGGGTCTGCATGGAAGGGCAATCATTCCGATGATCGTCGGAACCGGATGCAATGTCCCTGCCATACTGGCAACAAGAACTTTGGAATCAAAAAGAGAAAGGCTGATTCTTTCAACCGTTATTGTAATGGCAGTTCCCTGTTCAGCACAGACAATTATTATAATTGGAACAGTAGGAACTTATTCAGGCATATTCTGGGCTGCTCTGATATATCTGATCTTACTCAGCATGGTGTTTATTTTGGGCAAAGTACTCCACAAAGTCCTGGATGATGAACCGTGCGGTCTGACCATCGAAATACCAGACTTGACTATGCCGTCAGTCAGAAACGTATTGTATAAAACATGGGCGAGGACCAAAGATTTCATAATTGTTGCTTTCCCCCTGCTGCTTGTAGGCAGCCTGGTTCTGGAATTTCTCATGGTCTACAACGTCCTCGGTGCTCTTGTAGATCCATTAGCTCCGTTTACTGTTGGCTTTTTAGGACTGCCTGCTGTAATCATAATCGCGCTGATAATGGGGGTTCTGCGTAAAGAAATGGCTCTGCAGATTCTTTATGTAATCTTCCCGATAACTGCAGGCATAGATCTCAGCCTTGCTTTGTCTCCGGAACAGATGTTTGTCTTTGCCTTAATCATGGCTACATACATGCCCTGCATTGCAGTGCTGGCTGTATTGCTGAAAGAGTTCGGGTTGAAAAATGCAGCTGTAATCTGCATATCTTCAATATGCCTGTCATTCCTCCTTGGAGGCTTGGCTCACTTTGTATTTATGATCTTTTGAGCTCTTTCTTGTCTAGAATAGTCTGCAGTGTTTGTGTTATCGACAATACTGCATTCTCCCTGTTCTGCGGATAAGATTTTATTTTTCCCCTGACGGATATTACATCTTCTCCGCTGCTTAATCTCAGATTTCCAAGATATGCCTCTTGTTTATCCAGTCTCATGTAAAAAAATGACTCATCATCAACTCTGAGTTCAATTGTATCAATCAGCTGTCTGACATCTTCTTCAGACAGCAGGCTTAAAACATTTTTTATCTCTTTTGCACGGGTGATCTTAGCCTCAATCACAACAATTGGATTTCCATGATATCCATAACTTTTGCTGCATGTGAGCTCTTCAGACCCTGATGCATTCATAACGGCTTTTTTAACACGGTCTTCATTTTCTGTAGCATGGGAAAAAGCTCTGAAAGAAAGACTGTCTATGTCCATGATACACCAACCGTTTGATAATTCGTAATGGTGCAAGGGAAGGGATTTGAACCCTCGGACCACTAAGGACAGGATCCTAAGTCCTGCGCCGTTGGCCAGGCTTGGCTACCCTTGCAGACAAGGTAGCAATGCAGAACTCATATATCAAAATGCCCTTGGGCATAACTGAAAACTAACCAGTAATCTGAAATCAAGCTGATTGTAGAAACTCTTGTAAAATCAATAACAAATACCTGCTGATTTATAAAAAAATAAGTGTGTAACCTAAGCGACTACACACTGTATGTTGTTTAGTTGGACTTTTTCATCTGGAATGCGCCAAGTAAGTTTATTATACCGATGATAAGCAGGAATACTCCGATGATGATCATTACTACATTTGCGGCGAGGCCTGGGTAGACAATGATAACAATACCGAGTACAATTGCGATGACGGCAATAACTAGGTTGTACAGCTTTTCTCCTTTTAAGCTGTCATTTGTGATTGGCCACATCTCATAGAGCTGGAACAGACCGAATATGATCAGGAATGCAGCTAAGATATACATGAGCACATCTAAGAATGCAAATGATGCAACGATCATAATCAGACCAAGGACTACATACAGAACTCCTACCAGCAGATTATGGGTATCTTTGGACTTCTGAGAAAAGGCATTAAACAGGATGGATAGACCATTCAGTAATGCAAATATGCCAAGCAGGATAATTATAATCTTTAGTGTTCCTCCAGGCCATGCAATTGCGATTAGACCAATAACTACAGCTATTATGCCGAATATCAATCTTCCTTTGTAGTCATTAGCTACCATTTTATTCATAACATCCATTTCATCACCTCAAAAATCCGCATAACGGATTTTTTAGTTAACAGGGGATAGACCTAAAAATATTAATATTTTGACCATAAACTAAGATAGATTTATTTTTAAAATCCAGTGCTGGCGTGATTTGTATTAACAATGTGTGAAATTTATTAATTTTAAAACATCTAATCCGAAAATAATTCACTATATGAATGCAATTCTGATGGTTATAAAAAAATTGATAAGAAATTATGTTGAATTTGTGACTTGTTTTCACAAATACAATCAACCCGGTTATCCATCCATTCCAAGCTCTATATTTTCGGACTGTTATTCTTGCTGTTTACAATGATCAATTCTCTATCTATTCCTTTCAGTCGCTTGCGTTCATAGATATACCAGCGGATAAGTGTTAATGCTAAGTCGCCCCGACCGTCATATGATTCATCATTGACTATCTCGTCAATTTCAGGTATCAAATTTTTGGGTATTAGCAACTTTACTGGTACCTTTGGGGGAAGCTTTTTGGGCATTATTGGTTTGTAATGTAATCCATGACTTATAAACGTATACTACTGGATAGTAAACCAAATGTACTGGATAAGGGCACAGGGATATCAAATATTGTCTTGTGCATTGCGCATTTCTCTTTCGTCTTGTCCATAGTAGTGCCCGAACGTCACTCCCCATGATTTGTGTCCCGTATTCATCATCACAACATGTGATGGAGTGCCTGCACGCGCTTGGCGACGCACATACGTTGCTCTGAGGTCGTGTGGTCTGTAATACATATTCTGTGTCCTGCTCATTTTTACGATATCTTTGTATACAACCTGTACACCCAGATGCCTTCCTGTACGAAAGTTTACAAAAAGATAAGGGTCTCCAATCAATCCTTTCTTGGCCAATGCCTTTTTTCGCTCCCGAAGATATTCTTCTATCAATGGTATTGTCCGTTTGTGTATCACGAGCAGACGTTTTCGACGACCTTTCTGAGTGATGCGTGTTCTGCCAGTTTTGATCATCTCCTTTGCTTGATCCAGCGTAATATTTATAATGTCTCCGCGTCGGAGCGAATTGTCCACTGCAAGGGAGTAAAATAACTCGCATCGAGTGTTTATTTTGTTTGCAATTTGACGCGCTTCTGTAATCTCCTCTTCCTCCAAGAATACACGATCTTCTTTCGGCTCTGGTATATACTTTGTAATAACTTCTTCTGCATCTGAATATTTGCAGAATTTCAGAAATAATCTCAAGATTTTGAACTCGTTTACGATAGTGTTGGGTTTGTGATTTACCTTTTCCAGAGTTGTTTCTAATAATAAATAATCCTCTAGAGAAACATTCAGTGGATTTTCCGGTTCCCCAAGGTTTTCCCAAATTGATGTCAGAGTGTATTTTCGATTTATTATCGTATTCTCGGAGTGATGACGTGACCTTTGATACCGTTCGTACGCTCTCATTTTGACATACCATTGGTCTTGATACTTGTACGGCATGCATCAGTTGCCCCCCGTTTTATCATTCGGAATGAGGTCTTCATCTTCAAGGTCTAAATTGCATCTGACAAATACTCCGCAGTTTTCGCAAACATAAACCTCTTCATCAATCCAGTTGATGAATTCATCACTTCCGCACACTGAACAAAGTGGCATCAATTCTCACACTCCCTTGTTCTCCAATATTGTAAGATGCATTTTCTCTCTAATTGCTGGTCTGTAGGTTCTGTGATGACAATAGTATACTCATCAATACCTAATGGACTGCGAATTTTGACAGTGTCACCGTAAGACGGTACGACCGTCATAGTGCAATTGTCCGCATCAGAGCAGCAGATAATCAGGCTGCATTTCATTCTGATCTGCTTAGCGTGGGATTCTGAATCTTGTACTGTCCAGACAGCCATTATTCATCACCTTTCCCATTGTGCGTGTAATATTTTTCAGGGGTCCAAGGTTCAGCACACAATCCATGTATTTCTCTGCTCAGATCTTTGATGATACTTTTTGTAATCAGGAGTTCAGTCCTGCGAAGCTTTATTATTTCTGCATGATAACTCGATAATACCAGATCTAGCGGTGTATTGCAGGATAAATACGCTCTAGTCGATCCTGTATTTGATCTAATTTCACGTTCAAGTTCAAAACACTTGTCTATGCTAGCTATGCTGAACGGGGCAATCCTTTCTAACATAGTTAATTAATACAATTGATTAAAAGGTATTACACACAATTCTATTATTATACAATTAATCATAATGAAACTGCTTGTTTAAGAATTATTATTACGTACGAGTGATATACATCGTGCATGATAAGATGCAACAACTGCGGCGCTGAATCATCCGAAGAAAATAATTTCTGCCAGCAGTGCGGTGCTACATTCTCGCAATATGTGATCTGCACAAGATGCGGACACAGAAACAGCAAAGATGCTACATTCTGCAATAACTGTAGCAACAGGCTAAGACCAATGCCTGAAGTATACTGTAAAAAACGGACAAACAAAAACACTGTCAAATTAGCATTTGTTTTACTGGCTCTGATACTGATAATACCTGTTACCTATCTGGCAATTGATAATTACTACAGCTGTGAAGTAAAAGTAACAGTCACTTCGACTCACATAACAGAGACGGTTGATTATTACATATACATCGACGGGCAGCAGAAAGCAAGCGGAACTGTAGAACCTGGCAAAACATGGATATGGACTCTAAATCCTAGCTGGTCGCTGTTGGACGGAGAAACAAAAGAAATTACAATAAAGGCAACATCTCAAGGCGGTGGCTTAGGATCGCAGAGCGACAGTACTAAGATCACAGTCACAAACAATGTCAGTTATGAAACGAGACCTTTGTTTATCTGAGTATAAGCAAATAATATAAGCACAAAAAACAATATGAGAACTAAGGTGGAGGTGACCGTCCCCGAAGGGACGGGGTTCGTAAAGTGAACCACACTTTGCTGGCCTTATGACCAGTCGATAGTGATCGTAAGCTTTCCAATCACTATCTGGAGTCTGCGACGGGAAACGGAGACTCGAACATATTTCATGCTTTCACCTCCTACCCGACGAGGACCCAGCCCGACGGAGATCGCAACCAAACCACCTCCATCGGGTCTGGCTTCGCCCCATTTTGCCGGGCATTTTTCTGATTGTGTTTTTGATATTTAATCAATCATGATAACCTGAGAAAATACAGATTGTAGAGACGGGCTAACCACCGCCTGTCTTACCGTACTTACTCATCAGTCTTTTTTGGAACGATGGGGTCGTTAACCATCTTTAGAATAGTATCCAGAGTCAATTCAGTATTGATTGGATTATAGATAGCCTCTCAGAGGGACTTTATATTTTTCAATCATTTTTTGACCGAATCCTCTTCCTCTGGACCCACTTAAAACTAAGAATATAACATCAATGTTTTGGGCAACGGTACTCTTCTTCTATGGCCCAACAACCGCCATCCATATACCCTCTGCTATAATTAGAAGGAGCACTGCAAAATAAACATGTCTTAGAATTGTTGTTCATAATATATTTTAATAATCAGTCGATTATTAATTAATTGTCCTGAATGGTAGCTGTTGATTTTGTAAAATCTGGACAATTATATTTTTAGGTACACAACATTCTCATAAAAGTATCATTGATTCTATAAATACATCAAAATCTGCTTTCAGATGGCTGTTATCCATAGTAATTGTTATTTCCTTGTATACCTTACACTGTCTGACGTGAGCAGCTAAAGCTTTTGAGGAATGTAAATGGATGGGATCATAGAAGTCAGGGTATCATACAGCACCATTGCAAATTTTTCGATGATTTACAACAGGGTGCCGTTAATTAAGCGTATTGAAGTACGAAACATCTCCTCAGAAAGTCTGGGAAACATAAAGTTACATGTTTCATTCAAACAAAATGCTGAGCAGACTGAAAATTACGAGTCAGAATGGGAATCCAGCATTGGATCAATTCCTGCAGGGCAGTATGTAAGCTTTGACCGGATACCTCTCAAAATCTCAAAAGAACTATTTTTCCTCACTGAAAAAAATGCTGATGCGTCGTTTACAATCACTGTCACATCAAACAGCACTGGTGAAGTCTTAGAAGAGGAATCGCTGCCTCTTAAGATTCTTCCCCGAGATACCTGGATAGGGTCTGATGTAATGCCGGAGCTGCTGGCGTCTTTCGTGACTCCTGGAAGAAATGCAGTCAGACTGATAACCGAAGAGGCTTCGGCATATCAATCAGGACTTCCTGAGAAAGCTAAGGAGTATGCAAGAGAGATTTACGAAAATATCAGGAAAAAAGGACCGTTTACTGTAACACAGATGAACCCAATGGCCGGATCCATCAATGCCATGGAAGTGTTGAGCCGCAAACAGGGAACGGCCTTAGAATTCTCGCTTTTTTATGCTTCATGTCTGGAAAGGGCAGGTCTTAATCCAGTAATCATCCTCTTGGACAACCGTGTAATCACCGCCTGCTGGCTGGAGGACAGAACATTTGCTGAATGTGTTGAAGATGACATCTCTCTAATAACGAAGCGGATGGCAGAGGGAGTCGAAGAGATAATTGCCGTTGATGCTTCGATTTTAGCAGATAAAGGATCATTTGAGCAGGCACAGGAATCAGCAGAATATTATCTGGCTGAATCTTCATTCGATATCTTTGTAGATATCATAAGATGCAGGGGAAGTGGAATATTTCCGGTTCCGGAAAGACTCGGCGATGAGCAGAAATACACTCCGAGAAAAACCTCGCCATCTCAGCAGCTGGATCCCCCTCCTGCCTCATACTCAAAGCAGCGCATGTGGGAAAATAAACTTCTTGATCTAAGCCTGAGAAACAGTCTTATCAGTTACAGGCTGAGAAGGAACTCCATACAGATCATGGCAGCAGACTTAAATTCCTTAGAGACAGCTCTTGCCAGCGGAGAAGAGTTTCAGATACTCTCAAAACCGTCTGACATACTCACAAAGCAGCAAGACAACATTAACTTCCCCGTTGATCTGGAGTCTGTTCGAAATCTGACTGACATGGAGTATGCCAATCACAGGCTTCGCACATATCTGAAAGAGGACGAATTGAAAAAGCAGATAGTTTACATTTACAGAACTACAAAAACAAATATGGAAGAAAACGGGGCAAACACTCTGTACCTTGCGCTTGGGTTCCTCAAATGGTATGAATCTGACGTATCAGAAAAAGAACGCAGAGCTCCCATAGTGCTGGTTCCGGTAGAATTGGTAAGAAAATCCGCTGGTAAAGGATATGTTCTGAGAATCCGTGATGAGGATTCTCTTGTAAACGTCACATTAGTTGAGATGCTCAGGCAGAATTTCAACATAAATGTAACAGATGTCGATCCTCTGCCGACTGCAGAATCCGGCATAGACATAAAACAGGTGTTTGCTACCTTCAGAAAGGCAGTTATTGATAAGCCGCGCTGGGAAGTGGAGAACATCTCAGTCTTAGGTCAGTTTTCCTTCAATCAGTTCATCATGTGGAACGACATGCGAAATCGTTCTGAGGAACTGATGAACCACAAGGTTGTTGCAAGCCTGATATCCGGCAAAATGGAGTGGGAACAGCAGGGCGAATTTCAGTCTCCAGACACATTAGACAACACAGTTCTTCCAAGCGACATGGCCGTTCCGATAAGCGCCGACTCTTCTCAGCTTTCAGCAATATATGCTTCTGGAAACGGATTAAGTTTCGTCCTTCACGGACCTCCAGGAACAGGAAAGTCGCAGACAATTACCAACATTATCGCCAATGCTCTGTTTCAGGGCAAAACTGTTTTGTTCATCGCAGAAAAGATGGCGGCATTGTCGGTAGTGCAGCGCCGTTTGGAATCCATCGGCCTCGGACCATTCAGCCTGGAGCTTCATTCAAATAAAACTAAAAAGCGAGATGCGTTAAGTCAACTGGATGAAGTATTAAGCATCCCTAAAGCAATGCATCCAGATGATTATGCTGCACGTGCTCAGAAGCTTTTTGAACTCAGAAAAGAACTGAATTCAGTAATAAGTGCGATTCATTCAAAAAGACCCATCGGACTGTCTCTGTATGACATCATCACAATGTATGAGTCAACCAGTTCTGATAAAAACATCCATTTCACTCGCCAGCAGATAGAATCCATAGATGCGTCTACATACGACTCCTGGATCAGTGTAGTCAGGGATATATCAACTGCAGGTGCAGCCTGCGGAAATGTTGCAGATCATCCCCTAAAAGATCTGGGCGCCTGCGAATACAGCTATGCATTTAGAGATGAAGTCACAGGATTGTTAAATGAATATCTGGAGGCAATAAAAGATCTAAAATCTCCCTGTGAAAATATACAATTAAAAACGTATGCAGACTATCAGATACTCTACAACGTTCTTAACAGGATAAATTCAAAACAGATCTCCAGGGAACTTCTTGCCTCATGTGACGATCCGTCTATTAAATCCAATCTGGATATAATTTATACTCTGTGCCGTAAAAGATTTGAAATCCATGAGAAAATATTGAGAGTATTCTCAGAAAGTGTTTTTGCACTAGATGCCTGCAGGCTCTTTGAGAAATGGAAAGAGTTGGAAAGGAAAGTAATCAGAATCGGCCAGAGGGACATTGTAAAAGAACTGAAGGGGCATGCCAGGAGTTCTATAGAAAAGGAGAAAGTTCCAGCATATTTGCAGCTGCTCTGCGACTACCGCTTAGCAGGAGAAAAGATGTGGGAAGTGGGAGCAGGATTTGATAAATTATTTGGGCCTATATGGAACATAAACAATACAGACTGGAGACTTTTAAACAGCTTGTATTCAGGATCAATCGAGATAAAAGCTCTGGCTGCGTCGTTAGGTGCAGATACATGGCAATATATCATAGACGTTGATGAAGAAAATGCTCAGGCATATCTCAACTCCTTTGAAAAAATTTCCAAGCTTACATTTGATCTTTCAGTAAAATTGGCACTTGATGTCGAAGTACTAGCTGGAGATTCATGCTTTGAAAACTCGGCTAAGAAAGCATCTGTCTGGTTAAATAATGTAGAATCTCTCAGAGCCTGGTCTCTGTTTGCCACCCGCATAAAAGAAGCCAGATCGCTGGGGCTTTCAAATGTAGTTGATGAATACATGTCAGGCAATATTCAGTCTGATGAATTAATGTCTGCTGTTATCAAATCACTTTCACGTGCTTACGCTGAATATGTCATTGATACCGAACAGTCTCTTTCCTCATTCAACGGGGATATATTCGAGGATGAAATAAAAAAATATCACGAGGCTACGGAAGAATTTGAGAGACTGACGAGAGAGGAACTGGTTGCAAAGCTGTCATCCAAGCTTCCAGATATAACCGGTTCGGCGGCTTCATCTTCTGAATTAAGCATTTTGAGAAAAGCAATAAGGACCGGTGGAAGGGGGCTGTCCATACGCAGACTTTTTGATCAGATACCCAATCTGCTCAAAACACTCTGCCCGTGTATGCTGATGAGCCCGATTTCAGTCGCTCAGTACATAGATCCAAAGTTTCCAAAGTTTGATCTTGTCATCTTTGACGAAGCATCTCAGATGCAAACTTGTTATGCAGTAGGGGCTATAGCAAGAGGTAAAGAGTTCATTGTTGTCGGAGATCCCAAACAGCTTCCGCCGACTTCATTCTTTACGATAAACACCATTGATGAGGATAATATTGAAAAAGAGGATCTGGAAAGCATACTGGACGACTGCCTTGCTCTCTCAATGCCTCAGGAACATCTGCTGTGGCATTACAGGTCCAGACATGAAAGCCTGATTGCTTTCAGCAATATGCAGTTTTATGACAATAAACTATTTACATTCCCGTCCCCGAACGACATAGTTTCAAAAGTCAGTTTGGTACATGTTGACGGCTACTATGACCGCGGTAAGACAAAACAGAACAAGGCTGAGGCAAAGGCTGTTGTTGCGGAGATAATGAGAAGGCTGGCAGATCCAGTTTTATGTAATCAGAGCATAGGAGTTGTGGCTTTCAGCATAGCTCAGCAGAATCTAATCGACGACATGTTGTCAGATGCTTTGGATAAAAATCCTGAACTGGATGCAATAAACATCTCGGCGGATGAACCCATTTTCATCAAGAATCTTGAAAATGTCCAAGGAGATGAAAGAGACGTCATATTGTTCTCAATCGGATACGGCCCAGATAAAAACGGCATTGTCCGTTTGAACTTTGGACCTTTAAACCGTGAAGGCGGCTGGAGAAGGTTGAACGTAGCGGTTTCAAGAGCCAGAATGGAAATGATGGTCTTCTCGACACTCCAGCCTGATCAGATAGACATCACCAGGACAAACTCTGAAGGCATAATCAATCTCAAGTCTTTCTTGGAATTTGCAAAGAACGGTAAAAACTGTCTTCCACGCGATAAGAAAGAGTGTGCAGGAGAAGGCATAGAAGACATAATCGCTCATAAGATCGAAGAGATGGGATACAAAACCAATGTGGACATAGGAAGCTCTGGATACAGGATGGATATCGGCATAATAAATCCAGACAATGAAGATGAATATGTTCTGGGAATAATGATCGATGGTAAAAACAAGCAGTCCCCAAGCACGGCAAGAGACAGAAACATCGTTCAGAATTCAGTTTTGGAATCTTTGGGCTGGAATCTGCATCATCTGTGGATAATGGACTGGTGGTATGACTCAGAAAAAGAACTGTCGAAGATCAAGGACGCTATAGAGCTTGCAATAAAAAAGAACCGTGTAGCAGAGGAAGAGAAAGCGATAGATGAAAGCAACTTAAGAGCCAATGCCCAGATCGTGCTGAACGTTGAAGTGCCGGAGACTGTGGAGCCTGAAACAACTGCAGATGATAAAGTGAAGCCTGAATACAATCCCGTAGACACTCAGAACATGGGAAATCCAGAAGACTTCATGGCAGAAGAGAATATTGAGAAGATACTTGAGCAGATGAAAGAAATCATCCGTTTAGAAGGACCGATTTCCTACAGGCAGCTTCAGAAAAGAACGCTCAATTCATGGGGAATTTACAGGCCCATTGTTAAAATAAATAAATATTTCGAGAAGCTTGTGAATGATTTAAATCCAAAACAGACAAATTTCAACGGAAAGATCTTCATATGGAACGAAGATCAAAATCCAGATACGTATGAAGGCTACAGGACTCCCACTGATAAAGAAAGAAGGGACATCACAGATATCCCTCCTGAAGAGATAATCAATGCCATTAAGGACGTGGTAAACAATCAGTTTGCTCTGTCTTCATCAGACCTGGTACGAGAAGTAGGCAAAGTGTTTGGATATTCAAGACTGGGAAACAATCTCAAGGCAATTATCGGCGAGTGCATCGATCTGTCTGTGAAAGCAGGATACATAAAATCCGATGGTGACAGGATTTCAGTAATCTGAGGAATTAAATGTATGATGTAAGAGAGATTCTTGAAGATCTGTCAGATGAGAAATTTAAAAATTTCTCTTTAAAGTTAATTCCAACAAACAGTAACATCTTAGGAGTTAAAATCCCTCAGCTTCGAAAAATTGCCAAAGATATGCCGAAGGAAGACAGACAGTCATACATTGACTTCCATGATTGTAAGTCTTTAGAGGAACTGATGATAAAAGGAATGCTAATCGGTCAGTTAAACGGTGACATCCAGACAATTCTTCCATATGTGAAAAAATTCATCCCATGCATGGATAACTGGGCGGTATGTGACTGCTTTTGCAGTGGACTAAAAATCACCAGAAAGAATATGAATGCTATGTGGAAATTCATTCAGCCTTATCTTCATTCATCTGATGAATTTGAAGTGAGGTTTGCTGTTGTCATGATGCTTGATCATTACATCTGTGAAGATTACATAAATCAAGTTTTGGAAGCATTGGATTCAGTAAAGCATGACGGTTACTATGTAAAAATGGCTGTAGCATGGGCCGTTTCTGTCTGTTTTGTAAAATTTTCCGATAAAACTATGAAATATCTCAAATGCAACAACCTTGATGACTGGACATATAACAAATCAATTCAGAAAATAATTGAGTCGCGCAGAGTGGATAATGAAACAAAAGATAATCTTCGCAAAATGAAAAGGAAATGATTTATGATAATCTCAGCATCCCGCAGAACAGATATCCCTGCATATTATTCAGAGTGGTTTTTAAACAGGTTAAAAGCAGGATACGTTTTGATAAGAAATCCAGTTATAAGCTCAGCGGTGTACAGGATAGAATTAAACCCTAAAATCGTCAACTGCATAGTGTTTTGGACAAAAGATGCTGCAAATATCCTGGATAAGCTGGATGAAATTAATTCACTGGGATACAAGTATGCATTTCAATTCACAGTAACTCCTTACGGCAGCGATGTTGAGAGGAATATGAGGCCTAAAGAGGATGTAATTAAGACGTTCAGGAGCCTCAGCAATATGATCGGTTCTGAACGTGTAGTCTGGCGTTATGATCCTATTATTTTCAATGATACTTTCACACAGGAATATCATTTCAAAAATTTTGAAAGAATGTGCAGTTCACTTTCAGGATATACTGAAATTGTCAATATGAGTGTTGTTCAGTCATATCATAACAAAAGTTTCGGCTTTGAACTTTCCAGACAGGACAAAGAGCGGTTCTGGAGGGGATTAAAGCAAATCGCAGTATCGCACGATTTAGATCTCCGGCTTTGCTGTTATCCAGAAGATCCGCAGATGTATGGAATCAAAAGATCAAAATGCATCGATAAAGAATATCTGGAAAAAATCTGCGGGTATAAGCTCAAACTTCCCAGAGATAAAAATCAGAGAGCTCTGTGTGAATGCTGTGAAAGCATTGATGTTGGCGTATACAACACCTGTATCCATGGATGCACATATTGCTATGCAACCAATAGTCTCAGAGAGACTATTTACAATTATAAAAATCATAATCCAGAAAATGAACTGCTTGTGGGCAGTGTATCAGAGGAAGACAGCATATTCTGCAAAAAACTTTCATCTTCCAGAGACTATCAAACAACATTATTTTAGATTATAGGCAATTAAACATTATTTGCATAGTGCTTATCTTCAATTAATTCTGTTTTGCATTCAGATCAAATCAGTCAAAAAACTTTCCCTTGAAAAAATTCTCATTTCCAAGCTTCTTTGCTGTCAGCCTGAACATGACACAGCCATCTGGGCATACAATGTCCTTGCTGTATCTGCCATCACCGCCGACATTCTCTAAATCCCCTCCGCTTCTGACAGCTTCCATAATTGGAAACATAATCATCATCACTTTGGAGCAGATACCCTGTCCGTCAGCATTCACAGGACAGCCGTAGGTGCAGGTGTATTCATCTCCGATTTCCTCGCCGTTTCGGCAGTATCTTTCTGTATGGTCGCTGCGAAGGAATCCAGTCACTTCAATTTTGAACTCATACTCTTCATCATACCATTTTTTCATAATAATTCGCCCATAATAATTAAAGTGCCGTTAATATCTATTATCAAAGATGCGGTTAGACTTCTTCTCGCTTCTAGGCAGATCTCCGATTGATACCGCCTTAGGAACTACTGTCACGCCGACTCTTTCTTTGAAATGGTTGCGTACCTTCAGCTCAATATTCTCTAGCTGTGATTTATCACAGTCTGTCTCAAAGAAAATGGTCATGATGTCTTTGCCGTTCAGATGATCGATCATCACCTGATACTCACTGCTGACTCCGTCAACCTCTTTCAAAACCTCGTCGATTTGTCCAGGGAAGATGTTGACACCCTTTACCTTCACCATGTCATCTGTACGTCCTACCAAGATATCTATGCGGGGATAACTGCATCCGCATGAACATTTTCCTGGAATGATTCTTGTCAGATCATGTGTCCTGTACCTGATGAGGGGAGCTCCTTCTTTTCTCAGAGTAGTAATGACCAACTCACCAGTCTCTCCGTCTGGAAGAACTTCACCTGTTTCTGGATTGATTATCTCAAAATAAAGAAAATCATCCCAATAATGGATTCCGGACTCATAGTCGCAGCTTATGCCTATTCCCGGGCCGTAAATTTCCGTAAGCCCATATATGTCATAGAGTTTAACTCCAAGTTCATTGGCTATGCGTTTTCTCATCTTTTCTCCCCACCTTTCAGATCCGATGAGGGCTCTTTCAAGGTGTATCTGGCCGTTCAACCCTCTGCGGGTGATCTCTTCAGCCAGAAGGAGAGCATATGAAGAGGTTGCACACAGCACGGTGCTTTTCAGGTCTAACATCATCTGGATCTGTTTGTCGGTATTTCCCGGACCCATTGGTATAACCATAGCGCCGCGTTTTTCAGCTCCTGCCTGAAAACCTATGCCGGCAGTCCAGAGGCCGTATCCGGGGGTAATCTGCACCCTGTCTTTGTCGGAAACGCCTGCTAACCTGTAGCACCTTTCAAACATCAGCGCCCAGTCTTCAACGTCTTTAGCAGTATAGGGAATAACAATGGGAGTTCCGGTAGTTCCGGATGAAGAATGAATACGGACAATCTTTTCATCAGGCACTGCCTGCAGACCTAGGGGATATGCATCCCTGAGTTCCCATTTGTCTGTAAAAGGGAGAGTTTCAAAATCTTCCTTTGTGCATATTTTGCTTAAATCTACGCCTTCGTATTTTTTGTTATAAAAAGGGCTTTTTTCTTTAATGGAGCTTAAAACCCCTTTTATTGCACATAGTTGATCATCACTCATCATGTTAGGTCATCTAGGCATGTACTTCTTAGTAATTATATTAACGGTGCATCCGCCCCAATCTGAAGGGCCCGGCAATTGAGATCTAACAGTTTTGGCGGAAGGCGGCGTTTAAGTGTAGCTCGCATCTCATCAAGGGTGATTCCGAGATATCCAGATCCTGCAGCCACACCTAAAAGGCAGACATTCATCACTTTAGAGCTTCCTGCCTCGGTACAAAGCTTAATGCCGTCTACCATCAGCATCTTCTGCGGTGCATTTTTCAGGAAAGTCAGAATCTCATTGAGATCATAATTGTCTTCCAGAGAAGAAGTCACAGGTTTGACCGGGTTAATGCTGATTATTGCAACCCCGTTCTTCTTCAGATACGGCATGCAGCGGGCTGCTTCTGAAGGCTCAAACCCGATAAGTACATTGGCAGAACCTTTGGGCACTACTGGTGATAATGCAGACTCTGTCCGTATATGGCTCACTACAGATCCGCCGCGCTGCGCCATACCTATAGTTTCTGCACTTCTGACTTTTTCTCCTCTTTCTATAAGGGTGTCTGCTATGAGCTTTGAAGCCAATACGGTCCCCTGGCCTCCGACACCTGTGATTATGTAATTCACCGGCACCCCTCCTGCTGTGAAATGGCTCCTGAAGGACAGATCTGGGAGCACAGATTGCAGCCGACGCAGAGTGAAGAGTCGATGTACACCTTTCCATCAGAGTAAACGATCGCCGGGCATCCCAGCTCTTTGATGCATTTCCTGCAGACTGTGCATTTGTCTGTTATAATCAAATGCGGCCCAGGCTTTGAAATCGCAATGCATGGAGCTTCAAAAATCACCGCAGACACGCCGTCAAATTCTGCAGCTTCTTTTACAGACGAGACGGCTTTTTCCAGCTCCAGCGGATTCGATTTAATTATCTTCTTCACACCGATGGCTTTCAGGACACCGGCAATGTCTATCTTTTCAGCCACTGCTCCGGAGGCCATTACTCCTGTGCCTGGATGCGGCTGATGCCCAGTCATGGCTGTTGTAGAGTTATCTAAAATGATCACGACGATTTTTGTCTGGTTATACACGGCATTTACTATTCCCGGTATTCCAGTATGGAAAAACGTGGAATCTCCGACGAAGGCAAAATTAACCGTCTGAGGATTGGCGCGCTGCAGACCCTGCGCCATGGTTATGCCGGCACCCATGCAGAGGCACGTATCCACCATTTCCAAGGGTTTAGCGTTTCCAAGGGTGTAGCAACCTATATCTCCTGAAAAGATGGCTTCAAGGCCCTTTGCGGCTTGTTTTACCGCATAGAATGAAGCCCTGTGCGGGCAGCCTGCGCAGAGCACGGGCGGACGGATCGGAAGATTTGGAACTGCAATCGTTTCTTCTTTCTGCTGGATATTCAAAAATGATGAGACTGCAGACTTCACAAGCTCTGCAGAATACTCCCCTGCAAACGGCATATTTCCTGTGAGCTTACCGAATATCTTAGTTTTGAGATTGTATTTTCCACAGATGTACGTAAGCTCTCTTTCAATGACTGGATCCAGTTCTTCAATCACCAGAACCTTTTCCAGGCCGGATAAAAATTCTAAAGCAAGTTTCTCAGGAAATGGATATGCAGTAGCGACCTTCAGAAATTTACACTCAGCATCTAATGATTCTAAAGCCTCTTTTGAGTAAGCGTATCCTATCCCGGAAGAGGCAATTCCCGCAGAACCGGTTCCGTTAACTTCATTGAACCTGTATGATGAAAAGTCTTCACCAATCTGCGGAATCCTGTTTTCCAGTGTGACGTGGTTTTGATATGACAACTTGGGAAATATGGCCCATTTTGGATCCTTTACAAAACCTTCTGCTTTGATGCATTCAACATCTTCTTTCAGATCAACAGAAGAATATCCGTGGCAGATTCTGGTAGTGGGTCTGAATATCACTGGAGTTTTGTATTTTTCAGAATACTCATAGGCATCTTTAATCATCTCATAAGCTTCGTCAGGGGTTGACGGATCGAACACAGGAAGTTTGGAAAAGCCGGCGAAATGTCTGGTATCCTGCTCAGTCTGAGATGATATCGGACCCGGGTCATCTGCAACGACAATCACCATTCCGCCTTTTATGCCGATGTATGCAAGGCACATGACCGGGTCTGAACAAGCATTCAGACCCACTTGTTTCATAGTAACCAAGGTTCGCAGTCCGGAATATGAGGCCCCGGCAGCCACTTCAACGGCCGCCTTTTCGTTGACGGACCATTCCACGTAAATATCTCCAGGGTTCTCTTTCACCACAGTTTCTAAAATCTCTGTAGAAGGCGTCCCTGGATAGCCGCATACGCACTTTACTCCGGCATGAATTGCCCCCAGTGCTATGCATTCATTTCCCATTAGAAGCCGCTGCATATTTTTCGGGCGGTTTATCGAAAGATTCAGTTAAAAGCCTATTGCACTTCCAATTACTATTTAATCTTCAAAATGCGTGTATAGAATGAGATCAAATGACAAAACCATCAATTGCTGTAAAAGGAATAGGCAGGCTGTCAGTAAAACCTGACCAGATACAGTTAACTTTAAAAATAAAGGCAGAAAACAAAGATTATAACCTGATGATGGACGAAGCCAATGAAAAGTTGGAGAGTCTGACGGCTTCCCTGACATCCTCAGGATTTACTGCAGAAGACTTGAAAACCGGAGCTGTTTCAATCGATTCCAGATATGAGTATGTCAGAAAAGATGACGGTGCACAGACAAGAGAGTTCGTCGGCTACACATACAGCCAGGCGATCAATGTAAAATTCCCAATGGATATGGATCTGCTTTCCAAAGCAGTCTCTTCAATATCATGTAGCAATGTTTCTCCTGAGCTGTCGATAAGCTTCACGCTGGCAGATAGAGATGCTTTGAGAGATAAGCTTCTTAAGATGGCCGCTGAAGATGCCAGGCACAAAGCAGAAGTGATTTCCAAAGCTTCAGGAACCACCCTGGGCAGTGTGAAGGAAATTTCCTACGATATTGAAGGTTGTAAAATTCAATCTCCGACTCAGGCGCATGTTCTGAGAAGCTGCAGTTCCGAAGCCATGGTAAATATGACTCCGGAAGAGATCATTGTTGAAGAGTCCGTATTCTTCGTGTGGGGTTTGAAGCAGTCTTCATAACCTTCACATTTTCTTTTTCAAACATTCCTTGGCGAAGGATACACTCTTTCTGACATACGGCGACGGGTCGTCTTCAATTTCATTCAACTTCAGAATCAGCTCGTCGCTGAACAGTTCCAGTCTGGATATAATGCGTTCTGCAGCCCAGGCCGCCATGCCGCGGATCCTTGCATTTTCATCAGACATGCCGTTGCAGATTATCGGAATAGATCTTTCATCTCCGATGCCCGCTCCGGCAATTTCACCGATTCCCCAGAGCATATTTTCCTTTGTCTCAGGATCATTATCATCGGCTAATCTCAAAAAGAGCTCATATATATACGAATTTTGAGTCTTGTTCTGCCCCATCTTTGCCAGACACCAGGATGCTTTTCTTCTTATGAGCATATCTTGGCATTCCAGGCACTGTTCTATCAATTCGATATATTCAGAACCATCCTTTTTAGACAGCAAGTCTCTTTCAGCAGCCTCAAGCGCCTCTTCTAAATTTTCCATGGCTTCACTCCGCAGGAGGAACCGGTTTTTCCAGATAGAACTCGCACTCGCCGTAGTCTTTTTCCGGATCGCAGACTTCGTAGTCTTTTATTTTCAGTACATCCAGGCGGATACGGCGCGCTTTGCAGTTGGAGCATCGGAAGTCATCAGCCATCCACAGACATCTCTTTCTCTCAACCATGAAATATAGAGCTGTGCATTAGATATATCTTATAAATTCCAGCATTATCTTTAGAAATAATAGTTATAAAAAAATTCAGTCGGATATGGAACTCATATCCAGACCGAGTTCTGTAAGTATCTCTGTCGAGGACTCATATACCTTAAGATATTCCTTTGTGGGAACGATCTTACGGACGTTGTAGCACTCTTGGAAAGTCCTTCCCTGAGGTGCTGTGAGATACTGCCTCTCATACTTTTTGACTAAGCGGTTCAGTATATCATTGACATCTTCAGGATCCATGCCTGCTGAGGCCATGGCGACTTCCCCTAACATTCTGGCTTCCATTCCGGTGGTGTAGTCTTCTGACACTCCCTTTGCAGAAGCACAGCCTGAAACAAGCTCCCTGCCGCTGACTGTGTCAAGCATCGCCTGGGCTGCAATTTCCAGAAGGCACATTTCCGTACATGGTCCGGCAATCGGATAGTATTGGTTAGCAAGCAGCAGGTCTGTGTATGAGTCCAGCGTAGCTGCGACGTGGCCTGCTATCTGCAGAGTCTCTCTTGAAGTTGTGATGCCCCATCTGATGTGGATCGGGCCGTCAAGATGGTAGCTGGCATTGAGTAGAGTAAATGACGCCAGAGTTGTGGCAATATCACATATCGCCGTTTCTTCAACGCCTCCGATATAGCCTCCAAATATCGGCATCTGCTCTACCATTATTACATTGCCGTTATGAAGCCACCCAGAAATCATATTCAGGGATGAGTTGTCAATTTTGAGCTCATTCAGCTGAGATACTTCATGGCTGTCGCATGGCCTTAGTCCACATGCGTAATCTCCGGCGAGACGTCCCGCTGCGGACAGCGGGGTCTCAGGTCCCTATATGCTGAGGTAAGGTCTTCCGACCCTGCTGCACGCCTCTCTCACCGCCCTTATTTCAGCAAGAGTTGCTTTGACTTCAAAAGGCGTGTTTGTAGCCGCAGGAATTCCGTCGACAGTGGACATCACACCGCTCACGATCGTATCTACAATCGGTTCTTGGGCGTAACTCTGGATCATGGGGACAAAAATGTCCTCAGATACAGTAGCTCCAGTAGGTCCTCCCTGTATTATCGGCTTTTTTCTGGATGCGCTTCTTCTCGGCTCCAAAATCACCGCGTCTTTATTTTCGCCCAACTGGATGCGTTTCGGAGCGGCTCTGATTCCCGCCCTTATTTCTTCTTCTGTAACCATTATGGCTCGTCCGGTGTCTACATTGAGAATGCCCACAGTCACAAGCATTTCTATTCCGGCGCGGAAGAGACGCTCCTTTAAGTCAGGATCAGTAGGTATGAATTTGTTTCCAAAATCAATTTCATACTTTTCTTTCAGCTCAACCGCTGTCACTGGTATTACGTTATTATCCCAAACATTTTCTGTAATTTTTGGACCTTTTTCAGATCTAAGAAACGCATCATAGACCGTTAAGGCCTTCTCAGCCACCAATACAATCAATCTCCTTTATTGAATTTTAACATCCTGTCTACGCATTCTACTACTTCTGACCCACAAGAGCAGTATTCATCTCCACCGATGCTTTCAACCCATTTTCTGGTGCAGCAGGCTCCTCCGAAGAGCGTTTTAACGTTCAGCTCTTCTTCCTTAAGACACTTTACTATCTTTTTCTGCCCAATCAGTGTGGTTGTCATAAGTGCAGATGCGGCGACGATAGAGGCATCTTTCTCTTTGGCTGCTTCTAGGAAATCATCAGGCGGTACATCCCTTCCGAGATCAAAAACACTGTATCCCGCTCCACGCAAGAAGGCACACACAACGTGTTTTCCTATCTCATGAACATCTCCCTGTACCGTTCCAATAACGATATTTCCTTTAGTTGTGTGAGGAGAGTCTTTCCCAATAAATGGTTCAAAAACCGCCATGCCTTCTTCCATGGCTTTAGATGCTGCCAATACCTGAGGTAAGAAGATCAGCCCTTCGTTGAACCTCTCACTTATATTTACCATTCCTTTTCCTAAGCCTTTTTCAATAGCTTCATAAGGCGTAATCCCCAGAGCCAAAGCATTCTGAGATGCTTCGTGGACTAACTCCATATCCCAGGTTTCCACAGCCTTTTTCAGCATTTGAAGCACTTCCCCCTTAGTATCCATCGCAATCCCCCTGCCGTTTTACTTCTGTTGTCTATATGCTGGATATAAAAGAAGAATTTATAAAAAGTTTAGTTTTTCTTCGTTCTGTCATCTCCTATAAACTCCCATATTTTTCAGGGACATTGCATGACTAGGACATGAAAGCTCGCATCTTTTGCAGGCTGCGCCGTCGCATAAATCCGACCTAATAACTGCTGTAGGATTGGATCCGCTTTCATCGATAGAGAGTGCTTTTTCAGGACATACTTCGATGCATTTGTCGCATCTTACGCAGCCTATCAGCTCCTTAGTGATCAACGTGCCTGGGTTTTCCAAGACTGCCATGCCAAAATCTCCAAGGTCCTGAATATCTCTTGTCATTCTCTTCTCTACCTGAGGTTCAGAGATCTCCATAGGAAGATGAGGCAGACTATATATATCCAGCATGTCATTGTATGAGCTCATCGGCATTCCATATGTCCAGAGAGACAGCTCAATTGAGTAAAGATTCTTGAAAGTCTCAGAAGTTGCAAACATGCAGTGTCTGGCTTTCAGTTTCTTTGCGAACTCCTTCAGATCTTCCAGCTCAATATTTCCAGTGGCAATTTCTCTGGCCATAGCAAGAGACGTGTTTCCAAACTGAATGATTTTCTTTGAACCGGGAGAAACCATACCTACGCGCTGGGCTTTTTTAGCATCAACATACAGTCCAGATGCTCCTGACATGAAGAATATGGGAACATCTTCAACCCAGAGATCAACTTCTCTCATGAGTGTTAAGTATCCGGCTCTCAGCGCCCCGATGGCTTTTCCGGCTTCAGCGACATCCAACTCATTTATGGAGATGTTATCCTGCAGATGAAGCCTCTCGTCAGGGGTGGATATCTTAGGCATCTTGACCAGTCCGCTGGATATTCCGCAGTCAAGCGCGGCTATTACGCCTGTACCTGTAATTCCTTTAGCACATCCATGAGAAGCTCCTTGTGAAATGATTCTGCCGTCCTGGGGATTTACAACGTCTCCTTTAACGGGCAGATAATCATCATTAAGCACCCACGATTCCCACCCATTTTCAGTGATATTTACTTCAGAAAGAGTGCCGGGAGCAGCCAGCATTCCCATTTCTATCTGCTGTCCTTCAAGAGCCGGTCCGGCAGCAGCAGATCCTGTATACACTTCACCGTCAACTATCAGAGCCATTTCTGCATTGGTACCATAGTCTATCACCATGCACGGCTCATCCTGCTTCAGAGCGTCAGTCATTAGCATCATGGCTATTGCATCAGCACCAATCTCGTGGCTCACGGCAGGGGGGATGACTACAGAGGCGTTTTTCATGTTGGCCAGACCCAAATCCGATGCCTGAACAATTTCACCCTCTCTTTTGGGAGGAACTATCTTTAGCTCTTCCAAACGGTTTTTCCCAGCATATGCCAGATCGCGAATTTCAATATTCTGGAAAAGTGATAATTGGAATGGGTTTCCGCAGACTGCCATCTTTGTTACGCATTCTAAATCAATCTGCAGCAGCGGAAGCAGATTGTTTATTGTATCAATTATCAGCCTGTTGCAGACATCAGCGCCGGCATCCATGGCGAAATTTACATGATCTATCACATTGGCTCCGGGTACCGGGTGTCTTGTGGTTATGGCAGTCGACACAACTTCGTTATTCTCCCGTTTTATCGCCTGAGTCCTGAAGCCGCTGGTTCCAATGTCTAAGGCTATTGAATATTCTGTCACATGATCACTTCCGCGCAGACGTGGCTTTCAACAGGTATAGGGAGTTCATACAGTGAAAGGCTGGCACTCCATACGGCCATGACAGACACGCCTATCTGCAGCGGATCATGAATCAGAATTTTCATTTTTTTAACCCCTTCTTCATCAAATGAGTAAGGCATTCCGGGAGAAGACACGATTGTTCCCTCATTTATCCACTCTCCAGGTATTTTTCCTGGTGAAGCATTAAGGATTAATGTGGAATTTCTTACAGCCGTTTCTATATCTTCGCATACTTTAAAGTCAACATGCTTTTTCTGCAGTGCCCGTGATTTTGAGACATCAATGTCTGTAATCGTGACTTTGGCTTCTTCTGCTTCCAGCATATCCGCCATTTTGTCTCCGACTCTTCCTGCTCCGATCAGAAGCACTTCTTTTCCTTGAAGCCCTTTAGCTGCAATCTTAAGTGCTGTAACATATCCAAGGGCTGTAGAACGAATATTGTCTGAAAATGTTCCTGTGCGGGTATTGAGGGCGATGAATTCAGCATCATCCGCCATAAAGACAAGATCTACTTTAGCTGCCAGCGCATCTGACAATCCGGCGATGTCCGTTCTCTGGGTGATGAACGATTTCATGCCGAGGTGCTGCAGAATTGAGCAGACTGATTCAGTAAATCCCTGTGTAACACCCTTTCCGCTTGTGACTGGTACCACAGCGGTGGAATAATCTTCCAGCGGCATACTGTCAGGAATTACACCCACAGCTTCGTATGCTAATCCCCTCATGTCTGTGCCTATTGATGATATAAGGGCTCTGTCTCTTTCCACCGATGCATACGGTACCTTTTTTATCATTTCTGGTGTTAAGCGTGTAATGTCATCACCTCCGGTTCTGGGTCTAAATACTTTTTAATATTATTTTCTTTTAAAATACATTCAATGCAGTTTTGGCGCCTGTTCCAAGCATCATCTGGAGTTTTTCCCTTAGTAATCATAGTTGCATGCCAGAGGTCTTTTCCAGGTTCATAGTCTGTTATCATTTCTGATGATCCAAACAGGCCGTATTCTATTCTGGGATTCTCAACTCCGGCGAATACTTTCTCGCCGCAAGATCTGAGAGCTCCGTTTTCAAAAATCAAATGTTCATATATTGCTGATCCATCAGCAGGCTGAGGTCCGGAAAGATCGCCTTTTACAGCTTCAACCAAGTGTTTAATGAGGTTTACACCGGTAGCATTTACGATTGCAGCCGGTGTTTGACTTGGTATTCTGGCATCTATTTCCAACACTTTCAATCCTTTTTTTGAATAAATTGCTTCTACATCCATAATCCCTTTCAGATTGAGTGCTTCAGCCATTGATTCACCATATTTTGAAAACAATTCTAATAATTCAGAGTCTATATTCTGCACCGGGCAGCGGACCATTTTACAATCATACTTGTCATCCAAGATTACTTCAGTTAAAACCATGGATTTTGCACAACTTCCATCTCCAATCACCTCTATGGAAATATTAGGCCCGTCTGCAAATTCCTGTATGACTTCCTCATCTCCCATTTCCTGAATTGCATTCACTGCAGAGTTTACTTCTTCAGCATTGTATGCTTTCCTGACTCCGATGCTTCCACTCTGACCAGATGGTTTTACAATTACTGGAAAACCGCATTCCGGCCATGGCTTGGGAATTGGTATTTTAAGATCATTCATCAAATTATTTGACAGAATTTTTGATGATGAGATATTATACGCATTGAGATCAAAAAGCAGATCTGTGTCAACTTCCTTAGCTATTTCATTGATGGAAACCAGAGTTTTAATGTTCTCATTTGCTGGTATTATTGCATCACAGTCGCTGAATATTTTTCTAGCTTTTGATTTTTCTAACTCGATGTCTAATATCTCTGAGCTATCTGCCATAGACACGGCTGGTGCTTTTTCATTACGATCTATCACCAGTGTTTCATATCCAGCTTTCTTTGCAAGATATACAGCTTCCATCCCTTGCAGAAGGCCGCCGACTATTCCAAGTTTCATGACAGCGCCCCGCTTTTTTTGCTGCTTTTCCAGCTTTCTATGAGATCAATGTATTCATGTTTATCTGCCGTTTTAATATCTATCTCATCTAAGATGGCTTCAATCTGCTCCACGGATCTTCCGCCGTCATCTATGTCAAGTTCGTGCTGTGCCACTCCCGCAAGACCTTTACACGGCGGGATTATCGAAGTGATCACATTTGCTCCTGCGGCCAGTCTGGTCTTCAGTCCGGCTACACCTTCCACATCGAGACTGGCAGGTATGAGATTGTGTGGATGTACAAGCCTCATGACTGCAATCGCTTTCAGCTCTTCTATGAATGGAGACGGTGAGTTGACAGCCATCGGAGTGTTATCTTGCGGAACAAAGCTCATTGCCCTTACCTGATTTACACTTAGTTTTCTCATAACGTCAATGGAGTCTGCCCGGTCTTTTACCGACTCTCCAACTCCTACCATTATTCCTTCTTCCGCAAGAATTCCGTATTTATCGGCCCATTTTTTCTGATTAAGCCTGAAATTATAATCCTGATCGGGACGCAGCCGTCTGAACAACTCTTCATTGTGAGTTTCCTGATAACATGCAATCCAGTCTGCACCATTATCTTTTAATGCTGGAAACAGGTGCTCAGGAATCGCACCAGGTGAAACCATGAGGGGAATGTCTACTGCATCATCAACCATTTTCACTAACTCTGTAAGCCTGTCGTAGTGATTGTTATTGTGAATCAGAGGATCTTCACCCATAGTTAGATCAATAACATGAACACCGGAATCTTCCAGAGAAGTTGCAAGTTCCAGAACCTCTTCATCTGTTTTTCTATACCTCACACTGTCTTTATTTGAGTTCCTGTAAAAACAAAATGAACAATTATTACGGCAGTGTGTTGAAAAATACACAAAACCGTAGAGAAAAACTTTATTTCCAAAATATTGATTTTTTACAATTCTAGCTGCTTCAAACAGCTGCGCTATAGAGCTCTGATCCTCTGCAGAAAGCAAAGCCTCTATTTCTGTAACAGTTAAATCCTGACCTTCCACTGATTTCTGAAGTATGGGTGTTATATCTGCATCTCTCATGCGCTGCCTCCTATATATCCAGTCTGACTCCTCTGAGATAAATCAAGCTGCGGCCAGACTTTTTGATGTTGTCCATTCCATACTTCATCATAGAAAGGCGTTCCAGCCCAAATCCCACTCCTGCCCAAGGCTGGGTTATTCCATGGGCCGGATCCAATTTATGCGGACCTACAGCACCAGATGCTACTTCCACTCCATTTATTTCCACATCAAGAGTTTTAACATAAACATCCGATTCACATTCTACAAGGCTGTATTCCAATCCAACAGCATCCATTATAGTTTTAATATGCATCAAAAGCTGATCAGATGGATCATTATCTGGTGCCATCTCTACAAGATTCAGCATTGTAAATTCTTCCAAGTGATTGGATCCTTTTGACTCTTTTCTAAAACAGGATCCGATTTCAAAGAGCTTCAGCGGGCCTTTGCTGTATCTATACATATGTCTCATCATGAAATAGAGATTAGGTGCAAGCATCGGCCGAAGGCATCTTTTCTCGTCTAACCAAAATACCTGTTCATGCAAAGGGTGAGATCTGTCAATACCCATCTTTTCCAATGCACTGCGGGAAATTATGCTGGGAGTTTTTACTTCTATAAATCCAGCATCAACCAGTGCCTGAGCAAGAAGTGATTCGATCTGTGACAACTGATGTCTTTCCGGACAATCCAGCATATGCCTGATATCTTTTCTTACTTTAGACAGATGTTCAGAAGTAATATTCTTGAATTCTTCTTCTCTTTCTTCTGCACTATCAAACTCTCTATCTGCATCAGCAGATATTCCCAATTCTTTTAGCCTCTGTTTTTGAGAAGCTGTCCATTCAACCGGCATGTTTAAGAGGCCTCCACTAGAAGTATATCATTAAAATTAATGGCGAAGTGCCCGGGAGTTGAACCCGGCTGCCGTGGCTGTAGAGGCCTGGTGGTCCCGGACCAACACTCCACATTGTGGTCAAGTGACGCCCTGAGGCGCAGAATCTCAGGGCTATTCACTTCCCTGTATTCAATCGCAGGGGGATATGATCGAACAGCAGGACTTCTCATGAGGAAATGATTCTCATCTTGTATAGGGTGTATATAAGAGGAGTGAGAAGCCATCTCAAATTCAGAGTCATTTCCAAAATGAGATATGTTTTTGAATCGTATAGTTGACGAGTTCATTTCCTCACACAGAATGTGAAACTTTTGTATATTATTTAAAGATTTCCCTAATCACTATCATGGCTCAATATGTTATATTTAAAGCTAACTGTTGTTGTTTATAAGCTCAAAATTAATCATATTTAAATATTTCTAATACAACTTACTATTTTAAATACTAGAAAGTGAATGGACGTATAAACGTTTTATACTAGAACAATGGAAGTGTCTAGATGAGCAGTAAAGAAGAAATAATGGAAAGTCTCAAGAAGTCAATTGAGACATGGGACGTCAAGCTTGCTGAAACAGCAGCAAAACAAGCTTTGGATGCCGGAATAGACCCTGGTGACGCAGTGGAAAACGGTCTAGGAAAAGGCATGGAAACTATCAGCAAACTTTTCGATGAAGCAAAGATCTTCCTCCCACAGGTTTTAGCAGCTTCAAAAGCTATGGAAAAAGCTTTGGAAGTCTTTGAGCCTGTAATGGTAAAGGGAACTACAAGCTCACGTGGTACTGTAGTATTAGCTACAGTTCTAGGTGACATTCACGAAATCGGAAAGAATGTGGTAGCAGCTATGCTGAAAGGTGCCGGATTCAATGTAGTAGACATTGGAAGAGATGTAGCACCTGAAAAGTTCATAGAGGCCGTAAAGGAAAACAATGCCGATGTCGTTGGTGCATCTGCGTTAATGACAACCACAGTAGTGGTTCAGAAGGACATTGTTGACCTCATCAAGGAAGAAAATGTGAGTGTAAAGACCATTTTCGGTGGAGCTCCAGCTAGTGCGGAGTGGGTTGAAAGCATCGGTGGAGATGTGTATTGCCCATCTGGAGCAGAAGCAGTAGAATTGGTCACTAAATTAATTAAGGGGTGAACTAAATGGCAGCCAGACCAATCTCAATATATGACGCATATGAGAGATTCTTAAAGGGACCAAAAGTCGCAGAAAGCGAGTGGGATTATGTCACAATTCCAACAAACGCAACTGCATTGAAAGAGAAATATAACATCAAATTCGGTAAAGAAATCATACCTGAAGACAAAGACCTCAAAAACAGGTTATTCCAGGCAGGTATGGAAATGCTCGTTACCAGCGGATTTTACAACGCTGACATGGGCAGAATCTTATATGTAACCGAAGAAGAAATCAAGGAAGGCATTAAAAAGACTCCTAAAAAATTAGTTCTAGGAGAATACCGTGACGCTGCTCGCTTTGAACCAAGGAAGGGAAACTCTTCTACAAAGCCAATCATTCAGGGAGGACCAACAGGTGCTCCAGTTTCTGAGGAAGTATTTATCCAAGTAATGCAAAGTTACGCTCAGGAGGCAACTGTCGATACACTTGTAAACGGTGTAATGGCTACAATAGAAGGACACCCTGCAACAACAAACACACCTTGGGAAATCAAAGCCACATTGGCCGAACTGAGGGCGGTAAAGGAAGCCAGAGTCAGGGCTAATCGTCCATACATGGCTATATAGGGCCCTGAGACACCGCTGTCCGCAGCGGGACGTCTCGCCGGAGATTACGCCATGAGGCCTTGTGAAAGCCACGAATGCTCACAGCTGAACGAACTGAAGATAGATATGGCTGGACTCAACATGCTTGCTGGATGGCAGGCTCAGGGTAACACCATCATGATCGAACAGATGCCTATCTTTGGTGGATATTGTGGCGGAATTGAAGAAACAACAATCTGCGACATTGCTACAACTCTTGCATCCTTCACACTCTTTGGAGGAAACTTCCACTTAGATGGTCCAATCCACATCAGGTGGGGAATCACAACATCAAGAGAGACTTTACAGGTAGCTGCCCACGCTGCAGCAGCAATAGATGCTAACACAGATCTGTTACTTGCAAACCAGTACTACACAATTGCTGGACCTTGCACAGAGATGTGTCTTCTAGAGACTGCAGCTCAGGCAATGAGTGATACCGCAAGCGGACGTGAACTTCTATCCGGTTCAGCTGCCGCCAAGGGTGTTGTCCAAGACAAGACCACTGGTATGGAAGCAAGGATCATGGGAGAAGCCGCCATAGCAACATGCGGAATGAAAGTCTCTGAAGTCAACGAGATCCTCGAGAAACTGGTAAGCGAATACGAGCAGAACTACACCAAAGCTCCTGCAGGAAAGCGCTTCCAGGAATGCTACGATGTCAAGAATGTCATACCCACTGACGAGTATGTACAGATCTACAACGGTGCCGTAGCAAAACTCAGGGACCTTGGACTTCCGATGTAAGGATAATTCATAGTTATCT
>CALUEU010000008.1 GCA_944319735.1 uncultured Methanomassiliicoccus sp. | reverse complement strand
GAATCTGATGAAAAAACTCCTTACTTATTCACTACGATGCCAGATCATGATGTAACCCTGCATTCAAAATTCACTAAGGTTTACTACTTAGAATATAATGCAAACGGAGGCATTGGATATCTTCCTTATAAAATAGGATATACTAATGAAACAACAGTAATTCTCTTTGGTCCAAACTACCCTACTCCCGGCTCATATATCCTTACTAAAGAAGGATACACATTTGGCGGCTGGGAATATAATGGAACAATCTATCAGCCAGGTGATAAATTTACAATATCTTCAATTGATGTAATCATGAATGCAGTATGGCTTAGAAATGCATACAACATTACTGTAAACGACACTGAAAACGGTTCAGTATCAGTGACTGAAACATCAGCTGCTCCTAAGTCTGAAATCAGCATTACGATTTCACCAAATACGGGATATGAATTAAGTAGTCTGATCGTACGGGATTCAAACGGACAATATGTTACAATTGAAAATGGCAAATTTATAATGCCTGCCGATGATGTAACAATTTCAGCAGAATTTAAATTAATTGAATATAAAATAACATTTATTGACTGGGATGAGAATGAAATTCAGTCTGAAACTTATCACTATGGCGATACTGTAATTCCGCCTCAGAAACCAGTGAGACAATCTGATGAAACATATAGATACACATTCTCTTCATGGTCTCCGGAGATAACTTCAGTAACTGCTGATGCAACTTATAAAGCACAGTATATTTCTGAATTCATAGAGTATACTATAACGTATCAGAACTATGATAAGTCTGTAATCACAACACAAACTTATCATTATAGTGATGCAACTTCTGCTCCGCAGGAACCTGAAAGAACCGGGTATGCATTTGCAGGCTGGTATTCAGATGAAAGTCTTCAGCATGAATATCAGTTCTCAACAATGCCTGCTGATAACATCACTCTGTATGCAAAGTGGACTGTGAACTCATACAATGTATCATTCCATCCTAATAATGGAAATAATGAAATAACTCAGACCTTTGAATTCAATAGTCTGATAACTGCACCTGCAGTCTCTAAAACAGGTTACAGTCTTGATGGATGGTATACAGACCCCTCTTTACAAAACAAGTGGGACTTCGAATCAAACAGAATGCCGGCTTCCAATATCAATCTCTATGCAAAGTGGAATTTGGAAACATATACGATAACATTGCACAACGGAGAAGAAACTTCAACCGTAGGTTATGATATAACAAAAGACTCGATTTCACTGCCTGCCGTATCAAAAACAGGACATGATTTCCTGGGATGGTATGAACTAGATGCAGAAACTGAATTTGTATACTCTAAAGGAGTAACTGCAGGAGACATCGATCTCTATTCTAAATTTTCAGTGAATCAATACACCATAACGTTTGAAAGCAACGGCGGTTCTAGCGTACCAGTGATAACTCAGGATTATAGTACAAGCGTATCAAAACCCAACGATCCAATGAGGGATGGCTATACATTTGCATACTGGTGTTCGGACGAATCATTGCAAACCGAATATCAGTTCTCAACAATGCCTGCTGATGACATCACTCTGTATGCAAAGTGGACTGTGAACTCATACACACTGACAATAAGCTATGTTTATGAAGACAATTCACAAGCTTATCTTCAACATATAGAAACACTGGCATACGGTTCTGAATATTCTGTAGAATCTCCAGAAATCTCTGGCATGCTTCCAGACAAGACAGCAGTTTCGGGAACAATACTGAACGATACAACCGTGACAGTAACATACTCTGATTCATACGCAGCAAATCTGAATGGAAATAATTACAAAAACTTGGAAGACGCGCTGAATGCTGCTGTGAGCGGAGATAAAGTAATTCTCCTGAATGATTACACTCTGAAGCAGAACATTACTGTGAAGAAAGGAGTATTCTTAGTTCTGCCGTGTTCTGATGAAGACACAGGATATGATCTGACTGCAGATTATGAGCAGCAGCACAATCCCAATGGAACTATGAGTGACAGTAATTCTCACAGCGTACTCTATCGCACTCTGACCATTCCTGAAGGAATAACAGTTGATCTGCAAGGACAACTGCTTGTTAATGCAGTAACCGGCCGTGCAGCCGGCGGTTATCACGTCATGGACATCACAGGCGGATATGCACAGATCATTCTCAACGGAGACATTTCTGTCAAAAATGAAGGAATTCTCGAAGTCTGCGGTTACATTACAGGAGACGGAAAGATAACAGCAGAATCAGGTGCAGAAATCAGAGATATGTATATTGTACAACACTGGAGGGGCGGAACTCAGGCACTCACCATGTATAATAATGGTGTGTTTCCCTTCAATGAATATAACTGCCACAATATTCAATCCAAATTAGTCATTTATTCAGGAGCATCTTTGCTTGGAAATGTAAAGATGTTTGAAGGGGAAATCTCTGGATATCACTATACTCGTTTCCCCCAAGTAAATAATACAAATGGTTTGATCAGACTCGCCGAAGGCGCATATCTGGTAAAAACATTCAATCCTGATGCATTAAATGGTTCTTCCTCATCAGACAAGGGAAGAGTAACTATTGAAATTTATGGAGGGGCAACAGCAAGCAAAAGTTCGCTGTACATTGTAGACAGATATCTGTCAAGTGGAAATTTTATCTTCCCTGTTGATGGAGATATCTCCTTTGAGTTATATGGTGGAGATTACACAATTGAAAATCACTTTAAATTCTTAACAGGGTCTGAATTAATTCTGCATGAAGGTGTAAATTTAACAATATCTCAATCAGGTGCAACCGTATTCTATGACCAATTTGATGATTTGTGTACTATAGGTAGTACACCCACGGATAGTACAAAGTATCCTAACAGGCCCTCTGCAGATCTAATAATGATGGACAGCACGTCACTTACAATTGAAGGGAGCTTTGGAGGAATAATTAATATTTCTGGTGATACTGGAAATGCATCTATTGATACGCACAACTCGAAAACTTTGATATATAAATCTAAAGAAGCAAATGCTTCAGGGGCATCTACCAAGACTGTATTGTATACATTCGCAACAAAAATTCAGAATAGAGTATCTCTTGATTATGGAGACTCGCAAATAGAACACATCTATGTGGAAAATGGACAGAAACTTTCACTTGTAGACGCTCCTGAAAAAACAGGATATGAGTTTAAAGGATGGTATTCTGATTCTGAGTTTACTCAGGTATATGATCTAAATGCCTTAGTCAACAGCAACTTCACTTTGTATGCCAAATATGATCGTGCTGAGTTCTCTGTTACATTCGACTCCAAAGGAGGAAGCGATGTAAAGGAAGAAAAAGTGCTGTATGAAGGGCAGATTAAAGAACCACAAAATCCGTCAAGGACTGGATATATATTTGCAGGATGGTTTATAGATTCAAACTGCACACAGAAATATGATTTCAACACGCCTGTGGTAAATTCATTTACATTGTATGCAGGATGGACCTTGGAAACTTATTCAATTACATATGAATTAAACGGCGGATCAAAT
This sequence comes from uncultured Methanomassiliicoccus sp., assembly GCA_944319735.1. Taxonomy (GTDB): domain Archaea; phylum Thermoplasmatota; class Thermoplasmata; order Methanomassiliicoccales; family Methanomassiliicoccaceae; genus Methanomassiliicoccus_A. Next base: position 34,673 of record CALUEU010000008.1, on the reverse strand, counting down.
CATGAAAATAATCCATCGCAATATGATGTAGAAACTCCAAAGGTATTCTTAGCTCCTTCAAAGACTGGACATACCTTTGTAGGATGGTATACAGATGCAGAATTCAATAATAAGATAACTGAAACTTCAGGAAAAGCTGAAGATCTAACATTATATGCAAACTGGACTATCAACACATACACAGTTACATTGAATTACGTGTCTGATGACATACCAAACAAGACAATAACTGCTGATTATAATTCAGTATTAAATGAAAATGACCTTGGTATGAATAGACTAGGTTACACCCTAACAGGATGGTATAGAGATTCCAGCTATTCAACTCCGTGGAACTTCAATGAAGACAAAGTAATCAACAATGTGACGTTATATGCAAAATGGGAAGCAGTTTCATACAGCATAACTTATGAATTAGATGAAGGAACAAATAGCTCTGACAATCCCATTTCATACACAATTGATACTGAAACAATAACTCTCAAAGATCCTGCAAGACTTGGATATACATTCAAGGGATGGTTCACAGACGAAAGTTTCGAAAATCAAATAACTGAAATTGCAATAGGATCAACAGGAAACATCACACTCTATGCAAAATGGGAAGCTGTTGAATACACAGTATCATTTGTAAATTGGGATAATTCAGAGATCAGTTCAAAACAGTATCATTATGGCGATGTTGTCACAATCCCGACTGATCCTGAAAGACCGTCTGGCGATAGATACAGTTATACTTTTTCAGGCTGGGACAAAGAGATTACAAGTGTAACTGAAGATGCAACTTACAAAGCAGTCTATGCAGAAACTCCAATTGATTATGAAATTTCATACGTCTTAAACGGTGGAGATAACGATCAATCCAATCCTGACAAATACAACTGTGAAACAGACACAATAACTCTCAAAGATCCCACAAGACTTGGATACAAATTCTTGGGATGGTATACAACCTCAGACTTTTCAGGAAACAAAGTAACTGAAATTGCAATAGGATCAACAGGAAACATCACACTTTATGCTAGCTGGGAAATAATCACATTCAGCATTACTGTTCCTACATCTAGTGATTACAAAATATCCTATGTTGGAAGCACCACTGTAAATTACGGAAGTGATTTCGAATTTACAATCACTGTTGATGAAATGTATGATATAAACAAGATAATTGTAAACTCAAATGGAGTTGCATTAACAAAATCTGATGAAAAATATGTGATTGAGAACATAACAGAAAATCAGACTATTTCAGTTGAAGGAATTGAAAAGAACTCATATAATGTGACAATTCAACCAGGAGAAGGATATACATTAACTTCTTCATCCAACACAGTAGCGTATGGAGATAGTGTAACATTAACATTTACACTTGATGAAGCATATTCTCAATCAGAATACACAATCAAACAGAATGGTTCAGTCGTTACATTAACAAACAATCAATTCACGATTGAAAGTGTAACTTCAGATATCAACATTACAGTCGAAGGTGTCAAGAAGAACACATATTCAGTTACATTTGAATATAGTAACGAATCACCATCAACAACAAAAACAATAACACACGGAAATACAGTTACAAAGCCAACAGACCCGACGAAAGAAGGTTATACATTTGAAGACTGGACACTTGAAGGCAGCAGTTATGATTTCAATACTACTGTAACTGGCAATATTACACTCAAAGCAGACTGGAATCCTATCACTTACAAAGTACAATTCGATGGTAACGGATCAACAAGTGGATCAATGACTGATCAAACTTTCACATATGGTGAAGCACAATATCTCAAAGCAAATGAATTTGTAAAAACAGGTTACACATTTGCAGGATGGTCTGATACACTTGGTGAATCTGTAAAATATGCTGACAGCGAATCAGTAAGCAATCTTACTTCCACAGAAGGAGCAACAGTAACTCTCTATGCTGTCTGGGATCCAATTTTATACACAATACAATATGACAACAACGGCGGATCAGGTTCGATCAGCAGTCAAAACACAACATACGGTTCTGAGATAACTTTGAGTGATGGATCTGACTTCAGCAGAAATGGATACCATCTTATCAAATGGAACACTCAGGCAGACGGCAATGGTGATAATTATTCCTTAAGTGCAACTTTCAATTGGAATGTTGAAGGAAACATGACTCTTTATGCAGTCTGGGAATTAACAGAGTACACAATTACATATGTGTTAGATGGGGGAGCAAACAGCTCTGAAAATCCTGCTACATATACAATAGACTCTGAAATAACTTTCACCAATCCTACCAAATCCGGGTATGAATTTAAGGGATGGTTTAGAAACTCAGACTTCTCAAATCAGATAACTTCAATATCTAATGGAACAACAGGTGACATCACAATATACGCTAAGTTTGTAAAAACACAGTATACAATCTCATTTGATACAAAAGGAGGCAGCCCTGCACAGACTCCAGTCCCATATGATGTTGATACAGAATCAATAATTCTTCCAAATAATGTGTCAAAATCAGGATATGATTTCGGAAGCTGGTTTACTGACACGGACTGCACAACACTATTTAGCTATGAAAAAGGAACAACAACAGGAAACATCACTCTCTACGCAAAATGGACTCCGATTGAATATAAAATCACTTATGAATTGAATGGAGGAACCGTTTCAGGAAATCCTGACAAATATACAATTGAATCTGAAACAATAACAATTAACAATCCGACTAAGACTGGTTACACATTTGCAGGATGGAGCGGTACAGACATATCTGAGACTACAACAAATCTTCAGATCCAAAATGGTTCCATTGGAGCTAGAACATACACAGCCAATTGGACTCCTATCACTTACAACGTACAATTCAATGGCAACGGATCAACAAGTGGAGAGATGAGTAATCAAACTTTCACATATGGTGAAGCACAATATCTCAAAGCAAATGAATTTGTAAAAACAGGTTACACATTTGCAGGATGGTCTGATACACTTGGTGAATCTGTAAAATATGCTGACAGCGAATCAGTAAGCAATCTTACTTCCACAGAAGGAGCAACAGTAACTCTCTATGCTGTCTGGAGCATCAATCATTATTCAATCACTCTTCCAACAAATAATGTTGGAGTTGCATATAATGCGTCAGTAGTAGACGGTTACAACATTTCATCTGTAGAACATGGAAAGGACTTCAAGTTCACGATTACCTTTGAAAGTTCAATCGGGAACAATAGTCCTGTAATTGCATTTGGTGATAAAACAATCTCTGGAACAACAAATGATAATTTAACGTTTGAATTTACTATATCAAACGTTACTGATAATCTAAACTTGTCATTGCAGTTGGTATCCAGTTTAGAAAATGCATTACAAGAGCTGGTCAATCAAGACACATCGAATGATTACAAGCTAATACTTGAAGGAACAACACTGACAGTTTCAATCATAAACCCGAATGCAGACGTTTCAAATCTGATTCAGAAGATATATGCTGCAACAAGTCAGGAAGTGCCTGTGAATCCAAATTCTGGTAGAACAGGAATAACTTCATTCCTTGCATATCTGCCCAATGATGATATCCTATGGGCTGACAATCTTGCAGACTACACTGTAAACTTAGCAGGATGTACAATTGTATTCAAACAGGATGCAGATGCAATCGAAGAAGCAAAACTTACTTATTTCTTACAAATAGAGCAGTTATGTAGACTTGCTCGTGATGATGCCAGTTCTGCGATCCTTTCAGCATATGTTGGTGTGGAAAATGATGAAAAGTATCTTAAAGTAGTCTCTAAAAATGATGATGAATCATTTTTCAATGGCTTGATGGCTAACTTTTCAGTTCCATTTGCTATGGTTGGTCACCCAGATGCGATTTATGGCTGTTATTCAGTCGATAAATCATTTACAACTACCAATGTAAAAATTGGAATTGAGAGGGCAATAAATGATCAATACAACCTATATAGGGATGCAATGGGATTATTGAAAAATCTGAACATCCCAATCACTGGCATAAATGGAAAAATATCTGAAGCATTTATGTCCAATGGAACGGGATATGATGGATATGGGCGATACTACTGCTCATCAGATGTGACCGGTATACGTTACACAGACATCTATCACTTTTCCTTCAATCATTATGATGCTGCCTTATATGGGCAACATTCACTAATTGTAGATGAAGCCCAGACTGGCACAACCTTCAAGTATCTTGGACATGGCCCTAATGAATCCTTGAACGATGAATTAATGTATGCTGATGACTCATTTACACCATCATGGTTCAATAATAATTTTGATCCATTGACAAGATGGTATGTTTATGTAACTGCAAACAACTCACTCTTAACTGGCATACCATCAATAAATGCAGACTATCAAAACGAATATCATTACCTGTCTGCTGGTGAAGTGATAGTCATAAATATTGATCCGAATTCGGGTTACACCATAGATGATATTGAAGTAACGTCAACATCTGGTAGTGTAACATTAAATGGGAATACCTTCATCATGCCCAACGGAGACGTCACAATCTCCCTCAAAACATCTTTAGAAGCAGAGGCACCAATAATAGAATCTCCCAATTCTCCAGTGGATATTATTGCTGGAGATTCAAAATCTCTCACTGTTTCTGCTTCAGTCACAGATGGCGGAATCTTATCATACGCTTGGTATGCTGCAACTGGGCCATCTGATACAACAGTGGAGGAAACCAAAAAGGTAGCAAATTCTGCTACCTACACGATTCCTTCTAACAAACCTGAAGGAGTGTACTATTACTTCTGTGTAGTAACCAACACTCTTGGAACTACTTCTTCAACGTCAACCAGCAGTATTGTAACAGTGCAGATAACTGCTCAAACATATTCAATCTCATTTGAAACCAACGGCGGAAGTGCGGTTGATGATACAACTTACCAAAGTCTGAAGCAAGGAGATGCACTTTCATTACCATCTTCTGAGAAATTCGGTTATCAGTTTGACGGCTGGTATTCTGATTCAGCATTGTCAGTTCAGGCACCAACAACTATGCCTGCTAATAATCTTACATTATATGCCAAATGGAACAACGTGCTTTCATCAGACGGCAGTGTAACTGTATTTGAAAATGTTGGTGACAAACCCTGGTTACATGATGAGCAGAATGGTACTTATCATTCTTTGTATTCGGGAGCACCTGATCAATATGATGGTACAACAACACTTCCAGAATTTTCTGTAACACTCACTGGCCCCGGAGTTTTGTCATTTGATTACATACTTAAATCAAATAAAGCTTCTGCAAACATCTCACAGGATGCATTGTGCTATAATTTTTCACAAATCTCATATTATGGGATATATGGATTTTATTTGTTAGGTTCTACTGAATACCTCGCAGGAACATTTGCAGTTACTGACTTATGGTCCAAAGCATCTGTAGCTATTGATGCAGCTGAAGGTGAATCAGTAACGGTCTATTTTGCCTATGCAAAACTAGCAGATGATAGCGCTGAAGAAGACGGTCTTTGGATTAAGAATCTAAGTTTCTCTCTTGCTATGCATTTGAAAGTTGATTCTAACAATAGCGAATATGGAAATATCTCTGCAACTTCTGGAGATCAAGAATTAGCAGTAGGCTCTGAAAATATGCTCCCGTCTGCTTCATCAATAAAACTATCAGCCATTCCAAATGCTGGATACAAGTTTTATTGCTGGGTTGATGAAAACAATAATGTGCTATCTACCAACTCAACATATTCATTTTCATTGATAAACAATCTCAACATAACTGCTGTTTTCGCAGAAGTTGAAACGCAGTATGTAGCACAGATCGGTAAGAATTTCTATACATCTCTTGAAGCTGCTTTAGCTGATGCTAAATCCGGAGACAAGCTTACACTCTTAAAAGATTATGAGATGACTTCAGATGCAACTGTAAAATCTGGTGTATTTCTGCTGCTTCCTTGCATGGATAACGATGTTGGGTATACTTCAACGGGATACAATCCTGATGGAACCACAACAAGCGTGGATCAATACAGAACCTTAACAATTCCGCAGAATATTACTCTGACAATTGAAGGAAGTGTTTTAGTCAATGCCGTTACAGGTTATCCAGCTGGCGGAGATTATGATCAAGATATCAGAGGAGGATATGCACAGATCAATCTTTCAGGAAATATCATTGTTAAGAGCGGAGGTATCTTGGATAACTGCGGTTACATCAAAGGAAGCGGAGAAATAATTGCAGAATCAGGAGCAGAGATAAGAGACTTATTTGTAATTGAAAGCTGGAGAGGAGGCTCTCACGCACTTAATCTGATTGGGGGCCTTTCTAAAGTACTTTCTAATAATTACGGAGATCCTTTCCCTCTGAATGAATACAACTGCCACAACATAGAATCTAAAATAATAATTCACTCAGGAGCTTCATTATTAGGCAACGTGAAAATGTATGGCAATGACAGTTATAATTATACAAGGTACCCTCAGATCGATAACAATAATGGGTTAATCCACCTGAATGATAATGCATACTTAGTCAAAACATATGATGCTGCAACAGAAAGAGTAAACATAGCAATCTACGGAGGAGCAAGTGCAGAAAGCAGTACACTCACATTCTCGATGGGTATCACCAAAGATATGATGACTAGCAAATTTACATATCCGATTGATGGAGACATTTCTTTCGAGCTTCACAATGGAAACTATACTTTCAACAATAACTTCAAATTTTTAACAGGAGCAACTCTGACAGTATTTGAAGATGCAACTTTGACTGTTCCTGAAAATAAGAAAGTCGTTTTCTATGATGTATTCAAAGATGTAGACAATGTAGGAAACACAGAATATCCTGATCGTCCTGCAGCATACATACTTCTCAAAGGTAACTCAACACTTAACATTCAAGGATCATTCGGCGGTATTGTCAAGTATGAAACGTCAGCAGACCAGATAATTATCGGACCTAATGCAATAACTCAGAACGTGGAGTCAAAAGAAGCAAACGGTTACAATAATAAAGATAACCCAGCAGTCACACTCTACTTCAATCTTCAGACTCAGAAAGTAGCAGCTTAAACTCTAAAATAAAAATCAAAACACTGCCAGTAGTCTGGCAGTTTTAAACCATTTACCAATGACGGCACTGCTTTAAAGTTCTTACAGAAGAACTGACGCGATAAGATCGGCATTTTTGCTCACCAGTCGGTTTTGCTGCGGAAGATCTCATGGCATCAAGAACGCAGCAGTGCCATCACTCATTTGCAAATTCTTTCATAACTGAGAGATAATATAAAATTTCAATAAAAATTTGGAGGAATGAATAAATGCAAAATAAACATAAATTGATGCTTGCAGTAGGAGCAGTACTGCTTGCAGCATTTTGTTTCATTGCAGTCGGAACACTGAATGATTCTGATTCTGACGGTAATGTGACATTATCTGCAGGAAATGCTACACCTGTAGCAAGCATAGGCGATACAACATACAATACGTTGGAAGAAGCATTGAACACAGCCGTAAGCGGTCAGACAGTTGTGTTAATCAGCGATTACACAATGACTTCAAATGCAACTGTAAAAGCAGGAGTATTTCTGCTGCTGCCGTGCATGGACAACGATGTTGGATACACATCAACAGGATACAACCCTGATGGAACTACTACAAGCGTTAAGTCTCAATATAGAACACTCACAATCGACAAAAACGCTACTCTGACAATTGAAGGAAAAGTCCTAATCAACGCTGTAACAGGATATCCTGGAGGGGGAGATTATGATCAAGATATCAGAGGGGGATATGCACAGATTAATCTCTCAGGCAACATCATTGTCAAGAGCGGAGGCATCTTAGATAACTGCGGTTACATCAAAGGAAATGGAGAAGTAATTGCAGAGTCAGGAGCAGAGATAAGAGACTTATTTGTAATTGAAAGCTGGAGAGGAGGCACTCATGGTCTCAACTTAATCGGAGGAAGAATAAACGTACTTCTCAACAAATATGGAGATCCCTTCCCTCTGAATGAATACAACTGCCACAACATAGAATCTAAAATAACAATCAACTCAGGAGCTTCATTATTGGGCAACGTGAAAATGTACGGAGGAAGTACCTTCAATTACACTAGATATCCTCAGATTGACAACAACAACGGATTAATCCACCTGAATGACAATGCGTACTTAGTCAAAACATACGATGCCGCAACAGACAGAGTAAACATAGCGATCTATGGAGGAGCAAGTGCAGAAAAAAGCACACTTACATTCTCATTCGGCGGTATCACGAAGCCTATGACCTCAAGCAAGTTCACTTATCCGATCGATGGAGACATTTCTTTCGAGCTTCACAATGGAAACTATACTTTCAACAATAACTTCAAATTTTTAACAGGAGCAACTCTGACAGTATTTGAAGATGCAACTTTGACTGTTCCTGAAAATAAGAAAGTCGTTTTCTATGATGTATTCAAAGATGTAGACAATGTAGGAAACACAGAATATCCTGATCGTCCTGCAGCATACATACTTCTCAAAGGTAACTCAACACTTAACATTCAAGGATCATTCGGCGGTATTGTCAAGTATGAAACGTCAGCAGACCAGATAATTATCGGACCTAATGCAATAACTCAGAACGTGGAGTCAAAAGAAGCAAACGGTTACAATAATAAAGATAACCCAGCAGTCACACTCTACTTCAATCTTCAGACTCAGAAAGTAGCAGCTTAAACTCTAAAATAAAAATCAAAACACTGCCAGTAGTCTGGCAGTTTTAAACCATTTACCAATGACGGCACTGCTTTAAAGTTCTTACAGAAGAACTGACGCGATAAGATCGGCATTTTTGCTCACCAGTCGGTTTTGCTGCGGAAGATCTCATGGCATCAAGAACGCAGCAGTGCCGTCTTACTCGATATTGACAAAATACTCTAAACATATTATTTTAAAAAATGAAATCTGCACAACAAATAATCACTGATCTTCAAGATCGTCAACATACTCTAGTATGTCTCCTGGCTGACATTTCAAGACTCTGCATATTGAATTAAGTGTTGAAAACCGAATCGCTGAGATCTTACCTGTTTTTATATTCGATAAATTTACATTTGATATGCCTACTTTTTCTGCCAGCTCATTCAACGAGATCTTCCTGTCCGCCATGACCCTGTCTAATCTCAGTACTATCGCCATATTTCATCACAGAGTTTGATCGGATTCAGTCTGGAGATACACACCATACTGGAATACAAGAGACAAACAGTACATCGCCACAGCTGCAAGCACCATGAAGAAATTTATGCTGATGCTAGATTCGATTTCAGGGTGAGTTATCTTCACCATCGTATTTTCTATGATTGGGATCACCAATCCAGCTATGAAAACTAATACTGCTATAATTTTTATATATTTCACATTTTTAATCGTAAACGGCGTTCTCTCCTTGCTTATAGCTTTCATCAGTTTATACACAATTCCGAGAACTAGCAACATGATCACAGATGTTGCAATTAGCACAACAATAAGCGGAATAATTTCTGACTCGGGAATCCCTTCATCTATTAGTGTCTGCCAGACTTCAGGGATAAAAAGCAGCACTACCAATGCAAATAGAAGTAGTATAAATACTGCCATGACTAGGATGATGCCGTATGAACCGTATCTGCAGATAGTCTGAAGTCTCTTAAGTTCAAATTTTTCATTCATAGCCCATACACTTTTACTGAGCTTAATCTGTTAAGTATATATAACACTATCTTTAATGTTTTTCAACAAAGATTTAATGACTATCATTAAATACTTAATGTTTAATATGAGGTTTAAATTGGCAAAAATCTGTCAATATGCAACATAATCATATGAATAAAAATACACTAAAAAAGATGGTAAGAAATTATGACTTCAGAATATCCGATAGAACTGATAAACTTAAGAAAAGAATATGGCACTTTTGTTGCCGTAGATGATCTCAGCCTTAAAATTAAGAAAAATAGTTTTACTGGGCTACTGGGACCAAATGGAGCAGGCAAAAGTACCTCGTTAAAAATCTTAACAAACCTTACTACTCCAACTTCCGGAGCTGTTGAGATTAATGGAATAAATGTTACGAAAAATTCCTGGGAAGCATTGCTTACTGTGGGAACTGTCGTTGAGACACCTGAATTTTATCTTTATCTCACACCAAGAGAGACATTCAGATATCTCGGGCAGTTGCTGGGAATGAGTTCTGAGTCCATTAAATACGAAACAGACACGATTCTGGAGAAAGTTAAAATGACTCAGTGGGCTGACAAGAAACTCGGAACATTCTCCAAAGGAATGAGGCAGAGAATTGCTCTTGGTCAGGCACTGCTAAACAATCCCGACATAATCATCCTTGATGAACCTACATCTGGATTAGATCCCAGAGGTATGGCAGAGATGAGAGAGATTCTCAAAACTCTCAGAAGCGGCAGCAAGGACCTCACTGTCTTAATGAGCTCACATATGCTGCATGAAGTCAGTGATTTATGCGACCATGTGGCAATGGTTGACCACGGAAAGCTCCTTGTCCACGATGAGATTGATAGAATTCTTGGAGACTCTGAATCTAGAACTGTGATTGTAAAGACTGTGGAAAAACCAGATAACGCCATGGTTGAAAAGATCAGTGAAGTCTCCAATGTTGCAAGCGCTAGATTGTATGACAACGGAATTGAGATACGCTTCAAAGGCGGCAAGTCTGAACAGATGAATCTATTCAACACTCTGGCAAACATGAACATTACAGTTTACAGCATGTCTGAGGACTCAAATGCATTAGAGAATAAGTATCTCAGTTTAATTAAGGACTCAAGGTGATTTAATGTCAGAAACTCAGAATTCTAACAACTATACCAGAATGAACGGTGGCATCGTCACCTATCTGAAACAATCTTATGTGGTAATGAAAAATGAGATAGTTAAGTTCACTAGAGGAAAAAAGATGCTGCTGTTCACGGCGCTTATCTTTCTGGTACTTATCTTACTCACTGCAGTACCTTACATACTTGGTGAGGGGTTATCCGACAATGCTACAGAACTGGCAGCCAGTTATTCATCATTCATTGCTTTGATTGTACTGCTGTTTGCTACACTCTTTGCATCTACTTCGCTAGTTTCTGAATTTGAGGAAAGAACCGCACTAATTCTCTTCACGAGACCAGTAAAGAAGTCATCTATCCTTCTCGGAAAGCTGACTGCATCGATGGTGATAGGGATTGCATTCCTTGCATTCTACTATGTATTCACATCAGTAGTGTCTTTAGCAGTTGCAGGATCTGTGGACGCAACCCTCCTGACATCATTCGGCCTTGCAGTTCTCTACCTGTTCTGCATGGTGGGAATAGCTTTACTGATAAGCTCTGTGATGAAAAAGGGAAGCACGGCAACAATCATAACATTCGTGATGTCACTGCTGATCTTTTCAATAGTATCGACTCTGCTGGGTGCATATGATGTTGAAAATTGGTGGTTACCAGATATCGCATCAGGTGCAATTTATGATGTGTTCGGCTTCACATTTGGCGGTATGATACCAGCTGTTACTGTAGATTTAGTCCAGACATCCGGTGTGTTCATCGCATGGGGTCTGATTACTACCTTAATAGCATACTTCCTCTTCAAGAGGAGAAGTTTCTAAGCTGAAACTTCTCAAAACTTTTTGTGTGTCTGGCACACTCAGGAAGTCTTTTCGAGACTTCCAAAAACCTTTTCAAACGGTTTTTTTAATTCTCAGGGATGAAATTTCTCTGCGAACCCCTGCAGAAGGAAGAGCATCACGGCATTAGCAGAGAAACACTGGGAAAGAAGCATGTCTGCTGAAATGGAAAGTAATGTGGAACAATCTGAAATATACACAGTATCTGGAAAATGTCTTTTTATTATTCAGTAGCAAATACGCTGAACAACGAATACTTAGAATCTCAAAGTTTCTTAACATGCTGGAACTGTACAATGAAGCACATTCAAGATTGCTGAACCGCCATATATCAGCAGATACATACGGTGCTGTGAGAGGACGGCGGGTGAATTAATCACAGCCTCCTACTTGATTCTCATTTGAATAATAAGAATAAAAGATTTTTAGATTTTGACGCCCTCTTATTATGTAGAAAAGCGCTTAATATCTTCATCTTAAGATACTTTACACAATCTTGTCTTCATTTCTTCATGTCATGAACATTGTGTGAGAGGGGTGAAGGTTATCCATGATTGGCAGGTACTTTTCAGATGATTTGATATAGTCAATGTTAATAGTATTAATATCAATTGAATTGCATCATCTATTGTAGTATGAGCATTTCACAAGATTATTTTTCAAACTCTCATCATCTTTTCATTTGATACAAAATTTTTACATACAATCCAATTTGCATTATTTAACTGATTTATCTACACCCTGTAATTCAGAAGTTTTTACCAACTAGTACTCATATTCTGATATGATTCATTATTTTACCTTTAGATATGATTTAGGTTCATGTACTTAGTATATCCAGCGCATAAGATTAAACATTTGTTAATTAGAATCCATACAATGTGCTGATCAAATTAGGAAAAATGTGTATATTTTGAGTCGTGATATATAACCCAGATTACCTTTAATATCTAATTGATTAAAATAATCAATGTTGATTGATATTATTTTTATTAAAAATGATAATATCATTTTTCAAAACAATTTATGTTCCAGATTGTTGTTATATTTAATACATTAAATTATCTATAGTTAATTTATATATAAAATTGTGTAAACCTTATAAATATGGTTATCAATTACAAAATGATTTATAAATGTATATTTCATACAATGTTAGTTTATATAGTACTAATTCGTTAAATTTATTATCTAAATTAGCATCTAAAGTTAGTTTAGTCTTTATCTATGCTTTGTCAGAAACTAGCTTTAGCTTTTTAGATTTAGATGGATGTGAAAACATGAACTGCAAGAGTATATTATGTGTAGCTGTTGCATTGATGATTACGTCTGTAGGATGTTTTGCAGCATTGGGTCCAGGAGACTCTGATGCTGCCCTAGACGATGCACCAGTGCTGTCTATGTTAGAAAGTGAAGAGGCCGTGAGTTCTGATTGTATTACAATTGTATTACCATCTTATGATTCAACGACTGGAACATATTCATCAACTGAATATACTGAAGTGACTTTTCACCATGAAACGCTTGCACAGGCTAGCGTAGCTGTCACAGATGGTGGAGTAACCAAAGTTGAACCGTTCTTTTATTATCTCACACTACTGCCGGAATTACCGAGCACTATAGTGGAAATTTTGTGTACTTATCTGCTAATACATTAAAAGCAGTAGTTGATGTAGGAGCATCAGCATTGGGATATATTGGGGGTATTGGGACAGTAGGCGTTGCAGCAATTATAGCTGCTCTAGACCTCATTGGTATAGATATAACCACTTACTATCCAAATGGAGCTGTATTTGTGATGGCCTTATCTATATACCTAACCCCATCTATAACCATACCAATTGTTGGTGGACCAATATTATTGGAGGTGTACTCCCAATAAGATACCACGATGAGAAAAGATGAGGTGATATAATGAAAATGCCGAATATAATTGCACTCGCTACAATAATTGCTGCATTTATAATATCCATAGCTTATGCGTATTCTCAGGAGTCCGATCAGCTAGCTATACTTATACTAGTGGTTGCAGATTTGATAATTGCAATTGCTTTTGTAAGTATGGATTTTGAATGGTCAAGATTAAGTTCATCGAATTGCCTCAAATCATTAGTGATAGTGATCATATCTATCATTACCATTACAATTGTATACAATATCATATCTCCATTAGGATTCCAATTTATAGAACTGTTATTCCTTGAAAGTGTATTGGGAATGGGTGCAATTAGAGGTGTGATATTAAAGATGCAAGGTAAATTTACATGAACACATCACACCAAACCTTTTTCTCATTTTATTAGATCCTCTTGCATTAAGCTTGCAGGATGCCCGGTGCATCTTTTCTTTTAATGACGGCTTCTGTAGAGTTTATCAGAACAATCTCATCTTTTTGATTATAAACAGTCATTTTAGTTTGTATGACGCCGTTGTATTTATTTCTGGGATATGTTCCAACAATCTCCACTTCTCCTCTTAGAATGTCTCCGGCAAAGACAGGCACAAACCATTCAGTGCTGAAACATTTTCCGGCTACCAGTCCGTCTCCCAAAATGTCCTGCTCCTGAAATTTTCCCCACATGACTAATAAACTCATCATTCCTGATGCAATCATATCTTTGAATCTGGTAGTCTTAGCATACTCCTCATCAGTATGAAGCGGAATGTTATCGTACTTTTTAGCAAAATCAATAATGTCTTCTTTTGTGATCAATACTTCAGGAATATCATATTTCTGTCCGATCTTGCAGTCTTCTAGGAACATATCAATCAGACATATGATTGTTGTTTATACAGATTCACATCCGGAGAGATTACTCCGGATATGCATCTGCAATCTTGCTGGGACATTTTTTCCAATTGCCCTGATGATACCTGATCAGTGAAGGCAGCATTCCTAGTATCCACCCGATTGGAGCTGCGTACCATATTCCTGAATAGCCGAAGAGGCTTGCTAAGATGATCGATAGACCTACTTTAGAAAGAAGTTCGATTATTCCTGACATAAGCGGAACTCCAAGTTCTCCCATGCCTCTCAGAGTATTGTTGTAAAGCAGAATCATCCCTAAGAACGGGTAAAAGCAGGCTGATGTGCACAGATATTGATACGCTATGCTGACTACGCTGTCGATCTGCGAATCTGCATCTGATATGAACCAGCGTGCGACATCATCTCCGAAATTAAAGATCAATGCCATTGATATGAAGCTCAGGAGTATGATCAGCACAGATATTTTTCTAAATCCCTCTTGGATACGGGCCGTCTTGTGAGCACCTATATTCTGTCCTGCATATATTGAGAAAGCCTGAGACAGATTTATGAATGCTAGCGTAGCAAACTCTTCCACTCTGATTCCTGTAGTGTATGCCGCGACAACAGTCGTACCGAAACCGTTGATAACTCCGGTAGCTGCCATTTCTCCTACTGAAATGAAGCAGCTCTGCAGACCCATGGTGATGCCCATCTTCGTTACAAGTTTAAGCTGCTTGAAGTCCGGCCTGAACTCACTGCGTGATATGTGGAATATTGGATATTTTTTTATGATATAAACTATACATAAAATAGCAGAGATCGCCTGCGAGATCACGGTTGCTATTGCTGCACCGGCAACACCCATGTCCATTCCAAGTATAAACACTAAATCGAGGACGATATTGGAAAAGGCAGAGATTATCAGGAAATACAGGGGAGTTTTGCTGTCGCCTATGGCACGCAGAATTGCTGCTGCCACGTCGTATGCTAACTGTGCAACGCTGAATCCGATGCAGATCTGAATGTAGATTACTGATTCATTTATGATGTCTGCAGGTGTCTGAAGCAGCTCCATCAGCGGTCTTGCACCGTATATGCCGACAAGTGAAAGAGCAACGGCACATATTGCTGACAGGAATATGGCGTTCACCACAGTCTTTTTGACCATTGCCTGATTACCTGCTCCGAAATGATGGGCCGTTACAATCGAAAATGCATTTGTCAGCCCAATCATGAATGAAATCATGAAAAAGATCGTAGAACCAGTTGCCCCCACAGCCGCCAGGGCCTGGGATCCAAGTGTGTTTCCTACGATGAGTGTATCAACAACGCTGTAAAGCTGTTGAACAACTCCTCCGATTATCATCGGAAGTGCAAACATCAAAATCAATTTGAGCGGACGCCCTTCTGTCAAATTTTTTACATGTCCGTTCGCGGTCATTTTATCATATATTTTTTATTATTTATTTCATTCCTAAATCTATCACTTTCCTAATTTTCAGATCGAGCACATCATTATTTCTTTACTTACTGGACTACTCTCATTGTCATCAACAATCAGCGCTCTATCACCGCATCACATAAGAAGGTACAGCTCAGATTATCGAAGTTGATCATAGCAATAATTATTCATATAGAATTTAATATAAACAATCATCTTACTTTTAAAATTATATTTCTGTTGTTTTTAATTCTTAAATGAAATAAACTAATAACATGGGCTCCAAAAAACACTCATGAGAAACAGCAAAGATATGGATCTTGATGACATCCATGCTGAAATATTCAGATTGAAGAAGAGAACAGTCAAGAAAGTAAGGAGAGAAACAAGAAAACTCAGGACAAGAAATACCCTGAGACGATGGAAACGGTCTGCAAAAACTATGCTCAGACGATGATCAGCCTTTGTTTTCAATCTTGATCTGGCAGAGTTCCATGGCTTTGAGAGCGGTCAGATGATTCTCTCTGCTGGAACCGGCACAACAGGAAGCATCAACAGACACCTCCGTATCAGGAAGAGATGATTTTATAATCATTGCATTGGAGATTACGCATATGTCTGTGCAGACACCGATCAGAACGATTTTTCTGATCTTATTCTTTTGATCAAGTGACTTGAGGATCTCTCCGAGTTCAATTGATCCGAAAGCAGGTTTGTCAATCGGTTCACACTTTCTCAGTTTTTCAATCTGAGGATGCAGTTCCCATCCTTCAGTTCCTTTTATGCAGTGTACAATTGGAAGATTCTTTCCTTCTTGTGTTTCGAGATAGTTTTCATGATGTGTGTCCCTTGTGAACATGACTCCGCCTTTGAATCCTTCAATCTTTTTTACTACATTGGGAACAATAGATGCGGCCTCTTCACTGCCGAGCGGGCCGCTAATAAAATCATTCTGCATATCGATAACAATCAGAATATCCTGCATGTCTGTCACTTCATTATCATCATGTCATTATATCGTTTTACCGCCGCTGCATGTGAAGAATTAACTGACTATGGGTAAGTATAAATATATCTCTGATAAAATCCGTATCACGGACTGCGGAGATATCAATGCTCATTAACTTTGTCAGGGGATTCTGCATGGCAATCGCTGACAGCGTGCCAGGAGTTTCTGGGGGAACCATAGCTTTTCTGCTCGGTTTTTATGACAAGTTTGTAGGTGCATTCAACAACATTCTTTCTGGTACCAAGGAACAGCGCATCAACGCTGCCAAATTCCTGTTGAAGTTGGGAGTAGGATGGATAATTGGTTTTGTAATCTGTGTTCTTATCCTATCCAGCGTTTTTCAATCGAACATCTATCAGATAAGCTCCTTATTCCTTGGATTAATCATCTTTGCAATTCCCGTCATAGCGATGGCTGAAAAGGATTGTCTCAAAGGAAAGTATGCGAATCTCATTTTCACAATAATCGGCATTATCATAGTCTGTCTGATTACATATTACAACCCGGTATCTGGAGAAGGCAGCAGTGTAAACCTAACTCAGCCCTCAATTGAGCTGGCATTGTATGTTTTCGTTGCCGCAATCATAACTATCTCGGCGATGGTTCTGCCGGGAATATCCGGATCTACACTGCTTCTGGCAATGGGACTCTACCTGCCCCTGCTGAATGCTGTAAAAGAAGTAATCCATATGGACACGTCATATCTCCTTATGCTCGGCATATTTGCTTTAGGCCTAATTGTCGGCATATTTTTAGTGATTAAAATTGTGAAACACTGTCTGGATACTTACCGCTCTCAGACAGTCTATCTCATTCTGGGATTGATGATCGGTTCCATTTATTCAATCATCATGGGAGCCACAACTTTAGAGGTTCCACAGCCAGCTATGTCCCTGAGTACATTCCACATTCTCTTCTTTGTACTGGGCGGGCTCATTCTGGTAGCCTTGGAATTTATGAAGAAAAAGATGACCGATGATCAACTTGTCTAATCCTAACGCCAACGCTTAATATCCCTTGGCCTTTTGATATACTCGGTCATAACTATGCGCTTTGAGGAAATTACCAAGGATACAGAGATCCGTGCATCTGTCAGACATAAGAATTATACAATCTCTAAAGTGAAGGACTTCCCTGAACAGAATGATAAGATATTCGCGATAATCACAGATGGAAGGGAAATAAGCGTGGTAGCGGAATCAGATCTTGATCTGGACTGCATTTCACAGGAAACACAGCTTAAGATAATCAGCTTTGACACAAAGCTTCCTTTTGATCTGATCGGCTTCTTGGCATACATCACCAAACTTCTCGCCGACCAAGACATCAGCATCTTTGCCCTGTCTGCCTTCTCAACAGATCACATCTTTATGAAAGAGAAGTATCTGAAACGTGCTGTTGAGGTTCTGGAAGAGAACGGCGTAATCATTGATGTTGAATAAGCAGTTTTACACATCAAATCCAACGGCTTTCGTATTTTTAGAAAGCCCCTTCTCCCTTTAACTCCTATTTTTGGGATAGTTTTTTTAATATTCATACGCAATGCGCAATCAGTGAGACCATGGATCAAACTGTAGTTTCTGAAATTCAAACAATCGTAGGAGATGGCAATTTCTCCACAAATATCGCAGATTTGTACACCTATGGCTTTGACGCTTCTATTCATCATGTGACACCATCTGTTGTGGTACGTCCATCCTCAACAGAAGAAGTCTCAGCCATATTGAAGATGGCTAACAAGTACAAAATTCCGGTAGTCCCCCGCGGAGCTGGAACCGGTTTGTGCGGCGGAGCTGTGCCACTGAAAAGCGGCATTGTTATGGACCTTACACGCATGAACAAAATCAAGGAAGTCAGAGTTCCAGATTTATACTGCGTGTGTGAGGCCGGTGTAGTTTACGACAAGCTCCAGAAGGCACTGGCACCTTACAAGTTTACATTCCCGCCGACTCCGGGAAGCGCTGAAGCCTGTACAATCGGCGGCATGGTTGCGACGAATGCTTCAGGAATGCGCGCTGTAAAATACGGAGGAACCAGAGATTACGTTCTGGGACTGGAAGTAGTTCTTCCTAATGGAGACATTATCAAAGTGGGAACAAAGACGCTGAAAGATGCTTCCGGATACCAGCTGGAGAAATTCTTTGTAGGAAGCGAGGGAACACTGGGAGTAATTACCGAGGTAACTCTGAAAGTAGTCCCCAAGCCGAAGAAAATGGCAATGGTGCTTGCTGGCTTTGACTCCCTAGAGAAGGCCGGACAGTGTGTATCCAATCTTATTGCCAAGCCCCTCCTGCCTTCCGCCATGGAGCTGATGGATTCTACATGCATTCGTGCAGTCAACAAGGCAATCAACGCCGGACTGCCTGATGTCGCCGCGCTCTGTATGATTGAAGTCGACGGAGAGCCAGAAATTGTAGCAAAAGAGCTTGTGGAAGTTGCCCAGGTGGCAAATGATCTCGGCGCTGTAGGTCTTGACCAGTCTGATGACCCAAAGCAGATGGCTCAGTGGACAAATTCCAGAAAGAGCGTTATGTCCGCCCTTTCCAGATACGGCCAGGGTTTAGTGTCAGTTTCACTGGCAGATGATATGGCTGTACCGATTTCCAAAATTCCCGATGCTGTCATGGCCTTTGCAGAAATTGCAGAGCGCAATCACGTTATCGTAGGAACATACGGTCACGCTGCAGACGGAAACCTTCACACAAAGATGCTTCTTAATCCAGAATCCAAAGAAGCCTGGAAAAACGGTGAAAATGCTGTGCGTGAGATCTTTGAGACCTGTGTAAGACTGGGCGGAACCGTCACAGGAGAACACGGCGTCGGTATCTCCAAAGCTCCTTACTTCCAAAAAGAAAGGTCTTCTGCCTTGGGAGTCATGAAGACAATAAAAAAGGCGTTAGATCCCAACAACATCATGAACCCTGGAAAACAGCAGGAATGGGAAGAAGGATGCATTATCAAGCACCTTCGTTACCCATGTGAAGATCTTTAAAACCACCAGCCTGTGTAAACACCAGCTGCCATGACAATGGCGGCTGCCATTACTACAATATATGCCGGAAGGTTCCATCTTAGTACCTTGTAACCGTCAAGCGGTGGTACCGGCAGTAAGTTAAAGACTGCAAGCAGCAGGTTGATGGAGCCTACTAGGTATAATCCGTAGCCGATGAGGTCATTTGTACCGAATGCCATGGCAATCAGAATGAAACCTGTACCCAGGACTAAGTTCGTCACCGGTCCGGCGATGCTGATGTGCCCGTTCTGCTTTTTGCTGATCATTCCTTGAATGTACACAGCACCCGGAGCTGCAAACAGCACTCCCAGTACTGAGAAGAATAACGCTACAGCCAGTCCCATCGGAAATGATCTGAACTCTGCCCAGGCCCCATTCTTCTGTGCCACGAATTTATGTGCCAGTTCATGTAACAGAAATCCGCTTAATACTGCAACAAATGATACCGCTAGATAGTATAATAGATACTCTGCCGTACTGAGGCCGATTATGTATCTGTCTCCTAATATTATTCCTGAAAACGCTAGCGTAAAAGCAATCGTCAGCACTATGACGGAAAACAAGATGTGTCTCATTTCCTCCTTGCTGAATTTGATTTTACCGTAATCTTGTGGAATATTCATTGGTGCCGGTCTGTACATCTTTTCACTTATTCTCTATTGAGTGTATAAACGTTATTGATCGCATAGCAACTTTGAAGTAGGATACATTGATCAATCTGTATGCCTCAATTCGAGCATGGTAAGACTGCATTCAGATGGTGTGACCAATGCGGTACTCTGGTTTTAGGAAGAGAATGCAGCGTGTGCTCTTCTGCAGGCAGAGAATTCTCAGTTTCAAATCCTGGTGATCTCAGACCGTCAATGGGAAAAACGAACGATCTCATCGCTTCTCTTTTCCGCAGGTACTTCGGCACCGACAAATTCCTCAAGGGAAAGACAATTTTTCTCAACAAGACTGCCGGAGAGGACCGTACAGATGAAGTGGTTGTGCAGGGAAGAGTAGTCGCCACTCTGCGTTATGACCTCAGAATCAGAAATTTCGCCCTTGATCTGAAACTTGACGGGGCAAGAATGATTTCCAAGGAGGCTTCAAAAGGAGTGGTCATACTCTCTAAAGACAGTGGCCATCTGAAAGGAAAATCGATTCCAGGCAGTTTTATCAAAGAGATCAAAGGCAATTTCAAAGCCGGAGATCCATTAATTGTCTTGTCTGGAAGCATGATCTGCAGTGCTGTAGCTAAAGTTGACAGCGACGACTCCTGGACATCTAACAAGGCCATCGGCATAAGGGATGTGGGAAAAGGAGAGCTGGAAGTTTCCAGCCGCAAGTCTTCCTGGACTGGATTCATCAATGTAAACAAAGCCTACTTCAGCGCACTGGAGTCTAACGGCGTCTCAGATCTGAAGTCCTTTATCAACAACAGTGAACTTCCTGTGACATTATCCTTCTCAGGTGGAAAAGATTCACTGGCAGCATACGGTTTGCTGTCTAAGACAGGAAAGAAATTCTCATTGATGTTCGTAAACACTGGTTTAGAGTTTCCTGAGACTGTAAGCTTTGTAGATAGATTTGCCAGAAACCACGGTGAAAGGCTGCTTATTGCTGATGCAAGGGATGCCTTCAAAGAGCAGATTGACAACTTCGGGCCTCCTGCCAAAGACTTTAGATGGTGCTGTAAAGTCTGTAAGTTAGCTCCACTGACTTCCTTGATTGAAAGGAATTTTCCCAGAGGAACAGTCACTGTAGAGGGAAACAGGAGTTTTGAATCATTTGCACGTTCAAATCTGGCATTTGTTTCAAGAAATCCATTTGTTCCCAATCAGACAATTCTCAATCCGATACGGCATTGGAGAGCCATTGATGTCTGGGGATACATCTGGTGGAAGAATCTTGAGTACAACCCGCTCTATGATGAGGACTTTGAAAGAATAGGATGCTATCTCTGCCCTTCCTGTCTGGAATCAGAATGGAAGAATACGGGCATCATTCATCCCGAACTGCATGACAAATGGAATTCATACTTGGTCAGCTGGGCAGGCAAGGACGGCGAGGACTTCATAAAATACGGATTCTGGAGATGGAAGGCGCTTCCTAAAAAAATGATCAAGGTTGCAGAAGAGTTAAATGTAAACATTCCTAAGACGCGCTCTGACAATCTGGATCTCAAATGGGTTAAGGGAGTCTCACCGTGTCTGATGGGCGGTTATTCTGCCGAAGGAATTCTTTCTGTTCCAGGCGAACATGGTTTTCAGATGACTGCCGAAATGCTAAAAACCATCGGCTCAGTGAAATATTCTCCTGAGTTTGACATCGCACTTGTAAAAACTAAGAAAGGCGGCACACTCAAAATATTCGGCGGAGGGCAGATAGTTTCCACAGCACAGACGCAGGAAGAGGCTGAAAAGCTCTTTGAAGACGGTGCAAAAGCAATATTGAGAGCTCAGATGTGCACAGACTGCGGCATTTGTGTGAGAAACTGCAAATCACACGCCATCAAATTCACAAAGGGTGTTGTGGAGATTAATGAAAAGCGCTGTACGCACTGCATGAAATGTGCCGACGCCTGCGTTGTAGCCCACTACTATGACAAATTGGTATCCTGAAATAATTCACTCTCTGATTGGAATTACTGCAGGTTGATTCAAATGAATCGGAAGAAGGGGATGTACCGAGGATACTACGTTTTAATGGCAATAATCGCCATTTTACCGTGGATCGTCGCTATACCTTCCATGCCATTCCTGCCTGATCATGTGCCTATACATACAGACTTTAATGGAAACATCACAGACTATGCCGGTAAATACTCCCTTCTAACTACTTCTATAATTGGCTTAGTCTTATGGCTATTTCTTTTTGGAATATGCAGGCTTGTCAGGCTGTTGGAAGAAGATGAAAAGGTAAAAACTGGAGAAAAAATAACTCTGATATGTTCAATGATGGGTTTGACGGTATTATCAGCCGTGGATATCTGGTTTGTTTATCTAGGCTTTAAATATGGATATTGATAAGCCAGATTCTTGCTGTAGTCGTTGACTCGACTTTACATCTCCTGCTCTGCACCTTTTTTGTATTTAGTGTCAACAACTGCTGCAAGTCCTATGCTGGAATGATCGACATAAATAAAACTGCCGTCAAGATCTATTCCACTTTTGAGCTGCAGGGAATCAAGCGCGTTATAGCTGTAAAAAGTATAGAAACGAACAGGACAATCCTCATAGATGCTTGGTCCCTTGGTGCAAGGAGGTCCTATCCATCCATCCTTTTCCTTTTCCCAGAACTTTGGCATGTCTGTGATTATCTCTACAGATTCCAGAGGTTTAACAGGAGGTTTTTCTTCCGTGTTTTCATCTGCTTTAGCTTGATACTCTTTATTCCAAGTGTCCAGTAATTTTTCATAATCATAGACTTCAGTGTATGCTGCTGCATTTCCGCAGATCTTCATCAATTCGCCAAGTGTGAGATCGTCATGAGGGCGTATCAATGCTCTTTGTGACTGGTAGAAATCCAAATCTTTGTCTTCAGCAATTCTTTCAAGTATCGCAGTATCATGATTTTTTGCAGTATTTTTAGAGTCAAAGAACCAGTAAAGAACATCATGGATCAATCTGCTGCACATTGGTGTCTGTCCAGGCAGTTTATTTGAAATATCTACTTTTGACACAGGAGTTTCTGGATCTAACGGCGGCATGTCTACCTGTCTGTAAAGTATGATGTTTTTACCACCGTTAGCAAGGTACCAGTAAACAAACATCATCAGATGCAACTCATATGAAGGATACTCTGTTGATACGAATCCGTATTCATACCAACATTCAGAACCGCTGTCAACAAGAGCTTTTATATCATCAACATACGGAGGTTCCTTAATTCCGCGTTTTATGCTTACTGGACCAAGACCGAGATACACCAGATGGATGCACCCGTGGGCTAATCTTTCTCTATATACATAGGGCATCAAAACATCAGTGCCCATCGGTATGAATTCCCCGTCAATTTTGATATTTATAGTCTCAACTGGGCTTTTGATGGGAGGAAGATGTTCCATCATTTTTTCAAGAGGAACATCAGTTATTATTGCAATACTTTCATGTAACATACATCAATCCGCCGTAAAGTGCCTGCGCAGGATAGCGATCACATTATGTAATATTCGCGGTGACAGTGATAGAAACCGACTTTAACACAATCATGTAAGAAATTATGCCGTATGTCAGGCATAAACAAAATTGCAGATTGTTAGTTGTGCGACAGAGGTAGAGTCTACAAAAAACTATATATCGAAACATCGTCGCGAGCCTCAGATGAACTTCATATCGATGCTCGCGGCCTTGATAGGCTTTGCACCGCCTGTGGCGCTCATGTTTATTTCTCTACGTAACTATACATACCCTAAGGTAGAGAAGCCATATTTTAGCGACCCGACCTTTTTTGGAATGTTTGCTGTAGGTATCTTCATTGGAGTGGCGCTCTACGCAGTATCGATTATAATTCCAGGATATTTCTTCTTAGCTTTTGTAATAGAGGAATTAGTCAAGCTGGTTATTCTCAACCTCCGCCGCTTCCAGCTTAAAGCCGATACACCGTTCTATGCCTTTGGTTTAGGTGCTGGTATGGCTGCTGCACTTGCGTTTGGTACGATGAACGCTGCCATATCTGGAATGTCTGATACCGGCATTGAGATAACTTCCCTCGTGATCATGATTATGATCTCTGTCCAGACTGCACTTCTGACAATCTCTACGTCAGTTACCATAGGTATCGGTGCAGCCCGCGGACGCATGTGGTCATACTTTGCTCAGGCAGCAGTCATCCACTTAGCAGTATTCCTTCTGGGATACAAGCTGACTACCGGTGGCTTTGATACGATCGGCTATGTCCTCTACGGACTTTCAATAGTCTTTGTATTCGGCTACTACTGGTATCTGTTCAATAAGATCTTCCCGGCATATGTTAAAGAGGCTCTCAGGCATCTTTCTAAACAGACTGCAAGGAAAGAAAGGAGAGAACGCCAGCAGCAGAAACATTAATACTCCTTTACCTCAACTTTAAATCCGCATGGGTGCAGGAAAAGCAGTTGCGGGAATTGCCGCGATCCTTGTCGTGGCTTCCCTGCTTTTCACTCCCGTCGGACATAGTTTTCTAGATTACGTTTTTGATCCGTCTGCAAAGTATCCTGAAAATGCTCAGTATACGATGGATAGGAACATTTCAGTCACACTGCCTAATGAAGGAATGACCTATTCAGTCACAATCCCCAAAGCTACAGATTATGTGGTGGATGGAATCACCCTGCAGAAGGTAAACAGTCAGTCTAGTGTAAACAATCATCAGGAATTTTCAGAGTATGGCATTGACTGGATCCGGTGGAACGGGACCGGAGTCGGAACATATACTTCAACTATTTCTTACGATGTTGAATGCTACACACATGTCTGGGATATCGACAAGTCAAATTCTCTGAATGTTGATTACATTCAGCAGAATCTCAACGGTTCCCTCAGCAGCATGAAGCCATATCTTATCTCTGAAAGCGGCGACGGAAGTGAATGGATACCAGCTGTATCGGGCTGGAATAAGGGTTATGTGATCTACACGGGAGGAGAAATAAAAGAACTGGCTGATAAGATTGTGGGGG
Organism: uncultured Methanomassiliicoccus sp.; assembly: GCA_944319735.1. Taxonomy (GTDB): domain Archaea; phylum Thermoplasmatota; class Thermoplasmata; order Methanomassiliicoccales; family Methanomassiliicoccaceae; genus Methanomassiliicoccus_A. Next base: position 9,162 of record CALUEU010000008.1, on the reverse strand, counting down.
ATGAAACAAACGTATACATGATTCTCAAACTTATTTACGAATGGATTGACGACAACATTTCCTACAAGGAATATGGTGGAATTCCGCAGACTGCACTGCAGCTTCTTAACAGCAAGCGCGGAGACTGTGATGACCAGTCCGTTCTTTTCTGCTCTCTGGCTCGAGCAGTCGGAGTCCCGGCATGGCTGGAAATGGGTGCTCTATACAATACCTCAAAAGGTACTTGGATAAATCATGTCTGGGCACAGGCATATATTCCTACTACAGAAGGCGGTTCTAAAGTTACGATTGATGTTGTAAATGACAACTTTTTGGCACATACTTCAAGGTTGTTCCATTTAGCCACTGATATCGGAGACGGGGATTTTCTGAATATGTACTACAATATGTACCATTACACTTACAAAATCCAAGGATCTAAAATAACAACTTCGGACAGTTACAATACACATGATGTAAACGATTCTAACAACACTCTTACAATTTCAAAGCCTTCTAGGGGATTTGACTTCCCCTCTTTCTTTTCTATATCATATATACAGAAACTAACCGCCTCTGCTTAAGTCTCTTTATATTTTTTTATTAATTCCTGTATATGATATTATTAGCGTGTTTATTGTATTTTTATAAGTTTTATCTGATACTGTAATAATATTAAATAATGAGTGTTTTATATATCTTTAACTTTTATTTTACTGGATGGATGTACCAACCGCTTTGAAGCCAGTGTTTAAATATTTTTCTAAAAAACGTACCGTAAAGTATATTGGACGCATTGTTATCACTGTTAATTATGTGCGAGTTTAAGCAGGGAAATTTGATAAACTCGCATCAAGGAGTGAGTAAATGAGTTTAGATTTTGATGCAGTAAATGCGGATAAAATCTTGATTAGATACGATATCGTTGTCGAATCAAGTGAGAAGCCGGAAGACATCGCAAAGCAGTATCTACCTGAGAATCAATTCTTAAGGCAGATCGCACAAGATGTCATGAACCTTAAGTCAAAGGACATTGAAAAGCATGTTAGTGAGGCTCTCGAGACCTTAAGCGCAGAAGAGATCATCGAGAAAGGTCTCCTTGCCGGAATGGACATTGTAGCTGAATTATACGGACGCGGTATCTACTACCTGCCACACGTGATGGTTGCATCTGATGCAATGACCCGTGGAACAAAAGTTGCAGAAGCAGCTTTGAGCGGAGAGAGAAAGTACAAAGGCGTAGTAATGATGCACGCAGCTGAGGGAGATCCTCACGATATCGGAAAGAATATCGCAGCAGTTCTTCTAAAATCAAATGGATTTAATGTAGTAGATCTTGGAAAAGATATCCTCGTTGACACCGTCGTTGATGAAGTACAGAAACAGAAACCAGACGTACTTACCGGAACTGCACTCATGACAACCACCATGTCTGCATTCTCCAGGATTTCCAGCAGACTCAAAGAAGTCGGAGTAGAACTTCCATTCATATGCGCCGGTGGTGCAGTTAACAGAGAGTACGTAGAATCCTACGATATGGGTATCTACAGTGCAAAAGCTGCAGAAGGCCCAGGTCTTGCAAACAAGGCAATTGAGGGATGGGACTGGAAGAAGATCAGATCCAACTGGGACGATATAATTAACGGAAAGGCATGAATGAGGTGATTTAAGATGGCTACTACAAAATACACAAAGATGGCATATGCCTCTGCAGACGAAATGGTCTTCGGAGAAGCAAAGAAGCCAATTTCATACGGATTAGGAATTAAAGTAGGACAGGGCTTAGTTATCCCTGAAATTAACTTCGCTCCTAGACCAGGAAGCGAGAAGAGTCCCGAGTCTCTTACAAAAGAGTACGTCGACTACATCGCAACAGACATTATGAACAGAGCAGTTACACTCGGTTTCCCAGCCGTTCAGCTGGAAAACGAATGGATCTTCCAGATGAGCAACGAGCCTGAGAAATTCGCAAAACCTGTCGTTGCCGGTCAGAAAGCAGTCATTGAGAAATTCCACGACCAGTACGGAATTGCTTGCGCTGTAAGACACACCTGCGCTGACTCCCGTCTCCACGAAAATGGAATGAGGTACGGACAGGACAAGACCCACAACTACCCAGAAAAGATGATGGAATCATTCGAAGTGGCTGCTGAAGCCGGAGCTGATGTAATCTCCATTGAATCTGTCGGTGGAAAAGAAATCTCAGACTTCGCTGTTGTCCGTCAGGATATCAGAGGATGGCTCTTCGGTATCGGTTACCTTGGATCCATTGATATGGAATGGCTCTGGACCCAGATCGTTGACCTTGCAAAGAGAAAGAACGTAATTGCCGGTGGAGACACAAACTGCGCTGGTGCAAACACAGCCATGTTCATGGCCGGCGGATACTTAGACAAAGATGTTCCAAAGACATTCTCTGCAGTTACCCGTGCAATCGCTTCTGCAAGATCCTTAGTCGCTTTCGAATGCGGTGCAACTGGACCTGACAAAGACTGCGGTTACGAAGGACCTATACTCAAAGCAATCTCCGGTAACCCAATCTGCCAGGAAGGAAAAGGCGCTCAGGATGCCCACGCTGATCTGATGGGTAACTTAATCGCCGCTACCTGCGACATGTGGTCAAACGAGTCCGTTGAATACCACCCAGAATTCGGTGGATCATCAGTTCAGTGTTGGCTCGGTGTAATTGGATACGAAGCTGCATTAATGAACGCTGCAAAACAGATGAAGCAGGACAAAGTCCTCAGGGACATTTACGTCGCTTCCGACAGGTTCAGAGGAGCAGAACCATATATCCTTGCATACGACAACGCCTACAAGATCGGACAGGCAATCATCGAAGCAGGCGACAGCTACTACCTAAGGGCAAAAGCTGCCGGTCTCAAAGCTGCTGAGTTAATCAGGGACTCCAACAACAAGGGAAAACTGAAACTCAACAAGCAGGAAAAAGACACCTTAAACAAGATCATTACCGATCTCAACTCTCTGCCAGACGAGGAAGGCAAATTCGTCGACTGGGCTCTCAAAGAGTACAAGGATGTTCCTGCATTCAACCCCAAGAACTACGAGCTCTAAGCGAGTTCAGATTCTTGAAACCAAACCCCTTCCCCTTAACTTTTTTCTATTGTTCTGTATCATGCTCTTTAAAATTCTATGGGGCAGCTAGCGTAATTTTTAAATATAAGCGGTACATGCCTAATTTATCTCATTTAATCTGGCAGAAGTGCAGTAGTTCCTTTAAATTGCTGCGGGGTCTGCCGCCAATGTGGAGGCAAAACAATGGCAGTTAAAAAAGGCAAGGCCGCAGCGCGTAAGGTGAAGGACAAGTGGAAGGCAAAAGAGTGGTACAAACTCTATGCTCCCCGTATGTTTAATCAGGTTGAACTCGGAGAGACACCTAGCGCTGACCCAGCCTCGCTTATTGGAAGAAATATTGAAGTTACAGTACACGAACTAACCGGTGATTTCTCTAAAATGCACATCAAAATGCGCTTCAATGTATCTGATGTAAACGGATTTGAAGCACACACTGCATTCATCGGACACGAACTCACCAGCGATTACGTTCGCAGGTTAACAAGAAGAAAGAGAACAAAGACCGATCATGTAGTTGATGTTCGCACAAAGGACAACTTCGTTGTTCGTATCAAACCCATGAGCATCACAGAACAGCGTATTCAGGCAGCTCAGGAGACCGCTGTAAGAAACATCCTTACAGAGACACTCACCACCATGGCTGCAGACATGTCTATCTCTGATCTCGTAAAATCAATCATCTCTGGAGATCTTTCAAGGGATCTTTCCAATGCAGTTAAAGTAATCATTCCAATCAAGAGGATTGAAATCAGAAAGTCCGAAGTCATCAAAGCCGGAACTCCTGATGAGAATGAATTAAGTATTCAGGAAAGAATCGGGCAGGAAACTGCTGTCGCTGAACCTGAAGAATCAGAACCCGAAGAGGAAGTATCTGAGGAAGCACCAGCTGAAGAAGCTGTTTCTGAAGAGGCTGAATCCGAAGAGATTGCTGAAGAATCTGCAGAAGAAACCCCAGCAGAAGAAAACTAAACCTAACACTAAACCGTGCCGAGGTGGCTCAGCCTGGTAGAGCGATGGACTCATAATCCATAGGTCGTGGGTTCAAAGCCCACCCTCGGCACTAAGATCCTTCTTTTCTAATTTTGAAATATCGCGATTTTATTCTATGCGGTATTTGTCGTCTATTTTTTGATATATCCATAATACTGCAAGCAGACCTAAAAAGCAGATTACAACGCTGACAGAAAGAACAGTATCATTTATTTTATCTGGTACTAAAATATACACAAGCATCGGTATGAAATATAATGCACCATATGTCATCCACATTATTCCATTGGCGCTGTTGTATACTTTGACATCTGTAATTTTAGAATCATCGGTGTCGGACCCTGCATAAAAATACATAGGGCTTTTTTTTGATATGCATATACACAAATCAACACAAAGATAATGTCAACTAAAAATAGAATTACAGAAACTGTAACAAATTGGTCTCTGTATCTATTTCCATAAATTCTCACCCGATTGGATCATTGTCTTAATTTTGAGCTTTGAATCTTTTTCCAACTCCGCTGTATATGCTGCTTGAAATTGCAATCACAACAAGTAATATTATTGACACCATGATTGCAGTTAATTTGCTGAACATTGTCAAACCAATTAATAATGTAAAGAAATATATGTAGGATCCAAGCACCCATGAAATACCTAGAAATGAAGTAATCCTTTCAATATTGTACTCTTCAATTTCTTCTTTTGACATCGTGTTAAATCCTGCAAAGTTTTCATATGATCCAGTATACAAAATCACTCCGAAAAAATGAAACACTGCACCTATTAGCATGAATACGATCAGATCATTGCCCACGTGTCCTGATGAAATGTAAACTGCAGTGATTATCGGTACGATGATCCAGACAACGCTCATGATCAACGCGTTTCTTCCTCTTCCTTTAATGTGCATCTACAATCACCTCAGTTCAATTTGTATTCCATCTGATTTTCATCCAAGATGTGCTGTGCACAGCACTGCAATTATTATGCCTGCAACACATAAACCAATGCTTATTGCTCTAACTAATTTGATACATTTTTTGAGTCCAATCATATCAATAGTTTCTGGAGTCGCAAATGGAAAGACATACATTGTTATGCCCAGTGCAATGATCCATACACTTATGTAGAGATAAAAATCACCTGATGTGGTTAATAGCGTAACCAATAAAAATCCAAGTATTTCAATTACAATTAATGTTAAAAACAAATATTTGTATTTTTCACAACACGACTCAAATTTTTCATATTCTTGTTTGCACACATCGTCGCAGTATTGGAAATTTGATTCGTTGTTGCAATATTTACATTTCATTTCGATCACCAGATTTAAACAATCAATATCCAAACTTGAAACCATCAATAATGCACGAAATAGTCATAGCTAACCATATCAGTTGTGCAGCTATGAATACGACCAGTAGTATCCTTTCATAACTGGGTTCTTTTACTTCTCTTGGGGCCCATTTTGATATCTCGTAATATATGAAACCTAATATTAATGAAATGATTGGAATGAACAATATTGTGAATTTATTTCCATAGTGTTGCTCTCCACTTCCATCATTAACCAGACTGGGTATATTGTCAGGAAGGAATAGAACTGAAATCATAAATATGATCAGTGGTGCAAACGTTACAATTCCCAAAGTTTGATACAACCATCTGTTCATATTTTCACCTTATCAGATATAAAAATAAAAAGATGACTTAAAAGTCATCAGTTTAAACTGTTTATCCAGTTGGCAATATCATCAATTACTCTCTGATCAACATTTGCTGGAGCATCATACACAGTTAGGTCGATAACATCTTTCTGAGAGTCAGACTCCATGAATAGATGATTCAGTCCATCATACAGCTGATAGGTTACATTATCCTTGTCAGCTAATGTTTCTTTCCAGAGAACATAATCTACATCAGCATATACCTGGAAATCATCCTCTCCCTGAAGTATCAGCATTGGGATTTCGAGATTTTTTGCTATATTTATACGGTCCAATGAACTGAGACTGTACCAATATTCTGCAGGGATATTCCAATATGTGCTAGTATCCCCTTCTTGAATATTCTTTATCGCCTCTAACTGCTGAGTGAGTATAGCTATTGCAAGCTCTTCTTCTGCTTCGCTGAGTCCACTTTGTTTAACGATCATGACGCTTTGATCATATGATATATCTTCCATGTTGCGAAGAGTCCCAGCCATTGATACAACGCCTTTTACTTCGGGATTTTCTGCAGCTATTACAGGTACCAACATTCCGCCGAGACTGTGACCAATCACATAAATTCTGTTAGTGTCAATGTCATTACGCTGAGACATTTGTTTTACGATCGAATTTACATCATTTAGAACTTCACCTTGTATTGTAACATCTGTTCCAATTAAGCCTGGGTAATATGTTCTCTTATCATATCTTAGGGAAGCAATTCCCTTATCGGCGAGACCGTGTGCAAGATCTTCAAATGGCTTATTCTCTGAAGCACCGCTAATTTCATTCATCTCTTGTGCTCCAGAACCATGAACTAAAATCACAAGTGGTGCTAAACCTTCACCTTTGGGAGTTGTCAGCAAAGCGTTCAATTTGCCGTCAAATCCTACCTTAAGTGCTGTTTCTTCCCACTTGTCGGTTGATTGAGGTTCATTGACTATAATGTCTGAATATAAATGGGACGAACCAACTATTTCTTTATCGTCATTATACACAAAAGTAGATTTCAAAATGTACTTAGCATATTCTTCAGTGATGACTACTGCAGTATTGGCAGCTACGCTCTGTGCGACAACGTCAATAGTCTTATGGTAAGGTCCAGTTTGTGAAAAAACCAAAGCTATGGTTACTGTATATTCCTCTAGTGAATATGTGCTCTGGAACTCTCCAGACATGTTTTCATAAACTGCTTCAACATTGCCTGCTCTCAGTTCATTCATGTAATGTTCTGACAAATCAATCAGTTCTTCCTCTGGATTGACCGGTGACTCCTTAGCTTCAAGTGTATCACTGGAAATGCAGACGAAGACACTGGCTAAAAATATTACAATAGCGACAATGAATGCAGCTACCGTTGCCCACCTTCCTTCTTTTTTCACAATTTCACCTCTTTAGAATGTACTTTAATCTGTAAATATTGTAAATAATCTGAAACACACGACACTAGTGTTTATTCAGCAGCATCGCAGTTTGAAGACTGGAGAAAATCCATTTTCAGCGTTATATAGTGTGCTCAGTTTTTCTAAAAAGTGATAAAAAAATGTGAAAAGACCGCAGAGCGGTCGAAGAAGTTTTATTCAGTCCCGGACTTACATTCCGAGCTTCTCTTTTGGTATGCCTAAAGCAAGACCATAGAGCTGAGCAAGGTGGACAACCTGAAGGCCGTAATCTTTGACATCTTTCTGTGTCCTGTCAAATTGAAGGTGACAGAATGGACAGACATCAATGATGTATTCAGCTCCTACAGCTTTCATGTTCTTCATTTTCTCTTCTGTGAACTTTGAAGAGAGTTCAGGGTTACCAGATCTTACACCGCCGCCGGCTCCGCAACACATCTGCTTGTCTTTGTAGTCGATTGATTTTGCACCGGTAGCTTCGACAAGTTCATCGAGAATCTTTGGACGCTCAGGGTCGTCAAGGTTCTTGATGTTGCTTGGCTTGAGGAAGTGGCATCCGTAGTGGACTGCAACATTAACATCAAGAGGGTTGGTGAACTTTGCTTTGATAGCGTCAACTCCAAGGTCCTTGTAGAATACTTCTGCGAAGTGGTGTACTTTGGTCTTGCCGTTGTACTGGACTCCTACTTCACTGAGGATCTTGTTGACTGCTGCAAGCTTTTCTGGGTCATTGTTGAGAATGTGGGCTGCATCAAATAGTGATCCATAGCAACCGTTGCAGATTGTGATGATATCTACACCCTGCTTCTCAGCGAGAGCGAGGTTACGGGCAGCTACAGCTAGCCATGTGTTCTGGTCGAATGATTTGATTACACCAGGTGCAGGGCAGCAGCTAGCGCCTTCTAATTCAACAAGTTCAATTCCGAGAGCTTTACAGACTTCACGGGTAGCGAGTTCAACACCAGGGTACCTGGCAGGAGCAACGCATCCTAGGAATAAAGCGTATTTAGCCATTTTAATTACCTCCAACAAGGTCTTCAAATCCGGTAGCTTTCAGAATCTTCTTGACATCGGCAAGGGCTTTGTCGTCTCCCATTGTGTTTGCGGGTTTGCGGGCAAGTCCTATTGATTCTCTCTTGTTTTCATATTCATCGTTAAGAGGAACTGTAGCACCGTATTTCACGAGCATTTCTCCTACTTTCTTGTGTGGAGCAGACATTACGCCTTTCTCAACAGCTAAGTTTCTGAGAAGTGTGATTAAATCAACGATTTCAACACCACGAGGGCAGCGTTCCATGCAGGAATAACAGGTTGTGCACATCCAGAGATCTGGTGAGCTCAGAACCTCATCCTCTAAACCGAGCTGTGCCTTGCGGATGAGCTTTCTTGTCTTGTATGCAGTTAGTCTTCCAGAGGGGCAGCTTGCCGTGCATGTTCCGCATTGGAAGCAGAGCATGAGGGTTTCTCCTCCTCCCATGGATTGTACCTTCTGGGCAAAATCCTGATTGGCTTGATCGATGGTAACCATAGATACACCTTTGAATCGGAGAAGTTAACCATGCTATTTAAACGTAGACAAAAAATCGGAGTAGTATTACCTAAATAGGTTATACATTTTCAAAATAACACACTTTCTAAAATCATATATTGATTAACTGTATAATTCTCATGAGGCATTTCATGAATGCAGTCATATTCAGAAGTAAAATAGATGCATGGTACTATTTATGTGCAATAATCTCAATATGTGTTGTATCTGCATTAGTATTGATACTCTGGACATATGCAGACACATTGTACTTCATAATCATGTGTCTCGCTGAAGTTGCAATCATCGCTTTGTTCGTTGCATTACCTCTAAAAACCAGGTACATTCTGGAAGATACTTCTTTAAAAATAGAGTCTCTCGGATCGAAAAAAATAATCATCAAATATTCTGACATCAAATCTGTAGAAGAAAGTACTCTTAACTGGAGTTCACC
>CALUEU010000007.1 GCA_944319735.1 uncultured Methanomassiliicoccus sp. | reverse complement strand
TTAAATGTATGTATTATGATCAATCATCCAGAATAATTACTAATCACAACCTATTACTAACTAGTGCGGAGGTTCCGATACGCAAGAATCAAAAATGAAAAAGAAGCAAAGCTAAGTGTGCTTACGCTTTGCATAGTTAGCTTTCGATCCAATTTTTCTACTTTTCAAGAACAGTAATTTCTGCAGACTTTTCTTGTTAAAAGAGATTGTAGAAAACGCCTATTTTATCAAACAATCAAAATGTAATAAAATGAAATTATATTCTGCAAAATTACAGACAAGCTTAAATAATTAAAAACGTATCTTTCAGATATATCTTCGTGTACAGATATATCTACATGGGTGTTTTCGTTATACTCGCGCGTACCCGTGAGCGCGCAATACCCCCTGCCCGCGATTTTTGCGACATGCCTGAAAATTTACTCGAATGTCTTTTTGAAAAATTTTGATGATTTTTTGACGAAATTTTCACTACGATCCTCTCAGATTTTGAGCTAAAATATGACCACTTTGCAACACTATAAACACCCCTAAATTACCGCCTAAATACTCCTTAGATTTCCCGTGCACACGTAAGCTCTCAACAACGAAAAAACAGGCAAATAAGCTGTAAAAATGACTGATCTAGATTGGCAATGCTTCAAAAATGGCTAAAACATAGCCTCTGTAAGAGTCACGGTTGATGAAACGACATGAAATTCACCGCAAAATATGCTGCTGGCTGCTGACTTGGTATTATTTGTATAAGAGTGTCATGAACAAAGAGATATGCAATAACAATAAGATTGTTCAAAATGCTGATATCTGAAAATATTTGCTGTTGAGGAAGTGAAAAGTTTGCTTACATATTCATTACTTGAGTTAGCCAGCATAGAAATATGTGATGGTGTCAGAAATTTGGATCTGATGAATTGAGCTAAAATGACAAAATGATCTTAAAATGAAAAACAACACGCAGATCTTGTTCATTTGAGATGTTTATTGCGTGTGTACCTCATCATGCTAAAATTCATTAAAAACAAGCGATTTTTGTCATTTTTCTTGAGTTTTCAAATTTCTTTTATTTTTTCCCCCATTAAAACTATCGAAAAGCCAGATTTTTATATTGAGTGATTCGAAAAAAGTATTGAAATACCCTTGCTAGATATGGTGATCAAGAACGATTAAAATGAAACAAATGAGGTGATTAAAAAATGAATGAAAACTATTTAATAATTAAAAATTCAAATGATCTGCCAGCTAAATATCATAGATTGACTTAGCAGACAAAGACAGAAGGGAACTTTAGAAAACGTGTTTTAAACTCAGCCAGAGTCGATTAACGAATGGAGGCAGCGACATCCTGAAACAGCCAGAAATATACTCAACTGCGTTAAAGTACCAAGAAATGCAGATCTTCTGACTGCACAGGAAAAAGAAAATCAGAAGAGCTTTCTCAAGCTCATAATGTCACTTACATCCCCTTTGATCTTGACTTTACGGAGTGCAAATGCCTTCATCGGCTTGATTTTGCCGTTGACTATTCCAACAAAAGTTTCCGGATCTGAAGTTATGGAAACATCAGGATTTTCGATCTCACCCTGAGCAAAGCCACCAATGTGTTCGTCTTTGAGAGTGAAGTTATACTTTTCTTCTCCCAAGTCAACGTACACTGTCTTACTCAGGCCTTTGAGTTCTTCCCTGAGTTTTTCATCACTTTCAACTTTAGCGTTGAATTTATCAATCAATTCCTGAATCATTGGTTCTACTGACATCTTAATCAATCCAATCTGTGATTTTCGTGATCTTGGCTTTAGAATATATTTCCTTGGCTGTCTTCCAGGAAGTCCTAGTGTGGGGAGGAAAAGTACCATTCTTTCTCACCCAGTCTTCAATAAACTTCCTTGTAACCTCGTCTCCGGGATATCCGGAACCAACCGGCACGCCGAACTCGGCGCTGATTGCATCCACAAGCTCATCGCGGAGAGTTTTGGCGATTACAGAAGCAGCAGAAACAATCGGAAACAGAGTGTCTGCCTTATGCTTTGAAACAAGATTCAGCTTAAAATCCAGATTTTGAAGGATTACAGAAGCAAATCTTTCTTCATTGACATCAGCGGCGTCGGCGTAAGCCTCGTCGGGTCTGAGTTTCTTAAGCAGTTTGGCAAATGACTCTGCCTCAAGGTCGTTGAGGGAGCCTGTAAGCCTGTAAAAATCGATTTCCTCAGCAGAGACTACCAGAGTCTCCACTTCAGAGCATTCTCTGATCAAAGGCGAAAGCTCTTCACGCTTCTTTCTCGTAAGCTGTTTAGAGTCTTTCACGTGCAGTTCTTTGAGATGAAGGTCGTCTTCAGCTGCAACAGCAGCGATTACAAGAGGTCCCAGAACCGGGCCCCGTCCTGCTTCATCGATCCCGCAGATCACATGCGGCGTACTCATGAATTGGTATATAAGAAGTATTACAGAAAAAGAAAAAAGACCGCGGAGCGGTCCTTAAATGGTTTGCTTCTTGCGCATCATGAAGACGGCAATACAGGCCACGAGGATGATTACCAAAGCTGCAGCAAAGATGTAGTAAATGGTGTTGTCATTGCTGCTGCCTGCTGCGGAATCATATCCTACGGCAAACAGTGAAGCGTGGTCGGTGTCAAAGATCACATAGCCGTTTTCATAGGTAGCATCGATAGTCTGGACTTTTCCGTCGCTGTCAATGTACCACACGCAGATCTTTGAGGCGTCTTCGCCCTCTTTGAGGTCGTAAGCTAATGCGACCTGAATCTTGCTGCCACCGAAGGAGGTGATTGTCTTGTCTCCGTCCCTTATGCTGATCTCGTAGACAGGACGGTCTCCTGCTGCCTCTGCCTGGGCATCACTGAGCTTAGAGGCATCTGCTCTCTCAATTACGAAAGATGCAGAGTCTCCTAAGCCGTTGAGTATGCTGGAGATGGCTGCAGAATCAAGGACGAAACTTCCCTGAGGCAGGAGAATGTTCACTTTGCTGATGCCCTTTGAAGACATTTCATCAAGGGCTGTCTGCAGAGCAGAGGTGCTGATGCTGACGATTTCTGTTCCAGTCAGTCCGGAAGCGTCTATCAGAACAAATGTGTCTGAACCGGCCTCACTGGCATCTTTGACTGCGTCGGCAATGCTGCTGTTGTCTACATTCACAACTGTTTCCTGACCGTTCTGCTCATAAGATCCCACTACGAAATTAGCGCAGAGGGTTATGTCAGAGTTGACAGGTGCGTTGAAGTTGTAGGGAAGACCGTTGAGGGTCCAGCATGTGAATGTAAATCCATCTTTGACAGGATCGGCTGGTTTGTCTACAGGTGTTCCTTTGACTACAACAACCTGAGTGATTTTGCCGTCTGCATCAAAGGTGACTGTGCAGGTTTCTCCGGATGCAACCCATTTAGCATACAGTGTGAAGCTTGAGTAAACTGGATTGCAGAAGTTGTATGGAGATGTAAATGCCTGATCGCAGTACCATCCGCCGAATACAAAGCCGTCTTTATGAGGTGCGGAGGGCTCTGTCACAAGACCGCCGTAGTTCACAGTCTGAGAGGGTACGCTTGATCCGCCGTTTGACTCAAACGTTACTGTGTAAGTCTGAGGAACGGGGCAGGGTGCCCATGCTGCCACTAAGGTTATGTCCGAAGTAATCGGTGTGCCGAACTCATAAGCCTGGCCGTTGAGAGTCCATCCAGCAAAGTAGAATCCTGCTTTGGATGGTGAAACGTTGGGCTGATTGATTCCTGCACCGCCGGTTACAAAGTTACCTGTTGTAGGAAGACTCCATGAACCTCCGTTGAGATCGAAATCTACTGTGTATTTCGGGATGTTTTCATCGTCGGGAGTGTTTTGAATGTTGGCAAGCCTTTCGTCTGTGATGCCGGTTATGCTTGCCGGCAGGTTCTGCAGGTTCAGAGTGTTGTACTCAAACACTACCTTCGGTGTACCGTTGACCCAGTTGATGACTTCGAGAATGTTGCCGTTCAGGTTGTCTGCTGGTTCAACGTATGATTTTATGAAGGTGTTGTATGAGACTTTGAGATATGCTGCATATCCTGACATATCGTAGGAGATTGCTCTTCCGTCACCGAGGTTGGCGCTGTCCCAGTTCTCAATTGTGTTGTCGTTTATGTGCACGCATTCGAACTGTCCGATGATGCCGATTGCATCTCCTTCTGTGTTAGAAATGCTGTTGCTGTAGATCAGAACTGTTGATTTGTCGGTAACGTTACCGTTTGTAGCTACAACTATTCCAGATCCGCTGAATACATTTGGATATTTGGCTGATGGAGTTGGTGATACAGCAGCGCTGGAAACGTTGTTTATTACATTCTGATCAATGCAGATTGTGCTGCCCGTGTTGCCGAAGATTGCGATGGCAGCTATAATTGGACTGTCTGCGTTTGCAGGTTCATTGATGTTGTTGAACGTGTTGAATCTGACTGTTACATCTCCGACCCACTGGCCTGAAATATCAGATGAACTGATGAAGAGGCCTGTGTTTTCGAAGTGTAAGCATTCCACTGTTACGTTTGCCCCGGCGTCAGGAACTACTATGTTCAGACCTAGGATCTGCGCATTGTTACCGTTGACGATAACATTCCTGATGTCACTGGGAATGATTACTTCTGAAAAGTCGTAGATTTTGCTGGAATCGAGATTGAAGATAAGTGTGTCTCCAGTCCTTACTCCGTCAGGGAATACTACGAGAGGTTTGACATTTGGTACTCCTGGTATGGGAGTTGTGCTTGATACGGATCCGTTGTTGGTGAAAGTACCGTCTGTGATTGTAACGTCTCCGCGGTTGACTACTGTTCCGGTTTCGGATACAGTCAGATTTCCTGCTTCTTTACCGAAGTCTACACCTGGGTAGTTAGGCACGTTGGTGGCGCTCTTGACGATCTGTAATTCTCCGTTGTTTATCAGAGTGCCGTCTACGGTCATGTCACCGTACATGTAGAGGGTTTTGTTGTCAGGAATTGTTAGTGTAGCGTTTGGACCTACAGTTAAGGTAGCATCTGGTGTAACTGTATATCCTGTGTCAGCATTTATAGAGAAACTTCCGCTGACGAGGCCTATATCTACAGCTGTTGCTTTAGGATCGGCAGGATCAAAGTCACTGCTGGGTCCGAAGCTCATAACTGCTGACTGACCGTTGAGTTTAATCTGGTTGTCGTTGCCGAATGATGCGAATGTTGTCTGAGTTCCGTTGAAGTCATAGTTTAGCTCAGAACCCTGCACCATCTGCACTTTGCCGTTTATCTGGTTGAGAGCGTCTGTGTTGAGAACTCCATCTAGAGTAAATGTAGCGTTGTCTGATATGTTGAGAACACCGCGTCCATCTGCTGAAGATGCTAAGGTGATGCTGCCGTTAGAAGGCACTACTAACCTGCCGCTCTCTATGTTCCATTCTTTTCCAGGTGCAATAGTGTAGTCTTTGTCAGCATTTGCAGCAAATCCGCCCTGGGCGATGATTGTTCTGTCGCCTACGTTGAGATTTACATTTGCGTCATTTATTCCTGTTCCAACATATATGGAAGAAACGTCTCCTCCGCTTATGTTGAGGCTTACAGATCCAGTTACTTTACCTGTTGTGTTGGAAGAATCCTGAGATGCTCCTGCATAGGCATTAGCAACTGTTCCGCCTGTGATGTTTATCGTTGCACTGTCTGCAACTGCTCCTCTGTTGACAGAGAATACATAGTCTGTGACTTCTCCGCCCCTGATGTTCACGACAGAGTTGTCTGTTGTACCATTGGAACCGCTGCCGATTACTTCCACTGCAGTTCCGTCGTTAAAGTTTATTTCTGAATTATTTACCAAAGCATAGCCTTGGCCGCCGCCCATTACATAGTCTGCGTTACCACCGTTTATATTTACGGTGGTTTTTCCAGTAATGCTCGGGTACGGGTTGTCTGGTGTACCGATATTCTGTGCTGCAGAAAGGTAACAGGCTCCGCCGCCCATTATGAACTCTGTGTAGCCGTCATTCATTGTTACAGTGGCATTCTGCACTGTAGAATACAGCAGACCTCCGCCGTAAATGGCGTTAGTAACGTGTCCTCCGTTCATTACGAGGGCAGATGTTGTAACGTTGGCAGGAGTTGCCTCAGCATCGCTGAATCCGCCGGCATATACTGCGTTCATATATCCGCTGTTCAC
This sequence comes from uncultured Methanomassiliicoccus sp., assembly GCA_944319735.1. Taxonomy (GTDB): domain Archaea; phylum Thermoplasmatota; class Thermoplasmata; order Methanomassiliicoccales; family Methanomassiliicoccaceae; genus Methanomassiliicoccus_A. The sequence goes on along the minus strand of CALUEU010000007.1, from coordinate 64,405 downwards.
AGTTACGCTGGAAGAAGCAACTGAAGCGTTTTTACTTCCGCCGAAGATGTTTACGAATTTCTTAGGCTGGTTACCATAGTCTGCCGGATTTAAAGTCTGGGTAGTTCCGTCAGAGAATGTAATCAGCAAGACCTCATCTAAAGGATTTGAGGTTGCTGACTCGACCGTTATGGCATCGCCGTCAGCATAAAATCTGATTGTTGTCGTTTGTGATCCAGCATTATCTTCCCACTCTACGTGGTCTACCGGATCAGCTCCAAGCACAACGCCTGAATTATAAAATTCAGAATCCCCGGCGCTGTTGTCATCGGCTATGATTGATGCCGCAGGCACCAAGATCATCGCCAAGGCTAGAGCTAGCGCTATCGCTAATGTATTCTTAGTTTTCATCTATACACCTTGCCTGGATGGTTTGTACACCATCCGATTTTTCAGGTTTGGCGTCCTCCTAAGCGTAAGACGCGCGGATGAAGTCAGAAAAGAGCAGACTGCACTCCTCCTAAGTGCAGTTATCATTAATCTCCAATCATCGTTTCATCCGTCGAATATGCTCTTTTGCACTCAGTTGTATATAAAAGGTGTTTATATTCCAGGTTGTAAAAAAATATTCAATCTTAAGACTAGAATAGTTATGGCATTATCAAACAGACATGCATATTAAGAACGCAGTTTTTGTAACATCAGCGAAAACTTCCTTTCACACATCACCACGAAACCAGGCTTTGTATGCTGGAATGATATTAATTGAGAATGCAATTTCGATAACCGCATAGACTGACAACTGGCACTGCTTTTCTTTATACATCTTTATCAGGCATTTTCGAACTCAGCCTCTGTTGCAAATGCTATCATTACACTCATTTAATGTTTGTTTCTGAGGGTCTCCGTTTTAAAGATGTTGTATCCCTCGTAATGATAACTTGCGTCGATGCCTTTCATATAAACTTCACAGTCATTGACTTTATCAGTCAAGGCAGCCTTCAAAAGCACCTTTATTTCAACATCCTTAACAGGACTCCTTTCCATAGCGAGCAGATAGTCTTCCTTATCGACTTTGCTCCAATCAACTACCATCTTCAATTCTTTTTTGAGAATGGCATTCAGCCAGATTCTTGTACTGCGTCCATTGCCCTCACGGAAGGGATGAGCAATATTCATCTCCACATATTTTTCAATGATTTCATCAAATGTTGACTGCGGCATTTTGGCAATGTTGTCAAGAGATGCTTCAAGATACATGAGAGGTGCAAAGCGGAAACTGCCTTTTGCAATGTTCACAGTTCGTATTTTTCCAGCGAAGTCATAAATCTCATCGAACAGATATCTATGAATATTTGCCAGTCCTTCAAAAGTTCCCACCTCAAAAGTATCAAGCAAACCTGTTTCAAAAAGCTCAAGAGCTTTCGATTTGCTGATCTTTTCTTCGACACGGGCGAGTTCTGACGAATCAGTAATGCCGAGTTTATTCTCCAACACCATAATGATCTCCTTTCCCGTTAAACAAACATCTATTCAAGCATAGATTTCTTCAGTTGTTCTAACTCACGCTGATGAAGCGGTCTAGTTTCAAAAACAACTGCCCGACCCTATTTTATTCATCATTAATAGTGTGTTTTGTCAGGAGCCGTTGTGAACGCCAATCACAATACTGCCTCAATTGATTTAAAGTCTCGGGGTAAAATTCACAGGCATCTCCATATTCAGCTCCAATGGAACCTTTCTGGACTGCATAGTTCTGTGTAGTTTAGAACTGCATTATACAGGGAGCAAGTTTAATCACTCCTGCGCATTCAGACGGCAGATATGTCCGATGTTTACTTCGCTGACTTTCATGCTTCAAAACCTTCAGACAGCGTTCCCAGAAAAATAACCAAACTGTTCAAAGCGGCAGAGCTGGGAGATGTCTTTTCCAAAGGCGACTTGGTAGCAGTAAAGACTCATTTCGGTGAGGAGGGAAACTCAGCTTTTCTGAGAGCGGAGTTGGTGTCGGTAGTGGTAGACAATATCTCAAAGAAAGGTGGAAATCCTTTTCTCACGGACTGCAACACCTTGTACAGAGGAATGAGGACCAATGCAGTGGACCATCTGAATATTGCAGCCAGGCACGGATTTACTTATCCAGCCATCAACGCACCGGTGATCATCGCCGACGGGCTGTTGGGAACGGACGATACAGAAGTAGAGGTTAATCTCAAGCACTGCAAAACAATCCACTACGGTTCTGCCGTTGCTGATGCCAACTCCATGATTGTAGTTTCCCACTTCAAAGGCCACGGCCTGACAGGATTCGGCGGAGCAATGAAAAATGTAGGCATGGGGCTAGGCTCAAGACGTGGAAAGCTGCAGATGCATCATTCTGTGAGACCGTATGTCAACCAGGCATTGTGCAGAGGCTGCAAAAGCTGTGAAGAAGTCTGTTTATCTTCAGCAATCAAAGTGTCTTCAGGCAGAGCGGCGATTAATTCTGACATATGTCTGGGATGCGGGAAATGTTTTCTCACCTGCCCTTATGAGGCTATTTCACCAGGGGCGGAAACAGGCTATGAAGATTTACAAGAAAGGATAGTTGAATACTGCTATGGAATCCTGAAGTCAAAGAAGGATAAGGTCGGCTATGTGACTTTTTTGATGGACTTTACTCCATTGTGTGACTGCTACGGCTTCAGCGGGGCGCCGGTAATGCCCAACGTCGGCATACTGGCATCAAGAGACATTGTCTCAATAGACCAGGCCGCTGCTGACTTAGTAAACTCTTCTAAATACTTCATTATGCAGAAGAAAAAAGCAGAGGACAATATCAGCTCTCTTTCCGACGCCAACTGGCATAGGCAGCTGGAATATGCAGAATCTTTAGGACTGGGAGAAAGAAACTACCGGCTTGTAAAAATAAAATGAGCTACAGTCTAAATGCGTAGGTACGCATAATATATAGATACCGAGACTATGCGAGATTTCGTAAGGTGGTTAACATTAAAAGTGACGTTCAGAACCGCAGACTTGATGGCAGTTACCTTCTGACACGAGTGGGTGTTACCAATGTCAGAAAGCCCATTAAGGTAGCCAGAGCAGGAAGGGTTACAACACTATTCTGCAACATTGATGTATTCGTAGATCTACCTCCTACTCAAAAAGGATCTCACCTTTCCCGTAATCTGGAAGCCATTAATGAAGTCATCAATTCCACTCTCGAAACTCCTGCTCAGGGAATTGAAGTGGTTGCTGCCGGCATCTGTCACAAACTGAGACAGAAGCATGAATACGCCACATATGCCGAAGTCAACATGTCGGCGGAATATTTTACAGAACGTCCAGGACCCAGCGGAAAAAAGACGCTTGAGACTTTTAAGATACTTGCCAAGTCTGTGAGCGAGGGTTCAGAACCACTGAAGAAAACCATCGGCGTTGAGGTTGTCGGTATGACCGCCTGCCCCTGCGCTATGGAAACTGTGAGGGAGCTTCACAAAGGCTCAGTCGTATTCGCTGATGATCTGCCAGTCATCACCCATAACCAGAGGAACGTTGCCACCTTGATTGTGGAGACTCCTGAAGAATGCGATGTTGAAGCCGACGGAATGATAGACCTTCTGGAGAGCTCATTTTCCTCCTCTACCCACGAGCTTCTCAAGAGAGATGATGAAGCGGCGGTAGTCCTCCGGGCTCACCAGAACCCCAAGTTTGTAGAAGATGTGGTGCGCACAATTCTCATGAAGGTCGTTGAAAAGTACACAGATCTTCCCGATTCAGTAAGACTGACGGTAAAAAGCGAGAGCGAGGAGTCCATTCATAAGCACAATGCCTTTGCTGAGCGCACCGCCACATTAGGAGAATTAAGACAGAAATAAGCAGCCCACGCTGCTTTATTTCTCTTAATCAGAATTTTAAAGATTTTTCGTTAGTTTTTCCAGAACAGTTTCGATATCGCTGCGGATCAGCGGTCGCATGCTGTCTTTATACTCTGACAAATCTGCATTCTGCAGAGCAGAGATTATTTTGTTTTTCAATTCAGGCTTGGATTCAGCCAATTCAGGCAGAGTCTTGATGCATAGTCTTGAGGTAATGGGCTTTACGTCGGTAATGTGCTGCAGATAACTGTCGATGATTGAGTCGATCTTTTTGCCATGATCCCATTTGACATTAGCAGCAATCAGCGTCAGACCTCTGCTGCGCAGATAAGAATTGTCACTGTTGAGCATTGATATGAATTCATCCAGATGTGCGTAGACTTCGTCTGATTCGGAGCTCATATTCTGAAGTTCTTTCAGCGCTTCATATGCCTCAGTGTTATTTTTTGAATACAGCAGTTCAATTTGTTTGTCTGTGACTGACATTTGATGTCCGAGAGACTTTGAAGTTCATATAATTGTAAGTTTGCTTGTATCAAAAAATTGAACATCCCACAGACATCGTGCCAAATACTTACCAATTTATTGAATATTAGAAATGTCACGGTAAAAGATCAGCAGCACAATATTTAGGCTGGAATGCAGCTTCGGATTTGAATGATAGATGTCCCTGACAAAAACGAACGCAGACTGGCTTTGGTGATAATCGATGTACAGAAGAAGTTCTCAGTCAGCGTGCCGTTTGAGAAGCAGATTGAAAATATCAATAAAGTAACCAAGATGTTCAGAGAAGCTAAAAGGCCGGTAATTTTTGTTAAGTACTTAGGTGCCAGCCATGGACATCCAGACATGGGACCGGATGGGGATGAATACTTCGATAAAATTGAAACACATTCGTCAGACATCACGGTTTACAAGAAGCATATGAACAGCTTCCGCGAGACTGAACTGGCTGATGTTATCAAGAAAAGCGGCTGCGACAATATCTTGATTGCAGGCATGATCACTCAGTACTGCGTAATGTCCACATATTTTGCAGCATTTGACAACGGCTTGATTCCTTTCTTGATGGAGGATGCCTGTATTTCCAACGATGAAAAAATGAATGCGGCGGCAGAACAGCTCTGCAAAACTTACAATTTTCAAGAAGTAAAAGAGAATCTGGAGAAAGTGAAGATTTGAATGTTAGTAAGATCAAACTCTTCAGATTATAAAAACAGAAAAAACTAGTGAAAGGGACTCGTTGGTCCCTTTTGCGGTAAGTCTGAGCCAGACTCGGTAGGGGTAGTCTGGTAAACGATCCTACCGTGTCCGGAGATTTGTCGCAGGAGGTGATTCGAACGAGTTGCCAATCGCGCATCTCATTATGGACGATTGTCACAGTTGATAGCATCAACGTGGCAATCCTTGACTGTATGTAATAATCCAGTCCATGTGGTTCATGTTACGAACCCCGTCCTCGCAAGAGGGCGGTAACTCCTACATCGTTCACTATTGCATTCTTAATTTTTATAACTTCTGTGAAATGTTAATGCAAGAGGGCAGCAGAATTTTGACGATATTTTTGAAATATTGCTTACCAATACCTTACCAATAGCTTACCAATTTTTAGATTATTGGTAAGGTTATGATGTCTAGAGTTCCGCTGTGCAAAACGGAAGATGCAATAACAAAATATATTCATTTAAATATTGATAGATAGATGTCTATAGCTTTCTGGATGGTATTGGCATTTGGTGCAATTCCAATGATTATTTTCGGAATCATCATGATGTTTGGATACGGAAAAGAACTACTTGCCGGATATAATACTGCAAGTGATGAAGAGCGCAGCAAATACAATGAAAAGAGATTGTTACGCGTATCTGGTTTAACAGTATTTTCAGTTGGCATCTTGCTTATAATAACATTTTATCTGTATGATCTTAGATTCTTTGGTGTGGCCTATGCAATAATTATACCTTTCTTGCCCATGCTGATAGGCATTCCCTTGATGAACAGCAAGTTCTGCAAGAAAGAATAATTTGTACTATGACCAAAAGATGTTTAGATCTCAGACAAAAACAATCAAAACTATGAAATCTTCAGCTTAGTATATGTCATTGGATGATTCCAGAGACTGAAATAAAGGCGGTTGTCACTGACATAGACGGGACCATTACCGACAAACACCAGCTGATTGATGTGAATGTTATCTTAGCACTGAGAAAAGTGCAGGCAAAGGGCATTCATGTCTGCATAGCCTCTGGAAATGTGGTCCCGGTGGCTTATGCCGTTTCAAACTATATCGGTCTCAGAGGACCGGTAATTGCAGAAAACGGCGGAGTTGTCAGTTACAAAAAGAAGAACTACCAGCTTTTCAGTTCAGAACTGCCGAGAAAGGCATTGGCATATCTGGAATCGCAGATGCCCGTGACCAGATTATTCTCAGACCAGTGGAGATTGAGCGCGGTCTCATTGGACAACTGCATGAGTATTGAAAAAGTAAAGGCGGCACTGAAAGATTTTGACATTGCAATAGAAGAAACCGGTTTCGCCATTCATCTTCTGAACAAAGGACAGAATAAAGCTGTCGGAGTGAAAAAGGCTGCCGAGCTGTTAAACATAAAAATGAACGAGATTGCAGCTTTCGGCGATTCTGACAATGACAAGGAAATGCTGAAAGAATGCGGCTACGGCATAGCCGTTGCCAACGGTTCCGTTGAAGCATGCGCTTCAGCAGACTATGTCTGCAAAGAAAAATACGGAACCGGAGTTATAGAGGGTTTGAGCAGACTGGGTCTGCTGTAATCTTACTTTCTCTGCAAAAGTTCCAGAGCGTCGCTTTCTTCGAGACCGATGGATTTGAGCAGGAATCTGAGAGATTTTTTCATGATCATCTCTTCAGTAGCGTCATCCATTGTATCTTCCAACACAATCGGCGCCCTTTTGAACAGCTCAACTGCATATTCTGAGTAGTAATAAGGAGCGTTGTCAGGATCAATCTCTGCGGCCTTGGAATAAGCTGCTTCTGCCTCGGTGAACATACCGGCATCTATACAGAAGGAACCCATGCTGCTCTGATACACTGGATTCTTCGGGTCCAGCTCTGCAGCTTTGTTGTAGGCTTCCAGAATGTCCTCGAGCTTAGCTTTAGGGACTAAGATGGCTGCCTCAGCCTTTCCGAACCATGCTTCAGCATTAGAGGGTTCTGTTTTAGCAGCTTTGTCAAATTTAGACATAGCTTTTGCAAACTCCTCTTTTTCCATCAGCTGATTAGCCTGCTTTATGAGTTTATCAACTTCTTCCGCCATAGATTATCACGTTAAAGTGCCAATAAATTGACTTGGAAATAAACTTTCTGCTAAAAAGAAGGAAAAAATGCTGCTGTGAATAGCAACATATATCTATTTGAACAGATAAAGAATCTCACTCTGACTTTTCAGCCTCTTCGACTTTGAGTTCTTCCAGAATCTGAGTCAGTCCTCTTTTTGCCATTGACCAGGAAGGAACTCCTCCGACAACAACAGCGACATGCATCGCTTCAATGATCTCTTCGCTGGTAGCACCATAGTTGGCTGCTACTCTGGCCTGAGGATATACGCAGTCTTCACACATACGGACGGCTACGCAGGCTAAAGCAATCAGCCTCTTCGTTTTGCGGTCCAGTGCCCCATCTTCCATAAGCACTTTATCCATTTCTTTAATCGTTACAGCCAGATCAGGATGATACTGTCTTATGTGATCCAGAGCACAGGGCACATATCCACCCATGCAGTTTTTCATATCTTCAACTGCTTTATCGGCACGCTCTCTGCTTTCCTTGCTTCCATCGTTTGTTTTGGGAATGCTACATTTTCCGTCTGCACTGCTGCATCCTTTAGAATTTTGACCGCATGGCATGTTAATCAATATATCTTAGGCACAAAGGTGGTTAATAGCGTGTCGCCAAATTATTGCAAAAACAAGTAGAAAATGGTATATTAAATAATATGTCATATAAAAATAAAAATTTATGCATCTCATCAGAGTTAAGTTATTATTGTGTTGGTAAGGGGCTATGACTAAAAAGAGTCAGAGAAAAAGCCCAGTTAAGTCAAGTGTACCGACAGACATGTTACCTGAAATAGACAAATTTGTGAGAGACTATCATCTCAGCGGCAGAGGCGATGCGTTCCTCATATGTTTCAGGATAGTAAGGCAGCTGTTAAGAGTCTTATACATAATGGAGAGGATGATTCCTCTGATGGCGAGAATGATAGAACTTATGGAGAAAGAAGAAGAAAAGAAAAGATAAAGCATAAATGAAAATTTTAAACGTAAATACATGGCGTCTGAAAGATGTTTATTATAAACTGACTTTTTATGAAATGACTATAAAAATGCAAGTCTGATGCTGTTGTTTTTACGCTATGCCCCCTGTGGGGCATAGTACAATATATTAGGAATTATGTGTTCTCCAAAAAGGCAGCACGTCCAGTGTGAAGTTTCATGAGGTATCGTTAATGGCAATAGATCCCAAGACCGTAGAGAGGGTGGCTAAAGTAGCCAGAATAAATCTCACAGAAGAAGAGCTGAAGAGATACTCAGAGGATCTGGAAGAGATTCTGGAAGCATTTTCAATTCTTGATGAGGCTCCGGAATGCGACAGCTTTGACTTCAATCCTGTCAACGTAGAGAATATCCTCAGAGATGACGAGCCTTGTCTGGAAATCGATCCGGCAGTCCTCAGGGACTTGATGCACACTGTGGATGACAGAGTCAGGGGGCCGAGAGTAATATGAGCTTAGAGAGGTTCATAGAGGCCGCTGACAAGCACGAGGTGTTCGCCGACCGCCTGAAGGAAATAGGATTAGACGGCTGCAAATTTCATTTTTCAGCTAAGGACAACTTATGCTCTACAGAATTTCAGGCCAGAGCGGGCAGCAGGATATTGGAAGGCTACAGACCTCCTTTTGACGCCACCCCGATAAAGAAAATGAGAGAAGAAGGCGGCCTGTTGATCGGCAAGACGAACATGGATGAGTTCGGCTTCGGAACATTCAGCGTCAATTCTGCATACGGTGTTCCCAAGAATCCCTTTGATCCTGAGAGAAGCTGCGGCGGATCTTCCGGAGGAGCTGCTGCTGCAGCCTGCATTATTCCTGACCATGTGGCATTGGGAGTCAGCACAGGAGGCTCAATTGCCTGTCCTGCCTCTTTCTGCGGTGTTGTCGGTTTTACGCCAACATACGGCAGAGTTTCAAGATATGGTCTTATCGATTACGGCAACTCGCTTGACAAGGTGGGCATTCTCTCCAGAACATCTAAGGATGTGAGAAAGTTCCTGCCAGTTATATCAGGTAAAGATGAAAGAGACCCAACATCATGCGCCCAGCCTCAGCTGGACATGAGCGGAAAGGTGGCAGAAGTAGCAGTGCCGTCAGAGCTGACGCAGAACATCAGCGCAGAAGTGATGACATGCTTCGAAAACGCATTGAAAAAGCTTGAAGAGATGGGAATAAAAGTCCGCAGGATCAGCATGCCTTCTCTGAAGTATGCAACCCCTGCCTATTACATCCTGGCAACATCTGAAGCCTCAACCAACTTAGCAAGGTACTGCGGAATGAGATTCGGCGTAATGAATGAAGATTTCGACAAAAGCTTCAATGAGTTCTTTTCCAAGCCGAGATCGGAAGAGTTCGGCGACGAGGCTAAAAGAAGAGTGCTTCTGGGAACATTCTCCAGAATGGTCGGCTTCAGAAACAAGTATTACATCAAGGCTCTGCAGGTCAGGCAGTTGATTATAAGGGAGTACAATAAAGTCTTCGAGGAATGCGACGCGGTTGTCAGTCCCACTATGCCTTTCCTCCCCAAACGTTTCGACGAGATTGCCTCGATGGCTCCGCTGGAGATCTATCAGGCTGACTTCCTGACTGTACCGCCGAACCTTACAGGAATGCCTCATCTATCTGTACCATGCGGATACTATGACAACCTGCCTGTGGGTCTGCAGGCTGTGGCAGCACAGTGGAATGAAGGAAAATTAGTGCAATTTGCAGAGAACTGGGAATCAAACTTTGAATACAAGTTTCCGGAGGTGAGCTTATGAAGATCGGATTGGAAGTTCATGTGCAGCTGCCGACCAAAAGCAAGCTTTTCTGCTCCTGCCCCACAGGAAGCGAGAACGGCCCCAACGGTTCAATCTGCCCGGTCTGTTTGGGATTTCCCGGTTCCAAGCCGTCTCTCAACCGCAAAGCTCTGGAGATGGGCATACTGATTGCTAAATTCATGGGCTGCACGATAACTGACAGAATCTGGTTTTCCAGAAAGACTTACTTCTATCCAGACTTGCCGAAAAACTTCCAGACTACGCAGTATGAGTCTCCGGTAGGAACAGACGGCGTGTTTGTAGTCGGCGGCAAAGAGATTCACATTAACAGAGTTCACATTGAAGAAGACCCGGGAAGGATAAAGCGCGTCGGCAAGGCCGGCTCTGAGCTGGCGCTTGTTGACTATGACCGTTCCGGCATTCCGCTGGTAGAGATCGTGACAGCTCCGGACATGAGCTCTCCTGCAGAAGCAAGGGAGTTCCTTACCAGCCTGATGACTGAACTGAGGCAGCTTATCGGAGTCTCAGGGCAGGAACAGACGATGAGGGTTGACGCCAACATCTCTGTAGGTGTTGAAAGAGTGGAGATTAAGAACATCACGGGCGTGAAGAACGTGGAACGCGGCCTCAAGTTTGAAGTCATACGACAGACAAAGATGCTTGCCGCTAAAAAGAAAATAGTGCGTGAGACCAGGCACTTCGATGAGGAGCGCGGCGTTACCACTCCGGGAAGAGAAAAAGAGTTTGAAGAAGACTACGGCTACATCGGCGAGCCCGACCTGGGAACATATACCATCACAGAAATGGCCGCCGCCTTGAAAGTTCCAGAGACTCCTCTGACCAGAGCTAAACGCTTTGAGAAAGAGTATGGCATGCAGTTCTCCACTGCCAAGCAGCTTGTAGCTACATCATGGGATCTGGCAGACATCTTTGAAGAACTGGCTGCTAAGATCGGAGCGGAAAAGGCTGCAAGCTGGTGTTTAGGTGCTCTGTCATCAAGATGGAAGGGCCTGCAGGAAAAGATGTCTGATAAACTTCATGAAACTCTGCTGCAGATAGTTACCGAAGCTGCAGAAGGAAGGATTACTGACAGTGACGCTAAACTGCGTATCGAGGCGCTTTCCAAAGGTAAAGAAATGGCGTCTGTTGATGATTTAGACATAGATGTCGACGGCCTGATAGCTCAAATTGCTGACGAGCATCCTGAAGTAGTTGAGGATTATAGAAACAACCCGAAAGCAGCGAACTTCATCATCGGCAGAGTGATGAAAGAAACTAAAGGAAAATTCTCATCTCAGGAGATTGCAGAAAAAGCTAAAAAAGAGCTGGAAAACAGACTTTAAATAAACAGCACTTCCTTCTCTGAAGGGAGTGTTAATTTCTTTTTATACATTAAAATGTGATCTTATGAAATTCAAACTACCTTTGTTAGCCGTGAAAGACATTGAAGTCTCTAAAAAATTCTATAAAGAAATATTTGGTCAGCGTGTCGTCTGTGATTATGGCAAGAATGTAACGTTCAGCGGAGGATTTGCAATACAGGAAGATTTTGCATGGCTGATTGATGTTTCTCCCGAAGAGATATTTGAAAAGTCAAATAATATGGAACTTTATTTTGAAACTGAAGATTTGGATGAATTCATAGATAAGTTAGAAAAATATCCGATTGAATATGTTCACAAGATGAAAACACATGACTGGAAGCAGAGAGTTATCCGCATTTACGATCCCGATCACCATATTATTGAGGTGGGAGAACCTATGAGCGTCGTTGTCAAAAGATGCCTTAAAGAAGGTTGTTCTCCTGCTGAAACTGCAGAAATTACTCAACAGACCATGAAGTTTGTTGAAAGGTGTATGAAGCAGTTGACTGATATGTCATAATCCACCAGTTAATAATTAACAAGTTATAAAAACATCAAAGATGTATTCAGTTGGATTGATTTATATTTAAATTCTTTATAAATTTAAATTCATCTTTCCAAAGTCAATGAAATAATATCATTTTTCAAAAATGGGTCCGTATAGCCATCCGCGCTTATTAGCATAATTCTTTAATTTGAGTGCAATTTTATCAATCTTATTATTGCTACTTATCTCAGAGAAATCAATGGATACATGTTCAGAAAACGGAGCGCGATCCTCCAATATGGACAAATTTTCTGAGGCACACTCACTAAAAGTTACTGCAACTATGCCAGCTGAAGATTGCTTCAGCTCCTTGGTATAATGGTTGTATGCATCTGCGGGTAGAATCATATCCCCATCATAGACAGAAAGGCGTTTCTCATCCTTAGGAGTTGGTCTGAATACTTGTCTAGTTGGCACACCTGCCTGAATGAAATTTCTATGAACATGTCTTAGAAGAAATGTATCATTATTCATTTACACCCTCATTCAGATTTGTGATGAAATTAGTAAGGTCTTTCCATGCAGCTGGTTCTTTAAGATTTATTTCTTTTTCAAGTTCTTTATTAGTTAGTACATCTATTGCAAGAAATGTTCCGACTAGGCTGCATAATTCAATTTCAAGACTAATTTCCCAATTGCCTATAGTCCATTCTACAGACACATTTCCTTCTGGAGTAGGATATATTCGTGGAAGAGGTGCGTTTTCTGGATAATGTTCCGAAAACATTGATGAGAGTTCTTTCAATGACGTACTCGAAGGGGCTAATCCAATACCATCATACCATCCATCTTTGAGAAATGACAGTTCATGGAGCCTAGCCTGAATATCTAAAGAGTCTAACAAAACTAATTCATCTATAGATTCCAATTTTACTAATTTTCCATTTCTGTCAAATAGCCCTGTGCCTTTGACCCATACAATATGACCTTTTTCAGAGTCAAAAATAGCATCACCTACAGCCTTTGAATATTCATCAGATAAGGGTGCATCTATGCGACGGTCTTCATTATCGAAAAATGATATTTTAAAAATGGATGTTTTTATATCAACTGCAGAGATAATGCCATAGTCTTCTAAAATCTCATTATATTCCACATTTTTTGAAGCAAGTATCATTTTTTGCCTAGACGATTTTGTCAAGATTGCTACATTATTGTTTGCAGAAAGAAAACTCATAGATTCGTCATCTTTCAGATTGCATCCAAATTTATCAAAATTTTTAAGAATTTTTTGATCGGAAAGATTGAGATCGTTTAAATCGTCATTTTCTCCCATTTTAATTATGCGAATAATATCGTTGACTGAGTGCCTGTAGTACTCTTCAACTTCTAGAACGTATGTGGATTGGGCATCATATGCTATTTCCACATCACATACAACAGACCCTTTTTCAATGTTTGATAAGCCCATAGTAATATTGTTGATAAAACCTTTAGGAAGCCTCTTACGATCGGGGTGTGTTTCGAAATAATAAGCTTTTGCCTGAGCTACAATCATATTTTCTAAAATTTTAAAATCCGATAGAATGTCCATTGGTAGTATATGAGAATTGAATCGTTTCCCTGACAGTTTAACTGTCAAAAACTCATTGGACATATGCATCACAATACCAAATACAGTATTTGAAATATCTCAATAAGAATAGCATATGCAAGACTGTATTATTGTTATTCTGTTGTGATTGCTATTGTAGAATTTGCTATATCACTTATAATTCCAAATGGAGATTAGTTCAAAAATCAAATGCGCTTGGATTAATGCTTATTTTGTATGAATGGGCAATCAATATACATCTTTTCATAAAGTAACATTACAGAAATAGAAAAGGATAAAATAAAAAGGAGTTTACTGACATCTATTGATGTTCAGTAATTTGTTTTGTTTGTTATCATCACTGCTTCTTCTTCATGAAGTAATATGCTAAAGCAATGATGATCAGAATAACTACGATTGCTGCAACAGCGTAGTATATTGTGTTGTTATCATCTTTCTTATTGTCTGGCGTATCAGGAGTTACCGGTTTGTCCGATTCCTCGTATCCTATGACATACTTTGAAAGGTGATCAGTTTCAAAGATTACTTTACCGTCTTTGTAAGTACAGTTCATCTTTTCTAATGAACCGTCTTCTTTGACGTAGTATACTACGATATTTTCAGGATCCTCGCCTGGTTTGAGTGTGTAAGGTAATGAGATTGTTATTGTTTTTCCATCGAATGATGTTATGTTCTCATTTCCTGCTTTGATGTTGATATCGTAAACAGGCCTGTCTCCTACAGCTTTCTTTTGTTCTTCTGTCAGTTTATCTTTAGCATCTTCTATTTCAAATGAAACTGAATCTGCGTCTGTGTTTTTTAAGATTGAGTTGAGAACTTCTTTTTCTATGATTATGTCTCCTTCTGAAGTTTCGATTGAGACAGAGTTGATGTTGTTATTGTTCTCGATCTTCTTAGAAATTGTTTCTAAGTCTGATTTAGAAACAGTAACTTCTGTGTATTCTCCTTTTACATCGCTTGTATCAATGATTGATATTGAGTCTGATCCGGATGAAACTGCTTTGTGAACTAACTCATCTGCTTTTTTGTCATCAATTGAAGGAACAGTGACGTTATTGTTTTCATCAGGAACGATCGGTTCTGGTTCTGGATCGTCTGTTGGAGGTGTTACGGGTATTCCTGATCCACCTGTGTATGTCCATTTAGCGTAGAGAGTTGTGTTTTCAGTTATGTTTAATGGGAATGTTAGTTTGTTTCCGCCTGTTGCTGCATCATACCATCCGTCGAATGAGTATGAGCCAGATCTTAAAGGATCGGCTGGTTCAGAAACTGTGCTATCAGCAGTAATTATTGAACACAATACTCCTGGTTCTGAAGAAGTGTAGTAGTATCCACCATTGGGATCAAAAGTAACCATCTTCTTGTTCTCATCTGATCCAATTATGAATAAATCTGCATAACTGTAGCTGTCAATACCTGACAGAACTAAGACATTGTCTTTGAATGCTGCATCTACATCAATTTTCAAGATGTTTCCGTCATCATATTTTCCAGAATTACCAAATCCAACTATGTCTGTATAAGACTTTACAAATGTGTTTCCAGAGACCTCTATATTGTTTGATGCCAATTTCATATCAATTCTGATGGCACGTCCTTTATCTTCAGTAGACTGAGATGCCCAGTTTTCAATTACATTGTTAGTAATCGATATAGAACTGAATTTACCGATAGTGTAGATAGCATTGTGCAGAACATCTGTGATTTTGTTATCTGAGATTGTAATGGATCCTGGAGAATCGTCATTGGAAGTTACTGATATTCCCATGAATTTATTCTTGTTTTCACCAGATATACTGTCCAATAAACTCTCAGAGTGTATATTGTCAAGGATGTTTCCTTTGATAGTTACGATTCCTTTTGCAGAATCTACATGAATAGCAGAAGGATGATGCATATGTGGAGAATTATTAGCTAATTGCAGATCTTCAATTATGCCCGTAAATTCACAATTTTGAATTGTTACATTATTAGCGCCCTTGATGTACAGACCTTTCTTTGTGAAATCTGTGTTTTTAATTTCAATGTCTCCACCACAAGTAAGAACTAATCCATCTTCACCTACATTAGCACCGTCAAAAATCAGTTTGCCACCGTTTTGAAGTTCTGTAGTAATCTCACTAGCAGTAAAAGAGATAATTGCTCCGTTTTCAAATGTCCATGTTTTATCATTTCCAATGATGAATGTTGTTGGATCGTATGATTTGTGAGTCTCGCCTACATCTGCAATAACAAGTGCATTTCCGTTAACAGTAACATCTACAGAAATCACAGAGGTCAAGGCTTCTGCTCCACCAATTGCAGTGGAAGAATATGTATAATGCTGATAATATTGTACACCATTGCAAGTAAATCCTCCTTTGCCATAGTTGGAATATAATCCCCTTCCAAGGAAGAATTTGGTTGGTTCATTTTCATCAGAAGATTTTAATGCAGAATTAGGAACGTTTAGTGTTACTGACCCTATAATCGCTCCGTCAGATGTGTTTGCATGAAATTGAGTGTTAGAATCTTCGTATGAAGAACATCCACCCAATGCAATCTGATCAATTGTTCCTTGGAAGCTGTCTAAAATATTAAATTCCATTTCATTAACTATTCCTCTGTTCACACCAGACAGCAAACCAATCTTTGCACTAGCAAGTACATTTATTGTGGATTTATTGGTGACACCATTCATACCGCCTCCAGTGACGTATGCTGCAGAAGCATTGCCTCCGACTGTTATCTCTGCTTCTCCGACATAGGCATATGAGAAACCGCCACCATATACAGATCCGTAATCTATTTCACCATCCATATATTTAATTTCAGCACCATCTTTTATCATGATGTTTGCATATCCAACAATGTTTGTGTTTTCAGTAACACCGGTATTGAGATTGTTTCCACCACCAGTTACATTTCCGACTTTGGCATTTCCTGAAATTTCAATATTCACAGAGCCTACATATGCATAATCAACTCCCCCGCCAGCAACTTTGGTTGTGACTTTTCCGCCTGAGATGATTACATTAGCATTATAGGCCTCATTAGCATCTGGTTTTGATACAGCATCATAGCTAAGAGTATTGCCTCCTACACCTGCGACATTGCTTGCATCAGCTCCAGACCCGCCAGCAAAAATACTTTTGACAGTTCCACCAGTCATTGTGATACTTGTAGAATTAACAGAAGCATTCTTTGATCCCCCAAACACTGAAAATATTGAAAGATCGAAATTATCAACAAATATTATGTTATTTCCATAAGTTATCTTTGAAGTATTGTTGTTTGTTCCATCTGAAATAGTGATTGCATTTCCATTGGCGAATATGCGGTTATCCATTATATCTAACGGCACTTCATCAAATTCACCAGTAGTGCTAGTACGATCACCCGCTATTAATTTTGAAGAGGTGTTGGTACATTGCGTAGCAGACCACTCATAATTAGAAGATCCCGATATAGCTATATATCATGAATTGGAGTAAAGGTGTGTTCAGAAGCACCTGTAAACTTACCACAATCATCATCAGCTGCAACACCTATTGTGTAATCTCCAGCATATAAGTTGTAACATGCATTGTTGATCTTCGTTGTAGTGCCTATTGTGATGCTAATGAGTGCGTATTCTGCTCCATTATTATCAGAATTTAAAGTCATTCCATAATCTTTTCTGTCAAAAACAGCGATTCCCATTCCCCACGGGGTGGGTCCACTCATTTCTGCACTGCCATCTTTGTTTAGTTTTGTTTCACTGGGGTTCCCAGTAACATTGATTGTTGCATTATCAATGGTTACAGTACCTGACCTTATGTCAAATCCTGTTTTTCCTGTGAATGTTCCGCCATTGATGTCTAATGTTTTACCACCAGGGAAAAATATTGCAGATGATTGCGTAGAAACATAGTTTCCACTACCGATTGTTATTGAAGAATCATATGAAGATCCAGATGCAACTGATGGTGTTGATCCATTTGTTGCTATAGCAGAACTCCTAGCGATTATTGTTGAATTTTCGACATTAAGGTTGGCTTTAGCAAAAACTGCTATACCATATTCTCCGCTGATTATATTTACATTATTAACATTCAAAGTAGAAAACTGTATACCATTAAGATTGTCTTTTGCAAGTGATCCTACTCTGATCGGAGATTTACCTTCTGCTGAACCAGCAGATTTATTGTAAACGATCGTACCATTCTGAATTGTTACTGTTGCGCCATCTGCAACAACGAGTCTGTTAGAATTACTGTCATCAATTTTGTTGATTGTTAGAGTTTTACCATTGAGATCAAGAATGATGTTGTCTGTTTTATTACTCTTGCCAATTTCGATAGAGTCTGTGAGACTAAGTGATATATTATCTGACAGTTGAACACTTGTCCCAGCCTCTAAATTGCTCTTTAAACTATCTCTATCACCAACAGAAGTTAGATTAGAGTTTGTTGGGTCACTCAAAACAATTGGATCAGAGTCAGAATTTCCGATCCCCCCCCCCCCAGACATGTCAGTCTGGGCCAAGGGTACAAGCAGCATCAAAGCTGCAACAAAAACAGCTGACGCTAGTATTAACTTAGCCTTATTTTTCATTTGCTCACCATTAAATTACATAGTGTGGATTCAAAGAAACACTGGATTAGTTATTTTTCACAGTATTGATGTCTCCTTAATCCACAGTTGCAAATATTACGAAGCGGCATATTTGAAAAATATATATGCTAGTGAGGTTGAGATTCTCATACGTGAGAAATTATAAAATACAGACGTTTGAGATTAAAAATAATAGATTACTGCATAGGGTCAAACCTATGCAGCCTGGAGTTTCATTCCTCGAAATCTGAATCGTCGAAGTCTTCACCGGCAAGAGAAAGGAGCTGCAGTTCTGAGAGTTTTTCTTCCTCTACGCTTGCAGGAGCTCCGTCGACAAGAGACTGGAATTTCTTATTCTTCGGGAAAGCAATGACATCCCTGATGGATTCACATCCAAGTAACAGAGAAATCAAACGATCGACTCCGAGTGCAATTCCGCCGTGTGGAGGGGCACCGAAGCTGAGAGCTTCAAGGAAGAATCCAAACTCGTCTTGGATCTTTTCTTCAGACATGCCTATCATTTCTAGGATCTTGTGCTGAACTTCTGGATCATGACATCTCATGGAACCGGAACCGATTTCAGACCCGTCGAGAACTAAGTCATAGCTCAGACCTTTGATGTCAGTAATCTCACCGGACAGATCCATGTTTTCAGGACATACGAACATGTGATGGAAAGCTTCGATTTGACCAGTGGCGGAGTCCCTCTGGAACAGAGGACAGTCGACAAGCCAGACAAACTGGTGGGGCTTTCCTTCCAGCAGACCTAAATCTGCAGCAAGTTTGCGGCGAAGTTCTCCCCCGGCCTTCAGAGCAGCGATCTCAGATCCTGCCAGGTACAGGAGAAGATCTCCTTCTTTGGCATCCATCTCAGCAACTAAAGCATCTTTCACCTCATCGGGGAAATATTTCACAATGTTGCTCTGCAGACCTTCAGGTGTCATCCTCATCCAGGTGAGGCCGCCCATTCCCTGAGACTTGGCCCACTCAATCAGACGGTCGACTTCATTACGTCCGACACCGCCTTCCTCAGAGCCGCCCTTGGTATATTCAGCCTTAACGTTGACGCATTCCACCTTTCCATTTTTGGAAAGAATCCTCTTAAAAATCTCATAGTTTGCGTTCCTGACAATTTCAGTAACGTCGTGAAGTTCGAGACCATATCGGATATCAGGAGCGTCTGTACCGTATTTGTGCATCGCATCATAGAAGCTCACGCGCGGGAAAGGCGTCTTCAGCTCTTCTCCGTAGACGTTCTTCCACATCTCAGAAAGCATGAACTCAATAGTCTCCTGAATGTCAGACACATCGACAAATGACATTTCCATATCAATCTGTGTGAATTCCGGCTGCCTGTCGGAACGAGAGTCTTCATCTCTGAAACAGCGGGCCAGCTGGAAATATCTGTCCATACCGCCTACCATCAGCATCTGCTTGTACATCTGAGGAGACTGTGGAAGGGCATAGAAATCTCCCGGTGAACTGCGGGAAGGTACGATGAAGTCTCTTGCACCTTCAGGAGTGCTGCGCACGAGCATAGGCGTCTCAATCTCAGTAAATCCGCGAGAGTTCAAAGCTGTCCTTAATGAGGTAACCACACGATGGCGGAAACGCAGATTCTCAGCCATTACGTGCCTTCTGAGGTCCAGATAGCGATACTTAAGTCTCAGATCCTCGGAAGGAAGCATTGAGCCTTTCTGCTCAGCCACTTCAAACGGCAGAGGCTTTGAAGAATTCAACAGCTCAGCGGTTTTGATCAGAACCTCTACCTCGCCGGTAGGATTCCTGCCGTCTTCGGTTCCGGGAACACGGTTTCTAACAGTCCCTATGACTTTAATCACAGACTCTCTGCTGAATGTCTTGAGAATGTCTCCCAGTTCAGCATAGCCGTCTGCAGTTATTGATTCAGGATCGTAAACTGCCTGAGTAATTCCATACGTATCAGCAACGTCAAAGAATAAAACGCCGCCATGATCTCTTGAGAAGCGGATCCAGCCCGCGATAGTAACATCTTTTCCGATGTCGCCTGACCTGAGTTCTCCGCAAGTGTGTGTTCTCATCATGATTCTTTCCTCATGGAAATGATGCCCTGTCTATAGTGATTGCTTTGATAAATCATTCGGTCGTCATTCCTCTTCTGTAGGAGCAGAATCGATGTGGGGAACGCTCGGAATGAATTGATTCGGATCTTTGATGAGATTTAGAATCACATAGGTGTTGGTCTTTTTCACGCCGTGGATGGCAACTATCCTTTTTACCATATCTGAGAACTCATCCCGGTCTTTGCAGGCAACCCAGATGATGGAATCGCATTCTCCTGTGACATCGAAGATCGCCAGTACGTTGTCCATCGCCTTGATTTTTCCCTGTACATCCAGAACGTCGCCTTCAACGTAAACGTGAACTAAAGCCATGAACTCATAGCCCAGCTTAAGATAATCAATGGTAGCGCGGTACCCGCAGATTATTCCTGCATCCTCCAGAGCTTTTATTCTCTGGATCAGAGTGGTAGGATGTACCCCGAGTCGCTTAGCAATTTGACGGTAAGAACCCTGGCTAGAAATGCAGAGCTCCTCAATGATTCTAGAATCCAATTCATCTAGCATTGTTATCTCCTTCCTGAATTGAGTAGACAAATGTCTAATGGGATATATAGATGAGTCTATGGAGGAGTATATATGCAAGCGGGAAATTAAGAGGGCTGATGAAAACTGAACTCTACCATCGTGAGCCGTATGCTGTAGAATTTTCTGCCAAAGTTACAGAAGCTGGAGATGACTGGATAGTCCTCGACCAGACACTTTTCTACCCAGGCGGAGGCGGTCAGGAACATGATAAGGGTTCAATCAACGGCATCAAAGTTAAAGAAGTCCTGAAAGAGAACAGCAGGATTGTCCACAAAGTGCCTGGACATATGCTCAGAGAAGGAGACGTAGTCAAAGGAGAGATCTCCTGGAAAAGACGCTATGAGCTGATGAAAGGACACACTGGCGAACATATGCTGTTTTCCTCCCTG
The DNA here is from genome assembly GCA_944319735.1 of uncultured Methanomassiliicoccus sp. Classification (GTDB taxonomy): domain Archaea; phylum Thermoplasmatota; class Thermoplasmata; order Methanomassiliicoccales; family Methanomassiliicoccaceae; genus Methanomassiliicoccus_A. The sequence goes on along the minus strand of CALUEU010000007.1, from coordinate 43,436 downwards.
AAACGTTTCAATGAAGAGCTGGAGCTTGTCAAAATCTCAATTTCAGAAGATAAAAAGTATCTCATCGTCAAAGGCGATGTCGACTGGGATATGGCTCTGAAAGCGCAGGAGCAGATTCTCGGCTGGATTGCGGATGACTTAGAAATCACAGAGCAGATCGTATCAAAAGAAGACCCGCTGCTGGATGAAATCAGGATAAAAAGAGAGAGAATCTCAGATAATGAGATCAGAGTCATCAAGATAGGAGATGTGGATGCTTCCGCCTGTTCCGGCATTCATGTAAAATCCACTTCAGAAGTGGAGTTTCTTATCATTTCAAGAATAAACTCTGCCAGACCTGAAGGAGACTGGGAGATTGAGTTCATGACCGGAAATGCAGCTAAAAAAGAGGCGGCTGAACGCTCTGCCCAGTTCATGAAGCTTGTATTGCTGACGGGAGCGCAGAAAGGAAATGTTGTCAGTACGGTAGAGAATTTAAAAATCTCCAAAGAACAGGCAGACGCAGCATTAAAGCAATATATGGACAGCTCCCTTAAATCAATCCAGTCAGTAGAAATCGGTGGAGTTCCTGCATACATAGGTTCCTTTCCAGAACTGGATAAGAAGATGTGTGCCGACTACGTCAACGAGGCTGTAAAGGAAAAATGCGTCTGCATAATCGGCTCCGGCAGTGGAAGGTATTCATTGACAATCGCCTGCAGTCCAGACATACAGATAGACTGTGCCAAGATTCTCAATGAAGTTCTGGCAGAAGACGGAGGCAGAGGCGGCGGAAAGCCCAATTTTGCATCAGGCGGCGCTTCTGGAGGATGCGGGGCTAGCAAGGCAGTCGAGAGGGCAACAAAAATCCTACAAATGTACTTAACAAAAAATGAATAATAGCGGTTTGTCTAATTTTCCAAGAAAAATTAGCTATTTGATCAGGTTCTACCGAAAATAATATAAATAAGGTAGTCATACGATTAATTATGCCTAAAGACGAGAGTGAGGCAAGAGAGGCCGTCTTGAAGGAAGTCGAAAAAGAAGGCGTCAAATTCATTGAGATGCAGTTCTCAGACATCCTTGGAACGGTGAAGTCTGTCGCTATTCCATCTTCAAAACTGGAAAGGGCATTAGCTGAGGGGATCTTCATCGACGGGTCTTCAATCCTGGGTTACGCTACGATTGATGAGTCTGACATGAGGGCCCAGCCGATACCGTCTTCTTTCCAGATTTATCCTTGGACTAACGGTACTCATGTAAAAACAGCACGTCTGCTGTGCCAAATATATGATCACTGCGGAAACAGGTTCAAAGGAGACCCGAGATGGGTACTCGAAAAAATGGTCGAGAAAGCCAACTCAAAAGGACTGGAGTATTTCGTCGGTCCGGAATTTGAGTTCTTCCTCTTCAACCTGGATGCAAACGGCGAACCTATCACAAAGCCATCTGATGCTGCAGGGTACTTTGACCTGTTGGAACTGGACAGGGGAGAAGAAGTCCGCAAGGAGATCACGCTAAAACTGGATGAGATAGGATTCGACACTGAAGCGTCTCACCACGAAGTTGCACCTGGGCAGCATGAAATCGGAATGAGGTTTAACAAGGCACTGACAGTCGCAGACAGGATAATGACATTTAAACTAGCAGTAAAAACGATTGCAAAACAGCATGGTTTCTACGCTAGTTTTATGCCTAAGCCCATGTTTGGGTGTAATGGATCTGGAATGCATGTGCATCAGAGCCTTGCGTCCGAGGATAAAAACTTGTTTGACGATCCGAGCGACAAGTTTGGTCTGAGCAAAGAAGCATACTACTATCTAGGTGGTCTTCTGGCTCACGCTCCAGAGATGAGTGCTATCCTAAACTCACAAGTCAACTCCTATAAACGCTTAGTACCAGGATACGAAGCCCCCTGCTACATATCTTGGGCAAATATGAATCGCAGCGCTCTCATCAGAGTTCCTGCGGGCAGAGGAATGAAGACGCGCATTGAAATACGCAATCCAGATCCAGCCGGAAACCCTTACCTGCAATTTGCAGTAATGCTCGCCGCCGGACTGGACGGTATCGAGAAGAAAATCGAACCGTCGGAACCGATGGAAAGGGATATTTTCCACATGTCTCCGAAAGAGCGTATTGAAAATGGAATTACTTCACTGCCAGCGAACCTCGGAGAAGCTCTTGAGATCATGTCTAAAAGCGACTTGATGAAAGAGACTCTGGGAAACCATATATTCTGCCACTATCTCAAGATCAAAAACGATGACTGGGACAGTTACAGGACGTATGTCACTGACTGGGAGATCATAAACTCACTGAAAAGACTCTGAAGTACTTCAGTCTACTCGCAAACCATTTCCAAACCCTTTCAATTCTCTCCGCCCCGCTTCCCGCAGGGTAGCGGGGGGTTCAAATCCCCCTGTCTTTTGATGAAGGTAATCATATTCGCAGCTGTTCTGATGGAAACATTCACATTTTCACTTCTTTGTTAAAAACACTACATTTCTTCTCGCAAGATTTAACTATTTAAGTAACATCACAAAAAGCATTATGATGAGAGGAGTGAACCCCCGCCAGATCGAACGCGCCATGAGACAAGCGGGAATTAAAACCAAAGACATCACTGACGTGGATGAAGTCATAATCCGTACTAAGACAGAAGAGTATGTGATAACGAATGCATCCGTCACAATGATGGATGTAAAGGGACAAAAAACATATCAGGTGATGGGCGATACGGAGATTAGGCCAAGAGGAGCGTCTCAGTCATCTGCACCTGCTGAAGAAATCATTCCCGAAGAAGATATCCAGCTCATCATGGATCAGACTGGTGCTTCCCGAGAGGCAGCAATCCAAGCATTAAAGGACTGTGACGGACAGCCTGCTGAAGCCATTATTAAACTTATGTCATGAGGCATAATCATGTGTTTAGCCGTACCAGGACAAATAGTCTCTATTGAAGGTCCTCAGGCAGAGGTTGACTTTGGAGGAGTACTCAAAAAAGTCAACGTCTCTCTGATCGAAGGACATGTCGGAGACTGGGTTGTTGTGCATGCCGGATTCGCCATCGAAACGATGGATGAAGAGGAAGCGCAAGAGACTCTGCAGACATGGAAGGAACTTCTGGAAATGGAAGAAGAACTCGAAAAGTCTGAGTAAACCAAACAAAAGAAGCTTAGCGGTGTTTAAGCTTCTCATACTTACAACTTAGAAGATTTTTCACTGGCTCAAACGAATCTCCGTTGGGCATTTATTGAAACAACCGTAATGTTTTTCTATTAGTTTTGTCTGCATGCGAAGCCTACAATAGATATCTGGAATATGTTTAACGAAGATTATCTTAGTTAGCATAGTTCTCCATTATCTATTTATATTGGATATTCCATCCAATACATAGGAAGAATGCAGACTAGACACTTCCAAGTCATCTCCCACAAGGTAGCATTCTTCTGAAAGATCGTTCAACTCTATCCCCCTGATGGATTGATCCGGTCCGATATATGGGGACACCGTGCCATATGGTGTCCCCATCGGTCAATATCTACTTTTTTTATAACCAACATTGTTATTCTAAAGATGAATGAATTTTATAAGATTTGAAAAAGCTAATAATCATTATATAACCAAAGTACCTTAACTTAGATCAAACTCTAAGTTTGAGGATTTACAATGAGCAAAAATGTATTGATCATTTCATCAAGCCCCAGAAAGGGTGGAAATTCAGATGTGCTCTGCGACCAGTTTGCAAAAGGTGCAGAAGGATCAGGAAATACAGTAGAAAAAATCTGCCTCAGGGACAAGAAGATTGACTACTGTAACGGTTGCAGCGTATGCATCAAAGGTAAACCATGTCCTCAGAAAGATGATGCTGCAGAGATAGTGCAGAAAATAATAGATTCTGATGTAATCGTTATGGCTACCCCTGTATACTTTTACACAATGTCAGCTCAGATGAAAACTTTGATTGACAGGACATGTGCAAGATACATGGAAATTGAAAATAAAGAATTCTATTTCATAATGACTGCTTCAGATCCCAACAAATCAGCACTGAAAAGAACTCTTGAAAGTCTGAGGGGATTTACATCCTGCCTTTCCAATGTGGAGGAAAGGGGAGTAGTGTACGGAACTGGCCTCACAGAAATAGGAGATGTTCAGAACAGTCCTGTACTGGAACAGGCATATGAAATGGGAAAGAAAATATGAGGTGGATGCATGAAAAGTCTTGTAGCTTATTTTTCCCGTGCCGGCGGAAACTATGCCGGCGGCAACATTGTTAATCTCAACAAAGGGAATACAGAAATAATTGCAAATAAAATCAAAGAACTTACAGGCAGTGATATATTTCAGATCAGAACTTTAAATCCCTATCCTGAAGATTATCGTAAAACTGTAGAAATTGCAAGAGAAGAACTGAATAATGATTCAAGACCAGATCTGGCTGAAACACTGAATGATATAAATGACTATGATACAATTTATATCGGATATCCCAACTGGTGCGGCACGATGCCGATGGCTGTTTTTAAGTTTCTAGAGTCATATGATTTTTCAGGAAAGAAAATAATTCCATTCTGCACTCATGAAGGAAGCGGATTTGGCGGCAGCGTATATGACATTCAGAGATTATGTCCTAACTCAAAAATTCTAGAAGGCATAGCGGTCCGCGGCAGTGAAGCTGGCTCCCCAGAGATATCTATGAAAATTGAATTTTATTTAAAAGAAGAAGAATTAATCAATTAAGAGTTGCAAAGAGATGACTGTTCAGAATATCGAGATCATAAAATACCTGAAAGGAATGGCAGAGCTGCTAAAACACTGAGGGATAAAATGAGCATACTGTATCTAGAATGCTATGCCGGCATCAGCGGAGACATGGCTGTAGCAGCATTGTTGGATATCGGAGCTGATGCAGAAGTTCTAAAAAATGCACTGGACAGTCTGCCCCTCAAAGATTTTGAGATAAAGATCAGCCGTGTAAGAAAGTCTGGATTAGATGTTTGTGATTTTAATGTTATTTTAAATGAAAATCATGATCATGATATGGATTACCTCTATGGAAAGAAAAACCTTCATATGCATGGGCATCAGCGCGGCCTGCAGGACATATATGAGATAATTGATGAAGCTGAGATTACAGCAGAAGCGAATGCCATAGCTAAGAATATATTCATGATACTGGCAGAAGCTGAAGCTAAGGCTCATGGAGTAGTTCCAGAGGAAGTTCACTTCCATGAAGTGGGAGCAGTTGATTCCATAGTGGACATAATTTCTGCAGCTGTATGCCTAGATAATCTAGGAATAACTGATGCAGTAATTTCTGACATGTATGAAGGAAAGGGATCCGTAAGATGCCAGCATGGTTTGATTCCCATTCCTGCACCGGCAGTATCAAACATTGCATCAGATTACGGATTGACCCTGCACATTACTGATGCTGCAGGAGAGCATGTAACCCCCACAGGAGCGGCCATTGCGGCGGCGGTAAAAACTCTAAACAAACTACCGCAGAGGTTTTCCATTCAGAAAATAGGAATGGGCGGAGGAAAGAGAGTTTCTGAGATGTCAGGGATTCTCCGGGCCATGATCATTAAAGACGAAACTTATGATACTGACAAGATCTGCAAGTCAGAATGCAGTATGAAAGCTGAGGAGAATACAGAAAACTGTGCTCCGATATCAGCAAATAGCTTGAATATTTCATAAGTCTTAGAAAGAATCAGATACGGGGTGAATCGAATGAAAATCACCGAGGTCAGCAAGAAATACGGTGTCTCGCAGGATACACTGCGCTATTATGAACGGGTAGGAGTCATTCCGCCTGTCAACCGCGCAAAGGGTGGGTCCCGCGACTATACCGAAGAAGACTGCAAATGGGTAGAGCAGGCCACATGTATGAGAAATGCTGGACTTCCCGTAGAGGTGATTGTTGAATACATTAAACTGTATAAGGAAGGCGATGAAACCATACCCGCCAGGCTGGACCTTTTGATAGAACAGCGCGATAAGCTGCTGGAACAGAAAGCAGCAATAGATGAGATGTTAGAGCGGCTCAATTTTAAGATCAGCAGATACGAAAGAGCTGTGAAAACCGGCGTGTTGTCCTGGGAACCAGACGAAACAGATTAAGCATATTGCAGCAAAGTACAATTTTGTTTTGGAATCAGTTATAATCATACAAATACACAGATACTGAATCTAAAAAATAAGCCGGTATGGTCGCATACCAGCCAGATATGTTTCTCATTCCTGCATCTGCGGGGTTGTGGTACAGATAACAAGTTCACTCTTTCTTCCATTGATCTCAATTATATTATCTGATTCAGCAACGCTGAAATCTGCTGCGGCTTTACCATCTATTTCGTAAGATACGCTTGTTTCACGGCCTTTTACCAGAGTAGTGAATGATAAACCATTCGGCACCATAATCCTAGAAGCTGCAGATAACTGATTAATTTCGATTGAACCGTTCAAAGTATGGCAGTTAATGTTCATATTTTGGTTGCAGTTAACTTCTACACTGCCGACTACATTTTCCAGACAGATGTTTTGTGTTTTTACATCAAGTTCAATCTTATCGCATTCCAGCATAGACAACTCGATGTTTTCAGCATTAGCTGCTAGTTCAATTCCATAAATGTATTTTTTTGGTAACATAATAAATACATATAGTGAACTTTCAATCACCGCTGCATTGAGGTCATTTTGCAATTTAAGTGTCAGATCAAAACGGCTTCTCACATCCTTGTTTTTTAATTTAAAATCATCCTGCAGCATTGTCACAGTATCAGAAGCAAGCCTGACACAGACTTTTTCACCATCATAACTGGACAATACAATCTTTTTAGCTCCCGAGTTCAATTGCAGATCGTATTGTTTAGGACGATTGATGTCGTATTCTGCAACAATTTCAGAAATAAAGTTAACTTTATGTGATTGTATATTCTCTTCCAGCAGGCCTTTTTCTTCACAGATTGATTTTTCTTCAAAAGTCATGACGGTCACTTGTACATTTGAGCATATTGTAAATGCTATGGCAGTAATACTAGGGTTTGCAGATAAAGACTATGCCGAATATGCATCTCACATCTGAATTAAGATTATAATATCTAAACGATAGTGACAGAGCTTAAAGATTCAATAAAATAAAAAAATCATGAGATATTTAAAGCAAGATTCATAAACGACAGAATCGTGAATGAAAAGGACAGCACCCATAAAGACATCGCCACTTGTCTGATTGATCTGCTGTCAACTTCCGAAGCTGCATAGTATAGAATATATCCCGAGATAAGAAGCAATGCCGGGATGTAAAACACCATTTGAATAGTAGGAAATAACCCGGCAGTGTTTAGTAAATCCATACAAATGTTTTTGCCTGGATGCAGTCCTAAAAATCATTCTGACATATCGGCGGAATGTTCGTAATTATCTCAGATAAAAACAACATTATGCAATCTTAGATTGTATTTTTCGAAAGTAACCATTATATTTTATTAAAGATATTAGGGCAGGCTGATTAGTCTGTCGCACAGACCAGTGTAGCAATCGTTCAGTGTGAGGAGATGTAAGAATTGTTGCTATTGGAACGGATGTTTAAACTGAAGGAAAACAATACAAATGTTCGTACCGAGATAATAGCTGGATTCACCACATTCTTCGCCATGTCCTATATCATATTTGTCAATCCGGACATGCTTAAGATCACAGGGATGGATTTTGCCTCTGTGATGATAGCCACATGCGTGGCTTCAGCCATAGGATGTTTTTTGACGGCATTCATCGCCAACATTCCTTTTGCTCAGGCGCCGGGAATGGGTCTGAATGCCCTGTTTACGTTTACACTCTGCCAGGGAATGGGATATAGTTGGCATCAAGCGCTGGCAATTGTGTTCATTTCCGGTGTGATTTTCTTAATAATCACGATTACGCCTCTGAGAGGAAAGATTATTGAATCAATACCAAAATCACTTAAAAGCGCCATAGCGGCCGGAATAGGTCTTTTCATAGCATTCATCGGCATGCTTAATTCTGGACTTGTCGTCGTCATGGGAGAAAGCAATGTCACAGACATGGGAAACTTAGCCAGTCCTGAAGTGCTGCTAGTAATTATTGGAATCATCATAACAGCAGTTTTGATGGCATGGAAAGTGAAAGGTTCCATTTTCATTGGAATCATAGCCACGACAATAATCGGAATTCCCTTGGGAGTTACCGATGTTCCTTCTGCTTTCACCTACAGCAACTTCAGCCTTGCACCTACCTTCCTGCAGCTGGACTTTAATCTGCTCAGTGCCGGAGTGCTGCCTCTGCTGACGGCAATAGTCACACTCACCATGGTAGACATGTTTGACACTGTCGGAACGCTGGTAGGAACGGCAAACGCTTCGGGAATGGCTGATGAGGACGGTAACTTCAAAAGAGGAGACAAGGCACTTATTGCTGATGCAGTCGCTACTTGCGCAGGAGCGCTGGTAGGTACATCTACAGTCTCAACTTACATGGAATCTTCAACGGGAATTAAAGAAGGGGGCCGCACAGGTCTTACTTCCATCGTTGTAGGCCTGCTGTTTCTGGTAGCCATCCTGTTGGGGCCGCTTGCCCTGATGATTCCCAGCGCAGCAACTGCTCCTGCACTTATTATTGTGGGAGTCTCAATGATGAGTGCCATAAAGAACATTGACTGGCATGATTTCGAGATCGCGCTTCCCTGTTTTCTGACGATAGCGGTTATGCCCTTCACCTATTCCATATCTGACGGTATAGGCTTCGGTTTCATTGCATACACCGTCCTTAAGATCTTCCGCGGAAAAGCCAAAGAAGTTCCGATTCTGATGTACATAATCTCTGCATTATTCGTGCTGATGTACGTGTTTTCAGCATACACTAACATTTGACGATTAGAGCGTAAGCTATGCAGATCATCTGAACTGTGTGCAGCAATATTTTAATACAAAGCATCCTTGAGTCGCATACTTCATAAAGGAGTGTTTACTCTTCAGTTGAAAACAATAAGATCGAGATGGATGCAATGGAAATACGAAATGAGTCAAAAGGGCACATTGCGGCATTCATCACGGTTATAATCTGGGGAATTACTTATGTCTCCACCAAAAGTTTGCTTGAGTACTTCACCCCGATTGAAATTCTTTTTATTCGTTTTGTAATCGGTTATGCAGCACTCTGGCTGATATGTCCGCGGATTATGCATGTCAGCAACAAAAAGCATCACTGGTACTTTGCAGCAGCCGGTTTGTGCGGAGTTACCCTGTACTATCTGTTTGAAAATATTGCCTTGACATACACGCTGGCATCAAATGTAGGAATCATCCTCTCAGTGGCTCCGTTTTTCACCGCCATCTTCGGCTACCTGTTCCTCAAAGACGAGCGTCCAGGTGTCATTTTCTTTGTAGGATTTGCAATTGCCATGGTCGGCATATTCCTGATCGGATACAACACTGAGGCAAATCTTAAATTGAATCCACTTGGAGACATTTTAGCAATCATTGCTTCGATCATCTGGGCTGCCTACTCTACCCTAAGCAAAAAAATTGGGAGCTTTGGATATGACACAGTACAGGCTACAAAGATCATCTTCACTTACGGCTTAGTATTCATGCTGCCGGCAGTCTGCATGATGGATTTTCATCCAGAAGTGTCGGCATTCCTGAATGCAGGCAACATGGTCAACATCCTGTTCCTGGGATTAGGTGCCTCAGCCCTGTGTTTCGTAACCTGGAACTTTGCATTGAAAGTGCTGGGATCAGTAAAAACCAGCGTGTACATCTACTTGGTTCCTGTGGTAACTACTGTCTCATCGGCAATTATTCTTGGGGAACAGATAACGGGAATGATAGTCTGCGGAATCGTGCTTACCTTAGCAGGTCTGTTCATGTCTGAAAAGAAGAAAAGCAAGGTTCAGACTGAATCAGACATTGAACAAAATGTGTTATAAAGATAGATGGCTGCAGAACAGCCATCAGAAGATGTTTACTTTTTTACTAAGATGCCTTTGAAGAATGGTGAATTCAAGACATCCATCGGGTTGTTGGCAGTCATACGGTCTTTGACCATCAGTGTGGTTGTATATGCCTTAGAGAATTTATTGAAAAGCATATCATGGCCTACACACAAACCTACAACGATGTTAAGATCAGTCTCTGCCTCATTGAGAAGTTCAGCCTGATAAACAGGATTGCATACTGTTTCCAGAGGACTAGACAGGCAGTTTTTGTCGGGGATGCCTATGTCACCCTTCTTCATTGAGAATGCACGGCAGATCACAGAATGAACTTCAAATTCATTGGCTTCCAGCACCCTGATCAATTTGATTGCCTCTTCGCGAGTGGCAAGGCAGAAAGCTACTCCCAACTTATTCCAGCCCATAGAACGAGCAAAAGCCATAATCTCGGAGATTCTCGGCCTGATGGGAGTTGGAACACCGTCGATCATTTTTATGGTGCCGCGCTCAGTCTCCGCACCGGCTTGCATGATCTTGTTCACGTCTTCTTCCATATAGCGGTTTTTAATCTCTTCGAGTGTATGCTCTGAAATGTTAGTGGGGCATCTTGGGAATTTTCCTGGAGATCCTAGCTTGCAGCCTACATCTCCACACTGGTCACATTTTGGAAAAATAGTTTTGTCTACCATAATTGTGAATGCACAAGTAACAAGATAAATACTCTCCCTAACGATCTAGATTTATATATTAATCAGAAGAGGATAGAATAATCTGATCCAGCAGTTACTGCTTCGCGCTTAAAAGCCAATCTAAAACATTGATCTGTTTTATGCCGTTGTGGGATGTGAGCGGCGAATAGTCTAAAGTCAGCAGATACTTCGGATTGTGGTCTTGTATTTGTTCCAGAGGCGCCAATTCTCTTTGTAGAGTTTTTCCATCGGCATCAATTACAGTGTATGCAACCTGATAGTACTCTTCACCTTCTTCTCCAATTGCAATAAAGTCAACTTCTGCAGATCCTACTTTGCCAACATACACTTCATAGCCGCGGCGCAGAAGTTCAAGATAAACGATATTTTCTAAGATGTGCCCATCATCAGCCCGTTTGCTTCCAAGTAAGTAGTATCGCAGCCCGGTGTCAGAAAGATAATACTTTGCAAGAGTGGCGAGATGCTGTCTGCCTTTCACATCATATCTTTCCACTTTGTACAGCACGAAGCTGTTGACAAGTGCCGATAGATATGATTCTACAGTAGGAACAGAAATTTTACGTCCGTTTGCACTCATAGTATTGGCTATCTTTGCTGCAGAGCAGATGTTTCCCACGTTGTCAAACATAAAACGTATCACACTGTCTAACATGTTAACATCTGAAAAATTATGGCGGGCCATTATATCTTTGAGAACTATTGAATTATACAAGCCGTCTAGGTAAGTGCGAATGGATTTTTTATCATTCAGCTGCAGAATATAAGGAAATGAACCGTTCTGTACATATCTCTGATACTTCCTCATCAGATCTGTATTATCTTCTAATGCAGAGATGTATTCACCAAATGATAAGGGAAGCATTTTTATTTCCACATAACGCCCTGAAAGAAGGGTTGCGAGTTCCCCAGACATTATGTAAGCATTTGATCCTGTAATGTACACATCACAGTTGTTTTTGATGAAAAGTCCATCCACTGCTTTTTGAAAATCTGGAACTACTTGAACTTCATCAATAAATATATAATTCATAGCATCTGGATGCAGTCGGCTTTTGATCAGACCATATAACTGCATGTAGTTTTTGATATCGTGATAATCAGGATCTTCCAGATTTATACGGATGATCTGCTCTTCAGAGACTCCGCTGTCTCGGAGATGATTGCAGTAAATATCAAAGAGCGTTGATTTTCCACAACGGCGGATTCCAGTTACAACTTTTATCAACTGCTTATCTCGGAAGCTGATGAGTTTGTTTAAATAATCGGGTCTATCGATCATCTTCTGCATTCATGTGTAAAGATGCAATTACATTTAATAAACTATCCCTAAATTCATAGTTCATAAAACAGATTTTAAGAAGTGTCAACTTTCACATAGTTCATAAAATAGGTTTTAAGAAGTTTTTAAGTTTTTATGATTTATCACATTTGCTTGAGGGATTGAATAAATATGGCAAATGTAATTACTAGTTGCGCATCCGCCGAGAGGTCGTGCGGCCCTAGTTACGTGCGATGATGGGTTCAGAGTCAGGACATTATTGGCATTATCAGATCCGCATTTCTGCGGATCTGGGGGTGTGGTTTTTAATTATTGTTTCGATAAATGATAGACATCACCGTCTTTGTGTTGAGTGTTTTTAAGTCGGTATATGCAATTTATTTGACTTGTTGAATGTGCTGCTAATTAACCCTACTGCAAAATCATATATTTGCAGCAACTTAGTATCTTTTGATTTTCTAGTACTGGATCAACGAAAAATAAGAAAAAAGAGGTTTGGTTGAAAGATGTTTTAGAGTTGAGACAGCCTGACGAGTTCATCCCATTTTTTGTCAACGTTTTCCTGGATCTCATCAGCGACGTTTTCCCATTTTGCACTCTGAAGGTGTTTGAACCTTCCCTGGGATTTGATCCAGTCGTCGATCGGGAGTTTGTCTTTCTTGCCCTCGGCGATGCGTTTGCTTTCGCCGGTGAGATTCCATTTTCCATGGTCGTACTCATAGAGAGGCCAGACGCAGGTTTCTACAGCAAGTCTTGCAATAGCGATTGTCTGGGAGGAATCGTGTCTCCATCCTCTCGGGCAGGGGGATATGACATTCATAAAGGCTGGTCCGCCAGCTTCGAATCCTTTCTTTGCTTTCTCGTGAAGGTCTTTCCAGTTGTGCGGAGAGGCCTGGGCAGCATAAGGAAGTTCGTGGGCAGCGATGATCTTGGTGATGTCTTTCGGGAACTCTTTCTTTCCTGGAATGACGGATCCTGCAGGGCTGGTAGTAGTGGAAGCACCTTTGCCTGTGGCACCGCTTCTCTGAATACCAGTGTTCATGTAAGCCTCATTGTTCATGCATACGAACAGGAACTGATGTCCGCGCTCGATTGCACCAGACAAGGCCTGGAATCCGATATCGTATGTACCGCCGTCTCCTGCAAAAGCAGCAAACCTCATTTCATCCTGGATCTTGCCTTTCCTTTTTAGGACCCTGTATGCAGACTCGACACCTGCAATGGTAGCTGCTGCATTCTCAAAGGCGCTGTGTATCCATGGGACGTTCCATGCAGAATAGGGGAATCCTGAAGTTGAAACTTCAAAGCATCCTGTTGCGTTGGATACCACTACCGGCAGATCTGTGGCCATTAGGACTTGTCTTACAATTGTCGGTTCTCCGCAGCCTGCGCAGAGCCTGTGTCCTTCCGTGAGTTTGTCTGGTTTTTCCTGAAGCTCTTCTAAGGTGATCATTTCTTCACCCCCAGATAGTTAACTTTGTGTGCACTTCCATCAATCATTGCGCGGTAGACTTTCTTCAGGTCTTCCACGTTGACATCTCTTCCTCCAAGACCGTAGATGAAGTTCACGATCTTGGGTGATTTTGCGTCAGCGGCACACATTTCTGCAGAGCATACATCAGCAAACAGAGGGCCGGCGGCTCCAATGCTTAATGCACGATCCATGACTGCAACGCATTTTTTGCCTTTGACAGCTTTTGAAATTTCTTCATAGGGGAACGGACGGAATACTCTTACTTTGATGCATCCGACTTTCAGGCCTTCTTCCCTGAGGTCGTCTACCACCTGTTTCAGTGTACCGGCTGTAGATCCCATGGCAATTGCAACGAAGTCTGCATCTTCCGTTTTGTATTCCTCGATGAATCCGTATTTGCGGCCCGTGAGTTTCTCGAACTCGGCGGCAACTTCCATAATGACTTCTTTGGCTTTCAGCATGGCCATTGCCTGGTCATACTTGTGCTCAAAGTAAACTTCAGGCATGTCGAATGGTCCATATGTGTGAGGGTTTTTGTAATCCAGAAGGGGCAGTAGAGCCTTGTATTCTCCAACGAATTTCTTAACGTCTTCTGTCTCAATGGGCTGAAGTGATTCGATAGCATGGGTGACGATAAAACCGTCAAGGCAGTTCATCACGGGAAGTCTGACTCTTAAATCTTCTGCGATACGGAAAGACATGATTGAGTTGTCATAGGCTTCCTGCACGTTTTCCCCGAAGATCTGTATCCAGCCGCTGTCTCTGGCACCCATTGCATCTGAGTGATCGCAGTGGATGTTGATTGGTCCAGACAGGGCTCTGTTGGCTACAGTCATTACAATCGGCATTCTCATAGAGGAAGCGATGTACAGTGTTTCCCACATGAAAGCGAGACCTGCAGAAGCGGTGGCAGTGACTGAACGGGCACCTGCAGCTGCTGCACCGATGCACATACTCATAGAACTGTGCTCAGATTCGCTGCACACGTATTCAGTATCTACTTCTCCGTCGGCAACATAGTCTGAGAAAGCTTCTACAATAATCGTCTGAGGTGTGATTGGGTATGAAGCACAGAAATCAGGATTTACCTGTTTCCAAGACAGTGCGACTGCTTGATCACCATTAATTGCTAACCGTTTCATTGACGTCCCTCCGGGACCATTGTGATTGCCTTTTTGGGACAATCCTGCGCGCAGATTCCGCAACCTTTGCAGTGAGTTAATTTGAATCCTAAAACTTCACCGTTTTCAACAACTATGGAGTTATCAGGACAGAATACCCAGCAAGTCATACAGTTCACGCACTGTTCTTTGTCCAGAACGGGGCGGTGAGAACGCCATGACCCTGTTTCATATGATTTTGCGGTGCCTGCAGGAATAATTGCAGAGGTAGCTGTTGTCTCATATTCTACCATTTACTGTACCTCCTCATATGCACGTTTCACGCTGAGAACATTCTTCTCAACGACTGGTGCTGGAAGTTTTCCTCCCAGTTTGATCTGCATTTCAGCAATGACGCTGTCTAATCCAACGATTCCTGAAACTTTAACCAAAGCACCGAGCATAGCGGTGTTAGCCAATGGCTTACCGATGGTCTCAAGAGCAATCTTGGTTGCATCTACAACATGGACATCCATGTCTGTGTTGAGCGTCTTCTTTAATTCACTTACAGAAGCTGTATTGTTGATGATTAAAGAACCACTCTCCTTCAGTCCTTCCAGCACGTTGATGTTTCCAATCAGAGTTGGATCCAAAACAGCAACATAGTCTGGGAAATAGACCTGGCTGTGCACTTTTATGGGATCATCGGACACTCTAGCAAATGCACGGATGGGCGCCCCCATTCTTTCCGGACCAAATTCCGGGAAAGCCTTCATGAATTTACCTTCATAAAGGGCTGCGCCTGCTAGAATTTCATTAGCAGTGACGATACCTTGTCCGCCTCTGCCATGCCATCTAACTTCTAATGTACTCAAGACAGTCCCTCGCGTGTTTGACGGTATGATTGAGAATATATAACTCTATCTTAGGTAATAGCAGAATATCAAATGGTATTTTACGATTTTGCCACTATTTTCTATGGAATATACTAAAAAAATACGTTTTTCGAAAAAAGAGTTGAAAAAGAAACTCAATTTATTTTAGAATTTATACGATCTGCCAAGCACGGATACTCCTTCATTCTCCTGCCTTCCGAGTCGTATAAATGTCCGTCTCTGAGAGAAATTTCACCGTTGACGAGCATTTTGATTGTCTCCATCAGCAGAGGAGCTTCTCTTCTGGATTCTTCTGCACGGACATTCTGTATTCTCTCATCCCTGCTTCCATCTCCTACAACGGATGAAACTGGAAAACTGTCATAAGCAATAGTGTCACCGCGGTCAAGCTCAGGACTGCAGATGTGAACCATTGAGCCATAGCATTCATCATTGTTGTCGATTACCTGTCCGACTATCTCCATCCACGTTCCTTTATAGGTGTCAGGCAGAGCAGGGTGCAGGTTGATCAGCGGATACTTAATGCAGGTGGCGTCATCGAATATCAGCATGTAGCCTGCTAAAACACCGAAGTCCATCTGGTAGCAGTCTATCTTCTCCCTCAGTTTTTCCCCGTATTTGTTTCTCCATGCTGTCATGTCTCTCTTTTTCAAGTCAGGCTCAAAAGTATCTGAAGGAAGTATTACAACCGGAATGCCGCGTTCCTCAGCGGAGTTTACGATTTCTGCCCTGTATGAATTGTCTTTGATGTCTCTGTTTATAAACACAAAGGCCAGCTCTGCTTTTATGTCTCCAGAGTCTATGCGCTCAATCATTGTGTTATAGAGATTCAAGGATCCGGGACCACGAGCAGTAGTAAACCATCCGATCTTTTTCATAGATTTCACACTGGAATAGCATTTGTCTATATGTAGTTTTGAGCTTTCACGAGAAGCAAAAAGATATTTCCTAATAGTTACAAACGAATGAAGAATTATGGAGTCACTCCTAGAAACGTTAAATAACGCTCCTACGCCGGCAGCAGTGGTGATCAGACATGGGGCGCGATATCCAGCAACTGATTTAGAAAATGAAATGTCGATCGGTCTGACTGAAATCGGCATGGTTGAGTCAAGAGAGCTTGGGGAAAAACTCAAAGGATTTTCATCTGTCAGATTGTTTCACAGCCCGGCTCTCAGATGCAGACAGACTGCAGAGTGCATTGCAAAAGGTCTGGAATCTAACGGAATTAAGGTGGCCGGAATTGAAGAGAGGACGAGTCTCTGCGCCCCATATGTAAAAGACCAGCGAGTTATGGAAGAAGTCTCTAAACTCGGACATGATTTCATCAGCGAATGGTTCAATTCAAATCTTAATTCAGAATGGATATATGATGTAAAAGACTCAGTAAAGATGATAGCAGGACCTGTGTTGAAAAGTCTGAGTGAAATTGGAAAGGGAGAATTAGATATTCATGTTTCACATGACTGGGATATAAGCCTCATGTGGAAAGAGCTGGCAGGAGTAGACTACAGAAATGTGGGGTGGCCGGGCTACCTGAGTGGGATTTTATTTACTATTGAAAATGACTGCATGAAGTGCATTCCTGTAGCGCCAGTCATTCAATAAAACTTCTTCATTTTGCTTCTTCAATGTTTGATGCGGAGGGTTCTGGAGATCTAAACCAGTTCATGATGCCGCTCACGCCTGCAGCGATTACGGCTGCGAATGCCATCGTCAGAATAAACGACAATACTGTGGTCATCAGTTTCATTAACATAGCAACGAAGTGTGTAACTTTTGGAACTAGTATTTTCTCCGCTCAAAGTTTGGACAATGCCGATAAATATTTTTACATAGGAACTAAAAACAAGATTCAGAGATTGCCCTCATTACTTGTATATCAAACATTGTATGGAAAAGTATTTTTTAATGAGACTGTTTGAACCTTCACATGGACGCTATAAGAGCCGCCGCAGAGAAGGCTAGAAAATCATCGTACAGCCTGTCGTCAATTCCGCTTGATGTCAGAAATGCTGCGCTTGAGTCGATAGCTCTGGCTTTGGAATTAAATTCTGAAGAGATCACAGAAGCCAACGCTAAAGACATGAAAGCTGCAGAGGAGATGAAGCTGCCTCAGGCACTCATAAAGCGTCTGAAATACTCACAGGATAAGATTGCTGAGTCTGTGACATCGATAAGATCAATCATGCAGCAGGAAGATGTAATTGGCAAAGTGCTGTCAAGAACAGAGCTGGATGAAGGCCTGATCCTTGACAAAGTCTCCTGTCCGATAGGCGTCATTGGCGTAGTCTTCGAATCCCGTCCAGACGCTCTGGTGCAGATTTCATGCCTGTGTCTGAAATCAGGAAATGCAGTTCTGCTGAAAGGCGGGTCTGAGGCTAAGAATACCAATATCATCCTGGCAGACTTGATTAATAAAGCAATCATCTCGGTGGATGAAAGATTTGAAGGTGCTGTGCAGCTCCTGTCCACAAGAGAAGAATTCCAGAGCCTGCTGAAGCATGACGACCTGATTGATCTGATTATCCCCAGAGGATCGAACCAGCTTGTAAGGTCGATCATGGAGTCTACGAGAATTCCAGTCATGGGACATGCAGCAGGAATCTGCCACACTTACGTAGATAAGGATGCAGACCTGGAGATGGCTGCGAAAGTCTGCTTCGATGCAAAAGTGCAGTATCCAGCAGTCTGCAATGCCACCGAGACACTCCTGATTCATTCCAATATAGCAGAAAAATTCCTGCCAGTCATAGCCGAAGAATATGAGAAAGCAGGCGTAGAGATGCGCGGAGACGAAAGGTCCACAGCCATAACGAAAATGAAGGCGGCGTCTGAAGATGACTGGTCTGAGGAGTACAATGATCTGGTGATCTCGATAAAGATCGTTGATTCTCTGAGAGAAGCAATAGACCACATCAATAGATATTCCTCTCACCATACAGATGCCATCATAACATCTAACGAAGCAGCGGCAGACGAATTCATGGATGATGTTGATTCCTCATCCATCATGTGGAATGCCTCCACGAGGTTTTCAGACGGATACCGCTACGGCCTGGGGGCAGAAGTGGGAGTATCGACAAATAAGACTCATGCCCGCGGCCCTGTAGGATTAGAAGGCCTGACAATTTACAAGTACAAACTCCGTGGTAAAGGTCAGACTGTAGCGGAATACTCAGGAAAAGACGGCAGGAAGTACACCCACAGGAAATTACTATGAGAAATCTGGAAGTTAAAAGGATGGTTGTCAAGATAGGCACCAACACACTGTGCAGGGAAGACGGTGGCATTAATTCTGCATATCTGGAAGAGGTAGCCAGGCAGGTTGTGGAACTTCAGTCTAAAGGCATTCAGTGCATAGTGGTCAGCTCCGGCGCCATCGGAGCCGGCTCGACTGAATTAGGACTTGACGGCATCCAGAAAGACGTGGCAATGAAACAGGCCTGTGCCGCTGTCGGGCAGAGTCTGCTGATGAGGGCCTGGAGAGAAGCTTTCAGCATATACGGAAAAAAGGTCGGACAGGTCCTCTTGACATACGGGGCATTTTCTGACCGCACCAGACATCTGAACCTCAAGAAGGCGATTGATGAGCTGTTCAGACTTAACGCCGTGCCGATCGTGAATGAGAATGATGTCATCGCTACAGACGAAATCGAAGAGATCTTCGGAGACAATGACAAGCTATCAGCATTAGTGGCGGGAAGCACTGACTCAGACCTGCTTCTTCTCCTGACAGACGTAGACGGCCTCTATGACCGAAATCCTGACGCTGATCCGCATGCACTGCTGATTCCAGTGGTGGATGAAATCACAGAGGACATTCTGAGAATTGCTGGATCAAAGAAAAATGAGCGTTCCACAGGAGGAATGCGCACTAAGATAAATGCAGCAATGATCGCCATGGAATGCGGCTTCACCATGATCATAGCCAACGGAAAAGAAGAGAATGTCATCCTGAGGGTGGTTTCATCTGAAGAA
Source organism: uncultured Methanomassiliicoccus sp. (assembly GCA_944319735.1). Lineage (GTDB taxonomy): Archaea > Thermoplasmatota > Thermoplasmata > Methanomassiliicoccales > Methanomassiliicoccaceae > Methanomassiliicoccus_A. The sequence goes on along the minus strand of CALUEU010000007.1, from coordinate 24,053 downwards.
ATCGGAACTATGTTTACACCCAGCTCTCATTACTCAAATAGAGAGCGCTGGCTGGCATACGCTTTTCCTCATGGAACAGTCTGTGTGGACAAAGGAGCAGAGGAAGCGATCAGAAGCGGAAACTCCCTCCTGCCATGCGGCATAACTTCTGTTGAAGGTACATTCAAGAGAGGAGAAATCATCAGAATCGGAGACTTTGCGAAGGGTGTGGCAAACTTCAATTCAGAAGAGCTTGAAGCCCAGTTGGCCCTGTGCAGAGCTGAAAGAGAAAGAGGCGAACACTACAAAAATGAAAGCGCCTTCGTAAGTAGCAGCAACATAATTCTTACAAAAAATCCTCCTGAACCAAAAGGAAATTGAGAGTTCTTTTAATATTCTCACTTGAAAAGAGCTAAGTCTTGAGTGAGCTGAAGAAAAGCGTAGGGCTCTTCGGGGCGACTGCATACGGTATAGGCACAATAGTAGGTGCCGGAGTTTATGCACTCATAGGTGCAGCGGCAGGAGAAGCAGGTAATGCAGTCTGGCTCACATTTATATTTGCTTCTGCAATCGCCATGTTCACAGCTTTGAGCTACGCAAGGCTGTCTTCACACTATCCACACAGCGGTGCAGAATATGTCTATGTTGAATCTGCATTCGGCAAAGGAGTTCTGCCGTTTATTACAGGCTGGCTGGTAATATTTTCCAGTGTTGTTTCTATTTCTGCAATCGCCCTGGGATTCGGCGGGTATCTGTCTGTGCTGCTGCCGATACCAAAAGAAATTTCAGCCATTATCTTAATTGTTATTGTTTCGTTAATAAATATAAAAGGAATAAAGGAGTCTATTGTCGCAGCTTCGATAATGACTGTCGTAGAGCTGATCGGAATTGCAGCAGTAGTCATACTGGGATTTCCGAACATAGGCAGCGTAGATTACTTTCAGTCTCCGCATGGAATTGCAGGAGTTTTGAGCGCAGTCGGCATAGTTTTCTTTGCCATGATCGGATTTGAAGGGATAGTCAGAATAAGTGAGGAAACAAAGAATGCTGAGAAAACTATCCCCAGGGCGCTTGTTCTGGCATTGGTAATCTCAACGCTGGTGTATGTGGCCGTGGCAGTAACGGCAGTAAGCCTTGTGCCCTACTCTGATCTGGCAAACTCTTCAGCTCCCCTCTCAGATGCTGCCTATGCGGCAGGAGGAAGCGGCGCAGCTCTGCTAATGACAATTATCGCGCTGATTTCAACATCCAACACTGTGCTGATAGTTCTCATTGCCACTTCAAGAATGATCTACGGCATGGCTGAAGAGGAAGCTATTCCAAAGATTTTCAGAAAAGTCAATCATAAAAGAAAGACCCCTACCACTGCTGTAATCACAGCAATGCTTGTAGCTGCAGCATTCTGCTTTGTCGGCGGGATTGAGGCAGCGGCATATCTGACAAACTTTACACTTTTCCTGGTGTTTCTGGCTGTAAATATCTCTGTGCTCGGCTTAGCAAGAAAAGGCATAAAAATAGGAAGATGGGCAGTTCCCATATCTGCTGTGGGAGCAGTATCATCAGCAGTAATGTTGTTTACATTCTCAGTCGAAATTGCAGTTACCTCGGCAATAATAATTGCCATAGGTGTCGCGACCTATCTAATCCTGACTAGAGCTGAAAAGGATTAACACCATGATGATGGAACATAAGTAGCATGCTAGACTACAACCTGCTGGTTTCGTTCAGACCTGGAAAAGAAAGGGAAGCTGAAGATGAGATAGTCAAAAGGTCAATGGATGCCGGTGAGACAGTTGAAGACTGGAATGTTTCAATGGATCCGGAACTTTATCTTGTAAGAGTCAGTGGTGATCCCAAAAAAGCAGTACAGAAGATCTCCAGGCTGGCAGAGCATTTTCCAGATGTTTTTGCCTACACCCTGCAATGGATTCCCGTGGATGAATGGATATCATCAGATATTGATACAGTAAACTCTGCAGTCAAAAAGTATGCAGAACAAGCTGGAGAGAATGCAAGTGTGGATGTCAGGATGCTTCACACCTGCAGTTCTGACTCAAGCAGAATTACGGAAGTGTTTGAAGGCATGTCGCATGAAGGCGGCGATGTGAAGATTGTGGTACGGGCCGTCGGAGACACCGCCTCGATCTCTCTGCTCAAAAATGACGAAATGATGAACATTAATGAAATCAGAGAAAAAACGGGCATGAGAGCTGTGTAATCGTTGCTGAAAAATATATTAGGGGATAAGCAATAGCACAATGGCTAGAGTAAGAAAGCTTACCCTTGATATCATGGTGTAAACATGAGTGAAATCAGAATCAGAAAACGTCACAGGCTTAGAGAAAAAGAGGTAAAGGTCGTAGAAGAAGAGATAAAACAGCGTCTGGGAATTGAGCAGCTCTTTGGTACAAACGTTCCTGTGGACCGTGCTGAAGGACCTGAATTCGATGTTCTTTACGTCAACAATGAAATTCTGGGCATCATATACGAAGGCAAAGCTTTCCTCAGCGTCCGCGGGCTGTTGAAGTATCCCGCTTCGAAATACGGAATTACAGTAGATATGGGAGCCGTGCCATTTGTCACAAAGGGTGCTGATATCATGGGACCTGGAATAACAGACGCAGATCCAGACATAGTTCCGGGTGATCTTGTTTGGATCAAGGATATTAAGAACGGTGTGCCGCTAGCGGTAGGGCAGGCTCTCATCAGCGGAGAGCAAATGCGCAGCAAATCTCCGGGAAAAGCAATAAAAAACATTCATCATGTAACAGACAAACTGTGGAAAGCTGGAGAAGACTGATACTTTTTCCGAATGAGATATATATAGATGATGGCATTGCGAGTCGAGAGGGATGCAAGTTGGCTTTTCCGAGATTTGGTAAAGGAGACAAAAAAGGAAATGGAGAAGGCGAGATTGAGTATCTGGACCTTGGAAGCATGTACTTCGAAGGCGAAGCAAATTCAGGAAATACAATCAAATTAGCTGAAATTTACAGATATGAAGATCTTAACAAAATCATACAGGGCGCATATGATGGAAATATCATTTTGATTGATTATTCTCCAATTGCAAACGATCATGATTCCCTTAGAAGGATCACCAGTGAACTAAAGGCAGTAGCCAGAGACGTCAACGGAGATGTTGCCGCCATCGACAACAACATACTGATTCTTGCTCCAAACGGGATAAAGATCGACCGCAGCAAAATCAAAGGAGGATTTAGCTGATCAATTGAGCGCCAACAGGCGCTTAGTCTCCAACATTTAATATACAAATTTTACATCTTTAGAACGTGTCATCTAAAGTCATCAATGACAGTGTGCATGGCAGCGTAAAGGTAGAGGGTATTTTTTTAGAGCTGCTTCAAAGACCAGAGATTCAGCGTCTGCAGTCAATTCACCAACTGGGCTTGGCCTATTATGTTTTTCCAGGAGCTAATCACACCAGATTAGAGCATTCTCTCGGCACATACCATATGGCTAAAACAATGGCTGCATCTCTGGAACTCAGCAAAGAAGACACGATGACTGTCTGTGCAGCGGCTATGCTTCATGACTTAGGACATGCGCCTTTCTCTCACACTTTAGAGGAAGTAATAGAGAACATCACTGGAATGGACCACATGTATACTACATGTGATGCCATCATGGGGAAGATTCCTTTTGTGCCAGAGAGGTATACAAAGACGATGGGGGAAATCGCTCCCATCTCAGAAGTACTGGAAAATGAAGGAATTTCTGCAGAGGATGTCTGCAGCCTCATCTCTGCATCCAGTACTGAGTCGCCCAACGGGCAGACCTATTTTCAGTTAGAAAACGGCCAGGGAAGCTTTAGAGAGAAGACATATCTCAAAAACATGATCTCTGGACCGCTAGACATAGATCAGATGGATTACCTGCAGAGAGATGCATATTACACAGGTGTAGCACATGGAACCATCGACGTAGACAGACTCATGCAGACTGTGGCGATATCCCACGGCTGCCTGGCAATAGACAAAAGCGGATTGGTAGCCGTAGAAGGCTTGATGGTGGCCCGCTCTCTGATGTATACTTCTGTTTACTTCCATAAAACTGTGAGAATTGCAGAAATGATGCTCTGCAAGGCAATAGACACTGCGCCGCCTTCAATTCTGCAAAATGCACATCTGAATACAGATGCTGAACTGAGCCTTGAGCTGATGAATGACAATGAGGATGCACAGAGGATTATGACTCTTCTCAACTACCGCAGATTGTATAAAAAAGCGCTCAGCGAGACGGTATCATCCCTTGATGATGAACAGAAGAAAAGACTCATAGAGGTAGCTGACTACAAAAAAAGAAAGCAGAAAGAGATAGAAATTGCTGACAGGGCCGGAGTTCCGCATTCCGATGTTACACTGGATATTCCAAGCAAGTCTATCCTTCTTTCAGAGCTTACAATCGGCAAGACTGAAGTTCCCATCTTAGATAACGGGCGTGTGAGGACCTTGTCAAAATACAGTCCGCTGGCTAGGGCGATTCAAGCAAGAAGCGTCCATGACTGGGCATTCCTTGTATCTTCTCCGCAGCGCTGCGTTGAAGATGTCAGAAAGGCCGCAGCCAAGGTACTGTTTGATTAACCCTTCATTACACCTAAGGGAACCAGTTTAGCTACTTTCTTCGAAAGTCCGGCTCCAGCAACAACGTCTATGACGTTTTCAATGCTCTTGTAGGCATCCGGGGCTTCCTCAAGAATTCCGTCTTTTGTAGCTGATTTCAGGAAGATTCCTCTTCCTTCCATGTTTGTTTTTATGCCCTGCACTGTAAATTTGCGCATTGCTTCTGAACGGGACATTATTCTTCCAGCACCGTGGCAGGTAGAACCGAATGTTTCAGACATTCCGCATTCTGTGCCCACCAGCACATAACTCCCATGGCCCATGTCGCCGGGGATGAGTACGGGCTGACCTACAGAAGAGTAGCATGCCGGAATCTCAGGATGTTCCTTCGGAAAAGCCCTGGTTGCACCTTTGCGGTGTACATACACTTTTCTGCGTTGTCCATCTACATTGTGCTCTTCCAGCTTGGCAATGTTGTGGGCTACATCATACACCTGATGCATACCCATGTTCTCTGCATCGCGTTTGAAGCACTCTTCAAATGATTCCCTTATCCAATGCAGAATCATCTGACGGTTTGCCCAGGCGTAGTTGGCTCCGCAGGCCATGGCTTTGAAGTAATCTTCCCCGTCTCTGCTGTTTACAGGAGCACATGCCAGTTGTCGATCCGGCAGCTGAAGTCCAACCTGCTTCACATTTTTTTCCATTACCTGCAGGTAGTCAGTTGCAATTTGATGACCGCAGCCTCTGGAACCGCAGTGGACCGTCACGGTTATCTGCCCTTTCCTGAGCCCGAAAGATTTGGCAGCTTCTTCATCAAAAACTTCCTCAACATAATCAACTTCTAAAAAGTGATTTCCAGATCCTAAAGAACCCAGCTGGGGAATTCCTCTTTTTCTTGATTTGTCGCTTACCTTGGAAGGATCTGCATTTTTCATTCTGCCTTCTTCTTCAGTAACGAGCAGGTCTTCTTCCCAGCCGTAACCGTTCCTGACAGCCCATTCTCCTCCTTCGACCAGAACTTCGTCAATCTGGCTTTTGGTGAGGTTAATGAGCCCTTCAGAACCTACTCCGGAAGGCACGTTTTTGAAAAGTGTGGAGATCAGTTCTTTGATGTAAGGCTGAACATCTGCAATTTCCAAATCTGTACGCACCAGCCTGACTCCACAGTTTATGTCAAATCCAATTCCACCGGGAGAAATGACTCCTTCATCTGCATCCATGGCTGCCACGCCTCCTATGGGGAAACCATATCCCCAGTGAATGTCTGGCATTGCCAAAGAATTACCCACAATTCCCGGCAGGCATGAAACGTTTGCGGCCTGCTCTGGTGCATCATCTTCCCTCAGCGCCTGGAGCATTTCACCTCCAGAATATATGACTGCGTCTGTATTCATCCCCGATTTGTAACTGCGGGGAATCTTCCAGCGGAAGTCGTCTATTTTTTCAAGTGGACCTTCGTAGCTCATTCAAAACAGCAAATAACAATGTGCTATAACCTCTTGCCGGTTGGTATATATCCCACATGTTGCAGAGACTATTCGGGATCTGCAGATGCCTGATAAAATAATCAATGACGAGATCTTTGTAAGACCATACTGCCATGGGGATGAGGAAAAGATAGTTCCCTTTCTGGAGATGTATATGGGATGGAGGGCACCGAGAGGAGTTGTACCTGCCGAACACTGGAAATGGAAATATCTGAATAACCCAGTGAGTGATGCTGCCGTCTGTATAGCTGAGTTTAATGGTAATTTAATATCTGCTGCAGCCTCGATACCATCTGAGATCCTCCTTCGAGGAAAACCTGTTCTTTCAGCCCAGGGAACAGACCTCTGCACCAGTCCTGAATTCAGAGGAAAGGGATTGATAGGTAAAGTTTCAGACTGCAGAGATAAGATAAAAGAAGATCTGGGAGTGAAACTGGATTACGGATTTCCCAATAAAGCATCCTCATATGTAAGTTTGGAAAAAAGAGGTTTTGAAATCGTACCTCTGAAATTCATTCAGTTTAGATACGTTATTGATTTAGACGAGTTTTTTCAGGGCAGTGTCGGTAAAGCTAAGCGTATGGCCTACTCAGCAATCAAATCAATGAGAAAAGTTTCTTCATCACCCGAAATTGAGATTGAAGAAATAACAGAATTTAGAAAAGAGTTTCAGGAATTATTTGAAAAATGTTCTAAGAACTTTGATCTTATCGCTGCAAGAAGGCCAGGTAATCTCAACTGGAGATACTTAGACCCTAGAGCAGGGCAGTTCAAAGCCTTCTGTGCAAGAAGAAACGGAGAGCTGGCCGGCTATATAGTAATAGGAAGAAGAGGAAACGACGCTTCAGTAGCCGACTTGCTGATAGCTCCTAAGGATACTAAGGCCCTGGATTCCTTGATTGCAAGAGCAATACAATATGCTGCAGAAACAGAAGCGTGCAGTCTGCTATGTCTTTTACCGAATGAACACCCGTACGGCAGAAGAATGTCTGCAGCAGGATTTCTTGCAGAAGAAAGATACACAGGAGACGTAAAAATGAGCATGATCTGGAAAGGTCCAGAGTTAGATGATGGTATTAAAAAAATGCTAAAAAATCAATATATAAAATGTCACATAACTCTAGGAGACACAGATTGGATATGAGTAATTGTTTGATAGATTAAAAAGCTAAAATAATAAAAGAACGCAAGATACAATATGACAAATCAAAACTGTAATGAAGGGGCCCGGTCCGAGATTTGAACTCGAGTCTAGGGATCCACAGTCCCACAGGATGCCAGGCTACCCCAACCGGGCCATATATACAGCGTTTCAGTGACTAGGTTAAGAAGTTTAGTTAATTAATTTAAAAAGATACAACGATTGATGCGGTAAGTGGGGGCACTGGGATTTGAACCCAGATCAGCGGGTTTCCACCACATGGGGAGCGACCCCATGCGAATTAACGAGTCAGCGCTCCAGTTAGTCATCACCGGTCAGCAAACCCGTTCGCAGTCATTCTCGATAACTGGAGCCCGCGAGGATGCCGTGTTACCCCATACCCCCAGGGATCAGCCTTATGCCTTACGCATGCGTTGTTGTCTCTTTCGGCGCCTCATTTTCTTTTTGCGCCATTTCCATCTTTGTTTACCTCGCTTTTTCCAAGCGCGTGAACTTCGTTTCATCGTGAATCTCCTAATTTATTTCCACCGTGAACCGGTAGTTAGATATGAAGCTTTTGTTTGAATGGCGAGCTCGGGGGGATTCGAACCCCCGACCACTGACTTAGAAGGCCAGTGCTATATCCAGGCTAAGCCACGAGCCCACGGATTCAACATACCACACGTTTGGATATATCATGCGGTACTACTGCCTCCAAAGCTTTGTTACTTATATTTCTTTCTATCGGTCAACCTCAACCAGATCGGGTTTTTCCGCTATCATTGTTCTGAGCATATATTTTGAGATAAATGCTTTAAATCCTATTTTGAAAGCATATAATGCAAAACAAAACTGTGGCGCTGTTTATTATGAAATATTCAATAATGCCAACTAAATCAGCAATGGTAGGAAATTTCAGAATTTCATTTATTTAAAATCAAATAATATCTAAATGCAATACTCGTAGACTGCTGAAGAATGATATGAGCAGAGATTTGAGAAGACTCTCAGAATAAGCGTAAATTAGTGCAGAAAAAGCAGTTTTCCTCATAAAAACTGCAAAACATGCGCATCATTCAAGTACTGGTTGAACCCTAAAACGCCTGGTGACGGGATGAGGCTCATCATATATACAGGCAAAGGAGGAGTCGGAAAGACTTCTGTCGCGGCTGCAACTGCTCTCAAATGTGCTAGAAAAGGTTACAAGACATTGATTATGTCAACTGACGCTGCACACTCAGTGTCAGACTCTCTGGAAACTGAACTTTGCGGACAGCCTACAAGAGTCGAGGAAAACCTAGATGCAATTGAAATAGACATGCTGTATGAATTAGAAACTCGCTGGAACGAGATTCAAAAGTACATTTCAGATTTCCTTGTGTCTCAGGGTCTTGACGGCATCACCTCAAAAGAAATGTCAGTAATCCCCGGAATGGAACTGATGTCTGCATTATTTTACTTAGATGACTTTAACAAAAAAGGAACATATGACGTGATAGTGATGGACACTGCTCCGACTGGAGAGACCATTAAACTGCTGTCGTTTCCAGAGTCATCGGAATGGTATTCCGATAAGCTTTACCGCATAATTCACAACCTCATCAAAGTAGCTAGGATGACGATTGGAAAGGTCATGTCCACTCCGCTGCCTTCAGAGGAGCTGCTCAAGGATCTGGAGATGTTGATTGGAAGAATGAAAAATGTGCAGCAAATATTAGAAGATCCGGAAATCACCTCAATCCGTCTGGTAGTGAATCCTGAAAAGATGGTAATCAACGAGACTAAGCGTGCTTACACTTATCTCTGCCTTTACGGCCTTACTGTGGAATGCCTGGTAATTAACAGATTGCTCCCTGATGGCAATGATGATTACTTTGCACAGAAAAGAGCTGAACAGGAAAAATACATGAAAATCATTCAGGAATCATTTGATCCCTTAAAGATGCTGAAAGCCCAGCAACTGCCTGTAGAGCTTGTGGGAATGAAATCACTGGAGTATCTGGGAGATATGCTCTTTGAAGATGAAGACCCGACTAGCAGATTCACAACCGACAGACCTATCGAGATTTACAGCGAGAACGGAAAAGACATAATTGCACTGAGGCTGCCATTCATGCCGAAAGAAAAAGTGCAACTCTATAAATCCTCGGACAGCCTTGTAGTAGAAGCAGGCCAGTACCGTAGATCGATGTCTCTACCATTTACATTCATAAAGAAGGAGCCAGAAAAAGCAGAGTTTACGGACGGCATGTTAAGAATCGTATTCCCAGGAGATGATGTAAGTGGAGAACGAAAACACACAGGGTGATGAAAAGTGCACACAGCATGATCCCGGTCTGAAAAAAGACATTGAAAAAGTTGTTAATGTCTTGTTTCCACCGGAATCCAGACAGCATGTGATGAGGGCTGCCACTGAAATGATTCTTGCTGTGGATGCAGCAATGCCAAAAGGACTTGTTCCTCAGGAAGTCAAAGACCAATACGAAGTAGTGAGGAAAGAAACAGTTACATTGGTAAAAACAATGGTTAATGCAGCAGCTAATCCGCAGCATCCAGATGGTGAGTCAAAATCTGAAGAAAAAGAAGAGAAGGGTTTGCAGAAGATTGAATTTTCCTAATCAATTGGATCTTTTACAAACAAATCTCTGCATTCGGCACACAACAGGGGACCGCGGCCAGAAACCGCCCCTGTCTGCCTTAGATCATAAGAATAATTTTCACAGTTTTCACAGTAGCCGGCTAATGAAACCGGATCTTTTTCAAAGTGGGCGTCAGAACAGATGCCGCTCCGCTCAGCAGCATTTTCAATCAAGATGGGAGAGAGTTTTGCAAGATCTCCTTCTGAAACTATGCCGACAAGTTCACCATTTGCAATTACGGGCATACATCTGATTTTCATGCTGGACATTTTTTTGCCTGCTGAAGAAAGCAGCTCTTCTGGAGCGGTTGTTATTACAGGAGAAGTCATGATGTCACAGACCAGGGTGGTTTCAGAATCTCTGCGTTCAGCAGCGATCTTTTCAACAAAATCTGTTTCCGTAAGTATTCCGATAGGATTTGTTCCCTCAACGATGACTACTCCGCGGCTGTTGAAAGAGTTCATCAGTGTAGCAGCCTCTCGCACAGTAGAATCTCTTACACAAGTGACGACTTCTCCCATTATGTCAGAAACACGAATATTTGATTCGAATACCATATGGTCAAATTTGCATTCAAGAGGTACAAATAGCTTGACCGGCAGACCCAGCGGGATCAAAAACCCTTTCGCTGCAACATAGCGGATGGGGGCAGTTGCAACTTCAATCAGCTGCTATGTTGATTTCAAAGATTCTTAGTGAATCTAAAAACCTTGAATGTCTGCCGATGTGTTTACGACTAAGATGAGCTAAATTATGCCAGCTCCGCATCCAGGATCTGAGTTTTCTCTCCCTTGTCATTTACAAAGAAGAGGGCGATGTAGTCAATACCATCCCGCTTTACAGTCTCCCAGTGCATCTTGCGCCCATCGACAAGTTCCACTAATCCGTTTTCGTCGATGTCATATTCATCCCGCTCGCTCTCATAGTCAATGCCGTATCCTATTTCCAAAATCAACTTGGAAGCCGGGATTGCATATCTTTTGGGAGGACGATTTTCCAGAACATCTGATTCATAAGTATCGCAGAACATGCTGTCGTAGCCGTGTTTAGCACCGTCAAAAATCAAAAATTCCTCGCCACTTTCTGAAACTCTGGCAACAATTCTACAGGGCGCTTGTTCAGTGCTTTCGATATATGGATGTGCTTCATCCTCAGGTAAGTCTCCATAAAACCATACTTCCAACAGTTCGCTGCCTGTGGTAGAGCAAAGCGTCACTGTGGTGGAATCTTCAGATGTTAAGTCTTTGACATGGCCTTCCAGCCAGGTTGGATATCTTATAGCAACCATAACGTATTTTCCCCTTCATTCATCCATCATATCTCAAAGTGTATTTTTTCATCAGTCCAGCTCTGCACGGCTGAATATATCCAGAATCAGCGGTTTGTCCTCACATGCTGCTTTGAAGCGCCGGATAAACTCCATCAAAGCGGTCTTATCATCTGAATAAGCACAGAACATACTGGCTTCCGGATCGAACTTGATTTTTTCTGACAGATCGGAACATTTCTCTTCCAAGAATACCTGAGCCAAACTGCCCCAGTCATAACCGCCGCCTTCGAAACCCTCGTCGGCTCTGGTGTCGAATACATCTTGCAAGTACGTACCCACATTCAAGCAGACAGAAGCCCCAGAGCTGTGTTCCACCCAGAAAAACGGGGCAATTTCTTTTGTAAACTGTTCAGTAATCTCCATAGTTATTACTCCTCATCAAAGCTGAACTGGCTATGCTTTCTGCACTGATTAATCTTCTGATGATTCATCTTCTGAAAAAAGCCCCTCTATAAAATCCTTAAAATTGTCTGCCAGATAGGTGCGTTCATAGTCGCTTTCCTGATCTATGTGGACAACACACGGTTCACCTTCCGGTCCGCAGTCAGAATAATCCAAAAAGATCAGATCGTGTCCTCCGCTCATCGTATCACAGATTACGATGCCGATATCAGGATACTTCCATTCATCAATCCAAAACTTGCTGCCCATTTCACCGCATAATGAGTAGGGCTTTTTACAGTCAATGCCATAAATGCTTTCTGCGCTGAATGACCTCGGTGTCCAGTCACGCTGCAGGGGATTTTCAAAAATGTTTTTTGACAATATTCCGCCATTATGCTTCTTCATAAGCGTCTTATATGACGCTGGCAAACGATATCCGAGTGAAGCTTCAACATTTTCAAAATCTGCGTCAGTTGGTGTTTCTCCCACATATTTCTCAAGAGAATAGCCGCAGTCGTCCCACAGGCCTTCAAGAACATCAGCTTCAAAAACTGCATTTTCTTGCGCCTGCTTATTTCTCTTCTTTCGGCGTTCTTCTTCAAAAGCGTTTTTTTCTATGCGCCGGGGCGCCCATCTTTCTGCACGTTCTACCCATGCCGATACACTTTTCGGATAATATGTGCCAGGCAGTTCATTGATTTCTTCAATCCCTTTTTCTTGCGCCTGCTTAAACCACTGGAGTGCCTCATCCTCCCTATGGAGGCAGTATAATGCAAGCCCATAACGTACGCAATAATAGCCGTCCTGAGATGTTTCTTTAGTGCCATCTAGCAAACCCAATGCACCGGAGAAGTCATCAGTATTGATGAGTGCACGTGCCAAAAGGCAAACGAGTTCGCTTGTCTGTTTCTGTTGAGGCAGTGACCTGACTGCACTGATTATCTCTTCATGCTGTTGATTGGTATGCCACTCCGATATCTGACTCAACAGAGATTCATATGTCATGACGAATAACTCCCCAATGTGCCTGTCTGCTAAAGGCGGCATCTGAGTTCGGAACACTGTTGTTAGAAGCAATAGAATTCCTCACTTCCAAACAGAAAATACCACCCTTTAACAACATATGGCAACGCTTGTCCAGTGATGCAGCGGTTTGTATTTTATTTTTCCCAACTGTCCGAGATACATATTTCCTAACATTCTGTGAATAGTCCGGCAGCTATCGGTAGGTTGTTATTCAAAATAGATATATTGTATTTTCATGGAAGAAGCCGAAGGGATATTTGCAGTCAAATTGGCCAGATGTGCTGTGGACGCCGAAGTTGGCAACGAAGCACCAGATGCTGGCATGGCCCCCGCATCATTTGATGAAAAGAGAGGAGTGTTCGTCACTCTGAATACCTATCCCGACGGAGAGCTGAGGGGATGTATAGGATTTCCTGAACCCGTATATCCTCTGGGCGAGGCGATAATTCAGGCAGCAAAGCATGCATGTCATGATCCCCGCTTCAATGACCTCCAGAAAGATGAGACCGTCACCGTAGAAGTGTCTATACTGACAGTTCCAGAGCTTCTGACAGTTAAAGCGGAAGACAGACCCAAAGCAATACAAATAGGAAAGGACGGGTTGATCATGGAGAAGGGATACTACAGAGGGCTTCTGCTTCCTCAGGTCGCTGTAGAATGGGAATGGAACAATGAAGAGTTTCTCTCACATGCCTGCGCTAAAGCCGGTCTCAGAGCCAACGCATGGAAAAGCAGTGAAACCCGCGTGTTTACTTTTCAGGCGGAGATATACTCTGAAGTCTCGCCAAGAGGAGAGATCAGGAGGTATGAGGAAAAATGAGCGAACTGGTAATTGAAGGCAGAGCATACATCAAAGGAAGCATATCCAACTGGTGCATAGGGATAGATGACGGTAAGATCTCAGAAATAGGAAAGAATCTCAGAGGAGACGACCATATAAATTTCAAAGACAGCATAATCTTCCCTGGCTCAATTGATCCTCATGTACATTTCAGAGATCCTGGCCTGACAGATAAGGAAGACTTCTCAAGCGGTTCCCTGGCAGCGGCATTCGCAGGCATCACCTGTGTTCTGGATATGCCGAATACTGTTCCTCCGAGCATCTCCAAAGCTTCTCTTTTGGAAAAGAAAGAGATTGTCTCCAGAAAATCCTGGATAGATTACGGCCTTTTTGCAGGCTGTGTTCCCGGATCAGACCTCAAGAGCATGGCTCCGCATGCTGTTGGTTTCAAGCTCTTCATGGGATCATCAACAGGCAAGCTGCTTATCACGGAAGATGCAGATATCCAGAATATTCTGGCTGATGCAAATGAGTGCGAAAAGGTTCTCAGCGTGCATGCGGAAGATGAGAAACTAATTTCTAAAGACCCTGAGAAAAATCTTTCAGATCATGCTAAAAACAGGCCGCCTGAAGCTGAGGTGGCGGCAATAAACAGACTTAAGGGAGCCGAGTGCAGAGTAAACATCTGCCATGTCTCCTCATCTCCAGGTCTGGAAGCTCTGCAGGACACCAGCTTCACATCTGAAGTCACAGCCCACCACTTATTTTTTGATAAAGACAGCGTGGGAAAAGGCACCTATGCTAAGGTCAATCCTCCTCTAAGGACAAGGGAAGACCGCTTTGCATTGATGAAAGCGTTCGCAGAAGGTAAAATAAGCATGCTGGGTTCCGATCACGCACCTCACACCATCGAGAACAAAGAGCAGGAGTTCGGTTATGCCCCTTCAGGAATGCCAGGCGTAGAAACTTCTGTTCCGATCCTGCTTGCAATGGTGAAAAGAGGGCAGTTCCCCTTAGAGAGATTCGTTAATGCTGTTTCAGAAAAACCGGCGGAAATCTTTGGCTTCAACAAAGGTTTCATCGAGCTAGGAAAAGACGCCGACTTTATGATTGTAGATCCTGGGCGCATTGAAGCCATAAAGGTTAAGAACCTGCATAGCAAGTGCGGCTGGAGCTTGTTTGAAGGATTTGATGCTCTGTTTCCTCAGGCGGTAATGCTTGGCGGAAATCTGCTCATTGATGAGGGGAGCATCGTCGGAGACAGAGCTGGGAAGGATGTAATTGTCTATTCAAAATCTTGATGTGGATTTGTCTGAGCTTGAGGGCAAGATGTTTACCTGCTACGAAGAATGCGGGTTATGCTGCCTGTGCCAAGCAGAGGTGCTGCCTGAAGAAGTTCCGTTCTTCAAAAAGAACTATCCAAAAAACATCGTGCAGAAGACAGAACCTCACAGATACACAGCTCTGGCCCTTAAGAACAAAGAAGGACCATGCATATTTCTCGCACCTAATAGAAGGTGCACCATCTACAACAACAGACCGCATTACTGCAGACAGTTTCCGTTCCATCTCTACTCTGGAGACAGAATACAGGTGGAATTAGATCTCTCCTGCCGCGGAGTCTGGGGAAAGACCGGCGAAGACGCTCTAGTTGTAGGAGCCAACATGGTCTCCGATCACATGGACGAACTAAGAGAATATCTGGCTCAGTCAAAAGAAGTGTATCGTGAATTTGAGAACAACTGCAAGGAGGCAGGCACTTACCGCACTCCTGACCATCTGCGCAAGAAAGTCAGAGAAAAAATTCCGCAGATGATGAACCTGCAGTATCTCGCTAAGATTCTCGATATGTCCTGCGAAGATGAGGAAATGGAATTCCCAGAAGATGTTGAAGGCAGAGAGTACTCAAAGAAAGATCTGGAGATTTCAACGATGGAAACGGGAATGGAGTCCCTCATCGCTGAAGATATTTACTCAGCTCCGGTGTACTGCGACCCCCTCAACAGATGGAACGTGTTCATGGCCGAAGACAACGAGATTGAATGGGCAATCATGGGCGACGACGGTGTTCTGACCCCGGCAGGCAAGATTGATCCTCAGAAAATAGAACTGCTGGCCCCTGAGGGAGACGGCATACAGATATTCCTTGAATATCTCAACACACTCAACAACAGAGACAGTTCCATGGGCTACACCTACTACCTCGTAGATGACTACGGCTACGAAGATTACTTAGCAAACGCCTACTACGGCATGATAGCTACCTCAGCACTCGATGTGCTGTGGAGAGCCTCTCTGATAGCTCACATCAACGGATGGAAGCTTGATGCCAGAGGTATGACGGAAGGCATAATTGCCTATGATATGGACCGTTTAGATGCACCTACGATTGGAGCATTTCTGTAAAAGGAGTGTAGTTAGCTTCAAATAGTCCCTGGATTTATGGGGTTCCCTGGTGGATGTAATGCAGAAACCTCTCACCGTTCTGAATCAGACGATTAATCGTCCCGTAATCGTTGAGCTAAAGGCAGGCAGAGAATACAGGGGAATCCTTGACGGATATGACCCACACATGAATTTAGTGCTTAAAAACGCTGAAGAACTTGTGAACAACGAAGTGGTGAGAAAGCTCGATTTGACAATCGTGCGCGGGGACAATGTGATCTATATTTCACCGTAATCAGATTTACTAAGGAGATGAAGATATGGGAAAAGGTACTCCCTCTATGGGTAAGAGATCAAGCGGCAAGTCTCACATACCTTGCCGCCGTTGCGGAAGGAGCGCATACAACATCGTAAAAGGCACATGCGCCTCCTGCGGATATGGCAAGACCACCAGGATTAGATCCTATTCCTGGGCTAAACAGCACTAATGGAGGATTACATGGTCGACATGCCCGGACATTATTGCGGGGTTGTCGCCATGGCATTGACTTCAGATGCTGTTCCTTCTCTGAAGCGGGCATTAAGAGTTATTCAACACCGTGGTCAGGAAGGAGCTGGCATAGCTGTATATAAAGATGATAAAATACAATCCCTAGCTAATATAGGGTTAGTACATGAAGTTTTAAGCGGGCCACATTACAACGAAATTGAAGGTAACTATGGAATCGGACATGTTCGATATTCCACTACCGGTCGTTCAGTAGCCCAAAATTGTCAGCCAATTGTAGTCACTTCTGCCATAGGCGATGTAGCTGTAGGACATAATGGAGATCTTGTAAATTCTGAAGCCATGAGAGAAAAGCTCCAGAATATAGGATGGGCATTCCTGACAACTACTGATTCTGAAATAATTATCAGACTGCTTGTAAATGAACTGAAAGAAGGTGTAGATCCAATAAAAGCCATCAGGAATGTAATGCGCTCATTGGATGGTGCATACTCTCTTGTGATAATGATTAAAAACAGAATTTTTGGAGTGCGTGATCCTCTGGGATTCCACCCCTTAAGCATAGGGAAATTAGACAAGGGATACGGACTTGCGTCTGAATCCGCTGTTTTTGATATTTTGCAAGGTCAATTTGTAAGAGATGTAAACCCTGGTGAAATTGTTGAGATTTCTTCAGACGGATACACAGTTTATCCATCCAGCTCAAAGGAGAGCAGTGCTTACTGCATGTTTGAATGGATTTATTTTGCACGTCCTGATTCAGTCCTTGACGGCAGAGAAGTCTATGATGTAAGAAAGAGGCTGGGAATGATCCTGGCAAGAGAACACCCTGTGGATGCAGATGTTGTCATTCCTGTTCCGGATTCCGGAAGGGCTCATGCAATAGGATATGCTGCAGAATCAGGTATTCCCTATGAAGAAGGATTCATGAAGAACCGCTATGTGGAGCGTACTTTCATTCTTCCCGAGCAATCTATGAGAGAGGAAGGAGTCGGTCTCAAACTGAATCCAATCAAATCAACAGTTGCCGGCAAACGCATTGTTGTTGTAGATGACTCAATTGTAAGAGGAACTACCTTAAGGAAAATCATACAGCTCCTTAGGAAAGCAGGCGCTAAAGAGGTTCATGTACGCATTGGATGTCCTCCAGTCATAGCTCCATGCTATTACGGCGTGGATATGCGTACAAGGGACCAATTCATAGCTACAAACAGAAGCATTGACGAGATTGCAGAGTATCTTACTGCAGACAGCGTAAAGTACACCACTATCTGTGATGTTGAGGAAGCCATAGGCATGCCAGCAAGCAAACTGTGCGTTGCATGCTTAAACGGCGAGTATCCGACAAATGTTCCCGGGGAAAAGTGCAGAACACAACACACCCTGGATTCATTCAAAGAGAAGACTCAACAGTAAGCTTTAATAAGTAAGATAACTTTGGCGGTCATACTCGGGCAGGTAGATCAGTTGGAAGATCGCTACCTTGGCATGGTAGAGGCCGGGGGTTCAAATCCCCCCCTGTCCACTTTTGATATTTTTTAGATTGATGTTTTGTAAAATTTAATGCATTCGTATTTGCTGAATGATTAGATGCAGTTATCAAAAATTCTCATAATCACTTGCAAATTATGATTGATTATGAAAACTGCTCTATAACAAAAGATGAAAATTTTTATAATCTGTCTTGAAAGAGAACAATATCACTTTTAGAATAAGACATTTATCAGCATACTTTGAATTTTTAGATTGTGGGGTGGATTCACAACACAGAAATATTGTTGTTTGTGAGAGTGGACAATATCAACAAAATTAGTTATTAAAAAGAAAAAAATCATAATTCTTATGATGAATGTGATCTTGACTAGCTTGTAATATCAAATGACCATCAGCTTAGATCGTTAAAGAAAGGTGTAGATGATTTTCAGAAAAAGCTAAGACTAACAAGATGGATAGGAGAGTGAAAGGGAGAGATAATAGAATGAGCGGCAATGCAAAGAGAACAATAACTAACGCAAAGAAACCAACCGGCTTCTGGGGATCCCGCATAATATCATCAATGAATATTCATCACAATTCTCTGACAGACTGGGGTCTCAGCCATGTAAGCATCGAGCCGCAATTTCATATTTTAGACGTAGGATGCGGAGGAGGAAACGCGCTGTCGAAAATGTCAAAGATAGCAGTTGAGGGAAAACTCTGCGGAATTGATCATTCGGATGTCAGTGTAAAAGAGTCTAAAAAGAAAAATAAAGAAGATGTTAAAAGTGGAAAAATCGAGATAAGACAGGGTTCTGTGTCAAATCTTCCATATGATGACGGCTCTTTTGATTTAGTTACTGGAATTGAAACTTACTATTTCTGGCCCAATCCTATTGAAGATTTAAAAGAAGTGAAAAGAACTTTAAAACCTCACGGTTCAATTCTTTTGATATTCGAAGCAAGGAGCGATAACAACCTAGAAATCTGGAAAGATTACCGGGACATTGTTGATATGCACATTCCCAGTGAAAAAGGAATTAAAGAAGAGCTGGAAAAGGCTGGATTTTCAGATATTAATACAGATACAAAGGATGACTGGCTCTGTGCAGTCGGTAAGAAATAATGTATTAAATAATTAAGAATAATATTACATACTTAAAAAGCAATTATGGGAAGATGACAGTCGGGATAAACAACAAACGTCTTTATTTGGCAACAATAGCGTGTAATCTGGCGTTTTTAATTGCAGCGTTGCTTATGCTACTGTTTATTCCTCAAAACATCATATATTCTTCAATCCATAACACATACACTAAATTCGATGTTTTGATTGCTCCTGTATATCTTATTACATTCAGCACAGTTGCTATACTGATATCAAGAAACATACCAATAAAAGACCCTGAAATTAAAGAATCTGCACAGAGAGTTATACTTTACAGTTTGGTACTAATCGCATTTATAATCGCTATAACACTCGGAAACATAGTCGAAATTCCAATAATCTTCATATGCATCTGCTTAGGCATTATCGGAACTATTACCTGTATGGATAAAAATCTGGATTCGGATGACAAGAAGTGGAGACGCTGGAACTACGGACTCACCCTCATCGTATTTTCTATACTGTTGCTGATATTGAATATATTTGTAATTCCAGACGAGTTTGTTTATTCATCATTGTTTTTAATGATGATTATTTACGAAATAGAAATCATCACCTATGAAATAAAAATTGATTAAACAAGCCGGTAGCATTCAGGAGACACTTCACACAATATTCCGGCAAGGAGCATCTTAGAGATCGTTTCATCAAGTTCGATGCTATCTTTGATCTGCAGCGCTTTGCCGATATCCGCTTTTGTCAATGTCTCTTTCTTTTCCTGAATTTTCATAAGAGCAGATCGTACAGCCGCCTCATCCTCAGGCTTTGGTTTTGACTTTTTGACCCTGATGCGTTTTCTAGGTTTTTCAGGAGGGTTTTCAATATCGTATTTCATCTGCTCGCTGATCTGACGTACAGCTTCAGCTAGCTCTTTCGGTGATTCAGTAGAAAAATATACTTTCGCCCGTTTTACCTCAATCCTCGCACCGCAGCGGGGACAGGTCACATGGGCGGATTTTAGATCTGCTCCTTGTACTGTAGAGCACTTGGAGCAGACGATTACACCTAACATCAGTACTCAACGAATACTAGTGCTGCTAAGCATGCACCGTAATGGTCCATGGGAACTGACAATTCTTCTAAGCGGTACTCGATTTTTTCCATCTCGATTCCACGAAGTTTTGACATTTCATCCATTTTCCATTCCATGATTTCACGAAGGGCTTTTTTGCTTCCGTGGATGTGACCTTCAGCTACATAGCCTCCCTTTCCGTCTTTGCGGAGACCATATGCGATACCTGCGGAGATCATTTCACCCTCGCCGCCACGCATTTGAGCCAAGACACAATGAGTGATTGCGCCCATAGGCAGCTCTCTGATGCTTACCTGTTCGGCACCAATTGGTAAAATGGATGATACTGAAACTATGTTAAGCTCTCCGATACCTGCCTCAAGTAATGCCTTATCAAATGCATTGAGGTCTGAAACTTTACTTACTGCGCAGCCAGATGAAACGAAGAACTTCTTCGGAACAAGATGCATGCGCGATGTAACCAGAACTACTAATTTAAGCGTTTGCATCAGCCGCCCCCTTATTAATCCAGAGAGGCGGCCTTTTGATGAAACAGCTCAGCCATAAATGACCGAATCTTCAAAGGAAGATTTGTGCTGAGGGTTTGTGCTCTCCTGAGCCTTTTTAAGCTGTTTCTCCATTTCTTCAGCTTCACGGTACAGCGGATCAGGATCAATTTTTAGTTCTGGAAGCATTTTTGCAACTACTTCTAAGAGTTTTGCAGACCCGCGGGCATCGGGGAATTCGGCTCTGGCAGCACCCAGGAGACACATGACATCTATGTCTCTTCTCTCGCCCTCATAAAGCAGCACACCGGATATTCCGCTGATTATTCCCTCCTTCATTTCTTCCACGCCATATCTGGAGAGCATGTCCCTTGCAGCCTGTGTACTTCCTACTCCCATGGGATTGAGGTCGGAAGAACCTGGTTTGGCAACTCCTTCCAAAGTCACTACAGTCTTGATTCCTTTTTCATCACAGTAATCCAGAAGTGAGTCGGCAAGAGGCTTGATCGTCTCAGGCTTGGGCATAAACTCTGCAACGACGGCTACAATCTGTTTGCACAGCTCGGTGTTTGTGCATTTCCTGTCGCCGGCGTAAATCCTTACAGGAGGTGAAGGCACACCCTGATTGATCAAAGTGTAGGGGGGAAAGTCAGGAGAAAGAATTCCAGCGATTCTGTTTAAATTGGATGTCCTGACAATATAGTTGGTTGCTATCGAACTGACCAGCCCGACTGACGGAAATCCGACGATCATCATTCCGCTTTCAAAGATATTATCGCGGTACTCATGGATCTTAAGTTCTGAAACCATATCTACGCCTCAGAACATTTTGGGAGCAAATGCTATACTTACTTTTCGAAATTTAAGGGAAAAAGAGATATCTCCAATAGAGTGTAAGTGCAGGTATGAGTGATGATATAAAATTACTACACACTTCTGCAGGCATTCCAGTAATCACGGAGTCAATTTCACATTCTCATTCAGCTTCAGCCGCTGTATACTTTGGAACAGGTTCAAGAGACGAAACTGATGATAAAGCAGGCATAGCTCACCTTCTGGAGCATATGATGTTCAAAGGAACTCCTAAAAGAAGTTCCAAAGACATTGCCGAAGAAATTGAAGCAGCCGGCGGGGAACATAACGGATACACCACTTATGAGGTTACATGTTACCACATCTCTTCCTTAGACGAGACGTTTCACAACAGCGCAGACATACTTTCAGACATGGTTAAGAATCCCCTGCTGAAACAGAGCGATCTTGACACTGAGAGAAATGTAGTAATTCAGGAAATCAGGATGATGGAAAACGATCCTGACGATTATATCCACACTTTATTTTCACAGACCATCTGGGGAGGACACCCTCTTGGAAGATCGGAAGCAGGTTTTGTAGAGACTGTTAAGGCACTCAACGCTGAAGACCTCAGAGAATTCTTTGAAGCTAACTACAGGCCTCCCAGAATGGCAGTGATTGCAACAGGCAACATAGATGAAGATAAAATCGTCTCCTGGGCGTCAGAAAACTTCGATGATCTTGCAAAGGCTCAGGAAAGAGAAAGAACTGCACCTGCACCAAATGCCAGATTCATGGTTTATCCAAAGAAAGATCCGCAGGCGTACATCTGCATGGGATTTCCCGGCCTGAAATCCGCAGATCCTGAGAGACATGCACAGAGACTTATGTCTGCAGTGTTCGGAGCGGGAATGTCATCACGCCTGTTTCAGGAAATAAGAGAAAAAACCGGAATGGTCTATGAGATCTATTCGAGCGGCACAGCATACACAGACTGCGGAACTTTAGACATTCTGTTCAACACTGACGTAAAGAAAGAAGAAGAGATCATAAGGCTTGTAGCAGCAGAAATAAAGAAACTGAAGGAAGAAGGGCTGAAACCGGGAGAGCTTGATAGAGCCAAACACATGATGAAAGGCGCATATGTGAGAAGGTTTGAATCAAGCGAGGCCCGCATGATGAGGCTTGGAGAATCCTACATGGCTACAGGAAAGGTCACGAGCATTGAAGATCTTCTTAAAAAGATGGATGCAGTGACAGAAGAAGATGTGTCAAAGATCGCAGACCAGCTGCTTGACAGAAGCAAACTGAGCATAGCGATCCATGCACCTGAGAAAGAGAGTAAAAAAGCAGTCAAAAGTCTAGAAGACCTTGACTTCTGATTACTCTTTAATCAGTTTCAAAACTGTGTTTACAGCTTCAGGCAAGGCGGCTTCAATTTCTGGAGTCATCTTGTCATTTACTGTAAACACATCATTTACCTCCACAGCCACGAATTTTATGTCTCTGGGAAATGTATCTGGAGCCAGCTTCAAGCCGAGTTCAATTGTGGAAGGTATGTTTGCCTCGTGAGCATTGATGCCGTGGACGCTGTTGCTGAAGGCCTCACGGTCTAGAATCATAACATCTCCGGGTTTTTCACCATAATTCATTATTGCATCAATTATGATGACCCTGTCATAGCCGATCATAACTTCGATAAGGTCCAGACCACTTGTGCAGGCCTCCTGGAGAGTTACTCCTTCCAAGTTCATCTTTTCCAGTTCCTCAAGAGTTCTGAGACCGATCGCATCATCAGTCATGATTGGGCTTCCTATTCCAAGAACGAGAATCTTCATCAGGTGGTTTAACACCGGAAGCTACAAAAAATTTTTCGCTCATTACCCTTCGTGGCAGCTTTGAAGATATCACCATCCGTCTCTGTTGAAATAAACGGTACGGCCCTAACACCCAGACAGATGGAAGTGATTCTGGCGATTGATGAGGAGAAAAGCCAGAGCCGTGCTGCCGCCAGATTGAAAATATCTACACCGGTTCTCAACAGATACGTGTCTCAGATTGAGAAGAAGGCCGGCGCTTGTCTGGTGGAGACCAAAGCAACCGGTTCCAGGCTGACTGAGGAAGGAAAACGTATCGTCGAAGAATATACTAAATTGAAAAACAGGCTGGAAAAGAAAGATTTTCTCAATGTGAGCGGGACCCCGGTATCTCAGGAGCTGCTGATGAGCGCCTTGAGTTCGGTTGACCCGGAAGGTAAATGCAATCTCGTAATTTCAGATGACGCGAAGAATCTGTCTGACCTCAAAGCAGGCATCGCAGACCTGATCATTCTTGACGATCCCCTGTACCTTTTTGAAGCTGAAGAGTTTGAATGGGAGACCATCGGTGAAGACCGCCTGCTGCATGAAAACCATGGTGAAAGATATGCATATTTCAGATACGGAGCGCAGAGGATAGGCTTCAGATATCTAGAAGTGGAGAAAATTCCCCACAGGATTGAGAGAACTTTTTCCTCTGTTTCTGCCCTGGTTGATTCTGGCCTGAGCTTTTTCATAAATGAATCTATGGCATTGAGAAGAGGCTTAACGATAAAAAGCGCTACTCCCCTGGAACAGCTTACTCATGAGATTACCGCAGTGCATTCTGGAAGCAGTCCTTTCATTGAAAAGATAATAAAGGAACTCAAAAGGCTGAGAGATGTATGATTATAGACCTCAGTAACATCCCAGCATCATTATTGTGAGTTTATTCTTTTCTCAAGTTCATTCATGAATTCTTTTTTCTTTTGTGGAGAGATGAGTATTCTATCATTTCCATATTTTATATCAATCCGGTCTAATGACAATGCAG
>CALUEU010000006.1 GCA_944319735.1 uncultured Methanomassiliicoccus sp. | reverse complement strand
AGCTTCAGTCTTACTAACATTAGCGGTAGCATTCATGATGCTTGTCGTACCACTCTCGACATCTCTGGGGGGGGGGGTACAGGAATTTTCGAAGAATAATCTAAGTGATAATACTGAAGACATCGGTACAATTTCTTCACATGAATTCATATATAAAAAAGATGAAGCGGGCAGTTCAAGTAATCCATACACGTTCAAATTCACACAGGATTCAACTGTTGTGCAGATGATACCTTACGAATGGAACACCCTCAAAAAAATAGTTGAAGATAGTGGAAACGTTGATAGTAATTTCACAGTTTTCAACGGTTGGAATGTAACTTATGAAGTTAATGGTAACACGTATGGAATATACGTAACATCTTCTGACGATGGAACTAAGCTGAATTATACCTATACTGCTGAAAAAACAAGTGACAATCAAAACATAGCATCAACAAAAACTCTTGCAAGAATAATGCCGGGAGACGGTGTCATACTTGGTGACACTGCAGGTTACGACTCAAGTAAAAAAGTTCTGACACTGCCGACTGGTGCGAAGGATGTGACATTTACTGCAGTATGGGATGCACCGCAGATAGTGGGGGGTGGTTCTACCGAGACCTTGCAGAATGTCTATAATAAACTTAGTAGCACCAGTTATAATCCAATTACCGGCGATGGCTCAATTTTCACAAATATTATCTATGCTGATAAGGAATATGCCGTAGCTGGTACTGGTTATAACTCAAATTCAAAATCCGCAACTATCTTGGGATTCAATAGTAACATTAAATTTATAGTTAATCCTTCAAATACTAACATATCTGGTGAAACTTATTTTGAAAACATCACATTGGATAATGGCAATAATAATGAAATGCGTAGCAATAACTCTCGCCTTATTCTTGGAGAATCTGTTAGTACAACCACTCCAACTGATGGCTGGTATTCCAAAATTAATAACGGCAATGCAACGACAGGATTCAGAATATATAACTCTCCAAACTGTATAATTCTTGGTGGAAACTATACAATAGTCTCAGGAACCCAAACCAATGATGATTCATATATTTCTGTTGGATCTCAGTATGCTTATTCTAATGGGCCCAATATTTTTATGCTCTATGGATCCAACAAGTTTAATAATGCTAATACAACAAGTAATACTAATATTATTATCAACAGCGGAAATGTGCTTGAACTGATGGGCGGAGCACAGAATGGTAGTACTGCATCTTCGACTATCGAAGTTGCCGGAGGATATGTTAGCTATCTTACAGGAGGTCCCAGGTCTGGAAGTTATACGGTCGGAACAGGCAGCGGGACGACAGCAGTTAAAATCAACGTTTCAGGCGGAGCAGTAGATTATTTATTCAGTGGAGCAAAGGATGGAAACTCTCGCTCTGATACGACGCAGGCTCCTGTGAAGGGAGATGTAAAAATAAAAGTCTCAGGTGGAAAGATCTATAGTCTCTTCGGAGGCGGATATGATTTCTGGAATAAAACTGTAGGAAATGGTGTTATCGGCGATATTGATATTTTAATCACCGGCGGACAGATTGGAAAAGATCTAACTGACCCCTCTTGGGAATCGATAGGAAGTTCAATTGGCAATAAGCCTTCAAATTATTATGAGATCAGTCCCGGCGTCTACGGTGGAGGATACAGAGGTTCAGTTCAGGGAAACGTGACAATTAAAATTGGCGGCAATATTAGTACTGATGCACCATCCATTTACGGAAACGTCTATGGTGGAGGATCTGGAGGACCAGACCTTTCGTTAAGAGTAAATAATGACGGTGGCAGTAATAAAGGAACCCCTCACAACGACACTACCGGAAAATCACACATTATTGGAAGCACTAATGTAGTCATAGGCAATGCTACAATTGATGGAAATGTCTACGGCGGAGGAATGGGTGTCGCCAAATCATCCTATGTCAAAATTACAAATGTAAATAATGGTACCCTTGCAATTTTCACTGATCTAGATGCTGAAAATCGTGAAGTGGCAAAAGTTACAGGAACCACAACTGTTAAAATACAGAATGATGCAAAAATATTAGGAAACGTCTACGGCGGAGGGAAGGGAGTAAGCAGGTCAGTATTCATAGGTCCTGATGCTTCCAATCCTTCCAAAGCTGTATCTCAATTGTACGGATATTCTGAAGATGAAAAAGGAGAAATAAAATACGAATGGCAGTACTGCAAAAACAATGTTCTGGATTTTACTACATGTGTGAGTAATGGATCCAACTCAGATTCCTATACTAACAGCACATATGACAGCGGATATCTGAGATTGAAAGTAACGCTGAATGATGAAACAGTGTACAGCAATGCGCTTTCCATAACTAACAGCACTCTTTCGTTAGATGCTAGTTTCAACGAAGATATATGGAAAAGCTGGAATAACGATTTGGATTCAATCGCCAAAGTCGAAGGCAACACATCTGTTTATATTTTTAATGGAGAAATAAATGGAAATGTCTACGGCGGAGGAAGCATCGCCGTTGTTGAAGGAAACACTTTAGTATCAATGTCAGGAGGAGTCGTCGGAGAAAGAAATGGCGGAAGAGTCTTCGGCGGAGGAGAAGGAACTGCATCTACGGAGACTAACTGGGCAGGACTAGTCACAGTAAGCACAAAGATTGAGATCTCTGACGGAAACATTAAAGGCAACGTATACGGCGGAGGGAACTTCGGAGTTGTAGGTACTGCTAATATCAATTCTGCTTCCACCAATATCAATATTTCTGGAAATACTACATACATTGCAGGCAGCGTATACGGCGGAGGAAAAGGAGACGAAAACGATAATCTGCCAAAGGATATAGGTGAAGGAAAATTCGGTAATGGTGTTACGAAAGGAAACATTTACGGAAATACAAACGTCACCATCTCCGGCGGAAAGATCGGATATTATACAAGAAGTCTGGCAGAAACGGAACCAGGATGGCTGGACAGCGAGGACTCAGGCAGTGTCTTCGGCGGAGGAAAACTCGGTCTTGTTACCGGAAAGACTGATGTAAAGGTAAGTGGAACTGCAGAAATTTACAGAAACGTCTTCGGCGGAGGCAAAGGTCTCAGCAAGTCAGTGTTTATTGAATTAAGCGATACTAAAATAACCTCTAAACTGTACAACATGATTGACTCCAGTCATGAATCTGAGGCAGCAAATCTGGGCTTGAATTTTGGTGTTGTCAAATCATACAAGTGGGAAGTATCGGATGACGCTGCTTTTTTGAATCCAAATCAAATTGCAGATACTGATCCTGATAAAACATCCATTCTCGCCAGTGAAGCAGACGGTTACAAATACGTCAGGCTGACGCTTACTGTTTCCAACAGCACCACTGGAGAAGAGGAGATTGTCAGCAATATTTATGATATGCAATTAAACACCAACAATCTTTCTTTCAATGAATGGGAATCTAACAACAGATACATGGTTCAGTTCGGTATCGTTGAAGGAAGTACGAACGTAACTGTCAATGGAGGAACTGTTTACACCAACGTCTATGGAGGCGGCAGTTACGCTGCGGTAGGCGTGATCACTGCAGAAAGGATCACCCCATACGTGGATGATGAAATCACATACGACTTCCGCCACATGATTTCTAAAGGAACAACAAATGTAACCATCAGCGGCGGAACGATAGGGTCAGAAACTGTACCGAGTTCTGACGGATCAGTAGGAAACGTCTTCGGCGGAGGAATGGGAGAGCCCAATCTGGTGACTACAGGTTCTGTCGGAGAAAAAACAGAAGTTTTCATCAGCGGAGGAACTGTAACAGGAAATGTCTACGGCGGAGGAGAGAACGGTTTCGTAGGAAAGAGCGCAGTAGATATCTCCGATCATACAAGTAAAATAATAATTGGCAATTTTGAAGGCGGAGTCAACACATATTCTTATGACATCAAGATAGTAAAACCAGATGGAGATCCGATCGGATCGACAAATGTAACAATCAGCGGCGGAACGATCGGTCAGAAAATCACTGTATCAAATTCAGATGGAACAACAAGCACAAGCAGCAGCGGAGGAAACGTCTTCGGTGCAGGCAAGGGAGCGAGCGCTACTGTAGTTAAATCCTCGACAGTCAAAATCTCTTCAGATTCTTCAACTGTAACAATAAACGGAAATGTCTACGGCGGAGGAGAATTAGGACTTGTAGGCGCACTCTTGGAACTTAATATGTCTGGATCTGCAGGTGAGCAGGAATTTGAATTTACTGTAGGATCAACAAATGTAATAATTTCAGGAAATACAGAGATCAAAGGAAACGTCTTCGGAGGGGGAAAGGGAGAAGACGAAACAGAAACTACTGATACATCTCTGAATGCAATCATTCTTGGATCAGTCACTGGCAGCACTAATGTTGAAATCTCAGGAAACGTGACAATCGGAACCATTGGTGACAGCATATTAGAGGATGCCGGGAATGTCTACGGCGGCGGAGAATTAGGAATTGTAGGGATTTATCATGATAATGGCCGCATAAGAACCTACGAGGGAGGCAGTTCAACTTTAATCATCAAGGGAGGAACAATTTACAGCGTAGTCTACGGCGGAGGAAAGGGAACAGTGAACAATGTTCTTTCAGGTGCTGTAGGCAACGCAACAACAATAGTTTCCGGAAGTACAACAATCAATGGAAATGTCTACGGAGGAGGAGCTTACTCAATCGTAGGAGGAACATCTGTTACTATTGACAAAGCTTCTACTGCTCCTATTGATTCTGAAAAACGTCTCGATCCCAGGATTACAGCCGCAAAAAATAATGGAAGAGTAGATGTCATAATTCTTGGCGGAAATGTAATTCCCATTAGCGATATGGGCTCAGAGGGAGATCCTGCGTTAACCTCGTCTGTGGGAAATGTATTTGGAGGCGGATACGGTCCTAAAGCAACTGTTGCAGGCAGCACATATGTTTTCATAGGCAAACCTACAGACAACAATACTCTGAATGATTTAATAATAGATATAGATCAGAGCAACATCACAATCTTCGGAAATATCTTCGGCGGTGGAGATATGGGATCAATCGGGTTTGATGCCAATACCTCTCAGAAAGATGTCTCAGACTTCGGTAAAGATTACAACACTCTTTCAGTTTCTTCAAATATATTTATTGAAACATCCAATCCTAAAATTATGATCGGCGGAATCCCTGAAAACAATACAGTCGGAAATATCTACGCCGGAGGAAGAGGCGGAGATCTTATCCATATGATCTCAGACGATCCAGAGAAATACGAAACTCTCAAGGGATACGCAATCGTCCACGGAAATTCCAATCTATCTATCAAATGTTCAGGCAGCGGAACAATCTCAGTTACAGGCAGTATCTACGGAGCGGGGCAGGGTAATCCAAAAGTGACAAATTCTGGAGAAATAGGTGTCATTCTGTACGCTGCTGTGACGGGCAATACCTCAATCAGCATATCAAACGCGGATGTGAATAGCATCTACGGCGGAGGACAGCTCAGTATTCTTGGATACTATCATGATAATGACACCTCGCCGCTTTTGACAGGTCTTTCAACCTCATCTGGAACTGGAAATTACAGGCATTATTATGGAACTGATACTAAGATTATAATCAATAAGTCAAGAGTATTAGGAAGCGTCTACGGCGGAGGATACGGAACAACTGCCAATGCAATCTCGGGAGCTGTAGGAGAATCGACAGTTATTATCGGCGGAGGTTCTGAAGTATCAGGAAGCGTCTACGGCGGAGGAAACTATGCGGCTGTAAGCGATCAGCTCGTTGTAAACAAAAATTCCGTCGATAATAATGGAAAAATCAACCCTACAATCATAGCGTCCAATAATATCTCGAAAGCAATAGTCGTGATACTTAATGCGGAAATTTCAGAAAACGTCTATGGCGGAGGATACGGTCCGAGAGCAGTAGTCGCAGGAAGCACGTATGTGTTTATCGGAGTTTCTGGTAACGAATCTTATCCTTCAGATCTGATAAGAAATATGGACAGCAAATATCGTGCAGATGTTAAAGGAAGCATTTACGGCGGAGGCAACATGGGTTCCGTCGGGTTCATCATGGAGCTGGAGGGCTCCGAAAATAAAGACAGTTTTCCCACAGGCTATCAACCCATTTCAGTTTCATCAAATGTTATTCTGAGTCTGAATGGGGATGCCGATAATAGAATCATTGTCGGCGATGATGTCTACGGCGGAGGAAGAGGTGGAGATTTATACATCCCATATGAGGGGAATCCGACTGATATAAAACCAGATAATTGGGATATGAATCCTGGCAGAGTGCTGTACGGATATGCGGTTGTACACGGACAGTCAAATGTAAGCATTACGGGATCTTATGCTCCTTCAAGAGAGGGTCAGAGCATTAACATAACAAACAACGTCTTTGGCGGAGGAGAGGGAATGGAATCCTCAGATGGGCAGAGTTTAGACATCATCGTCTATGCTGCAGTTACTGATACATCTTCCGTAAATATTTCCAACGCACACATCACAGGAAATATCTACGGCGGAGGAAACCTTGGTGTTGTAGGATATTTCATTGATTCTGAAGATGCCAGTAGTAAAATCTTAAGAGAATTTACAGGAAAGGATTCAAACGTAACAATAAACGCTTCATTCATCGAAGGAACTGTCTTCGGCGGAGGAAGAGGAACTATAACAAACATTCTCTCAGGCGCAGTCGGGAACACAAAGGTAGTAATCAAAGGGGAAGAAACTTCACGTGAAATTTCGCCGGCATCAACAGTTACAGGCAGTGTCTACGGTGGAGGAGCGTATGCACTCATAGGATCAATGGGAATCACTATTGATGTAATTGATAATGTAAAAAGCAGTCCTGTTGTAACTTCATGCAGAAATGATTCAAAGACTTCCGTTATAATTCTGAATTCAACCATTGGGTCTGAAACTAAAAGCGGAAGTTATGGATCTGGAAACGTCTTCGGCGGAGGATACGGACCGAGAGCGGTAATCGCGGGCAGCACCGAGGTCTGTATAGGAAGTAATGCCACACTCGCTTCATCAGTAACAATCAACGGCAGTGTCTACGGCGGAGGCAACATGGGATCAATCGGAGTGATCCCGGGAGTCTTCAGTTTTGAAAAAATTGACGACTACTCGCAAGTCAACTCTAAGCTGGAAGCTTACAACAACAATATCAAGGATGATAATACAGGAAACAAAAGAATCACAGCAGATGTTAAAGTTGTAATTAATAATGAATCAGATACAATTCACATCAAAGGCAGTGTCTACGGCGGAGGACAGGGGGGAGACTTAACAACTGGTCCAAACGGTGAAGAGATTAATCTGAAAGGTTACGCAGTGGTGTATGGAACCACTGATGTTGAGATTCATGGAATTTCCTCAGACTCCAAGTCTAAGCTGGTAATTGATGGAAACGTCTATGGAGGAGGATTAGGCAGCAATACTGGAGTTCAATCCATACAGTATGCAGAAATCTATGATTCTGCGAATGTGAATATAACTTACGCAGAAATCAAAGGAAACATCTACGGAGGAGGAGACTTAGGAATTATCGGGCACTTTACAGACAGCACTGCTAGAGACGTTGAAATATTATCTGACAGCAAACACGTATGGGTAATCGAGAGAGACTTCTGCGGAGATGCAATTTATTTCAACGAAAATGACAAGCCGGAGCTTGATTACAACGACGACAACGGATACAAAGGCAGAGCATCAACAACAGTAACAATCACAGATTCTTCAGTAAGTGGCAGCGTCTACGGCGGAGGAAAGGGAAGGGGCGACAACGGCAACATTCTTTCAGGCGCAGTCGGAAGGGAGACAAATGTTACAGTAAACTCAGGCACAATCGGGGGAAATGTCTACGGCGGAGGAGAGTTCGGCATTGTCGGCTCGACAACGACTCAACTAATTATGATTACACCGGGAAATGAAAACCCGTTTGATGGTATAAACATTGATACCACAACCGCTGCCTCAGTCATAGTCAATATCCCTCACCTCAATCTCAACAGCAGTGGTATAATCGAAAAGAACCTTGATATTCAGAATGATATATACTCACGTGTCAACATCTATGGCGGAACAATTTCAGGCAGCATATATGGAGCAGGGAAGGGGGAGAATCTCAATCCTCTGCATGTCTGGACAGAAAAGGGCATCAATAAAGCAGACTATCAATCCGTTCAAGGCACCACAGCATACAACAAGCTCTCGGTAATCGGCAGAACTGAAGTTAATATTTCAAACGGAATTATTAACAAACATGTCTACGGCGGAAGCGAGAACGGAGACGTGGGAGGATTCTCAATACTCAAGAGTCTGATGCAGTATCTTCATGATACAAATCAGAACATTGACCTGAAAGTAATTGCAAACCTTGATGATACAACACGTGACAATAATACGTACGAAGTAAACAAGGAATCTAAAAATATTCTCAATTATCAGTTCAGTGCATCATTTGTTAACATTGTAGGCGGAACAATTCATGGAAACGTCTTCGGAGGAGGATACTTCGGAGCAATTTACGGAAACACTCATGTGCATATCGGCTGGAACTCAGTAATGCCTTATGATGACAATTCAAACGGAGAATGCCATTATTATAACAATTACGGCGACGACAATTATGCCGGCAAAGGTCGTCCATTTGATATTACTGAAGGTTCTGAAAAAACTAAAGCTGATTATGTACACGACCTCTTCATCAACGGAACAGTCTTTGCAGGCGGAGACAGGGGAGATCCTTCAGCTACCACAATAAACTATGATTACATCAGCGTTTACGGTTCATCACATATATTCGTCAACGGAACAGGCTACGCTACAGGAACGAATATATCAGGCGAAACAAAGGCAATGTATATTCAGGGCAGCTTGTTCGGCAGCGGAAACTCCTGCACTACATTCTACTCAGACAAAGATATGACGAGGTTCATCACAATTAGGAATTATAATGCGATAAACGATCAGAATCAATTCATCATTTACTCAATTCAGAGAGCAACAAACGTTACTCTTGTAAACTCATCATTAAGGCTTCCAGGAAGATCCGACGGTTCCAACGTCAATAAAACTGCATTGTATTCATTGAATCACGTAATCAGTCTTACACTGCAGGGCGGCAGTGAGATTATATTAGATTCAGTTGTGCAGGACCTGAGAAGCATTTACAGCAAAGACGGCACAGGTGCAGATACTGCTCAAAACAATGCACTGAACACAATCAAGCTCAACAATGGTATTACATTAATAATCAAAACAGAAAAAGGTTTAGGCAGTGTCACTTCGCCGAATCCTGCATTAAGTGATGAACCAGAACTCTGGCCTGACGGAGAGTTCGGAAAGGTCACAGGATATTTCTTCCTTGATCTGAGTGATACTTCCTACTATACTGCATATGTGTACGGCAGCTTAGAGTCACAAGGGGGATTCACATATGGAAACTCATTTGGAAGTTTGTCAGGAACTAAAGTTCCTCATGAAGACTTCGAAAAAGATTCAGAAGGATACAGAGCCTGGCATCCTATCGGAGGCGGACATCTATCAGCCTCTTCGACAATCGTTGCCGATACTGATAATAAATCAGGTTCAGAATACGTCAACTATGGTAAGATCGTTCTGCCGATGACTGAAGCAGGAGCGAAATTCAAACTCATCGGCTATGACATTTATCCTGCACAGGCGGCAAGCCTTAATGATGACAAGGCAAGTCTGCGTTTAATCGGTGAAAATGTTTCATTTGGAAACTCAGATGTCAACAGATTCTTCAAACTGAAAGCAGTACTCGGAAATGGATTCACTTCTGACAATCTTGGGGAGTCCGCAATATGGCTCACAAGCGACAAAGGTGATTCAACAATTCCAGGCAGAGAGTTTATCGCAACAGGAGGAGCAACACTTCCTGAGATTGATTTGGAACTGCACTCTGCAGGAGTAACTCAGACAACCACTGCCGGTTACGTTGTGCTTCTTATTCAAGAATCAATTCCTGTGCTTGACGAGAACGGTGATCAGTTAATTGATGACAAAGGTGAAAAGATATACACTCCGGGAAACGAGATTTCCGCCATCGTAAATATTGAGACACAGGCTGCAGGGTTCGGTGCTACAAAAGACAATAAAAATTATGAAAATGACATGAATCTCTATGCCACCAAGGAAGGTGAATACTCATGGAACATGTCGATTTCAAACATCAATGATGACAAGTATCGTTTTGAATTGACAAATGTTAGCATCGATGGCAACTTCAATTTAGTTGATGATGTCGGTAATGTCAATTCTAAAGATAGATACATGATCAGAATGAATCACTCCCTCAACAACGACAACTCTACAGGCTGGGACGGATTCTCATTTGAAGAGTTTGCATTGAATGCAGGAAATCAAAATAAATTTTTAGGAGAAACAGACGGCAGATTCAATACTTCTTTCCAATTTATTATAAATAATCTCAAAGACTCTTCAGGCTACGCAATAGGAACTGTAACTCTGACAATCAGCTATTACAATCTCTCAAAGTCTGCCAAAGCTTCAGAGGAACCTGTGCTCGCCGATAATACAACACCTGATGGAACTATCCAGATAGAAATTTATGTCGGAGAGCTGAAACCATGGTATAATGTTAAATTTGTACCAGCTCCAGGAGAACCAGATGCAGGTGTAGGGGCGGTAGCAACGCAGCAGATCACGCATGGCGATGTTGCAGACAAACCAACTCCAGATCCTTCAAGACAGGATAACAAATACTCATTCGGAGGCTGGTACCGCACATATACAGATGCAAGTGAACAGAAATATTCAAATCCATACTCATTTGATGACAGTGATCCAAGCGCAGTCATCACTGCCGATACGACTCTCTACGGCAAATGGGTTTCATCTGTGACTTTCAATTACAATTATGACAACTGCCCGAACCCTGTTACAGTGCCTCTATCAGATAAAGAAGGAACAGTAGGTTCGAACATGCCTCAGAACCCTGTCCGCGCAGGTTACACCTTTGATGAGTGGAGCACATCCGAAACAGGCACTGCCGACTTCACAGGCGATACTAGAGTCTCGCAAAACACAACGGTCTATGCTAAATGGACATCAAACGACTACACCGTAGTCTTCAATGCAAACAAGCCTACGGATTATGGTGGAGATATCACAGTGCCTATAGATGGTAACACATACAAAGTCGGCAATACTATTAATCTGAAAAACAAATCACCAAATCCAAATATATTTGAATTAAATGGAAAACAATATAAATTCAAAGGATGGTCTATTGCATCTCAAGGCGCAGTCACAGGATCGACAGAAAGCATTGAACTCACAGATGAGATAATCAAGTATGCAAATGACTCCAACCAAATAACCCTCTATGCTGTCTGGGTTGAATCAACCCTTCATACAGTGACTCTGACTACAAATCATCCTGCTGCTGGAAAGTACGTCAGCTTTGAATATTACACTGAAAATGCAACTGAGAAACCAGTATGGACTAAGGTAACTAACGGGGCATTTACAGTTGCAGACGGAACGAATGTTAATATTAGATTCATCAAAGAGATTCCAAACAGCAACAATACTTATCCTGGATACTCATTTGGCAGCTGGTCTGTCACCGGCAGTAATGCTAATAATACTTCCTTGGAAACTCTTAGCTTTACAGTAGCCGCTGATTCCGGTGTTACATTGAATCTGACTGCATCTGAGATTACTGTTACCTTAGAGCTTAATGGCGGAACTCTTGCATCTAGCACAAGTCCAATAACAGTTATATTTGGAGAAAAATATTCCACTCTGCCTGCAAGCAATCCTACAAAACTCGGATATACTTTCAAAGGATGGTATACTGCTCAATCAAACGGATCTGAAGTCACTTCTTCAACAGAGGTAACAAATCCTCAGTCTCATACACTCTATGCCATATGGGATCCTGTAACATACAACATAGTTTTGCATAATAATATTACAGGCAGCACCGTTGCTCCAGTTTATGTGCCATTTTCCAAATATGAACAAGATATGTCTGTGAAACTGCCCGCTAATGACTTCTTTACATACGCAGGACACATCTTCAAAGGATGGTCCTCATCATCAAGCACTTCCAATTCTGTTGAGTATTCTGACAATGGTTCTGTTACAATAACAGATGAGATGATCAAGAAAGCCGACTATGCTGGAAACAATATAGCTTTAGAGCTCTATGCAGTCTGGGCGACTTCCAATCTCACCATTTCATTCGATAATGCTGCAATATTCGACGGTTACGATTGGGAAAATAGGATTGGTGTTAAAGACAAAAATATTACTATCTCAGCTTCACAAGGCAATTCTTCCTTTGAACTCTATGATACTGATACTATCGAATTGACTAATAAAGATGGATCTCCAATATCTTCCGACGGAATGGTTCATGCAGGAACATACAAGCTCACATTAACGTGTGAAAGAGGTGAAGGTGATAATAAGGAAACTTATCAGGGTGAGGAAGATTTCATAATACATCCGTTTACCGGTGGTCTCGAAATATCATTCACAACAAATGAATATACATACAACGGGCTGCAGCCGAACATTCTTAATTACATTACTGTGTATATTGACAACGATGGCATTGATGGATTCAAGAATGGTGTTGATTACAAATTATCTCAGAGTGAGATAAATCAATTCACTAAATCTTATGCCAAAAAAGGTGAATCAGAATCCCCAACCATACCGACAGATGCAGGCAATTACACTCTTACTCTAACTGCCACATCTGGAGCATCTGACTTTTATTCATCAAATTATCCTCAGGCAGCTAAGGGTTCCGAAAAATTTAGCATAACTCCCTACACCGGCGGGATATTCATTGAAGTAAAAGACAATATGATCTATGACGGCAGCAATGCCATTCAGGATCCTGTCTTAAGTGTATATCTAGGAACTGATAATTCAGGCTTTGAGATAAAAGATTGGAAATCTCTTTTCGATATATCTTATCAGAAAGAAGATGGTACAGATTTAGGAAGCATACAACCTACGGATGCTGGAAAATATAAGGTAATTCTGACAGCAAAGGATAACTCAACTAATTATTATGATTCTGGAGCAAGTAAGGGAGCAACCGGAACCGCAGATTATGAAATTGAAAAGCTGTCAATTACAATCAAGCCTGATGAAAATCAGTTTAAGCTATATGGTGAACCAACCCCAGATCTGACCTACAAATTTTATGACACGAATGGTAATATATTCGAACCATCAGATTATGGTGATGCCATAGATATCACCCTCAAATATTTAGGCAATGATTATGATGAAAACAGCGCATCATTTGACAACGCTGGAAGTTATAACTATCTAGACGAATCTGAAAGTTGGAATAAATCATATTCAAATTACCACATAATATTTGACGATAAAGATAAATCTGGCAATGATATTAAATTTACAATTAATAAACTGCCAATTGTAATTCTGCCGGTTGACGGGCAGCACAGAGAATATACTTTTATCAATCACACTAGCAATATCAAAATTTATGTAGGAGATAATGAAACATCAATCGGCAACAAGATAGCTTATTATGTTTATTCCTTGGAAGATTATACGGCCTTATTGAGTGGAACTCAGAAAAATCCTATCTTCTCAACATTAAGCAATGATCAAGGAAAGTACTGCAGCATAAGTGGAGACTTATCGTCAACATTCTTAAATCATGGGTCTGTTGTAAACTCATATTCGGATATAACTTTAGGAACCATAGGTAAAGATCAACAAAATTATTCTATCCAGCTTTACAGTGATGTAACTCAGACTCCTGTGGTCTCCAGCATGGCTGTTCTCAGCGGCAGCGTGACTGATCCACAACTTATCATCACCAAATCAGACATATCTATAACAGTCTCAGACAACACTGGTTTTGTTTACAGCGGTGAAGAATTAGATTCTACTAAATGGACTGTTTCAATTTTAGACGGAAGCCGTGAATCAATACCAGAAACTCTAAGGCCAATCATCACGTACAAATATCAAACTTCAGATAAATACAATTCTAATAATGACACTTGGACTCCCGGCCTTCCTACAAATGCGGGTACATATTATGTTAAAGCTGTGACAGGTGGAAATGATGCATACAATGGATCTGAAAGCAATGTGGTGCAGGTAACCATTGACAAAGTTAAATTAACAATATCGCCCAAAGATCCATATACATCCGCATCAGAAAATAAATCATACATCGAAAAAGAATATGATGGATCTAGTAATGTTGCTCCACTGATATTAGACACACATTATACCGTCACATCTTCCAATGTTTCAGACTTATCTAAATTTAATTTCAATAATGTATTAAACTTAGATTCCTCACTTTATGCTAGCTCTAATGTGCAATATTCGAATAATATCGTTGCTGAAAATAACATTACTGCAAAATTCTTAATCAACAGTAATTATGCTGATAATTTTGAGTTTGAAAATGAAAATGCAGCAACTATTACTTTGAATGGTAAGATAACTCCGAAGGCGATTGCCGAGGACATGATCAAATCGATCAGTATAAGTGAAAAATATCACGGTCAAACCGTGATAAGCCCGGAATATGTGACTGCGACCGTAATTGATACCAATATAAGCAACACGCCATTGAAGAAAGACACTGATTACACAATTAGTGTTAAAAATTTAAATGCTAGCGATCTGAGCAATGTAACGGTAGATATTAAAATAAATGGAATTGGAAACTACAAGAACTCTGTCCAGAATACTGAAAAGGTATCTCTTCAGACTTACACAATTTCAGGAACTGTTACAGACAGCAACAACAACCCTCTCTCTGGTGTATCTATAATCCTGAAATCTGAAGAAGAATCGATTGGCAATGTATCTATTAGTGCAAACGGAACTTACATAATCTCCAACGTTCCTTATGGAACGATAGGAACAATAACTGCTGAAAAATTGGGATATAAAGAATCTACGATAGATCTTACACAATCCGATTATCCCGTTGATGCAAATGATGGATTTACTTTTGTGAAAGATATTGGTTTGACCGCTGATACATACACAATCTCATACAACAATAACTCCGGAAGCGGAACAATTGAAAACGGTACTGCAACTTATGATTCAAACTTCACACTGAGTGATGGAAAAGGCTTTAACAGGACTGGATATGCAATCAAATCCTGGAACACCCAAGCAGATGGTAAGGGTGCAAGCTACAATCTAAGCCAAGCATTCGAACCTTGGAAACTTACAACTGATCTGACGCTTTATGCAGTCTGGATCCTAGACTCTACAAACCCTGATCAGACTCACACAGTAACATTCGACTCCAAGGGCGGCAGCAACATACCTGAACAGTCAGTTGAACACAATGGGTTAGTTGAAAAGCCAACACCGGACCCGATAAAATCAGGATGTAAATTCGCAGGCTGGTACAAAGATGCAGCATTAACAGATCCTTGGGACTTCGACAAAGACGTAGTTACAGCAGACGTAACACTATATGCCAAATGGGAACCGAAAGACTCGCCGACTCCAACAATATACAAAGTAGAATACAACGCCAATGGAGGAGAAGGAGAAGTTCCGAAGGCGGAACTTCACTTCGCAGGCGAATTTGTAACAGTCAAATCTGCAGATCTCAGGAAAAACGGATATACATTCAAAGGCTGGTGCGACTCAGTAACTCAGACAACTTATCAGCCTGATGAGAGATTCAGAATGCCTTCAAGAAATGTCTGCTTAACAGCAATATGGGAGTCTGATCCCATATCGGGAAAGGAAGTCTCGGTTACTTTCATTGTTGACAACGAAATCTACGGTATATCTTCAACTCACATACACACAGCATTAAACGGAGCAATGCAGCCTGATCCCGTAAAAGAAGGATTTGACTTCTTAGGCTGGTATACGAAAGAAGGAGAAGTCTTCACAGCGAATACAATCGTAAACGACGACATGACTGTATACGCTAAGTTTGAGTTGAACGAAGATTACGTCTTAGTCACTTACATCATTGACAGCGAAGTCTACATGACGTTAGCGTGTAAGAAGACAAAGATAATCGAACCTAATGTCTCAGCAGGAATAGGAAAAGATCTGAACGGATGGTATACTGATAAAGAGCTGAAGAACAAGTTTGACTTCAACACAATAATCAATGAAGACTCTTTGACATTGTATGCTGAATGGAAAAACAACTCAAACTTCATGATCCTCTTCATTTTCGCATTATTCGCAGGATTCATGGCAGCAGTGATAGCATCAACAAAGAGAATATCATTCTACGAAAACAAAGATGACGAAGAGAAATATGCTTCAGTTATCATCATCGGAAAAGGAACTCTCAAAGACAGACTTCCTTCTCACTCAAGCAGTAACTTCGAAGGCTGGTACTCAGAATCAGGAGAGTTAATAACAGAAGATACTGAAATAACTCAGAGCATGAAAGTCTATGCTCACTGGAAGCATTGACTTCCAGAAACTTCCTCCATCAAAATAAAAATCAACGACTCTTAGGAAAATCTCTAAGAGTCTTTTTTTAATAAAATCACTTTAAGTCTTTTACTTGAATAATGTGCCATCCGAACTCTGTTTTTACCGGACCGACAACAGCACCTTTCGATGCATTGAACGCAGCGCTCTCAAATTCTGGAACCATTTGTCCCTTGCCGAACCAGCCTAGATCTCCACCTTTGGATTTGGAAGGGCATTTTGAGAAACGCTTGGCTAGATCAGCGAAGTTTTCTCCTTTCTCGATACGGGCCATTATGTTCTTGGCATCTTTTTCTGAGCCTACAAGAATGTGAGCTGCATTGACTTGCTTTACCATAGCTCTTACAATACATTGCAACAGTTTATAAATTGTGCAGAAGGTGCAGCACAGACAAAACATATGAAGGCTTACTGCTTACCATAAAACACTCAGCAGGAAACACTATGCAGGTTTTTCAAGGCTACAGAAAGACGCTTTCGCCTCTGCAGATTCAGATATATGACTCTTTAAAATCAGGGATAAGCAGACATCTCAAGGAAATCATAGTTCCGCAGTGTTCAGATGAAGCCCTCAAGGATATTTTCGAGTCAGTTCTTTTAGACTATCCAGAAATTTTTTACACTAAAGGATACAGAGCTTTGAAGAATCAAAATTCACAGATAATCGTCATGCCGTCATACACACATTCCTCAAGGGAAATAAAGATGATATCAGAAGATTGTAGGAAGCAGGCAGAACACTTGATTAAAGACGCCTACACTCTAAACGACTATGCAAAGGAGTTATTCATTCATGATCTTCTCTTAGGCATAACATACGGAGACGGACACAAGCCGGAAGCACACTCAATCATAGGACCTCTGCTGCGAGGAGTGGGTGTCTGCGAAGGAATCTCAAAAACGGCAAAGTTTCTTTTCGACATGCTTAACATCAACTCAATGGTAGTTTTCGGAGTAGCAAAGACTCCTAAGGGAAGGAAAGATGAAGCACATGCCTGGAACTGCATAAACATCGATGAAATATGGTATCATTTGGATATTACATTTGATAATTCTCTAAGTACAAACATCAAACGCTATGATTACTTCAATCTTTCAGACTATGAAATAGAAGCAGATCACAAGGCTACAAAACATCTCTGGGCTAGATGTGCTGTGCAGCAGAGTTACTATTACAAAAATGATGCGGTAGTAGGAACAAAGCAGCAGCTGATGAAAATGCTGACAAAAGGAGACAAAGACATAATCGTAAAATTCCCCTTTTCAAAAGAAACTGCTTACCAGATGATAAGAGAAACACTTTCAGAATTAAAAGTCAAAGAAGCAGGCATATCCTGCAACCCTCATCAGATGGTATTTCATATAATGATTAGAGAAAACAATTAAACGCTGTAAAAACAATATCAAAGCAGTGTATCTCAGAAAATTTCAGAATTCAGACGCTCCAGCCGTTTACGATCTGGTCTGTTCAACCCTTGAAGAGGAATACGATCCCAATGTCTTTCTAGTCCTGCCGAAAGCCTGGCCGGAAGGCTGCATTGTAGCGGAAACAGAAGCAGGCATCGCTGGATTCCTCTTAGGTTCTGTAGTTTCTCCGGGACAGATACAACTTCTCATGTTGACTGTCAATCCTGACATGAGACACAGAGGAATAGGATCGGAAATGATGATGCAGTTTCTCTCAGCCTGCAGATCTTTAAACTGTCTTAATATCGAGTTGGAAGTGAGGAAAAACAACATCAACGCCATACGCTTCTATCAGCGCTTTGGATTTAAGCTGAAAGATCTGAAGGAA
Organism: uncultured Methanomassiliicoccus sp.; assembly: GCA_944319735.1. Classification (GTDB taxonomy): domain Archaea; phylum Thermoplasmatota; class Thermoplasmata; order Methanomassiliicoccales; family Methanomassiliicoccaceae; genus Methanomassiliicoccus_A. The sequence goes on along the minus strand of CALUEU010000006.1, from coordinate 141,161 downwards.
GAGTATTACCATGACGGTGAAGATGCATTTGTCATGACGCTTGAAGACTCGTAGTGTCTGATTTCCTTCAGAAAATGTATATTTTTTGTACTATGAGTGTCAGATGCTGGTCGCAATTATAATATAACAAGTCACTTTGAGCATTTTATGAAAGGAAAAGGGTTCAAGCCCACGAAGCTATCGATGATCTCCCTTTTGTTGGCATCGATGTTAATGCTGATGGGCGGAGCGGCAGTTGCACCAGCACTACCATCTATAAGCACAGCATTTCCTGACGCCTCTGAATCTCTTATCAATCTGATTATCACACTGCCTTCACTGGCAATCGCCATAACCGGTCTGGCTATCGGCGCTCTTTCAGACAAAGTAGGAAAAGTCAAAGTTCTTTTAATCTCACTGCTTCTTTTCGGAGTAGCGGGAGTTTCAGGTTATTTCCTCAATGACCTCTATGCAATTCTTGCAGGACGCTTCATTGTAGGTATCGGCATTGCAGGCATCACCAGCTGCTGTACGGCGCTGATTGCCGAATATTATACAGGAATGGTAAGGATAAAAATTCTCAGTTATCAGTCTGCAGCAATGGGAATCGGTATTCTACTTCTGGAAACAACAGGAGGAGCCCTGGCAGGCATAAGCTGGAGAGATCCATTTCTGATATACGCCATCGGATTCATGATTTTCGCTTTAGCTCTGGTATCTCTCAGAGAGCCCACCAGGCCTGAAGGAGAGATGGCAGTAGATGTCGAACCGGAAGAGAAATTCAACATGAAGCTGATCATCGTCTGCTACGCAACGATTTTCATAGCCATGATCATGTGTTTCATTCTTCCAAGCAAGCTTCCATATTATCTTGCAGAGATGAGCGCCCCTTCCATCATGGCAGGAGTGTTCTTGGGTGTGCAGGGTGTATGCAATGCATTAACGAGTCTCAGTTTCAGAAGAATCTCGGCAGCACTGGAAAGATTCAAACTACTGGCTCTGGCATTCATTTTCTTAGGCATTTCTCTATGTCTGCTGTACTTACCTCATTCCTATGTGTATGTTATAATCTCAATGGTATTTGCAGGAGTAGGAATGGGTATAATCGCACCTACTGTATCGACGACACTGGCTTCTCAGTCTGTTGCTAAGACCTCAGGAAAAATCATGGGCGGATATTCTACAGCTCTCAACTTAGGACAGTTTTCCGCTACACTTGCAGTGATTTCGATCCTTTCAGGCATGGGATCTTACGGCGGCATGTTCTTGGTATTTGGAGCAGTATCCCTGGTAGTAGGTATTGTGTATGCTGTAGTGTCATTCGCTCTCGGCAGCTCAAAGGCTAAGAAGAAAGAGATAAGCGCTTAATGTTGGTACTCAAAGTATCAACAACTTTATTTTTTTCGAATCTGGTTCGAATCTGGTTCGAATCACAGTTATTTATTTTTTATATTTTTAAAATCTGGTTACTTGATAATATTTTATATTGATTATTCTGAAATTATCGTAAATGCATATTTTTAAATATTCGAACCACAAGTTATGATTCGAACCATTCTATGGTTCGAATGAGTATCTGATTTGAGGATTATAGTATGTTTATTGAAAATAAAACTACTGAATTTAAAAGAGAGTATACAGAAAATATAAAAAAAACAATAATAGCATTTGCTAACAGCAGCGGCGGTAAACTCTTCATCGGTATAGACAATGATGGAACAGTTTGCGGAGTTAATGATGTCGACGACACCATGCTCAAAGTCACCAATGCTGTCAGGGATGCAATACGTCCTGATGTAACGATGTTCATACATTGTGATTGTGAGCTCATAGACAATAAAGCCGTGATAATCATAACGGTGCAAAGGGGAACCGCCAGACCCTACTATCTTTCTGGAAAAGGAATCAGGCCGGAAGGAGTTTTTGTACGTCAGGGAGCATCCACTGTTCCTGCAACTGAAAGTGCTATCCTGAATATGATAAAAGAGACAAGCGGAGACCGCTTTGAAGATGCAGTTTCACTTAATCAGCAGTTAACATTCAATAAAGCAGACGAAGTTTTTGAAAATAGAAAAATTTTATTTGATGACGCTCAAAAAAGAACTTTAGGCTTAGTTAATGAAAGCGGATTGTATACTAATCTGGCATTACTGCTTTCTGATCAATGCCCTTACTCAATTAAGTTAGCGGTTTTCGAGGGGAGCGTAAAAACAATATTCAAGAATCGTGCTGAATTATCCGGCTCTTTATTGTCTCAGATTGAAGACGCATATGAATTCATTGATATGCACAATCATGTCCGTGCTGAATTTAAGGGCCTGGAAAGAATTGATATCAGGGATTATCCGCCTGAAGCGGTAAGAGAAGCGCTGCTCAATGCAGTTGTTCACAGGGACTACTCATTCAGCAGCAGCACGCTCATCAGTATTTTTGATGACAGAATTGAGTTTGTAAATATCGGCGGACTTGTAAAAGGGATTTCTTATGATGATATTATGCTGGGAATATCACTTCTCAGGAACAAGAAACTTGCAGACATTTTTTACAGATTGAATTTTATTGAAGCTTATGGAACTGGAATCATGAAAATGATGAGCAGTTATGAAGAGTATCTTATGAAGCCAGATATTGAAGTTTCAGACAACGTATTCAAAGTCACACTGCCGAACATCAATTATTCAGACAATTCAAACATGAAAATATCCGCCACTGCTGAAGAAGACAAAATCCTTCAGATATTCAGAAACAGAGATGTCGTCACTCGCAAAGATATGGAATCAGAGTTCAATATATCTAAGTCTACAGCACTGCGTATTCTTAACAGTCTGGATAAAAAAGGCATTATTGCAAAAAAAGGAGCTGGCAAAGGTGCCAGTTATATTTTGAAAAAATAAAAAAGAATCAGTGAAAATCACTGATATACCTGATCGTCTGTGACGTGCTCGTTCCAGAAGTAGTACTGAGACCTTTCTTTCTGAGCTGAGGGAAACGTTGCGGAGGCAAAGCGGAGGCAAAGCGGAGGCAGACGTCAGAATTCATGATCTGTTACAAGAATCACCCATTTGCCGACCTTCCTAGTGCCTTCCCTTGCGATGATGCCTCTGTCTGACATTGTCTTCAGATTGTCACGGACGGATCTGGATGATATGCCTACTTCAGCAGACAGATCCTTTGTAGTTATCTGCGGATTACGTCCAATGCTTGCAAGTATCGCTCTCTGATTTTCTGTAAGCACTGTAACCGCAACATGGTCGTTACTCTCCTGTACCTGATGCGTTCCCGCAAATATCTCTGGCAGTTCGTTCCCGTGTATGAGTGTTGATTTGATACGCTTTAGACGATCGAGATCCTCATCTGACAATGGTAAGCCCTTCTGACATCTGTCAAGGGCCATGATGTCCCTCATCTCTATGTCGCTGTTGAAATGGATTATGCGCGCGACTGCCTCACTAACCACATGGCCAGTCAATCTAAGTGATACACCGTATTCGTCGAACGTGTATTCCGGTAACGGAAAATGGCGTTTGATTTGCGAATAGAACATCTTCTTGATCCCGAGACCGATGGAATCCACAAGACCGAGCTTATACATGGTATCAGCCATCAGCTGATTTCTGCATATGGACGATGACCTGTCAGAGAGAACTATGGAATCTATTGAACTCGGAATGAAGTCCCCTGGATTCGAGATTATCACACACTCGTTCTGAATCTCGATGACATCAATGCGTTTGCCTTTCCTGTAATCTGAATGAATCAGCGCATTATTGATGGCCTCGCGAAGCGTCTGCGGATCGTATGTGGGCATCTCTTCTGCACTGAGTCCTTCCATGACTCGCCTGTACGTCAAGTTGGTTATGTGGGAATATACTTTTTCCGTCGCCAACAAGAACGGTCTCTCGCAATGTTCGTAATCAAGCGGCATGTTGTTCTTATCCTTCAGGATCCAGCTGATCCATACCATGCCGCCGTGCTCCGAGATACCATGATCCTTCCCGAGTAGCAATGCGGCAGCATTGGTTAGCTTTCCACTGACGGTCAGATTCAGACGTGAGAGGAACTCCTCGTCGCTCCATTGGGCAAGATGTTCGGCGATACCGGGGTTCTTTTCGGAATACTTGCGTCTTGCATATGCGATGGCATAGGGATCAAGATCATCGATCGTATGATCTATTACCTCGGCAGACCAATCCGTATGTCTAAATTGTATTCGGTTTATTTTCTCTAGGTTCAACCCCACGAGGCTTTCCCCGTCACGACCGTATGCTATGTCGTTATACATGACAACAACGCCTGGAGATGACGGGATCTGAAAGAGAAGCACGCGTTTCCCACCAACAGCGGATTCGTAGATCTCAATGAAAGTTATCCTATTGGTCATCAGGTCCGCCAGGTCCTTCCTGAGCGCCATGCGTGATTCTTTTGTGGGCAGAACATCGGTCCCTACTACGGAACGATCGTTCATCACGCCGAAAATGATCCATGCGCAGTCCTTACCTCTAAGCGTAGCCTCGTTCGACAATGCAGAGAAGTAGCGACCGAGCTCTTTTTCATCGAAACCGTGCTTTTTTTCTTTGAATTCCAGGACCTCATCCTCAGTAGTGGAAGATAGAAGATTAATCACTGTCTCTTCGATCTCGCCTTCGCTCAGAATGTGCCCTGCCATGCGGTAGGATATGTTAGACACGATAATAACCGTTACCATTTGTTGAATGGATGCACGACGAAGTGAGTGGTGTCAGAAACATCAGTATCCAATTGCTTCATCAGTGATACTTCTTGATATCTCTACACGACATTCGAAATTCTCTAAGTCTACAGCACTGCGTATTCTTAACAGTCTGGATAAAAAAGGCATTATTGAAAAAAAAGGAGCTGGCAGAGATGCCAGTTATATGCTGAAAAATAAAAAGAATCAGTGAAAATCACTGATATGCCTGATCGTCTGTGACATGTTCGTTCCAGAAGTAGTACTGAGACCTTTCTTTCTGAGCTGAGGAAATGTCTGTTCCCAGACCTTTCATGTATGTACCATATCTTTCTTTGATCTGTTCTTCTGCGGTACGGCTGCGGGCTTTAGCTGCAGCAACATGGTTTTCTTCGATGACAGGAGAATCCATAAAGATGGCAATGTCTCCTGCCGACCTGATCAAACCGCCCAACTCTCTCAGACGCAGAGTCAAAGCATTATCTTTTGAATCAATCATCTTTGCGCGGCGCTTTGCTTCTGCGATTATAGATTCAATAGCTGCTCTGGAAGCAGGAGGTATTTTTCCGTCAGTAGCGATCTCTTGAGCAGTGAACTGAGCGATTCTGGCACGATTTATATCGTTGTCTTCCATGAATGTATCCACAAGCACTTCGTATCCGTCACCGGCAATTCTGGATCTCAGGGGAGAAAGAACATTTTCCAAGTCTTGGATGTTACAAGCGCCTACAAGAATAAAGTTGCAGGGAACATTGTCGACTTTGACGGACGCACCTGCAGACTGAGGATTTCTTCCGGAAATGGGGAATCTCTTTTCCTGCATTGCCGTAAGAATAAATCTCTGTGTCTGGCCTAAGTGAGAAATCTCATCAAGGAATAAAACTCCCTGATGGGCTTCATGGATTGCTCCGGGAATAACCCTCTCATACGGCGGGCTTCCCAGCTGGACATGGCCTCCGAAAGGATCATGCCTGACGTCTCCTAAAATCTCTGTTTCGCTGGCGCCTGTAGCAAGCACAAATGGATTGCGTTCAAGTGGAACCAGCACTTTGCGGGGACGCTGCTTTTCAATCTCTCTTCTTCTTTCCAGAGCACTCTGGTCAAGCATACGAATCATATCGCCGCTTCTTTCAAAGACCACGACTTCTTCTTTGTCAAAGCGCTTTCTGGTCGTGGTGACCTTCTCCTTTGCAGGAGAGAGTCCTGAAGCAGGCACACCCATAGATTCCATCATGTTGCCGATCAGATCTCCAAAAGGATTGTTGGGCTGGGCTTCCTGGCCGGCTTTAGGCTGGTCGCAGGATGGACAGGTTTTCTCTCTTGGAGATGAATAGTAACCGCAGTTCTTGCATCTGTATCCCAGCTTTTCTGCAACGGCTGGAGGTGCAGCCTGCGGTTCGATCAGTTCCCCTTCAGCAAAGCCTTTTGATTCCTTTTCTCTGTTCAGCTCGCTTTCGGTAAGAACTTCGATCAGCGGACGTTCTGGGCTCTCAGGATTATGTACGACTCTGACTTCCTCAGTCGGGTGGGGAAGATGCAGAGCCAGAGCTTGAGCGATCATTGACTTTCCGGTACCTGGAGGTCCTACAAGCAGCAGATGTCTCTTCTGTCTTGCAGCGATTCTCGCAAGCTCTACAGCCTCATCTTGGCCTATGACTCTGTCTAATGGGTCTTTAGGTATAGCAATGTCAGCTGTTGTAGAGATAGACCTGAGGTCTATCTCTTTCCGGATGTCAACTTTTTCAGGCATTTAATTCGTCCTTTGTCCAGATTTCAACATTCTCTGGCTGTTTGGCAATGTTTCCTAACTTAGTGCCAACAATGGTTTCGATGTTCATGTTGGAAGCAATGTCAACTATGCGTTGGGTGATAATTCCGTCAAAGACGACTGAATTGACACCTTCAACTCCGCTCTTGAGAGTGTTGACAAGCTCGCGAACTGAAACTTCTCTGATAACTTCCCCGTCTTTGCCGAGGATGTTTGCTTTAGATGTTGTAGAAAGGCTGTTAATCATTTCTTTGTATTTTTCCTGTGCTTCAGAGAGGCCGCTTGAAGATTCTTTCTCCTCATCAATTTCAGCGAACGGATCGGAAACGGTGTCTTCGACTACATCAGGAACAGGTTCCTTCTCTTTCTTGCTCTTGCGCTCTCTGGGCTCACGGTGTGACCTGCTTTCCCTAGGTTCACGCTGGCGTTTTTCAGGGCGTTCTTGGACAGGCTCACGTTCGACTGGTTTCTCTACTACTAGACTCTCAATCGGTTTTTCCACGATTGCCACAACTTCTTCCTCTTTGAGTAAGGAGGGAGCTGTATCCGGAACCATGTTGTACATTTCCATGTACTGTTCTCCGGGAATCTTGTTGCGCAGACATTTCATGATCTGTTTCTGCGTAAGCTCTTCAACTTCCATTCCTCTGGGAGCACGAGCCACAAAGTCAACTTCTGCAACCTGGAAAAGTTCTCTTAGAATGAGATCTCCTCCGCGGTCTCCGTCTACGAATGCTGTGATGATCCTCTCTTTGCTGAGGTCCATGACAGTCTTGGGAACGTTTGTTCCTTCCACGGCAATCGTGTTTTTGATGCCTGATCTCAGAAGGTTCAATACATCTGAGCGGCCTTCAACAACGATAACCGCATCGCTTTCAGCTACATTTGGTCCGGCTGGAAGGTGTTCCTTTCCATAATGTACAAGCTCTTCAAGCTGCACACTCTGCCTGACGCTTTCTGTAAGATCGATGCCGGTTGTTTTGGACTGCTTGATAAGATCTGCCAGAAGTTCTTTGGCCCTTTCGATGATTTTTGCCCTTTTAATGACTCTTACATCTTCGATTCCCAGAATGGTGATCTTGGCTTTGCATGGCCCGACTCTGTCAATGGTTTCCAATGCTGATGCCAGGATGACAGTCTCAACCTGATCCAGACTGGAAGGTATGAGTACTTCACCGTCTGATTTTCCTTGCTTAGATATGACTTCTACTTCAATGCGACCCATTCTTCCGCTTTTCTGCAGGTCGTGCAGATCAAGCTCGTCGCCGAGTAGTCCTTCGGTTTGTCCGAAAATTGCACCAACCACATCAGGCTTCTCAACAATGCCATCGGCCTGGAGTCTTGCCTTTATCAAATACTTGGTGGTGCTGGGATCAATGTTCATTTGTACACCTCTTTATGTTAAAAATCAACTTAGAGTTAGAACTAAAACATACGCGCTTTGCCATTACAAAATATGGCAAAGATCGTTAGCCGACCATCATGCGAATGAGAGTTTGAAATTGTTGTAAAATTCCCACCCTTAGCCGGATGGAAATGATGATAGTGAGTATGAGTAGTTAGTTAAGTTGATTTCCAGCGTCCATAGTGAATAAGGGGGTTTATAACTCTTTGCACGTTTTCTTGACTTTTAGAACATTGGATCATCAATCCATCATCATCCGCCAGACGCGACTTTTATTAATTTTATGGAATCTCCGTCGTTTAAAATACAGTCTATGGGGACGGGAACCTTTCCTTTTAGGACTATATATGCATCAGGCAACAGCCCCATGCAGGCAAGCAGAGCTTCTGCTGTAGCGCCTTCATCCAAACAGATATTTTCTGTTTTGCCTTCCTGCTGCACCTTCACATTCATATCAAAAACCTCACTTTGACTTGTCTGATGAAAGAAGTGCTACTGCCATTGTTATTATAACAGCCGAAGCGCCAAGGCATATTCCCCATAGTGTGTAGTCTAAGACTACTAAGACTCCTACTATCAGAAATGCAATGATAAATCCTATTGCAAGTATATCGACAGGGCTGATTTTTTTCTTTTTTACCTGCTCTTTTTTAGACATGATGTCACTGCACCCGCATCGAACTTAGATTTATATATGCTTTCAGGAGGCTGGACTTTCGCCAGAAGAACTTTTAGAAGATTTAATGCAGCCGTGTTATTCATAATGGATATTTATTCCATCAAGACATCGGCTAACGATTATCCAAATATTCATGGATTTCAGTCCAAACACAACTTAGCCAAAGACAGAAAATCTTGCCTTACCAGCACTCTTTTGAGTGACATTACATGTAGATTTATATAACATGGTCTGTTTGAAGGGGTTAAGCCGAGGTAGTCTAGTCCGGTAAGGCGGCGGTCTCGAATAAGACATTAGTCTCCGAGTCAACCGCTGGCGACTCGCCACGGGAGTTCAAATCTCTCCCTCGGCGCCATTTTTACAATCATGATTTGAGTAGATATATTACGGCATTCAAAGTCATCAGTACTTCAAAAGATTATTATAATGCTTCATACACAAATCTTCGTGATCTAAACAATCTAAGACACATTGAGCAATTTCAATTTTTAAGTAAATATGAATCTACTTTGAATTTTGAGATTTCTCATAAAAACTTATATATGTAATAACTATCAATAATATGATACGTTGAAAAGTAATACTGAGATTTCCATCCCGACATTGCCGGCAGAAACCTCACCGGAGACTAACTTTAGGTTGTCATACAGAAGTAAGTTTCTGAAAAGAGTTGCATTCATCTCAGTTTGTGCTATAATTTGTTTTATTGTATCATTGTATTCTGTAACTTTAGGATCATATGGCCTTACAATGGGGGATGTGTTTCACTACATTGCTCAGGCGATTATGGGGGTAGATCTGAGTGAGAATAATGCAGCATACGTTGTTTTGAACTTAAGGCTTCCCAGAATTATAGCAGCTATCGTCTGCGGCGCAGCTTTAGCTATTTGTGGAGCTGCCATGCAGAGTATGATGAAGAACCCTCTTGCTGATCCATACACGATGGGCATATCTTCAGGAGCAGGATTCGGAGCTGCTCTGGCGATTATCTTCGGCATTGAATTTATTGCCGGTGGAGGCATAATTATAAATGCTTTTATCTGTGCCTTAATCCCTGCTCTGGTAATTTTATTCCTGAGCAAAGTAAGAAGGGCCACACCGACAATGATGATCTTGTGTGGCATATCTCTGATGTATGTTTTCAATGCTATGACTCAGCTTTTTATGTTGGTTTCAAGCCCTGACGATCTTTCTGCAGTGTATACCTGGATGGTCGGGTCTTTAGCTGATGTAAGCTGGAGCGATCTGGCAATTATATCTATTATAACGCTTGCAGGCTCGATATACATCCAGATTATGGCAAATCAGCTGAATATTATGGGCATCGGCGATGAGAGTGCCAAGACTATGGGCGTCAACGTTGACAGGCAGAGACTCATAATCCTCATGGTCATCACACTGGTTGCGGCATCAGTGGTGAGTTTTACAGGTGTAATCGGCTTCGTAGGACTTGTTGCACCGCATATCGTGAGAATTGTGTTAGGTGCAGATAATAAATTCTTGATACCGGGGTCTGCAGTTTTCGGAGCGGTTCTACTGCTTGTTTCAGACATGGTTGCCAGGACCATTGTGGCCCCGACAATGCTGCCTGTGGGTGTAATCACAGCCTGTCTGGGAGGACCTATCTTCATGTATCTGATCCTGCGCAACAGTAAAGAGGTGTGGTCGTGACGTCTATAAAGATCGATGACGTCTCATTCAGCTATAATGACGTCGATGTGTTGAAAGATATATCTCTAGAATTCAGCAGTTCAAATCTAACTTGTATCATTGGCCCCAATGGAGTAGGAAAGACTACGCTTGTGAAATGTATCAACAGGCTCCTAAAGCCCAATAAAGGATCAATCACAATCGACGGAGAGGATCTCAGTACATTTTCTCTCTTAGATCTTTCTAAGAGAATGGCATTTGTTCCTAATTCAGTTTCCAGTGTATTTTCTATGTCCGTATCAGAGGCAATCCTGATGGGAAGGTATCCGCATTCAGGATGGGTAACTTCTGATTACGATTTGAGAGTTGTTGAAGATATAATTCACACAATGAACCTTGAAGACCTAGCAGACAGGAACTTCAGGGAACTGAGCGCAGGGCAGACTCAGAGAGTTGTAATTGCAAGAGGTCTGGTCCAAGAACCGGAAATCCTCATACTTGATGAACCGACTTCTAACTTGGATGTAAAACACCAGATGGATATTATGAAGTTTTTAAATAATTATTCAAAAAATATGAACATCAAAGTTATCATGGTGTGTCATGACCTGAATATAACATCTAATTTTGCAGATAGGATCATAATGATGCATAATGGAAGAGTATTTGCCGATGGAACTGCAGAGCAGGTAATGACTGAAGAAAACATCAGAAATGTCTATGGTGTGAATTCCAAAATTATCGATGTTGACGGAAGGCCGCATGTCATAATGCTTAAAGATTAAGATATAAGGTGGAATTATGAATTTAAAGAACAATGGCAAAACTATCGTAGCAATAATTATTCTTGCGGCAGTTGTAGTCATTGCGGGAGTTATAGTATACACATACTCAGACAGCAGTGGTGAAGAAGGAAAAGACGGATCACTGGTAGGAAAAACTCTCCGTGAAGAACAGTTGCCCTCAGATGGTTCTAGACTCTGGGTCTACGGGAATGCTAATGAAGACGATGTAATTGATTCAAAAGATATAACATATCTGGAAGCAATCATAAACGGTTCTGAAAAAGAAACGGTTCTGGCAGATGCAAACTGCGACGGTGTGATTGATGAAAAAGATGTGGAATATCTTAACCGCATCATAGCAAAAGAAAAAATGAAAGTTTACTACATTGATAATTACGATCGTGTAGCATCTGTATCCTGGCCTGTAGAATCTATTGCTATCGGATACTGCAGCGGTGCATACTGTGCAGACCTCATTGGGATATGTGATAAAGTTACGATGGTGGACAACACTATTGCAAACTACTGGACAGCAATAAACTCAAACTTTTCTAAAGCTGCAAGCTATGGAACAACAGAAGATCCAGATTATGAAAGGATGATTGCTTCTGGAATCGATGTATATCTTGTTGGGTATTGTGATTACAATGCAGACAAATCAAGTCCTGGAAAATTAAACCCTGCTGGAATTGATGTAATGTTCCTCACAACCTGTGATAACTCAGGAGTTGATCGTCCGAATGAGTTCATTGACCGTACAATCGTCACCATGGCATACCTTCTGCAGGGAAATATGGATAAAGTCTATGAATACCTGGATTGGCATGATGATGTAATCGAGACTTTAGAGGCTGCAGCAGAGAACATCACCGACAAATCAGCTTACTTGATGGCCAGGACATGCCCTGAAAGCATTACAGCCGACATAAGCATCACTGGATTAAACAATACCAATAACATTCATGCAGAATGGGTAGGAGTTTACTCAATAGGTATGCATGAACCAGGTCTGTCAAAGAATTATCAGACAATCGGCATGGAATCAATAATTTCCTATATAGAAAAATACAACTCACAAGGATATAATATATACTATATGGAAAACTGCCATGCGGGTCTGAGACAACAGTATGACCTGATAGACTCTATGGCTTTAGATGCTAAAAGATTTGCAAACATTGCAGACAAGCCGCAGATTATCGGGATGGCCAGAGAAGCAGGAAACAGTCCTCTGTATGTGATAGAGCTTGCGTTCATGCAGAATGCAATGTATCCTGAATTAAATAACGGACTGGATTACAAAGAATTGTTTGAATATTATTTCAATAATTTCTCATCTGAGAATTATTACAGTCAACTGGACATCAATCAATTCTTTGCAGTGTATAATGCATAATTGTAAACGCTTTAACCGGCCTAGGCCGGTTCTTTTTATGCGATCTGAGGCAGATAAACTCTAAAAATATACACTCATGCTAGGAAACTCAAAGTTTGCCACAATCTCAATGGCAGTCAGATACTAATCTCTCACTATACTTCAGATAAATGCTTTTGCAGACATGTTCTGATATTGTGTAATAACACAGTTCAGGATAGTTTTGTGTGATACCTGGAGATGAATGTCTAGGTGCTTCACCGTCTAAAGCTAATAAAGTCAGAAGCATGATGATTTTGTTGAACAGTGTTTAATTAATTATGGCTGTGAGATCGAAATTTTCTACACTGATATCAATTCTGAGAGCTTTTCCGTTGCTATAATAGAATTTAGACTCCCCGTTTGAAGTATCAAGACCAATCCATACTGAAACTTCAACATCATTTATGATGTCAGTGCCTTCATATCTGTATAAAGATTCTATAGGCATTTTGGTATCTGATGAGATTATCAGTGTAGAAGTTAGTTTTTCATTATGAATTTTTCCTGAACTATCCTGATAATTCACATTGAAAATATACTCATATATATGATTAAGATCGGATTCATTCAGCTCACTGCAGGTTCCAGTGCCTGAAACTTCATAATGTATGGGGCCTTCCAGATACTCTCCTTTCACCGTATATGAAATGGGTTCCTCATCACCCTGCATAAAGTTTATAATCACTAATCCAGTAGCAACTGACACTAGGGATATCAGAAGAATTAGAAACGCTCCTACTACATATGCACTGTTTCTGCCGCCCATATCAATCAAACTGCGTATTGTGCCTCTTTATAATTCACTACGTGTTTCAATCTTTTCATACTTGCTTTATTATTTGTACATAATCTAAGTAATAACTTTTTAAACTTATTGTTACTTATATGCTTATGAATATGAGCATCAGGAAACATTGGGATAGTGAATCCGTCACATACAACAGCTTCGTTGTCAAAGGCTTTTCAATAAAGAAGGAAAGAGAGGCCTGGCAGAATCTGTTTCTTGATGCCTTTATAACAAGAAGTCTCAGGCTGTTGGATGTTGGCTGCGGGCCTGGTATAGTTTCTATGCAGCTTGCAGATTTGGGATATCACATGACCGCCGTAGATTTTTCCGAAGAAATGCTGGCCGCTGCAAGAAAGAATGCTGCGGACAACAATTTGAAAATAGACTTCCATCACGGCGACGCTGAAAGCCTTCCTTTTGAAGATGAATCATTTGAGGGAATTGTCAGTGACTACATGCTCTGGACTGTACCTCATCCAGAAAAAGTAATTTCTGAATGGTTCAGAGTATTGAAGCCTGGGTGCAGAATAGCCTACGTGGATGGAAACTGGTTTTCAGATCCTAAGATGACTAAATTCAATTTGTTCTTATCAGCATGCGGAGTCTTTCTGGACTCACCGTCAAGATGTCTGCATAAAAAACGTGCGGAACAGTCAGAAATGCATAGATTATGGTCTGTGAACGCTTCTCGGCCTAGTGATGATATTAAAATGATGGAAAAAGCAGGCTTTACTGACATAGCTGTAAAACACAACATTCAAGATCAGGTGCTTCACGGCATACGTCATCTTGCGCATGGAAGCACAAACGATCATTTCATGATTACAGCAGTAAAACCTACCTTTTGAAAATAGGATTTATTGTAAATGATTTGTAATATCACCAAACAATCAGCGATATTCTGTCTACTTAGTAACGCAGATCATGAATGAAAATGGAAGATACACATCTTCTCCATTGCATTGAACACAATATGAGTCTTTTCCGTCAGTATCTACCTTTACAGATCTGACACCCATTTCAATAAGTGTGTTGACATCCCACTGTGGTCTTCTTTCTTTACTCAGGGGAAGCTCTTTTGCTATATCCTTGATGATGTTGCTATCGACATTCTTGATGTACCTGTGTTCTACTTCCCCGCTTCCTGTTTTATGCGCATCTGCATAATCATTATCATACAAATGCAGGTAGTGGTTTCCGTCAAATACCATCATCTTTCCTTCAGGCTTGAGAACTCTGAGCCATTCAGCATATGCTTTTTTAGGGTTTTCCAAGTCCCATATTAAGTTTCTTGACAATATGAGATCAAATGAATCATCATCAAATTCCAGGCTGTGGGCGTCCATTTTGGAAAGATCGGCACAGACATTGTATCTTCTGCAGTTCTTCTCTGCTTCTTCCAGCATGGCTTCTGTATAATCCACGGCGGTGACTTTGTATCCTTCTCTTCCTAACAAAATGGGAAAAAATCCGGGACCTGTACCGACGTCTAATATCTTCAGCGGTCTATCTGTGTCCACGTAATTCAGTATCACATCTTTCCAGTGTTCAGCTTTGTTAGTTTCAAACTCATCGATAATGCTCTCAGAATATCCTTCTGCTCTCATCGACCAGTAGTTTCTGATCTCTTCCAATTTTCCTATCAATCGTATCCCCATGAGGTATAGATATTATGAATATTAAAAAAGTATCATTGTTTAGATACACTCAATGTTCAGAATATTAAGAAAAATAGAGGTTTCACGTTGCCGTGAAACCTAAGGAGTTTCATTCTTTGGTTGCTCTTCTTTTCTGAAGGAATTTAGGTCCTTTCCAGCTCCAGTCACCCATAAGATGCATGAGGGCAGGTACAAGGTATGTAACCACAACCAGAGAGTCAATCAGGATAGCGAATCCGAGTGCGAATCCGAATTCCTGAAGCATCGGTGAAGCGGAGGATAGGAGGGTAAGGAATGTTCCGCCCATGATGAGACCGCAGAGGGTGATTACTGCTCCAGACTTCTCCAGTGCGTTCATTATGGCTTCATCATTGGAGAGACCTTTGCTCTTTCCCTCTCTGATACGGGTTGTCAGCAGGATATCGTAATCCATACCAAGCCCGAGACAGACGACCAGCAGCACAATCGGTACGATCCAGGTCACTGGTATTCCCAGAAGTTCTGTGAATACAATGTGTGTGAGTCCTATTGTCCATGATATGCTCAGCAGGATAGTGAACAGAGACCTGATGGGTGTGAAGTAGGATCCCAGCACAAAGAACAGGAGGATAAAGATCAGCACAACAACACCGATCTCAATCCAGGTGAACTCTGAATTTACGGTCTCTGAGATATCCTGTACTGTAACCGCAGTTCCAGTAACCCAGACATCTTTGATCTCTGAAGCGTTATCAGCAGCATATCCTGATGCCGTATCTTTCAGAGCCTTGATAGAATCCATGGAAATAGAGGACATAGGCTCGTCGGACATCATTACTGTTAAGACGGCATAGTTTCCGTTGGTGGAAACGAGACCTGTTATGTAGTTGACAATGTAATCAATAACTGGACCGGCAGTCATTACATCTGTGTTCCAGCCAACCATGCTGAATGCTTGTGTAACTGCAGGTTGCACCATGCTTGGTAAGTTTTCCACAGCTACCTTGTTTACCATTTCAGGAGTGATCATTTCTGCTGGTATACCTTTATCAATCATTCCCTGATAGACCAGCTGGTATACCGAAGCCCAAGGAGTGGGTCCCAGAACATAGCTGATGTTTTCATCTGAGGAGCTGATTTCTGCAGACATTTTTGACAGCATTTGCAGATATGCAAGCCCTTCAGAGGTCCATGTAAGTGTATGAGTAGTATTGTCTACAACTGCGATTGGACTCTGCAGCTCGTAAAGGATATACGTCGGCATAATGAGGCCGCCGTCTGCCCTTTCAGTGATGACTTCCACTCCTTTCTTTCCCTCACTGTCAGGCATGATGCTTACCATATCATAGGAGTCATCTGCTGTGAATGCTACATAGCACAGAGGAATCGAAATGATTAATGCAGCCACTATGATCGGGACTGCATACTTGATAGCACGTTTTCCAGTTTTTCTGAAATATCTTTTACTGAACTCTACGCATCTTCCGTAGAATCCATTGCGGGCTTTGCTTCCCTGCTGGTATGTTGATATTTTACTGGGCCAGAAGATTTTGTCGCCAATTACAGAGATGAGGGCGGGAATAAATGTCAGAGCGGCAAGCATGGCCATTACTATTCCGAGAGCGAGAATAATGCCCATTGTGGAAACCATGGAGAATGAACAGAACGACATCACACCGAAGCCGATGATAACTGCAAGTCCTGAGGTCGCTACCGACTCACCTGCCCATTTAACGGCTTCTTTGAGAGCTGCATCCTTGTCTTTACCGGATTTGCGCTCTTCCCTGTATCTGGAGATTATGAAGATGGAATAATCACATCCTGCACCAAGCATTGATACAAGCACGATAATGCTGGTGATGTAGAATATATCCAGTATTCCTCCGAGGAAGAATATCAGTGCTAATACTATTCCATATGCAATACCGACAGTGGCTGGAGGCACTATTGCAGTAACAACCGTAAGGAAGAATAGACCGATTAACAGAAGAATCAGGAGAATTGAGATGGGATCAATCTTCTGCACATCTTTGTTTGCACCTTCCATGGTGTCATAGGTGATAGCATCATTTCCAGTAACGTATGTTGTATTGGTGATTCCAAGGTCACTCTTGGTGACAGAAACAATATCACGTATGTTTCCCACTTCATCAGTGCTGATTAAGTCATCATTATTATATGAAATGGCTATAAGATACACACCGCTCTGTTCAGCTGTAGACTGGTCTTTGCTGTAATAGCCCATTCCTGATGCTGTAACATTTCCTGATCCATACTTTTCATCAAGATGGGATTGCAGACCTGAATCAGGATTAAGCAGCTTCTGTGCTTCAGCTAACTCTTCTGGAGTATCATATGGAACTGCGATAATCGTTCCCTGACTGGTACTTGAATAGAAGTTTTCATCAATTATCTCTGCTCCGCTTACAGACTCAGAATGAGCTCCAGACATGGTGGTCATGTCATAATTCATCACTGAATTGTACTGTACTGCAAAAGGCAGAGCTACAACCAGGATTATGATCCATAATGCCAGGATTGGTTTTGGATGTTTTATAATGGCATTAGCTAACTTTTTGAACATTAAGTTCTCACCTTGAGCATGCTCAAGCAACATTGAGTATTTGAACTTTTTGAACATGCTCAAAAATATGCAGTATTTCTACCAACCATGCCTTTATACAGAATATAAAAAAAATTGACTAAATGTAGCCAGTTATAGTAACTTATTAAACCTAAAAAAACATTATAGGTAGCAAGAATTATGTTATTTGAGCACAATCAAACAACAGTAATTTGATCATGAAGAGTAATATGGGAGAGGTTGGAATGAAAGCAAAGGGGCGATCTCCAAAAGCCTCATTGGAGACTGTGGGTCAAAAACGTGACGCATCTCGCAATAAAATCCTAGAGGCAGCTATGGAACTTTTTTATGTTCAAGGCTATAATAAAACTACTACCAGACAGATAATTCAAAAGACAGGTATTCTCAACGGCAGTCTTTATCATTCATTCACCAATAAGGAAGACATTTTCAAAACAATCATTATCCAAGCTCTCACAGAATCACTGGAAGAATCAGAAAAACTATTTCATAAGGGCGATTCAATTCCTGATCTGATTACTGTTGCCGCCTTCCCGGTGGCTTTAGAACTTTATGCCGCCAGCCTCTCAAAGCGTGCTGCTGAGCTGCTTTATCAGGCACATCAGTCGTGGACCGTTCTGGACAGTTTCATAAATGTCTATATTGAATGGGTTTCAAGTCATACTGCTTTATTCGATCCAAAAGAGCATCAGCGCGAATTTTATGTAAACACTCTTGCAGTGATGGGCAGCATTGGAAATCTTGTAGGAGAGTTCTGCAATACTGATAATAAACCAGACTATAGAGACAGCTTCAAGATAGGTTTAGAAATATTCTGTGCAGTTTTCCAATATCCGGCCTTTGCAATCGATTCTATAGTGGAAGATGTCTGTAATATGATCGAATCAAATAATGTTCAGATTTTCAAAAAATTGCGTATTGACAATGATATTGCAGTTGAAAAACCATAAATAATTATAATTACGAAAAACTGTAAAATCTACGAAATTGGTAAAAATATTACCATAATAAAACGATTAATCAATAGGTACTTGTACATCCTGAGTTATTGCACCTTCGACAATATACCTGAAGGTCTATGGATGGGACATTATGGCTGGCTATGATCTTAGCTGTAACAAGTGTGGGCATACAGTAAATATTTCTGAGTGGATAGGACAGCGTGATACGGATCAAGAGATTGAAGAGAAGATCCGCAAAGGCGAATTCGGAGAGGAAGTCAAAAAATTCTACGATGAACACGGTGGAGATCCTATCACTGTGCTTTATGAACTCTTCCGCTGTGAGAAGTGTGACTTAATTTCTGAGGAACCATATGTGATAATTGCCAAAAACAATGATGAATTCATAATTCATCATAGCTGCAAGGAATGCGGCGGAAAAATGTCGCTTGTAAATATGAGTATTGAGGACACAGACCACATTCCATGTCCCAAATGTCACAGGGGCAGACTGGTAATGACTGGAGAATTCCTCTGGGATTGAGATCATGGATTTTGAACAGTTGGTAAAAGCGGCTGAAGAAGGTGACATGAATGCCGGGACAACTCTCGGCATAATGTACCTGTCAGGTGATGAAATTCCTCAGGATTTCGAGATGGCTTTAATGTATATTCTGCCTGCAGCTGAATCTGGAAATGAAGAGGCGATGTTTTACCTTGGTGGCATGTATCTGAATGGCCTGGGTGTAGAAGTAAATCTTTCAAAAGCCATTGAGTATTTCACAATCGCAGCTAAGGCAGGCTATGACTCTGCTCAGCTACTTCTGGGATTGGCATATCTAGAAGGTGAAGGTGTAGACAAGGATCTAGAGCTTGCCGAAAAATGGCTTTCAGAAGCTGCAGAGCGGGGTAATGAAGATGCAGCTTATGAACTTGAAAATCTAAAGTCTCTCAAGTAATTCGTAAACATTTCTATTGGCTCTTTCAAAGAGCTCTTTAGCTTTTTCCTCATCTTTTTCAACACCAATGCCGTTGAGATACATCTCTGAAAGTCTGAAATATGCATCACTGTTATCCTGGCTAGCAGAAATTTTCAGAAATTTAACAGCATTTTCATAATCTCCCTCGGAATAATAGATCATACCTGCATTGTATGCAGATAAGTCATCTCCAAGGTCTCCTCCTTTAGAGAACCACTTCAGTGCTTCTTCTTTGCCCTCATGGAAGCAGAGCTCTCCCATTTTGTAGCATGCTGGACCATATCCTGATTCAGCTGCATTCCTGTACCATTTCATTGCCTCTTCAGAGTTCTTTCCCACCCCTTCTCCATGCAGATATGACTCAGCCAAATCATACATTGCCTGGCGGTGGCCGTGAATTGCTGCTCTCATGTACCACTTCACAGCTCTTTCAGGATCTTTCCAGATTCCATGACCCTCTCCGTGACATTTTCCTCTTAGATACATCGCTCCTACATTGCCTGCGTTGGCGGCAGAGCGGAACAGTGCGAAGGCTTTTCTAAAATCTTGCTTTACATATATGCCAGCATAATATCTCAGGCCGAGCTCGTAAGCTGCTGACGGATCTTCATCAGATATCTTTTCCAGTTCGTTGATATTTGTTTTCGAATACTGCATATTCATCCCTTCTCCCGCATTGCCATCATGGCACCCAGATGCCCTTGTTTTGCAGCCTGTGACATCCATTTTACAGCTTCAGCTTCATTCCCTCTTTTAGAGAACATAACTGCAACTTCATACTGTGATTCCATGCTGTTGAGTTCAGCTCCCTTTAGAAACCATATGAATGACTTCTCTTCATCAGGCTTTACCCCCCAGCCGTCTCTGTATGCCACTCCAAGAGTGTATGCTGCAGAAGCATTCCCACGGAGCGCTGCTTTCTCACTCCATTTCACAGCAGTTTCATAATCCTGCGGCACGCCGTTTCCCAGAGCATACATGGAAGCTAGATCATGCATCGCATCAGCATTGCCATTTTCAGCTGCTATCGTATACCACTTAACTGCTTCTGTATAATCTTTGATAGTTCCTCTTCCCCATTCATACATTCTTCCCATCGAAGCAGCGGCGGGAGAGAAACCGCTTTCAGCCGCTTCCAGGCACATCCTAAAAGCTTCTGCCAGATCGTCATTGTTTTCAGCGCTTTCATCTATGATCAATGAAAGAGCAAATTTTTGCTCAATATTGCCGTTTTCACTTTCCTCTATAACTTGAGCAAGAGGGCTGCCAGCCATACTGTACCATTTTACTGCTTCTTTATAATCTCTTGAGACGCCGCTGCCAGTAAGATACATCCTGCCAAGGCGCAGAGCAGACACCGGATTTCCCTGAGCAGCAGACTTACTCAGCCATTCCACTGCTTCGCTGCAGTTCTTTTCAACTCCATCTCCCCTCAGGCAAGCCATGCCGTAGTTATGCTGTGCTTCAGCCAGTCCAGATTGGGCAGCCTTTTTAAAATAATCAACTGCTTTTTCAGGCATTCCTCTTTTCAGATAGATGGTTCCAGCCTGGAAAGATGCTGCGGCAATTCCCTTTGCAGAAGCGCTGCAGAACAATTCCAGTGATTTTTCAATGTCGGTATCAGTGCCCAGACCGTCTTTATACATCATCGCAGCATTGAACGCAGCTTCAGCATTGTGCGGCGCTGCCTTGAGATACCATCTCAAAGCTTCTTCTTCATTTTTTTCGACTTCTTTTCCCAAAGCGTAGGCGGTGCCGAGGTAATACATTGCGTTAAAATCATTGGATTCTGCTGCAGCTCTGAGCGACTCAATAGTTCTCATAATCATCAGCCATTATTTTAGTGGTGCAACTTGCAATTACAAAAAAGCTGCAAGTGCCGGCAATCTAGAGGCTAATCCTCACAAGGGGGTTAGATCACCGGCAGGACATGTAAGTTGTAATCAGATAAGAGATTTATCCTTCCGCATTTAAATGTGCCACAGCAGCCCAACAACCATGATATTAATAGTGGTTGTGTATTCCTGCGTAAAGACAGGTGTAGCTATGTCCGAGTGGACGACTGAGATAGAAGCCAAGTGGCAAAAACGATGGTATGACGCCAAAATCAATGAGGCGGAGCGCGATTCAAGACCAAAGTTCATGATTATCTTTGCATACCCTGGCTTGACTGGATATCTGCATGTTGGCCATATGAGGGGATACACTTACGTGGACGCAATCGGCCGCTTTATGAGGATGACCGGCCACAATGTGATGTTTCCTGTCGGAACCCATGCAACCGGGAATGGAGCCATTTCGCTCGCCAGGCGCGTGGAGAGGGGAGATCAGAAAACAATCGAGTATCTGAAAAACAATGGCTGTACAGACGAGGATCTCGAAAAGCTGAAAGAACCCCTCAGTGTGGTCTCATTCTTCAATGACGTTTACATTCAGCAATACTGGAAGCGCTTTGGATTCCTGTCAGACTGGCGCAGGTTCACATCCACAGTGCATCCTGGTTACAGCAAATTCATTCAATGGCAGTTCCGCAAACTGCACGATAAGGGACTGCTGTTCCAGAAACCATACTTTGCACCGGCATGCATCGAATGCGGCCCAGTTGCAGTAGATGCCTCCGAAACGGATCTGTCAAAGGGAGGAAATGCAGAAACAACTGAATACACCCTTCTTAAATTCAAATGTGAAGATTATTCTTTAGTGGCTGCAACTGTAAGACCTGAAACAGTATACGGGCAGACTAACTTCTGGGTTAATCCCGACGTTGAATATGTTAAAGTAAAAATAAACGATGAAATCTGGGTCATAAGTCCGCAGTCCTTTGAAAAGATGAAACTTCAGAAAGACGGAATGGAACTTATGGGAACCATTCCAGGAAGAGAACTCATCGGGAAGATGGCCACGGCGCCTGTGATTCACCGTGACATTCCGGTGCTGCCTGCTAAGTTCTGCAAACCTGAAGTAGGAACCGGATTAGTGACTTCAGTACCTTCAGATGCTCCAGATGACTGGATGTCGATACACATCCTCAAAAATAACGACGAAATGATTCAGGAATATGGACTCGATCCTGCAATGGTAAAGTCCATCAAAGCCATACCGATTATCGATACCAAGGGATACGGCCCCCTGCCAGCGGCTGAGCTCATTGAAAAGATGGGCATCACTGAAGCCGGAGACCCCAGACTGGATGAAGCTAAGAAGATGATTTACAAAGACGGCTTCCACACAGGAGTAATGAATCTGAACTGCGGGCCGTTTGCAGGTATGAAAGTCGAGGAAGCTAAAGAAAAGATGAAGCAGATGATGCTTGAAAGCGGAGAGGCAGACTTATTTTATGACCTCTCAGAGGAAGTAATCTGCCGCTGCGGACAGCCGGTCTTCATCAAAAAAGTTCCTGACCAGTGGTTCATTGACTATGCTAATCCTGAAGTGACTGAACAGACAAAAGAGCATTGCAAAGGCATGCACATTCTCCCTGCAGATTATTACAACAATGTACAGGGAGTTTTAGACTGGTTTAGAGAAAGAGCATGCGTCAGACAGGGAAACTGGCTGGGAACAAGGTTCCCGTATGATGACAAATGGATTATCGAGGCTATTTCAGACTCTACGCTTTATCCTGTTTACTATATTATTTCTAAATACTACTCTGAGGGAGTAATCCGCGAAGACGAGATGACTGAAGAGTTCTTCGACTATGTCCTGCTGGGCAAAGGAGATATAAAAACAGTATCTGAGAATACAAAAGTCGATTTAGACACACTTCACAACATTCGTGAAGATGTACTTTATTGGTATCCGTTAGATCTCAACCTCGGCGGCAAAGAACATATGACCGTGCATTTCCCGGCGTTTCTGATGAATCATGCTGCCATTCTGCCGAAGGATATGTGGCCAAGAGGAATCTTTGTAAACTGGTACGTTACTGGCAAGCTGGGAAAAATTTCAAAGTCTAAAGGAGGAGCTGAACCTATTCCCGATGCTGCAGGAAAATTCGGAGTAGACTCACTTCGTTTATATTATGCTCATATAGCGGTGCCTTTTGCTGATGTAGCCTGGGATGAGGATGCAATTGTAACATACGAAGCAAGAATGGAGCGTATTCTGAGAACAATTGACTCTCTTAAGGAACTGAAAGGTACGGATCTGAAAGATGTCGATTCCTGGCTCATTTCAAGAATGAACACTCGCATCGACACTATCCGTGACTGCATGTATGAGTACGACATCCGCGGAATGGCTAACGAAGTTTACTTTGAAGCACTTAACGACATGCGCTGGTATATGCGCAGGGGTGGCAGAAACAAGAAGACTGCCCAGAAAGCTCTGGAAATCTGGGTGAAAATGATGGCGCCTATCACGCCGCATATTGCAGAAGAAGTCTGGGAATCCCTGGGTCATGAGGACTTCGTCTCAATTGCCGATTATCCAGAATATGATGAAAATGACTCTGACTTCGGAGCTGAGATTGCCGAGGAATATCTTGAATCCGTCATTGACGACATCAAGGAAATTATGAAGGTTATCGACAATCAGAATGCTAAGATTGCAGAGGAAAATCCTTCTGCCACTCCTAAGAAGCCGGGAACGATTTACATCTACACAACTCCGATGTGGAAAATGAAGATTCAGGCCATGGCAAAAGATATGCTCGGCAATATGAGACTGCCGGCTCTTCTCAGGCCGGCTGCAGTATCCAGAGAAATGATGCGTTCAGGAAATGAAAACGACTCAATTCTGGAAACTGCGTTCGATGCAGGTAAAAAAGCCGCTTCCAGAATGCTGGCGATTCCTGCTCTTACAAAAGCAGTCATGGCTAACAATGAGCTCAAAAAACGCGGAAAGGAGTCTGCTGATTTCGCAAGGAAGCTGGCTGAGGAATTCAACAAGAAATCTGATGTAGAAATTGCCAAAGCCACTCTTGAGCTGAATGAATATGATTATCTCAAAGAAGCAGAAAGTTTTCTTGCATCAGAACTGGGATGTGATGTGAAAGTTTATTCTGCAGACGACTCAGATGCTCCAGATCCGCAGAATAAAGCAAGAGCTTCAGCACCCAAGAGGCCTGCGATTTACATAGACCTCGTGTAAACTCTCATTCCCATCTTTCAAACAGCTCGTGGTTCTGCCCGAGCTGATCAAGTATTTTTCCCACCATGAAGTCTACAAGCTCTTCCACAGTATGCTGATGTTTATAAAATCCAGGCGATGCCGGCAGAATCGTAGCGCCAGATTTGGCAAGCTTAAGCTCATTCTCCAGCATAATCACGCTCAACGGTGTTTCTCTGGTAACAAGAATAAGTTTTCTTCCTTCTTTGAGAGCTACAGAAGCAGACCTTGTGATCAGAGAGTCAGCTATTCCATTGGAAATTTTTGCCAGTGTAGACTGTGAACAGGGACAGATGATCATGGCATCTATCTTATGGGTGCCTGATGCTGAAGGTGCAAAAAGATCATTATCGTTGTAAAGGCTGCCGTATTCTGAGAGCGTCTCATAATCTATGCCGGTTTCATGATTCATTACTTCTTTTCCTATTTCGGAAACGATAATCTCTTTCTCTCCGTGCAAAGCTTCTAAAAGCCTCAGGCCATAGCAGATTCCAGAAGCTCCAGTGATGGCAACGAGGTAACGCATACGGAAAAGCATCGGTCTAATTGTATTTCAAATCTACTTGAGCTCTGGATGATGTATGACACAGCATTAATATAGCTCTAATATCAAAATCATCTTAGGGACTTGTGCAATGAGGCACGGTCCCTCTTGCCAGGCTTAAAGAGTAACAGCCCTCCGGAACCCCTAGACTTAAATACAAGTGTAATATTGGTGGGGGGTAGCATTATCTATATTCAATAATAGAGAACAAATGCCATTAGAGGTAGATTCAAATGGTTACTGTCTATGATGTCCCGCCGGAGAAGCTTATCATGAAGGCCGCTGAGAAATTAAAGCAGGTCGATGCGATCGCAGTCCCGGAATGGGCAGAATTCGTAAAAACTGGAAGGCACACTGAAAATGCCCCAGTTCAGGAAGACTGGTGGTTTATCCGTGCAGCTTCCGTTATGAGAAAAGTTTATACAAAAGGCCCCATTGGAACGTCCAGACTTGCCGCTGAATACGGTGGCTTTGCTGACCGCGGTTCCAAACCGAACAGAGCTATCAAAGGATCACGCGCAATCGCAAGAAGATGCTTGATCCAACTGGAGAACGCTGGATTCCTGTCCAAAGACAAGAAGAACGGCAGAATAATTTCTCCAAAGGGGCAGTCATTCCTTGACAATGTTGCCAAGGAAGTCTACGACGAAATGAATAACTAATACTTATTCAGGAGTGAAACATATGCATGACGCTGAGCTTGAAGAACTTCGCCGACGAAAAATGGCGCAATTGCAGCAGTCCCAAGAGACACAGTTGCAGCAGCAGGCCATGATGGAAGAACGCGCGAAACAGATGGAAGCAGAGCGTCAAGCCATCATGCGCCAGTTGTTAACTCCAGAAGCCAGAGAAAGATTGGCAAAAGTGAAAATGGCGTATCCAGATGTAGCTGCAGCCGTTGAAGAGCAGCTGCTCCGCCTCATGCAGATGGGGCGCATTCAAAATCAAATAGACGATGCTACTCTGAAGGCAATTCTGAGACAGATTTCGCCGCAGAGGCGTGAAATTAAAATTGAAAGGGTGTAAAGTATGGCTAGGAACAAGCCCGCCGCTATGAAAGGCCGCCTAATGAGGGCGGACAAAACTAACCGCAGAGTCCCTGCATGGGTTATGATTAGGACTAACAGAAATGTACTCCGTCATCCTAAGAGGAGAAACTGGAGACATAATGATCTGAAGGAGTGAGCAGCATGGATAACATGGATGAAAGAATAATTAACATAACGCTCAGAAAGACAAGAGCAGTACCTCGTACACAGAGAGCTAGAAGAGCTATCAGCGAGCTGCGTTCCCATGTTGCAAGACACATGAAGGTCAGTGAAGATGATGTATGGATCGACAAAGGTCTAAATGAGGCCATATGGGCTCGTGGAATTACAAACCCTCCAATTCACATAACTGTAAAAGCTGTGAAATTCGAGGACGATCTCGTCGAAGTATCTCTTCCAGACAACCCCGTGGCTAGCAACTAAATCCGCGGTGATGTCATATGATGAGACTCTCCAGCTACAATGGCAATCCGTTCATAGGAGTCTACTGCGTAGCTAATGAAGAGATCTCATTAGTTCCTTTAGATTGTCAAGACTCGCTTATTGATGATATCAAAGCGTGTCTTGAAGTAGATGTGATCAGAACGAGTTTAGCTTCTAGCACCATCCTTGGTACCCTAATGGCTATGAATTCTTACGGGGCCGTGACATCTGACATGGTCTCGCTTTCAGAGCTTAGGCCTTTACGCGGCAAACTTCGTTTCAGAAGGATCAAAGACCGTGTGAATGCATTTGGCAATAATATTCTTGTAAATGACAATGCTGCACTCGTAAATCCTGACATAGACAATGCCAGTATCAGGACGATTGCCGACATACTCAACGTAGAAGTCGTCAAAGGTTCTGTTGCAGGATACAATACTGTCGGATCAGTCTGCGCTGTTACTAACAAAGGCCTTCTCTGTCATCCTCTGGCTACAAAAGAGGAACAGGACATGCTCAAATCTCTGTTTAAAGTTCCAGTGGCGGTGGGAACTTTGAACTATGGTTCCCGTACAGTAGGCGCCAGTATTCTAGTCAATACAAAAGGTGCCACAGTAGGATCTAAAACAACTCCAATAGAGATGGGCAGAGTCGAAGATGCTCTGTATCTGTAATCTTTTTTAAGTTTATTTTTTAAAGGTCTTTCACCCTAAGGTGAAAAGACCCAGTATTCAGTTTTTTGAGACATGTCTTCTTTGTTGAAGTCGATTTCATTACCGACTCCCAGCACATCTTCTTCTGAGAGGCCGTCTAAAAAGGAATCAATACTGTCTACTGATATCGACAGGCCTCCGACATGATAATGCATTGGAATGACTACAGACGGCTTAATCGTTTCAATCACTTTTTTTGCATCACTGCTGTCTATTGTAAAAACTCCTCCGACTGGAATAAACAAAACATCTACAGGTCCAATGGCTTCAGCCTGCTCTTCTGTAAGCAGATGCCCTAAATCCCCGCAGTGACAAAACTTTATATCATCCATCTCAAAACAAAAAATTGTATTTTTACCGCGTTTAGAACCCTCTTCCTTGTCATGGAAACTCGGCACACCTCTGATTTTCAAATCACCAATTACTGTTTCTTCACAGTCTGTGATGATCTGAGGATCGCCTTTAACAATTCTTATGCAGTTATGGTCAAAATGATCATGTGAAACCAGCACCACGTCTGCCTTCACAACTGGTGGTTTAATCCCTATTGATTTGCCATCGTGCGGATCTGTAACCACCGTTATACCATCTCGAATTTCGAAACAAGAATGTCCGTGCCAAACAATTTTCATCGAATTTCCTCTGCAGCCCATTGCTGATAATTAAATGAGAGTTCTTCAGCGACTGCCTAGAGGGGATATTGCATCTAATATATATCTTGATGCCTATCGGTTTATTAATGTTCAATATGCCAGTATTAATATTGATATCGTATAAATATATTTAAAATATAATCTTTTTTAAAGAAATTCCCAAGCTTAAAATTCTATATTTAGCTGCTCCCAGGTCGAAGCTTAAATATCTTAGGTTTCGATATGGGGGGTGAATGAAAACACTTGTTCTCTGCGTGGACCGAGATGATGATTTTGGCAGGAAGGCTGGTTTAAACAGCCCTTTTATCGGCAGAGAAGAAAATATGATCGCTGCAAATGGTCTGGCTCTTAAGGATCCAGAAGATTCAGACATTAATACGATTTTTGCAGCAATCAGCATGTATGATGAGATGCTGAAAAAAGGAGTCGACGTTGAGATTGCAACAATCTGCGGCGATATCCATGTGGGGTATGAGAGTGATTTAGCCCTCACAACTCAGTTAGAAACAGTTATCAACACGACTTCAGCAGACAGAGTCATATTAGTATCAGATGGAGCAGAAGACGAGTACATCTATCCGATTATCTCATCCAGAATCAAAGTTGATTCTGTAAAAAAGGTGTATGTTAAACAGGCTCCTACTTTGGAAGGCATCTTTTACATCGTCGTGAAGATGATCCAGGATGACAAGATGCGTAAAAGAATCTTGGCCCCTATCGGCCTTGCATTACTCATTTACGGTCTGTTCTCAATCATGGATCCACTTGTGGGAATGATGAACGGTTCAAATGTTTCCTACAACAAAATCGGCATATCAATGATCTGGCTTGTAGTGGGCGCCTATCTAGTATCGTTTGCATACAAGCTTGATGAGCATCTGAAGTTGTATTTACGGGGAGTGAAAAAGGCTGTCCGGTCTGGAAGTCAGTTAATTCCATTTGCAGTTCTTTCACTCATACTGCTGATAACCGCAATATTCTACGGCTGGGATTCTGCTGCCGCCATTGTGGATAAAAATGTAGGCAGGCATGTGTTAGCATTCTTTGGCGGATTCTTATGGCTGGCAATATTCTCTTATGTTGTGCTGCTCATTGGAAGATTCGTAAACAACTACGCGCTGGAGAGAAAAATAACTTATGGAGCAATAGTTGAATCCATTACAATCTTTGCAGTGGGATTCATCGTACAGGGTGCTCTTGACTCAGCCAACAGTTTGTTTGGATATGCAAGTTACGAAGATCTTTTGGTAGTGCTTGAGTTCGTACTAGGATTTGGTCTGGCAATATTTGCCGGCATTCTAAACTTCTCTTTCCGTGCCATGAAGAAAGACGATGACTTTAATGACGATCTGGAGTGATCACATGGAGTTCTCAGAATGGGAACCCATCTATCTCGAGATCATAGAAAGTTTTGGTTTTTCCAGAGATGATGATGAAAAATCTGCACAGACCCTTGCTGACCTATGCAGAGACCGTAAAACAATCTCTCCAGAACGTCTGAGAATAACTGGTGAAGCAACAGTATGCGGGTGTGGCTATAATCTTGAGGATGATCTGCTGAAATATGGCATCAGAGGTAAACTAATAGCTGCTGACGGCTCTGTTTCAAGAATAGACACTCAGCCTGACATTATTGTGACAGATTTAGACGGCTGCATCCAGAGAGAAATTGAGGCAAATGCAAGAGGCTCTGTGGCAGTGATTCACGGCCATGGAGACAACATCGATCTTTTGAAGAAGTATGTTCCTTTGTTTAATGGTTTAATTCTTCCTACAGTCCAATGCAGGCCTTTGGAAGGTCTGTTTAACTTTGGTGGCTTTACTGACGGGGACAGGGCTGTTGTTTTAGCTAAATCCCTGGGAGCCGAAAAAGTACATCTCAGGGGATTTGATTTTTCAAATCCTTATGTTAAAGCAGGTAAAGATCTTGAGATAAAAAGAAAAAAACTTCTCTGGGCTAAAAAGATAATAGAAATGGTCAGTCCCGAATCGTTGACTCTCTGATCCAGTTCAGATAATCATCTGTGCCGTTGTTTATCTGATAACTCACGATACAAGGTACTTCATATGGATGGAGACTACGTACACGCTCAGAAAATTCTTCAAAGTCTTCAGATCTTATTTTAAAAATACCACTTACCTCGCAATCATGCTGGATGCTACCCTCCCAACGATAGATTGATTCTACCGGAAACATATTTACACATGCGGCTAGCTTCTTTTCAATGACTTCTTCAGCTATTCTTTTGGCACAATCTTTGTCTGGAAACGTGACTAAAACAGAAGAAAACCTCATTTTTATTTTATCCATATTTTTGAGAATGTCAGCGTAGACATAAATAATGCTTGTTACTTGATGCGATTGGAATACAATGAACGGATACCTGATAGCGATCATCTTGGTAATCGCATTTTGGGCTGCGGTCTATATTCTCGACAAAAAAGGGATTCTTGCTAAGCATCATATGTCTGCATGGGGTCCGTTTGTTATGTGGAGGACCAGTCGCGGAAGAGATCTTATTGATAAGTTGTCTCGCCCCCACAGATTTTGGAATGCTTACGCTCTCTTGTCTAAAGGCATTGTAGCAGTAATCATGTTTGGAATGACTGCACTTTTACTCTGGGAAGCAACTTTGGTTACAAACATCCCTGCTGAAAATGCTCCCGGCGTAGACATGGTTCTGGGAATTCCAGGAATTAACCCCATTATTCCTCTATGGTATGGAATTCTTGGATTGGTAGTGGCTGTCGTCATCCATGAGTTTGCCCATGGTATTCTTACCAGAGTTCATGGCATGGGCGTAAAATCACTGGGTATTGTCTGGATGGTAATACCCATGGGAGCATTCACTGAGCCGGACGAAGAAGCTCTTGAAAAAACTACAAGAAAAAAGCGCACAGCCGTGTATGCTGTAGGTCCTGGAACTAACATCCTAGCAGCATTGCTCTTTGCAGGATTATTTTCAGCTGTAGCATTAGGTTCTGTAGCTCCTGTTTACGATGCCCCGATGGCATCTACGGTCTATGATGGCGGTCCAGCTGACATGGCTGGAATTCCAGTAGGTGCACAGATTATTTCCATAAATGGAATAGAAGTTGAAATAGACGGCTATCCGAATGTTGATGCTCCTGATCCTACTAAACGTGTCACCGTAGAATATTATTACAATGGTGAAATTTTCACAAAAGAAGTGATTTCAGGAGTCATACTGACTACTACTGAAAAAGGAATGCCTTCGGGCGATGCCGGTCTGAAACCAGGCATGATGATTTATTCCATAAACGGTGAAGTCATCCGCAATGAGTCTGATTTTAAGACTGTAATGAACAGTCTTAAGATTGGCAAAACAGTACCGATTATAGCCTACTCATATTCTTACAATGCAGATACAGGAATTGGAGAGTATGTTCTTGACAAAAGTGTTACTGAAATAACTCCGACGAGCAAGCTAGAATACTACGAATCCAGAGGGCTTAGCACAGAAGGAATGGAGGACATGGCATTCCTTGGTGTAAACACAGCATACATGGGAATGGTCGTTCAAGATCCTCAGGCCCTGATTGATTCAATGGCACATCCGTTTGCAGGCGATGACTCTGTGGATGATTACTTCCACTCTTTCCTGACTTATGTTACTCTGCCTCTGACTGGATATCAGCCGTTCCCGGCATCTCTAGTTGATGTGTATGAACCTCAGGGAATCTTCTCTGGAATGTCATCTGATTCATTCTGGATTATGGCCAACTGTTTCTATTGGCTGTTCTGGATCAACCTTATGCTTGGTCTTACAAATGCACTTCCTGCTATCCCGTTAGATGGAGGATATATCTTCAGAGACTGGCTGGATTCACTGGTGCAGAAGGTGCGCAAGAAAATGCCAGATAAAGAAAGGATGAACTTTGTGGATTCAGTTACATGGGCATTTGCACTAATGATCCTGTTCCTGATCCTATGGCAGCTTATCGGTCCGAGAATATGATTGATGGCTGCATCTCAAACACATATCCTCTCTTAATGACATGGAGTTGGCGGAGACCTCAAAAATCTCTCCGCAGGAACTGCAGCGTTTGTATGCTGCCAGAATGGGAATAAAATGTTCACATTCTGTAACTCTTTTTCCTTCTTTTTTATATAAACAGACATCAGCAGAGCAGTTATCGCAGAGAGTCCTACGGCTCAGTACTAAAACTTTGTTGCTGCCAATGTTCACTCTACTCATACTTGAGCTAATGAAATTCTAGGTAATTGAATTATGTCCAAGATTTATGTTGTCAGATTGCTTTCAATAAAGAAAAATATTATGATCTGCCGATTTTCAGCAGATCATACGGCGTTTGCTGGTACACATAATAATTGAGCCAATTTGAAAACAATAGGCTTGCATGACTTCTCCAAAGCTTCTTAGGAGCAGCGTTCGGATCATCATTGGGAAAATAATTTTCTGGAATCATGGGATGCAGTCCTTTTTCAACATCTCTTCTGTACTCGTTTGCCAACGTCATCGTGTCATATTCCAAATGTCCAGTGACAAAAATCTGTTTTAATTTGTCAGACATGATTATTGCAGGGCCTGCTTCTTTGGAGCGTGCCAATACTTTAAGATCTCCCTTTAAATCAGATTCTTTTACTGTCATATATCTGGAGTGGGGCATGTAAAATACATCGTCAAATCCTCTTAGAAGGGGATGATAATAATCAAGAGGGACATGAGCATATATTCCAGAAATTTTTTCATTCAGTGGATGTTTTGGTATCCCATAATGATAATACAGGGCCGCTAATGCTCCCCAGCATATGTGCATTGTTGAGAATGAGTTAGTCAGAGACCAATCCAGGATCTCACAGAATTCTCTCCAATACTTTACAGACTCATATGCCATGTTTTCAACAGGAGCGCCTGTAATTATCATTCCATCATATTTTTTATTTTTAATCTCATTAAATGTTTTATAGAAATGTCTGAGGTAATCTTGAGACGTATGCTTAGAGATGTACGTTTCAGTACGCAGCAGATCAATGTCGATCTGGATGGGACTGTTGCTTAATAACCTCAGAATTTGAGTTTCTGTCTCTACTTTTGAAGGCATTAAATTGAATATGAGAATTTCAAGTGGACGGATATCCTGATGCCGGGCACGATTTTCATTCATTACGAAAATCTTTTCAGATTCCAGTATTGATGCTGCTGGAAGATCATCTGGTATATTGATCGGCATCAGTGTTTCCTCCTTTATTCTCCAAACGCCTGCTCTAGATCGGCAATAATGTCGTCAATGTGTTCTGTACCTATTGATAAACGGATTGTATTAGGTTTAATTCCCTGTGCAACCCTTTCTTCTTCAGTCAGCTGTGCGTGGGTGGTTGTAGCTGGATGGATTACCAGCGACTTCACATCAGCTACATTTGCCAAGAGTGAGAATATTTCTAGTTTATCAATAAATTCCTGAGCTTCTTTGACTCCACCTTTAATATCAAATGTGAATATGGATGCTCCTCCGTTTGGGTAGTATTTTTTGTACAGATCATGGTTAGGATGATCTGGAAGAGACGGGTGATTTACTTTCTCCACATTTGGATGTTTACTCAAGTACTCTACGACTTTAAGTGCATTTTCTACATGTCTTTCTACACGGAGAGATAAAGTTTCCAACCCTTGCAGGAATATGAAAGAATTAACTGGCGATATTGTTGCTCCAGTATCTCTGAGCAGAATAGCACGGATTTTAGTAACAAATGCAGCTGGGCCTGCAGCCTCTGTGAAGCTGACGCCGTGATAACTTGGATTCGGTTCTACTAATGAAGGGAATTTGCCACTATCTTTCCAATCAAAATTTCCGCCGTCAATGATGACACCACCGATTGCTGTGCCGTGGCCGCCTATGAATTTTGTTGCAGAATGGACAACAATATCCGCTCCATATTCAAAAGGTCTGATCAAATAAGGTGTAGAAAATGTGCTGTCTACAATAAGCGGAATCTTATTTTTATGAGCAATCTCAGCTACTTTTTCAATATCAATCAATGTAGCATTTGGGTTACCAATGGTCTCAATAAAAATAGCCTTTGTATTTGGCCTGATGGCTTTTTCAAAACTGTCTTTTTCATCAGGGTCTACAAATGTGGTTGTTATTCCATACTGTGGCAAAGTCTGAGCCAACAGGTTGAAAGTGCCACCATATATTGCTTGGGATGAAACCACATGGTCCCCGGCCTGTGCTAAATTCAAAATTGTATATGTTATTGCTGCAGCACCTGAGGCCACTGCTAATGCAGCCACTCCTCCCTCTAATGCAGCAATTCTCTTTTCAAAAATTTCTTGAGTTGTATTTGTCAGTCTTCCATATATATTTCCCTGATCTGACAAATCAAAACGGGCGGCAGCATGTTCAAAATTCTTGAACACATATGCTGTAGTCTGATATATGGGAACAGCCCTTGAATCAGACGCTGGATCAGGGGTTTCCTGACCTGCATGAACTTGAATAGTTTCAAATTTATACTTATTCTTCTGCATGTTTTTACCTTCTTAATTTAATATTAATAATTAATAATATATTCCTAAACTTACATACCTTTCTCCGCCATCTGGGAGTATGGCCAGTATGATTTTTCCTTTCTCCCTTTCAGCCTGCTGTAGAGCTGCAAACACTGCTGCTCCTGAAGAAATTCCTGCAAATATTCCCTCTTCTTTTGCAAGCCTTACAGATGTAGCGACTGCATCATCTCCTTTCACAGTTACAACCTGCTCAATTGCAGCTGGATCATAATTGTCTGGTATAAAGTTCGCACCTATTCCTTGAATCTTATGCGGGCCGGCATGACCTTCTGTGATTAATGGACTTTCAGCAGGTTCCACTCCAATTACTTTTCCTTTTGATCCGGAATCTTTTAAGCTTCTTCCGATTCCTGAAGCTGTTCCGCCGGTACCTATGCCTGCAAATACATAGTCTACATCAGGTAGGTCTTTCAGTATTTCATTTGCAGTAGTCATATAATGTGCGTCAATGTTAGATGAATTGCTGAATTGCATAGGCATAAACGCTCCGATTTCTTCGCAGAGCTCCTTTGCCTTTTCAATGGCACCAGCCATCCCGTTTTTTCCTGGCGTATACACGACCTCTGCACCATACGCCTTTATGAATGCCGTGCGCTCTTTGCTCATTGTGTCTGGCATTGTTATTATTGCCTTATATCCCCTTGCCGCTGCAATGAGGGCAATGGCAATGCCGGTGTTTCCTGATGTCGGCTCCACTATAACGCCGCCTTTTTTTAGAAGGCCTTTTTCTTCAGCGTCATCAATCATTCTCAAAACGGCGCGGTCTTTAATAGATCCTGCAGGATTGAAACTCTCTACTTTAACATACACATGAGAGCCTTCTGGAGCCATTTTATTTAGTTTCACTATGGGTGTTTTGCCAATAGTGTCCAATATACTGTCGTATACGACCATTGTTATCCCTGTCTTCACAATAGTTAATCAATGCATGCATACACACGCATATATAGCTTTCTTCTTCAGAATATTTATAAAATTGATAAGCTCACTCTTCTTCAATTTTGACAACATGTTCTTCTTTGCTATGGGCATCTACTTGTAAGTAACATTTGAACATGGCATCTAATTCCAAGTCACCAGTATCTACCTTTATGCATTTTATTTCATTCAGTTTAGCAGGTGTGGCTATAACTATGACGTTTTCCACTCCTACTTTGCGGATCACTTTTGCAGATATCTGCTGATTTCCTCTCCCGAATATGAATCCCTGAGAACCTATCGGTGTGACGACTATCTTGGCTTTCTGATACTCATCCAGTGCTGCTAGAATTTCCTTTTCTGAAATATCTTTTTTAAGCATATGTCCATTATATACAATATCTACGCCGAGCATCGTTTTATCTATTCCAAGCTTGCGTCCAATAGCTTCAACAGTGCTACCTGTGCCCAATATATACAAAACGTCTTTTTCCATATCTGCTACGAAAAACTCTGCCAGTGATTTTTTCATATCTTCATCAGATGCACCGTATGACATCGTTTTCGAGCTTTGCATAAAATTGTTCTCTTCTATTGATGGCAGATAACCATAAAGAGAAGCACTCATTCTGTCTTCATCGAGTGCATTTTCATCTACATCCATAACTTCTGCAGATCTTACTTTAAATCCGCCTATCATAATCATACGAAGAAGATCCCCTGCTTCTTTTGGAGTGTTAGCAAATACTGATGAATGCATTTTAACACCAGCTGGAATTCCGAGTACTGGAACGTCTTGTCTGGCATCCATAATATCCCGGGCTGTGCCGTCTCCGCCTACAAATATCAGGAGATCAATATCTTTGAAAGACTTGCAAGCCAATTTGGTATCTTCATTGTCGCTGTTCTCTTTGGGTATGTATGTGACTTTGATATGTGGTGTGAATTTTCTTAAAACATCTTCTCCCATCGGTCCGCCTGCAGTTTGAAACTCAGAGTCCATGAGATCTCCGGCGCATTCAAAAGCTTCCGATGCTCTTTCAAACACATGAGAAACAGCACCACGGTTCTTAGCTTCAGCGCATCTTTTGCCGTCTGTTCCTTTTAGACCTACGCTTCCCCCTAATCCTGCTATGGGGTTTATTACAAATCCAATATTCACAATTCACAATATGCTTAATTGGTATTAACGGTTTTTAACGACTTTCTTGAATATTGTACATTATCTACCTAAATAACTCTCACTAATGAAAACACAACAATGCATGTGAAAATCATGTACTTATAAAACAAAAATAAAGCAATCTTGATTAAAAAGAGGAAAACAGGAACTTTTGTTCCTGTTTATTGAGGCAGCGGATTCGATAGTATTGATGGCAGAACTCCACGTATTGGCACTTCGGAAGATTGAGGCTCTAATATACGAACCTCGTTTTTGACTTCTGTAGCAACTTGATCTCTGATTTCTGTAGTTATCTTGTTTGAAATCACGGCAACAATTTTTGCTACGAAACGGTTAATGACATTGAAACTCTCTTCCATGCTGGAGTCTCCAGCCATATGAAGGAGGCGATCATTATCTACGACTACAACGTTTGAAACTACAGACTTTAGGGATGAAATACCATCTGCAGCTATTTTTTGTCTGCTTCTTTCAAATGAGAATGGACTGATTACTATTCCGACAACGACAGATCCCATTTTCTGTGCAATGTCTGCAATTACGGGAGTGGCACCGCTTCCTGTACCCCCTCCCATGCCTGCAACTATGAATACAATATCACTCCCATCCAAAACATTTTGAATGCTTTCCTGTGCTTCAACAGCGCATTGTTTTCCGACACTCGCATCCCCATCGGCGCCTTTGCAATTGGTTATATCTTTACCGATAAGGAGTTTTTTATCCGCTTCGATGCCGTCCAAGTTTGTGTCATCAGTGTTTACTGCTACTGACGTCACATTTTCTAATTCTGTACATATGCTGTTAATTATATTGCAACCAGCACCACCGCATCCGACAACAGTGATGTGAGGATCTGTAAGCCCTCTTGCAATTTTTGCAGCCACCTGCTCTGAATTCATTTGTCATCCCTCAAATGTTAGCGTTTATCTTCCTATGCATAAGCCAAATTGGTGCCCGCCAATCTTGCTTATTTTTCAATGATTTGAACCGTATCGTCGCTTACTTGAGCTTTATGCGCTGCATCCATCATTGCTTTCGTGTTTAGGTACTCCTTTCTAGTGCAATCGATAACTGCTTCTCCGATAGAATCAAAGAAACCCTTGTCGACGAGTGTCGAAAGAGCACTGTATAGCGCTCTTGGGAGCTTAACGATGACTTCACGCTCGCCCAATGAACGAGTTTTAGGATTTGCATCATCTGAGGTTTCTATATATTCGCGAATTGCTACCCTTGCAAGATTAGAACGATTTGAGTATTCTGGGTGTCTCTCAATGAACTCATCAAGAATCTCCAGATCTTCGGATTCTAACCGCAACGATATTCTTTCCCCATCCATGCGAATGCCTCAGATTTGCAGATTATGTATGACTCAAGAAGTATATAAAATATGTCATTGTCCTACTTTGTCATACTAAGGTCTTTTTGTAGGATACAATTTTTGTCTGCCAGCATATCACACATTGTGTATTTTACACTATCTGAACTTTTGCCACGACCGCTGGATTTTGTCAGGCATTATAGAAAACTTTAGAGATATTTTATTATTTACCTAATATGGTAACAAATATATTTCCTGCCCATATTTTCACAATTCTCGAAAAAATACATGCGTTGTATGCCAAAGCATACTTCATTTGATCTCTTATCTACAAGTTGTCATACGGGAGATGACAATTTTCATTTGATTACTCTACAAATTCTGTACCAGTATATCCTTCTAGAAGGTGGTCTTCGGCACTGTGTGGATGTGTATGGA
Source organism: uncultured Methanomassiliicoccus sp. (assembly GCA_944319735.1). Taxonomy (GTDB): domain Archaea; phylum Thermoplasmatota; class Thermoplasmata; order Methanomassiliicoccales; family Methanomassiliicoccaceae; genus Methanomassiliicoccus_A. The sequence goes on along the minus strand of CALUEU010000006.1, from coordinate 102,912 downwards.
TATGCTGATATTTTCTCTTTGGTATTACAAATGGGGTTCCAAGATGATCAATTATGTCTACGTCCATCCCATATACTTCTCTGATGAGCTTTTCAGTTATTATTTCTGCACCACCGTAGCCTGCTATTTTTCCACCTTTGACAAACATCAGCAGATCTGAGTAATGGACAGCCAAATTGATATCGTGCATAGTCATTATTGTGCAGATTCCCTTGGAATTCACAGCATCCAGAACCATATGCATTGTCATGTGCTGATTTGCAATATCGAGATTATTAGTTGGTTCATCTAATATCAATACGCTCGGTTCCTGAACAATGGCTCTAGCAATCTGAACTTTCTGAAACTCTCCACCACTTATCTCGTCTGCATATCTAAGGGCAAGATCGGTCAAACCCAGTGATTCGAGGGCATTCCAGGTAATTTCTATGTCTTTGCTCGTTGCCCCCCATTCTATGTAAGGCCGTCTGCCTATCAAGACTGTATCAAATACCGTTGTACGAGGAACAGGGCATTTTTGAGGTACATACCCAATGTGTTTAGCAAGTTCTTTTGAAGACAGATCTTTAACATTCTTTCCGTCAATTTCTACGGAACCAGATTGCGGTTCGATAAACCCACATATGCATTTCAGAAGAGTGGTTTTTCCAACGCCATTTGGACCAAGTATTGAAATGACCCTGTTGCCTTCGGCTTTAAATGAAAAGCCATCCAATACTTTTCTTTCTCCATATCCAAAAACTAAATCATTTATTTTGAGAGTCACAGATGCCCAACTCGTTCTTATTGATATGCTGAGGATATATTGAATTACCAGTATATATAGTAATATCAACTAATATATGGGTAATATCTTATTCATTACTCTCATTTTTTGAGATTCTTTAAAAAAGTTTATAATTACCTATTTGTTTACTTATTTGGTTACCTAATGTTTGATCCACAACGTCCATTGAAAGATATAATCTTTGAATTAATAGGTTCAGATGGAAAGTCGATAAGCGCCTTGTCCCGAGAATTAGAGAGCAACGGAATCACAATGCATAAATTAATTCTTACAGGATATCTAAGGGCTTTATCTGATCTGAACTTATTAAAAGAAAAAGATATTCCACCTTCTAAACTTTACATTCCTGTAAAAACAAAAAATCTTGACATATATGGACTAGTTGGAGAATGTTCCAGAAATATCTGCAGCGGATCTGAAGCAGATCTGTTAGTATTACACACTTTTTGCAAACTTTTCAAGCGGGCTGTATTTATGGATGAGTTGAAAAAAGCCGGTGTAAAAGATCAGCCCAATCTAGAACAGGCTAGCAAAGAAGACAAGCAAGAAGCAAAAAAGATACTGCAGCGCACCAATATGAAAAATTTCGACAGCAATATTGCATATATATACTACAATGAAGAAAAATTCAAAGACATGTATGAAGACTTACTGAGCCAGATGCTATCCCAACTGGTAGAAATCAGTCAGTATTCAAAGCAGACAAAACAAACAACACTCTTTGAAATTTAAGAAAATATGACTCAGGCATAATCAAATTCAAACAATGGGTAGTTTAACAGTCAGGTAAGATATATATGCCCCTCCGCCATGTATGAACCATGGATTTAGTAACCCTGGCTGCGGAGATTAAAACATTTCACGGGGTAACACGAAAGAGGACAATATCCAACGTAGTCGATTTCTTTCCCTCCATACCACAGGAAAACATATTGGCTGCATATGGAGAAGATTGTGCTGTAATCATGCACAATGGGAGTGAACTCCTGTTAGCTGCAGACGGTATAATGGAAACACTGATGAAGATTCATCCGTTTTATGCTGGATATTTTGCCGTTCTTGTGAACATTCATGATGTAGCAGCTATGGGCGGCATACCTTTAGCCATGGTTGATATAGTATCCTCTAAAGATGAGAAAGTCTGTGCTGAAGTGATGAAAGGTATGGAGTCAGCAGTGAGGAAATTCGGAGTCCCCATAGTTGGTGGCCATACACACCCAGATTGTGAATATAATGCAATCGATGTGGCAATATTGGGCACTGTGGATGCAGGCAATGCTATCTTCTCCCACACCGCAGAATCAGGCGATGACATAATCATGGCGATAGATCTGGATGGATTTTTCCCAGAAACTCTTCCTTATGCTTGGGACACTACTTCCAAAAAAACTGCTGAACACTGTCGTGAGCAGCTTCTTTTAATGAATAAGATCGGAAAACTGCATTTGGCAAAATCCGCTAAAGACATAAGCAATCCTGGATGCCTTGGAACTCTGGGAATGCTATTGGAAACAAGTGGCGTAGGTGCAGAGGTCTATGTTGATAAAATACCTATACCACCGAAAGAGGATCCTATCCAATGGATGAAAGCATATCAGGGATGCGGATATGTCCTGACCTGCGACTCAAATAATTCTCAAGAGATAATAGATATCTTTGCAGAAGGAGGGTTAGATGCTGTGGTCGTTGGAAGTATAAATGATTCTAAAAAACTTGTGTTAAAAGATGATACACAATCCGTTGTACTTTTCGATTTTTCAATCGAGAAAATAACTGGTTGCAATCCAAGTAAGCTACCCTCAAATGTAAAACTAAAGCGCTAGGCCGCGGAGGTTGATGCCCCAATCGTTACGAGTGATCCAGTCTTCTTCTCAGCCCTGCGACCCTCTGAACGTTAGTAATCCATGGTAAGGCTGCTCCCGTCAGGGCCTGGCCCGTTCTCCATGATCAGTGTAAGGGGGACCGCTCTCCAGCTGCCCCCGCAGACAGCTTCCAACTCCATAGGACAAGACTTCATTGTCGATGGCTGGGCTCGCTTCTCTCAGGTTACGCCGTCCCCCGTTGTCACCCCCGTTATCGACAGTTTACGGTGTATAAGGGCGTGCCGAACGTCCCGGTCAAGCCTAGCAGTTCGACTAATCTCCTGAACCTATTTATAATCTTCAGTAAGAAATTGACCTACAGGCGCTTGGGAGCCGTGTTTTCTCCGCCTTTGGTGCAATAGTATTTTTTTCGGAATCCATACTCATCATGAACAGAACATTTGGGGCACTTGCAGGAAATTTCTCTTTTTATACAGTCTAATGATTTTCCATAAAAACAAAATGTAGTTTCTTTCCTATCTGCAGCACACTCAGTGTATGTAGGGCAAGAGGGACATGCGCATTTATTGCGCATGTCTGCTATAGCCTCCCTTCTCTTTTCAGGGCTGAGGCGGTTCATATCCTGAATACTCTTCATTTAGCTTCCTCGCTGGATTAGTGACTATTTCTAATCTCAACCTCGGAACCGTTTATACAGTAAAATACGTTTCTAAGACCTGAAGATTCATACACGGGGCAGTCAGGACAGATGCATCTCTTTTTATCAGTTATGCATGGGCTTCCCCCTTTGAAACAGTACAGATACTCTTTATTGGATGAAGCACAGCTATTGTATGTAGGACAATTGGGGCAGATGCACTTTTTCTCCATTTCCTCTACGTTATCTGTCCTTTCTAGATCATCCATGCTTTTCAAATTCGTACATTTATCTTCGAATTTGTCCATACAATACAGTTTGGAGCTTATTGTTTATTAATCATTTCTCATCGTCATGAATAAATAATATGGGTTGAAAAATGGTCAATCAGGTAAAACATGCAACAAGAAATGGAATATGCAGCTCATAATAGACTTTCTGTACTTACGACGCTTACGTCAGCTATAGATGCAACAGCTTTATTTTGTATGAAAGAAAAGGTAAAAAAATACGCAGAAGAAGTGAAATGTGTCAGGATAGATTACATACCATTCGTAATGAAAGCAGTAGTCGCAGCTCTTAAGAAACACCCTGATCTGAATTCATACATTGATGGAGAAAGACTCTTCATTCAAAATGTATACGATCTGGAAGTGTTTGGTTCAGTAATTAAAGATGCGGACAAGAAAGACATGTTCACAATTGCCTATGAATTAGAACACAGACCAGCATATTCTTCCCCTACATTTGCAATTCTGCCATATGGGGTAAAAGGTGAGACTTATCCCATAATAATACCAACTTCTTCGGAAGTTTGTGTTCTCGGCATAAGCATGATTTACAATGACTTTTCGTTGTCTGGAAGCGGCCTTGTAAATAGTAAAATAATATACGCCTCCCTTGTATTTGATTCAGCATATATATCAAGGGAGGAGGCCTCTGGATTCATGGCAGACCTCAATATGTTTATAGAGAATCCAGAAATATCGTTGCTGGACATCTGATTACTTTTCGTTTGCCCAATCAATTATATTCTCCTTAGACAGGCGGTCACCACATATGGCTTTGCCGGTCTTTTCATTGTATAGTGTTGGGACACCGAGGCCGCTTCCGCACGAGCTTTCTACTTGTTTTGAATATGACTCCATCAACTGAGCATTTTCAGCAGAGTGCCAAACTTCAAGCCTTTCAATGGGCTGAGTTATCTCTTTAGATGCATCTTCCACGACCGGATGTAATTTTGCACAATGCGGGCACTCTCTGCCCCAAAAGTAAATCAGTCTATCCATCTTTTTGACCTCAGATGTTTTTTTGAGTAAACTGTTGATTATTTTTGTGCGCTTTGCTATCACCTCTAGATGATTTTTGTAAATCTTCAGCGTAACAAAAGTTAATAATGCGGTTTTTTCTAATATGATAATGACATGATGGATATGCCATGAAACGCGCTGCTTATACAGTACTGGGTGTGATTGCCGTAATGCTTGGGGCAGTCGGAATTGTACTGCCGGTTATGCCCACTACGCCTTTTATCCTTGCAGCTGCAGCGTTATTCAGTGCTGGAAATCCAAGAATGCACAATTGGCTTGTAAAAACTAAACACTTTGGACCGTTTATAGAAAACTATCAGAATGGTAAGGGAGTTCCGAAGTCTTTAAAATACAAAACCCTGGCATTTTTATGGATCATGCTTGCTATTTCAATGTTTTTTACTTATAAAAATTCAATACTGTTGCTTATTCTCATAATCGTAGGTATATTGGTGAGCATACACGTTTTATCTATCAAAACTCAGACATCAGACTGCTGATAGTACACAGCACTTCGATAAGCTGCTTAAAACTTAATTACTATTTTATTGATAAATTTGTATTATGTAAATGAAATTATGACTGCAGGTTGTCTGCAGTCGGATTATTGGACATCAATGATCTTGATAACATGGTAGCCAAAATCAGTCTTTACTGGTCCTACGATCTCACCAGTTTTCCCATTGAATGCAGCATCTTCAAATGGCTTTACCATTTGTCCACGTTCAAAATATCCAAGATCTCCGCCATTTGATTTGGACGGGCATGTTGAGTACTCTTTAGCAAGTGCTTCAAAGCTTTCACCGTTTCTTATACGGCCTATTAATTGCTGAGCTCTAAGTTGACTGCTTACAAGTATATGGGCTGCACGAACTTTTGTTGCCATAAATGCGCGGAATATTTTTTACAATATATACCCATCGCTCCGCTCCATACGACTGACACTTTATATGAGTGTCTAAGTTCATTTCCAAGTGTTTAACTTTAAAATATAGTGAAGTCTTGCATGAAGTTTAAATCCTTCTTAAGCATAATTCGTCTTAATGTGGGGCAAAGTAAACATCAGTGAATGGACAGCAAGGCGTAAAGGCACCCTTTCAGAAGTGCGGCAGCCAGTTGAAGACATAATCAATAATGTAAAAATCAATGGAGACTCTGCATTACTAGAACTCACAGAGCGTTTTGATAAAGTCAAACGTGAATCCATCAAAGTCAGCCGTGAAGAAATTGACAAAGCCTATGATTCTGTAGATCCAAGCTTAATTGATGCTCTTAAAACCTCAAAAAAGAATATTGAAGCTTTCCACATTATGCAGCGTCCGTCGGACATGTGGTTAAAAGAAGTCTGTCCAGGTTTGACGCTTGGAGTCAAAACGACACCTCTTGAGAGCGTAGGTGCATATGTTCCAGGCGGCAGAGCGTCATATCCCTCTACAGTTTTAATGTGTACTATTCCAGCAAAAGTTGCCGGCGTCAGAAAAGTAGTCTGCTGCACACCGCCGCCAATAAATCCTCTCACACTTGTAGCTGCTGATCTGGCAGGTGTAGATGAAATTTACGCTGTTGGTGGAGCTCAGGCAATAGCTGCCATGGCCTTAGGAACAGAAAGCATCGCACAAGTTCAGAAAATTGTAGGGCCTGGAAATGTATTTGTCACCACTGCTAAATTCATGTTAAAAGATACTGTGGAGATTGATTTTCCAGCAGGACCATCTGAGATTGCCATATTGGCAGATGAGACTGCAGATCCAAAATTCGCAGCAGCTGACATCATGGCTCAGGCAGAACACGATCCAAATGCAGCCTGCATTCTTGTAACCACCAGCCAGAAACTTGCAGATGATGTTGGTTCAGAAATTGAAAAAATGCTTTCTCTGGCTCAGAGGAAAGAAATAATTGAAAAATCTCTTAACAATGCAGGTTATGCTGTAGTGGACAGTCTTTCAGATGCAATAGATGCTATTAACGAACTAGCTCCAGAACATCTTTCAATACAGGTGGCGGATCCCTTGTCAGCTTTGAATAAGATAAAACATGCTGGCTCAATTTTTGTCGGCAAGTATGCTCCTGTAGCCTGCGGGGATTATGCTTCTGGAACCAATCACGTTTTGCCTACTGCAGGATATGCAGCAACATATTCTGGGCTGGATGTGATGCACTTTATGAAGAGGTCTTCAGTTCAGATAATTGAAAAAGAAGGACTAGACAAGATTGGAAATACGGTCGAAACATTATCTACTGCGGAGGGTTTATTTGCACACTGCAACTCAGTTAAAATCAGAAGGCAAAACTGAACCAATATGCCTTGAACCAGGCGAGTATGAATGGTTACGCCCCAGCAGGCTGAGTGCAGCATGGAACCTGATGCACGGAGATGAAGAATTAACAACACTTTCATCTCCAAAATCGTTTGGAAGAATGGTGACATTTGAATCCGCCGGTGAAAATTATACAATTAAAAAAGGCGGAGTAAGGAATCCGGGAGGAGATCTGCGCACAATGTCATCAGATGAACCGATTACTGTAGTTTCTCTTCAAAATGTAACAACATCCTCCATATCTGAGTATGGAAAAAATTACATATTAAAAAGAAAAGAAAAAACGGAAGAGTGGACTCTTTTTGAAGGAGAGGACATGATTTTCAGAGCAGTCCGGGATACATCAGGCCGTTTGCCAAAAGGGACTGTGACTGTTGTTAAACCTATATCTATAACCATCATGGTTTTTGCATGGTTTATGATATTCTCGGATGAGATGCAGTGACATTAGAAGCCTGGGAAGAAGAATACGCTAAATCAAATCCCGTCTGGAAAGGTCCGCCGCTATATGAAAATCCCTTTCCTCCCGGATCAGATATTTTGGAACTTGGGTGCGGCAATGGAAAAAATCTTCCTGCCCTGTTAAAAACAGCTTCTTCAGTGACAGCAGTTGATTTTTCACACAATGCCATTGAGTTGTGCAGAGAACAATTCACAGAAAGCAACATATCGTTTGTTGAATCAGATATCTGTACTCTGCCTTTTGAAAATGAGAGCTTTGATGCAGTGTGCGCCATCCATGTGTTAGAACATCTTTCAGAAAAGAATAGGACTCAGTCACAGGCTGAAATCTATCGTGTATTAAAGCCTGAAGGTCTTCTGGCAGTACGTGTTTTCTCCATAAATGATATGCGGTTTGGCAAAGGCTCTGAAATAGAAAAAAACACATTTGCAAGAGGAAATGGAATATTTTACCATTATTTCTCCAATCAAGAGCTTGAAACTATGTTCAGACAACTAAAACTTGTAAGCTTTGAAGAACTAAAATCTGAAAAGAAATATGGTGTAAGATCAGAGATCTCAGCTTTATTTAAAAAATAATAATTATTTTGTAATTATTTTTCTCTCTTTTCCTGGAATTCTTTTGAGCTTACCATTGTCAATTGCCCATTGGAAATTAGCTTTCTCCGAGGGAGCAACAATTACTCTATCGCCTTTAGAGAATTTCTTCCTTGAATTCCATTCGGTAAATGAAGACACGACTTTGTATACTTCAGCCTCTTCAACGACATCTCTTCCCTTTCTAACTCCTTTGAACTGAGAATAACTGCCATTGAACATTGTGAAATTACCGTCTTTAAGTTCTGCAACTTTGCTGCATACAGAATCCAGCAGATACCTGTCATGGCTGACTACCAGAAATGTGCCTTTGTATTCTGCAAGTGCAGTCTCCACAGCATGCCTTGCCATAATATCTAGGTGGTTTGTAGGTTCATCCAAAACTAAAAAGTTTAGATTCATTGACAGAAGCATTGCAAGACTTAGTCTTGCCCTCTCTCCACCCGACAGAGTTTTAATCTGTCTTTCAGCATCCTTTTTAGTCATTTGAAGACGGTATAAGCATGATCTAGCTCTTGATCTAGCCTCACCTTCAAGGTAATCGTCAATCTGTTCATATGAAGTCATTTCAGGGTTAAGGTGATCATGACCCTGTTCAAAATATCCAATTTTGGCGCCAGGAGCAATCCACAAATCACCTCTAAATGGAATATCCCCCATCAGAGCTTTGACAAGTGAACTTTTTCCAGAACCGTTCGGACCAAAGAGTCCAATTTTATCTCCTCTGTTAATATCAAACTCCACATCTTCAAAGAGAATTCTCTTACCTCTCATGATTCTCATTTTTCTAGCCATCACCACATTTTTTCCAGATTTATCTGCACTATCAATGTCTAGAGTGAGATCCTTCTTTTTATCAGGAGCTTCTGTGACTTCCATCCTTTCAAGCATCTTCATACGGGTTTTATGGGTGGAGGAGAACCACTGCATGCGGTGCTGCTCTTCGGCTATGCGGGTCTGTCTGTCTCTTTCTTTAGAGTTGCGCTGGAATTCTTTTTCTTGGCGTTCTATCTCCAAAGCTTTTTTATCTACAAATTGTGAGTAATTTCCCACATAGTGTTTCATTTTAGATCCATCGATCTCAAGAATCTGAGTCACAGTTCTGTCTAAAAAATACCTGTCATGAGAGACTATCAGAACTGCACCTTTAAAATCAGCAATATATCCTTCCAACCATTCCACAGCATCAATGTCCAGATGGTTTGTAGGCTCATCCAATATAATCAAGTCAGCCTTTTCAGCTCTGGACAGGACTTTTGCAATCATCACTTTGGCCTTTTCCCCTCCACTGAGTTCATTCATCTTTCCTGAAACTCTATCTTCGATTCCAAAAGTCTTAAGATGGTCCAGAGCCCGTTCGGCATCGCTTTTATTCTGTCTCAAAGCTTCTTCCTGCAGTCTGGCATACTCCATGGAAATATCATTCCAGTCTGCTCCGCGTGGCAGCTCTCCAGAAGCCATTATATTTTCCAATTCAAGCATTCTTTTGTTCTGCACTTCGTCAGAATCTACACTTAGAGCATCTTCTACAGTGGTATCATTGTCAAATGATGGAAACTGTGACAGATACACGATTTTGTTTGTCTTAATCACCAGTTCTCCTGAATCAGGAACGGCGTCGCCAGTTATCATTTTCAGAAATGTAGTCTTTCCGCAGCCGTTGGGGCCTACTAGGCCTATTCTATCATTATCATCGATCTGCATAGATATATTTTTTAAGAGCTCTTTAGGACCGAATGATTTTGTGACACCGTCTGCACGGACTAGCATGAATCTGCCATCTCCGTTTTATTCATAAGGTTTGCGTGTCAAAATCAGCTTTTCCTGAGTAATTTTCAGACATTCGGGGCACTTGAAAGCGAAAGGATAATGCCCTTTAAGTGTGTAACGGAAATGCATGAAAATCACAAGACATGATCTGTACGAGCACGTCAAGTCTTACGAGTGCGCTACAGACTTTACAGGATTTCTAGGCTTCATAGACTCTCCGATCAGAGAAGTCAGCATAATTAAGATGCCCAAAGGCAGGATAAGAATAAAATACATAGATGTCCAGAACAACATCCACAGAGTCGATGTTGGCCCTGGAGAATTTGAAGAGATTGATTTTCCCTGCTGATCCGGTGACACCGTATGGATTGCTCAGATAAAATGAATCATGGCATTGATGAGCGCTTAGATGCAATGAACCATGCACAGTTTGCCGAGTTATGCAAACTCAATGTAGTAAGTGTAGGTGAAGGCAAAGCTGTCGTCAGAATGCCAGCTGAAGGAATGAAAAATGCCATGGGTAATGTTCACGGGGGTGCCATATTTACACTGGCCGACCAGGCATTTGCACTGGCCGCAAACTCATACGGAGAACCTCAAGTAGCGTTGTGCTCCAGCATAAATTATATTAAAGCAGCCAAGGGGGACCTTGAAGCCAGGGCGACTAAGGTGAGTGAAACAAGAAATACATCAGTATATGAAGTACGTGTTTTTGACGGAGAAGTATTAGTCGCCATGTTTACAGGAACAGGATACAGATTAAGAAGGTGATTTTGGTGAAATGGGATCTTACGCAGTTAACGCCTCAGGATACAATTGAAGACGATCTGAAGAACATGCCCTCTGAAGCAGAAAAATTCCAACAGAAATATCAGGGCAAGATAACCTCGCTGGATGCAGAGGGGCTTAAAAAATTTATTGAAGATCGTGATGCTTTCTATTTGAAATTTGAAGGACCGATGATGTACGCCAGGTTGGCCTATTATGCTAATGCATTGGATCCTGAAGCTCAACGCATAGGAGATATTGCAAATAGGGCTGGTACAGACGCATCTCAAAAACTTGCTTTTTCATCCATAGAACTGGGAAATCTGCTTGAAACAAATCCAGCCTTGATTGAAGATCCTTTATTATCAGAATATAAACATTTTCTGCAGTTGGTGCTCCAATCAGCCCCCCATAGGCTTTCAGAGGATGAAGAAAAACTGGTAATGTCTAAAGACCTTAACGGTATTGAAGCTTGGTCTCGTCTTCAGAGCGACTGGTTGTCTACAAGGACTTTTGATCTAAAAATTGGTGATGAAGTCAAGACTATGCCTTATGGTGAGGTAATAAGTTATTATCAAAATCCAGACAGAGATATTAGGAAGTCTGCCAACAGTGTAGTTTACACAAAATTGGGAAATGATGACATTGTTTGGTCTTCTGCACTCAGATCTATTTGTGATGACCACATCAGAATGTGCGGTCTGAGAAAATATTCAGATCCAATGGAACCAAGCTTGGAAGATAATGATGTCGACAGAGAAACAATAAATGCTTTGATGGAAGCCATCGATGAAGGTAAATCATTCTATAGGCGATATCTTAAAACAAAAGCCAAACTCATGGGGCTCAGCACACTTGGTAACTGGGATTTGATGGCACCGCTTCCGGATTCTAAAGATATAAAATACAGCTGGGAAGACTCTAAAAAAGAAGTTTTTGAAGCTTATTCATCATTTGACAAAGAGTTTGGAGACTACATAGAAGATATGTTTAACCGCAACCATATTGATGGAGAAGTAAGAATGGGAAAAACCAGCGGAGCATTTTGCTCATTCTGGTACGGTGGAAAGAGCGCTTATGTTCTGCAAAGCTTCAACAGCCAGCTTTCAGATATTTACACGCAGGCCCACGAGCTGGGTCATGCTGTCCATGCATATCTTGGACAAAGAGCTCAAAAACCGCTGAATTTTAATCCTGGATCATGCATCGCTGAATGCGGCTCCATCTTTGGTGAATTATTACTTACAAAAAGCCTTCTTGAAAAAGCTAAGTCTCCAGAAGAAAAACGTTCTGTGCTTTGTGTAGTATTAGATGAGTTCGGAATGGCTGCTTTTCAGGTAACCGCCCGTTTCTTATTCGAAAAAAGTCTTTATGATGCAATCCTCGATGGAAAATTCTTAGATGGTTCTGCAATCTCTGATCTTTGGGTGAAAGCAAGAGACAACATATATGGAGATTCTGTAGAGTGGCTACCTGAAATGAAGTGGGAATGGACTATGAAAATGCACTATTACATTCCCAACTACCGTTACTATAACTATCCATACGTGTTTGCACAGCTGTTTGTTTTTGCACTTTACCGTCTGTATGTTGAAGAGGGAGAGACCTTCGTTCCAAAACTGAAAAACTTATTGTCAGCAGGCTCATCGCAGTCCCCTTACGATCTAGCAAAAGACTTAGGTTTTGATATAAGATCAGCTGAGTTTTGGAAAAAAGGAATAGAACAGGCAGAATTTTTCTTGGATGAATTGGAAAAAACTATGTGAATTCTCTATAGATCTCACACAGAAATTTAAAAGATGCCGGTTGATTAAAAATAACATCAGCCGTTGCATCGCTATTTTTTGATTATTTTTAACATGGATAGATGCAATAAGTGAAAATTATTTGTAACTACTAAATGTCCAGTGCTCGAATTGATAATTTCATTTAAAAATTGTTCTCTGCACGGCTAATTCATAAGTTTAATTTAAAGCCCATTATCAGCTTACCTGAGTATATAATGCTTTTCAAAATCTGTAAGTTTAAAAGATTGTTAAATCAGAAACTACAGATAAGCTTCATAAATGAACATCTGGGTGATTAAGTATGTCCTACTCCAAAAAATAACTGAACGCTGAACGTTTTCCAGCAGTCACTATCTATCGCTTTAGAATCTTACATGACATCACTGAAAGCTTTAACGGGCTTTATTGTCTAATCGGTGTTTATCTCTTCCAGTATCCTCTGAATATATCTACTCACATTTCAAAAAACGGTCGTTTTACAAATTTTTCACATGCTGGTTATGTTATTTGAAAACAATTCAACTCTCTAAAACATCTTTTTAAAGTTTCTTTGAGACATTTATGTTCGCATGGTGTTAAAATTGCCGTTTTTTTACAATATATAAAATAAGACTACATCTAACCGTAGTTATTTAAATATAGGATGTAGATAAATCAACAGGATGCTCATGGCATACACGAGCATTCTTTGAATCAGAATACGAAGTGCGTCTTGTAACTTCCCCCTGCACTTCAGCTCTGGTGTAGATATGGAGGAGAATAGATGTCAGACGAAACGACTGTAAAGTTTAATTTGGCTTTTGCTGAACCGTTGGGATGCTATACTGTGTCGGTGGTAGCATTTCTTGTAGCTATGATTGGTTTAGGAGCGATGACCCTTGATCAGGGAGCTGGTATTTTCACCGCTGTAGCAATTATATTCCTGTTGGGTGCTTTTGTATCTTATCTTAACAGCAATCTGCTGTGCACGATGGTATTTGGAACTCTGGCTGTGTACTTCTTAGGCTTAACATATGGAGTAGCCGGTGAAGGAATTGCATACCTGACAATATTTGCTGGAATCTTATTCCTGTTTGAAGCTTTAATTGCATACAAAGTACAGCCAATTCGTGTTCTGCCAATCCTTTTGGTATTCACAGCACTTGGATTCTGGGTACTTGGTGCCACATTCCTGCCGGATGTTGCTACAGATGCATTAAACACAGTATATGGCGTACTGTTCCTGATCGTAACAATCCTCGCTATGTACCTCGGAAGCGCAGTCGCACTCTTCCTCTCTGAAGGAAAAGAAGTACTGCCCCTTCTGATGAAAAAGTAAACTCAAAATGAGGCAGCACAGCTGCCTCCTCATCTTTTTCTGAAAGTTTAAAATATCAACTCTTGTATTGCATATCAATGCCAGTAGTTACTTTTGATCGTGATGACCTTGACACTTTACTTGGACAAAAAGTAGATCTAGAAACTTTATTAGACCGGGTTCCGCAGTTAGGAGCGGATGTTCATTCATACGATGAAGAGACAAACTCACTCTCCATTGAATTTTTCCCAGACCGCCCTGATCTGTATTGTGTTGAAGGTGCCGCTACAGCACTAAGGTCATTTCTAGGGTTTGAAAAAGGCTTAAAAAAATATCCAGTAACAGACTCAGGCATTACTCTGAAAGTTGAAGACAGTGTAAAGAATGTTAGGCCATACATAGTCGCAGGCGTTGTTTGCGGTGTTTCTCTTAATGACTCTGCAATAAAGTCCCTCATGGAACTGCAGGAAAAACTTCATATTACAATGGGACGGAAAAGAGCAAAAGTCGCTATAGGCATTCACGATCTGGACAAAATCTCAGCGCCATTTACTTATAAAGCTGTAAACCCCGATTCAATATCCTTCATACCACTGGCAAAAACTGAGTGCATGACTATGAGAGAGATTCTAGTTAAGCATGAAAAAGGAAAGGCTTATGCACAGCTCATGGAAGGCAAACAATTATTTCCTGTAATCTTGGATACTAAAAACAACGTAATCTCATTTCCGCCAATCATCAATGGTGCTCTTACTACAGTTACTGAAAATACAAAAAACATTTTCATTGATGTAACCGGAACAGATTTAAACGCTATAAATGGAGCTTTAAATATTGTTGCGACAGCGCTTGCAGAGCGTGGCGGCACTATACAGTCTGTTTCAGTCGAATCCTCTTCAAAACTCACAACTCCTGACCTGACTCCTAGGATAAAAGACATAAGAGTCAGTGACGTAAACTCTCTTCTCGGATGCAACTTGAATGCCAATCAGATCTGTCAAACGTTAGACAAGATGGGCTATGATTCACAAATCATCAGTGATGATGCAGTGAGGGTAAATATTTCTGCTACAAGGCTGGATATTCTGCATGAAGTCGATGTGATAGAAGATGTTGCTAAAGGTTATGGATATGAAAACTTTGGAAACAGGCTGCCATCATCTCAGACATTCGGATCAGAACTCAATGAAACCAAAGCTTCAAACATAGTTCGCCAACTGCTAGTGGGATATGGATATTTAGAAACCACCACATTAACTTTAACATCTGAAGAAGCACAGTTTGAAAAGATGAGACTTCCAGAATCTGAAGTTGTCTCGGTCTTAAACCCGATAAGTGAAGACCATACATGTCTGAGAGTATCACTGATACCGAGTCAGATGGCTCTTCTACGTAAAAATAAACATAGAGATTTACCTCAAAAGCTGTTCGAGGTTGGTGATGTAGTCATTGATGCAGTAAGACACAAACGCCTTGCCGTAGTCAACATATCTGTAAAATCTTCTTTCACAGAAATTAAATCATTGGCTGAAAGCATTTTACGAGATCTTTCGGTAACTTATGAGGTTCAATCTTCTTCATCAGAAATGTTCATTCCTGGAAGAGGCGCTGAGATTGTTTCAAATGGAAAAACAATCGGTATTTTTGGAGAAATTCATCCTGAAGTAATAACAAATTTTGAACTCAGATATCCCGTAATCGCCTTGGAACTTGATGTGGAAGCAATCACCGAAGGGAAGCTCGATAGAGTCGCGTAAAGCCAAAGGTTTATATCAAGTAAGATATTCAGACTTTTATTAAGCCGAGGTAGCTAAGTCCGGCCTACGGCGCCAGTCTTGAAAACTGGTGGTGTCTCACCACGGGAGTTCAAATCTCCCCCTCGGCGCCATTTTTACTTTCTGGCCGGTTCTATATTTTACATTCCTGATTAATGTAACATTCAGTCCGAAACAGTCATCGTGTGAGATTTTTAAGTCTATTTCAAAAATTTCTTTGAAGTTGCTTGAAGATGCCATATCTGTTGTTTTTCCTATTTGATGAATTTATCCATTTTCAATCAATATCATCTTGTATTTCGTAATATATTTGGATATATCGTAGTTTTAGATGTAAATTATATGTTTTTCATAGATTTTTACTGCGAAACAGATGATTGTATAGGAAAAGTACTAAATATCATCTATATTTCCAAACTATGTGAGAATAAGAGATCTTCTTGGGAATAATTCACTAGTATTGGTGGTAGCCTTGGTTATCGCATTAATCTGTGGAGGCTTCCCAGAGACTGAATCTATTACTAACAAAGACATCGCCATGGTTTCTCTTTGCTTGATGATGTGCTTCTCATTATGTAATATAAGATTGGCAGGTTTAAATCCTAAATTCTATTCTAAAGACATTTTAAAGGCATTTTTCTTATGCATGGTCCTAGGAGTAGCAGTAACTGTGCTAATTTCATTCTTCTTCCAAGGTGATATAAGGCATGGTTGGATCTTAGAGGCTGCAGTCCCTTCAGCAGTATCAGTCATCCCATTTACTGCTTTATTGTTGGGAAATATGAAATCTTCCATAGTGTCTTCTACCGTTATCTATTTTGCAGCACTGATAGTAACACCATTGATAACTCTTATCTTCTTAGGGGAGGCAATAAATCCAGAGACTCTTCTGAAATATATTGCAATCTTGATCATAGTTCCATTAATTGTATCCAGATTCATGAGACGTCTTCACATACCTCCCGCGGCTGGTGCGATAACAATCAATCTTTTGTTTGCAATATTAGTCATAGCAATCGCAGGTTCAAACAATTATGTATTTTTCGGTGAACCAGTTCTTTTAATATCCTTACTGATCGCCGCAGTTGTAAGAACATTTGGAGTAGGAATCATCCTGAATGCTTATTTAAAAAAGAAAGAAGAACCTCGAGAAGATAGAGTGCCAGAAATCCTTTTTGCAACTCATAAAAATACAGGAATGGCAGGTGCACTAGCTGTAATTTTGATTGGAGATGCTGCTGCCATACCCGCAGCAGTATGCATGACTGTTGATATTGTCTGGCTGATTTATGTGAGTAAATTTATGTTTCCTGTAAGCAAAATAAAAAATGAAGAAACTCAACCTGTATTAACAGTCTAAATCTCAGGAAACATTTCTCTTTTTATTCGAGGTACTAATGCAGCAATCACCGCCTGTTCAGAAAGCTGTGTTCTTGTGATAACACCTTTTGTAAGACATCCGATCGCTCCTTCCCCCATTCCTTTTCGTTCCCATTCATACATGGTATTGAACGCATCACCAACCGTCCAACCCCTTTCAACTTTTTCTTTAACGGCATCAGGATATCTGAATCCGGGCCCATGACCAATTGTTATCTTATTTGCCTTATCAACTATGGAACAATACTGTACATCATACAAACCATCTTCCATCTCAAAAACACCAGCTTCTAAACCAACACCATAGTCCGCATCTCTTATGCATCTTCTAGCCCGGTTTATAGATCCTTGTCGGGTTTCATTTTCTTTAGGTTGTTCAGGTACTCCAGATTGAACATCCACTCCGAAAACTTCCACTTTATCATAGAATCGTAAAAATGCAGACCTAGTTGCTTCAATTTTTATTTTATTTAATGACCCAACTGCAATTTTTAAAGGGCGAAGCATCTTTCCGTTAATATCTATCTCTCCAGAGAGGACTCTGGTAGACGATATTGGTATCCCATCTTCAGCTAATATATGAGAGACTCTGATTATTTTTAGAGGCTGTAAATTATTAAGTTCTCTGAGTTCATTTATTTTTAATGCATTTTTGTATGTTTCGGGAGACACAACAATGGCATCCAGAAGCTCATCGTAAGGTGCATTTCCTTCAGGCGTATCAATTACTGTAATCGAATAGTTACTGCATTTAGATGAAAGATACTGATCAACACGTTTTACTCTTTCTACTAAGGGTATGTGGCATTCTTTAGTTTTTGAAATGAATTCATCAGATGTTATTGCTATGCAGACCTCGTCTCCTGTGGCTACAGCAGTATCGAGTAATGCACAGTGTCCCATATGCAGGACATTGAATGTTCCACCTAATCCTACTCTCAAATAACCATTCCGGCCACAATTGCTATGATCATAATTACCATAAGCACTCCAAAGAGCACATACAGTTCTTTTTTCTTTTTCTTGATCTCACCTTTATTTCTTGATGCACACGCATCTGAACAATACCTCTCGGTGCCAATGAATGCTTTTCCGCAGGTACGACAATGGTTGTGCTGTGGAATCTGTACTTTTTCTGACATGTTAATCTCCATGATTGTTTTTTTAATAATAATTAAGTTACATTATGCATTATTCGGTTCACGTCGGTCCAATTCGTTGTTAATTATGACTATGCAATGATCTGCATGATATGAATATGGGCCAAGTGAGCAAATCGCAGGATTTAGTGAACAAAGTGTATCGTCTTCTTGGCTGGTTAAATCTTGATTATCTGAAAGGACAAATGTAACGTCCTCTGAAAATTCTGCCTTTTGTACGTCTACGCCATTTTCTCGAAGATAAACTATCTTTGATCTGGCTGAAAGGCGGTTGATCACATCATAAAAAGAGTCTCTAGAGATGTATATGCCTGGTGAGGAACGCATCTCTCTGTCTTCTACATCCATCATCAATGCATTTCGGATGAGTGCACCAGTAGAGCGTTCGTCAGGATTTAGATATTTTACTTCAGACCCTACGATTCTTATTGTTTTTGGAGCATCTTCTCCACCTAGTACAACAAGATATATTTCAACATCTTTTCTAATGGAATGAGATAAGAAAAATGCTGAGTTTATACAACGTATAAGAATATCCAAACGTCCAGCCCCACCAGCCATATCTTCTAGTTTAAAGTTACCAGATGACGTGGCTTTATGCCCAACTACTACAAAGCGTCTCATTCCTGATCAACTCCGGTTGACGAGAGTTGTTTCATAAGCTGTTTTCTAAGCTTACGATTTCCCATAAATCCTTTTACAGCTTTTTTAGACGTGTTATATTGCCTAATAAGTTCCCTTACGTCTTTAGCTTCAACACCTGCACCCTTAGCAATACGTGCCACTCGTGATGCTTTGATTACTTTAGGATCTTCCATTTCTTCCTGGGTCATTGAGTCCATGATATATCTGAAGCGTCTGAGTTTATCTTGGGATTCTTCCATATCCACCTTTCCTTCAAGATTTCCCATTCCAGGTATCATGTTCATAACCTTTTGAAGAGGTCCCATGTTTGTGAGCATTTCCATCTGCTCATACATCTCAACTAGTGTAAATTTCCCAGACATCATTTTTTTAACAGTTTCTTCAGCCTGCTCTTCAGAGATGTTTTCTTTTGCAGTTTCAAGGAGGCTTTGAATATCGCCCATTCCAAGAAGTCTAGAAACAAATCTTGCAGATTCAAATGGTTCTAAATCTACAAGATGTTCACCAGTTCCAATGAATGAAATTGGAGCGTTGGTCTGAGCCACTGCCGATAATGCTCCTCCGCCTTTTGCAGTACCATCCATTTTGGTAATAATTACACTTGTAATGTTGACAGCATCATGGAACGCTTTAGCTTGTGGGCCTGCTTGCTGCCCCACCGCAGCGTCTAAAACAAGAACTCTTTCGTCTGGATTTGCTACATCTGCTACATCTTTAATCTCTTGAATAAGATCTTCTTCTAATGCATGACGTCCAGATGTATCAATGATGATTACATCCATGTTTGAAAAATGTTCCAATCCTCTTTTTACAATTGCAGGTGCATCCTTTACACCCTCTTCTCCGTAAAAAGATACATTAACCTTTTCTGCAACTTGTTTTAATTGATCAAAAGCTGCAGGACGATGGACATCGGCAGCTATGACTCCAGTTTTTAGTCCTTTCTTTGTGAAGTATCTACCTAATTTTCCAGTTGTGGTTGTTTTACCTTGCCCATACAGCCCAACCATCATTATTGTCTGCTTCTTAATTGGTAATGGTCTTGGGTCACCTAGAATTTTAGTCAGTTCATCATTGATTATTCTAATCACATATTCTTTAGCACTCATTCCAGATGGCGGGGATTCATGAAGTGCTTTATTCTCAAGCTCTTTAGTCAATTCTAAAACAAGTTTTACATTCACATCTGCATGTAACAGTGCTCTTTGTATGTCTTTGGAGATCTCTTTGATTAACTCTTCATCGATGTGGTTAGCTCTTGTAATTTTAGAAATAGCATTTCTTAGAGATTGTCCAAGTCCTTCGAGCACCATGTATACCAGAGCAGTTGAGAGCGAAGGTTGGTTATTAACTTTGCTAAAAAAACATACGCATAGGAAGCGGACGGCTAGCTCTGTCAGAAGGGATGGGATGCACTCTGTAGACTAGCTCGTCCTTCCCAACCTAATATTCTCTAAACACTATTTATACTTTCCTTTATAGTGCCATTATATATGCTTTTTTACATAATTGTATATCATTCTCTATGTCTGGACACAGAATATCATTATGCATTATAATGTATAATTTATATTAACTGATAAATCCAATTAAAAGCAACTGTAAAAAAACTAAATGATATGCATGGGGTTCACCCATGCAATTAGTTTTAAGGTGGATGAATTTAGAGGTATCCTGATTTCTGTAACGCCATCAGATCATCGGTACTGAGTTTTTCTCCAGCCTTGAAACGATCGAAGATCTTTTCTGCCTCTTCTTTAGCTGAAGCCTCATCATCTTTCTTCTTAGCTTTGCGAGCTTTTTGTCTCATTCCAGCTAAGATCTTATCATAATCATGTACCTGGCGTATATTTTCAATATATCTCTTGTGCTCTTCATCGGAATTGACTTTGTTAGTAATGAAAGCTTCCTGAGCTGCATCTGCTTCTTTTCTTAAGGCGTCTGCCTGCTCATACAAAGCAATCATAGCGTCGTGTTCTGACTGTGCACTTTCTGCATATTCTGATACTTTATGGTGATACACTTCGGCTTTCTCCTTTGCATCACGCAGTTCTTTCAAAGCATCTTTAATATCGTCATTCTGATCATAGGCTTTTTCGCGCTCTTTAATTTCAGCCTGAAGTTTAGCCATTTGATCAATAAGTTCTTGCTCTTTTCCTTTAGAGAGCACAGATGTCATTTGCTTAAATTCAAGAGACTTCAATTCTTTTTTGAGTTTTTGAACCGAAGGGCCGTTGTTTTTAGGTAAGTTGTCTTTCTTTATTTTTGTGACTTTTTCATTCAAATCATTGACAACTTTATTCCAAACATCGCGCTCTTCTTTAGCTTCACGCACTTTGACATTCAGCTCATCTCTAGACTCACGATGTTTTGCTGCCTGGTCTACAAGCTCCCTAACCTGAGCATTAAGGGAATCTCTCTTTTCGACCCATTCTTTCGTCTTTTCATTCAGTTCATCACGTATCCTGCGGTGTTTCTCCGCCTCAACGTTATGTAATTGACGCTTTTGTTCAAGTTCCTCCAAAAGTTCAGTCATACGTTCCACGCTCAATTCAAGCAAATAAATAGCTTGGCAACGAAGGGGATACTGACACTCGTTTATATTACTTTCTCATGACGCACATGTCTATCATCATATTGCCAGATATGAATTATTCTATTCACACATCTAATTTGTGTAACTAGGAAGTAATAAAGCCTTTACATGGCAGTTTTGAGGTCAATTTCATGCCATCCGCTTCCAAAACGATCAGCTCCTCCTGTTTTCAGGCTAAATTTTACCCGCATGTGTCCATTTTCATATAGCATTTCCGCACTTTTCAGCATGGAGCTGTATATAGAGACTCTTTTACCTTTTTGATTGAGAATTCTTCCAGATTTAATAATTAGTCCAGCTTTCTCTAATTCCTTAATCCTCCTATAGCAGGCTGCAATTGGTATACTGTATTCTTCAGATACCTCTTGTGCGCCTTTGGATTTGTATGAAACTGCTGCTAGAATGCGTAAAGCATATCCATCCGTAAGCAATCTGCCGGCTTCAAGGACATCCATCTGAGTATCTTCTAGACCTCGCTCTATTAATCTTCTTGCTGTATAGGTGTTTATACGAGATTTATATAAGGCATGTTGCTATGGTGCCTTGGAAAGTGATGTCATGTTAATCTGTCCTTTGGACTACAGATATGGAAGAAACGAGATGAAGTCTGTCTTTTCTGAGGAAAGCAGACTTAAAAGTCAACTTCTTGTTGAAGCAGCTCTGGCTAGAGCACACGCTGCAGTAGGAAATATACCAGTCGAATCTGCTAATGAAATAACAGCGAAAGCAAATTTAGACAACGTCTCTCTTGAACGTGTAAAAAAGATTGAAGCTGAGACCAAACATGACATTATGGCAATGGTCAAAGCACTTTCAGATCAATGCGGCGATGCTGGAAAGTACGTCCATCTGGGAGCCACATCTAATGATATTGTTGATACAGCTGCAGCTTTAGAGATAAAATCTGCTCTGGAGATAATTGAGGCTGACCTGGATGAATTCATATGTACTCTAGTTAAATTGTCATATGCACATAGAGATACTGTTGAAATTGGCCGTACCCATGGACAATTCGCGATACCTACAACATTTGGGTTCAAAATTGCTGGTTATGTCTCAGAAATGATGAGGCATTATGAGCGTCTTCAGGAGATAAAAAGACGTGCCTGTGTAGGAAAAATGTCTGGAGCAATTGGGACCGGTGCTGGCTTTGCAGACAAATTCTTTGAAATTCAAGAAAAGGTTATGGCGGATCTTGGACTCGGTATAGAAGAAGCTGCTACGCAAATTGTATGCCGCGACAGATATGCTGAAATAGTCTTTTTGTTAGGTTTGATAACTACATCTTGTGAGAGGTATGCCACAGAAGTTAGAAATCTTCAGAGATCTGAAATTGGGGAAGTTTCTGAAGCATTTGATGCAAAGAAACAGGTAGGATCTTCCACCATGGCTCAAAAAAGAAATCCAATGTTATCTGAAAATGTCTGCGGTCTTGCAAGAATTGTAAGGTCATACATCGCACCCCAAATGGAATCTATGATTTTGTGGCACGAACGTGATCTTACAAACTCTTCTGCAGAGAGATTCATCTTAACTCATTCAATGGTTCTAACCGACGATATTCTGAATAAAATAAATAACGTTTTTTCACACATTGAAGTTCACAGCTATAATATGCAACGTAATATCAGTTCTTCAAATGGCTTCATAATGGCGGAGTCTGTCTTGTTAACTCTGTCATCTAAAGGTATTGGAAGGCAAAATGCACATGAACTCGTCAGGCAGATAAGCATTAAAGCCGAAAGTGAAGGAAAATCCCTTAGAGAAGCTTTGATTGAAAATGCTGAAGTGATGGGACTAATATCAGAGTCTGAATTAGATGCTGCTTTGGATCCCAATAGTTACGTTGGTTCAGCGCCTCAGATGGTAGATAGAGTTGTTGCCGACGCAGAAAAACTTCTTGGAAAAAGGATTGTTTAATCATGAAGGCAGTAATCGTCTTTGACAGTGTATATGGTTGTACAAAGCAGGTGGCTGAAACAATCGCAGAGAAATTGAAAAATAAAGATTATGAAGTATTACTGCATAATCTAAAAGATTCAAAACTCAAATCAATTGATTGTGACTATTTATTCATAGGGTCTCCAACACGCTTTGGTAAACCAACAAGGAAACTGAGAAAATTCTTAGATGCTTTTGATTGGAATAATTTTTCTGGAACTGTAGTGGCATTTGATACGATCATGCAGATACCTGAAAACGATCCCAATATGGAAAAGACGAAGGCAAAGTATATAGACAACGGCTCTGCACCAACCATCAAATCTACTTTAACTCAAAAAGGCGTGAGCGTGTCGGATAAAGATCTTCGCGTCGAAGTGTCTGGATTAAAAGGTCCGCTTGTTGATGATGCATTAGACAACACCAGAGCTTTTGTTGATGAGTTATTATCTCATTGATCGTACAGTGTGCTAGCAAAGAGATATAAACAAAACAATCTTACAGGAAATTGCAAGGGCTGATAGATCAGGGGTAGATCGCGACATTCGCAATGTCGAGGCCGCGGGTTCAAATCCCGCTCAGTCCACTTCTTTCTTTCCTATTTTTAGGCAGGCTTCAGGTACTTTTTTAAATATTGAAGTTATGCGTGTCAGTAGTGTCTAAAAAATTCCCCATCTTAGTAATATCAATCATGTTGGCTCTTATCCTCATACCATCGGTATCTGGTGAAACCGCCATTCATGGCTTTGGAGATTCTGAAGCAGATGTTACAGCTGGAGAGTCTTGTACTTTTGAATGGGGAATCTCAAATCTAGCCGACACCATGTACTTGATTGATGTCAGAGCTGAACTGAGTGACAGTTCTGTAGGATCATTAGAGTATAATAAAAATTACACTCTAGAAAGCGGTTCGAATGAAGTAATCAGCATTAAGGTAAATACATATGAGGGGGCCAGTACCAAGAGTGTAATTCTATATGTACACTTTACAGTTCATGATCTTTCACAACCTGGTTCTGAGAAAACTTATGATGAGCAGGCTACAATCAATATAACTTCTCTATTCTCATCAGTAGGAAACAAAATATTTGGCTGGGAAAATACACTTCCAGCCCCATTCAACAGCCTGGTGTGGACATTCATCATTACATTAGCAATCTGGATATTGATTGGGGTTGTAGTCTATTTTATTATAGATCCGTTTGTGGAGAGGTTTACACTCAAAACCAAAAATAAGTATGATAATACAATCTATGACATCACTCGGGTCCCAATTCTAATTACAATTCTCATATATGGGTTAGTGAGCTCTGTAGATATATTGAGCATCTCCAATGATAACCATCTTTTAATGCACAAGATCGTAATTATTATTTTAGCTGCAATTTATACCTTGGTTGCTTATCGCATATTTGATAAGGTTTTCATAAGCTTCCTACGCGCCTGGTCTAACAAAGTAGGATCTAATTTTGGATCTGCTATCGTTCCGATACTTCATTTTCTCGGTATGATCTTGATTCCGGCTGCTGGCATCGTATTTCTTCTTAATGCCCTTGGCATTGATGTGACACTGCTGGTTGCTGGTTTTGGTTTAGGTGCATCAATCGTGGCACTGGCAGCAAAAGATGTTTTCGGTAGTTTCTTCGCAGGACTTCAGGTCATGCTCGACAGGCCGTTTAAAATCGGTGACAGGGTCATGTTAGATAGTGGGGAAATCTGTGAAGTGAAAAAGATAGGAATACGTTCAACTCAGTTATACGATCTTATAAACCATGACATTGTAATAATTCCCAACACAACAGTGGCTGCAAATAAAGTTACAAATTATTCTGAACCAGATAATCATCGTGCACTTTACACATCCATCGGAGTTGCATATGGAAGTGATGTTGAAAAGGTAGAATCTATCTTACTGGATATCGTAAATAATCATCCAGATGTAGTGCACGATAATAAAGCACAAGCACCATATGTGCGTTTCAGTAATTTCGGTCCAAGCTCTCTTGATTTTGCAATTTGGTATTATGTGGATGACATCAGAAAGATGTGGAGAGTAAATTCTGAAATAAAAGCACAGATCAACAACAGATTTAATGAAGAAGGTATAGAGATACCATTCCCTCAGAATGTTATTACATTCAACAACACTGTAGAACGGAAAGAATCAGAGTAAGCTTAATCCATGCTTCCTGCTCTATATCCTTCTAGATCTAGACATGTATATTTAAATCCCAATTTTTTAAATTCATCTGATATATGTTTGTGATGAACAATAATAGACTCTAACAATTCACACGGAACTTCTATTCTAGCAAGATCTCCATGGCATCTCACCCTTAGATTAAAAATTCCCAATGATAGTAAAATTTCTTCTGCTTTTTCAATAGTCTGTAATTTTTCATCACTTACTTCTTCTCCATATGGTATTCGAGTCATCAAACAGGTTCCAGATGCATAATTTGCAGTTGGAAGATTGGCTTCAGCAGATAATTGTCTAATTTCTTTTTTTGTCAATCCTGCATCTTTTAGTGGAGATATTATACCAAGCTCTTTAATGGCTTTCATGCCTGGCCTTAAAGACGGTTCATCATCAGCAATGCTGCCTTCAGCTACGCAATTCATTTTGAGCTTTTCAGAAATTTTTTTAATTTCAGACATCATTGATTTCTTGCAAATATAACACCTATCAACTGGATTCATTTTTAGTTTACTATTTATTACAGATATTTCAATAATATTTGCTCCGATTACTTTGGCAGTATTACGGGCAGATTGTGTAGAGCGGGTGCTATTTATTGGAGACACATTCAAAATTCCTATAACAGCGTTTTTACCCAATACTTTTTGAGCTTCATATAACAAAAATGTACTATCTACTCCTCCAGAATATGCAATAGCTACACTTTTCATTTCCTTGAGTGCAAGCTCTAATCTTTTTAATTTTTCATTCATCTCAACACAGATAACTACCCACGTCTTTAAAATGTTGATTTGCTTTTTAGCAGACTGATGAATGTAAGGAAAATTTTAAATGAATATAAAGAGGGAAAACTCTCTGCCGATGAAGCTGAAAAACAGCTACGATTAGATTACATTCAGACAATAGGAAATCATACACTATTTGACAAAAATCGTTTTAACCGGAAAGGAATTCCAGAAATCATATTCGGTGAAGGAAAATCTCCAACAAAAACAGCCGAAATAGCCTGTAAAGCTGAAAGTGATCTCTTACTTATCTCCAGAGCATCCTTGGAACATTATGATGCTGTGCATGATAAGATTCCAGAAGCTATATATGCTGAAGAAGCAAAAATGATCATTATTGGAAACTTTCCAGAACCGATTGGTTTGATAGGAATAATGGCGGCAGGCACTTCAGACATTCAATATGCAGAAGAAGCAAGACTTGTAGCAGCTGCTATGGGTATCAACTCATTAACGTCATATGATGTAGGTATTGCTACATTTCATAGGTTTATAGAACCTCTCAAAGATATGTTAGATGCAGACGTTGATGCTATAATTGTTGCAGCTGGTATGGAAGGGGCTTTAGCTTCAGTAGTTTCTTCGTTTTCCACTGTACCTGTGATAGGGCTTCCTACGGCCGTAGGTTATGGATTTGGTGGAGAAGGCGAAACTGCATTAAGGGCTATGCTACAATCATGCTCTCTGGGAATCTCAGTGGTTAATATCGGAAATGGAGTCGGTGCGGGAGCTTTTGCAGCACTGATCAGCCTAAAATGTAGAAGGCCCCACGATGAACTCTGAGAATTGTACAATATCAAATTGTTTTAAAGATTTAGCCATTGCTATGGAAATACAAGGTGAACAATGGCGTTCATCTTCATATCTAAATGCTTCAGAAGAAATTTTAAACTTAAATGAGAATCTATATAAAATTTACACATCTGGAAGGATACGAGAAATCAAAGGAGTTGGACCCTCAATAGAATCAAAGATTATAGAGTATTTTGAAACTGGAAAAATAGGCATGTTAGAAGATGTACGAAGCATTCTTCCAGAAGATATGGATATTTTCAGAAGACTTCCCTTAACTCTAAGGGAAATAGCTGACGTTTGCATATTTGCAGATGTTCATTCAGCAGCTGATCTGCTTTTAGCCTTAGAGGAAGGAATAATCCGTGATATTCCTGGACTAGGTACTGCTGTGGAAGCCAAATTGCACAATTTTATTGCATGGTTAGGTGAACAATCAGCAGAACTTCCATATGGGGTAGTAAATGCCTCTGCTGAAAATGTTTTAAAATACATATCTGAAGACAAGTGGACTGTGAAAGCAGAACTTGCGGGTCCCTTTAGGAGAAAAGACGAGACTGCAACAGCATTTACAATTCTTGTTTCTTCATCAGCGGATAGGGCCATACCTTTGTTTGCAATGTGTCCTGAGATTCAGGAATTAACACATGCCAATAAACAAACTGCTACCGGTAAAACAATCTCTGGTGCTGCAGCAATGTTGAAGTCCATGGATCCTGAAAAAATACCATTTGAACAATTGAGACTTACAGGTCCTTCTGAGCATATTAATTTATTAGAAAATAGAGCTGCTAGTCTTGGACTCACACTGTCTCCTCAATCTATGTATGAAATCAATACTGAAGCTGATATATATTCTTGTCTTGGAATGGGTTATGTACCTCCAGAATTCCGATCAGGTGGAGAATCAAACATTATCATTCTAGGTGATCTTCGAATACGCTCTATTTCTGCAGATGGATTTCTAAATTTAAACGAGATAATTTCACAAGCGGATTGTTTAGGATATGAATATGTCTGCATAGTGGACAGATTGTGCAATCACACAACTCCAGACCTCATTCGTAAACGGAATGAACATATAGACCGGTTAAACTGTTCTATTGATGTATTAAAAGGCATCGAAGTTGACATTTCTGAGGATGGTATCTTATCAGCTCCAGAAGATATCATGGATTCTTCAGACTTAGTTATTGCATCAGTCAATTCTCATCTGACTTGCCCTGAAGAACTAATGATGAACCGTATTGCTAAAGCGTTGAGCGATCCTCGGGTAGATATCTGGGGACATCCTCTTAATCGTTTAATAGGACTCAGGAATAGTCAATCACTGGATTACCAATATTTGTTTAAATTAGCTTCCAATAATGGTGTAGCTTTAGAAATAAATACATCACCATATCGTTCTGATCTAGATACTTCAACAATTTGCAAAGTTTATGAACAAGATGCTGTCTATTCAATAGGTACAGATGCAATTTTTCCACACCAGCTAAGAAGAATGGATTTGGGAAAAATTGCAGCTGAAAAAGCAAAATTACCTAACAGGAGGTTATTGAATACTCTTACCTCGGCTGAAATTCGGGACAAAGCATGGAGAGACCGAAATGACTAATATCAGAATAATGAAACAGAATGATGTCAGTCAGGTTCAAGATGTAGGTCAGATAGCATGGTCAGACATGGCAACAAAAGATGCAGGGCGTAAGATAACTTATCCAAGACGTTCTGATCTATTAATAAATTCATATCTTAAAAGTGATCCAGATGGTTGCATTGTTGCAGAAGATCGAGGAAAGATTATTGGGTCTGCTTTTTGTCATAAATGGGGGGATATTGGCTGGATAGGACCTTTGGAAGTACTTCCTGAGTATCAAAATAAAAAAATTGGAAAAGCATTGCTAAATGCCTGTGGAACATACTTATCTTCATGTAGAGTATGTGGTTTGGAAACATCTCCTAAGAGTGAGAAAAATATGCATTTTTACACATCTTTTGGATATTCTGTTGGAACATCAATATTGGTGGCTGAAAAGATAACATCTTCAGAAGCTGAGTACAGAGCTACTGAGTTAAACTCTCCTGATGACTTTGACATTTCTAAACTGTGTAATAACGTCTGTCCAGGTCTAGATTTATCTTCTGAAGTGGAATCTGCGCTATCAGGTTTAGGGCACGTATATTTTACTGAGAATGGTTTTGCAATACTCCATTCATTCAGCAGAGGCAGTGACATAAGATACTCTTCTGTCAAAGCCCTCATAATTGATCCAAATTGTAAAAAACCCTCGCAAGAATTGTTCAAGTTACTATCTACATGTGAAGCAAGATCTTATGATCTGGGAAGAAATAGTTTAATGATGCGATTTTCATTGGAGCATCGTGAACTAGCATCAATCTTACCTTCTTTAGATTACTCTTATAAAGCAGTCAATGTAAGAATGACTTGCAAAGGGGATTTTTCAGAGAATGGGGACTATCAGATAATTTCATGGGCTGGTTAATCACCCATTCTTTTTTGTACAGATGGGGCAAGATATATAAGTTTACGAATTAGTAGAGAAAAGGATGTCTGCAACATTTGATGTAGGGGGATTTAACAAATATGCGGAAGACGTAGATGTAATTCCGCCAAGTTCTCCCTGTGCCATATGTAAAGGATCAAAAAATCTCTGCGGCAAAGACAGATGTCCGCTAATGGTAAAATTTTATTCCAGAGCTAAAACTAAAAATTTAATCAGTTCTTTAGACATTGAAGGAATGTCGCCTCCAAGTATATTTGTGGGGCGATATGGATATCCTAAAGTTGATATTGGGCCGCTTGTGCCACCGATGATGGGTGACACATCTATAATGGACACACCTGAGTTGTGGGTTGGAAAAAGCATTGAGGAATTTGTGGATTTTCGATTTTCCTTAGTTAGAGGAAAACACAGAATAGATGCGGTTGATTTTCACAAAGCTGGAAAAATAATCGATCAGACTAGAGATCTTGCTTTAGCAGAAAATCCATTGGAAGTAGAAGCCGCATTTCAGAAAAGACCCGTTGGACGATTAGTATTGGATGATGAAGTGCAACCATTTGGACCATCAGCAAGGTTGAAAGCTCTTGAAGTAGGAAATACTAGATATGAACAGCATGTTGAAAAAGCATTTTATGATACAGACCTCAAAGCAACAGAAGCTGTTAAATCACTGTATGGAGAGGGTGTATTAGTTTCCAAGATCCAGAAAGCCTTTTCAGTAGGAGCTTTTGGAATAGATAAAAATAGAAAATTTGTTCCAACCAGATGGTCTATTACTGCAGTTGATGACATATTAGGAAAATCTCTACTTTCGAACACAAAATATAATCCTTTAATTGAGGATTGGAGGGTGTATGATTGGTATCAGCTGGATAACAGATGGAGCATTCTTCTTATGCCTGTTTCATGGAGATATGAGCTAATAGAAGCTTGGTTCCCAAATACAGTATGGAATCCTCTTGGAAAAGACGTGGAAATTATCAGTTCTCATGAGTTTTACAATGGCAGAAAGCAATATGCAGAAATCGGGGGTTGTTATTATGCGGCAAGATTTGCAATCAACGAACTTCTGCAGAGTGAAGGTAGACAGGCTGGAGCCGTAATATTTAGAGAAGCTCATCCTGGATACATCATGCCTGTTGGAGTATGGAATGTTAGAGAAAATGTAAGGGCAGCATTAAAAACAGAGCCATGTAGATTTGAAACATTAAATGAGGCATTAAACCATGTAGGCTCTAAAATGAGCATCCCTATAAACCAGTGGATATCTAACTCTGGAATTTTGAAAGATATGTTTACACAAAAAAGACTTGATGATTATGTCTAACCTAGATGACTTTATTCCAGGTCCTAAATTAAAATATCAGGTTTGTTCCTGTGCACTCTCTCCATCTCGTCTTCCTAGTTTGGATTATGCACTCAATCCATATGTCGGATGTTCTCATAATTGCACGTACTGCTATGCTCCAAACATCTTAAAAATAGACAGATCTGCTTGGAATGATGTAAAGGTAAAGTCTGGAATATCGAAGTTATTATCCAAAGAACTAAAAACCAAGAGAGGGGTAATTGGTTTAGGTACTGTAACAGACCCTTATCAGCCCATAGAATCTGTGATACATAATACTAGGCAATGCCTTCAGGAAATTTCTAAAGAAGATCTTCCAGTGAGTTTGCTAACAAAATCTGACTTGGCAATACGCGACCTTAATCTCTATGCAAATCTTACACGCGCTGAGATTGGGTTCAGCATCTCTACTGATGATGAACATTCTAAATTTTTTGAAAAAGATGTACCTCTACCTTCTAAGAGGCTGGCTGCTGCAAAAGAATTTGTAGATATCGGGTTGAACGTTTATATCCTCATTGGACCGACAATATATGGAATTACAGACAAATCAGACAGCCTGATCAATGACATTGCTGATTCGGGAATAAAAAGAGTAATGGTAGATAGACTAAACCTTAGACCTGGTTTGTCTGACACTTTAGAAAACATTCTGCCATTTTCATCAATTAATTCTGATCAAGTTTCAAATCTTATAAAATTTCGTTGCAAGTCTGCAGGAATAAAAGTTGAAGACGTGTTTTGATCATCTATGCCAGAACAAAAAATAATCCTGTGACCTATGGAAAGCTATATATAGAAGCTTTAAACTACTCCTTCTTAATAGGAGGCCCATTATGGGATATTCTTTAGGACAAGGTCAACCAATCATTGTGCTCAAGGAAGGTACAGAGCGCACAAAAA
The DNA here is from genome assembly GCA_944319735.1 of uncultured Methanomassiliicoccus sp. Classification (GTDB taxonomy): domain Archaea; phylum Thermoplasmatota; class Thermoplasmata; order Methanomassiliicoccales; family Methanomassiliicoccaceae; genus Methanomassiliicoccus_A. Next base: position 71,306 of record CALUEU010000006.1, on the reverse strand, counting down.
AGAGAGAAGCTCAAAGCAACAATATTGCTGCCGCACGTGCAATCGCTGATGCAGTAAGGACTACATTAGGTCCAAAAGGAATGGACAAGATGCTTGTTGATTCTCTTGGAGATGTAGTAATCACGAACGATGGTGTAACAATCCTCAAAGAGATAGATGTTCAGCACCCAGCTGCTAAAATGATCGTAGAAGTAGCAAAAACTCAGGATGCTGAATGTGGTGATGGAACAACAACTTCCGTAGTTGTTGCTGGAGAGTTGCTTAAAAAAGCTGAGGCTTTGATCGAACAGAATGTACATCCTACAATTATCGCTAATGGATACAGATTAGCTGCAACAGAAGCTGTAAAAATACTTGAAAAAATAGCATTCAATGCAAACAGTGATGAGATTTTGAAGAAAGTATCCAAGACAGCCATGATCGGAAAATCTGTTGGAGATTCTCGCGATTACCTTGCAGATCTTTGTGTTAATGCAGTAAAGTCCGTTGTCGAGAAGAGAGGAAACGACTCCCTTGTAAATATAGACAACATCAAAGTGGAGACAAAAACTGGAGGATCAATTAAAGATACCGAGCTCATAAACGGTCTTGCTATCGACAAAGAAAAAGTCCATCCACGCATGCCAAAATCCGTATCTAACGCTAAGATTGCAATAATCTCTTCACCTTTTGAAATAAAGAAAACTGAAGTAGAAGCAAAAATCCAGATACGTGATCCAGCATCCATGCAGGCTTTCCTTGATGAAGAAGAAAAGACCCTTAAAGACATGGTTGAAAAAGTAAAAGCTGTTGGTGCAAACGTAGTATTTTGCCAGAAAGGAATGGATGACTTAGTACAGCATTACATGTCTAAAGCTGGAATATATGCTTGCCGCAGGCTTAAAGAATCCGATATGGATAAGATTGCTAAGGCTACTGGTGGAAACGTAGTAGGCAACATTGATTCATTGTCAAAAGCCGATCTCGGTACTGCAAGTCTTGTCGAAGAAAAGAAAATCGGCGAGGAAAATATGACATTCATCACTGGTTGCAAAAATCCAAAAGCAGTCAGCATCATTGTACGTGGCGGTACAGAGCATGTAGTTGCTGAGGTTGAACGTGCACTACACGATGCACTGCGTGTGGTTGGTGTAGCAATTGAAGATGGAAAAGTTGTCGCTGGCGGTGGAGCTCCAGAAATTGAAATGTCCATGAAATTAGCAGCATATGCATCAAGCGTAGGTGGAAGAGAACAACTTGCAATTGAAGCATTTGCAGAGGCTCTCGAAGTCATTCCATGGGCTTTGTCTGAAAACGCAGGACTGGATCCAATAGATCTAGTAATTCAACTAAAGACAGCTCACGAAAAGAAATCAAAGAACGCATCCTATATGGGCATTGACCTTGATGAAGGAAAAGTCGTAAACATGTACGATCTTAATATCCTTGAACCCCTGAGAGTAAAAACACAGATCATTGAGTCTGCAACAGAAGTAGCAGCAATGATCCTCAGGATAGATGACGTTATTGCATCTAAACAAGGTCCAGCTCCAGGTGGAGCACCTGGTGGAATGCCTCCTGGAATGGGCGGAATGCCTCCTGGAATGGGCGGAATGCCTCCAGGAATGATGTAAGCTTCTTAAACTTACAACCTAAACCCCTTCCTTTTACATTTTTTTAAAATTAGATGGTATATTTATTTTTTTAAATAGTTTATCTACTATGGATATTTATGATAAAATCTGACTAATAAAACGGTAGTGGGTGCGGAAAGCCGCACCTTCAAAGTTTTTCAATAGTTCCAACACGTCCTTTAGAGACGTCAGTACCATAATCGGTTTGTTTCACATAACAACTTGTAAGCTTTAACTCATCCCCGACTTCAATTCCCATAGTTTCTACTAAATTTACATCTTCATCCCAGAGAGTAATGCGGCAGTTGCCAGAATCATCTTCTACACCAATGTTTCTGACTTTCCCTTCTCCGCCAGTTCTTTTATTAAATATTTTGGTATCGAATATTCTTGTTACCTTTACGGTAGCTGAAACTTCTTCTTTATCGCCAAATTCTGAAATCTTTTTTTCTGACATATAAACACCTCTTGATTCGACTAATCTACGCAAAGTGTCATTGTCGACAAGTCCGCCGAATTCTTCCTTTAAACGTAACATCTCTGAATCAAGTTCTTCTTGCATTCTATTCTCACATATGCTTTATATTCTTGAATCTTACCATTGGATTGTATTATAATCACATTATTAACTATTGATTATTAGTGTTTGATTATTTATATCCATTCAAAGATCTGAAGATATATTATTTGCTATATTATTAAACCTATAGCCATACTTTATTAAAAGCTTAAATTATGGTTCGCCGTTCACTGTATGGGATGCGAGCAGCTGTATATGTCAGGGTTTCTACAGAAGACCAAGCACGGGAAGGATTCAGTATAGCCGCTCAGCTAAAACGATTAAGAGCATATTGTAAAGCAAAAGGCTGGGACATCTCTGATGAATACATTGATGATGGTTATTCAGGTAGAGATATTTCAAGACCTATGTATAAAAAAATGATGCAAGAGTCAGATTCTTGGGATGTCTTATTGGTCCTTAAAATGGACCGTATTCATAGAAATTCTCAAAATTTTACTAACATGATGAATGAACTTGCCTCAAAAGGAAAGCAGTTCAGCTCAATGCAGGAAAAGTTTGATACAACGTCTGCAATGGGACGGTTTGTAATGGATATAATCCAGAGAATTGCTCAATTAGAATCTGAACAGATTGGTGAAAGAGTAAAAATTGGAATGATTCAAAAAGCAAAGAATGGCGATGGATATTTAGGTTCGGGGGAACCATATGGATATAATTTTAAAGATCCTGGATTAGAAATAAATCCTTCAGAAGCAGGCATTGTATCTTACATATTCAATGCATATATCTCAGGGAATAGCCTGAATGATATTGCAACTAATCTTAACTCAAAAGGCATTCCTTCCAAAAAAGGTACAACTTGGAAAAAACAGACCGTTAGTAAGATCTTGAGAAACCCTCTCTATTGTGGGTTTGCATTATGGGATGGTTTTCTTATAAAACTAGATGACATAGAAATAGTTTCAATTTCTATCTTCAATTTAGTTCAAAAAATGATGGAAGAACGACGCAGAAATGCATCTGGTTCAGCACATACTTTGATTGGAGGATGATGATGACAAGAGCTGCATTATACATCAGAGTATCCACAGAAGAGCAGGCTGAAGAGGGATACTCTCTAGAGGCGCAGCAAGAGCGTTTGACTGCATATTGTGAGGCTCAAGGGTGGGATATTGCAGAAGTATATGCTGATAAAGGATACAGTGGTAGAAAAATCAGTTCAAGATCGGAGTATAAAAGAATGATTGATGAAAAGGACAAATGGGATACAATTCTTGTCCTTAAAATGGACCGTATTCATAGAAATTCTAGAAATTTTATAGAAATGATGGATAATCTTGAGAAATGGGGCAAAAAATTCACATCAATGCAGGAAGAACTTGATACATCCAGTGCAATAGGAAGGTTTGTAGTTGATATGATTCAGAGAATTGCTCAATTAGAATCTGAACAGATTGGTGAAAGAACCTATGTGGGTATGGAACAAAAAGCATCAATGGGGGGTATGATGGGTTTCAATCCTCCATATGGTTATAAATTAGAAAATTCAAATTTAATAATTGAAGAGCACGAAGCTAATATTATTCGATGGATTTATTCAGAGTATCTTCAAGGCCATACAATGGCATCAATAGCTAGCTCTTTAAACTCTGAATCAAAACTCACAAGAAATGGAAATCTTTGGACAAAATGGTCAATTAGCAGAATTCTTCATAATCCAATTTATGTTGGATACATGCGATGGGATACATTACAGATAAAATCAGATCATGCCCCCATAATTGCTCTAGATAATTTTAATAAAGTACAGATTCTTGCATCAAGCAATACGAAAGACCCATCTAAACGAAAAACAACAGTAATTAACGATCTAAATTAATACAACATTTTAAAAATTATAAAAGGAGCTATGCTTAAGGCATACGCTCCTGTTTTTAATTAGATAAGTTTTCCTGCAGCATCTTTCACTTTAGAAATAAATTCTTGATTTCCAGCGGCAGAATTAACATCATTTCCATTTACAAATATGAGTTTGTCTACTACGTTAAATTTAAAGTAGCTATTCAATGTTTCTGCAAGCCAATCAGTTTCACCCTTAAATGCAGTTTCATCAGGTGCTCCCTGTGTGCTTATAACTATTGCTTTTTTACCAGCAGGAAGTGCGCATGAAAAATCAGGCCTTATTAAACAGTACAAACGATCAATCAATGCTCTGAATTGGGAGTTATACCTATGGAAATATATCGGGGCTGCAAATACTATTGCATCCGCATTAGATATGGCATCAATGATCTTTGTAATATCATCATTTTTAACACATTTTCCTTTAGATTTGCAATACATGCAGCCGCTGCAGCCTTCGAATTTCATGCCAGACATTTCAAAAAGTTCAGTTTCTGCACCTTTTGATGCAAGCTCTTCCAAGGCAGTTTTCACAATGGTTGAAGAATTGCTTTTTGGCCTTGGACTGCCAGATACACCTACAACTTTCATAAAATCTAGAACTAATTGCAGATAAAAAAAGTTATTGTAGGATGAAATACAACATCCTACTCGAGTTTATTTACTTTTTAGCCCTTTTGGATGTGTTTCTTTTTGAGGAGGCTGGCTTTTTCTTTTCTGTAACTTTTTTTGCAGCTGTTTTGTTAGCTACTGTTTTTCTAGTTTTAGGAGCAGCCTTTGCAGGTGATTTTACACTTTTTGGGGCAGCTTTTGGTGCTGTTTTGGTTGATTTAGCTGGTTTTGATGGCTTTGGTGTTACTTTAGCTGTCTTAACCGTTGGTTTTGATGCTTTGTTTGCTGAAGCCTTTGACGGTGATGATGATTCTTTGATGCCTTTTCTATATACTGGTATCTGTCCCATATATTCAACGACTTCATTAAGGCTATCTGCAATATTTTTTCCTTTTTCCGTGAGTTCAACATTATGTCCTGGCCTTCCTGGACGCGGGTGTTCCTCTTGTGCAGATTGATTAATCTCTATTATTCCCATGTCTTCCATCCATATGAGGATTTTTTTCACAGAATTATAATTTGCAGATACTGTATGTTTCACACCGCTGAGAGTAAGTAATGATTCTCCTTTCATTTCTCTATCTCTCAACATTAAAAGGATACCTGCTGCGTACGGTTCGTCTAGTATCGATGCTCTTTTTTCTTTTTGATCTATAAATGGCATACATATTAATTAATCATCATTATATATAGATATATCGCCGATAATGCTTCTATGTAAATAAATTTCATATGATGAGGCATGTTTTTATTATCCTCATTTTCTTATGAGTTGAAGTTTAAATGCTCTTAATTTTTTCTTTTTAGATCTCAATGCTTTAAAAATCTAAAAAAATTCTACAGTTAAAACACGTAAATGGAATTTTTTTTAGCAGTCTATTGATGATGGAATTCAGTCTAATTTTGTTTATAAAACACATATATTAGATGTATTAATTCAATCACCCAGTTGTATTAACAGATAGTTGTGGCTTGTTTTGTTATAAATTAAGAACGTTTAGCACACGTATCTTTATCAATAATCTCTCAATATGATACTTTTTGCTGATTTATCATGAAAATCTTTTTGAACATAACGAGTATATATTAATTTATGAAACTGTTTCTTGATGAACACTTTACCGGATCTAAAGAATATTATGAAGCATTAGGCTGGGATGTAACAACTGTTCAAGACGAAGGTATGAAAGGTAAAAAAGACAGGGAAATTGCAGAATACTCTAAAAAGAAAGGTTATTTGCTTATAACTCGAGACGAACTCCCATATAATATTTCTAAATTAATTGGTGGGAAATGTTTTAGAGTAACAGAAGCAATGATTGCTGAAATGGTATGTGAAAACATCAAGAAAATGGATGAAGAATCTGAGTGATATTTTATAATCATACTGTAATCACATATTATGAATTATAAAATTATGGGAAACAATCTTCAAATCGTAGAGATTGAACTTGAACCTGGAGAGAACGTTTATTCCGAATCAGGTACAATGAAATATATGAGTGAAAGTGTAGTAATGGATACAAACACTAGAGGTGGATTATTAAAAGGTCTGAAACGAAGCTTTTCCGGGGACACTCTTTTCATCACGAATTTTAAATCAGAAAATAAAAAAGGAATAGTGGCATTTGGTGGGACATTTCCTGGTAAGATTATACCACTTGATATGCAAGGCAGATCATATATTTGTCAAGGATCATCGTTTCTTTGTGCCCAAGATGGCGTAGATGTAGATCTGTCCATTCAAAAGAAACTGGGTTCAGCTGTTTTTGGTGGAGAAGGCTTCTTGCTACAGAAAATATCTGGAAATGGAACTGCGTTTATAGCTGCCTGCGGTGATGTTGCTGAATTTGATCTGCAGCCAGGACAGATATTGAAAGTATCAACATCGAATGCAGTCTTGTGGGAAGAATCAGTTCAATATGAAATTCAAAGAGTAAAAGGTGTAAAAAATATGTTATTCAGTGGAGAGGGACTTTTTATCACCATCTTGCATGGTCCTGGAAAAGTAATAGTCCAATCTATGACTCCAAGGGATTTAGCATTTGCTATCTATGAATTGATACCACACAATCAAGGTTAAACACAAAATGCCTTTCTATGTGGGAATTGATACAGTGATCAATTTCTCCACACATCTTGTTTTCACTCTTTAATTAAAAAACCAGCTTCAGACACAACTTCTTTTATTTTTTCAATAACTTCGTCTGTGAGGATTCCCTTTACTTTAATCTCTCCTTTTGAAGCATTTGCCTTCACTGCTTTTATACCATCAATTGTTAACACTGCTTTTTCAACAGAAGCTTCACAATGGCTGCAGGTCATACCTGACACTTGAAATACTGTACCACCTAACATATTTTTCTCATAGCAATACAACTATTTTAAAAATAACTTAAGTTTAAAGTGGCGTTATTTTTGACCTTTGTGAAGGGCCGCAGATCCCATCAAATATGTTTTGTATGTAACATCCGATAGGCCACATTTTTTGAATAACTCTGCCAGTTCATTCTTTTTTAAAAATAGTTCAGTAGACTCATTCAACCATTCATACTCTTTTTGTTTTCCTGTGATTAATCCTGCCAATCGAGGCATAATGTGCCTAAAATATAATCTAAAAAACGGTTTTATATATTTTGAATCGGGATATGATGCTTCAAGACAATATATCCAGCCTCCTTTTTTAATGACCCTGGTCATTTCAGAAATGACCTTTGAATAATCAGCAACATTTCTTAATCCAAATGAGATTACAGCACAGTCAAAACAATTATCTTCAAACGGTAGCTCCATTGCATTGCCCTGAACTAGCTTTACATTTTTTACATCATTTTTTTCCACTCGATTTTTCGCTACAGAAAGCATATTTTGTGAAAAATCAAGTCCTGTAACTTCATTTAAAACATCTTTTTTAGAAAGCATTACAGTCAGATCACCAGTGCCGCAACAGACATCCAGGATTGATTTACCTTTTTGAGATATTTCTTCAGCTAGTGAATCTTTCCATCCTCGATGCAGTCCTATACTTATTATGTCATTCATCATGTCATAATTGCTGCTGATGTGTTGAAACACACCCTGCACTTTTTCTTCTTTATCATCTTTCATGGTAAGGCACCTATAATCATATCCGCTGCAATCATAGCTATGTAGTATAAGTTTAAACGTGTATGTATTGATAAAATTGAATTCATTGAGATTATTCTGGATTCTGGTACAAATCTACCATTTGATAACCTTATGTATGGCATAATCAATGATGCGATCATCAATGGAATGAGAAAACTGCCATTTCTGAAATAAATAACTACTAACGTACAAACAGAAATTACGGATATTATTATGAATGATTTCAATAATATTGACGTTTTATCTCTTTTTAATAAGCAGGGAAGTGTTTTTCTTTTTACTATAAGATCCCTCTCTATATCTGATATATTATTTGTCATCATTATTAGGCCTATTGAGATGATTGTTGGTAAACAATATATGATTACCATGGGCTCGATTTGAAGTGTAAATACATAGTATGAAGCCAATGGGATTATTCCCCCCATCACAACGCCCGAAATGATTTCTCCAACTGGTAGATGAGATAAAGGAAATTTACTGAATGAATATGAGGTCAAAATTGCCACACCAATCGCACCAAAAATCACTGGGGTCCAACCAGCAATATATATTGCATATACTCCAGATAAAGCAGCTAGTGCAACAAATACTATCCCAACATTTTTTGCAGATCTGGGATTCAAGTCATTATAAATTATTGAAGCATCAGTTGGATCGTCTGAGTTTTCAAGAGTGTCTGTACCTTTTACAAAGTCTGCATAATCATTCAATGTATTAACTGCACATTGTAAGAATATTGAAGTAAGAAGTACAGAAAAAAATAGGTATGGCGAAAAATGGCCTACAAACGAAACACTCAACACCATAGCTAAACATACTGGTATTGTACTAGCAGGCCATGTATGAGGGGCCGCAAGCTCAATAACTGCCTTCATTGTCAATTTTTTATATGTCATCCTATACCCATCACAAAATGTGTTTCTTGATACTCGCTCATACTGTACAAACTATTCAAATCTTACATTTTATCTGTGTACAACCACAAACCTATTACATTTGGAGAAAAGTTTCAAGAATGTTTAAGAATATTGGCTGTGTATGACTACCTATACTCGAGAGGACTACTTGATTTACATATTACGCATTACGGGCGGGTCACAAGTAGCCAAGACTTCTGAAATAGCATCTCGTTTAGGTATATCCCCAGCAAGTGTTAGTGAAATGATAAGAAATCTTGCAAATGAAGGCATGGTCGAGTATGAAAAATACAGAGGAGTATCCCTTACAGAAAAAGGACTTGAGTATGCAAAACATCTCAGAGAAAAACACCAAGTTATGGAAAGGTTTTTAGTGGACGTTTTGGATGCAAACGAGGATGTAGCTCATGAAGAAGCATGCAGAACGGAACATGTAATATCAGACGAGTCAGCAGGTAGAATGTGTAAAATTTTAGGCACAAATGAACATTGCGGATGTGATTGTTCTATTCGTTGCGACATGCCAGAAAAGAGCCGTACTCTTGATAGAGTAGCCGTTGGTCGAAAATACACGATTTCACACCTTAAAGGAGGGAATCCAGACCAGATCAAGAAATTGATTTCAATGGGTTTTGTCCCAGGTATTGAAGTAAAACTGATTGAGAGAATGAAGCCTGATGGACCTTTGGTAGTGCTGATTGGTGGACTTCATCTTGCTTTAGAGAACACGCTTGCATCTTTTGTGTATACTCATTAATTGAATATGTTGAGTGTATCTCTCTGTGGTATCTTTGCAGGGAATGCCATAAAACATCCATTATATGTGCAATATACGGTAATAAAAAAATAGAAAGGAAAATTTAAACCTCTCTAGCGGTAAAGATTATTGCATCTTTATTATCTCTTCTTTTTGATTAAGTAGTTCTTTAGATAGAATGATTTTTTCAGCTGTATTTATGCCTATGCGATCTATTGTTTGTCTAAACCGTTCTCCCAATTTTCCCTCTTTCTTAAAGAATAACATAGAACTTTCAATGATATCCATAACTTCATTCCGTTCAAACAGTCTGCTCAATTCATATCCAAGGTAACGGTGTTTTCCCCACTGGCCACCTATAAACATTTTGTAGAATGTTATCTCTCCAGTTACTGCTCCAAATGGACACTTATCAGAACATCTTCCACATTTGACGCAAATTTCTTCGTCAATCACAATCGTTTCGGATTTAACAGCCGCATTCATCGGGCATACTGCTTCAACTTTACATTTTTTGCATACTTTACAAAGTTCTTCATTTACTATTGGTATTCTCTGACCCATTATTCCAATATCGTTTATGTCAGGTTTAACACAATTATTCGGACAGCCACCGACTGAAATTTTTATTTTATGGGGAAACAAAACGTCAGCATATCCTTCAAAAAAACGTTCATGAATCTCTGCAGCCATTTCCTGAGTATCATGGAGACCATAGATGCATGTAGTACCTTTACAAGATACAATTGGGCGAACTCGGCGACCAGTTCCTCCGATGCTAAGTCCCCTTTCTGTTACAAACTGTTTAAAGTCTGGAATTTTTTCATAAGGTATCCCAGGAAGTTCTACAGTTTGACGGGTTGTAAATGTAAGGTTGCCATTACCAAATTTTTCAGCAGCTTCACATGCAGTCTTAAGCTCCGTAGCAGTTAGAACTCCATTTCCAGTTATAATTCTCCCTGAAAATAATTCAGTACCACGATTTATCAAAAATCCCTGATTTTTGACTTCTTTAATCTGATCTGCATTGAGAGACATATTTCTAATAACTTCACTCTTGTTTAAGGTACTTTTCCCTTAAGGCCTTATAATTTACACAGGCTTCTAAAAACCTTTTTGCAATGTTTGGACAAGATCTATAAAATATGTGTGGATAACCAACAAGCATCATATTCTTAGAGTGTATACAGTCCCAACTCTCATCTCCAGATGCTCTTGTAGATGTAAAATCATTCCCACAGTTACTACTTTCCCAATAATGAAATTCATGGGCTTTGGCAGTTTCGTTTGTTTTTAATATCCATGAATCCTGTTTACTTTTAAGGTCTACATACCCGAATCTGACAAGTTTTTTGGTTTTGTATGATCGACCTGGTATGACAGAACACATTGGATAGAATATTCCAGATGCATCCTCCATTTCATCATGCAGATACATGAATCCTCCACACTCTGCAATACATGGCATCCCTTCTGACACAGCCGTCTTTATTGATTGCATCATGGATCTGTTTTTACTTAACTCACTAGCATATAGTTCAGGATACCCGCCGTACAAAATCAATCCATCCGCATTTGGTATACACTCGTCATGAATTGGAGAAAAATATACTATTCTGGCTCCCATATCCTTCAACAGATCTATGTTGTCATGATACATGAAACAAAAAGCCTCATCTTTTGCAACTGCGATTATTGGAGAACCTTTTACTTTACAGACAGACTGGTTTTGATATGTTATTGGAGAAGCATTTTTTGAAATTTCAATAATTTTATCAATATCTACAGTTTTTTCAAGCACTTCTGCTATTAGATTAAGCTTATTTTGAATATCTGAAACACCATCTGGAGTTACAAGTCCTAAATGTCTACTTTCAATGGCTATATCAGAGATTGATGGTACATAGCCAAGAACTTTTATTTTAAGTGTATCTTCTATAACATCTTTGATATGCTGGTAGACTTTCTCACTCATCCTGTTCAATATAACTCCTTTTATTTTGTTATCTTTTTTATATTCTAAAAATCCCAGAATTGTAGCGATTATTGATGTACTGGCCCCCTTTGAATCTATAATTAATATTGTCGGAGTATCTAATATTACGGAAACTTCATACGCAGATGCTCTGGAAGATGTTGCGCTTATACCATCATAGTACCCCATCACACCTTCTATTATTGAGATATCTGTGCCTTTGGCCGATTTTGTAAACAAATACTTCATAGTCTCTGGTTCTGAGAAAAACAAATCTAAATTCGAAGAAGATGTGCCTATGACATTTGAATGAAACATGGGATCAATGTAATCTGGTCCACATTTAAATGACGACACAGCCATTTTTCTATTTATCAGGGCTTGAAGTATGCCACATGTTATCGTGGTTTTTCCACTGCCACTGGATGTAGCACCTATCAGGATTCTTGGAAACTCTTCAATCCGCATGTCTATTTTCTCATTTACTTGCTTCAAACTATCAAAGGCCTATTGTCATACGGCTATATAACCTCAATTAGTAAAATATATGGACGTATATTCCTATTTGTTAAATACTTCTTATATTCAATGATCTAGCCAACATAAGATTAATTGCTTAAAAGCGCATTCACCTTCACATTTAGGCTATTATGGGACGAAGGGGACGCAATCAATGACGGAAATCGACGATAAAATTGAATTTTGGAAAAAGCAATTATTGGATTTAGGGAGAAGAAATCGTCTCATTAGTTATAAGGAGACGAAAAATTCAAACATAAAAATTGTTCGTCCGAATTATGACGATCTATATAAAAAACTGGTCATTTCCAAAAAACAATTGCGATTCCCCTACACGCCCCCTAAAGCTTTAGAAGATGAGGAGGACATAGCTGAATTCACAAAAGGGGATATAGCCACAGATAAATCAATCAATGAACAGCAGAAAATATTAGGATCCCTTCGTACAAAATCAAAAGAAGGATTTGAAGAACAAGGTATGAATACATTATACCTGTCATTTGGATTTTTAAATTGGAATGACGGTTCTGGAGATATAACTTCCCCCCTTGTATTAGTGCCAGTATCCCTATCAACAGAAAGCATTGCTGATCCATTTATCATGGAACTAGCCGATGAGCCCATAGTTGTAAATCCGTTATTATTGTATAAATTAAAAGATGAATATAATATAATCTTTCCTGAATTAAATCAGAATGATGAAAATCTCAAGAACTACTTAGACGCAGTCTCAGAAATCGTAAGTCAGAAAGGATGGAATGTTGATGAAAAAGCAGAATTAGCTTTACTTTCTTTTTTAAGGATCTCTATGCACCAGGATCTGGAGCAGAATAGTGAGAAACTCAAAAATAACCCAATTGTAAAAGCTATCTGCGGGGATAACTCTGAATTGCCCTCTATCGATTCTGTATCATCCCAGTTAGATCATGATAAACACAAGTCTTCAGAATGCTATCAGATATTGGATGCCGATTCAAGCCAGGAAGATGCATTAGTTCTTGCAAGAAATGGAATAAGTTTCATATTGGAAGGGCCCCCTGGTACTGGAAAGTCTCAGACTATTGCAAATATGATTTCAGAAGCAATGGCTGATGGAAAAAGAGTTTTGTTTGTTTCTGAAAAGATGGCGGCGTTGGACATTGTGCATAAAAGGCTGTCTGAAGCCGGTTTGGATGATTTCTGCATGGTCTTGCATAGCCACAAAGTTAACAAACGGGATATTTTGGATGAATTAAAATCTGTATTATATTTAGATAGAAATCCATCAGAATGCAATCTGGATGACTTATACGCACTAGATATGGAAAAGCAAGCACTTGACACATATGCTGAAGAACTTCATATGGTCAGAAATCCTCTTGGTCTGTCAGTATATAGAGTCTGTGGAGAACTTTCCAGACTCCAAAATGCAAAGAATTTGGACTTTAAACTAGACTCAATATCTAACACAGATATGGATACACTAATGAAACGTGTATTCCTTGTAAGATCCTGGTCGAGAACTACTTCTGCAGCCATGAAACAATCTTCGTGGTCAAACTGTATATTTAAACAAAGACCAACTCCAGGAGAAAAGGAAATAATAAAAACTAGACTATCCAAAATGCATGATGAACTAATTGATATATCTAAGGCAGTTGATGAAGTGTATTCAACCCTCAATCTGAGTGGCCTTCACATATCCCTTAAAACACTTGATTCATTCGTGAATTCACTAATTCATTTTAGTAAATCACCATCACCTCCAGAAATGTGGCTGGAGAAAGATAATCTAGAGCTGCTTAGGGAAAATGCAATGAGTCTTGCAGCACTGATGGATGAATATGAATCAATAAAGCAAAGACTTTTACAGCTATACGATTCTAAAATATTAACGCTTCCGTCAATGACAGTTTCTGAAAAAACATCTGAAACTGAGATGGCATTCTTGAGGGAAAATTTAGCTATTGATGTTTTTGCAGATGAAGATGGAATTCTTAGGGGCTCAGATAGGATGATACGGGCCTGCGGAGAAGCGATTACTGCACTTGGAGAGCTTGAAAAAGTAAAGGACTTTGCAATTTCATTAATACCTCAAGGAACTGTTCCGACAGTTTCTGATCTTATTGCTGCTACCGAGATATTGAGTATTCTAGATGGACCTATTCATCCTACAGAAAATTGGTTTACAGAGTATGGCAGAAGCATAAGAAATGAAGCTTTCACAGAGACCGTTTCTAAATATGCAATAATTAGGTCATTAGAGCAAGAAATCTTCCAATCTTATGATATGCAGATTCTGGAATTGCCTTGTACAGAGATGTTAAATAGATTTAAAAACTCTCAAAAATCATTTGGGTTGAGATTTGGACAACACAATGCAGATCTCAAAACGCTTAAGAATCTCAGAATAGATACTTCTAAAAAACTTGATGATGCCGAAGCCATAAACATTTTGCAAAAAGTCATAAGATTGAAAGAAGAAAGAGTATGGCTTAGAGCAAATGACTTAGATTTACGTGATAAACTTGGTAATGGCTACACTGGAGAAACAACAGATTTCGAAGTATTGAAACAATCATTCAATGCCTTCGACTCGATAATTCAAAGATTTAACGGTCCAGTTCCAGAAGGCATCAGACGATTACTTCTTACTGGTATTGAAGGTTTAATTCCAGAAACGTTAGAAATCAAAAGAATTTCAGCAAGATGTGCATCATTAATCGAGCTTGAATCTTCCTTAAAGAATCTATCCTTATCTGAAATGGATGTTCAGCAAGCGTCAACAGAATGTAGCCGTATTCAAAACTCACTTATTGACCTTAAACGTGCGATTATGCCAATGATTGAATTATCATTATCTCCTGCAGGTTATTCATCGCACATTATCAACATGCAGCGTTTGGTCAGGCTTCAAGTTCTACATGATTTAGATGCTTCTAAAAAATCTGCAATGGAAGCAGAATTTGGACATTTATATGATGGTTTAACTACAGATTTCAGGAGAATTATCAATCATATTGACTGGACAATTGAATTTAATAAAATGACTAGGGAGTGGAACATTCCAGTCGAAGTTGCTAGGTCCATAGTCAATAACTCTGATATTGCAAAATCATGTGAAAAACTAGCAGACAATCTTTTCATCTCAACGACTAAAGTGGAAGAAGACGCAGAATGGTTTGAATCGTTATTTTCTGTATCAATTAACGCTTTGGATATGAATTTCAACGATCTAGATAATAGAGTTATTGCGTGTCTAGATGAGATAAATGATATTGATGAGCAGGCAGACTTCAACAGAACAACAGAAGACTGTAAATCTGAAGGTCTCTCTTCATATATGTCTGTAGCTCTGAAAGAAGGGCTATCTGGTGAAGATGCAGTAAATGCGTTTCTAAAGAAGTTCTACTCTAGTTGGTTGGAAGACATATTATTCTCATCCTCTTCACTCAGAAATCTTTGTGGAAAGGATTATTCAGAAGAAGTCAAACGTTTCAATCAATTAGACATCAATCAATTATCCAATGCAAAAGTGAGGATAAGAAATAAAGTAATTTCCAGATTACCAAATATTGACGATGCAGTTTATTCCAATACAGAATTAAGCATGTTGAAGCAGGAATTATATAAACAAAAAGGAGGAATGCCCGCTGCTAAATTGCTTCATAAGATACCAAATATTGTCATGAGTCTTAAACCTTGTATGATGATGTCTCCATTATCTGTTAGTTTATTCTTACAAAATGATGACTATATGTTTGACATGGTTATCTTTGATGAGGCATCTCAAGTCAGGACTGAAAGCGCAATTGGTGCTATAATGAGGGCAAAACAAGCTATAATTGTTGGAGATGTTAAGCAGCTCCCACCAACAAACTTTTTTAGTTCATCAAGTGTTGATTCAGACTCTGATGATGATGAACAATTTTTAGAATCGATACTAGATGAAAGTCATGCTTTACCCATAAGATCTCTTAGATGGCATTATCGGAGTCGGGATGAAAGCCTTATTGCATTTTCAAATCATAATATCTATGAAGATTTGTTAATTACATTCCCATCTTGCAATCATAGGCGGCCTGATACTGGTGTTGAGTATATCTATGTGGAAGATGGAGTATATGACCGTGGTAAGAAGAGATGCAACGTGAAAGAAGCAAGGCGTGTTGCAGAACTTATATTCGAGCATATTGAAAATAGAAGCTCTAAATCCTTGGGAGTAATTGCCGCAAGTGAGGCGCAGATGCAGGCCATTGAAAGTGTCCTTAACTTTATGCGGTATCAGAATAGAGAATTCGAAGAATTCTTTAAAGAGAATAAAAAAGAGCCATTTTTCATAAAGAATATCGAAAATGTCCAAGGAGATGAGCGTGATGTTATCATATTCAGTTTAGGATATGGTAAAGATGCCAGTGGTAAAATGTATATGAATTTTGGACCACTAAGCAAAAAAGGTGGTACTCGTAGGTTGAATGTTGCTGTTACAAGAGCTAGGTCCAATCTGAAATTTGTTGCCTCCATTTTACCAGAAGATATAGACGCTTATGAAGGAGATCTCGGTATGGTAAGATCTTATATCGAGTATGCGTTGCATGGGTCTGAATTGCTTGATGGGGATATCGAAGAAGCAGGTGCTTCAAAATCTATTTTTGAAGAATCCATTTGTGAATTTATACAGATGCATGGGTATTTAGCTAAACCAAGAATAGGATGTTCAGGTTATCGTGTAGATATCGGTGTAGCAAACCCATCGGATCCAGAAAATTACATTCTTGGTATAGAATGTGATGGATTTGTTTATAACTCAGCTCGTACTGCTAGAGAAAGAGAACGTCTGAGGTATGACATGCTGCGTTCTATGGGTTGGAATATCTATCGCCTGCATGCACTAGACTGGGTCAGGGATCCAGAATCTGCTGGAAATGATCTTTTAAAACAGATACAATCTGCAATCTCAAACTCTTAATGTGGTCTATCAACCACATTTATCACTTTATTAACTCATAAGCAACTTAAGTTCAGATACGTCTTATTCAAATGATCTTTGATTATTCAGTTTATGCTGATTAATAATATGTTTGATTTTAGACTTTTTAACAAGATATACTAACTTTTCATTTCATTAATTATCATCATGCTGGATTTCAATCAGTTATAATATTTAAATGTCTAATGTCTCTATCTATGCATATTATTTAGATCAATAATGTACAATTATGTGTATTATTGATTTAGATAGTTCAATAGAAACTAATTTTAAGGAGTGTTGTCTCAAGAGTTTTGAGTATGTAAATATGATCACTCCGACATGTGATGAAATTGTAAAACTATCCAATGAGTACAAACGCATTCCAATCTGTAAAGAGATATATGCAGACTCATTAACGCCAATTCTTCTTTTGAGGAAAATTGCGGCAACTAACAAACGTTATTGTCTTCTTGAAAGTGTAGAAGGAGGTGAAAAATGGGGACGTTATTCATTTTTGTGCTTCGATCCAATAATGAGAGTATCGTGCAAAAATGGATATATAGTAATAGATGACAAAAAAATCAATACATTAAATACAGACAATCCTTTAAACATCTTGAGAAAAATTCTCATTGAACATCGATCACCTGTACTGGATGGTTTTCCACCGTTTACTGGTGGTTTTGTAGGGTACTTTGCATATTCTATGATCAATTATGCTGAACCTATACTTAAGATAAAAGTGGGAGATTTTAATGATTATGATTTAATGTTGTTTAATAAAATAATAGCATATGATCATCTATCTCAAAAAATACTGATCATTGTTAATATGGACACTAGTAATATTATGGAAAACTACGGGCGTGCTTGTGCTGAAATAGAAGAAATTATTGCCATGATATCTAAAACACCAGCATCTGAACCAGATGTTATTGAAAAAGAACCTTATTTTAAATGTAATATTTCTAAAGATTATTATTGTAGGACTGTAGAGAGAATAAAAAAATATATAAAAATGGTGATATTTTTCAGGCGGTTCTATCCAGACAATTCGTTTGTGAATATCACGGTAGTTTGATAAATGCATATCGTGTTCTTAGAACGACCAATCCCTCACCTTACATGGTATATCTAAATATTGATGGAGAAGAGATAATAAGTACATCTCCAGAGACATTAATTCGTCTTCAAAATGGGAGACTATACACTTTTCCGGTAGCAGGATCAAGGCCGAGAGGGGCTTCTAACGAAGAGGACATGAATCTTGAAAAAGAGCTGTTGTCTGATGAAAAAGAACTTTCAGAACATAATATGCTGGTTGATCTTGGTAGAAATGATCTGGGAAAAGTTTCAAAATTTGGATCTGTAGAAGTAGTGAATTATCAGATGGTACATCGTTATTCCAAAATAATGCATATCTGTTCTCAGGTTGAAGGTGAAATCAGGGAGGATTGTGATGCACTTTCTGCATTGGAGGCAATTCTTCCTGCTGGAACGTTATCCGGGGCTCCCAAAATACGAGCTTGTGAGATTATCAATGAATTAGAGGCTCAACCACGTGGTATTTATGGAGGAGCACTTGGTTACATTGGTTTGAGCGGAAACCTTGACACATGCATTGCAATACGGATGGCTGTAAAAAAGGATGGGAATGTATATGTTCAAGCAGGTAGTGGAATAGTAGCAGACAGCATTCCTGAATTAGAATATGAGGAGTCTTTTAACAAAGCCAAGGCAGTCATCGATGCTATAACTCATTCAAATGAGGTGAGGGAATGATACTGCTTATAGACAACTATGATAGTTTTTCATACAATCTTTACCAATTGGCTGGGTCAATAAACCCAGATATCAGTGTAGTTAAGAATGATAAAATCAATTTGGAAGATATAATAAAAATAGATCCCGATCATATTATAATCTCACCTGGGCCAGGGCATCCAAAAGATGCTGGTATGTGCGAAAAGATTGTAGATGTTTTGAAAGGTACAGTTCCAATCTTGGGAGTTTGTCTGGGTCATCAATGTATTTGTGAGTCTTTTGGCTCAAACATTGTTCATGCATCAGAACTAATGCATGGCAAACCTGATAAAATTACAATAGATAATTCTTCTAATTTATTTAAAAATATTCCAGAAACCATCATTGCAGCTAGATATCATTCATTAATTGCAGAAAAAACCAGCATACCTTCTAGCCTTAACATAATCGGTCATACGTCTTCTGGAGAGGTTATGGCGGTAGGAAATGAAGATTACTGCATATATGGAGTTCAATTTCATCCAGAATCAATTTTAACCACTTGTGGGAAACAAATAATGCATAATTTTTTGAGGTGTAGTATATGATTCAGAAAGCCATCTCAGATATTTTTGAAGGTAAAAATCTAGACAAGCCAATTGTAAAAAATGTAATGTTTGAGATAATGGATGGTACAGCCACACACGCTCAAATTGGAGCGTTTCTAGCTGCTTTACGAATGAAAGGTGAAAGCATCGATGAAATAACTGCATGTGCAGAGGTCATGAGAGACAAAGCAATTAAAATTCATCCAAAAACGGAAGTTATTGACATTGTAGGAACTGGGGGAGACCGTTTCAATACATTCAACATTTCTACAACTTCTTCGTTTGTTGTTGCTTCTGCAGGTATTGCTGTTGCCAAACATGGAAATAGAAACGTTTCAAGCAAATGTGGTGCAGCAGATGTTTTAGAAAGTCTTGGAGTTAGAATAAATCTTACACCAATTCAATCAGAGACTCTGCTAAACCAAATAGGTATCTGTTTCATGTTTTCACAGATGCACCACCCATCAATGAGAAATGTACTCCATGTTAGAAAAGAGATGGGGACAAGAACGATCTTTAACATCTTAGGGCCATTATCAAATCCTGCTGAAGCAAAAATGATGTTATTAGGCGTATATGATGAAAAACTGGTTGAACCAATTGCAAAAGTCCTTATGAATCTAGGTGTGAAAAGGGGCATGGTGGTTCATGGATCTGGACTTGATGAGCTAACCCTGAGTGGTTATAACAAAATTTGTGAAATTGACTCTGGAACATTAAACACATATTCATTATTTCCTGAGGATCTGGGATTTGAAAGATGTTCAATAGATGATTTACGTGGCGGATCGCCGGTTGAAAATGCCAATTTGTTATTGAAAATACTGTCTGGGGAATTACATGGTCCTAAAAGGGATGTTGTGATTTTCAACTCTGCTGTGGCTTTATACATTGCAAAAAAATTCGATAATATAGATCACTGTATTAAACTAGCCAACGATTTGATAGATAAAGGCTCCGTTATAAAAAAGTTAGAAGAATTTAATTTTGCAACTAGGAGACTTGATTATAATGCTTAATGAGATAATCCAATCGACAAAAGATAGAGTCGAATATGAAAAATCAATCAATTCTCTAAAGGATATTAAAAATTTGGTAGAGACACTGGACATAGATAATTCTTTAAAATTTGAGAGTTCGTTGAAAAATGATGATCTATCATATATATGTGAGATCAAACGTGCTTCTCCTTCGGCTGGTATCATATCTGATGAATTTCCTTACATTGATATTGCGAAACAATATGAACATGCTGGTGCAGCCGCTATTTCTGTACTTACAGAACCAAAATATTTTCTTGGAAATTATACGCACTTATCAGAAATACGAGCTGAAGTAGACGTTCCAATTTTAAGAAAAGATTTCATAATTGATGAATATCAAATATATCAATCGAAGTTAATCGGTGCAGATGCTGTTCTTTTAATATCTTCATTATATAATACGCATACTCTTAAAGAAATGATATCCTTATGTGACAACTTGGGTATCTCTGCCCTGGTTGAAACCCATACTGCAAAAGAAATAAACTCTGCAATTCTTGCTGGAGCAAGAATTATAGGTGTAAATAACAGAAACTTGAATACATTTGATACTGATATCAATACTTGCATACGCCTTAGGGACCTTGTACCAGATGATATTATTTTTGTTGCTGAAAGTGGAATTAAAACTCGCAATGATATTGAAATGCTAAGTAGATACAACATTGATGCAGTCTTATTGGGTGAGGCTTTAATGCATGCTGAAGACAAATCTAAAGCTCTTAATACTTTTAGAGGGATGTGTATTGAATAAGATAAAAATCTGTGGTTTGTCTAGGATTCAAGACATATTGGCAGTTAATGAATATATTCCTGATTATATTGGATTTGTATTTACAGAAAGTAAGCGTCAAGTCTCATATTCTAAAGCAATGGAACTTTTTAATGTTTTAAACAAAGATATTGGAGTAGTGGGTGTTTTTGTCAATGAAAATATGGACCGATTAGTCAACATTTGCAATTCTGGAATCTTAGATGCCATACAGCTTCATGGCGATGAGACAAACGAGTATATAATGAAGTTAAAAACACACATAAATATTCCTATTATAAAATCAATAAGGGTGAAAGATGCAACATCCTTAAAAAATGTTGATGAAATTACATCTGATTTTATTTTATTTGATTCGTGTATAGATTCATGCTATGGTGGAAGTGGAAATCATTTTGACTGGTCACTTATTCCAAAGATCCTTGATAAACAGTTTTTCTTGGCTGGGGGAATCAATATGGCCAATATACAGTCTGCAATGTCTACTGGTGCTTACTGTATTGATATAAGTACTGGAGTAGAAACAAATGGTATAAAAGATCAAGATAAAATTGAAAAAACAATAGGCATAATAAGGGGAATGAATCAATGATATGTAGTGGACGATTTGGAGAATATGGTGGTCAATTTATTCCTGAGACGCTGATGAACGCTGTGACGGAATTAGAGACACAATACAATTATTATAAAAATGATGAAAATTTCCAAAAAGAACTTAAAAAACTATTATGTGAATACGCTGGTAGACCTTCATTGTTATATTATGCAAAAAATATGACTGAAGATCTAGGTGGAGCAAGAATATATCTTAAACGAGAAGATCTAAGTCACACAGGTTCACACAAAATAAATAATGTTCTTGGACAGGCTTTGCTGGCTAAAAAAATGGGTAAAACTAGAATAATTGCTGAAACTGGAGCTGGTCAACATGGTGTAGCAACAGCTACCGCAGCAGCACTGATGGGTCTAGAATGCGAAATTTTCATGGGTGAAGAAGATACTAAACGACAAGCTTTGAATGTATATAGAATGGAATTACTTGGTGCTAAAGTGCACCCTGTTACTAGCGGAACAATGACTCTGAAAGATGCAGTCAATGAGACTCTAAAGGAGTGGACTTCTAGAATAGAAGACACTCATTATGTGATTGGATCAGTTATGGGGCCTCATCCGTTTCCAATGATGGTGAGAGACTTTCAGAGTGTAATTGGCCGTGAAGTAAGAACACAGATGCTAAATGCAGAAGGAAAAATTCCCAACGTCCTTGTTGCATGTGTTGGCGGCGGTAGCAATGCTATGGGACTATTCTATGATTTCATTGACAATAAGAATGTAAGTTTAATCGGCTGTGAAGCAGCAGGTGAAGGTGTACATATGGCTAGAAATGCTGCTACAATAGCCAATGGTAAAATTGGAATATTCCATGGTATGAAATCATACTTTTGCCAAGATGACTTTGGACAGATTGCAAAAGTATATTCTATTTCTGCTGGTTTAGATTATCCCGGAATAGGTCCAGAGCATGCTTATCTGAATGATATCAAAAGAGCTAGATATGTACCAGTCTCAGATTCAGAAGCTGTTGAAGCATTTAAATATTTATCTTCTGTAGAAGGAATTATCCCCGCTATTGAAAGTGCACATGCTGTTTCATATGCAATTGCCACAGCTCCAAAAATGAGCACTGATTCAATAATGGTCATAAATTTATCTGGAAGAGGCGACAAAGATGTTGCTTCAATCGCTAGGTATTTGGGAGAAGATCTTCATGACTAGGATTAAATCTGTTTTTTCTAATGGAAAAGCCTTCATCGCATTTATTACGGCAGGAGATCCAGATCTTGATACGACTAAAGATCTCATTTTGAACATGTCACGATCTGGTGTAGACTTAATTGAGATTGGAATTCCTTTTTCAGATCCAATTGCCGAAGGAACTACAATTCAAAAAGCAGATGAACGCTCTTTAAATTCTGGGACCACGCTTGATAAAATTTTTGAAATGGTAATGAATGTGCGAAAAGAAACGCAAATTCCTCTGGCATTCATGACATATATGAATCCTGTCTTTGCATATGGTACAGACAAATTCATCAAAAAATGCAATGAATGCTCTATAGATGCAATAATTATTCCAGATCTGCCTTTTGAAGAAAAAAGAGAAGTTTTAAAATATTGCAATAATCAAGATATAGACCTCATATCCATGATTGCACCGACTTCTAAAGAGCGTATAAAAATGATAGCTTCAGAAGCTACAGGTTTTCTTTATTGCATATCTTCTCTTGGTGTGACCGGTGTTAGACATCATATAACTGCCGACATAAATGCAATGGTATCCTCAGTTAGAGAAGTATCAGATATCCCCTGTGCTGTTGGTTTTGGAATTTCAACACCGGAACAAGCTAAGATAATCACAAAATGTTCAGATGGAGTCATTATTGGAAGTGCGATAGTTCAGATAATTGAAGAATATGGAAAAGACTGTATAAAACCAGTATGTGACTATATTCAAAAAATCAAAATTGCAATATCTGAAGATATTTCTTAATGATCACTATCTTCCAACATCTTTTTTAACTCTTCCATTTCCTCTACATCTATTTTTCTTATTTTTCCTAATTGGAGATCACCCAATCTAATGTTCATAATTCTTATTCTGGTAAGAGATGTAACATTATATCCAAGTTTTTCACACATACGTCTTATCTGTCTGTTAAGCCCCTGTGTTAGTATTATGTCAAACTCTTTTGGACCAGTTTGATATATCTTGCAAGGCTTAGTTACAGTCCCTAAAATTTCAACTCCTTTTTTCATTTTATCTATAAAATTTTGATCCACTACTTTGTCTACTTTTACAATGTATTCTTTTTCATGTTGATTTCTACTTCTCATTATTTTGTTTACTATTTCTCCTTCGTTAGTTAAAAGAATCAGCCCTTGTGAGTCTTTATCTAGTCTTCCAATTGGGTAAATTCTAGTTGGATAGTTTATATAATCAACAATGTTGTTTTTTTCATTCTCTGATGTTGTACAAACCAGGCCCTTTGGTTTATTGAATGCTATTAATACATTCTCATCTTTTTTAACAATCTGTTCTCCGTTTACCTCTACTAAATCATTAATGGTTATTTTAGTGCCAACAACTGCCGCCTTTCCATTAACTTTCACACACCCGTTTTCAATATATTCATCTGCTTTTCGCCTAGAACAAAAACCACAATCACTTAAATACTTGTTAAGACGAAGCCGTTCCATGTGATTGAGCTAAAGCAAACTGTTTATAAACAATTTTTTGAGTTTTGAAAAGTGTAGTATGTAATTCGAAACGTTCTTTTACCTATCTAACTCATCATCTTTAAATACTCATATACACATCCAAACAAGTTTAGCTATGATGAATAATCACACAATTTCAAACGGATCTTCCAAAAATCAACTGTTTTTTAAAATATGAGATGGCCAGAGGTCAGCTAAATGGACGAATCTAGTATAATAATGGTGATTATTCTTATCATCTTGGTAGGTTTATCAGCATACTTCTCTGCATCAGAAACAGCATTTTCAAGTGTCAATAAGATTAGGCTAAAGAATTATGCAAAAGAGGGAAATAAAAAAGCTGAGAAAGCTTTAGCATTAGCTGAAAACTTTGACAAATCAATAACAACAATCTTAATTGGAAACAATCTTGTAAATATTGCGGCTACTTCCCTTTGTACATTATTGTTTACATTGGAATTTGGTGCTGTTGGAGTAGGTTACTCTACAGTCGTAATGACTGCATTCTTGTTGATCTTTGGCGAAATTACACCAAAATGTATTGCCAAAGAAAATGCTGAAAGTTTTGCAATCACAGTCACTCCTTCATTAAACATACTTATCAAGCTATTCACACCGATAAGTTATTTTTTCATCAAGCTCAAAGGTTTGATTGCAAAATCAATGAAATCTAAAGAAGTTCCAACACTCACTGAAGAGGAACTCATGGTAATGATTGATGAAATTGAAGAGGAAGGCACTCTTGAAAAACGTGAAAGTGAGCTAATTAAATCTGCTATTGAATTTGACAATATAACAGTAGATGAAGTACTGATCCCGAGAGTTGACATAGCTGCTGCAGATATAAGATCTGACAGGTATGAGATGAAATATATTTTCACATCTACTGGCTATTCTAGAATTCCAGTTTATGAAGATAATATTGATAATATCATCGGAGTAGTATATGAGAAAGATTTTTACACAAAATACTTTGATTCTGAAACTGTATTATTAACAGATATAGTAAGGCCAATTCAATTCGTTCCAGAAACTATGAAAATATCTACACTTCTCACGGATTTACAAAAATCTAAAACTCACATGGCAATTGTTCTTGATTCCTATGGCGGAACATTAGGTATTATCACTCTAGAAGATATTCTTGAAGAATTGGTTGGTGAAATCTGGGATGAAAGTGATGAAATTGAATACTCAGTAATTAAAGAATCAGAAGATCGTTACTCTGTACTGGGCGGAGCTAATATATATGATGCTATGGAAGAGATAGGATTGGATTTTGATCCTGGAGAATATGAAGATCACACAGTTGGTGGGTATATTCAATATATCTTAGAGAAAATCCCCATAAAAGGTGATAAGGTAGAACTTCCAAATGCCACACTCATTGTAAAATCTACAAAGAAACGACGCATAAGAGAAGCTCTTATTATCAAAAAACCATCATTGGATGATGAAAAAAACTGAATGATGATATTTCACATTCAGTCTATACATAATTCATCCAAACTTTCCAGCAAGATATTCAGCAGTAATGGTTTGAACAGGGTGTTCAAACATACTCTTAGTATCACCGAACTCTATGAGTTTCCCAAGGTACATAAATGCAGTGTAGTCACTAATCCTAAGAGCTTGTTGCATATTGTGGGTTACAATAATTATTGTATACTTATCTTTGAGATCATTCATGAGATATTCTATTTTTTTAGATGAAATTGGATCTAATGCAGAAGTGGGTTCATCCATTAATACTATCTCGGGAGATATAGAAAGAGACCGGGCTATGCACAGTCTCTGCTGCTGTCCACCAGATAATGATAATGCGGATCTGTTAAGATCATCATTAACTTCATCCCACAATGCAGCTTGCTCCAATGATTCTTTAACTATTCGGTCTAATTCTTTATGGTCTGTAATTCCATGCATTTTGGGCCCATACACTACATTTTCACGAATACTCATAGGAAACGGACAGGGTTTTTGAAAGACCATCCCTATCCTTTTTCGAAGCTGTACAGTATTTTTACATTTATTGATATTTTTTCCATGAAATATTATATCGCCTTGTGTTCTGCACGTACTGATCATATCATTTATTCTATTTATGCTTCGAAGGAGTGTAGATTTACCACATCCAGATGGACCAATTATTGCTGTTATTTTATTTTTGTATATTGGCATACTCACATCACATAGAGTATGATCATTTCCATACCAAAGATTGAATTTATCTATTGATACTATTTCATCATTCAAAACATCACCACTTTATGCTCTTGGAATAAAAATGCCTAATTACAGAAGCTATTGTAAACATTGAAAGTACGATAATCAACAATACTAGTGCAGTGCCATATTGGTTAGTCATTGATCCTGGTACTTCTGATGCAAGATAATATAGGTGATATGGAAGAGCCATTATTGGATCAAATATCGAACTACTCATGCTTCCTTGGTATGCTACTACTGCAGTAAACATGATGGGTGCAGTCTCACCAGATGCTCTTCCAAGTCCTAAAATGGCACCAGTTAACACTCCGCCAAATGCAGCAGGAAGTACTACTTTTGAAGTAGTATCCCATTTGCTTGCACCCATTGCAAACGACGCCTCCCGTATTTCATTTGGAATTGAAGATATTGATTCTTCCGTTGTTTTAATAATAACTGGCAATATTAAAAATGACAGTGTTATACAACCTCCTATCAACGAATATCCTATCCCTAAATACACGACAATTGCAGCCATGCCAAACAAACCAAACACTATTGATGGTGTTCCATTGAGTATGCCAATTGCACTTTTGATCAATCTAGTATATCTGCTGTCTTTAGCATATTCTGATAGATATACACCAGTTAATACCCCCAATGGGAATGCAATGGCCAATGTGCCTGCAATTAGTTTAAGTGTACCAACTATTGCAGGATATATACCGCCACTAAGTCCAGCATTGGATGGGTAAGATGTTAAGAAATCTATAGATATGGCTGGAATTCCTTTGATTATTATGTCGGAAAGCAATATTGCAAGGATGGCGATGATGCAAATCATTGCTAATGCACAGGCTAGATGTGAACATTTTTCTCTTTGCATAGAGTTTATCTTTTTAGATCCATACCTCAATGCTTGCATAGTTGCCAGTATAATAAATGCACAGGCAACAGCATAAATTGGACTGATGAATAGAGACACAATCATATATGAAAATGATAACAATAATACAATCATTATGATATTTTTTAATAAATTAGAATATTTAGAAATACATTTCCTAGTTGATTTAGGAACTATTCTTGAAATCAATCCATCTTTTTCATTATTTTTCATGAATCTTTTTTTAGTATTTTCTACAATCAGTTTTGCAATTACATTTATAATCAGCACCATTGCCATCAGGACCAATGCAAGAAGGAATAATGCAGAGTAATGAGTACTTCCAATAACAACGTTAGGCATTTCCAAGGCCAATGTTGCTGTAATGGTTCTGACCATTTCAAATACATTCCACAATGGATCAGGAACCAACGCTGTATTTCCAGTAACCATCATAACCGCCATCGTTTCTCCGATAGCTCTTCCAATTCCCAATACAACAGCTGCAGAAATTCCTGAAATGGCCGAAGGAATGATAATTTTTCTTGTAGTTTCCCATCGTGTAGCTCCCATGGCAATGGAAGCTTCTCGATATGATTTTGGAACTGCCCGCATCGAATCGTCAGATATTGATATTATTGTGGGTAATGCCATGATACCTAACAATATGGATCCAGTAAGCCATGAGTATCCATAATCAAGATGTTCTGGAAACACACTTTTTAAGAATGGAACGAGTATGATTATTCCAAAAAATCCGTAAACAACTGACGGAATTCCAGCAAAAATTTCACATACCGGTTTCAAAATGTTTCTAACTCTGTCTGACACTACTTCGGATATGAATATTGAAGCCCCTATTCCCAAAGGTATTGCAAATAATATAGATCCAAAAGTCACCAAGAGAGTTCCAATTATGATTGGGAACGCTCCATACAAATTAGCACTAGGTTTCCAAACATTTCCTGTTAGAAAATCTATAATTCCAATATCAAGTATTGCAGCTGCACTATTTGCAATTATAAATGCAATTATAAAAAAAATAATGGCTGCAGCCGTAAAAGAAACGGCTGCAAGAGAATATCTTGACGCTTTGTCGCGATGATTTTCTCGAGATCCTTTTTTACACAATAGATCTAGTTTCATTTACAACCGCCTGGACTTTATTGTGATATGATTTTTATGAAACCCATATCTTCAACTATCTTCTGTCCTTGTGGGCTCAAAACCCAGCTTAAGAAGAAAGCTGACATTCCAGTTGGTTCTCCATTGGTAACAAGTATCAGGTTTCGTGATATTGAATATTCACCATTGCTCACTGTTTCTACAGAAGCTTCAACACCATTCACTGCTACTGTTACTGTATTTGCACTGAGGTCACTAGCGGCACTTAGACTTACATATCCAATAGCACCAGATGTATTCTCAACTCTTGTTTTCATTGATCCAGTTGATGCTTCTGCAGGATATGAGTTGCTGGTTTCGTAACCTTCTAGCGCTTTAGCAAGAGCTTCTTCTATACAATCACGGGTACCAGAACCTTCTTCTCTTACAATCGGGTTTATTTTTTTATCATTTCCACCTAATTCTTTCCAATTGGTATAAATTCCACTATATATTTTTGCTATTTCTTCTACTGTCAGGTTATTAACTCCTGCATCTTTACTTACAATAACTACAACGGCATCCATCCCTATGACTGTAACTTCAAGTCCTCCTTCAATTTCAGCTTGTTTTGGATCTCTCGACATCATTCCAATATCTGCTGTTTTTTGTAGAACTGCAGATGCACCAGCACTAGATCCACCACCAGTTACATTCATTGAAATGTTAGCATATTCTTCAAACGACTCTTGAAATTGATTCATAAGTGGCTGGACTGTTGTAGATCCAGTAACCACAAGTGTTTGTTTTTTATTTGCATTCTCCGCATCTCCGCCGAATACCACTGCACTCCCGGCGATGCAGATCACTGCCGTCAAAATGACTGCAATGATAATTTTAAGATTATCATTCAAAGACTTTCACCTCAGTAATGTCATGAATGGGTCTAAATATATATCTTATCAAAATAGTATATTTTCTAATCCATTTTGTATATATCATATCTTTTTTAGAGTACAATATATACTACATTATGACTCATATTAGATTATGCGATTATACAGCTAGTGTTAAGTTAAGATCTATGTATTCCTATCTAGGATGCGATCTTATGAATGTATTACTCATTAACGGAAGTCCCCATAAAGAAGGTTGTACATATACCGCGCTGTATGAAGTAGCCAAAGAGTTGAATAAAGAGCAGATAGACACAAACATAGTTCATATCGGAACAAAGCCTGTTGCAGGTTGTATTGATTGCGGAAAATGTATACAGACTGGATATTGTGTATTTGATGATGACCCAGTTAATGAATGTGTAAATCTAATGAAAGAATCAGACGGCTTAGTAGTTGGATCTCCAGTATACTATGCGGGTCCAAATGGTGCACTATGTTCATTTTTAGATAGGATGTTTTACCGCAAATCAAAATTCTACGAGTATAAACCAGCGGCAGCAGTTGTAAACTGTCGTAGAGGTGGAGCAAGCGCTTCTTTTGATAGATTGAATAAATATTTTACAATATCTAATATGCCTGTAGTATCATCTCAATATTGGAATTCCACACATGGATTCATTCCAGAAGAAACATTGCAGGATGTGGAAGGGTTACAGACGATGAGAACTTTAGGTAGAAATATGGCATGGCTGATAAAATGTATATCCTACTCTAAAGAAAAATATCCACACCCTATAAGAGAACCACAAATAATGACTAATTTTATAAAATAAAGCATTAAAGAAGGCGTGGATATCAGGTTCGTAACTCTTTAAATAAATTCCACGCCTTTATTTAAGCACATTTTCCTTTATTACATTTTCAATTATTCAATAGTTATAACTGCATCTCGCTTAATCCCTAATTCTCCTGCGACTTCTATTGCTTTAAGTACGGCGCATGGAACTGGGCAGGCAGCATGCTTTAAACATTTACTTGCAAGTTGATATATCTCTGTCTCATTCATGGGTGATTCTACACATGACCAAGCATACATAGGCTTAACTCCCCATGACATCTCCAATACTTTTGAACAATCACTTTGAATGTCTAATACAACTTCGCCGTCTTCGTTGGTTTTTGCCATTATAACAGTTTTCATTTTGCATACTCCTGCATCTACTGTTACTTTGCAATCCGCCATAGTACTCACCCCATTTAATTAATTATTTAATATATCAGATAGCAATGTTAATCAATCTTTAAGTCATTCAGTTTTCTGAATGAATCATGGCATCAGCATATCTACTTTGTTTATTAGTCTTATGTTATCTAATACTTATCACTAAATGTATGAAACTTTTTCTCATGTCTGATGTATATGATAGACGTTTTAAATATTGTACACCATTAGATACGTATTGTACTAATTTTTAAGGGTGAATGCACATATTGAAAATCAGGAGGATTAAAAATGCAAACTACAGATATGCGAAATCTCATTCAAGATAAAAAATTTTTATTTTTTGGAGGCAAAGGTGGTGTTGGAAAGACGACTATGGCGTCAACAACAGCGTTGTGGCTGTCTGATCATGGGTACAAAACATTAATTGTAGCTACAGATCCAACAGTATCACTTTCTGCAATATATGAACAAGACATAAGTGAAACAGAAGTTGTAAAAATTGGGAAGGAGAAGAATCTCTGTGGTCTTAACATAAATCCACGTAAAGCAGTTGGCGTATTTCAAACAAGGATGAACAATATGATGGATGGGTTCTCATCCATGTTTGGATCAGAATTATTGTCGACACCCTGCACAGAGGAGATTGCTGCATTCGATCAATTTGTAAGCTATATGGGAGATACAGAACATGATAAAGTTGTTTTTGACACTGCTCCAACTGGACATACACTGAGAGAACTCAGCATGCCATTTGATTGGTCAGGATATATCGCAAACCAAATACAAAACCGCAGAGAACTGTCTGAAACACTGGGATTCATATATGATGAATCTATGTTAGATGATTTAAAGAAAGAAAAAGAAAGGTATGATTCAGCTGTTAAAGCTCTATCAGACACGACAACATCATCATTTAATCTGGTGCTTTTACCTGAAAAACTTCCTATTGAAGAAACTGAACGGGCAGTGGAAGATCTGGGAGGTTTTGGAATAAAAGTACGTTCTATAATCATAAATGAAGTTATACCAAAAGACGTCCTTCAGGGAAATTGGTTTTTAGAGAAACGTCGTGCTACACAAGATAAATACCTTTGTGAAATTGATAATAAATTTAATGATATGATACGTGCTGAAGTTCCACTATTTGACAGTGATATATATGGGCTCGACAACCTGAGGAAAGTGGGTGAAACCCTGTATGGGAAATGATCATATGATGCGGATAACCATATTGTCTATGGCATGCTGCAATCCATCCCTTGCTAAATTTGATGAAAAATATCTCACTCTTATCAGTGAGGTTTTAAAACAAACCGGGATAGAAGCTTCAGTTGATCTGGTACATGCTACAGAAGCTAGAATGATTCCAAAATATAATTTTACAGGGGCAATCTTGCCTCTGTTCAATAAATATGGACAGGCAGTCACTCCAGCACTATTTATCAATGAATCTCTCACGCTTTATGGTGGAGTTCCAACTCCAGAAAAACTCACTGAAACCTTTAAAAAAGCAGAGATTGCAATAAGCCAAGGGAGACTTTGAATGACATACAGCGTTACATTGATTAATCAGGAGCACATGGAAGAACTGCAAGAAAATCTAAAGTCTCAAAAGTTCATCACAGCTAAGGCTGACATACATGGTGTATGCGTTAAATTATATTCTGCTGATCGCACCATGGTTGATATGTGGGAACGTAATTTTCACTCCATGTCCGACTCTGTCAGACCACACGCTAGTATAATTTTATGTAACGATAGCAGTTGTGAAACTAAAATCTTATATGAAGTTGCCAGCCATACTGCGTTTTTATTTAATTTCGATTACTATGGGTGGGTCAAAAGCATTGGATTGGCAGTAGCCTCAGATATCCTAGAAGATACATATGGCAGACTTTCACACATTCATGGTGCAGCTATAGACACTCCGTTTGGTGGTGTAACTTTGATCGCTCCTTCAAAAACAGGTAAGACCACACATTCATGGGGCCTTTTAAGACTTAATGGATCGAGATTAGTTACTGATGACTGGTATTTCGTAAAAACAGGTGGTGGGTACCCAATTGCATATGGGTCTGAAAAGAACTGCTATATTGATGCAGATATTGGGAAAGTATGGAGTGAATTTCAACCACTAGTTGATTCTTCAACCTTTGACTCAAGGGGCAGAGCTATTGCAGATATACGCTGGGTTGCAGGAGATGAATCAGTAATCCCAATGACAACTATAAAACACATCATTCTTTTAAAAAGGGATTTTGATGATAAAAACATATTAATTGAAATGACGCCTGAAGACGCACTTAATTATCTTAAATTAAACAATCTCTGTAATCCCCATCAATTAGTTTGCAACGAACGAAAATTAAGATTAAGGTATGAT
This sequence comes from uncultured Methanomassiliicoccus sp., assembly GCA_944319735.1. GTDB lineage: Archaea > Thermoplasmatota > Thermoplasmata > Methanomassiliicoccales > Methanomassiliicoccaceae > Methanomassiliicoccus_A. Next base: position 38,255 of record CALUEU010000006.1, on the reverse strand, counting down.
TTTTTCAATGAATATCTAAAAAGTGCTAAAATTTCTATGGTTAATACAGTAGGAGATCCAGAGAAGACACAAAAGATTATTAGAGAAGTTATACAATAATCTTTTCAGCATTTTTATTATATCTTTGTAATTCACAAATTGTATAATATTTACAGAATATGCAGTACTCCATCAAATTTACTTCTGGGATGTAATCTAGCATATTCATCTCATCATTTTCTCTAACTATCCTCTTCTCTATATTTTCAATATATTTATGATCTGGAGTCACTTTATATTTTTTACAATCAGATAGGTATACCAATACTACGGATATATCTTTTTCAGACAGATTAAACTTATCCATTGCATATATGGAATAAACTATTGATTGATAGAAATCATCGTCTTTTTTTGATCCGGTTTTCCAATCAAAAATTATGACCTTTTCCTCATCTTTGACTACATAGTCAGGTTTTACAGTTATCTCAACATCTCCATATTTAAAACTGTCATATTTTTCTATGAGTATGCTTTGATAATTCGATATTATTGGCCAAACTGATTCAAATGTATGTAAACATTTTAAAATTTCATTTTTAATTTTGTTTATAAAATCTTCAGAAAGAATTAGTCCATTGGTCTGTTCTGTGGTTTTTTTCTCGGCACATATGTAATCTATTTTAGTTGCTGCCACTTTAGCTGCATGATTCAAATTGTATTTAGCGCCGCACAGTACATTTTGTATGTAATTTTCAATCGCTCTATGAACAAGTTCTCCTTTATGCATCTGAATACTGCTTAGGTTATACAGCTCACTTACAATCTTTCCCAGTTCATCTGAGTCAAATCTCTTTATGTAGCTGAAATAATACATTTTTTTACATGTATTCCATACCTGGCTCTTACTGAATGACCATGCATTTGGATTTTTTGACACAATGATGGATATAGAAATAAAATAATATTATAGTATCGATTATGACACATATATTATTTGAAATGTTATGATGATGCAGTATTAGCAATTACTTGATTCGAGATTCTGAAAAATTTCAAAAATAATTTTTTCATTTTTCCTTCCAATTCTAGCTCCTTTTCTTTCGATAAAATACCAGTTTGATTAGATTCTTTATATTTAGGAATATAATTAGTTACGGTTATTAATTTACAATCATTATTACCTTGCTGCAGAATTATTTTTGTCATATCTTTTGGGACAAATAATATCAAAACATCGACTGATTTTGATTCTTCAAATATTTTTTTAGAATAACAAAACTTACGCTCTAATTTCACATACTCTTCTTTAGAATCAGTAATCTTTTCATATCTGGATATGCGGTGTGGAGAAGTGAGAAGGCCATATTCCCCAGTTATGATTGAAATTTTTATTTCATATCTTAAAGAAGCCCTCTTGCAAAAATTTCTAACTTCTGTATATCTTCCACCAAATATCTCTGAAACATCTCCCTGATCCTTGAGAAATACAGTAGAGTCATTGCTTACTATGTGAACTCTCATAGTAATTTCATCCTTAAGCTGAATTCTTTTTCAATTTTATATATGGGCCCGTTTTTGGTTAAAACACTACTCATCAAAAAAACTGAACTTATTTGTTGTTTTTCAAAAACATACTCTTTGGAATTGAGGTAGTTTGTAATCTGCTTAATATTATATTTTGGTCTTGCTACGGTTATATGATTTTTGAATGGTTTGGTTTCTTTAGGTATTCCAAGTTCAAACAATGCATTATCTAATTTTTTTGAAATTGTTGACACTTCATCATTGTCTGAACCGATCCATACTATCCCTGATCCATCCTTTCTTGAAAATGATCCTACATCTGTGAGTGTAAGATCAAATGAATACGCATCACTGCAAATTGAATCCACAGTTGTTTTAACCTTATCAACTGTTGATTCATCGACGTCTCCTAAAAACTTCAAGGTTATGTGGAGCTGATTTGGATCTACGGTCTTGATTTTTAAATCATTCAGATCTTTAAGAAGTCTGGATATCGAGTCAGTACAAGAAACATTAAGTGAGATGAAAGTACGCATAGGTCATAAACATCAAAAGTCATATTCATGGCTTTGTAAGAAAATAAACCGGGATGTTGCTCCCGGCAAAAATTATGCTTGTTTATTCGGTTATAGCACTGTTTGGACACTCATCAACACATGTTCCGCAGTCGACACAAGCATCTGCATCTACTACTATGGTATCAGTTACCTTAATGGCTGACTGAGGGCATGCATCTTCACAAGCTCCGCACAATACACAATCGTCAGTGTTTATTTTCACTACCATGTGAATACCTCTGATGTTGTGCTAAAAGGATGATTCTATAAAAAGACTGCGCATGATATTTTGAATTAAATGAGTGAAGTCATCATAAAATAATCGTTCGTAGTTGACATTGTATGAATTGCGTCTCCGGCATGATCTACACAGAGGATGGTTTTATCGAAGGCCATATATGCTTTGAAAATGGAGTAGTGACGGAAGTATGCAGTGGGCCAGCCGAAAAACCTGATTTTGAGGGTTTAATCCTTCCCGCATTTACAAACGCTCATACACACATTGCAGATTATGTAGTTCCTGTGGATCTGGATCTTTCTTTAGAAGAACTTGTCGCACCGCCGAATGGTTTCAAGTATAAAATGCTGAAAAAAACTCCGGAGAATAAGATAAGGCAGGGAATTGAGAAAGTTTCTGAATATATGTTCAAGCGTGGCATAACTTCTTTTATTGATTTTAGAGAGGGTGGCGCATCTGGAGCTAAACTTCTTTCATCTTCAATCTGGTCAAAACCGATTACAATGGGAAAACCGACAACATTTGATGCAAAGGAATTATCCGATTTGTTAGATTTGTCAGATGGAGTTGGGCCTTCTTCAATATCAGATTGGGATTACGAAGACTTGATGGAACTATCAAAGCTAGCTAGATCTAAAGGGAAGTTATTTGGGATACATTGCTCAGAGCGAATAAGGGAAGATGTCGCTGCAGTATTGGATTTGAAACCATCATTTTTAGTTCATATGACCAAAGCCACTGATGAAGATTTAAAAGCCTGTGCAGATGAAAACATTCCAATTGTGGCTTGTCCACGTTCAAATATGTTTTTTGGTTCTGAACCACCATTAAAACAAATGCTGGATCAAGGTTTAACAATTTCATTGGGTACAGACAATGCAATGATATGTATGCCTGATATATTGTGTGAAGCTGAATTTGCCGGTAGGCTTTTAAGACGACAAGGAGTTTCCAATCTGGATGAAGTGCTTAATATGATAACCAGTAATGGGCGAAAAATTATAAATCATAAGCAGAAGATATGGATAAAACCGAGAGATCTATGCAATTTCGTAGTAATTGAAGATAAAGGTGGAGATCCAATTACTGATCTGGTACTTAGAAACGCTGGTACCTCACCATTACTGGTCTGCCTAGAAAATAAAATTTGGAGAAGTGGACGGAATGAGTCAATTCACTAAGATACTTATACCTACAGACGGAAGCGAGAATACGCTACCAGCAATCACAACTGGTTTGACATTGGCTAAACAAATGAATGCAGAGGTGACAGCGCTGTATGTTGTAGATCAGACAGCATTCGTCAACTTTTCAATGGATTCTACAATTGTAAGCATCTTTTCTCTTCTTGAGAAAGAAGGAAAAGCAGCTGTTAAATTTATAGAGGCTGAAGGAGAAAAACTTGGAGTAAAGGTAACATCAAAAATACTCGAAGGTTCTCCGTCTAAAAAGATCATTGAAGAAGCAAAAGAAGACGATCTGATTGTTATGGGGACACTCGGTCGCAGCGGAATCTCTAAATTACTTCTAGGCAGTGTTGCAGAACGCGTAGTTAGATATTCTCCATGCCCAGTTCTCATTGTCCGTTCACCTCAGGCCAAGGAGGATGTTGATGACAAAAATTAAAGATGTAATGACGCACAACCCAATCATATCGCAGGTGCCAGGTTCTCGCACAGATGTCATAAAACTAATGGTCACACACAACCTTACAGGTATCCCAGTTGTGAAACGAGACGGAGGAGAACTTGTGGGTATGATAACCAGAGATGATATCTTCACGAAGCCTGATGAAGATCAACTTGCAATAATCATGAAAAAAAACCCAGAGACTTTATCTCCTGACGATTCGATAGAATATGCAGCTAAAAGAATACTAGAAACACACACTACTCATTTTCCAGTAGTCGAAGATAAACAGCTCATAGGCATTTTAACCCCAACTGATCTTCTTCATGAAGTTGAAAAACGAGGGGGAGACAGTTCTGTTGAGGATGTGGCCATATCTCCTTGCGTTCCAATCTTTCAAGATTCTCCCCTTAGAGTAGCTTTAGCTACTTTCCGTGCTAGTAATGTAAATGCCCTTCCAGCGTTAGATGAAAACGGCAGACTTTCTGGAATTCTAACAGATAGAGACATATTTAATAAAAGCTTGATAAACGGCTCCAGTGCCATAACTGCAATGGGAATTGCTGGTGACGAAGATGAGTGGAGCTGGGAAGGTCTCAAAGGCGTTATGAAGATGTGGTTTGAAATCTCTAAAGTGGAGCTACCGGCTATCCCTGTAAGAGATATAATGATCTCAAATCCAACAACAGTATTCAGTAAAACATCAGTTGTTGAATCTGCTAGAATAATGAGACGTAATGACTTTGGACAACTGCCCGTGGTAGATTCAAAAGATGTCCTTATTGGTATGCTGTATGATACAGACATAATCTCTGTATTGGTACGATAATATCGTAATGTTTTAGTATCTGCTCTAGAATGGTCGGGCTGGCACACGATTATTGTAGTGCCACCCGATATACGGAGTCAGATTATATGGATTCTTCAGATATTCTTTCCTTATGTAAGAGAAGGGGATTTCTCTTTCCATCGTATGAGATTTATGGTGGAGTTGCCGGAATGTATGATTATGGGCCACTCGGTTCAACTCTAAAAAATAACATCACAGAGGTCTGGCGCAGACTCTATACGCTCGGAGAAGGATTTATAGAAATTGACTCTGAAACTGTAGGTCCAGAAATCATATTCAAAGCATCTGGGCATGTAGACGAATTTGCAGACAAGATGGTGAAGTGTACTGCATGTGATGAAGCTTTCCGTGCAGACCACTTGGTAAAGGGTTTGCATCCAAACCCTGATACACTTGATGAAGCAGCACTTGATAAATTAATAAAAGAAAACAATGTGGTATGTCCCACATGTAAAGGCGTTCTATCCTCAGTAGAAGAATTTAATCTAATGTTTAAAACAACAATCGGACCTGGGAGTGGGCGTATAGGATATCTAAGACCTGAAACTGCACAAGGAATCTTTGTTAATTTTCCCAATCTTTATAGATATAATAGAGAAAAGCTGCCCTTGGGTGTCATACAGACTGGAAGAGGGTATAGAAATGAAATTTCTCCGAGACAGGGAATAATCAGATTACGTGAATTTAACATGATGGAATGTGAACTTTTCGTAGATCCAGAAGATAAAACATGGCCGCGGTTTGGGGATGTTAAGGATGAGATCCTGACGTTACACGCTGCAGATGGAAGAGACCTGATGATTTCAGTTGAAGATGCAGTCAACCAGAAAATAATCTGCAATGAAGTTTTGGCATATTTTGTCTGGCTCACTCAAGCTTTCTTGACTAGCGTTGGTATTGACAGGAAAAAACTGAGATTCAGACAACATGAACATGATGAAATGGCACACTACGCTTCAGACTGCTGGGATGCTGAGGTTTTATTATCATACGGATGGACTGAAATTGTAGGCATTGCAGACAGAGGCTGTTGGGATCTCTCTAGACATGCTCAGTTTTCTAGTTCTGATATGACCGCATTCAAAAGATTTGACACACCTAGGGAGATAGATAAAGAAGTTGTAAAGCCCAAATATGGTGTACTAGGTCCAAAATTCAAAAACCAAGCAAAAGCTATAGGTGCTGCTATGGAAGAGGTAGAACCGAGTTCCATTAAAGATAATACAATATCTGTAACTGTTGATGGAGAATCCTATAGTCTGGGAACTGAATTTTATGACATAGGTCGCATGAAGGTCACAGTTACCGGTGAAAGAGTAACACCGCATGTAATAGAACCTTCACATGGTTTAGATAGGATCATCTATTCTGTTCTTGAGCATTCTTATTACCTTAGAGATAAAGAAGATCAGACCGTTCTTAGACTACCTTCTGCCGTAGCTCCTATAAAAGTTGGAGTATTCCCACTCATGCCAAAAGAAGAATTAGAAAAAGTGGCTAAGCAGATAGATTTGGAGATAAGATACAGTGGTATAGAATCATATTATGATTCTACAGGATCCATAGGTAAACGATATGCTAGAATGGATGAAATTGGTACTCCCTGGTGTATTACAGTAGATTATCAGACTCTTGAAGACGGGACTGTAACTTTGCGTGAAAGAGACAGCACTGAGCAAATAAGAATTGAATATATGGGTGCAGCAGAGATAATCAATGCAGTTCTATGTGGAGCTGATTTCAAAAAGTTTGAAGTAATCTTGGATAAAGATTAAACCATCATCTAAAATGAGAATACACCATTTGGATGTATTCTTCTACAATTTTTTTACTTTGATCTATCTCCCATTCGATAATTCTCAAGAATGTTAGATAATATAGGAGATCAATTAATGAATTGCAGTGTGATGAGAAAATGCTGCAGAATTATTCTAAACATTTTCTCCACTGGAGGTAAACTATGAACACACAGGAAGTAGCGGGACTTAAAAAAAGGGAAAGACTCAGGTCCCTTCTGGAGAAGATAAAGGTCGAAGATTATGTTCAGAAGGATTTTGAGTATGTAGGGTCCGACGAGCAGCTCTCTGAGATAATAACAAAAATGGGACAATACGATCTCCATGAAATCCCAGTGAGTAATGATGGAAAAGAGTTACTCGGCATAGTGAGCTACAGAACTCTTCTAAAGCGTAGGAATTTACCAGTTGAAACGAAAGCAAATACATTGATGGTAATGCCTCAAGAGATATCATTGGACTCTACCGTGATGGACATTGCAGAAGCTTTCGTTGCTTCCGGATATAGACACATTCCAGTCAGAAAAGGACAAAATATCGTTGGAGTCGTGTCTCGTACTGATTTGATAAATATCGTAGCTGGAATAAAAGAGTTCTCAGATATCTTAGTTGAAGATATCATGACCGGGGATGTTCACACAGTCTTGTCTGAAGATTCTGTGGAAGTTGCACTCAGGTCTATGAGAGCACACACTCTTCAAACACTACCAGTCATAGATAAAGACGGCAGACTTACTGGTATAGTTGGCATCAAACAGGTTGCTAACTATAACTGGAGGAAAAAACAGAGAGAAAGTAGCGGAGAAGTTTCCGGTCAAAGTGAACCTGTAGATATGACTGTATCTTCAGTAGCGCTAGACTCCGTTCATACTATAGGGCCCAGGGCATATATCGGAACTGCAATCCAGGAGATGGTTAAGTACAATATTTCAACCCTTCCGGTAGTATCGGAATCCGGGGATCTGGAAGGTATATTGTCTAAATATGATATCATTGAACTGATTGCATCTCTAAAAGAGCGCGATATGGTCTATACACAGATCGCAGGTATGGATCAAGAAGATAAGTTTGCTCTTGAATCTATGGAAAGAGAAATCTCTGCATCATTGCAGAAAATTGCAAAGATCTCTAAACCAACAATGTTTACAATGCACGTTACAAAATATCATGCGCAAGGTGTAAACTTCAAATACTCCCTTAACGGACGTATGATGGTTGGTGATAAAACATTAGTTGCATCTGCGGTTGACTGGGACATTGTAAAAGCTACCCAGGATCTAATGGAAAGATTTGAAAGGATGGTCATAGGCCAAAAAGAAGAAAAATTAAACCGCCGTAAGAAAATAAGGAGTATTGGACACTGGTAATGTCCAAAAACCCTTTATTTATTTTTTTAATATTGTATGGAATAGTTTATATAGTGGATATGTATCCATACTTTTGGTATGACGGCCAGAGCGGCGGGGATACACCCGGTCCCATCTGAACCCGGCAGTTAAGCCCGCCTGCGTTTTATGTTGTACTGCGGTGCGCGAGCCCGCGGGAACCATAAGACGCTGTCAGCCACTTTTTATTAATTACATTGTCTTGTTTTAGATTACGCTTTAATGCTGATTGATTGTATTAATTGATTATTAAAACCTAGTCTGCAGTGATAACTAATTAGTATATGGCTAGAGATTGTGTACTGTAGCTTCGAAAGTAGATCTTTACACGACTAGCTATCCGATGAAAAATATTTATGAGTAGAACTACAAACAACTATGTTGTTGAATATCTTCAATTATAATTAGTCAAGAAGGGAAAATATGACAAGCAATGAAGACGAATCAATAATGGTTGAAATCCCTCAGAATATGCTGGATAAGATCGATGAGGAGATTTCAAAGGGTAAGTTCAAAAACCGTGAAGAATATGTATTGGAAGCCTTACGATTCTGCATAGAATCGGAAAATAAGGAATCCGATAATACACAGAGAGAGTAAAATCTCTCTAAAACCCATTTGTATTTTAATATCCAGCGATTAGCAAACCTTTTATGCAGTTCTATCATTCCATCCATGCAATGACCCAATATGAAGCTGTCTCTACTGAGCATAAATGGCAAAAATGCTGGAAAGACAATAACCTCTATAAATTTGATCCAGACTCTGATAAACCGGTATTTAGCATTGATAATCCTCCTAGGTATACTTCAGGATCTCTCCATTTAGGACATGCTACTGGCTATTCTTTAATCGATTTTGTAGCACGTTATAAAAGAATGCGTGGTTATAATGTGTTTTTCCCTTTGTGCTTCGATGTTAATGGGACACCCACTGAGGTCAAAGTTGAGAAAAAATATGGAATTACTAAACTTACAGTTTCACGTCAAAAATATATTCAGTTATGTTCTGAGTTTGCTAATTCATTTATTGAAGAAATGACGCATCAGTTTGAGATTTTGGGAGAAAGCATGGATCCGTCTATATATTATCAAACAGATGCACCATATTATCGTAGAATTACTCAAATTACATTCTTGAGATTGTTAAAGGAAGGATTAGTTTATAAAGGAACGTATCCGGTGAATTGGTGTCCTTCGTGCATAACTGCTCTTGCAGATGCAGAGGTAGAATACAAAGACAATATTACTAAACTAAATTATGTTAAATTCAGGATAAAAGATGAAGAAGATTACGCAATCATCGCTACAACACGACCTGAACTGTTGTGTGCATGCCAGCTGATCGCAGTTCACCCAGACGATGAAACTAAAAAAGATCTAATCGGTAAAAAACTCATAACGCCGATATATCATAAAGAAATTGAGATAATTGCTGATGAAAAAGTCGACCCATCCTTTGGTACTGGAATCGTCATGATTTGCACCATTGGAGATAAAACAGATCTTGAATGGGTAATGAAATATTCGCTCCCACTTGAGAAAGCTATCGATGAACAGGGTAAAATGACTGCATTATCTGGAAAGTATGAGGGAATGAGTGTATCTGAAGCTAAGAGTTCGATAATAGATGATCTAAAATCAGAAGGTCTTGTAATTAAACAAGAAGATTCCCCTCAAAGCGTTGGGTGCTGCTGGAGATGTCATTCTCCAATAGAATTTCTACAGGTTCCGCAATGGTTTTTAAAAATTTTAGATTTTAAAGAAGACATTCTGAAAATGGCAGATGAGATTGACTGGCATCCTCAGTTCATGAAAGTCAGACTCGAAGACTGGATAAACAGTCTTCAATGGGATTGGGTCATATCCAGACAGAGATTTTTTGCAACACCCATTCCAGTCTGGGAGTGTAAAACTTGTGGAACGATAGTTCCTGCATTGGAAAAAGAATGTTATATCGATCCTACCGTAGATAAACCACCAGTAGATTGTTGCCCTGAATGCGGAGGAGAGCTGGTCGGTTGCCAGGATGTATTTGATACCTGGATGGATTCTAGCATCTCTCCATTGTTTAATACATTCTGGGAGCGTGATGAACAGTTATTTTCAAATCTGTTTCCTATGTCATTGAGACCTCAGAGCCATGACATTATCAGGACATGGGCCTTTTACACTATGCTTCGTAGCCGTCTGATAACTGGACAAAAACCGTGGGAAAATATCATGATCCACGGCTTTATAATGTCTCCAGATGGAACGCCTATGCACTCTTCTCTAGGCAATGTAATTGACCCTATGCCAATACTTGAAGAATATGGTGCGGATGCAATGCGTTATTATGCATGCACTTGTGCATTGGGTGAAGATAATGCCTTCAGGGAAAAAGATGTAATTCACGGAAAGAGGCTCTGCACTAAATTATGGAACATTGGAAAGTTCACTTCAATGGTTGTTAAAGAAAAACCAAAGCAAACAGAACTCCGCTCATCTGATCTCTGGATTCTCGGAAAGTATTCCGATACAGTAGAAAAAGTCACTGATCTTTATGAAAACTATCAGTTCGACAAGGCCATGAGGGAAATTGAAGATTTTGCCTGGCATGAATACGCTGATCACTATCTAGAAATGATAAAACACAGGACTAAAAATCCAGATGACAGCGTTGTATATACCTTATATGCCATAACCTTGGGCATTGCAAAAATGTTCGCCCCATTCTTACCTCATGTTACAGAAGACATATATCAAGATTTCAAAGATATGGATGGTTTTGAAAGCATACACATATCAGAATGGCCAAAACCTCTTGAGTTAAAAGATGAGAGAGAAAATGGAGATGCCGTGAAAGAAATAATCTCTGCGATACGAGCATGGAAATCAGAAAACAAGCTTCCATTGAATCAGGAACTTAAATCCATTGAGTTAATAGGCTCTGGGGCTATGAAGCTTAAAGGATATATTGAAGATATTAAAGAAACCTCCAGAGCTTTAACATTAGAGCTGCTGCCTGATGCAAAACTTGAAGAAGAGATCTGTGCAATAAAGCCAATAAAATCCAAAATAGGTCCTGCTTTTAAGACTCAGGGCAAAGAAATTTTACAAATATTGTCCTCATTGGATCCACAAAAAGCATCGGAATCTCTTAAATCAGGATCTCTGGAATTAAGCATGTCAGATGGCAGTACTGTTTCTTTATCAAAAGAATTCATAGAATTGGAAAAGAAACTCATGCTTATGGGACAGTCTGTAGAAACCATTCAGGTTGGAGACATCCTCATAGCAATATCAAAATAACCGTCTCAAGACGGTTTATTATCTTTTTTAAAATCTCAACGGTACTTGTGATGTCTTAGACATCATATCATATCCATTTATCTTTAAAAATAAATCTGCATAACTTTTGGCCTGTTTAGATTTGAGAGTTGGTGAGATTATCACATCTCTTAATGTTTTGTTGTTGATGAATGGTACAATTACATATGGGGTGAATATTCCATGGACATTTCTAAATTTTATCATGTCTTTCATACCGTCAATATTTTTATTTTGAACATATAATATATATCTGGCTTCGTGTTCTGATTCAAATGCTTTATGCTTTAGAAATGCACCTGCTGCCCTTATGGCTGTGTATGCTTTCTTTACAACTTCATCCCTTCCATCATTACTGGAATTCCATAATTCATATGCAGAATCACATATTTCTTTAACAAGATTTTCTTTTTTTAGATCATCATATATTACTGGATAAAGGTTGGATCCTACTCCATGGAGTATCTTTTCTCCAAATTGTAATTTTATAATCTCATTGACATCCAAGCCAATGCTGAATCCTGCTTTTGCAGGATTTTTAGAATAATGATTCCATAGTGGAAGACTGTCTCTATCTAATGAACATGAAAATATGAATATCTGCACTTCTTCAGAATCCGTAAAGTCTACACTATCTGGGTCTTCTTTCTTTTTATGAAACAGCTCTAGAAGATGTTTTGTAAATTCATTTTTACTATTGTCATTCGTGTATGATTTTAGAACATTCTCTACTATATCAAAAACATGAGTTCTTTCAGTAGAATCATTTAAAAAAGCATTGTGAGTGAAATGAACTTTTCCCTCTTCTATGATGCTTTTAAATCCTTCAGCTGAGGTATAATGCCAAATTGTATCAAAACTACATAGTTCATTGCGAATATGGCAGTATTTCTCAATTACATTAAAAAATTCATTGCTATTGGAAGCAATCATTGAATAATATAATGCATACATTGTTAATAGCTCTATCCATTTTACATAATCTGTGAAACCATTTCATTAGTTTATTAACACAACCTGCTTTGAAATGAACTTTCAGCATTCAAACTTTATAGAATAACCCATATTGTATTATTAAAGTTCAATCATAATTTCTGTCATCAGCTGTTTTTCAATTTTGATTTGAAACTTATATGGTTAAAGTTATTATAAATGAACATTGACCATTATTCTTCATCTTTGTCAATATTCCATCTTAAAACATACCTTATAAAGTCATTCCTACTGATGAATTCTCCATTTGATACTTTATTGTCGATATAGCGTATAATAGACCTTGGAAGTTTGATTACAACAGGTTCTTTAGCCAATTTTACACCACTGTTGTATAGCTTTGATAATATTATTAACTTTACGGAGTTTAGGGTATTATATATTCATTGAACTTTAAGTGTGTAAATTATTTTAATATGATTGTATGCTAAACTTATGAATTATTAGTATTTTTTATAACAATATATTCAAAAAGTGGCAATAAAATAGTTAAGTATGCATATCAGTGCCTCCATATTCAAAAATTATCGGATGTATTAGCCAATAATTCTTTACCAGTCAGACGATGTGTAAATTGTTCAGAGTATATATTTTTCAAACATAACTGATGCAAATAATTTTGTCGCTACAATCTCAGACGGCACTACGGTCACCATACGAAACACCAACTTGGAAGATTGTTTTGTTGAGCTTACAAGAATGGTTGGTGTTTTGTAATGTTAAACTTTCTAAAAGATGTATATTATGTTTCATGGATCAACGTGCAAAGATTATATTATGAAGCTTTGACGAGGTGATTATTGCCTACTCTAGCCTACTGCTATAATATTGGGCAAATCTATAATGGGTGCTTTGAGGGGCCTTTTAATCTGTAGCATTATTTTTGTTATGAGTCCAACCCATCGCCTAAAATCCTGCTGAACCTCTGTTCATCCACTATCTCTTGATTTCATGCTTTCCTTCTCTTTTTTGGGAGTAATGGCAGCACTGATTGCAAAATCATATCAAACGCTAGCCATATTCAATAGTCTTGTCATCTGCCAATGACCTTTCTCTATGGAACTTTCTTTTCAATACCGTCTGTCCCAACGTTCTTTCAATGTACTTCGTACCCATTCCCATTGACTCATTCAAGTATGTGTATAAGAGCATCAGCTCTTGAGTGGACAGTTCCTTGGAAATCTCTAGATGTTTTAATTGTTTTTGGAATTGCATCCTATCTGATTGATGTGTATTTTGTTAAAACTAAAAGATCTGAACAGAACATCCAAGTGGAAACAAACAGTAATATTTAAATGGAAGAAGAATATCTCTGGGATACTAAGCGAGCGTAGTGTAGCTGGTTATCACTTAACCTTGCCAAGGTTAGAACTCGGGTTCGAATCCCGGCGCTCGCACTTATCTATAAGTTTTTTGTATGATTGAATCTGATTTGCGATGAATAAAATTATAAAACAGACCTATTAAGATCTGTTTTAATTTGGTAATGTTTAATCTTCTTTTCCCAGCAGAATGTAATTTTTTGCTTTTTTCCTGAACATTAATGCAAAGGATAAACCACTGAATATAGCTATAAACTCTTCAAACCAGGGATAAGTTATTCCCTCAAATATTTCTATTCCTAGACTTTCTACAGATGATATAATTCCATCCCAGAAGCTCCCAAGGTCTGCAGGCACTAGGTGGAAACCAAACAAATAGTATGCTCCGGCAATACAAAGAATTGCAAGAACTGCCATATTTGCATAATAGAGTGATCTATTGTTTTTACCTCTGCTGTAGAACATTAGAAATAGTAATGCAAGGGACACGATCCCCAATACTGCAAAGATTACACAGAATGCCATAAAACCATCTTGAGGAGAGTCAAATACTCCTTGTGGAATCATATTTCCAAAAAAGCTCAGTAGTTTAGTATCACTTGCCTGTGAAAATATAAAGTTGAAAACTACAAAGGCAATTGACAATATTATGGCTGCCATCTGAAGACCAAATGTTATCAGATTAGCTATTGATATCTTTCCAACATCCAGCGATAACTGTATTTTTGGTTTATTCTGCTGAAGTGGTGCTTCTTCATCGGAGTTTTCCATGATGGTGTATTGCATATGAAAATGATAAGCTTTGGTGCTGTTGAAATATATGGTATAGATTGTTAATGCTGATAGAGTTATGATCTCTAAGCTATCCTTTTAAGTGTAAAAATCATATCAGACAATGAATTTAGATATGGGGCGGATCATGGATTATATTGATTTGGAGAGTAAATCAGCACTTCATCCAAATAAACATAAAATGCCATGTGCCTGGGATCTAAACATCTATAGGGGATGTGAACACGGATGCAGATATTGTTACGCATTATATTCTCATTCGTATCTCAATGATGATTGCTTTTTTGACAGGGTATATTACAAATCAAACATAGCGAAACTTTTAGAGAAACAACTCTCTTCAAAAAGTTGGAAACATGAGGCTGTAAATATCGGTGGAGTTACAGACTCTTATCAACCCATAGAAGAAAAGCTGAAAATTATGCCTGAGGTACTTAGCACATTGATAAGACATAAAACCCCCATCATTCTCGCCACAAAATCCGATCTTGTCTTGAGGGATATAGATTATTTAAAAAAACTTAATGAAGTGGCTGGTGTTAAAGTATCTTTGACTGTAACTACTATGGATGAGTCTCTGCAGAAATATCTGGAACCAAACGCAGCGTCGCCAAGTAGTAGAATTGAAGCATTAAGAATTCTAAGGAAAGAGGGTATTCCTGCTGGAATAACTCTTATGCCAGTTATACCCTACTTGACAGATTCGTACGAAAATTTAGATCTGATATATAGTGAGGCTTTAAGGGTGTCTGCAGAGCATATTCGACCAAATGTGCTATATCTTATTGGAAAAACAAGAATAAACTTCTTTAATTTTTTGAGCGTTTACGATCAGCAGGTATATAAAAAAATAAAAAATCTATATCGTACTGATTATCCTTCTCAAAAATATTTGAAAGAATTTAATTTAAAAATAAACTCTCTTAAAAATAAATATAATGTTCCAAGCTGGGCACGTCTCAAAAAGCTTGAAACTTCATTACAAACAACGTTATTTGAGTTCTAGACGGTTTACTAAAAACATAATGTCAACCATACACCATACTTCATTAATATCGAAAAGTTTTTAACATTCTGCGAAATTGATTATATAATGTCTAATCTGCTGGAGACTTTAATTGGGAGTATAAAAGGAAAAACGTACAAGTCTAAGCAGATGATTGTAGTTCGCAAAGATCTTAAGATGAGAAAAGGTAAAATTGCAGCTCAGGCAGGGCACGCTTGTGTTACTGCTGTATTGTTGGCTTTAGAAAAAGAAAACAGGCTGGGAGACATAAAATCCATATGTGGAAATGTTATTTTGACTAAGTCTGAAAAACCATCAACGCCGCTTAGTGAATGGTTTGACCATGGTGTAGCTAAGATCTGTGTCAGTGTAGATTCTGAAGACGCACTTCTTGAAATTGATAGAAAGGCAAAAGAAGCCGGCATAATCTCAGCACTCATATTGGATGCTGGACATACTGAGTTTAATGGTGTGCCTACTTACACATGTCTAGCACTAGAACCAGAATCTGCTGAGAAAGTAGATCCGATCACTGGAGATCTGCCATTATATTGAATATGTGTAGCTATATATACAAAACTAAAAAATATTGACTGGGCAAATGCCCAGTCTAGTTATGCCAAACCTGATCTTTTTATACTAGTTACAACATTTTTTGTTATTAATGGGGCTACAATCGTAGTTACAACCACACCTATTACCGCACAAGCTAAAGCTACATTGAATGGCAGGGAATATACAATCATTGTACCCATACCCACAAAGAAAAATCCTACAAGACTTGTAATGAATTGAACAATGACATAGTCTCTTAAACTTTTCATACTTAGGTTTCGTGCAATTGAGATGTATACAACCGAACCTATGCAGTTTGCAAATATGAAGAAAAATCCTAGTGGAGACATCCCAGTGGCCATACTTATCAGAGCTTGCATTGCCCCACCTATAATTCCTGCAGGCTGCCCGTATGTCATTACAATGATGGCAGTAAATATGGCCCACACTGTTCCGCCTAATAACGCTAAACTAGGATCTAATACTGCATCTATAACATCTGCTAATACACATATTATAGTGAAAACGATTCCTAGAAATACTCCACCTACCAGTGCTTTTGTATCTGTTCTCCAGTATTTTTCCGTTTCTCCAATCATTTCTGTTTCCATTTTTACACCTTCTTTTTAGAGTATTATTACAATTAATATTGAAAATGTCATGATCACGCTTGAAAGAATGTCCCATAAATTTAAATTAAGACTTTTCATAAATGTATGATTGGGGTACTTTCCAAAACCACGAAGTTCCATTGACAACGCAGTGTCTCTTGACCATCTCATTGACCTGTATAACAAGGGAAGAGAAACTGATGGGAGGCTTCGTATTTTGTCCCATACTGATTCTATTTTTATGCCTCGTGCACGTTGGCTTTCTAGTATCACACCAAACTCATCTTCGATAACTGGCATGAATCTAAGTCCCAGAGCGGCCAATGTTGCGTATTTGTATGGAATTTTAAACTTCATCAGCAAAAGTTGCATGTCTATAGGCGATGTTAGTGACAAAAACTGCATGCATGCTAAGACTATCGTGCTTGCTCTTACTATTCCTACAGCTGCTAGAGGAAGTGCCTGATCATAAATATTAATGATCCACCAAGAGTAAGAAATCTCACCTTGTCTGCAAAACAAAATTTGTAACACGATCAATTGACTGGCAATTATTGCTAAAATTGGAACTACATTCTTGTAATTCGATAATTTTTGTTTTAATAGTACAGAAGATATCGGAATTAAAAGAAATATTACAATCATTTCTAGAATATTATCAGAAAAAAATGACAGAAATATTACAGTAATCATCCAGAGGGCCTTAGTCCTGGGATCAATGAACTCCACCAAGGTGTTGTTTTTATCATATTCAGGCATCAAAGACATAGAATCACTCTAAAATATCTTCAAAATCCAGTCCGATTTCTTTTAATTCCAATAAATAATCATTCAGGCTGCTTGATGGCATATCAAGTATTATGCAGTGATTATGCATCACAACAATTCTCTCAGCATAGTGGCGTACGATTGAAAGATCATGGCTTATGAACAATATGGTCTTCCCATTTTGATTTAAATCAAATAGATGATCCATAACCAATGAACTTTGAAATTCATCCAATCCAGACGTGGGTTCATCCGCAACAATCAATGAGCAGTCGGATGCAAGTATGCAGCCTATGGCTAATAATTGTCTTTGTCCTCTGCTGAGTTTTTGTGGATGAGCATCTTTGTATTCAATCAGCCCTACTTTCTTCAAAGCATCATCTGTTTTAGTGGATATCTCATCTTCAGTTACACCTTTAATGCGGAGGCTGAATGCAATTTCATTTTTTAGAGTGTCATTGAATATTTGATTATCTGGATTTTGAAATAAAAAACCAATATCATTTCTTATCTTGATTTTAGATTTTTTGCAGATAGTGGTTCCAAATAATCGTAATTCTCCTTCAGTAGGCAGAATCAAGCCATCAACAATTTTAGCAAGAGTTGTTTTTCCAGATCCATTTGTCCCCACAATTGCAACAAACTCACCATTTTTTATTGAAAAATCAATATTTTCGCATCCAATATTACCGTTTTTGTATCTATACGTTACACCTTTTAATTCTGCAATGGTCTCTCCATGCAGTTCTCCAGATTTCATTCTCTTCTTTATTCTGGGCGGTTGTTTATTGGACTTCAGCTTTTCTAAATACTCTTTTGGAGACAACTCATTTATTATGGTCCCATTATCCATTTCTAGAATGCGAGTTGCATATCTGAGCACTTCATGAGACTTATCCATTATCATGCAGATTGTGAGCTTTTTATCATGACATAACTCCCCTAACGCACCATATATGTCTTTCCTTCCAGCAGGGTCCAATTCTGCTGTTGGCTGATCTAATAATAAAAATCCTGAACCTAATGCAAGAACTCCTGCCAGTACAACTCTCTGAGCTTGTCCTCCAGATAATTCTTTTACATTGTTATGAATTAAATAATCAATTCCTACTAATTTTAAACACTTATGCACTCTCGAATCAATTTCATTTTTTTCTAGACACAGATTTCCAGGTCCAAATGCAACATCATCATACACATCTTCGTAAACAATTTGGCTCTGCGGTTCCTGCATCATGTATCCAATTATTCCAGAATTGTCAGATATGGATGTCCTTTCAGACAAACCCCTTATTGTTATAGTCCCGTTTAGTTTCGAATCATAATATTTTGGTACTGCACCGGTAATGCAGTGAAGCAGTACAGATTTACCACTGGCTGGAGAACCAGTAATTGCTATAAAATCTCCTTCATTGATTACGAGGTTAATGTTTTTTAATGCCGGTTTACTTTGATCTGGAAAATATAATGAATTAATATGTATCCTTGCAATTTCTAAACTCATACTCACCACACACCACCTTATGATTGCTGGCTATTGAAGCTAAGATAGTTGGATGTATAGTCGATCTAGAATCATATATTAAAATATTATGGAATAAAAAATATATTGGTGTATATTACTATATTTTTGTATTGGATGGATATGTGTAAACAGATCTTAGTGACTTAATATACAAGAATCAATCCAAAATTATCTGTTTCTTCATTTCTGCTTTTCAATGTATTTAGTTCAAATCCATTATCTCTGACTGTTTGAAACACATCAATTCCGCATGCTTCCATGGATGGTCTAGCAATGGCTGGATTTAAACATCCATCATCGAGATTGCATTTTTTGCATAATGTGCACGGACCGCTGCCAAAAGCTTGAGTTTTATAATATCCATCAAAGAATATTTGTCTTGACACTTCTTCTGCTATCTGTGTTGTATTCTTTCGATCATGCGTATGGAATAATATCGCTTTATCATATGAATCTAAAATCTTCCTAGTCATTTCATACGACGGCGTTCTTGGTGGACAGCAAAGACTTCTTCCATAGTTGGAGCATCCAAACTGACATTTTAGTATTACCCAAGGTGCAGTGGTAATAGTTTCAGGTCTGATTATCTTAACATCTACAGCACCTTTTTCGATTAGTATTCCTACATATCGTCTAAGATTGTCATCATCAGTCATAGTTGCCTCCAACCATTATGCAAATTTAGTTTATATATTTGCTCTGTTTTGCATGAATGGGTTTATAGTATACTTCTGCATATGAATGAATACGAGATGAAAATACATGTCAAACATATGGCATAATATTAATCCTGCAAGAATCAACCCAGATGATTTTATCGCAGTAATTGAGATTGAAAAAGGTTCCAAAAACAAGTATGAACTCGATAAAGAGACTGGTCATATCCTATTAGACCGTATCTTGTACACATCTACTCACTATCCTGCCAATTATGGGTTGATTCCTAGAACACTCGCTGATGATGGCGATCCATTGGATGTTCTTGTTCTATGCAGCGAGAAGATTCACCCATTGAGTCTAGTGCAGTGCTATCCAATAGGAGTTATTTCCATGCTTGATGGTGGTAAACTGGATGAGAAGATCATTGCAATACCATTCAATGATCCCACTTACTGCAGTTATAAAGATATCAATGAGTTACCCAGCCACATCTTCAATGAAATGCGTCATTTCTTCAGTGTGTATAAGAATTTAGAAGGAAAAGAGACTATTGTTAATGAAGTGCAAGGTCCGGATGAAGCTAAAACAATAATTGAGAAATGCCGTGAGGCATATATTGATAAGTTCTGTAAATGATCTAGTCATTTACATTCACTTCTATTTTTTAACTCTACACATACTCATCGAAGTAGAAAAGACCGCTTCATCACCCATTTAGACAAGCATTATGTTGAATTTTTTAATTAGATTGTGTATCTTGGCTGTGTTTATGGATCATTATCTAAACTTATTTCGTATCGAAAACTTGTATATTCGTAGTTTAGATTGAATATTTCTCGAGTATTTCTAACCATAACGCTGTTAATATTGAAGTTATTCGTAGTATAAACAAAATCTGCTTAATATTCATGGTTAAAAATGAATTTATATGTACATAATTTTCGAATAATTTTCTAAATGTACTATTTCCGAATTCAATCATTATTTATGCCCGAGGTTTTGCATAGAATGATTTAATAATTTTCGATATTCGCATTTGCATAGGCTGCAGAGTTACTAATGCGATATTAAATAGATAAATACCCTATTTGGAATATTTAGGGGTACAATGGTGGATACAGTACTGATAATTGAAGATGATAAAGATCTCAGACTCATGCTTGCTGAAACTTTAATCAATGCAGGCTATAGGGTAAATTCTGCTTACACAGGTGCAGATGGAATCAGAGAGATCAGAAGCCATCCTTATGATTTGGTACTTTTAGACATAATGCTGCCTTATAAAAGTGGAGATGAAGTGCTCCGGGAAATGAGAACTTTCTGCGAAACTCCAGTGATTATCATCTCTGCAAAGGACATAGTAAGTACGAAGATTGATCTCCTCAACTTGGGTGCTGATGACTACATCACCAAACCCTTTGATCTTGGTGAGATGGTTGCCCGTGTAGAATCAAACATCCGCCGTTCTAAAATGAGATTGGAAAATAAGATCATCCGATATGGGCAGATTGTTTTGGATGATGTTTCAAAACGTGTAATGCTGATGAATTCTGAGCTTGATTTAACTTCTAAGGAATATGCAATACTCTTTACTCTGCTGACAAATCCAGATGAAGTTATTACAAAAGCTAGATTATATGAGACTGTATGGTGTGAAGAATACCCTGGAAATGAGGGTATTCTCAAAACACACATCAGTAATTTAAGGAGTAAAATGAAAAAGATTTGCCAAGAAGATTACATAGAAACTGTGTGGGGTCTGGGTTACAGACTCAAAAAATTATCTCATTTTTAACTCTTTTATTCTTTTCTTAACTTTTTCTAAACCTTTAAGCATCTATTTTAAAAATACAAGTCCTATCCAATGCAAACATGAAGTCTATTCTGCAGACTAATGGCCTCACGAAGGTTTATGACGATACGTATGCCTTGCATGAAGTCTCCATTTCAATAGAGCCTGGAAGGATTTATGGCTTGATAGGTCAGAATGGTTCTGGGAAAACAACGTTGATGAGACTTATAGCTGGGTTATCGTTTCCGACGAGCGGTACTTTAGAACTTTTTGGATACACTGATGAAAAGAAAATACATCAGGAAAGAAAACGGATTGGATGTATGATTGAATATCCCAGTTTCATCCCAAATATGACTGCCAAGGATAATCTGAAACTTCATAGAATTATGAGGGGAATACCAAATGCAGAAGTGGAAGAAGAACTTCTACAAATTGTAGGTTTAGAGGATACAGGGAAAAAGAAGGCCAGAGATTTTTCATTGGGAATGAAGCAACGTTTAGGAATTGCAATAGCTCTCTTAGGAAATCCAGAGTTTTTGATTCTTGATGAACCGATCAATGGTTTAGATCCTCTGGGAGTGGTTGAAGTAAGAAATCTGCTGATAAAACTGTGCACTGAGCAGCAAAAAACAATTCTTATCTCAAGCCACAATCTTCCAGAGTTGTATCAGGTAGCCACAGACTACATAATTATCCATGATGGCGAAATCAGAGAAGCTGTTACTTTGAAACAGCTGGAAGAGCACTGCAAACGTTATCTGAGACTTGAGTGTGACTGCCCGGAAAAATTGGCTGCAATCATCGAATATGAACTGCATACCGACAATTATAAAGTAATGCCAGACAGATCAATAAGACTTTATGATTTTCTAGATGATAAAGAATGGATAATGAAAGTATTCTTTCAAAATGGAATTATAGTTACAAATTGTTCAACAGAAGGAGACACACTTGAAGATTATTTCATCTCAACTATCGGAGGTGCAGAACGTGTATAATCTCCTCCGGTGTGAATTGTTCAAACTCCGCAAGTCAAAATTATTCCTACTGATCTTGGGAGTAGTGATTGCATATTCTGCACTCACAAGCGTCCTGAGATATTCTTCCATACAGTATGGAGGCGGATCCGAAGCAATTTATGGCATAGATATGTATTTTGAACAGCTCTCTAACTACCTTTTAATCGCTGTAGCCGGGTCTTTGATAGCAACTACCTATGTATGTATGGATTTTGATAATAAGACCATTCAAGACGCCATTGCGTGTGGCTGCAGCAGATTGTCAATCGTACTTAGCAAGTCTTTGATTTACTTCTTTACGATACTCATCACCACAGTATCCATCTCAGTAGCCTCTAGTGTAATAATCAGTATGGCATATGGTTTTGGAATGGAGTTTTCAGCGGTATCAATATTCAAGTTAATAGCCATTACGCTCACAACATCATTTGCTTACTCAGCATGCCTCAGTCCATGTATACTATTGTCATTTTTATCAAGAAAGCCAGTAGTCGTACTTGCAGGAGGGATTTTTATACTGTTTCTAGGCATAAGCTTTTTAAAAGATGCAGCACAGATGGAACCTGCGATTTTAACAATACTTTCCTTTACGCCTTACGGCATCAACGATGCGTTATTCACATTAGATGCAGCCACAGGAGATTTTCTGAAAACTATAATTGTCAGTATTGCGTTCATGCTGATTATTCTTGCAGTTACACACATGAGCTTCAGAAAATCGGAAGTGAGGTAAAATGATACTGGCAGTCGTTTTTGGGGTCGCTGCAATCATCCTTGCAGCGTACCTAATATCACTTCAAAAACAACTGCGCAGCATAAACAACCAGCTGAGTATCAGGCTGGCTGAAAATAAACTCCAGCCTCTCAGCATTGAATTAATTAATAATGATCTGAACAATTTAACCAGTAACATAAACAGGATCTTAAAAAAGGAAGAAGAATGGGAGATTCAACGCACCATCGAAGAAAAAAATTTCAAAGAGATGATTGCAAACATTTCTCATGATTTAAGGACACCTCTCACGGCAATTAAAGGTTATCAGCAGCTCATTGGCTCTGAATATTTATCTGAAAAACAAAAAGAGAAACTTATGATTGCTGAAAAACATACTGACGATCTAACCCTCCTCATTAATCATTTTTTTGAATACTCATATGCGCTCAATGCAGAACGTAATCTTGGGTATGAAAAAGTAGAAATTTCTCAGCTTGTAGCGGAGTGTATTGCAGGGCATGCATCTATGTTTGAAGATAGAGGCATATCAGTTAACTTTGAGATTGATTCTTTTGCATACGCACATATTGACAAGGAGGCTGGTATGAGGGTGGTACAAAATCTGGTAAAAAATGCTGCACAGTATTCTGCAGGTGATGTTACTGTCAGGATACACATCTCTGATGTAATTACCTTGATATTTTCAAATGCTGTAAACTCTCAGATCGATGCTGAACATATTTTTAATCGCTTTTATGCTGGTGACAAAATGAGATCTAAAAGTGGAGGTTTGGGACTTTCCATAGTCAGACTGCTCACAGAACAGATGGGGGGAGAAGCTTATGCGAACATAGATGGAAACATTCTTTCCGTCTTCGTATCATTTCCAAAATATGAAAACGATTAACGTAATTATGCATGACAACTGTCTTAATGAGGCATTAAAAAAAGATAAATGCGCCTATGGCGCATGATTATAGCTCTGTTCCAAATCCTATATATCCAACAGATTTTATTTCAAAGGTTTTGTAGTTGTTGTATTCTTCAAAGTCCAGAAGACCATAATCCATGTGGCAGAATGTTACATATATGTTAGAATTTAATTTATATGTATCAGTCTTGATGTATACAACTTCTTCTGCCAGCAAATCAATAATATATGCACCCATCAGGTCTTTCTCATCTACATCGAATGTAATATCAAATTTGTTTGAGAAGTTGGAATGATCATGGACCTGGATAGATTTTGTAGTGAGACTCTCCAATGAATTTTGTTTAAACATGGGTACGGTGCATGTTGAAGTTGTTGGGAAATAGTCTCTCAACTCTATGCCTGGATTTAGGGAATTATCAAGCGTATGGTTCACTCTGACATCAGCAGTACGGTATCCATTGTATGAATTAGGCATGGTTTCGATATAATATCTAATTGCATACCCTGTTGTATATCCACCCTTGTGTGGCAATTTGTCTTCATTTAAATCTGTGTATACACTATTTACCCTTACAGATCCATATGGGTCACATACTGTTGTTTTTGTATCCACATATGAGGTTTCTTGCCGTTCAGACAGTTTAGAATATACATCTGACAACGCAAGTTCTGCCCACAGATATGCATCTGAAATGGAGTTCAGCTGTTCATCATAACCTACGCCGCTGTAACAATAAACGTCTCCAGTTTCTGAATCATGGCAGAATCCAAAAATCTGATATGATTCATCAAATACCATAAATCCTAATGATTTTCCTGTTTCTTTGAGAATATTGTACAGTACGCCTGCTTCATCAGGAATGATAATAACTGGATTTCCGCTCAAAAGCATCTTCTGCACACTATCCCTTAATGTTTCACTGTTCTGTTTTAATATCCAATCTCCATTTATTACAACAATTTCATAATCTTGGACGGTATCCTCCATTGATTCATTAATTATTATTTTCGATGTGTTTTATCCAAATATGTCAGGTTGTCTCATCAACTCACATCGTGAAAATTATAGAAAATAATGATGTAACTTTTATTTGATATGTTAAAAAGGGGTGTGGAGTCTTCTTGCCGAATAGTATGTGTGTGGCGTTCACGAAGACTCTTTGTGTGGAAACATCATCACATTTAACTACCTTTTTCGTAAATGTTTTCCCACATGTGTTATTGTATCAATGCTCTATCTATCAGTCATTTAATAAATCTCTCCTTAATACCAGTCATGTTTTTCGTTGCGGTCAAGTGCATTAATACGTGCCATCTCATCATCGGTTAGCTCAAAGTCAAACAATTCTGTATTTTCCCGAATATGTTCAGGATTACTTGATCCAGGGATAACTACGACGCCTTTTTGTAGATTCCAGCGTAAAATAACCTGTGCTGAAGATTTTTCATGCGCCTCTGCAATTTCAGAAATTACATCATCACCAAGAAGCTCTGCCGTGTGACCTCTGCCCCCAAGGGGATACCAT
The DNA here is from genome assembly GCA_944319735.1 of uncultured Methanomassiliicoccus sp. Lineage (GTDB taxonomy): Archaea > Thermoplasmatota > Thermoplasmata > Methanomassiliicoccales > Methanomassiliicoccaceae > Methanomassiliicoccus_A. The sequence goes on along the minus strand of CALUEU010000006.1, from coordinate 12,762 downwards.
CCCTGAACCACGATGCCAAGATCCTGAATATATGGGATAACGTCATTTTCCTGATAATAGGGATGTATCTCATTCTGCACCAAAGCCGGAGTGATATTAACTTGTGGTAAAAATTCTTCTAATTCCTCAATATACCAGTTGGATAGGCCAATAGATCGAATTTTCCCATCAGCCACTGCTCTTTCCATTGCTAGGTAAGCCTCCACATCTCCTTTGCCAGGATGATGGAGTAACATCATGTCAATATACTCGATATTCATCCTTTTCAGTGCCTCGTCAATGGCGGTCTCCGGGTTAGAAAACTGGTTTGGATAGAGCTTTGTGATAACGAAAATATCTTCTCTCGGTACATCTGATTCCCGTATGGCCTTTCCAACACTCGCCTCATTGTGATACATATAGGCTGTGTCAATCAAACGGCCTCCAGATTCAAGCAATGCAGTTACAGATTTATAACATTCCTCATCTGAAAGGCTGTAGGTGCCTAGACCATAAATTGGCATTTCATACCCGCTATTCAACATCACCGTTCTGGTTTCAAAATTAAATGGATTGTCCTTCACATTATCTGTAATGTCAGATTGGTTGATTCCGATGCTGTCTAACCATATTTTCATCTCGGATTTGGAGGTGTCTGCAGAAAAGCGTTTTCCATCCAGCCAAGTTGCATTTGGGCAAAGAGCATGAAGATTTGTGCCGCTGGAACCAATTCCACTGCTATGTGAGGTGCAGAATGGTACAAGAGTCTTATCTTCAAAGTCATAACTTTCTAAAAATGTACTAATGATTCTTGGAGCCTGTCCGTGCCAGATCGGATATCCAATCAGCACAGCATCATACTGCTCCATATTTTCAACACTTCCTGAGATCGCTGGACGGGCAGTAGGGTCGTTTTGTTCTCGATCAGCCCGGCTATTCGTATAATATGCCAAGTCCTCCTCCGTATATGGGACGTCTGGCATAATTTCATATATGTCTGCACCCAAGATCTCTGCCACATATTTTGCCAACGACTCTGTAGTTCCTGTAGCAGAAAAATAGGCAACCAAAATCTTACCATTCATTCCTTCTTCCTCATTTTTGTTCTCTGTATCGTCAGTTTCGTCCATGGGGGGTGTATCCACTGGTTGTTCTGAACTCAGTATAACGGCGCTGACGCAAACAGAAAAACAAAACAAGAAAATGAAGGTTACACAAAGTGCAATATTTCTCTTCATAGTTCTCTCTCCTTTCGTTTTATATATGCTTGATTATTTTAGCCGGAACCCCTCCGACAACTGTATTTTCCGGCACATTCTTTGTAACGACGGTCCCTGCTGCAACCACGGCATTTTTTCCGATTACAACTCCAGGGAGAATTGTAGAATTCGATCCAATCCAGACGTTTTTTTCAATACGTATCGGGGAAGGGTACATTCCACTCCGTCTGTCTGGATTTAAATCATGATTTATGGTTGCTAAAACTACATTATGTCCGATTAATACATTATCACATATAGTAATCCCGCCCTGGTCCTGAAAGCAGCATCCTGAGTTAATGAAAACATTTTTTCCGATTGTGATATTTTTTCCGCAGTCTGTGTGAAATGGTGGAAATAAACAAAACGATTCATCTAGAGATTTGCCTGTAAGTTTAGAAAAGAGATTGTGGATTTCTTGTGGACTATGGTAGGAATTGTTTAGTTCTGAAGTAATTTTTATTGCTTCCTGGCTCACTTCATGCATAAACCTATACGCTTCAGAATCGCTTTTAATATATTCTCCACTATTCAATATGTTCAGATATTCTTCGAGGTCCATTTTCACATCTCCAGTCATGATTAATGATTTTGTTATATGCTCGAAACAAGCATATGCTGCTTAGTGTTTACCAATAGTAAATACCTATATTAAAGGATTTGCAATGCTTAAAAAGCATAGAACTACTATCGACTCATTGAATTAACTTCAATTACTGGCTGGTACAAATCGCAGCAGATGTAGATTCTATTTTTTGTTCCCGTTTCATATCTCATTTTCCAAAATAACGCAATTATTTTGTATATCTGAAACATCTTGAAAAATTTATTATCCGCATAAATTCATCAAAATGAGATGTTGCAGAGTTCAGGAGGTATGCCAGGTTTCAAATATATACATATTAGAGTCAATCACATATGTATAAATAACAAATAACTATGATGCATACAATAAAATGCCTAAAAAGCATAATTAGTAATGGGTGAGTTAAATGGAGCTTAGGATTCTGCGATACTTTCTTGCCGTAGCTAAAGAAGAGACTATTTCCGGTGCAGCAGAGCTCTTGAATGTTACACAACCAACTCTTTCCAGGCAGCTTATGGAATTGGAAGAAGAATTAGGAAAAAAACTCTTTATTCGCGGAAACAGAAAAATAACTCTTACTGAGGAAGGACATTTTTTCCGCAAACGTGCAGAAGAAATCATTGCTCTTGCAGATAAAACAAAACTAGAGTTTCAAACGTCTGATGAACTCATAAGTGGAGATGTTTTTATAGGGGGAGGTGAAACTGATGCAATGAGGTTAATAGCCAGAACAATAAAAAAACTAAATATGTCATATCCTCTTATAAAATATCATTTGTTCAGTGGCAATGCTGATGATGTAACTGAAAAATTAGACCTAGGTTTGCTTGATTTTGGCGTGTTGATAGAGCCAGTTGATAAAAGAAAATATTCTTATCTCAAAATCCCAGCCACCGATAGATGGGGATTGCTGATGAGAAAAGACAGCCCTTATGCAAAACTTGATCATATCTCTCCAGAAAACCTCATTGATATACCTCTTTTATGCTCACGACAGACTATGGTTAAAGATGAAATTTCAAATTGGTTTGGAGATGATTTCGACAAACTTAATGTTATTTCTACATACAATCTTCTTTATAATGCATCCCTCATGGTTGAAGAGGGAGTGGGATATGCTCTTTGTTTGGATGGATTGGTTAATACAACTGGAAAGAGCAAATTATGTTTTAGACCATTGTATCCAAAACTTGAATGCGATCTTGTGATCGTGTGGAAAAAAGATCAGGTATTTTCACGAGCAAGTGAAAAATTTTTAGATCTGTTGCATGACAAATACCTTATGTAAATACTTCTTTATCATATATTTATTATATGATAACAGTTGATATCTATTATATAAATTGCATATTCAGCAGGTAGTTTCATGAATTTTATCATACATATTGCTGCAGATGAGTAAAATCAAAGATGAAATTCTTTAGACAAATGCTATTAGCCAAAACCCGCATGCAATTTTGTGTACTGCGTCAAACTACTTATTGGAGAAGCTGAAGGAGGCAACTCGTGTTTCAAGATACTTCCTCCTGAATTCAGAGATTCAGAGAATGGGGTAGAATGTGAAGTTATACAATGTACTAACTTAGCAGGAGAAGGAGGCTGCGCCATGATACGTGTGCTGGATCCGCACGGTGCTCTTCAAAACATCACAGAAAAACAATACTATTGGAATGAAATGGGAGAGTGTGCTATCGACAGGATATCCAGTCATCAGTTCATGGCAATGGTTATGAATAACAACTGCCAGCTTTCAAAAATGGTGTCAGAATCAGGATGTATGATAACCTCTGCAGTTGCATCAGAAAGTGATAGAGATATATGCTGGACAATTGTCGGACCCAACTCAGTATATGTTATGAATCTCATAAAAAGACTGAATGCAGAAGGGTTTCGTACGGAAAGAAAATCATCTTTTCAATCAGACTATGCTGCTTTGCTGTCCGACCGGCAGGAAGAAGCATTAAGACTTGCTTTGGAACATGGATATTATGAAATTCCAAGGCGAATAAATCTGGATGAGCTGTGCGGACTTTTAAACTGTTCCAAATCGACATTAGATGTGACGCTTAGAAATGCTGAAAGAAAAGTCATCATGCATTATGTCTTGCAAAATAGAGAGACGATATTCAATAGAAAAAAATAATCGGGCCAGAAGGCCCTTACATTTAAAAATTCATGAAGACTTTTGACATGGCCAATACATTTTCGTACGCAGTGCCGACTGGTATATCACATCCAGATCCAAGAAGATATCCTTTTTTACCGCCGGCTTCAAGAAGTTTCTGCGTGTTTGTTTTCACATCTTCTGGAGTGCCGCAGTATAATATTCCTGCAGGATCTAAGTTTCCTATAATCGACATGCGGTTGTTCATGCTGGTGACTGCATTCTTCAAGTCCACTTGATAATCAACGGAAAATGCTGCACACCCGGTGTCTGCAACAATTTCCAGGCGGTCACTGGTATCTCCACAGATGTGGTCTATCTGCGTCTTGCCACCTTTCCTCACAACATCTCCCAATGCTTTCATGGATGAAGCTGAGAAATTCGCATAATCTGGTGCGGATATCAAATCTCCAGATGCTGTGGGATCGCAGATTATCACTGCATCGGTATCCCACGTCACCATGTCCTCAACGAACACAGTAAGGATTTCCAGTGATTTGCTGACAAGGTTATGTACGAACTCTTCTTCCATCAAACAGTCCATCATCATTTGTTCCACGCCTCTGAGTTCTCCAGACAATGTAAATGGAGAGAGGATAGAACACATGAGAAAATGTTCCTTTCCCAGTTTTTCTGCCATTGCGGCTGCGGTATCTTTGGCACCGGTAAAACGATAGAAATCATTTATTTCTGGAATCTCAAGCTCATCCAGCCTTCCGGGCTCATCGATTATATGTGTCAATGTTGGAATTGTCCCATGCTCTGGAATGTTTACTCCGCAGCCCATAGCCTCTGCTGGCAGAAGCCAATCCCACATTATTTCCACGGCATCCATGCAGCATGGTTCAACTACTTTGAACTGAGCTTCTGCAGCCATCTTAGGGTTTCTGATGGAGTCCATCACAGATACACCAGCTAGATTTAAAGCCCAGTATCCCTGAAACGGCGGACAAAACGGTATTCTGTCTACTTCTTCTCTCCTAAGTGCAGATTCAACCAATTCTTTTGAATTTATCAATTTAATACCTCCATATCATTTGTTTAACTCAATAGGCATGTCTGTGACATTCTCTTCAACTGCCACGACTGCATCTTCTTTTGACAGCAGTATGGGCTCTTCCACATACCTGTCTGGATTCTTTTTTTCATCCTTTTTCATGAAATATCTCATAATGCCAATGATTACAAAGAACACAATGGCCATTATCGCCATGATTGGGTCGCCATTAAGTGCAGCGCTTATCACAGTCCAGATCATCATAACAGTCATGAAAAGTGAAGAGCCTGCAGCGATGTATCCCATGATTGCTTTACCTGGTGCAGACCAGGGTCTATCAGCATTTGGATATGACTTCAGAAGCTTCAGGTATGACAACGATACACCCAGATATGTAAATCCTACACCCAATGCCATTAAACTGAAAGTTGCATTGATCCATGCTTCTCCAGAAAGTGCTATCATTGTGAGGATAAAAACCATAATGAGCACGAAATAGTTGCCTGTGGAAGGCATGCCGTGTTTGTTAGCTTTGCTAAATACTGCTGGAAGGGATCCTGCGCGTCCCATGGCATGCAAGATACGGGCAGCTCCCATCCAGAATCCTATGAGACAGCATCCCATGGCAGCAAAGTTAGCTGCTACGATGAACCATTTGAGCCATCCTCCCACGTAAGCTTCGGCGAATATAGCGCTTACCATTCCATTGGAACTGTATAAACTGGATATGTATTCATATGTAGTCATGCTGGGATCCAGGGAAGTCATCCCCATTTCCGCTAAGCATATGATGGAATCGAATATAATTACAAAAATGATTCCGCCAGCCATGAGCTTCCAGTATTTGTTTGGCGGATAATCCGCTTCACCGGCAAACTGCGGGATAAGCTCAAATCCGAAGAACATAGTCACCAGCGCGGCTATCGCCAGCAAGAATCCTGCATCCATGCCTATAATGTCATTATGGCCAGTCATTCCTTCTTGGAAGAACGGCCCAATGTTGCTCAGACTCCAAGCATCATTCATGAAGAAGCACGCTACAAACAGGAATCCTACTACGACAAGGACGAAGAACAACAGCATCTGCACAGTGGTAGCTACTGATAAGTCTCTTGTGTTCAGAAGTGTCATCACGATCATCAGCGCGACAGCTATGCCTATAATAAGCGCCTGAGTAAATTCCCACCCGACGATATATTGCAAAAGCATTGTGACACATATAATCTGGAAACAAATCAACACAATATATGTGAACATAGTCGTCCACGATATCCAATACCCAGCTTCCCTATTGTATGCTGTACGTACATATTCGTACGTACCTCCTCTTGTTTTAAACATCCCAGCAAGCTCGCCATAACACAAGGCTATCGGTATACAAAGCAAACCACAAAGCGCAAAGGCTAAAATTACTGATGCTCCGGTATACCCTATCCACTGAGATGTAAGTACCAGCCAAGGTCCAACGATGGAAGAAGTCCCAATAATGAAGAGCTTTTTCCCTCCGACCTTTCCTGTTAAATTCTTATCATCAGACATGATAGTCCCCCATAGTTATCCATGCCAGAAATTCCAGCTGGATAAGAGGTACATCGTTTAGAAATTTTATAATGAAAATTACGAACATGTCCAATTGAAACATTATATACCATTCTTTTTTGGTGTATATATCGTCAGATGTCGTAACATCTTAACATATCATGAATGCCATTAACTAATGGTATGATTATTTAATTTTAGTATCAACTTATTTTCAATTAATATAATAAATACCTTGGTTTAGATTACTTTAGTCAATTGATTTGGATATAGTATCATCAATCCCTGCATCATTTAAAGATATAAATTGTACAGATTGTCATACAACTCTATTGATAAATTATTGAGCATCCATATCTTCAAATATTCAAGAGACAGAAACATATGTAGCAATGCATTCTTTATCATGTAGCATTTTAAAATATTGTATGTAGTCTGGTTAATTTTAGTCTTATTATTATATATTTATGATATTAATATCTATATTTTATAATATATAGTATCTAATGTTGAGGTGGTAATATGTTGAGATATAGACATATATTTATCTAATGAAATCAATGTCTGAAACAAACAGGAGTCTTATCACATGAAACATTTTTATAAAGCACTGACAAGTGAAGTAAAAAATGAAGCATTACCTGAAAAATTTAATTATTTTGGAAAACTGATCGGCAGTTGGAAAATTGAGTATATTGACAATAGTACCTCCCGTAAAATAAAAGGTGAGTGGCATTTTTCATGGATTTTAGAGGGAATGGCGATACAGGATGTTATTGTATTACCTGGTTTTGAATATGGAACGACACTTCGCGTTTATAACCCTAGCACAACATATTGGGATATTACATATTGCTACACTGGAAAAATCATGCGATTTGAAGCGAGAAAACAAGATGATACCATAGTCCTTACGAACATTGAGAATGAAAGGAGAAAATGGATCTTTGCTAAAATCGAGGATGATAATTTTCATTGGCAAGATGTCATAGTAAAGGATAACGGTGAGTGGCATGTCAATTTTGATTTATATGCCCAGCGCATGTGAGTTGCATTTTATTCTTGCATAGTCTTATTATTAAATTTAAAATAACACTGCTAATGATACATATGAGGTAGGTAATAATCTCCATAGTGTGATTTGCAATAATTGTGCTGTTGCATAAGCGGAAACCAAATCACATTGAGGATTTTTTTCTAATCTCTTTTGATTCGGTGATCATAATATCAATGACAATCTCTCTATTTTAAAAGTATATTGTATATCTATACTATCATTATTTTTTAAACTAGAGTCGATTGTAAATTTTTAAGAACTCCCCATGTTAATTATCAAAGACATATGTCAATATATTTTTAAATCATATATCAATATACCATATACTAATATAGTAAAAAGATATATTAAACTTTATCAAAATTATCTGCAACTATGGATATATTAGCTGATTGAAAATCCATCTAAACTAGAATGTAAATTTTTCAGATAGTTCAATAAATCTCAGGATCAAATTATGTTAGAAATCTATCTAAACTAGAATGTAAAGTCATCGCATGCATTCCACTGACCTACTATGAGCTGAGTTAGAAATCTATCTAAACTAGAATGTAAATTTACTGGAATATGTGTGAGTCTTTGAAGCATTATTGTTAGAAATCTACCTAGATTAGAATGTAAAGGTGCTCTGTCTTGAAGATCCATTGACATATCCATAGGTTAGAAATCTACCTAGATTAGAATGTAAAGTCTTGTATGGGTCTGACTGAGAGCCGTCTGCTCCCAAGTTAGAAATCTACCTAGATTAGAATGTAAAGAGGTTATAAGAGGAGTTATGGTCTTCAGTGCAATTAGTTAGAAATCTATCTAGATTAGAATGTAAAGTTGAGCTGTTAAACAAATTAATCATCAACTGCTCAAGTTAGAAATCTATCTAGATTAGAATGTAAATGTGAATACTGGTAGTATAAGATAAATGGGGAGTGATAGTTAGAAATCTATCTAAACCAGAAAATCTCATAAATCATTTTGTCGTGTATATTATGTCTTTAGAATTGTATGTTTATTTTTCTACAACCTAGTAAAATCTGATAATTCGTTTAATTCGATATTATTATATGTCGTATCTATACTATATATTATTTTATAATATCATCATTCTTCTTCATTTTTTTCCATTTATTTTAAAAATGCTTACTAATTATTTAATCTTCATATATCATATACCCTATCGTCATCAAAAAATAGTGTAGAAAATCACCCAAAAATCCCATATAAATTGTTTATTTTATTAGTTGTATCCGTTTAAGATATATTTTTATCTAATATTTAGCTACATACTATTTTATAGTAATATATAGCTAGATAATCATGTATAATCCTGGTAATAATTAATTCATAACATTAATATTGCTCTTGAAATATTGGTATATATTCATTCGTAATATTATTTAACTGTATATAGTTATATGCTATATTAGTATTGTAGATATGAGTAATTCGTTAATCTTAAGATTTCGCCATTATGAGAATTCTTTATTGTAGTAATCTTATATTAAAATTATACTGCATATAGCTAAATAAGATAATAATTTAGATTTTTAAGAACTCAAGTTAGTTTTGAGCAGGTCTAGAGAAAAATGATCCGATCATTAAGGGTGTTAACCAAAAGATTCAATCAAAAAATGTCTAAATTATGAGATCTCCCTCAGATTCAAGTTGATATTCGGGACTCCGTCGTTGACTATATTACCTAGTTGTGTACAATATGTATATATTAATAGGTAACTATTGTTAAATTTATTTTGAGTAAAAGACTGATTAAAAAAATCAAAGGTATTGATAAAATTTAAGAAAAATATTCCATTGTGCTAATGATATGTGAATCAAGTAATCTACTTAACGCATTTATTTTGAAAAATTATTCTTTAGAGTAGTGCATATAATATTATCTGATGTTAAAATTATTTCAAGATCATAGTGACACTGAGCATATTAGAAATCCATCTAAACTAGAATGTAAATTCAATCATATCATCCATGTCTAAACCAAGATACTTAGTTAGAAATCCACCTAAACTAGAATGTAAATTTGATCTGCCAGCGTAGCTGATGCGGCATGGATTGGTTAGAAATCCACCTAAACTAGAATGTAAATCGACATAAAATTCTGGCTATGCTAACGAGGCACGTATTGTTAGAAATCCATCTAAACTAGAATGTAAATTTGTATGATGGAGGTTTCTGCAGCCAGACTAGATGTGGTTAGAAATCCATCTAAACTAGAATGTAAATAAAGTACGACGAAGCGTGTGATTGCTGAAATGATAACGTTAGAAATCCACCTAAACTAGAATGTAAAATTAGTATGCGTTATCTTACAACATGTAAGGATACTGTATTTGATGAACATTTATCTCCTCCTGGATATGATTGTGTGCCTGCAGTTTGGATGCGGCAGCCATTCGCGGATCTGCGTTTTGTGCCCTTTCGAATCGTAGTACTTCTGTGCCTCTTCTTTGACGACCCTGCTGAGATCTTCCGGGCTGTCAAATCCGGCTGCAGGAGTTCTTGCCTTGATGCTGCTGCAGATCTCCGTTGTTCTGTGATCGTTCGGGCCGCTCCAATAGTAGCCGTACTTTCCCGGAGGATCTCTTTCAAACTGCATCTCCCGGCTCTTGTTGACAATGAGGGTGGATTCGGATCTCGCTATCGCTTCGGCCTGCGAGTTGTCTAATGACGGCTCCGCTTCCTGGATTGTTTTGGTGAGATCTTTCAGTGACCATTTGTCAGCTGTCATCCTATCCACTAATGCAGTGTAGAGGTTCTCTCTCTGCAAGGGAGTTAAAGACGCGAATACCCAGTGTTTGATGGAAAGAAGTGCCTGGACAAACAAGTGCAGATCTGCTTTGATGAGATCCTTGCAGATGTACTCATCAACCCATTCTTCAAGAGGCATCTCATCCCTAAATTGTTTCTGACATGTGGCACTGTCTGCAATCATTGCATCAATTGTGTCTTTCAGAGCTGCATGTTCATTAGATAATTCAAACAGGACTCCACCATCTCCATCAACTGGAGATGTGTGGTTCTCATCAAATGCTTCGCTGGGTATTCCATCTGGAAAGACTGTACATGTTGGAATATCATCTAGGTATCCTTTCCAGTGTTTGCATACCAAGCACAATGGCATAATCCGCTGCGTCATAAATTCTCCCTTCTTTTAAAATGCTTATTGATTAGATTCATGACATCCACGGCGACTGATGGAGGGCTGTCTGTATGCATGGCTGCCACGAGGGCCTCTGAAATGAACTCTCCTTTGCTGTATGATGCGTATCCCGATATGAATTCCTTTTTATCAGATCCGACGATTCCTTTTGGAAACTCATCCTGGTACTTTTTCCATAGGTTGTCGACATCTGCTGAAAAATCAGGATCTTTCAAAGTATGCCCGAACTCATGCGTAATCACAGATGCCACTTCTTCTCCTTCTCGGATCTTTGGCCTGTATCCTATTTTAGACATCTGCCTTGTTGCATTAATCAACCTTGCACTTCCTGTGTTCCCTGGAGAAGATCCTGGATTAGATGAAAAATAGACAGGACTTAAAGCAATAAGCGTTCCGCGTTCGTTAGCTCCTGCATACTCGGAAGTGTTAGTGAAAAGATCCGCATCGATCGTTATCTCGCTGCATTTGGTTTTATAGTCTTTTGTGAGGCTGCTAAACTGTGCAATTGCCTTTGAGCAGGTACCAACATCCCCTAGCTGCAGATCGAGCTTTAAGTCAGGAATCAGGTCTTTTAATTCAGACTTCGCAGCTTTCTCCAGATCTTCTATACTCTCAGCAGATTCGATCGGATTTTGGGCGGTTCTGCACCTTCTGTTTGATTTTCAGATGATGCCTCGCCGTCGCTTTCCTGTCTGCCCTCCGACCTGTGCTTTCTGTCTGTCGGATGGCAGTACGGAAAATCCTGATGTTCGTGCTCCCCCGGCGGGCATGACTTCTCAGATGTCCCGTAGTAATTGTATGTGTTTCCACTCTTGGCAATTTCTCCGGAAACTGCAGGAATGTCAGGAATGCCTATGGGTTCGTTAGTCTGCTCCTGCAGCTTCGGGGTTCCGGAGATCTCCAGCTCTCCGTTTTTCCATTCAACTGTCAAACCAACCTGCAGCGCCTTCTGTACATTGTCCAGTTTAGCACTTAGCAGCTGCTCATCCTTCAGCTCGTCTGCATCTTCTATTTCTAACTGCTGCTTTTAGGTCTTTTGGTGCTGATTAGTCCAGCTTTACATTCTAGTTTAGGTGGATTTCTAACGAAGTTATGACTGCGGAATTGTGCAGCTTCTGAGATGATTTACATTCTAGTTTAGGTGGATTTCTAACCGGATCTCTGCAGATGTCACAACAGCAACTATAATTTACATTCTAGTTTAGGTGGATTTCTAACGAAGGCGACATGTCTACTCTATACTGGACAGCTAGTGATTTACATTCTAGTTTAGGTGGATTTCTAACGAGTATGGAACCTGGTTTGATGAGTTAATCTCTTGATATTTACATTCTAGTTTAGGTGGATTTCTAACGAGTATGGAACCTGGTTTGATGAGTTAATCTCTTGATATTTACATTCTAGTTTAGGTGGATTTCTAACGAAGCTGCTGAAGATGCAAGTGTAAATGTTAAGCCTAATTTACATTCTAGTTTAGGTGGATTTCTAACCAGAGCCGGGCTCAATCAATCAAGATACTTGTACGTCATTTACATTCTAGTTTAGGTGGATTTCTAACCAGTCTGTCCACCTTTTTCTTGTCAATACCGTTGACATTTACATTCTAGTTTAGGTGGATTTCTAACACTGATAACAACTTCAGGCAGCGGATTTACTTTCACATTTACATTCTAGTTTAGGTGGATTTCTAACGAAGATTATATAAGTCCTCGATGTATTCTTTGAAAATATTTACATTCTAGTTTAGGTGGATTTCTAACGGAGAGAAGGCCGAGCCTGTTTTGACAACTATCAAAAATTTACATTCTAGTTTAGGTGGATTTCTAACACCTAAACCACAAAAAGGGACTGCAACTAACAGTGCATTTACATTCTAGTTTAGGTGGATTTCTAACTCTAGGCATACATGTTCTACGAGCTCCTGACTGGAGTATTTACATTCTAGTTTAGGTGGATTTCTAACTCTAGGCATACATGTTCTACGAGCTCCTGACTGGAGTATTTACATT
>CALUEU010000005.1 GCA_944319735.1 uncultured Methanomassiliicoccus sp. | reverse complement strand
GAGATGTGTTGTGTATCAAAGCCAGATGCAATAAATATAACTAATTAATTATAATTCATACTGGTTATGTATTACAACGTAGTATTATTGAATAGATTCTATATAATTTTGCAGGCCCAAAATATTAACGATAATTTATTTTCAGTATGCTTCTAAAAATGAGCTTTTTATGGGCCAGTTTTGATACTGCAAAGATAGGTAATTGTCCCTGAAAAATGAACCAGATATTATATGTATTTTAGTAAATAATTTAAACAATAGATAAGAGAATAATATACATTAATTAAAAAGCTAAATTATGCAAAATTGAGTTTTAGTTACATAAATAGCAGCTATAATGTGTTCTGATTCAACAGATATTTCTTGAGAAGAAATGGGATAAAGTTGGACAAAGTAGGAAGTAAAAGTTGGACAAAGTAGGAAGTAAAAGTTGGACAAAGTAGGAAGTAAAAGTTGGACAAAGTAGGAAGTAAAAGTTGGACAAAGTAGGAAGTAAAATATATGCCAATGCCAGCTAGAAATACATCAGGAAGCAATCCATTCATGCAGGATCTAACAAAAGAGAAACTAGATGGAAATATCCTCATATTTAAAAAAATTACTAAAAAATAACAATTGCTAATCTAGCAGAAACAAGCAAAACAAATTCTTCTAGACTGACCGAGCAGGATAGATGAGCAGTTTTCCTAATTTGAGTGAAATGGAGATCAGATTATCATCCTGTAAACATTTACAGAATCTAGAAAATAGCAAATTTAGGATGAAAACTGGTGCAAGGGAAGGGATTTGAACCCCTGAACCACTAAGGATAAGACCCTGAATCTTACGCCGTTGGCCAAGCTTGGCTACCCTTGCAGTATTTCCTCTCAATATACAACCTCCTTATAAAGCTTGCTTATTTCGATAATGCTAAATGTCTACAGATAATTTTGTAGATAATCCCAGCATATTGTCTTCAGATATGAAGATCTTAACAGGCATTAACAAAGGGGGTTGAAGCATGAGTCAGCATAAAGTGATGATTGATACTGATAAATGCGTTGGCTGCGGCATTTGCGCCAAAACGTGTGTAGCACATAACATTGCAATCAATGATAAAAAAGCGGAAACTGTGTTAGATGATTGCCTGATGTGCGGCCAGTGTGCTGCTGTCTGTCCAAAGGAAGCTGTTTCAGTCAGCGGTTATGATGATAAGCAAATCAAAAAAGAAGAAAACATCCGCCTGAATCCAGATGATGTTTTAGAAGTCATTCGTTTCCGGCGCTCTGTCCGTCAGTTCAAACAGGAAAAAATCCCAAGAGAGATAATTGAACAGATTTTAGAAGCCGGCAGACTTACTCATACAGCAAAAAACATGCAGGATGTATCTTTTGTTGTGTTAGATCAAGAAAAGGACCGCATTGAACAGATGGCAGTCAGTTTGTTTAAAAAAATGAAACCGTTTGCAGATTTGTTCAGCCCGATGGCAAAGAACAATAAGATAACTGATCACTTTTTCTTTTTCAATGCGCCGGTTGTGATTGTAATTTTGGCAGAGAATAAAACAAACGGCATTCTTGCGGCACAGAATATGGAATTTGTAGCGGAAGCACACGGCCTCGGTGTGTTATTTAGCGGATATTTCACAACAGCAGCCAACGCTTCACGCAAAATCAAAAATTCATTGGAAGTCCCAAGAGGAAAAAGTATAGCGATGACACTTGTAATTGGTTATCCAGATGTGAAATTCTTGCGTTCTGCACCGCGTAAGAAATTAGATGTCACATATATGTAGAGCAAATGAGATAGTGATGATAAGAGAAGTTATAAAAAACATGCAATTATTAAAAATCAGACGGAATTGATTTGATTGCGTGCCACCTAAGGACATGTGTAAGATATGACGGACAGCGAACTACCCAATACAGAGTGTTGCGAAATGAATAATCTAGACAATGTTTCCCTTGACGACCCTCAGCTTTACTTCAACCGCGAACTCAGCTGGCTGAAGTTTAACAAAAGAATACTGGAAGAGGCGGAAGATCAGACCCAGCCGCTGCTAGAAAGAGTCAAATTCCTAGCCATATGCGGAAACAACATGGATGAGTTCTTCATGTCCCGCATGTCGACATTGAGACATCAGGCAGAAAGCGGAGCCCTGAATATTTCCTCAGGAGCGTCAACACCGCTGGAGCAGATCGAAGCCATAAGGGAAGAGGTGTGCCGGCTTACTAAGGGATACTCCAACGTCTGGGAAGAGCTGAAAGTCCAGCTTGCAGAGAACGGTATCTATATTCACAAGATAGCAGAGTTAAGCGAAGAAAGGCAGAAGAAGCTGAGAGAGTTCTTTGAGAGCAATATCTATCCAATACTCACACCGCTGTCTTTTGATTCCAATCATCCTTTTCCATTCATCTCAGGCGGCTCCATAAATCTGGCAATTCTCGTTAAAGACAAAACTGGAAACAGTAAGTTCGCAAGAGTAAAGGTGCCGGGCAGGAGCTTAATTGAGAGATTCATCAGGATAGAAGACGGAGCGGAAAAGTCAGCAGAATTCCACCTAGTCATGCTGGAAGATCTGATAAGCTCTAACTTAGACATGCTATTCCCGGGAGTAAGCGTAGAAAGAGTGTATCAATTCAGAGTGCTGAGGGATGCAGAGTTCGAAATAGAAGTTGATGAGACTACAGACATTCTGACAGCCGTGGAAGAAGGCCTGGAGTCAAGATTTGTTGGAGAGCCTGTAAGGCTTGAGGTCTCGGAAAACACTCCAGATAAAATCATCGAACTGCTGTCCTGGAACCTGAAGCTGCCGGCATACATGATTTACAAATCAGAAGCACCGCTGGCACTCAACGACTTCTGGCAGATTCACGGCATAAGAAGGGCGGAGCTGATGGATACTCCCTTCCAGCCATACACGCCGAGGGCCCTTTCAGACTTATCCACCATCGTGGCTAAAGCCACTTACAGAGATATCATGCTCTACCACCCGTACGACAGCTTCCAGCCTTTTGTAGATTTAGTAAGAAAGGCGGCGGAAGACCCTAACGTGATGGCCATTAAGATTACATTCTACAGGGTGGATTCTCATTCACCTTTGATCGATGCGTTGATGGAAGCGCGCAGGAACGGCAAAGCGGTAGCAGTAGTTTTGGAATTAAAGGCGAAATTCGACGAAACTAACAATATTTCCTGGGCAAGGCGTTTGGAACAGGCGGGAGTGCATGTTGTTTACGGCCCGGTAGGTCTGAAAATCCATGCCAAGCTGTGCATGATTGTATACAAAACAAGAAACGGCATCAAGCGCATCTGCCACCTGTCCTCAGGAAATTATAACACTCAGACAGCAAAAATCTACGGCGACATCGGCTACATTACATGTGATTCAGACATAGCTTCAGATGTCTCCAAGCTGTTTAACAGCCTTACCGGATACTGCGTAAACGAAGGCTACAAGAAACTTCTCGTTTCTCCAGATTATCTGAGATCGGGAATAATGGAAAAAATCGAGAGAGAAATAAAGAGGCAGAAGGAGCACGGAGACGGCTACCTGGGATTCAAGCTCAATGCGCTGGTAGACAGGGGCATCATAAGAGCATTGTACAGAGCGTCAATGGCAGGCGTCAAAATAGATCTCAACGTCAGGGGAATGTGCTGCCTCAGACCCGGCATTCCGGGAATCAGCGAGAACATCAGGGTGATTTCAATCGTCTCAAGATTTTTAGAACACGCCAGAATATACTATTTCAGAAACGGGGGAGACGAAGAAGTGCTCCTGGGCTCATCAGACATGATGCCGAGAAATCTAGACAGAAGGGTGGAAGAGCTCTTTCCCATTCAGGACGACAGCCTCAGGAAAGCGGCAATAGACATTCTCAACATTCATCTTGCAGACAATGTGAAGGCAAGAGAGCTGCAGTCTGACGGAGAATGGGTAAGGCTTCATCCGAAGGAAGGACAGGAAAAAATCGACTCACAGGTATGGCTGATTGAGCACAGAGGAATATGGCATGGAGAGAACTGACAGCCTTTCAGACTTAGCAGTTAAGACTCTAATGGAGCCTGCTGAGACTCTTCTTAAGCTGAGCTCTCTGAAGAGTTTTGAAGAAGAAGACATTCACGATATCAGAGTGGCATCAAGAAGGCTGCGGATAGGCATACCGATCTTCAGCGCTTGTTTTGACGGCAAAGAAACAGCAAAATGGCTGAAAGCTTTGAAGTCCCTCACCGAGTCACTGGGAAATGCCAGAGACTATGATGTTTTTATCAAATATCTCAGCAAGTATGAGAATCAGTCTCTGACGGAAATCATAGAAAGGCTGAAGAGCAGCAGAGAAGCGTCATACAGCCTGGCAAGAAAAAAGATCTCGAAGATATACAAAAGCGGAGTATTGGAAGATATAATTTCAAATCTTAAAGAAATCGACTGCGGTGAAAAGAACTGTTATTCTTTAGGTTTAGCAAATGTCTGCGTCAGATATTCAGCAGTAGAAAAATACAGCCGGAATTTAAAAGACGATGCTGATAAGGCGGGACATCACAAGATGAGGATAGCGGTCAAGAAGTTCCGTTACTGCCTGGAAGTTTTCAGTCCTTTGTTTGAAGACAGACTTTCTGAAGAAATTTCATCATTGAAAGAGCTTCAGGATTCTCTGGGAAAAATGCATGATTTTGATGTATTTTTAGAAAAAATTCCAGAAATCATCAGAGAGTCCATATTTGAAGGTACAGACATAGACAAAATTCTTGAGCTGAATGATCTGCTGCTTGAGAACTGCAGAAAATCAAGAAATGAGTTGTTTGAAGAGACGAGGAAGCTCTGGAAAAGGCTTAACGACAATCATTACAAAGAGAGTTTGACTGCAAGGTTCGAAGAGAGCTTGTCTGCAGAAGAAATGCAAAGCCAGAAACTGATGATCGTTTCAGACATTCACGGCAATTACAGCTCTCTGGTCAAAGCATTGAATGACGCCATATGCAGAGGCGTAAGCGGTATTCTGTGTCTGGGAGACATTTCAGGCAAGGGAGACACTGATAAATCTCTGCAATTGCTCAAGCAGAACAATGCAGTCTGCATTCACGGCAACTATGATCTGGCGACAGCAGAGATATACTGGTCGTCGGAGTTTTTCAAATCACAATATGATCTTAAAGACTCAATGAAGAACATCTCACTGAGCAGCATAAGCGAGATTCTGGCATTTCCCTCAAGGCGGAGATTGAAAGCGGCAGGCAGAAAAATCCTCATGGTGCATGACAGTCCTGCCGGAGGAAAAGAGCGCTTGGGGCCGAAGACTCCGGTGAGCAGATTAGCATACTTAGCTGAAGAGTCTCAGGCAGACATCGTGCTCATGGGACATTCCCACTTACCTTTCATCCGCAGAGTTAACGATGTTCTGTTCATAAATCCGGGAAGCATCGGCAATATCAAGGATTCAGACCCCAGACCTTCGTATGCCATTTTGGATCTGAACAGCGGGGAAGCGGAGATCATCAAGCTGGACAATGGATTCTCAGAAATCTCATCAAGATGCAGGCTGGAAGATGTGCATACTGAAGAGAAGAGCCTTGCAGAAATATCTGAAGGAATGGATGACGTATTCAGACTGGCAGAAAACTTAGACATCAATATGCAGCATGCGGTAACAGTGGCAAGGCTGTCATCTAACATATTCTGCAATACCTGCGGGCTGCACAAGCTGTATGAGGATGATCTTGCCCTTCTTCAATACTCAGCCATTCTGCATGACGCGGGCTGGCTGATGGGCAAGAGAAATCATGAAAAGAATTCATACAAGATAATCATGGATCTTAATCTGCCTGTGAGCGATAATGAGAAGAAAATCATCGCCTGCACGGCAAGATACCACAGGGGAGATCTGCCTGATCTAAACGATGAGGAAATAAGAGAAGTATCCAATGTGGATCTGGACAGAATTTTAAAACTGGCTGCCATCCTCAGAATTGCTGACGATATGGCCAATCAGACAAGTGAGGAGATTACAGACTGCCCGATAATAAACGGAAAGCTGGAGATCTTCCTCTCACAGAAAACAGATGAGATCATCCTCAAGAAAAATGATCTCTTTGAAAAAATATTCAAACATGAGGTGGAAGTGCTGTGACCGAAAGCCGCAACGTAGCCTTCATCGACCTGGGAACAAATTCCATCAGGCTGTTGATAGGAAGCATCGAAGAACCGTGCACTTTCACTTTATTAAGGAAAGAGAAAGAGATCGTTCGCTTGGGTGAGAGAGAGTTCGGAGAGAATATCCTCAGAGAAGAGGCGATAGAACGTGCAGTGCTGGTCTGCAGGCAGTTTTCACAGCTGGCTAAGACTTACAATGCAGCGGAGATCGTAGTGGTGGCGACTTCAGCGACCCGGGAGGCGAGGAATCAGGAAGATCTGATAAACCGCGTGAGGGAAGAAGCGGGGCTGGAGATCAATGTCATTTCAGGAAGAGAGGAAGCCAGGCTTACATACTTAGGCGTCAGGTCAAGCATTGACTTCGAGAATAAGACTGCCCTGCTGATTGATATCGGCGGAGGCAGCACAGAGATAGCTGTCGGAGACAAGGAAGACTACAGCGGACTGTGGAGCTTTCAGATCGGCGCCATGAGGCTGAGCTATAAATTCCAGAAAGACAAGGGAGTTGTGAGCGAGGCGGCATACAACAAAATGAAGAAGTATGCCAGAACAAGCATCGGCGCCTCAGCCAGCTCGATCAAGAAGAAAAAGTGGGATGTGGTCATCGGCGGTTCGGGAACCATCCTTAATCTGGCGGACATGAGCTTCAGAGCCTACGGAGGAAAAGAAGGTATAATCAAATACTCCAATCTGAAGAAGATGTCAGCAACTCTGCGCAGCCTGCCGCTGGAAGAAAGAAAGAAGGTTTCAGGCATAAATCCGGAGAGGGCGGACATCATAGTCGGAGGAGTGGCGATTCTTGAAACAATCATGGAAGAGTTCAGCATCACTGAGCTTAAAGTCACAGATAAGGGAGTCAAGGACGGAATGGTTGCCGACTACCTCCTGGAAATGAAAGAATGCTCCCACAACGGCATGTCTGTAAGAGAAGCAAGCGTACAGAAGCTGGGAAAATCATGCGGTGTTGATGAGAAGCATGCTGAAGCAGTAGTCAGGCTTGCCTTGGAGCTTTTCGATACTTCGCGGGAATGCGGCCTGCATAAACTATCGGATGATGAAAGAGAGCTGCTGCAGTATGCGGCATATCTTCATGACATTGGAGAATTCATATCATTCAACAACAGAAGGGAACATTCGTATTACATCATTATGAACGCTGATCTGTTGGGATTTAACAAAAAAGAGATTACAATCATCGCAGAAACTGTGCTGCATCAAAACAAAAGACTGCAGAGTTCTGTTAACCCTCAGACTGTTTTTATCCTCTCGGCCCTGCTCAAGCTAGCCGAAAGTCTGGATCGCAGCCGGAACATGGTCATACAGTCGGCTTCCCTGCAGAAAGACGGTAAAAACTCAGCAGTTCTGAAATGCATAGCAAATGGTGATGCAACATTGGAAAGATGGGGACTGGAAAACTGCAGAAAAACGTTCCAAAAAGCATTTAATAGAGATTTGAGAATTAAAATAAAGCAGGCAGAAAAGTAATAATCGATATATATTCGATCAGAGTGGTTAAAACATAGTTAATGAATCTAACCATACTAATTAAAAAGCGTATCGTAAAGTATAAATAGTAGTGAGTTAACTAAGCTATTATAAATAGGTTACCCACAGGGATACGCATGAAGTTTTTAGGTACAGTTTCAAAGATCAATTATGATGGCAAACTCATTGTAAGGGGATCTTTTGCACCGCATCTGCGCGACCGTATTGTAGATAACCGAAATAAACCTGTTGGCCAGGTAGGAAGGGTCTTCGGACCTGTTGATTCACCCTACATACTGGTCAGACCAAACGGCAAAGGAGGCATGCTCTCCCTGATTGGGAAGCAGGTCTACATTGAGGAGGCCACATACAATGCCAAAGGTAAGAGAAGGGACCGAAGAAATTGAGAAGTGTGAAGCGTGCGGAAGCCGCCACTTGGTACGTGATTATGAGCGTGGAGAGCTTGTCTGCGAAGACTGCGGCATGGTGCTCGACGACCAGTTCATAGACCAGGGTCCCGAATGGAGAGCGTTTGACGTAGAACAGGGAGAAAAGCGTGCCAGAACCGGTGCGCCTATGACATATACCATACACGATAAGGGTCTGTCTACTGAAATTTCCTGGAAAAACAAAGACAGCTATGGTAAGAGTATTCCTACCAGAAATCGTGCCCAGCTCTACCGTCTGAGAAAATGGCAGAGAAGAATAAGGGTTTCCAATGCCACAGAAAGAAACCTGGCATTTGCCCTGAGTGAGCTGGACAGAATGGCGTCTGCAATGGGTCTTCCCAGAAATGTGAGGGAGACTGCAGCAATGGTTTATCGTAAGGCAGTCAACAAGAACCTCATCAGGGGAAGAAGCATCGAAGGAGTCGTGGCTGCTTCACTGTACGCAGCATGCAGACAATGCAATGTCCCAAGAACGCTGGATGAAGTCGCAACCTCATCACGTGTCGGCAGAAAGGAAATCGGCAGAACCTACAGGTTCATGACCAGAGAGCTTAAACTTAAACTGATGCCTACAAAACCGCAGGACTATGTGCAGAGATTCTGCTCCGAACTGAAGTTAAGCGGAGAAGTGCAGACAAAGGCTGCAGAGATTCTTAAAGATGCAGCTAAGAAAGAGCTTACTTCAGGAAGAGGACCTACCGGAGTGGCTGCAGCGGCTATCTATATCTCATCAATTCTGTGCAATGAGCGCAGGACGCAGAGAGAAGTTGCAGATATCGCCGGCGTTACTGAAGTGACGATCAGAAACCGTTACAAAGAGCTCACTGAAAAACTCGGAATCGAGATTCAGCTTTAAACGTCAAATAAGCCAGGTACATGAAATCATCATGCTACCTGGTAAATTCAATATTTTTATTACGCGTCTGACCTTAGTTGTATAATACTGCCTTTTTTATTGATCAGAGCCGTTCAACAACTATAAAAGGAAAAAGCGTGTTAATAGACAATGTAGGAGTTACCGCCCTCTTGCGAGGACGGGGTTCGTAACGTGAACCACACGGGCTGGATTATTACATCCAGTCAAGAATTGCCACGTTGATGTTATCAACTGTGACAATCGTCCACAACGAAATGTGCGGTTGGCAACTCGTTTGAATCACCTCCTGCGACAAATCTCCGGACACGGCAGGATCGTTTACCAGACATCTCCTACCGAGTCTGGCTCAGACTTACCGCAAAAGGGACCAATAAGTCCATTTTATCTATTTTCTCTCTTTTTAACACCGCAATATAAATACAATGATTAACAGATAATCGATTTAGAAGAAGAGTTTTGGATTTGGTTTTTTATACAGCGTTTTTATTTTGATTCTGAATTGAATGTTTTTACTCGATATTCAAAAAAATTGGATTGCATTGTGTCCAGACTATCGTGTACAGAGAAAATAATTTCTTCAGGCATAGATTATCTTTATATTCTTTATCTCATATTAGCGCACGGGAAGGCCTTGCAGAGTTTATATTCACTTATTGAAAAAATTCTAAGTTACAATGGTTTTGACTCATACAGATCGGATGAGTACATTATTGCAAACAGGGAAGGCAGCGAAGCCGCTCTGTGTCTGCAGATGACCTTTGACGTGGCATCCCTGAATAAATTCGTTTCAAAGTTTAACGGCTTCAAGGGAAAGAAAATTCTCGTTGTGATGAATGGACTGCCAGAAGAAATTGCTTATGATATTGATCCAGACGTAATAATCTGGGACAAGAATAGCTTAGAAGATGAGATCAAAAGAGCAAAGATTGAAGATTCACTGAATGAAAAGAACTGCAGCATTCTTGATGAGATAACCGCTACTGATTTTCCACCGCTGATTTCTGAAGAAGTGATAGATGAAGTCGAGAAAGTTTCCCTGTGTGACATTATTCTGAAGCTCAATTATGCAGAGAAGGATGTAGATAATGACTACCCTGACTGTACTTTAAAATCCATACGCCTCGTGCCTTATTATGTTTTCAAATATGCAATAAAATCAGAGGATTTTCAGAGCAAAAGCATGAATATTGCAGTAAATGCTGTATCAATGCGGCCTGAAGTCTGGGGAAATGTGGATGTTGTCTATTCTCTGGAGGTTGAGCACAGCAAGATGCAGCCTGCGATTACGGTAAGCGACGGCGAGCAGATCGCTCTGCAGGAGATTATTGAGTCTAACAGCTCTGTAAGAGAATACATCTTTGAAGATAAGAGCACCACTCTGAAAGAGCGCCGCAAGATCGCACCTAAAGAAAATGAGATAGAAATAGAGTACCAGAACACATACTATGTTCCGATATGGTACATTAAAAACGAAGGCAATGAGATTTACGTGAACGGACACAACAAAAAAATTGTAGATTTCTGCAAGTCCCCTATAGATCGTTCACCGGTTCATACGTAAGCAAAATGCCGTTTCCAAGGACTTTGTGATCTACCAATTTAAGATCTAAAGGCTGCGTGAAACCGTCTCCGTCTGCAGGAGTAGGTGCTGTTCTGCCGCCGATTATCATGCTGCCAACGAATACGCAGTATCGATCAACAAGATTATTTTCAAAAAATGAGGAAATTATTTCTCCTCCGCCTTCAACCATCAGTGTTCTGATCCCACGCTCATATAAATTTTTCATTAGGCCTGATAAATCTACCTTATTTTTTCCGATTCTTAAAACTTCAGCGCCTTTCCATGTTTTGCTGCAGTCTTCGCATGTTACAATCAGAGTTTTAGCAAGATCGTCCAGAACTCTGGAAATTTCAGGCAGGCGCCCTCGGCCGTCTATGACAATCCTCAGCGGATTCTCTTCCGGCGTAAGACCTTTGACTGTAAGATGAGGATCATCAGACAAAACTGTGCCTATGCCGACAAGAATTGCATCGGAGTTCTTTCTCATCTCTTTGACACGTGCCAGGTCTTCAGGTGAAGATATTCTCATTTGTTTTCTTAATACAGACGCTATCTTTCCATCGGCAGTCATAGCACAGTTAACAGTTACAAAGGGCCGCATGCTCAGTTCTCCAGTTACTTTTTTGGCTCAACTTCAACTAAAAAGCATCCGCCGTCATCGGAGATGTTGTATTGTACATCTACAAATTTTGGAATCAGCTCCATCAGCGTGTAAAGATGACTTGATATCTTTCTGACTTTGAATCGGGATGTTCCTTGTGCTAAAGCCATATACGGAAACAGCTGGTCTGCAGCATGTATATCAATCGTACCTTTAGAATTGACTTCCAGCTTCATGGCATCAATTCCCATGGAAGCAACTTTTTCTGAAGATAGTCCCCTTCTTCCCAAGGCATCGATTCCAAAAACTGTGTTTACATATTCGGTGTATAAAAACAGCCCTGCACCGTCAGAAATACCATTGCTGCTCTGAATAACATCCGCTCCAGATATGGCCTTCAGCCTTTCACCGATCTTGTAAGGCAGATTCTGGATGTAGCATATTCCCCCTTCATTGAGCAGCTCCCCTCGATAACTCAAGTCAATGGAATTAAGAGGTCCCGGAAACAGAGAGATGTCTACCATTCCGCCTCCCTGCGGATGGAATCCCCTTGTAAAATCATTCAAAGTAATTTTGTAACCCATTCTTTCAAGAAATGGAAAAATGACGTATTCACAATAATCTATGGAAGGAGAATAATATACGTTTGTGCCACCGTAAATCATAAGGTGCATACGTGGTTTTTTCAGGGCAGCTAACATGCATGCCTGAAGAACAAGGGGTATGCTGCCTGCCGTTCCAATATCTATGGTGTAATCTTGAATTTCTGAATTGCCTGGAGAGAATCTTAATTCGTCAGATCCGATAGATGCTCCTTCTAGTTTTCCTCCGCAGATGGAAGCTATGGCTGAAACTGCAGCTACGTGTTGCGGTCTCAAGCCTTTTTTGCTGCGGTTGGCACGGATACCTGTAATCGTGATTTCCTTACCCAGCAGAGCAGAAAAGGCCATTGAGGTGCGTACGATTTGTCCTCCGCCCTCTCCCATTGATCCATCTATGGTTAACATTTGTGAATGAGGGTTATAGAAAAGATAGTATTACAACCCTTTCAATAGATTATCTAAGATACAATTATTCAAATGGTGCGGGCGCCGGCTCGTACAGCTGTAATTGGGCAGTAGCATAAAATTTTATGATTTAACAAAATAGATGGTTTGCAGCATAAGGTTCATTCTCATCTTATTTTAGTTGTTTCTAGATTTTCTAGCATTTCGCGTATGCTGCGTACATCCACACCCTTAAGTTTTCCGATCTTGTATAGCATATCATCAAGCTTAATTTTTACAAGCCTCAATGAGACAAAAGAAGGTTTGTGAAGCCCTGCTTCCTTCCACATCCGTAGCTCATAATCGTCTCTATATGTGTGAGGATTTTGAGAAGACACTTTTAATGAAAGAACAAAAAATTCAGTTTCTGAGTAAACAACTACTGGACGTTCTTTGTAAACATCTGGTTGGTCTTCGTAAGCCACCCTGGCAAGCCAGATGTCCCATCTGTCAAATTTCATTGCTCATCCCAGTCTGGATAAGTATCCACAGGAAGAATCAAATGACCATCTTTATCATGCCTTCCTTCGGTTGGAAGATTAGGAATTATTTCATCAATCTTATCGGTAAAAGAATCAAGATGATCATTTTCCACATCTTTCTTGATGAGGTCTTTAGGGATCTTATTAATCCTTACTTCACTGTACGTCTGAGACCATGCACCATCTTTTTTATGTGTTAAATTTCTCAACCCAGACGCCGAGTAATCCCAATATTTATCTGCGACGTCTAAAAGCAGATCCATTTCCTCTGAAGAAATTTCAGATTCATCATATCCTGCAGTAGTCTCTGAAATTCTATCTCTGCCACATGGGCTGAATGCTGTGTATACAGATGGTATGACTGGGCCATGCTGCCATGCTTCTACCTCTTCCTCAAACAGAGGCTTGCCCAATTTTTCAAGGCTCCAGGCCTGTGCAAAATACACTAGTTTGTTGAGTTTAAGGTTGGTCATGCAGCTGTCTTCTTCTGCATTTGCCAGCTCAACAAAAAAATTGGCAACATTTACAGCGTCCATCTCTTCACCTTATCTTATCATCCCATCATTGGTATTTATGATGTTGCCCATAGTTTTGTTAGCAGAAGTTCTCCAAAACCATAAATCCAAATCAGCGGAGTTTTCACTAATCAATAGAAAATATATAGAACTAGATGTAAAGGTGCGAGCACCGGGATTCGAACCCGGGCTTCAAGCTTGGGAAGCTTAAGTCATAACCACTAGACTATGCTCGCATTAATTTATTAAAAAAAGAGAGATGGATTACTTTACCATCTCTAACTGACTTATGATATTCCAAATGAGTGTGCGACCGTGTAATGGAATGTTGGGGTCGTTTGCCAGTTCATCTAAAATAAAGATCGCACTTGCGGCTTTGACGTCCAAAGCTTCGTCTTGTTTAAGGAGTTTGTCCTTAGCATCGTTTGCCCCGCGTCTAATGTTACGCGGCACAGATGTATCATCTGCCAGTTGATCAAGCACATCGATAATCTGCTTTAAATTCGAATTGTCTGCCATAATTACACCCCACTAAAGTATTTTGAAAAGGTTTAGAGGTTAAAGATCATCCTCTTCGAAGAATGATTCCCCGCTTCTTTTGAAAGTAGTGACCACCATTGAAGTGTTGGTCTCTTTTACTCCTGGTATACCGTCAGTTTCAATCAAGAAGGACTTTAACTCTTTGTATGTATTAAAGCGGACCATCGCCATAATATCCGTTTCGCCTGTGAGAATATAGACATCATCAACAGATCGGTTTTTAGATATTTTTTCAGCGATTAAATCTACATCTTTGGTCTCTACTTTTACACTAATCATCGCTGTGACTTGATCATCCCCATAGTATGAGGAGATTATTGAGTCATAATCTGATCCTTCTTTACCATCACGCATACAGGCACCCCTGAGTCCTTGGCTACACGGGTCTCATGCGTTTTCGAACTCTTCCTGAAGATCGATAATTACCTGCTCTAAAACTTCTTCAAGTGAAGAGCTGCGGTATTCCCGGAGACCGCCAATGTCACTTTGGACTCTGGCTATGTAGTCATTGTTATCCTTTATAAACTCAACGTTGCAAAGGCTCTCTTCCACCATACCACCTCTCAACAAAATCTTATTTTGATTGGTGCAAACGAGATATTATATAAATCTCTTTTGTCAAAAATCAGCAAATGTAAATCATTAGTTTCAGCAAAATGCTTAATCTAATGGCGCACTTTACAGGCTGATCATATGGATGCTCAGATCATCAGCGGAAAGGAAATCTCAGAGCAGATTCGTGAAGAATTGAGAGAAAAAGTTGCATATTTAAAAGAGCGCGACATTGTCCCAGGATTGGGGGTCGTGCTTGTAGGGGATGACCCTGCATCGAAAATATATGTAAATAACAAAATCAAAGCCTGCGAAGATCTGGGGCTGAAATCTAAAGCAGTAATTCTTCCAGCAGAAGTAACGGAAGAAGAACTGCTGAAAAAAGTGGACGAGCTCAACGCTGATCCTGAAATCCATGCGTTTCTAGTACAGCTTCCGCTGCCAAAGCATATTGACGAAAACAAAGTAATCAACCGCATTGACCCTCACAAAGACGCAGATGCGTTTCATCCGTTCAATGTAGGAAGAATGCTTATCGGCGATCCTATCTTTATGCCTGCCACCCCACACGGGATTCAGGAGATGCTTATAAGATCTGGAAACGACCCCGCAGGAAAACATGTCGTGATCATTGGCCGCAGCAACATTGTCGGAAAGCCTGTGGCTGCCATTCTCATGCAGAAAGGAAATGGAGCTAACGCCACCGTTACGGTCTGCCATTCCCGGACAAGCAATCTTCAAGAGATTGTAAAAACCGGAGATATAGTGGTGGCAGCCATAGGATCTCCCAGGTTCATCACCAAAGACATGGTGAAAGAAGGAGCAGTCGTGATAGATGTTGGAACCAACAGGGTGGAGGATGCCACAGCCAAAAAAGGTTACAGGCTGGTAGGGGATGTTGACTTTGAAAATGTCAAGGAAGTAGCATCTGCAATTACACCGGTTCCCGGAGGAGTCGGGCCGATGACCATTGTTATGCTGATGAAAAACGCAATCTCTGCAGCATACAAGGCAAACAACTTAGTGATGTGAAGGGAAAGTATTAATCAATCAGCAACATTAAGGCGTGTTGGTATGTTACGCGAATGTCCAGAGCACGGTTATTTCAGAGGCGACTTCTGCCAAGTATGCGGAGAAGAAGGAAAATACCTGATGAATGACGAGGAACTGAGTCGCATCAGCAAAGCTATGGCCGGCTCCCTTCGCCATTTTCCTGAAAAATTCGGACTGGAGATGGACGAGCAAGGATTTGTGTCCATCCGTGATTTTATAGATGAAATGAAGAGGACCCATCCCAGATACCGCTGGCTCAGGCCCCATCATGTTGTTGCATTGATCGAAACCGATGAAAAGGGAAGATATCAGATAGCCAACGGAAAGATGCGTGCTACATACGGCCACACAATTGATCTGGATCTAAAGCATCCTACTGATAACATACCTGAAGATCTCTACTATCCGACAACTCCAGAGGAGGAGGATATCATCTTAGAGACTGGGCTCAAGCCATCAGACCGCAAGATGGTGCATCTCTCAAAAACATATGATGACGCTTTGACTGCAGGCAAGGTCCGTACAGATACTCCAGTTATATTAAGAGTAAATGCAGCTGAAATGATTAGCTCAGGGCTGGAAATCCAGCATGCTGCCAGAACTGTGTTCCTTACCAGAGAAGTGCCTCCGGAGTACCTGACAGTTGTCAATGATGAGTAAGGGTACAGCAAAACATGTAATCGCATACTACTGGGATGATTTTGACCCAGTGGTACTGCTCTATGATTCTGAAGATAAATCTGTTGAAAGACTCAATCTGACATACCTTGATTTTTCAGCCTCAAGGGACAAGACCTGCGTAGGAATGATGGAAGACGATGAGTACATTCCATGCCCGCAGCAGGTCAAACTTACTAAAAATGCAACTTGTCTCAGATGCAGCCCTCCAGCCATTCCAAGATTGGAGTGTATTTTTGAGCCTAGATGCACTGGAGAAAGATGCAGCAGCCCTCCCTTCTGTACCAGACCACATGTTGTTTACCTAGCTCTTTACAGCAATCTGATAAAAGTAGGGATGACTTCAGAAAAAAGATTCAAGGAACGCATAACTGAGCAGGGAGCTGATGCAGCCTCAATAATTTTTACATGTGAAAACAGGCTGGAAGCAAGAAAGCTTGAAAAAGAAGTTTCCAAGAGGTTTAAAATTCCTCAGGACATAAAACCGGGAATATTGATGAAACAGTGGGTAACTGCATCTTCCATGCAGCAGATGCAGAATGTCTACAATACCTATCTGCAGAGAATAAATGCCTGGCATAACACATTGAATAATGATCTGTCTACTTTTGACAGGTATCCAATAACAGCAAGACCGAAGTCTCCTCCGAAGATAGTTCGTTCCGAAGGAAAGCACGTCGGAGAAGTAATGGGCATAAAGGGCAGATTTTTAGTATACAACACACCGAAGGGTGCAAGAGCATTAGACCTCTCCGATTTGGTAGGAAGAATGCTTTTTTTCAATGTCAATAATGATTCCAAAGAGAGAGAAAGATTATATACCCAGTAACCGTTTTTACCCCGCTCAACTGAAGTTGATTCTGTGGTGGGATGCACAGAAACTCTAGAGAAAGCGTCTCGCCTCCGAGCGGAGGTTAAATGTATTTAAAACAGATCGAGTTGGAAAACTTTAAGTCATTTGGAAAAAAGCTTACTGTTCCACTTCTTGAAGGGTATACCGCAGTCACTGGCCCTAACGGGTCCGGCAAATCAAACATATCTGATTCAATATTGTTCGTTTTAGGTCCTAAAAGCTCTAAGGCCATCAGAGCTGGTAAGCTGTCAGACCTCATATTCAACGGCGGAAACAATAAGAATCCTGCCAAATACTGTAAAGTTTCACTTGTTTTTGACAATACAGACCGTACCATCCCCATAGATGAAGAAATAGTGCGCCTTACCAGAATGATCAAGATGTCCGCCGACGGCGAAGGCTACACTTCATATTTTTACGTCAACGACAGAAAATCATCCCTGACTGAGTTCGATATGCTGCTTTCCAATGCACGCATAAGCGCCGACGGATACAATCTGGTGCAGCAGGGAGATGTCACCAGAATCGTGACTATGTCCAATGTTGAAAGGAGAAAGATTTTAGACAACATTTCCGGCATAGCGAAGTTCGACGAGGAGCTGAACAAGGCAAGCGCAGAGAGAGAGGAGGCTAATGCTAACATTGAGCGCATCAGCATCATCCTCAATGAAATAATGGCTCAGATGAGACAGCTGGAGAAAGAAAAAGAGAATGCGCTCAAGTACATGGAGCTTGAGGAGAAACTCACACTTTCCAAAGCCAAGCTGGCTAAGCGCAGAAAAGAGAACACTTTAGTTGAGATAAGAAGCCTCCGCGATCAGATTGAGACATTCAACAAGCAGATTGAAGACGGCAAGCTGAAGAAATCAGAGATCTTCGGCAAGATCAACGAAATTGAAGAGTCAATAGTTCAAATCGAAGAGGAACTGGAATCGAAGGGCGGAGAAGAGTTCAAAGAACTGCAGAAGAAAATCGATGTCTTGAAGATTCAGGTTGCAAGAATGGAAGATAAGGTTGCAACATCTGCACAGACGGTTGCTGAGCTTGAAGAGTCCATTGTTGAGATTGATGAAGAACATGATGAGATGAACCAGGAAGTCTCAGAGCTGAAGAGCCAGCTGGAAAAAAACAAAAATGAGTATGCTTCAGAAGAAGAGAAACTGGCTAAATCCAAAAAGGAACTGGAAGAGACTCAGAATAAGATTTCAGCCTGTGATGAGCAGCTTGCAGGCTTAGACAAGGAAATCAACGAGAAAGAAGCTCTAGTCAGGGAATCAGACAGAGTTTTGAATTCCATGAAGATGGAAATGGAAAGGCTTGTCAGCAGGGAAAACCGCTTTGACTCTGATATCGCTGAAGCAAGCGAAAGAGTAAACTCGTTGGACTTTGAAGTCAAAGAGATCGATTGGAAGATCAAAGAGATCAAAGACGGCGAAAAAACCTCTGAAAAGGACTTCAGAGAGCTGCAGGAAAGGCTGATGGCCAAACGCAGTGCGGAAACAAGATTGATGAGAGAATCAGACGAACTGGAACAGGCCGTTAAGAGTCTGACCAGAGAGTTGACCCGCATTAAAGCCGAAGAGGAAGCCGCAGGCGATGTAGCAAGAGGATACAACAGAGCTGTGCGCGCCATCCTAGATGCCAGAGACTCTTTGAAAATCAGAGGCATTCACGGCACGATAGCAGAACTTGCTGAAGTGGATCCAGCGTATCAGACTGCCTTGAATATCGCTGCAGGAAACAGGATGCAGGCCATAGTCGTCGATGATGACCAGACCGCTGCAGAATGTATACAATACCTCAAAAACAACAGATCGGGAAGAGCGACTTTTCTGCCCCTCACAAAAATGCTTGACGGCCGCCCGAGAGGAAAGGCCATCATGGCAGCCAAAGATGCTGTCGGCTTTGCAATCGATCTAGTCAAGTTTGACGAGCAGTACCGCGCGGCATTCTGGTATGTCTTGGGAGACACAGTTGTCGTAGATACTTTGGATCAGGCCAGAAAGCTGATGGGCGGTGTCAGGCTAGTAACTGCAGGCGGAGAGCTTCTGGAAGCCTCCGGTGCAATGGTCGGAGGAAATGTAGAGCAGTCCAATCTCAAGTTCGGATCATCCTCCAAGGGTAAAAAAGAAGAGATTTCACAGCAGCTGGAGAAAGCTCTGCTGGCATCGGAAAATCTGTCAGTTGAGCTGAAAGACCTGCGTGATGAGATTCTTGATCTTGAAAGACAGCTGCATACGATAACGGGGGCAGACAAATCTTCATCAATTACGTTAGAGACTTTAGAAAAACAGCGCAGACAGCTGAAGGAAAGATATGATCAGGGAGTGGAGCAGAAAAAAGAGAAGGAGATCGAGAAACAGAAGATTTCCAGCGAAATTTCCGAGTTGTCTGTAAAGATAGAATCTCACGAGGTTACCCTGAACGGAATGAAAGAATCGTTAGAAGCTGCCCGTGCAAAGATGGAAGAGATTGCACCCAGGGAGCTTTCTGACAGGCTTAAACTTCTTCAGGCTCAGACTTCTGATTTAGCGGTGAACATGGCTTCGCTGAAGGCGGAGATCGATACACTCACAGCAACGATAAGAATGACAGAACGCAGGCTGAAAGATCTTGAGGAAGAGAAGCTGCAGACCCTCAGTAAAATAGAAACGGTCAAGTCCGAAGGAAAGACCGCTGCAGAAGAAGCAGAAAAGGCCAAGGTGGAGCTTACCGCCCTCAGGATGATTGAGGAGTCCATGGGAAATGAGATTAACGTCCTGCGTAAGAAGAGAGACGATCTGTTCAAACAGAAAGTCAGGCTCGGATCTGAAAAAGACAAGATTTCTGCAGACATCGAGACTGCTGAAGGCATGATAATCAACATCAACACCAGAATTGGACAGTGCCAGGACAGCATCAGAGAGCTGGAGGAAGAGCTGCAGGGTTACAACATTGACCTAACTGACGAATTTCTGCCTACAATTGAGTCTCTGAAAGAGATAATAAGACAGTGCGAAAGGGCCATGAACGCCATGGGCGCTGTTAACCTCAGAGCTCTGGAAGACTATTCTGAAAGAAAGAATCGCTATGACGAGCTTGATGATGAGATTAAGAGACTCGGTGCGCAGCGCGACGACCTTCTCAAATTAGAGATGGAACTTGGAGACAAGAAGAAAGTGGCGCTGATGAAAGTTTACGAAGGAGTAAATGTAAACTTCAAACAAGCCTATTCAGAACTGTCTCAGGGAGGAGACGCAGACTTAATTTTAGAGGATCCTGAGAATCCATTTGAAGGGGGCCTCAGCATAAAGGTCAAGCCGAAGCAGGGAAAGGTCCTCAGGCTTGATGCACTCAGCGGCGGAGAAAAATCGCTGACTGCGCTCGCATTCATATTTGCAATTCAAGAGTACCAGCCGTCCCCGTTCTACCTTCTGGATGAGGTAGATATGTTCTTAGACGGAATAAATGCTGACATGGTGGCTAAAAGAGTACAGAAATCATCCAAGACTGCTCAGTTTGTACAGATCTCACTGAGAAAGATTACACTCACCAAAGCTGACCACATAATCGGTGTAACTAAGCAGGGTGGGGGAATCTCAAACGTAATTGTAAGACCTAACATCTCGGGGATCGAAGACTTCCAGAAGGAATTTGGAATCTCAGACGAGAAAGAGGAGGGTAGCACATGAAATTCACCGGCACAGAAGGCGTCCTGCAGCACCTTCTATTTCACAAAGCAATGATTGACGAAAATAACGGTTCAGAAAAAATTGATAATTATTTAAGAATTCTAGAGAGCACTTCAGAGACTACCAGCAATGATCCTCTTGACAGGTCGATTGAGACTGTATTCGATCTGGTTCTCAACAACAATATGGATCCGTGGGACATTGACCTGATGCGCTTTACCCAGCTGTATACGGAGAAGGTAAAGGACAGCGAGGTGAATTTCGTACTGGCCGGAAAATTAATGCTCATGGCCTGGTCCATATTAAGAATGCAGAGTGAAAAGATTCTCATAAGCTCTGAAGAAAGAGAAGAAGAAGCAATTGACGAATTCTATGACGATTACGGCAGCGAGCGGGAACTGCTCTGCATGCCTGATGAGGTTTCACTTTATGAAGTGGTCAGGCGCAAAGGCTCTCGTGCTGTGACTCTAGTGGAACTTCTAGAAGCTTTTGAGGAAGCAAGAAGGGAAGAAGAGCAGAATTTATCCCGAATCAGAGTCAGAGATGTCAAGCCCAAAGATGAGAAGTTTGATACAAAGGCACATAACGACGATATGGAACGCGATGTCGAAATCGTCTGGGCCAGAATCATGAAATGCGGTCCGGGAGAAATTGATATTGAAGACATCTGGGAAGGGGGCAGAGAAGATCTGGTAACCATCTTCATGTCTGTATTGTTTTTAGCAAGGGACGGAAAAATCGATCTCTGGCAGGAAGACGCCCCTTATGGAAGAGTCAGGCTTCAAGTCAGAATTGAAAAGGACATCGCCACCATTGAAGACATCTCTTCTGAAGTAGCTGAAGAGATTATCATAGGAACGGAAGACTCGGTGGTATGAGATGGATTTGGACCCTGTAAGGATAATCGAGGCAGTGCTGTTTTCATCTCCACAGCCGGTTAAGATATCAGACATGGAAATACAGACTCAGCTGCCGTCAGCTACTGTCCGCAAGGCGGTAAAGGATCTGACAGCAGAATATGAGAAGAAGGAGACGTCTCTGAGAGTTGCTAAGGTGGGAAGCGGCTACGCTCTGCTGCTGAAAGATGAGTATGCTCCTTTCGGCAGGGCTTTCGCTCCCAAGGAAATTCCAGACAATATTCTCCGTACAGCTACCTGGATAGCTTATCACCAGCCTGTAATGCAGAGTGATCTGGCTCATGCCCTGGGAAGCAAGACATACTCAGATGTTAAAGAGCTTCACAGTCTTGGCCTAATCGCCATGAAAAAGAAAGGACACAGCTATGTGCTGAGCACTACCAAAAAGTTCCCGGAATACTTCGGCATAAACGGTACAAGCCCGACTGCAATCAAGAAGTATTTGGAAGAGCGGGCAAAAGGAAATTAAGCTCCTGAATGCAATCTGATATATGGCATGAAAGTCAGATTTTCAGCCCATATTAATACGGAAAGTTTAAATCAAGAATCCACAATGCCACTTGGAAGTGAGTAATCATGGTTATGCCCCTGGCTTTACTGGAGAAATCAATGAACCACCGCATATCCCTACTACTCAAGGATGGAAGAATCCTTGAAGGAAAGTTAGCGGGTTATGACGATTATATGAACATGGTACTTGAGGAGACTGAAGAGCGCACAGCAGAACAGACTCGCCGTCTGGGCACTGTAGTTCTTCGCGGCAACAACGTTGTGAGAATCTCTCCAATGTAAAACTAAGATTATAATGAAAGCACTGATCTTAGCTGGTGGACTCGGAACAAGGTTGCGTCCACTAACAAACTACATCCCAAAGCCGCTTATCCCGTTGGTGGGAAAGCCGCTTGTAATGCACATTATTGATTCTCTGCCAGACGAAGTTGACACTGTAGTCTTGGCAGTATCATACATGCGGGACAAGCTGGAAGAGTATTTTAAAGAAAATGATGTAGGAAAAACAATAATCCTAGTCAGCGAAGAGGAACCTCTAGGAACCGGAGGTGCGATCAAGAATGTTTCCAGATATCTCGATGACACTTTCATCGTTATGAATGGCGACGTTGTTTGTTCGCTGGACATCAATGACATGCTGAAGTTTCATAAACTGCATGGCGGAATCGGCAGCATGTCCCTCTGGACAGTGGAAGATCCTTCCGCATTCGGTGTTGTCGGGTGCAGAGATTCCAGAATAGAGACTTTTCAAGAAAAACCAAAAAAAGAAGAAGCTCTGTCTAATCTGATAAATGCTGGAACATACATTTTTGAAAAAGAGATTTTTGATTATATACCAGACGGTGTCGTCTCGATAGAAAAACAAGTCTTTCCCAAAATACTAGATAAAGGCATGTATGGTTATGAGTTCGGCGGATACTGGATAGACTGCGGGACTAGAGCCAATTATATCGCCGCTCAGAAACTTCTGTTAAGCAACGGATATGCAGAAGTTTCTGCAGATGCTATATTGGAAGACGACGTGAAGCTTAGTGGACAAAATTTAATAAAAAGGTCACATCTTAGAAACTGCACTGTCGGTCCCAACGTGTACATAGAAGATGATGTGCTTGTATCATCAAACGTAACTGTATCAAACAGCATGCTGCTGCGCGGCGCACTGGTTGAAGAAGGATCGGTAATAACTAACTCAGTAATCTGTCAAGGCTGTGTCGTGACAAAAAACTCTGTTGTAACCGATAATATTTTGTCAAAAGATTGACTTTTATATATTCTGAATATAATGTCAGATTGTTATATACTACCCTATAAAGCGTAGCCTAGATGGACATAGGGAAGTTCAAATATCACACATTACTATAAAACAGCATATTGAATCGGATCATAAGGTGTACATATCATGAGTGAGCGCTTATTTGGAACGAATGGTGTAAGAGGGGTAATTAATCAAGATTTATCAGCACAGCTTTCAATGGATCTGGGAAAGGCCATTGGAACTTATATGAAAGGCAATATTGCAATTGGCAATGATCCCAGGACATCTGCAGACATGGTGAAAAGTGCAGTTGCAGCCGGTATCATGTCTTCTGGAGCTAATGTAATCGATCTTGGCATGGTTCCTACCCCGGTCGTACAGCATTACGTAAAATCTAATGATATTGCAGGCGGAATCATGATCACTGCATCTCACAATCCTCCAGAATTTAATGGCATCAAATGCATAGATGCAGATGGAACTGAAATGCCAAGGTATAAAGAAGAGGAAATTGAGAAGAATTACTACAAAAAATCGTTTTCAAATATGGCCTGGAATCAGGTCGGTTCCATGTACCCAAGATCTGGAGCTGTCGATTCATATCTCTCTTCAATTGTAAACTTAGTCGATGTACAGGCAATAAAGAATGCTGAGCTGAAGGTCGTTCTTGACTGTGCAAACGGAGCTTCAACCGTTTCTTCACCAAGGCTTTTGAATGATTTGGGAGTAAGAGCGATCACTCTGAACGGCAACCCTATGGGAACATTTCCAGGACACCCTTCAGAACCTACGGAAGATCATCTGAAGGATTTGATTGCAACTGTAAAAGAAACGGGTGCTGACTTAGGCATAGCACATGACGGCGATGCTGACAGGACCATATTCATAGATAACAAAGGTCACTACCTCTACGGAGACAAAAGCCTGGCAATCGTAGCTTCTGAGATGGTTAAAGAAAACAACGGCGGCACTGTGGTAACTCCTGTTTCATCTTCCAACTGTGTAGAGGATGTAGTAACTGCAGAAGGTGGAAAAATTGTTTACACTAAAGTGGGAGCACCGATTGTATCAAGAAAGATGATTGAAATAAATGCCGTCTTCGGCGGAGAGGAAAATGGCGGATTGATTTTCCCTAAGCACCAGTACTGCAGAGACGGAGCAATGACTGCTGCTAAAATGCTTGAGATCGTATCAAAGCAGGGGCCCCTGTCAGAACTTGTAGAAAAACTTCCTAAGTACAGTCAGGATAAGCGCAAGACTGTATGTCCCAATGATCTGAAAGATTCTGTTCTCTCATACCTTGTAAAGCAGTATGAACGTGAGGAAGTAAACACCATAGATGGTGTCAAAATCTGCTACTCTGACGGATGGACGCTCGTAAGACCTTCTGGAACTGAACCTTTGTTTAGAATATATTCTGAAGCAAAGACGGAAGTGGAAGCAAAAGAAAGATCTAACGAATGTGAGAAAATTTTGTCAGAAGCAATAAAAAAATATCTAAAGTAATGTAAAACTGGGACAGTGCTTTTCAGCCTGTACCCTTTTGTAATTTTTAAGAAATAAATAGGCAATATAATAGATTAAAATTTGAAATAAATTAATTATGAAAAGATTGATGTTCATCATACAGATATGTATTGCAACAAAAAGTTTCACTAGAATAAAAGTATAATCGATATTCAATCTTGTTAGCTGCATCTAAAAAAGCCAAATTTCTAAAATTAATAACTGCAGAATCATATCTGCCATTCTTATAGTTTTTCAAATAGTCTCAAATGCTGCAGAATATATCTGCTAAGCTCATACTCAAAAACTTCTAAAGGATATTAGAATGTAAAAATAATGTGGGGCTGTAGCCCCCATGATTGGTTTTACACTTTGATGATTTTGCGTTTTCCCATTGCGACCATGTATAGAACTTCGTCGCCTGGTTGAAGGTCTGCAAATTCGGGATCAGCAGGTAATGAGAATTGCTCGTATGTTTCAAGATCCATTATATTCAATTCATCACCAGCAAGATTCAGAATCTGTCCTTTTCTTTTGTCAATCATTGGCACCTGGATTTTGTGTTTCACTGGGTGCACAACGCTTCTCTTTTTTCCATCATATAAGCCTACAGCTTCTATACGAGCTTTAGCTTCGCCGTGTTTTCCAGGTTTGGATGTATCGATGGAAATGATCTTACAGGGTTCCTCATCAATAAGCATGTAACGACCTACTTTGAGTTCCCTTACTTCAGCCTGAGTCCACATAGTAATCTAAAAAAGGGAAAACACCAGCTATTTATATAACTTGCTGGTCGAAAGCGCAATATTACAGGAAATTTTATTTCATCTTTCTATTTTTGTTATTGTTACGCTTTTTGGGCTTGCGATTTTGTCTTGCGGGTTCCTTTCTTGGAGGCGGTTCCGGATATTTTTCCTGAATTTCTTCCACTCTTTTGCAGAGGTCCTCATAAAGCTGGTCTCCGATGAATTCACCTTTGAAATAATCGATTTTAGCAGCCAGTGACAGTTTGTTGGACATTGCTCTGGCAATCTTTCCCCTCTGCCAATACGCAGCCCGGTGGATCAAAGGATGCTGGAAGATTATACCGTGCTTGGGAGGTCTTTTACCTTGTTTCAGATGTGCAAAGAGAGCTTTTTCTGCACCCAGGAGCTGGACTGTTCCTGCGGGCATAGTGGTGAGTCTTTTCAGACCTCCAGCCAGAGAGATCAGTCTGGCAGCGAGGCTGTGTCCCACAACTGCAGAAAGATTAGGCGCCGCTTCTTCCATCCTGTCTTTGATGTACTTTTCCAGCTTTTCTTTCTCTTCATACAGAGAATAAAGGGATGAAGCAAAATGTTTTACTGAATCTAAATCAACAGGTTCTAGTTCTGAACCCACTGTTTCTAAGCGAAGATCCAAGGCATCCAGGATATCGTCTCTAGATTCTTTTTCAGAGATCATGCGGGCATAGCTTTCATCAGCTGCATAATCTGAAAGTTCCGGAAAATAGAGGCCGTACCACTCGTGCAGCCTTTCGCTGATTAAGTTGATTGTGTCAATTACATCATCAAGAGCTCTTACGGCCTGCACAATAACTCTGTCAGGTGATAGAGGTTCTCTGATCCTCATCTTTCCCAGCTCAATCATTACTTTCTGCATAAGCTGGGGAGAATAACCGAAATCTTCAGGATGAATAAAGGAAGAGTCACAGAATTCCGGTCTGCCCAGTGACGACATTCTTGCTTCAGCCACATGAATGTGTTTTCCAGCTAGCTGCTCTTCCTCTGGAAGAATTTCACCACGCTGGACGATTGAAAGTTTCTGCGCGATAGTGTTTGGATTCTTTTCAAACAGGATGCTGCGGACTACTTTGTCTTTGTCAACTAAAAATACTCCAAACCACTTTGTTACAATTATCATCGGTAACACCATCATTTGCTCATAGCAAGTACCCTTTCAATCTCGTCTTCTGGAAGACCCGGCACTTCACCGCATTTCAATTGTAAAGTGGCAATGTATTCAAGGGTTTCCATCCTAAAGAATGCATCCATCAGGTTTTTGCCGACTACTAATGCACCATGGTTCTGCATTATGCATGCTTTGTTTGTTCCCATGGCAGAAATCAGTTTTTCAGCCAGTCCGTCTGAGCCGGGAGTATCATAAGGAATCATCGGAACATCTTTTCCTAAAATCATTAAAGATTCGGGTGTAAGGTTAGTATGGAGGTCTTTTCCCTGAATTGCTAAGACCGTACAAAAAACAGGATGGCAGTGGATGACTGCATTTACATCGGGCCTGGAACGATAAATTCCCAGATGGAAAGGTGTCTCGATTGAGGGTTTTCCTTCACCGACTATTTCTCCCGATGAAATGTCAATCTCAATCATGTCTTCTGCAGACAGCATTCCCTTACAGACACCGGAAGGCGTGATCAGCATTGATCCTTCAGAACGAACGCTCATGTTCCCTCCGCTGGCAATTGTCAGACGCTTTTCATACAGCAATTTACCGATGTCTGCTAAATCCTGAGAAAGCTTGCATTTTAATATACGGTCCTGGAACACATTTACACCTTCACATACTTGCTTTGCGGATACGTTCTATCTCATTTGGAGCTAAAACACCCATCTCAGTTATGAAACCTTTAACGTACTTAGCTTCAGACATATCAAAAGAGGGGTTGAGAGCGCTGCAGCCTTCAGGAGCAATCCTGATTCCATCTATTTCTGTAACTTCATCTTCGCTGCGGTCTTCGATTACAATCTCTTTTCCACTAGATATGCTGAAATCAAAGGTAGATACGGGAGCTGCGACATAAAACGGAATGCCCAGTTCATGAGCTAAAACAGCTTTGTCATATGTTCCGATTTTGTTAGCAAAGTCCCCATTTGCAGCGATCCTGTCAGCTCCGACGATTATCATGTCGACGCCTTTCCTCATCACTGCACCGGATGCTCCATCAGCAATGATCTTGTGCGGAATGCCTTCATTCAAAAGTTCCCAGGCAGTTAATTTCATACCCTGCAGCCGGGGACGGGTTTCAGAAGTGTATACGAATATATTCTTACCCTGGTTTTTGGCAACTCTCATGGGTGCCAGAGCAGTACCGATATCAACGGTAGCCAGAGCACCAGCATTGCAGTGTGTCATGATGACATTTCCATCTGCAATCAATTCTGCTCCATATTCTCCGATCTTACGGCATTTATCAACTATTTTATCAGCATAACCGTTAGCTGCATCAACCAGATTTTCTTTATTTTCAGAGGCTTCCAGCATTCTGTCTACTGCATAGAATAAATCAAAAGCGGTGGGACGGGTGGATTTCAGATCTGCTGCAGCTTTGGATAAATCTGCTCCCTGCAAATATGCTAAAGCCATTCCGTAAGCTGCGGAAGCTCCGATAGCAGGTGCACCGCGGACAGTCATATTGCGAATGGCTTCAGCAACGTCCAGATAATCCTTGAATTCTATAATTTCAAATTTATGAGGTAAAACTCTCTGATCGATCATTTTTACACAGTTATTCTCAAACCATACTGCTCTAATGTCGATACTTCCGTTATCTGTAAGAACATTCATTTTGAAACCATTTGGAGATAGTGCCCCTCTACAAATAATGGTTACGCCGTGATTGCTGCCATAATGCGTTATTCTTTAGTACAAAGATGAAACTGCAAAGCATACGGATGTTTCAAATGTTAGATTTAGAAATTTAAATCATTGAAAACTTAGTAGGTGTTTAGAATTTTCTTTGGATCTGAAACTGATTATATTCCATTAACGCATTGAAAGTGACGTATCAAAATTTAGTTCAGATTTAAAAATATATAAATTTAAAAATAGTATCTTATTAAAAAAAGGTAAAGGGAAGGGGTTTGAGGAATCAATAACCCGCTTAGAGCTCGTAGTTCTTGGGGTCGAATGCAGGAACATCCTTGTACTCTTTGAGAGCCCAGTCGACGAATTTGCCTTCCTCGTCTGGCAGAGAGTTGAGATCGGTGATGATCTTGTTTAAGGTGTCTTTTTCCTGCTTGTTGAGTTTCAGTTTTCCCTTGTCGTTGGATTCCTTGATTAACTCAGCAGCTTTGAGACCAGCAGCTTTTGCCCTTAGGTAGTAGTTGTCTCCAACCTCTACGATGGCCTGTCCGATCTTGTAAGCGTTGTCGTATGCAAGGATGAATCCTTCTGGGGACCTGAACCTGTCAGAAGCGACATAGATGTCCCTGAGGACTTTGTCCTGCTTCATCTGCTTGGAAGCGTTCATTAATGCAGCTTCGTATCCAATTACACCGAGCCAGCACTGAACTGATGATCCACCGAATTCTGGGTGGTATTCAACGGACTCGTTTGACCACAGGTCGCAAGTCTGAGCAATTAAGTTACCCATGAGATCAGCGTGGGCATCCTGAGCACCTTTTCCTTCCTGAGCGGATGGGCATCCAGAGACTGCTTTGAGTATAGGTCCTTCGTAACCGCAGTCTTTGTCAGGTCCAGTTGCACCGCATTCAAGAGCAACGAGTGTTCTTGCAGAAGCGATTGCACGGGTAACTGCAGAGAATGTTCTTGGAACATCTTTGTCTAAGTATCCACCGGCCATGAACATAGAGGTGTTTGCACCAGCGCAGTTTGTGTCTCCACCAGCTACGACTTTCTTTCTCTTTGCAAGGTCAACAATCTGGGTCCAGAGCCATTCCATATCGATTGATCCGAGGTAACCGATACCGAAGAGCCATCCCCTGATATCCTGACGGACAACAGCGTAGTCTGAGATTTCTTTTCCACCGACAGATTCGATAGAAACGATATCTGCACCTGCATCTGCTGCTACCTCAAAAGACTCTAACATCTTTTCTGGGTAGTTGTGGGTCTTGTCCTGTCCAAATCTCATTCCCTGTTCGTGCAGACGTGGGTCAGCACAGGTGTGCCTTACAGCGCAAGCAATTCCGTACTGGTCGTGGAATTTCTGGATAACAGCTTTCTGACCAGCAACAACAGGTTTTGCGAATTTTTCTGGCTCGTTACCCATCTGGAAGATCCATTCGTTTTCCAGCTGAACGGCTGGGAAACCGAGTGTAACTGCCCTGTTCATAATGTCTGTTGCGATGTAGTCGACGTACTCTTTTGTAAGAGATTCGGGACTCTTTTCGCTTCCTGGTCTAGGAGCAAAGTTGATTTCAGGAATAACTGATCCCTGACCTACTTTCAATCCAAGACCGTAGGATATGGGTTTTTTTGCTTCTCCGAAAATTAAGTCATCTGCGGAGTCGTATGCCATCTTTGTGAATTTTGTAGTAGCCATCTTAAATCACCTCATTCATGCCTTTCCGTTAATTATATCATCCCAGTTGGATCTGATCTTCTTCCAGTCCCATCCGTCGAGTGTCTTGTTTGCAAGACTTGGGCCTTCTGCAGCTTTTGCACTGTAGATACCCATATCGTATGATTCTACATACTCTCTGTTAACTGCACCACCGGCGCATATGAATGGAACTTCAACTCCATGCTCCTTGAGCCTGTTGGCGATCCTTGGGAAAGCGGACATGGTTGTGGTCATGAGTGCGGTTCCTGTCAGGACGTTTGGTTTCTGTTTTACTACCTCGTCAACTACTGTATCAACAAGTACATCCTTTCCGAGATCGACAATTCCAAATCCATTGGATTTCAGAAGAACTGCTGCGATGTTCTTTCCAATGTCGTGAGGATCTCCCTCGGCTGCGTGCATCATTACTACTCCTTTGTATTTCCTCTCGCCACCAAGAGCTGCTTCTGCAACTTTTGTTCCACGGGTCATTGCATCAGATGCAACCATCACGTGTGGCAGGTAGTAAATACCGCGTCCGTACAATTCAGCTACAATGTCCATTCCGGCTAGAAGACCATTCTCAATGATTTCTTCAGGTGTTAAGGTCTTGAGTGCTTCTTGAACGTGCTCCTCAATTACCTTAAACTTCAAGTTCATAACATCCTCTGCAATCTGTCTGAGTAATGGGTTCTCGGGCATGAATTGCTCAGCAATGTCTTCCGGCTTTTCGCTAGACTCTACGACGATATCGTATCTCGTCAGAATCTTGTCAGCGCTTATGCTATCGAAGTCTGCCATTTGTTCAACTCCTATTTTTATGATAGAGATTCAAAACTCCCCCTGAATTTCGAATCTTTGATGAAAAAGTTGCTTTGCGCATATATTAAATTATCGTGAAGATGTAGTCGTTTTTCAACTAATATATACAATAAAATATATTTTTAAAAATCACACACTGGATAGAGATCATTTTAGACATTGATAATTATAAAAAATAGGAGAGCCAGAGAAGAATTATTAGGATGTAACTATCGCTAAGACAATTATTCCCCGTTTTTAGGCTCTTGCTGCGTGATGCAGTGAAATCCCCCGTAACCGTAGACTACATCTTTTGCAGGAATAGAAATTATTTTACGGTTTTGAAAATACTTTCCGATTATTTCTGCAGCAATAGAGTCCGCGGGATCGTCAAATGAAGGAACTAATACTGCATTATTTCCTATGTAGAAATTAGCATAGCTTGCCGGAAGGTTTCTCTCTTCTTCATCTAAGGGAATAGGTGTAGGCATAGGCAGCGCAACAACATCAAACACATTCTGCGACTTTAGAATTTCAAAATTAGTTTTTAAGACCTGTGAGTCCGGAGAGTCTCCTTCTGCATATGAGCATAATATTGTATGATCATTAACAAAACGGGCAAAATCATCGACATGGCCATCGGTATCGTCCCCATCAATTCCAGATTTCAGCCAGACAACTTGGTCCACTCCGAGATACCTGCAAAGGTACTGTTCAATTTCCTCTTTTTTCAAGTGTGGGTTCCTGTTAGGATTTAATAAGCACTGCTCAGTGGTCAAAACTACACCTTTGCCATTGACATCGATTGACCCTCCTTCTAACACAATGCCCGGCCTGAATATTTTTACATCAACTGTCTGGACAACATTTTCCCCTGTGATGTTATCGTAAATAAGATCGTCGTATTTTGCGCCCCATGCATTAAAATCCCATTTTATTGCTGCCTTTTTTCTCTCATTGTTTATTATGAAAGTTGGACCATAATCTCTTATCCAAACATCAGAACTTCGAATCTGAAAGAACTTGACATTATTCATATCAGCGTTAGTTTTTTCAATAATGCTGCGGGCTCTTTCTTCCATTTCAGCATCATCAACCAGGATT
The DNA here is from genome assembly GCA_944319735.1 of uncultured Methanomassiliicoccus sp. Taxonomy (GTDB): domain Archaea; phylum Thermoplasmatota; class Thermoplasmata; order Methanomassiliicoccales; family Methanomassiliicoccaceae; genus Methanomassiliicoccus_A. The sequence continues at coordinate 130,427 of CALUEU010000005.1, read as the reverse complement.
TTTACAATCTCTCCCGGACTCAGAGCTTCTACCATCAGACTGTATGTTGTCTCTACAGATTCGATTATGTCTTCTGGAAAAGTCAAAGGGTTTTTCGGCCATGAGAGCCAAGTGGCTTCATGCTCTTCCCACTCTGCGGGCATATGATAATTACAGGATTTGGGATCTTCAGTCATTTGATTCCTCCTTACAAATTAAATCATAACACTCAGGACGTCTGTTATAGAAAAATCTCCATCCTTCTCTGATATCATATCCATGGTTTAAATCTACAGATGCAGAGACTATCTCCTCTTCGGATGAAGCTCTAACTAATGTTTTACCAAAAGCATCTATGATGAAACTACCTCCCCAGAATGTCATTGAATCTTCAACTCCAACACGGTTACATGCAGCAACGATGACTCCATTAGCAATGGCATGGCCTCTCATCACATTTTCCCATGCCTCCTGCCAACTGCCTTCTGCCTGTTCTATTCCCTCAGCAGTGCCTATTGCAGTCGGATAAAATATCATGTCAGCACCTAAGAGAGCATTGCACCTTGCAGCCTCTGGAAACCATTGATCATAACATATCAGAGTACCAATGTTTCCTTTGTTGGTTTTCATAACGTTAAAACCTGTGTTGCCTTTTTCAAAATAACTCTGCTCATAAAATTTTTCATCATGTGGTATGTGGATTTTACGATACTTTCCTAATAGTTTCCCATCAGAATTAAATGTAAGAGAAGTATTGAAAAAATGTCCATCGCATTTTTCAAAAATAGATCCTCCAATCAAGATTACATTGTTGTCAATTGCTGCGGAAGACAATGCATCATAGATCTTTCCAGGAATTGTATCATGTGGAATATTATCTTTTAAAGCTTTGTCTGATAAATCATATTGAGGAAAATATTGTGTAGAGAAAAGTTCTGGTAAGCATACAATCTCAGCACCATCACTTGCAGCTTCCTGAATCATAGATACGGCTTTTTTAAGATTGGATGAAACATCATTTACCATTTTCATTTGAACTAATGATATCTTAACTTTATTTTGAGTCATATTGAGTTCCATGAGGTGTATCGAACATCATATAGTTAACTCTGATGTGGGTACTGCTGAAAGTAATTATATGGGCATGATGATTAAAAAAAATTATTTACAAAATAATAAAGATCAAACTGATCTGTAAAAATGATGATTAATACAATAAGATCTTTGAAAGAGCGTTCCGCTCATAGTATGTATGAGAAAATGATAGCCCATATTGGACCGACTAACATACAGAAGATTATGAACCACTGCGTATCGCTCAATTAATCACATCCGATGTGGTGGGGCTTTTTGATTCAAACCTACCACTGCCAGAATAACGTAGGGCGGTATTTATGTTTTTTCAGATTAACATTCCAAAAGACTAAAGTTTTCACTGATAGAGAAAAAAAATATTCTGTTGTAAAACCACACTCACAGACAAGTACAAAAGAGTGGGCTCAGCCAGATTCGAACTGGCGATCTTCTCCATGTCAAGGAGACGTCATAACCACTAGACCATGAGCCCTGATCTGAGTCGTCCATATACTCTTCTTATCTATATCTTTTTCGATTGTGTTTGATGTAATGGCCGGTTTCTGTAGACCATTTGTAGGATAAATACACAAAGTTTATTCATTCGTCAAGTGATGCGGTGCGGATGTCTGACTTGGTCCTGTTCACAAAACCTGACTGCCAAAAATGTGATTATATCAAAAAAAGGCTGCCGGAAGATGTGAAGATAAGAATTGTTGATATAACTACAACTGATGGTATGGCAGAAGCTGCATATTATGAAATTTTAGAGAAGAACCTTCCAATTCTGGTAGCGGATGAGGAAATAATTGAGGGTGCAATTAATATTCTATCTCGTGTTAATTCTAGAAAGGATTGAGGGCTGATGATCTGTCTTGGAATAGAAGGTACTGCTCACACATGTGGTGTGGGAATTGTGGATGAAAATGCAAATGTGTTGGCCAATGAGGTAGACATGTACCGTGCCGCTCAGGGTGGAATACATCCGAGAGAGGCTGCAAACCATCACGCTACAGTGGTTCCAGGACTTATAACAAAAGCTGTTGAAGCAGCAGGCATTTCATTCAAAGACATAGATGTTGTATGTTTTTCTCAGGGTCCAGGTCTGGGGCCTTGCCTGAGAACCGCTGCTACGGCTGCTAGGGCGCTTTCTGTAACTCTCAATAAACCGATAATTGGAGTAAACCACTGTATCTCACATCTTGAAATTGGAGTTGCAAAAACAGAAGCCCGCGACCCCGTATTGCTCTATGCTTCAGGAGGAAACACACAGGTCATATCGTTTGCTAATGGCAAATACCGGATTTTCGGAGAAACTTTAGACATCGGCATTGGCAATATGTTTGACAAACTGGGCAGAGAATTGGGCTTGGGATACTATGCCGGACCTAAAGTGGAACAGTTAGCACTTGACGGCGATAAACTGCTTGACTTACCCTACTCAGTAAAAGGTATGGATATGTCATTTTCAGGAATAATGACTGCCGCTCTAGCACACCGCAATAAAGGTGAAAGGCTCGAAGATATCTGTTTTTCAGTGCAGGAAACATGCTTCGCAATGCTCAGTGAAGTCACAGAACGAGCAATGGCACATATAGAAAAAGACGAAGTGCTCCTTGGCGGCGGAGTAGTGAGGAACAAACGCATCCGCGAAATGGTTGAAAAAATGGCTACTGAAAGGGGTGCTAAAATGTTTGTTCCTGATCCAAAACTCTGTACTGACAATGGGGCAATGATCGCTTGGACAGGGATTCTAATGCACCAGTCAGGAGTTGAAATGAGCGTTGCAGATACAGTAGTCAACCAACGTTTCAGAACCGATGAAGTTACAGTTACGTGGAGGTAGGTTCTTCACTTTTAGCCTTTTTCTGCTCTCCGATTTTTGCATCTAAGAGCTCTAAAAATTTCTTATCTTCACCGATAGGAACTGTTGCACCTGCAGCAATGCGGTGACCGCCTCCGAATCCATTTACTTGAGCAGAAGTCTCACGTAAAGCTTCTGCAAGATCGACTCCCATATCTAATAGCGGAAAGGTTCCCCTTGAAGATATTTTCATTTTAGTTTTATCATCAGACTCAGACAGAGCAATCGTCGCCTTGTCTGCATCTCCAAAGTACTGCATGGTTATGCCGCACAAGATTCCAGATAATCCAGATTTAGTATTGTAAAAATACTGAATGTTGTTGAGCTTTGTTATTCCATTCTGGGACAGTTCATTCAATGAAGAAATCAGCTCGTAGCCGTATTCATTTCGGAGTTCCATGGCAGAGTCCATTGCAGACTTGTCCCCCAATGCCAAAGCCACACCCATCCCTTCCTGACCTGTTCTGCCACAGGCATTCAGTAATGAAGACATTAGTTCAGCTTCCATATTTACAGATTTGAAATAGTATCTGTCGCGGACAACTTCTTCCATTGTCTCCAGCGGAGTTCCCTGAGAAATAAGTTTCAGGGCAATCAGCGAAGAGAGTTTCATTTTCATCTCTTCATTCAAAGACGCATAGTCGGAATTTATAGGAATACCTGCGTCAATCAGAAATTTTCGGGTAGCATCTCTGTCGCCACTCAATCCAATGAGATAAGGTTCTGTAGATGAAGATATTGCATCTACCAGATTGCCTGAAGGCACTAATGATCCGGGGATTGCTTCGATGATTCTTCGTTTCAGCCCTTCTTCAAATAACCAGATATTAACGCCGCTAAGACCTTTAATCGTCTGTCTATCTCCTGCAATTCCTCCAAAGGCAATCGGTAACAGATCCCAGTTCTTCTCGTCAATATTTACAGCAAGCAGCATACATACAGAGGCTCCGCAGGCTGAGGTCATGCCGTCAATGTCAGAGAGATGTGGGTTTACATGAATGATTTTTTCAGAATCCCTGAGTGGTTTATGATGATCTAGCACTACCACTCTGCAGTTCAGCTTTTCTAAGGCGTCCAAATTGGATGATCCCATATCAGACAAAATAAGAAGATCTGAGTCGTCAGAATCTGCCACTATTTCGTCGGTAAGGCCTTTGATCATGGAAATCTGGAATACCTTTCCTAACCTGTTCAACAAAGCACAAAGTATGGCTGCAGAGGATATGCCATCAGCATCATAATGTGAAATCACACGGATGTTTGAAGCTTTGTCAATCTCCTCTTTAGCAAGAAAAATAGATGAAAGGAGTTTGGGGGGTATTTGGACACTCTGGTCCATTTCCCTCACTCAATGAGTAATTCAGCGTCGGCGATAGAATACTGCCAGTCTGCTGGAAGTACGCCAGTGCGCTTGTAGTATTTGACTAAGCGTCTGATCTTAGACTCTGTAATCTGCATACCCCTCTTGTTTGCAATATCTTTCTTGTTTGCATTGAGGTGATTCTGCAGGTTAATTGCAGTACGCATTAGTGCCACCAAATCATCTGGAAGATTAGGTGCAAGATCATTCTCTTTGAGAATTTGTGTAACTGTCTTGCCTGTTACTAATTTTACATCAGGTACTGCGTACTGGTCTCTAAGTGTGAGTCCGATACGTGCGGAAAGTACACCGTCTTTTCCCATTTTTACAACTAGTTCTTCAACTTCACTTTTACTGAGGGGAACCCACTCTGGATTCTCGCTGATCATTGGACGGCTTGATCCTGATTTTCCCCTTCTTCTGGCGTGCATACGTGCCATATTAATCCTCCGAAATATGAATCATTAAAGTTTGGTGGCGATAGAGATGATCCATTATGGATCAGATATTTAAGAGATTCGAATATAACCGCACTGTTTATTGTATATAAGCAAACGACTTTTATTCATTGCCCAGCGCCATCTTGGCCCATGCAATCTGTTCTTCATATTCACATTTAGGAAATCCCAGATCAGATGGCAGTGACGAGAATTCTTTCCAGACCATCTCCCCTTTGCCTTCGTACTTTTCAATCCTTCCAGCAAACATAATGCATTCATCATCTACTTGACGTGACGTGACCGGTATGAATGTTAATCCAGACTCTTCTTTGAATTCCCTGATAACGCCTTCCTCAAAGCTCTCTCCTTCCTCCACTTTGCCACCAGGCATTTCCCAGCCACTGCGTTTTGGATTGTAAACCATGAGGAATTTTTCTTCTCTGAGTGCGATTCCATAGACTGTTTTCAAATTGATTCCACCGCGATCATTGCATGATCCTTTTCAAATGGATCTAAAGTCTGTAACTCAACTACTTTCAAACCAGCAGCAACCAGTTCATCACATGCCGCCGCATAGATCTTTCTGGGATCTTTGGAAACATCCTCCGACCTAGATTTGATAACCAGCATACCGCGCTTTGCAGAAAATGTCTTGAAATTTTTGATGAATATTGCGGCCTGGCCTTTCTGAGCTATATCTTGATAAACAATATCCGGAGATGATACAATAAATGAATATTCCTCGGGTCGTGTGGCGTCTGCTAGAATCGGGATCATGTTTGTACGTGATTCACAGACAGAGACTAGATCCCTGAATGATCTTGGCGAGAATTCCACACACGAGACGGTTCCGTTGATGACTATATCCGCAATGTGGCTGGAAGTTGTGCCGGATGCAGCTCCCAAATAAAGCACTTTAGAATCATTTTGAAACGGGAAAAAAGATCCTCCTTTCAGGATGTAGGCGGCTAGCTTGCTGCGGTTCGGTATCCACTCACGATATTCTACAGTTTCACTATCAACCAGCTTCTCGCCATAGACTTTCTTACCTGGTGTAGAGTTAACTGTATAGATTTTGTCTCCGTCTTTAAAGACTCCTTCGAACCTGCTCTCGCATATCATCAGAAAGAGGATATTGAATAAGGATAAATAATCTCATACACAACTGTGCTTTCCTTCACCCATATCCAGACAGCCGCTTGTTATCTCCAGGCGCTTGCCGTGTATAGGAAATTTGATCGGCATCTCCAGATACAGAGTTTCTCCGTCAAAGGCCGCCCTTGAGCCGTCTACATCCACCGAATGAGAAAGTATGAAACACTGAGAGTTGTCCCCGATAGATATGCAGAATCCTGCATCTGTGGCTTCCAGGCCTATATCCTGAATGTCTACTCCTGGCAGTTTTATCTGGATTTTATACATCTCCCGCTCTTGGACGGTGTCGATTTCATAACCTTCCATCATGACGGTTACGTTGTCAAATTATCGATATATCGCTTTCCCGCTGCATTTGATTATTTATGCCATGGATGCATTGCGCTTATTGATGCTTAAAGCACTAGAAGAGATCGCACATAGAGTCTGGAGAGCAGTTAATGATCTCCCAGAAGAGTTCGATCGGGGAAAAACTCTTTACATGGGTGCGGACGGATCTCCAACATCCGCAATTGATAAAACTGCAGAAGATGTCATTTTAGAGGCTGTAAAAGATCTGAATTTAAAGGTTAACATCCTGAGTGAAGAAGCTGGCTTCATCGATCGCGGATATTCAGAAACATTGGTTGTAGATCCGGTCGACGGGACACATAATGCCTCACTTGGACTTCCTTTTTACACAGTATCTCTAGCAGTAGGAGAAAACTCGTTACAGGGCATCACACAGGCGGTTGTTAAAAATTTAGTAACTGACGATACATATACCGCAGAAAAAGGAAAAGGGTCTAAACTAAACGGCAGACCGATTCATGTCAAAGAGTTTAACACTCCCTTTCCTTCCTTGCTGTGTTACGTGGGACATTATGTGCCACCGGACACTTTTAACAAGATAGTTAAATGTGCACCCATTAGATCACTTGGGTGTGCATCAGTGGAGATGTGTATGGTCGCAAACGGATTTTTCGATGCTCATTACTATAAGACCAATCAGTATTCGAAAAACATCCGCGTAGTGGATATCGCGGCGAGTGTTCTCATATTGAGAGAAGCTGGCGGAGAAATCGTAGACCTAGATGGTAAAATATTAGATATGCCGTTTGATCTCGACACGAGAAGCGGTTTCATAGCATATAATGATGAGAAAGTAAAGGAGATATTACTTTGAAATTAGGACTTACTGCTAATTCTGAAATTCCTGACGCCATCAGAGTAGGGCGCCTGGTCTATAATTTACTGAAAGATGAGAACGTTATCCTTGAATCGGGTATTGCAAAACTGTTTGGAAAAGAAGGTAAGCCGATAGAAGATATGGATATTGATGTCCTGATCACAGTCGGCGGAGACGGTACCATCCTTAGATCACTGCAAAGGACGGAAGCTCCAATTTTCGGAATAAACGCCGGTGTTCTGGGATTCCTTACCGAAATACCGGAAAATGAGATCGAGTATGGTCTGAAGCGTCTCTTGGAAGGCAACTACATGATTGACGAGCGTGCTAAACTCAAAGCCGTGGTAAACGGAGATAGAATGTACGACGCCATGAATGAAGCCGTAGTACATACTGCAAATGTTGCCAAGATACGCCACTTCAATGTGTATGTCGATGACGTGCTAGCTATGGATGTCAGAGCTGATGGGATTATAGTCGCAACACCTACCGGATCTACATGTTATGCAATGGCTGTCGGGTGTCCAATAGTTGACCCGAGGGTGAATGCGATAACAATTGCTCCAATGGCTCCATTCAAGTTCGCTGCAAGACCTATCATAGTACCTCTTGACAGCCATGTGAGAGTTGAAGTTTACAAACCGAAACCTTGCGTGTGTGTGATTGACGGCCAACAGGAGAAGGATATGGAAGGCGATGAGCTTACAATGTTTTCCAGATCCGAATCGACTGCAAAGTTCGTATCATTTGGAAGTACATTTTACGGTCGCATGCGCGAAAAGATTATGTGTTTTCCATGAGCAGGAAACAGATCTGGGCGATAGATGTTGGACTCATCGAAGCATTCAATGAGTCGGCTAAAGCATCTTCGCCCAACGAATTTGCATCAGCCATGAGAGAAGAAGATGGAGTCCTAACAGAGCTTGTGTTTCTTCCAGGCAGCATAGGAAGCTTCACTTCGGCCACCGTGCCCCTTCACATGCTGCCGATAGATTTTAGTCTGGCTGGTACAGTGCACTCACACCCTGGATATTCAAATAGGCCTTCGAATGAAGATCTTCATCTTTTTGGCAGCTTCGGAAGAGTTCACATAATCACCTGCATGCCATATGATCTTACAAGCTGGAGATCATACGACAAAAACGGAAACGAAATAAAACTGGAAATTGTCGATCTATAAGTTATAATATACGACTTCCAGGGGCGATCCTGCCTGATACCAATGCTCCTGGACCAATAACTGTATTTTCAAATATGATCGATCCAGCATTTATCATTGAGTTTATCCCTGTGCTTACAGAATCTCCTATCACTGCTCCCATTTTACGGCGCTGGGAATCCACACATGAATCTTCAAAGTGAAGTTTAATGTTTTTTCCATCAAACCTGAGGTTAGCTATTTTCGTCCCTGCCCCGAGGTTGCAGTTTTCACCGATGATGCTGTCTCCAACATAGTTGTGATGCGGAACATGAGTTCCGGCCATGATTATTGAGTTCTTCACTTCTACCGCAGCTCCCACTCTGACATTTGAAGACAGACAGACGTAGGGCCTCAGATAACAATTTGGTCCTATGTCACAGCCAGATGAAATGTAGATTGGGCCTTCAAGATAAGAACCGGAGCGCACTAGTGCACCTTTTTCAATTACAACATTTCCTTTAATGACAGCGCCTGGCTCTACAGTACCTTCAATTTGCGAAGTCATTGAAGACATTAAAAGCTTGTTAGCATCTAACAGATCCTGCGGCGTTCCGATGTCGATCCACATATCGGACAGCTTTACAGTATGGATTTCTTTCTCTTTGGTTGCCATTATCACCGTGTCGGTGATTTCATACTCCCCTCTGCAAGACAGCGGAGTTTGGTGAATAAAATTAAAAATATCTGGAGTAAAAACGAACAGTCCAGAATTGATGAGGTTTGAAGGAGGATTGTTAGATTTTTCTTTGATGTCAATCAGCACACCGTTGTTTTCCAAAACAGAACCAAACTTGGAGGCATCTGGGACTTCCACAATGCCCATGACCTCACTTTTAGTTTCGTTATAACACTCAATCAATTTTGATAAGTCTTCCTTCGAAGTCAATACATCCCCATTGATGCAAATAAATGGCTCATCCATGCAGTCTTCAGAGCACAGAATGGCGCTTGCTGTTCCTTTTAATTCCTTCTGTTCCATATATGATAAATTGACACCAAAATCTGAACCATCACCATAGAAGTCTCGTATTTTCATGGACTTCCAGCCGGTCAAGATGCATATGTCCTGAATTCCGTTTTCTTTGAGGGCTTCGATTGTATGTGATAAGAATGGTTTTCCTCCTACGAAGAGGAGCGGTTTCGGAGTGTTTGAGGTAAGAGGCTTTAATCTTTTTCCAAGTCCAGCTGCTAAGATTAATGCCTTCAAGATACGCACCTCGCTACAATTTTATCTGCAACTTTCTTGAGGCGCTTCATTTCATCTTCATCTCTGGATTCTGCCACAACCCTCAGTTTTGGCTCAGTACCAGATAATCTAATGATGAACCATCCGTCTGGAAACTCAGCTCTGTAGCCATCAATAGTTATCAGCCTCTCACAGTCCAACGATTCCATTTCTTCCTTGAGCCTATTGGAAACATTATTCCTGAGTGCTGCCTTGAAGTACAAAGAACTTCGAGATACGGGATAGCTTGGCAACTCTGCAAGATATTCAGAAAGATTCCGTTCTGAAGCAATCTGGGAAAGGAGAGCTCCGGCGAATATGCCGTCTGGACAGTAGAATTCCTTAGGGAATATGAATGTCCCAGAAGGTTCTCCACCGAATTCTATGCCGTCCTTTTTGAGAATTTCTGAAATGAAGACGTCCCCCACTCTGCATCTAGTCACATTTCTTACAAGGTCGTCTACCACCATTGAGGCGTCAACCGGCACAGCAATTGAATTCACACCAAGCCAGGATGCAAATAGAATTACCAGTCTGTCGCCGCTAATGAAATTTCCATGTTCATCTAGAGCAACCATCCTGTCGCCGTCGCCGTCGTGTGCAATTCCAAGATCCGCATTTTTTCTGATAACTACATTCCTAAGATCCTGAAGCTGGTCTTCGGTAGGCTCTGAAGATCTCCCGGGAAAATAACCATCTGGCTGTGCATTTATGGAAACAATATCGCATCCCAGGGTTCTTAATGCCAGAGGACTGACTACTGAGGTGGCACCACAGCCGCAGTCTACTACAGCATTGGCAGAGGAACTACCGAGAGACTGACATATTCCTTCAATATGCTTATTCACTGCTCCTTCCCAGACATGAAATTTACCCACTTGGTCCCAAGGTTTAGTTTTCCACTCAGAAGATATGCTTTCTTCAATTTTATTCATCTGAAAAGTATCAAAGGCTGAACCATCTGGATTCCACAGCTTGACTCCATTATATTCTGGAGGATTGTGAGATGCAGTAATCATTACTCCGCAGCTGAATTCTTCAGACGCTTTGGCCAGAGTAGGAGTTGGAATCATGCCAGCATCGTATGAATCTGAACCTGCTGAAGTTTCCCCGGCAACAAGCGAGTGTAAAAACATAACACCACTAGTTCGCGGATCGCGTCCATGAATGATTTCCCCGTAGTAACTTCCTACTGAATTTCCAATCTTAATTGCTAAATCGGGAGTGAAACTGGACCCCACTACTCCCCTGATCCCCGATGATCCAAACAGCGACATGACTTGGAAAATAGTGGAATCAAGGTGGATTAATATTTTATGAGTGATCTGACGGTAAACATTGAAAAGGTGTGGATTAACTTTCAACAATGTAATAATATATATCTAAATAGATGTGTAATTTGAAAATATTATGTCTGGCTATTTGATATTTAGAAAAATTTCAAAAAAATTAATGAGATTTTTGTGAATATTTAAGTATCAATTATGATGAAGATATTAATAATTCAAAATCCCATGATACCTAAAATAGTTGGTGTTAAGACATACTGGCTTAGCCAGATTTATCAGCAAATATTATATACTTTGCAACTATATTACCAACTGGCATACAGCCAGGAATGGAGGGATAAATTTGGTGATGGAGCAGATTAGTGTTTCAAAAGCTAAAGAGATTGCAAAAAAGAAGGGTCTCAAACCAGGCAGGGTAAAGGGAACCGATGGCATTCAATTTACAAAAGGATCCAATGACCGCTTAGATATCATCCAGTGGGATGAATTTGAAAAAACCCTCAACGCAAGAGGATTGGCCATTTTCGAGAGCGGCGGATGGATGAAAATAATGAAGAAGGCCTGAATAGGCCATATCTTCATCTCTGTTGTTTTTTTAAACCTTTTAAATGAAAATGTTTTTGAATGTGACTTATATCATCTATTATGGACGTTTCTCCAGACCATCCACGGTATAAATCTCTGGTAATCAGAGAAAAGATGTCTGAGCTTTCTGATCGGGGAATTGTAGCAAGAACTGGTCTGATAGCTCATGGCAGAGGAGAAGCTTTTGATTATCTGATCGGCGAAAAAACTACGCCTGCAGCCAAAAATGCTGAAGAAACAATTGCTGCATACCTCTTAGAAGCAAAAAATCCAATAATCACTATGAATGGAAATGCATCAGCACTTTGCGCTGAAGAGCTTTTAGGATTGGCTTCGGATGTTGGAGCCAAAGTAGAGGTTAATATTTTTCACTGGAGTGAAGAGCGTTTAGAAACTTTGATCACATATCTTGAAAGATTCGGGAATTTTGAGATTTTAGGAAGAAATCAAGATGCAGTTCTCGAGAACATTGCCTCGGATAGAGCTAGATGCTGCAGAGACGGGATATATTCTGCAGATGTTGTTCTGATACCATTGGAAGACGGAGATCGTGCAAAAGCTCTGAAAATTGCTGGAAAAACCGTTCTTGCAATAGATCTCAATCCGCTTTCCCGTACTGCAATAGAATCTGATGTAACGGCAGTTGATGAAATAACCCGTGCGGTACCCAATATCAGACAGGCCGTAAAGGATCTGAAAGATGATCAAAAAAGAAGAAAGGATCTGATCTCTTCATTCAGTAATAAATCGAATCTAAACAAATCAATAGAATGCATAAAAGATAATTTATCAAAACAGCAGATTTTCTAACCATCAGAATCTATTTAAACCATCTTACCCAATTCAAACTAGGATTCAATGAATGAACTGTTAGAAAAGGGAGTCAGAAGACTAGAGTGGGCAAAGGATCACATGCCTGTTCTGGCCGATATCAGAAAGCGCATGGTGGATGAGCAGGCCCTTAAGGGGTTAAAGATCGGCATGGCTCTTCATGTTGAGGCTAAAACTGGAATGCTAGCATTAACACTTGCAGAAGCCGGAGCTAAAATCAGACTTGCCAGCTGCAATCCTCTGTCTACCGATGATTCGGTGTCTGTTGCTCTCAGAGATCATTTCAACTTAGAAACATATGCTAAAAAAGGAGAGAACAATGAAGAGTACTATAACAATCTCAATACCGTTCTCGACTTGAAACCAGACTTTGTCATTGATGACGGAGCGGACCTGATAACAATGCTCCATACCTCCAGAAGAGACGTTCTGGAAAATGTCAAAGGCGGAAATGAAGAAACTACCACTGGAGTAGTGCGTCTCAGATCAATGGCCAAAGCAGGTAAGCTGGAGTTTCCTGTAATTTCTGTTAATGACGCCCACATGAAGTTCATGTTTGATAACCGCTACGGGACAGGGCAGTCTACTTTCGACGGTTTCATGAATGCCACCAACCTGCTGGTTGCCGGAAAGAACTTTGTAGTGGCCGGTTACGGATGGTGCGGCAGAGGCATTGCAATGCGCGCCAAGGGACTAGGCGCCAATGTTACTGTTACAGAAATTGATCCTACAAGAGCTATAGAAGCAAGAATGGACGGATTTGAAGTAAAGCCGATGGTTGAAGCTGTTAAGACTGCAGACATTGTCATTACTGCTACAGGCAACAAGGACATTATCCGCGAGGAACACTTCAGAGCCATGAAAGACGGCTGCGTAATGGGAAATTCAGGCCATTTTGACAATGAAATAAGAAAAGATGTACTGTTAAAGGTGGCAAGCCAGCCGGTTAAAGTAAGAGAGTTTGTTGATCGATACAATTTCTCAGATGGAAAGAAAGTTTATCTTATAGCCGACGGCCGCCTGATGAATCTGTCTGCCGGACAGGGTCATCCAGTCGAAATTATGGATATGAGCTTTTCAATTCAGGCCCTGTCAATAGAGCACCTCGTCAAAAACTATGCATCTATGAATGCCGGAGTGCATAATGTACCAGCAGAAATTGACAGATCAGTTGCAGAGATCAAACTCAAGACCATGGGAATCCAGATAGACAGTCTTACCGATGAGCAGAAGACATATCTCGAAGGCTGGCAGGAGGGCACATGAGCCCTTTCCTGTGCGTCTACGGGCACATATGCCTTGATCAGATAGTTTCACTTGAAAAACTTCCTGAGCCCAACACTTCGATAAACATAACTGAGATCAAAAGGTATTTTGGAGGGACTGGATCAAATCTGGCAGCAATCTCATCCTCTCTGGGAGTACCGACTGCCCTCTGTGCATATGTGGGATCAGATTTTCCAGAGGAATTCAGATCGTTTCTAGAATCGAAAAAAGTAGACATGAGCGATGTTGAAGTGATGGAAGAATATGAAAGCCCTACGGTGATGGTGGTTTCCGACAAAAAACAGAACCAGATAGCTTATGTGTACCAGGGGCCCATGGGAGATATGGGAAAATTTCCAGTGAAGTTAAACTCTGCAAAAAACTCTGAGATCGTACACTTTGGGACTGGAAGTCCAGTATATTATCTTAAAGCAATGCATGCATTGGATGGCAGTAAAAAAACTGCTCTGGATCCCGCACAGGAGATTCATCATGTCTGGAATGCTGAGAAATTTAAAGAAGCGCTTCCATATGCGGACATTTTTTTCTGTAATGAGAATGAACTAAAGACGGCTCTCAGATATTCTGAGCTTAAATGTGCAGAAGATCTGCTGGATTTTACAGATATGATTGTTAATACCAGAGGTTCAGAAGGAACTGTGATATATACAAAAAGTGAGACCATTCGTGTGCCTGTAATAGAAACTAAGGTAACTGATCCAACTGGAGCCGGAGATGCGTTCAGGGGAGGATTTTATGCCGGGATTTACAGGAAAAAGAGCTTGGAAGAGTCTGCCGCGTGTGGGAATGCGGCTGCATCGTTCATCCTGCAGTCTAATGGAGCAGTGTCAAACATACCTTCATGGGACGCAGTAGAGAAAAAATCTCTAGAAATCCTAAATTTGATGAAAAAGTAAAGAATATTGGGGATATTAGATATATCCAAATGTATAGAGCATTAAAAACTTTAAGTATGGTACATACAGTATAGGGAAACGAAGGGTGAAAAATTGGCAGTGGGATTTGTACTGATTAGCACGGCTCCATCTAAGGAACATGAAGTGTATGATGAACTCCTGAAGGTAGAGGAAGCTACAGAACTCTATCCGCTATTTGGGGAATATGACCTACTGACAAAGATTGAAGCTCCGGATTTCAACCTCCTAGGACAAGTTGTGGTTGATAGAATAAGACCTATTCCGGGAGTGATCGACACTAAGACTCTTACATGTATCAACTTCTGAAATTGTGGTGACAATAATGGACGCGATTGGATTTCTCACTGTAATGCTTTTGACGTTGGGATTCTTCCTCATTCTAGCAGGCATATTCACAGCCTACTTTGGAAGCGGTAAAAGCAGGATTATTGGAATTGTATTGTTAGTTGTTGGTATACTCATCGGTTTAATCTGGGGAGGAATGGACTATCTCTATCCCGATATTTTGAATATCAACATGGTGGATATTATATGGGTAGCATTCATAAACATCATTGCTGCTGTGATTGGTGCCCTGATTGCCATAGGAGTATTCCTGTTAGCAATAATGAAATCCTGATGGATTTCAAACCATTTCCCACAATCTTTTTAATTTGCAAGGGGTTGTGCTCATCATGCCCCGCGTTCTTATTATATTAGGAAGCAAGAGCGACCTATCCGTTGCAGAAAAAGCAACTAAAATTTTGAAATCGTTTGATATTGAGTTTGATGTTGTAGTAGCATCAGCACACCGCACACCAGAACGTGTTGCAGATTTAGCAAAGAATAGTGGTGCTGATGTTTTCATAGCTATTGCCGGTCTGTCCGCTGCACTTCCTGGTGTTGTGGCCGCAGCTACTCTGAAACCGGTTATCGGTGTTCCTGTCAGCGGAAAATTAAATCTGGATTCTATTCTGTCAATTGTTCAGATGCCAGGCGGAGTGCCTGTGGCTTGTGTGGGACTTGACAGAGGAGACAACGCCGCTATTTTGGCTGCTCAAATTTTAGCTGTGAAAGATGAGAAGATTCTGGCTAAACTTACAGAGCACCGCAGCAAAATGGTAGAAGATGTTGCAAAAGATTCTGAAGAGGTATCAAAAAATGTTCAATGCTGATGCATTCATAAATGAGGCTGTTGAAGATCTGAAGAAGAAGATTCAGGGAAATGCAATCATTGCTTGTTCCGGCGGGGTTGATAGTACAGTGGCCGCGGTGCTCGTATCCCGTGCCATAGGAGACCGCCTTCTGACTATCTATGTTAACACTGGGTTTATGCGCAAAGGAGAAGACGAAGAAGTCCGAAAAATGCTCACAGACCTTGATGTCAATTTCCAGATCATTGATGCAAGCGAAGAATTCTATGCAGCTCTGAAAGGGGTGTCTGATCCAGAAAAGAAGCGAAAAATAATTGGTGAGAAATTCATAAGAATTTTTGAACGGAGCGCCAAGGAATTCAATGCAGAATATTTGGTCCAAGGCACAATTGCCCCAGACTGGATAGAAAGCGGGGACGGCGTAAGAGATACGATCAAAAGTCACCATAATGTAGGCGGACTGCCGGAAGATATGAACCTGAAAATTGTAGAACCGATGTATGATCTATACAAGGATGAGGTCCGCGAGGTCGCTAGGGCATTAAACATAAAAGTATCAGAAAGACAGCCTTTCCCAGGACCGGCGCTGGCAATCAGAGTTATTGGTGAAGCAAACCGCGAGGATGTGGAGATCGTCAGAGATGCCTGCGCCATAGTTGAAGAAGAGTTAGAAAAGGCGTCTGCTGAAGGTAAAATGGTCAGGCCTTGGCAGTATTTTGCCGTTCTCCTTCCATGCCAGTCTGTGGGAGTTCAGGGAGACAACAGGGCATATGGAAAAACAATTGCTATCCGTGCCGTTGAGTCAATAGATGGAATGAGCGCTGCCTACTCCAGAATACCATATGAAGTCTTAGACAAGATTTCAATGCGCATTACAAGAGAGATGAAGCAGAATATCAACCGCGTAGTTTACGACATTACAAATAAACCACCGGCAACTATCGAGTGGGAATGAACAGAGGGTAAAACATGAAGCAGGACATGATTCTGATTTTAGATTTAGGCAGCGAAAATAACGCAGCAACCGCAAGAGAGCTCCGTGCACTCGGAGTATATAGTGAGATTCATCCGCATGACATTACTGAACAGCAGCTTACAGCATTACCAAATGTTAAAGGAATTATATTGAACGGTGGACCGAACAGAGTTGTCGATGGCATAGAGATTAAAGCTTCAGAGGCAGTCTTCAAGAGTAATCTTCCTGTTCTCAGCATAGATTATGAAGGGAATGGTCCGTTGCCTGCTGATGAATCTGAATGCCGCCGAATTCTCTCAGATTTCATATTCAAACAATGTAAAGCTGTAGCGAACTGGAATATGGAGAATTTTATCTCAGACCAAGTTGAGCTTATCAGACGTCAAGTTGGAGATAAAAAAGTCTTACTAGCTCTGTCTGGTGGAGTTGATTCATCAGTCGTTGCTGCTCTGTTGATAAAAGCCATCGGAAATCAGCTGACCTGCATACATGTCAACCATGGACTGCTGCGCAAAGGTGAACCGGAACAAGTCGTAGAAGTCTTCCAGAAGCAGATGAAAGCCAACCTCGTATACATTGACGCATCTGAAAGATTCCTGAGCAAGCTTGAGAACGTATCCGACCCAGAAAAGAAAAGAAAAATAATCGGCGCAGAATTCATCAGAGTCTTTGAAGAAGAAGCCAGAAAACTAAACGGAATTGAATTTTTAGCGCAGGGAACTATCTATCCTGACATTATAGAAAGCGGTACTAAAACTTCAAAGGCCGTCAAAGCTCATCACAATGTGGGAGGACTGCCGGAAGATCTTAAGTTTGAACTTGTGGAACCTCTCAAAATGCTTTTCAAAGATGAAGTCCGTGCGTGCGGGGTAGAGTTGGGCCTTCCAGATAACATGGTATACCGCCAGCCGTTTCCAGGCCCGGGTCTGGGAGTTCGCTGTCTTGGTGCAATAACTAAAGACCGTCTGGAAGCAGTAAGAGAGTCTGATGCCATCCTGAGAGATGAGTTTGCAAAAACAGGTCTGGAAGGAAAAGTCTGGCAGTACTTTACAGTCGTACCGAACTTTAAGTCTGTAGGAGTGCGCAATAATGCCCGCAGCTTTGAATATCCCGTGATTATCCGCGCCGTCAATACTGTCGATACCATGACTGCAACCGTAGAACCACTGGAATTTGCACTGCTGCAGAAAATCACTGCAAGAATTGTAAACGAAGTTCCTGGTGTCAACAGAGTTCTGTATGACCTGACCCCTAAACCAGTTGCAACTATTGAATGGGAATGAGAAGCAGATGCTTCTCACTTTCAATCATAGAAGCTAAGTAGTACATATGAAAGGAAATAAGGCTGTATCTTAGGCAGGTAAGAATACTCGACAAGTGAAAATGGTTAACGGGCACCAGAGTGCATATCGAAAAGTATCAAGGCAATTAGATCAGGGCATGAGTGCCAGCCTGACATTGCTAAACTGTTAGCTAATGTGTTGAGCCTGTTTCGGATCATGTTAAATATGCAAAAATAATTAGGATTTTTATGCGTGTCTACGTAGTGGACAATGGTGGACAATGGACACACCGTGAATGGCGTGTATTGAAATATTTAGGTGTAGAGACTAAAATCGTTCCAAACAACACTCCACCAAAAGATCTGGACGTAGATGCTTTGGTATTATCAGGTGGATCACCACATGTCTCTGTTGAATCCAACAAAATGGGATTGAACTCTGAATACATTGATTCTTTGAATATTCCGATACTGGGGATTTGCGCAGGATTCCAGTTTATGTGCAGCCACTTAGGTGCTGAACTCCGTCCAGCAGAAATTCCTGAGTTTGGACAGGCCACATTGATAATTGATGAATATAATGAATTATTTTCCAATCTTCCCAAATCCTTTACAGTCTGGGAAAGCCATAATGATGAGGTTACAAATATTCCAGAAGGAATAAACATACTCGCTCACACAGAAAACTGTGCCGTGGAAGCGATTAAAGTCAAAGACAAACCCCTGTACGGGGTTCAGTTCCATCCGGAAGTTGAAAATACAGAGCATGGAGCGGATATTTTCAAGAATTTTCTTTCCATAGTTGAAGCATGGAAAAAGTAAGCACCTGACGCTTACTTATCACCATTTTTTTAAACAATATTTATTTTACAATTAATCTGAATTATAATGTTTTCATTCCATCCAGCTATTTGATAGGATGTATAATCCATCTTGTATTTGATAAGGAAATAGTTTTATACATAGGTTGTAAGTAAAAGCTCGGATTATGCATCCAACAAGGTGAAATGATGAAAGCTGCGTTACTAAGAGCTCAAAATGAACTTCAAATATGTGAAGTTTCAAAGCCACAATGTCCAGATGGCGGCATCTTAGTAAAGGTGGATGCATGTGCAATATGTCCAACAGATGTAAAAATGCTCAGAAAAGGGCAGAGAGATCTGGTATATCCAAGAATCCTCGGTCATGAAGTGGCAGGTACAGTTGCAGAAGATAAGAGTGGAAAATACCCCATTGGATCACGTGTACAAATATGGCCAGGTGTAGTGTGTGGAAAATGTATCGCCTGCACAAAAGGCATGGACAACATGTGTAAAAATCAAGGAATTATTGGATTTAATCTAGATGGGGGTTTTGCAGAATATTTGGCAGTGCCTAGCGGGAATGTCATCAGAAATGGAGTTAACATCATTCCAGACAATGTCTCCTCAGAAGAAGCATCATTAACAGAGCCTTTGGCATGCTGCATTCATGCACAAGAGCGCTGCTCGTTAGAAACCGGAGAAACAGTTTTGATATTTGGTGCCGGCACAATGGGGCAGTTGTGTTCTGAATCTTCAATCGGAAAGGGATGTCAGAGTATAGTTGTGGAACCCTCATCCGAAAGGAAAAATATCAATGCGACTGCAGTTCTTGATCCTGATGACGACCTGTATTCTAATATCATGGAGATAACATCTGGAAGAGGAGCAGACGTAATAATGCTGACTACACCTAAAGCAGCTATTGACTCCAATCTTCTCAGTCTAGCTGCACAAGGTGGCAGAATTTGTATTTTTTCTGGATTAAATTCTAAAGATCCTGAAAGAACTTTGGATATGAACATGATTCACTATCATGAGCTTTCGATGATTGGAGCGTATGGATGCACAAGCAGCAGTGATACGCACGCACTTGAGATGATCTCTTCTGGATTGATTGATGTGAAGAAATTCATTCAAAAGAGAGTGAGTCTGGATAATTTGTATGATGGAATAAATGCTGTTGAAAATAGCAGAGTTTTGAAATGTGTAATTAATGAGTTTTGAGGTGCTGGGGATGGATGACAAGCTGAGAACTTTTGGTAAAAACATTGATTTACTAATTAATAAAAATAATTTAAGTAGGGAAGAGTCTAAAGAAATGTTTAGACAGATTCTCATGAATGAACAGCCTGATCTCCAGCAAGGAGCATTCTTAGCTGCAATAACTGCTAAAGGTGCCACGCCGCAGGAAATTGCAGGAGGCTGGGAAGTTATATTTGATTTAGATACTGTAAAAGTTTCTCCAAAGGTAAGTGTACCAGTAGTAGAAAACTGTGGAACTGGAATGGATGAGTTTAAAACATTCAATATCTCAACGGCAGCATCAATAATCGCTGCTGCAGATGGAGTTCCTATGGCAAAACATGGGGCAAGAGCAATTACTTCGAAATGCGGCACCGTAGATTTGCTTGAGTCGATAGGCATCGACGTTGAGTGTGATGCCAGTATCGTAAAAAAATCAATAGAGAATGCAAATATTGGAATATTCAACGGCATGTCATCTAAAATTCACCCATGTGCTCTGGGAAGAATCTTAAGTCAGGTTCGTTTTGGAACGATTTTGAATATTGCTGCATCATTAGCCAATCCAGCGTCTCCCACCATAGGAGTTAGAGGTGTCTATGACAAGAATATGATTCTACCGACACTGGAAACAATGAAAGAAATTGGATTTAAAAAAGCAATGGTGTTCCACGGAAAGAGCAAAGGTGGCAAATGCGGAATGGATGAGATTTCAACATCCGGTCCTACATTTGTTGCAGAGATGAAGTCTGATGGTTCAGTCACAGAATATATAATTGACCCAAATTCTCTGAACATCAGATGTGATGATGAAAAAGACATTCTTGCAACTGAAAGATCAAATGAGTCGATAAGATTTTTAAGGTTAATGGAAGGAAATGAAAGCAGCAGCAGAGAAGATATTGTTTGTTTGAATGCAGCTGCGATATTATACATCAGCGACCATGTGGCTGATATTGGAAGCGGATTTGAGCGTGCAAAATCAATCGTGTCTTCAGGAAGGGCAATGTCAAAAGTTAAAGAATGGGTATCCATGCAGAACTCTGAACCTGATTTAGGATTGGAAAAATTAGATGCATTGATGTGTTTTTGTTAAAAAAATAAAATTTACGTAAGTATCAGAAAGCATACTTACGTACTTCATCTTCACTTAGTTCCCACCAGGCATTTCTCCCCACATGATCATCTTTTTCTTCATCAGAAGATATGATTGTTGTATGCACCTGAGATTCACCGTCATATTCAACAACGGGAGTCTTTGAACTTTTTTCCAATTTAATAATAAAATCTCTGAAGAATTCTAGATCAGCTAGTTCTACATCATATGGAAACCTGACGTAAAAAACATGAACTTCTCTGACAGTATCAAAGTAGTATCTGACGTTTGCTTTGGATAATAACTCCCTGAATTTAGGAGCGTCTTTTTTTCTAGAAGAAAGTTCGGACATTTTGTCCATCCAAACATCTCCTGCAGCGATAATAGGAGTTTCAACACCCAAGACTTTCCACATATTCAGTAGAAGTGAGTAGACGTAAATAAAACCCTCTGATTAACCCAAACCGGCTCCTACCAGTTTAGCATAATCAAAGTCGTCTTCCAGCAACAGATCTTTTATGCTGGAGATGTCGGTGCGGTTCAATATCAGCCCATTGAATACTCCGGCACATTCAACATTTCCAATACACACAGCGCCGACGATTACATTGTCCTGCAGAACGATTTTACGGTAGGTCCCTTTTTCTTCATCTTTGCAAATTAAGACTTCAAGACCCTCTTCATCCCTGCTGCGACAGAGACCCATGCTGATTGCAGCAACACCAAAGAATTCTGCAGAATTCATACCTATGCCGCCCTGATATGCAATTTGCGCACCAGCCATGTTCATGCCTGCGATCCTGCCCTGTTCAAGGGCATTGGGCCAGATTGCATGAACAACTTTTCCTCCACGGATCAGATCTAAAGCTTCAGCAACATCTCCTGCAGCATAGATGTCATTGTCTGAGGTTTTCATAAATTCATCAACTAAGATTCCGTAGTCCACATCAATTCCGCAGGTTTTTGCCAATATCGTACTCGGACGGACTCCTTTTGCCAATATTACTAGATCAGCAGGGATTGTTTGACCGCTTTCAAATTCAACACCTGTAACATGATCATCACCAAGGATGCATTTGACGGGACTGTTGGTCAAAACATGTATGCCGTTGGATTCTACTGCGTTTTTTATGATATCTGCACCGTAACGATCCATAGTCTGAGACAGTAACTGGGATGACGCTATGGCTATCGTGACGTCCATACCTCTTTCATTCAAGGCGTCAGCAGCTTTCATGCCAACGAGTCCACCGCCCAAGATTACAGCTTTTCCTCCTTTGACTACATCATTCATGACAGCTTCTGAATCAGCAGCAGTACGAAGGAAATAAACACCATCTAAAGAGTTTCCAGTGACATCATAAGGTGCGGGTTCAGCTCCAGTTGCCAGCAGAAGTTTTTTATAATGAAGCTCTTCGCCATTATCCAACCTGACAATTTTTGAAGATCTGATTATTTTCTTAGCCCTGCGACCCAAATATGGAGTTGTGTTCCGTTCAGTATAGAAGTTCTCCTTTCTGAAGTACATCTTCTTTTCATCAATGTGCCCTGAAATGTAGTGGGTGATCATACATCTAGAATATGCATGGATATCCTCGTATGAGATTATCGCGATAGAACCAGTTGCAT
Source organism: uncultured Methanomassiliicoccus sp. (assembly GCA_944319735.1). Classification (GTDB taxonomy): domain Archaea; phylum Thermoplasmatota; class Thermoplasmata; order Methanomassiliicoccales; family Methanomassiliicoccaceae; genus Methanomassiliicoccus_A. The sequence continues at coordinate 107,891 of CALUEU010000005.1, read as the reverse complement.
CCATCTTCCGAATGCCTTCAACACAGCCTATCCCAGCTGCACTGTTTCCAATTATGATGTAATCGTAAGAGTTCATCATTCTGATTCCTCTACTTTCATAGCATCAAATTTACACACGGCTACACAAGCAGGGATTTCTTCATGCAGACAGGCATCGCATTTTACAACCACCTTTCTCTGTACATCCCTGAATATGGCTCCATAGGGGCAAGTCATAACACACATCCAACAGCCAACACATCTCTCATCTTCGTGAATTACTATGCCCTCTTTGGTTTTAATAAGTGCACCAGACATGCAGGCTTCAGCACATTTCGGAAACTCGCATTGATGACAACGCATTGGATAGGGACTTCCTTTCTTCCCGTTTTCAGGTCTAGTGAATAAGACTTTCACACGTGAGATCGGCTTTGAATTCTCTGTTGTTGCACTATGTGCATTAGAGCAGGCTTTTTCACATTGCCTGCATCCTTTACATTTCGCTAGGTCAACAAGTATTTGTCTCATCCGAAGTCCCTCGTATTAGGGACTTCACAAAGTACCGCATATTTAAATTTGATTTAGATTTGAGTACTCATCTTAATGTTAAATTGATTAAGTGTGTTTCACATTACGAATTTCGTATAATTTAAGGGTTTGATATCTCATAATCTGGAAGATTGGATGCGACATATGCATACAGCGTCAATCTATGAAATTTGTATAAAACATAATGAGCAGGATAATGCTTTAAGTACATGCCATGGTGTTAGCAGGAAGCATGGCGACTGCACGCCTTGTACCACATTCACATTGTAAATTATGCGAAGAACCTATTACTGAAGGTGAAGAATACTGCTCTGAAAAGTGTAAGACTGAGTATGAGACTAAAACAAAGAAGTCAAATCTCAAAGAGAATTTATTCATCGTTGCAGCGGCAATAGTCGTAATTGTAATAGGCGTAATTTTCTACTTTTAAAAATCAGCTTAAAAATAAAGAAGAAAGGGGAGGATTATTCCTCCGGTTTTCTTTGCCATGAAGAGAGGTAGTCCTGAGAAGCTTGGACATTCTTCATCCTTCTAGCATTTCTCTTTTTGTACATCTTTGCTATGGGTGCTGGTGCCCACCAGTTCCATTTGCCAAGCAGAGACATTATTGCTGGAACAAGATAGATACGAACAAACATGGCATCCAGAAGAATTGCGAACATCAGCGCAAATCCAAATTCTTTGAGAAGGTATCCGCTGGATAGCATCATGCTTCCAAAGGCTGCTGCCATGATGAACCCACATGCTGTGATGATTCCTCCAGTCTTTTCAACTGAGTATACAATTGCATCATTGTTGGATTTTCCTTTCGCAATCTCCTCACGTATTCTCGTAGTGAGCAGAATATCATAATCCATTCCCAGTCCGAGACAGACCACTAGAAGAACCATTGGCACGATCCATAAGATATCTTGTCCTAAGCCATACTGGAATAGTAGTACCATCACTGCTAGGGTCCATGAGATACTCAATAGGATTGTGATGATAGACCTGAGCGGACTGATTACAGCTCCCAAAACGAAGAGCAGTACAAGATAGATGGCAATTACTACTACGATCTCCACAGTGTTCATATCGTTTTGAACAAGCTGTGAAATATCATACATCAAAGCTGTAGAACCGCCAACGTAAACTGCATTCATTGAGGTCCATCCCTGTTCTTCAGGGTTGATTTCTCTCATGTCGTTGAGGGCATTCATTGAGGTTTCATCATATGGATCGTTTTGGAATACCACAGTCAGCAATAGTGACTTACCGTCTTTACTTAGAATTGACTCGATAGTTCCATTTTTCACTTGCTGATCTATATCAGTGACTGAAGCGACACCATCCATGTCCGCAAGCATTTTTGCTAAATCCCTCGCCTCATCAATGGCGGGGTTGTTTTCTTCAGATAGTATTGGTTCATTAAATTCTATAGCAATCTGAGTAGGCTGGATTACACCAGCTCCAAAACCTTCACCTAATACTGCAAGTCCTTCAGTGCTCTCGGTTTCAGCCATGGCGCCTACAAAGTCATAGCTTTGATCCATTTCAGCTACCAGATAGATTGCAGGTACTGAAATTAAAATCATAGCGACTACCATGACTTTTGCATGCTTTATGGCAAACTTTGCACTGCGAGCAAAGTAACCTTCTTTGTCCTTCTTTTTCATAAACCTCTTTTTAAATGTCTCTGGATCAGAAGGCTTGCCGAATTTAGCTGGCCAGAAGAGTTTGTCTCCTAACAGCATGAGTAATGAAGGTATTAATGTTAAAGCTACGAGTAATGCTATCAGCACACCAAGTGCCAGTGCGATACCCATTGACTGAAGCATTGAGAAGTTTGCAATTGCCAGGGCACCGAAACCGATGATTACTGTTGCACCGGAAGTAGCGATGGATTCTCCAGCCCACATGACCGACTCCCTTACGCTACTCTCTTTATCCCTTCCGGCTTTGCGTTCCTCCCTATAACGCGATAAAATGAATATACAATAATCACACCCAGCGCCCATCATACCCGTAAGCATGAGTGTTTGTACTGAGTAGTGAATCTGCATCACAAAGCTTAGTAGGTATACTAAAGAGAATGAGATGCCTAACGCAATACCTACTGAAAGCGGTGGCATCACGGCACCCAATAAGGAGCGGAAGAACAAACCGATGAGGACTAAAACAAGAACTATTGTGACTGGTTCGATGATTCTTAGATCACTCATTGTACTTTCTTCAAGGTCTGATCCTAAAGGATCTGATCCGGTGATCCAATGTTGGATTGATGTTCCTTCAGCAGCCCCATTGACTATTTCTCTGAGTTCAGAAAGCTGTTCTGCCGTAGCAGTTCCTTTCTCTCCATAGGAGAATGTCATCATGGTAATTTTTCCATTTTCAGAGACCAGGAGTGATAGGGAATCGCCAATTACGGGAGATAATGTTTCAATGTTGCTTATGCCCATTTCTTTTGTTATGTCATAATTAAGTCCAAGTAGGGTAGCTTGATCGGGAGAAACTCCCAAATCTCCAACTTTAATAATTACACCTATCAATTCCGTTTTTTGATCTTGGCTTAGGTCAGCTGGCAACACACCCATTTCACTTAACTGAGACAATACGATCGCAGCTACTTGATCAGGGTAATTTTTTAAAGCTGGATTTTGACCTATGATTTGATAATACACACCATTCATTATCATTAAAATTTCTTGAAAGGGCGTATAAACCGAAGTTACAGTTACATCAGAACCATATGTCCGATATAATTGATCTTGTATCGAATAGATCAGAGCCAAGGATTCTGGATCAGTAATGCTTTCTGGAGATTCCAAGACAAGGATTGTACCTGGAACCGCCTCAGCATTTCCAAAATTCTCATTTATAAAATCCTGAGCAGACATTGATTCAACATCTGGAGGAGCCATTTGAGTCTCGTCATATACTAAAACCTGACTCAACTTAGGAACAAATGGCACTGCAATGATTAATGCAACAATCCAGATTGCAATGATCAACTTATAACGTTTAGTTATGAAACTAGCGAGTTTTTCTATCATCTAATTTCCTCCGGCACGGGTTGCACGTGTCATTCATGTGCGGTGAACTAAAGTGCACCGGCATTAGCGTAAATCAAAGCATCTCCTCAAAATCTTCAAATGAAGGTTTTATCAACACATATTCCCGTCAAAAGGAAGCATGTTAACAAGGAGATTGTATGATTCCCACAAGTAATGTATAGTATTTATACCCAATTTTTTAAAATGCTGAGATTTAATATTCTCTGAGAGCGTCCAGAATTTTAATCAGATCTATAGTCTCTGAGACATCGTGAACCCTTACAATGTCTGCACAGCCGTACACTGCTGCTACAACGGCTAAGCTTCCACCGAGCCTTTCGGAAGGTGATTTTTTAGTCAGCTCTCCAATGAAGTTTTTACGTGAAGCCCCGATCAGCACAGGCAAACCTAAGGATTTTAGTTCAGCACATCTTTTGACAATCTCAAGATTGTGACTTGTGAGTTTTCCGAATCCAATACCCGGATCAAAAATCAATTGACTTCTTTTTACTCCTATATCTTCGGCAACAGAAATTCTCTGCTCTGCCCAAGAAATTATATCAGGAATTATGTTTGAATATGTGTCTGGCTGAACTTTTTTCTGCATTATGCCGGGATCCCACAGGGAGTGCATGAGCACAGCTTTTGCTCCAGAAGAAGCAATTAACCTCGTCATATCTTCACTAAACCCGCTGACATCATTGATTATTGAAGCTCCAGCATCTAGAGCTGCTTCTGCAACCTCTGCTTTTCTTGTATCAATAGATACAGGGATATCGTATGAATCTGTGATCCACTTCAATGTTGGAATAACTCTTTTCAACTCTTCATTCATAGGAACCGCAGATGAACCTGGACGAGTAGATTCTCCACCGATGTCAATGATATCTACACCGTCTTCAAGCATCCGCTCTGCATGAATCTGAGCCGTTTTGAAATCGACATATTTGCCGCCATCTGAGAATGAGTCTGGAGTCATATTCAGAATTCCCATTACAAGGGGACTTTTTGAAGAAGAATCTGAAAAAATGCTACTGATGTTTTTCAAAATATATCTCCAGATATGGGTTGATCAGTGCATTTTGAAGAATGCACTGATAGTTATCGAGCTCATAGAAGAGATTCTACAAGCTCTACAAGATCTACAATTTCCACGTCTGCTTTACTCTGGTCTTTTCCTACTTTCAGATTATTCACACAGAATGGACAGGAAGTGACTAAGAGGTCAGCAAAACTGGCTTCTTCAACACGGTCTGCTGCGATTTGAGAAGACAAGTCTGGATAAGCTGATCTTACACCGCCACCGCCTCCGCAACAGCGGGAAGTTGCAGAGTTTCTGGGCATCTCCTTGAATTCTGCACCGGGAATCTTTGAAATTACATTTCTTGGTGATTTGTAAACGCCTGCGTGACGTCCCAGGTGGCATGGATCATGATATGTTACTTTCTTGTCTAATGAAGAAAGCTTGAGATCTTTAGAGTCTAGATATTCAGAGATGTGAAGAACTTTGAAGGGAACATCTACGTATTTTGGATATTCTTCTTTGAACATACGATAACAGCCTGCGCATGAAAATACGACAGTCTCGACTCCCTGAGCTGCAATTGCATCAATATTCTTTTTCATCTGTGCTTTAACATCTTCTTCATTCCAGCCTACACGCTGCATTACGCTTCCACAGCATACTTCATTTACCAATGTGAAATCTTCACCTAGCTTTGAAAGAATAGATATCGTAGCTTTTGCAGTTGATGTATTTCTGTATGCTGAAGTACATCCAACAAAATATCCCAGCTTAGCATTTTTAGGCACCTGTCCGAGAATTTCAGGGACTGATTTTTCCTCTCCGAATGGATTTCCAAACTTTAGGATGCTGTCAATGACTTTCTTGTGCTGAGGGAGGATATTTCCTGCAGCGACTAGATCTCTGCGGGCACTCTCTACTACATCTACTACCCTCACATTAGAGGGACAGCGCCTTTCGCAGTCTTTACAGGTCGTGCATTGATAGAGAGCTTCAATTACAGACTTATCGGCTGGAATTTCGTTCTGCATCAAACCATATGAGAGAATCATTCTTCCCCTTGCTACTCCTCTATCCCAACCAGTGTTTTCAAATGCCGGACATACACTCTTGCAGAATCCGCACATTGTGCATGTCATCATCTCAGTTTTAAGGTCTTTTAAGTTAGTACACTCTATATAATCTGCCATAGTCATTCCACCCTCGGAACAGTGATGCTTCCATCCATGCTGACTAGGATTTTAGCATCATTCTTCAAACTCAAAGCAGTATCAATTGCATCCTGAATCTTGTAGAATGGTCTAATGTTTGCTTTCTTCAAAAGCTCGTGGTCAAGTTCAGTGACAGCCCACATATTAGCCCATACAGCAATTTCTGCCATTTTTGCTGCTTTATGGTATCCTAATTTATACTCTTTCGCCAGATTTTCAAGTACTTCTTTGGGATCGTTTGAAAGTGAAAGCTGCTGCAGGAAAGTAGGATGTCCTACACCTTCTCTGCATTTTGAAACCATTATTATGACGCCGTCATCTTTCAACGCCCATTTTCCATTGTCCAGAGCTTTCTGCGACTGATATAAATCCACATCCATTGGGTAAGGGGCAACGGATACCACGATGTCGGCTTTTTCTTTTATTTTGACGGAGAACACTTCATTGGCATGTGCCACAGCCGCAGCAAATGATTTGTGGAGATCTCCCGCTTCCACTTTGTAAATGTTTTGATGTCTGTCTAACACAATCTGGATTGCAAATATCTGTTTGCCTTTGACAACCTCAAGAGCGTCCATCATATCCTCATGGACTGGATTTCCATCAAGAACCAAGGCCTGAGCTTCACGCTTCATTGCCAGCTTGTGGTTCTGCTCAATTGTTTTGTATGAAGCGACACCAGGAAGGAAGCTTTTCCGGCCTCCAGTATAACCTGCAAAATAATGAGGCTCAACGGAAGTGATTATTACAAGCCTATCGGCATTGACTGCCATCTCATTGACTTCCATTTCAGTGCCGTTCTTTGATTTCCCCAGATTAATGCAGTTATCATTCTTGGAATCGTGAGAAAATATCTTTTCCTTCAAAGTCGGGTAGTGCTTTCCGAAGATGAAATCATATTCTTCATCTGTAGGGGCACGGTGAGAACCCGTTGCAATCAGGTATCTAGCTGATGAAAGGTCCATGCGTTCATCCAGTGCATCTAAGACTTTTCTGGTTGGTGTCGGACGAGTTCCATCATTGACGATGAATACTACATCTTTGCCACCTTTGAGGAACTCTTCAAGAGTTGGACCTCCTGCTGGATTATCTAGTGCCCGGCGGATCTCCTCGGATTCGTTTCCGACTGTTACATCATTAGGGTAGATTACACCTGCAAAGTTTTCATCTGGGATGACTAAGTCTTGCGCTTCGTCCTTCCCATAAGGAATGGTTAATTTCATCAAGATCGAGGGACAATTATGCTCTCAATATTTAACGGTTCGACACTAACCATCTCAATTCGCATTTTTTCGTACAAAAATACTGCCTAAAAATCGATAATCGTATTCATCTAAGACTGAAACTACGAAAAATTAGGTAAACATCAAAACAGTCACCAAAATTCAGACTTCTTCTGAGGCAACTATTAAAATTATAATGTGTAGTTTGTAAATCATGGATACCCTGGGCACTATCGGCGAAAAAGCACTTGTGAATGAGATTGTTAAAAACACACACAGCAGAGTAGCATTAGGGCCAGGGGACGACGCCGCTGCCATAAAAATAGGCGATAAATGCATAGTGATTTCGTCAGACATCATGTCTAAAAAGACTCACACATCTGAAGGGATGAGTTATTATGACATTGGATGGTTCGCAGCTGCAGTAAATTACAGCGATGTAGCCGCCATGGGTGCAGCTCCCATAGGGATACTAGTGTCGTTATTCATGGAGAGAGACCTTGAAGTCTCTTGCTTCAGGGAGCTGATGAGGGGTGTGCGGGAGTGTTCAGAAGCTGTCGGCGGAGAGATTCTGGGTGGAGACACTAAAGAAGGCGCTGGCATAGTGATTTCTGGAACAGCACTTGGCATAGTAGATGAAAAGAAAATGTTGAAGAGGGGCGGAGCGAAACCTGGAGACCTCATAGCAGTTACTGGACCCATAGGAACCGCTGCTGCCGGATTCTTTGCTGTCCAGTTCAATGTTGACGCCCCGAGTGTTAAAAAGACTCTGTTCACACCGTTTCCAAGAACCAAAGAAGGCTGCATTCTTTCCGATTCAGGATATGTCACGGCGTGCATGGACATAACAGACGGATTAGCATATTCAATCAATGAGATCTCTAGACATAGCAGGGGCGTATATTTTCAAGTTGACTGGGAAAAAATTCCCATCACTGAAGAAACTAAAGACGTTATCTCAAAGACAAACTCAGACGAGATAGAAACTGTACTGTACTATGGAGGAGAATATGAACTTGTATTCACATTCGACCCTCAGGGGGAAGAATACTTACGCAGAGTACTGGGAGACCATTTTTACATTATTGGTGAAGCCAAAGGAAATGATAATATCATGATAAAAAATGGAAAACCCATTGAATTGGAATACAGGGGATGGGAACATTTCAAAAGCTGAATACCAGATTGGAAAATACTGGGAAAAGTGCGGCGCATATGTGCATTGTGAATTATGTCCACACAGCTGCATGATACCAAAAAATAAGTCTGGGATCTGCAAAGTGAGATGCAACGATGACGGTGTTCTTGAAACACCTTATGGGAATCTTTCTTCAGCCCATGCAGATCCAATTGAGAAAAAGCCACTGTATCATTTTCATCCATCTACATATGTATATTCAATCGGCGGCTGGGGATGTAATCTAAGCTGCAAAAACTGTCAAAATTATCAGATATCACAGATGTGGGTGGTGAACTCAGTTGTTACCTCGCCGGAAGAAGTCTGTAAAAAAGCATTGATGCAAAAATGCAGCGGAATTGCATTTACTTACAATGAACCGACAGTCTGGTATGAATTCATGGAAGATACTGCAATGGAAGCCAAAAAGAAAGGGCTATACACAGTATGTGTGACCAACGGTTACATTCAGAAGGAACCCATGACTGAACTTCTCGAATACATAGACGCTTTCAATATAGATGTAAAATCATTTTCAAACCAGTTTTATAAAAAATACTGCGGCGGAACACTTGACCCTGTTTTAGAGAGTGTAAAGCTAGCAGTTGAGAGTAAGCGCCATGTTGAACTGACATATCTTGTGATACCAGGAATAAACGACAGCAATGAAGAGTTGGAAAAATTCACACGCTGGGTATCTGAGATGAACGAAAGAATACCTGTGCATTTCAACGCATTCCATCCATGTTATGAGCTGCGGCATCTTGAAAATACTCCGATAAGCACTCTCATAGATGCCAGACAAATAGGGCAGAAACAAGGTCTCAAATATGTATACTTGGGAAATGTCAATTATCCAAGCGCCCAAGACACCATCTGCCCAAAATGTGGTCGTATTGCGGTAAGGAGAGTATCCCGTGCACAGAAAACGGACGGCACCTGTCGGATTTGTCATGAAGACCTTAACATGGAGATAAATCCTAATGACTATACAGCCATACTGGAGCATTTAGAATAGATAAGGTGAAAAATATGGATGTAAGCACAGCTATTGCAAGCAGAAGAAGTACCAGAAAATACAAGCCAGAGCAACTTTCCAAAGAAGACATGTCTAAGATTCTTGAAGCTGCACGTTTATCGCCGTCTGCAAGGAATGATCAGGCAAGGAAGCTGATTGTGATTACAGATGAGAAGATAAAATCAGACATGGTATCAGCCTGCAAAAACCAGGGTTTTGTGAAAGAATGTGCGGCAGTTTTAATTGCTGTTCATAATCCTGAAAAAAGATGGAGCGCAGAAGACTGCGTGATTATGCTTGACCATATAACCCTCCAGGCAGAAGAACTGGGGATAGGTACCTGCTGGATAGGAGCCTTTGAAGAAGATAAGGTAAAAGCGGTTGCTAAAATACCAGCAGATATGCGCGTAGCTCTTTGTATGACTGTTGGCTACCCAGATGAATCGCCTGCTGCAAGACCCAGAAAAGATCTAGATGAGATTGTGTGCTGGGAAGAATACCAGTAGGTGTGTTGATGCTCGAACCACCAGATGTTGCTTCATTAGTGTATAGGGCAACATCTCAAATCCCAAGAGGAATGGTATCTACATATGGAGATATTGCCAAAGCCCTTGGTGATGTTCGGGCTTCAAGGGCTGTCGGGGAGATTCTATCCAAAAATCCCACCCCGATAGTTGTACCATGCCATAGAGTCGTGTATTCCAACGGAAAGGTTGGATGGTACAGCGGAAAAGGCAAAAATTCAGACAAAAAAATTGCCTTGCTTGAGTCGGAAGGAGTAAAAATCAAAGACGGAAAGATAGAAAATTTTTCTTCTGTGAGGTTTAACAACTTCGATCTTCCAAACGTATTAAAACAGCTTCAGGATGAACAGGACCAGATACGCAGACTTGTTGTTGAGGATGATGATTTTGAAACTCTGGAATACGCTGTAGGTTTAGATGTTTCATATCTTGGTGAAAGAGCATTTGGTGTGGCTGCAGTCTACAGCTTAGAAAACCATGAACTGGTGGAAGTTAAGAAGATTGAATGCTCAGTAAAGTTTCCCTACATTCCGACTTATTTATCCTACCGGGAAGCTCCTGTATTTTCAAGACTGACTGATGTGAAGAATGCAGTATATTTGATAGATGGTCAAGGATTACTGCACCCAAGGGTGGGAATCGCGTCCCATTTGGGAGTTATTTGCAATGTTCCAACGGTTGGTGCTGCCAAATCATTACTTTATGGTCATGTGGAAAAACCAGAATCGGACAAGTCAGAGATTACGATTAACGGTAAATTATCGGGAATAGCGTTGAAAGAAGGGTCGTCATCAACGTATGTTTCAGTTGGCCATCGCGTATCTCTAAATACAGCAACTGAATTATGCACTCGTTTCTTATGCCGTGGGATCCCGCTTCCCCTTAGGACGGCACATAATGAAGCAACACTTGCAAGGAAAAGAGCAATATGAAAATATTAGTCTATGGGGCTGGAGCGATAGGTAGTGCTATCGGAGAAAGATTGAGTTATCTACATGATGTCACATTGGTCTCCAGAAAACCTCATGCAGATGCTATTTCTTCAAATGGCCTCATAGTATGCAGCAGTAAAGGCAGGGGAAAAACATTCCTGAAGTGTATAACATCCATTGATGATGTAGAGACTCCTGATGTCGTGATTATCACAACAAAGGCTTACGATTCCAAATATGCCTGCGATGATATTTTGAGAATAATAGACGATAGCACAATTGTAGTTTCCATACAAAACGGGCTTGGAAATTATGAACATATCTCTCACAGATTTGGCAGAAACGGAGTCGTGGGTACAACCACAATGGGAGTTACGATGACCAGGCCAGGAGAGATTGTTTTAGCCGGCGAAGGGGTTACTGCATTCGGACCGTATGATGATGCTGCAGAAAAGATTACAGACATGTTTATAAAAAGTGGTTTTGAGGCAAGGACTTCAAAACGTATATTCTCAGACATATGGATGAAAGCTATAGCAAATGCTGCGATTAATCCCATCACAGTGGTAGCTGGAAGGACAAACGGTTGCATACTGTGTGAACCGTATATGTCATTGGCAAAAGAGGCCTGCTATGAAGCTGCTGCAGTCGCAGAAGCAGAGGGCATCTCATTAGACAACCCCTGGAAAACCGTATTGGATATTGCAGAAAAAACGTCATCGAACAAGTCCAGCATGCTTCAGGATATTGAAAAAGGCAAAAAAACTGAGATAAACCAGATAACAGGCGAAATTGTAAGAAGGGCTAGGGGCGTAGGAATATCAGTTCCCGTTAACAATGCTCTGCTAGAGCTTATTAGATCTATGGAAAAAAGAGATAAAAAGTCCTAGACTTTTACAACTTTTATCTACGAATTAGCTTAATAGCAAGTCATCATCAGTAATAGTTATATAATCATTTTCGGTTATCATCAAAAATTGCAATGGAAATCGTAGAGGGTTGCGCGAGGGATAAAATGATAGACTATCTTGACGAGAGGATAATAGAGATATTGAAAAAAGACTCCAGAAGACCGTTTGTAGATATCGCCAACCAACTGAAGGTTTCTGAGGGTACAATTCGTAGCAGAGTGAGGCGGCTTGTTGACGAGGACATTATTCAATCATTTACAATCAAAACAAGCAGTAAAAATGTAAAAGCAATTATTGAGATTAACATAAACGTAAATGTTAACACTTCAGATGTTGCGACTAAAATTGCAAAATTTGATGGAGTTTCCGAAGTTTACGAGGTAACAGGCGAAGAAGATATTGTGGCCATTATTGATGTTACATCATCACCTCAACTCAATGAGATAATTGAAAGAATCAGAAGATTCGACAATGTTCAATCAACGAGAACTAGGTTGATACTCAATGAGCATTTCGGAGGCATGTGAAATGTTTTCTGGCTGCGCAACTGCCATAATAACACCAATGAAATCTAATGGAGATATTGATGAAGAGGGTTTGAAAGAACTGATAAGATTTCAGGAAGAAAATGGCGTTGACACAATAGTTCCCTGCGGATCAACCGGCGAGTCTGCAACATTAAGTTTTGAAGAACATCTGAAAGTAATAGAAATAACTGTTAATTCCGTATCAAAAGCTAAAGTGATGGCCGGAACCGGATCTAACTCAACTTCAGAAGCTTTAGAACTCAGCAAAGCTGCTCAGAACATAGGTGCTGATTCTGTTCTTTCTATATGTCCATATTACAACAAACCAACTCCTAAAGGTATCCATCTTCATTTTGAATCCATTGCGTCATCAATTGATATTCCGATTATCATCTATAACATACCATCCAGAACTGGAACGAACATAACTGCAGATTTAATGCTGGAATTAGCGAAAGTTCCAGGAATCGCAGGCGTGAAAGAAGCTTCTGGAAATCTTAATCAGATTGGAAAAATAGCCGCACTTGCACCAAAAGATTTTTCTGTATTATCTGGAGACGATGCACTCACACTGCCAGCAATGGCAGTAGGGGCGAAAGGTGCCATATCTGTATCTTCAAATATAGTTCCAGACAGGATGTCCAGCATGATTAAATCCATGCTGAGTGGGGATTATGAGAAAGCCAATCGGATCAACAGAGAGTTGATACCCCTGTATGAAGCTTTATTTTTAGAAACAAATCCAATTCCAATCAAAACCGCCATGAGGCTGGTAGGACGCCCATCTGGTCCTCTCAGATTACCACTGTGCGACATGGATAAAAAAAATGAAGATAAACTTAGATCCGTGCTGTCAATGCAAGGTTTATTGTGAGGTTTTTTGATGATTTCTGTAGTAGTAGGTGGCGCTACTGGAAAACTAGGAAGCTTAGTCTGCAGACTGATCTGTGAACAGGAAGACATGAAGCTTTCAGGAGCGGTTGTTTCAGAAGGAAGCGCAAATATAGGAAAAGAAATTTCACCAGGCGTTAAATGCGTCGGCGCTGATAAGTTGAGTGAAGTTGTAAAAAATGCAGATGTGTATGTAGATCTTACATCTCCATCTGCAATAGTCAAAACACTTCCTGCTGCTCGCAGAAAAGGTCTGAACTATGTGATAGGTACAACTGGCATTCCAAAAGAAGTCATGGAAACATTTGAGAAAAATATTGCTGAAGATGGTAACGGAGCTGTCGTAACTCCTAATTTTTCAGTAGGTGTCAATGTATTCTTCAAAACTTGCGAATCGTTAGCGGCTGCTTTGAAAAACTATGATGTGGAGATAGTTGAAACTCATCATAATCAGAAAAAAGATGCTCCTTCCGGAACAGCTAAAAAAGCCGCTGAACTCATTGCGATAAACAGCAACAAAACTGAATTTATATACGGCAGGGAAGGAGAAGTCGGAGCTAGAGGTAGCGAAATCTGCATACACTCTGTCAGAGCTGGGGACGTCGTAGGAGAGCATACTGTGATCTTTGCAGGTAACAGAGAGCGTATCGAACTCACACACCGTGCACACTCAAGAGAAGCTTTTGCTGAAGGCGCTATTGCTGCCATAAGATGGGTAGCTAACAAAAACAGTGGTAAAATACATACAATGTACGAGGTCTTGGGACTATGATAAAGTCAATGAAATTCGGCGGTACCAGCGTTGGTAGTGTTGATGCGCTGGAAAGAATGATTTCAATTATATTAAAAGAAGAAGCAAACAAAGCCGTCGTTGTATCTGCGATGTCAGGCGTAACAAATTCACTACTTGCTTGCCTTGAAGGTAAAAGCGAGATAGATGAAATTGCAAACGTCCTGCTTGAGAGATACTCCACAGCAGCTAAAGCTGCAATGAGTGATTCTGTTTACAAAACATATTACAGTAGGCTTGAAGACAGCATAGGCAAGCTGTCTGAATATCTTGAGGCATACAAGGATGAACCCTGCGAGCCTCTCCATGATACGATTGTGTCTTGGGGAGAACGGTTGTCCTCATTGACTGTAGCGCATATTTTACAAAGCAGAGGCAGAGACGGAGTTTCCATAACGTCTGAAGAAGCAGGCATAATTGCATATGGCACATATGGAAACGGATCTGCAGATCTGGAATCAACTCACAAAAATTTACAAAAAAATATCTTGCCGCTATTGAACGACGGTGCGATTCCAGTATTGACAGGATTTTACGGTATCGGGCCTGAAGGAAAACCTATGACATTTGGAAGGGGTGGATCAGACTATTCCAGCTCTGTAGTGGCATGCGGACTTGAAGCAAACTGCTGTGAGATATGGACAGATGTCAATGGTTTTATGACTGCTGATCCAAGAGTTGTTAAAGATGCATTTACAATTCATGAAATGGATTATAGTGAGGCGGCCGAACTTGCATATTTCGGTGCCAAGGTACTACATCCAAGAACAGTAGAGCCAGTCAGAAAAAGAGGAATTCCACTGGCTGTTAAAAATACATTTAATCCCGAAGCAAAGGGAACAATCATAAGAAAGATCAAAAATGAAAGCAAAGGAATTCTTAGATCTGTAGCATCTAAAGTGGATCTTTCAATAGTTAAGATATATTCTTCAGAATTAGTGTACCAACCAGACTTAGTTTCAAGACTGGTAGAGTCAGTTTCTGGAGCCGCAGGCAATACATACGCCGTATCTACCTCATTGTCTACAATTGCATTTTTGATACCATCAAATACAATTGATGAAGTTATAAACAGAATTTCTACAATGCATGAAAGCCAGGTTGAGAAATATACTGTCAAAAGTAACGTGGCCTTAATATGCTGTGTGGGGGATAATATGATAAATATGCCAGGCGTTGCGGCAAAGGTATTCGCAAACATTTCTGAGACTGGTGCAAACATTGAAATGATATCTGAAGGCGCTTCAGATGTAGCACTTAATTTTGTAATACCCGACAATAAAGCTTTAGATGCTGTCAGGAATATTCATAAAGAATTCATAGGTGGACCAAATGAGAAATTTTGAATGCGTTGATAATGAGTTAGTAATCAGTGGCGTAAAAGCCACAGAAATTGTGCAAAAATACGGCTCACCTGTTTATGTCACGGATGAAAATGCTGTAAGAAGCAACTATCGCAGGATTTATCAAGCATTTTCAAAAAGAATGCCTACCAGAATAAACTACGCGTGTAAATCAAATACAAATCTGGCAATATTGAGGATTCTTGAACAGGAAGGCAGCTGCATAGATGCCGTGTCGATAGGTGAAATCGAAGCTTGCCTCAGGAGTGGATTCAGTCCAGACAGGATACTATACACAGGTGTAAATGTATCAAATGCAGAGCTTAAAGCAGTAGTTTCCAAAGGTGTACCAATCAACATTGATTCATTTTCCGAATTAGAAAGACTTTCAAAAATAACTACAAATCACGCCATTTCATTCAGAGTTAATCCAGAAGTTGGATCCGGACACCATGACAAGGTAATAACTGGTAAAAGGTCAACCAAATTCGGAATTCCCAAGCATCAGATAATTGATGCATACAAAAGAGCTGTAGAATTGGGATTTAAACCATCTGGAATCCATGCGCATATCGGATCCGGAGGACAGAAAGTTGAACCGTTCATTGAACTTATTGATGAATTGATTAAAATCGTTTTGGAGCTGGAAAATATCGGCATTGATCTTAATTTCATAGATATCGGTGGAGGAATTGGAATTCCCTACCGCTTGGATGAACTCCAGATGAATTTAGACAAAATGGCTGAAGAGATTACATCCAGGATTAAATCCAAAACAAAAATAAAAGAGATAATCATCGAACCTGGAAGATATATCATTGCAGACAGTACAATACTTCTAGCTACTGTAGTCGATATAAAAGAGACTCCAGACAAGGTATATGCTGGGATAGATGCTGGTTTCAATACTCTTATCCGACCTGCGATGTATGATTCATATCATCATGTAGTAGCGGCAAACAAGTTTGGAGAAAAAGCTGAAGAGACATACAGTTTCGGAGGACCAATCTGTGAGACTGGAGATGTAATGGCAAAAGACAGAGAGCTTCCAAAGTTAGAAGAAGGAGATATTGTTGCCGTTTATGATGCTGGTGCCTATGGTTTCACGATGGCATCCAACTATAATATGCGTCCTCTTCCACGAGAGATTCTTGTTAAAGATGGCGAAATCACACTGATAAGAGAAAGTGAAGCCATTGATGAGTTATTCAGACATCAGCGCATACCTTCGAGGTTGATGCTTTGAAATTTTGGAAATACCACGGATTAGGCAACGATTTCGTTTTGTTTGAAGACTTTGAATGTAAAGTTCCTTCCAACCCAGAGTTTGTCAGATTCATATGCGACCGCCATTTCGGAATCGGCGGCGACGGCATACTCTACATCAGAAAAGACATTGATGCTGATGCATACATGAAGATCATGAATTCTGACGGCAGCGAAGCGGAGATGTGCGGCAACGGTATCAGATGCTTTGCTAAACATCTGTATGACTTTGGAATCGTAAAGTCTGACAAAATGAAAATTAATACATTAGGCGGAATTAAATATATTGATCTTAAAGTAGAAAACGGAGAGGCAAAGGAAGTGTCTGTGAATATGGGCGCCCCTTACCTGGAAGTTGAAAGCATTCCCATGAATGGAAACGGTCGTTTCATAAACAAAAAAATAAAAGCCGCTGGTATGGACATAACAGGAACTGCCGTTGGAATGGGCAATCCTCATTTTGTAACATTTCAGGACTTTACCGATGAAGATATTCAGAAACTTGGGCCAATCCTGGAGAAACACGAAATGTTTCCAAGAAAAACAAATGTCGAATTTGTAACTGCAGGGGAAGACTATCTGGATGTAAAAGTTTACGAAAGAGGGGCTGCTTGGACAAATGCCTGCGGAACCGGGGCATGTGCCACAGCTGTCGCCGCTACACTTGTCGGAATATGTCCTACAGGAAAAGATATTGCAATCCATCTACCTGGAGGAACCCTTAGCATTAACGTTAAAAATGATTATTCTTCTGTACAGATGACCGGTCCAGCAGAAAAAGTGTTTGAAGGAGAAATCAATTGGTGATTACATGTATGAATTTGCAGATCGTCTAAAGAATATTCCTCCATATCTATTCGCAGAGATTGAGGAAAAGGTTAGTAAGAAAAAAGCCGAAGGTGTCGATATAATTGATTTCGGAATAGGCGATCCGGATCTGCCGACTCCAAAGATAATTACGAATGAGATAAAAAAACAGCTGGATGACCCTCAAAATCATCAATATTCAACATCTGCTGGAGAAAGAGAAACCCGCGTTGCTGTTGCTGATTGGTATAAAACCAGATTTGGAGTTGACGTGGATCCCGATAAAGAAGTTGTTATCTTGTTGGGAAGTAAAGAGGGATTGGCAAACTTTGCAAGGGCTTTTGCAAACCCCGGAGATAAAATTCTGTGTCCAGATCCTGCATATCCAGTTTACAGTCTGGGTGCAGCAATGCTATGCGATGCAAAACCAGAGTATGTAAGCACATATGCTGAAGATGGATTCTTACCAAGATTGGATTCTCTTCCTCAGGATGCAAAAATGCTGTATGTGAACTTCCCCAATAATCCAACAGGTGCAATAGCTCCTGAATCATATCTGAAAGATCTGCTGAAGTGGGGAGAAGACACTAACACCATCATCTGCTACGATAATGCATATTCTGAAATGACATATGATGATTATATTGCCCCGTCAATCTTGGAATTTGGAAAGAATGCAATAGAGTTTGGCTCACTTTCTAAAACATTTAACATGACTGGATATCGTGTAGGATATGCTGTAGGAAATGAGCAGTTAATCTCCGGATTGAAAAAAGTCAAGTCTCAGACAGACTCTGGAGCTCCAAAATTCCTGCAGAAAGCAGCAGTTACTGCTCTTAAAACATACACAAGTAGCAAGAGGCCTTCCATTGTTCAGGACTGCGTTGATATCTACTGCGAACGCAGAGATATTTTCGTAGACGGACTGAATGAGTTGGGAATCAAAGCAAAGAAGCCCAAGGGAACATTCTATCTCTTTGTTGATGTACAGTCGGATTCTCTGGAATTCGCTGAAAAAATGCTCAATGCTGGTATAGTAGTGACTCCTGGAACAGGATATGGTGAAGCTGGACAGGGATTCATAAGAATAGCCCTGACCCAATCTAAAGACAGGATAACTGAAGCATTAGAAAGAATGAGAAAAATACTTTAAATGTGATACAACGGTGCATTCGATGACGAATGCACTGCCACTTCTTTTTTTAATAAGATGCATTCTTAAGATATGTCGATGATCATTTCTGGCAGTTTTGGCAATAGACGCTTCCTCGACCTCCAATAACTCTGCGACAAAGAGTCTCTCCGCACACAGTACATGATTTACCGTCACGTCCATACACATTAAGAAATGAAGAATTATTATAGCCATGGCCCTCTTTTGCAAGGTAGTCTTCTGGCGTAATGTCATTTTTTTCAATATAATATTTTAATGTTCTCGTGATTTCAACGGTAAGTCTTTTCAATTCGTCATGACTGAGAGTGTTTGCTTTCCGTACAGGGTTGATTTTTGCACGAAATAATATCTCATCACTGTAAATATTTCCAATGCCTGCGATCAAACTCTGATCCAGCAAACATTCTTTAATAGTTTTTTTCTTATTTGAAAGAATACGTTGAAGGTATGCATCTGTCAATTTTTTATCAAACGGCTCAATGCCCAGTTTGTTAATGCCGGAAACATTATCGTCTTCTCCTTTTTTAATCATCCAGAAGCGTCCAAAACGGCGAGTGTCAATAAATCGAAGCTGTAAGTTATTCTCTAATTCAAAAATAATATGCGTATGTTTTGCAATACTACATTCAGCAGGCATGGCCAACAAACAGCCAGTCATTCTCAGATGAAGTATGATTTGATCACCACTTGCAAGATGAATGGTGATGAATTTGCCTCTGCGACTCATATTAAAAATCTTTTGTCCTGTGAGTCGGTCACAAAACTCCTCAGCTGTTGGATACGCAATTACCTGCGGTTTATTTACGATGATGTTTGAGATAGTCATGCCGCGAATCTGTGGTTCCAATACATCGATCACTGTTTGAACTTCAGGCAGTTCCGGCATGTTTATTGTCTCCTGTCTTTTCTTTTTATGAAGCAGGTCGTGCGGATTTTACCATGATATTGACGATATGCAGCGGAAATAGGCTCTCAGATGAGAGCCTTTATTTTTTTCTTAAAGCTTCAACAGCCGGCAATGGTTTTCCAAGAATGAATGTTTCTAATGCTCCACCGGCTGTGCTCACATATGAAAAACGTTCAGACATGCCGAACCTTTCCGCTGCTCCGACTGTATGTCCTCCGCCCAGCAAAGTGTATGCGTGTGAGTGGGCCATTGCAGTCATAAGATCGCGGGTGCCTCTTGTGAATTGTTCTTTTTCAATTAATCCTGCTGGCCCTGACATAAACACAGTCTTTGCAGGATCAATAACTTTCGTAAATTTCTCGATGGAGCTTTTTCCAATGTCATAGATTGGAGCGTTTATCGGCAAATCTCCTACGAGCAGATTTCTGCGTTTTCCATCTTCCTCTACAGCTACATCAAATGGAAGGAGAATGTGTTCCCCACGCTCTCTTAAAAGCTTCTTTGCAGCTTCTAACGTTTCTGGAGTAAGTTCTGCTTCCAGAGCTTTTCTGGACGGTTCTCCGATATCTACACCTCTTGCTACAAGAAATGCTGAGGCAGTAAGCCCAACGAGGATGATCGTGTCAGCAGCTTTGCTTGTCAAAGCACGGTCCATAACTTTGATGGCATCAGAAAATTTAGATCCACCAAGGATGAAAACAGAAGGATGATTGGTATCGCTGAAAACAGATGATAAAGCAGTGAGTTCCTTTTCCATCAGCCTACCTACAGCAGATGGTAAGATGCAAGGTGGACCTACCAATGAACACTGAGAACGGTGGGCTGTAGCAAATGCATCATTTACATAGTAATCGCATAACGGCGCTAAGGTCTTCACAAGTTCACTATTAGCATGCTCCTCTGCACTCTTTTTTTCCAATTCATAAGGCAGTTCACGGATATTTTTGAGCATAATCACATTTCCTGGTGTGAGACTCCTTATCTCTGAAAGAGCAGACTCTCCAAGAATATCATCTACATACTTCACCTGTTTGCAAAGGTACTTTGAAAGGCATTCAGCATGCTGCTGAAGATCTATGAAATCCCATTCTCCAGGCCTACCTTGGTGGGCAATAATAACAACCTTTGCCCCATCATCCAGTAACTCCCTAACAGTTGGAACTATATGCCTGATACGGTTGTCATCAGTCAGTTTTAACGTTTCCTTATCTAAAGGGCAGTTAATATCTACTCTCAATAGAACAGTCTTATCTTCAAACTGAAAATCATCCAGAGTGTTGAATTGTTTCATAGCAGTCATCCGCGTAATACTATCCCCCTATTGCAAATGGTAAATAATATATGTTTGTCCAGTTGACCGTAATATGGATTAGTCTGATATAAGTTATGGAAATGATGATGCCCGATCTCTGCCTTAACCGCCTTGATCCTCTCCGAGAGAGTCATTGTGGATTGCTCAATGAGGACGGCACATATAAACTAACAAATGAAGCGGGCATGCCAGTATTTTGTAAACAAGAGACGATGAGAAAATGTCCTTACAGAAAAGGTGAGATCAAGACTCTGGAATTCTGTCCCTACTGTAAAAAAAGACATTATCCAGGATCGGGAGCACAAAAACTGTGCAAAGAGAAATACAACGTAAATCAAGCATTTATTGAGCTTAGAAAAGAGTTTTCACAACCGCCTAAGTACTATGCCGAAGGAACGCGTAAGCCCATTTATTCAGACTGGACGGATGAGTGGGTCCGCACACATCTGTGGCCAAATATTAGACAAAGAGTTCTCAGAAGAGATAGATATACTTGTCAAGACTGCGGTGTAGAATTTGGTAAAAGCAGCCGTAAAATATACGATCCTCTGTTAAAGCATGGAAAGGGAGGATATCGGAAAGAATCATTGGAAGTACATCATATCATACCAAGGTCATTAGGCGGTTCTGACCATCCTGGGAATCTAAAAACTCTGTGTCCAGCATGCCATAAAAAATACGGAGAACTTCATCAAACACGACGCAGGATGATTTGCAGTGAAGATGAAGATTTCATAGATCCATGGGGGTGAAAATATCGCTGAACTGTTTGATCTGGTCATACAAAGCTTAATAATGTGAACGAGATATGCGAAAAACAGAATTTACGCCTTGGAGCGAAATCTAGATGTTTAGCGACACGATGTGGATAGCATTCGCTGTTATCGTAGTTATCCTTTTAGCATTGGATCTGGGTGTTTTTAATCGTAAGAGCCATGTTATCGGGGTAAAAGAAGCGCTTATAATGAGCGCATTCTGGATTGGGATCGCCCTTGCATTTAATGCCGTTATTTTTTGGCAAATGGGCTCCCAGAGTGGTCTGGAATATACTGCCGCATATGTAATGGAAAAAGCACTTAGCGTTGATAATTTATTTGTGTTTATTATAATATTTGCATTCTTCGGAATTGCCCCAGAATATCAACACAAAATATTGTTTTATGGTATTATCGGTGCTTTAGTGTTCAGAGCGATATTTATCTTCGCTGGAGTGACTCTTGTCGAAAAGTTTGACTGGCTGTTATATATTTTCGGAATATTCCTTTTGATTACCGCTGTAAAACTGGCAGTTCAAAAAGATCAAAAAGTGGACCCAGACAAGAACATTGTAGTCAGAGGGTTTAAAAAGATAATGCCTGTGAGCACAGATTCTCATGGAGGAAAATTCTTTGTGAGGAATGCGGGCGTTCTTGCTGCCACTCCATTGTTCCTTGCGCTCTTAGTGATTGAAAGTACAGATGTTGTATTCGCCGTAGACTCTATACCTGCAGTCATGGGAATTACAACTGACATGTTTATTGTCTACACATCAAACGTGTTTGCAATTCTTGGTCTTAGGTCCCTGTATTTTGCCCTTGCAGGAGTAATGTCTGCAATGTATTATCTCAAATACGGACTTGCAGTAATTCTGGCATTCGTCGGTATAAAAATGCTTCTGCCGATCGTTGGATACCATGTGGATGTTCTTGTATCACTTGGAATTATTCTATCGGTGTTATTGATATCGATAGTGGCATCTGTGATAAGGAGCAAGCATCTTAAGCAAACAAAGATGGCAACATAATAACAAAAAATGGTTTCTGGCATCAGAAACCATCACATATTTTTATTCAAAAAACCACTGATCAAAATAATTCCATTCTAACTCAAAAAATGTTTTGGCATATGCTTGAAATAAAAATGATGAGGGGATCTCTCCCCTGAAGATTTAGTTTCTTTCAAAAAGAGCGCGGATTTCTTTTCCAACTTTTTCAATCTGTTTGTCGGCATCCTTGGCTTCCATTTCTTTCATGCCAGCGAGATCTACTTTCCATTCTTGAGACCACTCTTCAGCGAATTTACCTGACTGAATGTCCTCTAAAATTTGCTTCATTGCTTTTTTAGAGTCTTCATTTATGACTGCATCTCTGCGGCTTAATCCGCCATATTCAGCAGTGTTTGAAACGGATTCCCACATGTGCATGATTCCACCAGTCTGGATCAGATCAACGATTAGTTTCAACTCATGAAGAACTTCAAAATAAGCGATCTCTGGTTTATATCCAGCATTCACTAAAGTTTCAAAACCAGCTTCTATAAGTGCTGTAACTCCACCGCAGAGAACCGACTGTTCTCCAAATAAATCTGAAGTTGCTTCTTCCCTGAAGTCTGTTTCCAGAACACCTGCTTTTGTAGAGCCGATACCTTTTGCCAAGGCAAGAGCTAGAGTCTTTGCATTTCCAGATGCATCCTGATGGATTGCTATGAGTGAAGGTACTCCAAATCCTTCCAGATATGTCTGACGCACCATTCTGCCTGGAGATTTCGGAGCTACCATAATTACATCGCAGTTTTGAGGCGGCTTGATGAAATTAAATGTTATAGCAAATCCATGAGCGAATTCAAGAGCAGCTCCATCTTTTAGATTAGGAGCTATCTGTTCTGAATAAACTGCAGGCTGAACTTCATCAGGAATGAGGATCATGACTATGTCTGCACCTTTTACAGCATCAGAGACCTCTGCTACCTTGAGTCCATCTGACTCTGCAATTTTCCAAGATTTTCCGTTCTTTCTTAAACCGACTACAACATCCATGCCTGAGTCGTGGAGACACGTTGCTTGTGCACGTCCCTGGTTACCGTAACCGATAACTGCAATCTTTTTACCATTCAATACGCTTAGATCAGCGTCTGAGTCGTGATATATTTTAGATACCATCTTATCACCAATTAGTTTTCACATTTTTCATATTTGCAGATGTATTCTTCAGCAAGTTTCTGAATTTCCGAGGGGTTTTCTTCACCACAGGAGATGAGAAACTCTGAGGTGGTGTTTGGAGAGCACTTCCAGAAGCAGTAATAGTCTTCATGGATATACTCTGCTAGCTCAACATCCTGCAGACCCATGAGTGCATGCAGGAGACGGCCATTCATTTTACCAACGTTTGCCTCAACGATTATCTTAGTTTTATCACCTTCGTGGACCATAAACATCTTTTCAGACTCAATTCCACGTCTTCCCAGTTCTATTATGACTCTTTGAACGAGACCTGGGGACCGTTCACCAATGATCATGATTAATTCCAAGTGCATCTCCCCTTTATGATTGTGGCTGGACCATCGCCTGGAGGTATCATGGGCAGAACATCTTCCTCCGGATCAATCCTGAGATCAATTAAATAAGGCACACCAGCTTTGTAACCTGCCTGTAACGCCTCTTTGATTTCAGAAGGTTTTTCGACACAGATTCCATCTGCCCCATATGCCTGAGCCAACTTAACAAAATCAGGATTTCCGCTGAGATGTGTGCCGCTGTAACGTTTATCATTGAACAATTTCTGCCATTGCTTAACCATTCCCAGCCAGCTGTTGTTAAAAACGCATACCACGACAGGTAGGTTCTCAGAAACAGCTGTAGCAAATTCCTGAAATACCATCTGGATTCCACCGTCCCCAGTCACACAGATGACCGTTTCATCAGGAAATGCGCATTTTGCACCCATCGCAGCTGGAAGTCCGAATCCCATCGTACCAAAGCCACCGGAGCTGATGAACTGTCGCGGATTCTGTGTCTTGAGAAAATGAGCCACCCACATCTGGTTCTGACCAACATCCGTTGTGACTATCGCTCCTTTGTCAAGAGTTTCATTTAGATCATGGATTACCTTTTGCGGCAGGATTGGTGCAGACATTATGTTGATATTGCAATTACAAGCATCTTGAATTTCTTTAATTCTTCTAGTCCATGCAGATTCTTTCTTCTGTATGGAAAGCCCATTAAGGATTGAAGTCACTCCCTTCCTTGCATCTCCAACCAGTCTAATCTGAGTACGGGCTAGTTTGCTAGCTTCGGCAGGATCTATATCAATTTGAATTAATTTTGTTGAAGGAGATAATCCAGACTGAGCTCCTGCGGTGCGATCTGAAAACCTAGTTCCAATAGCCAGAATCACATCTGCTTCCAGATATGCTTTTCTTACTCCCACTTTGCCATGCATTCCAATGATACCAAGTGAAAGAGGATGAGTCTCTGGAATAATTCCTTTAGCCATTATTGTGGTCGCAACAGGCGCCATAAGAATTTCTGAGAGTTTTATGATCTCAGGACCAGCTCCTGCCCAGACTGCTCCTCCGCCCACAAGAAGAAGTGGTCTTTCAGACTCCATAAGGATTTTAACGGCCTCGGAGATTTTTGAAAAATCTTCAATTGCAGTCGGAGTACGATACGTTCTTTTGAATGCTTCCTCTGGAACTTCTATTTTCTGAATATCTGACGGCAGATCTATGTGAACAGGACCTTTTCTTCCAGAAGATGCGATACTCATTCCTCTTCTGACAGCTACTGGAATATCAGAGGGGTCAAGAATCCTGAAATTATGTTTAGTTATCGGCATCATGATTGAAAATGAATCAGCTTCCTGAAATGCTTGATTTCCCAGAGCTGTTGTTGGAACCTGTCCGGTCAGAACCATCATAGGTGATGAGTCGACATAGGCTGTGGCAACCCCCGTAACAAGATTCGTTGCACCGGGACCTGATGTGGAGGTACATACGCCAACTTTCCCCGTTGCACGTGCAAATCCATCCGCCATGTGTGCAGCGCATTGTTCATGGCGTACCAAAACATGCCGTATGCTGGAATCAATCAGATCATCGTAAAGCTGTAAGCTTTGACCTCCGGGGTATCCAAACATTACCTCAACCCCTTCTTTTTCCAACAGAGAGAAAACGGCTTTAGAACCTTTCAACTAATCACCTTCTAAAAATGCATAAGGCCACCAAAAAATTAGGTGCCTTCAGCTAGTCAATACTACAGAACCCAATACAATAGAAATCGAGGTATCTGCTCCAAAGACTAACATTGAGGACAGCTTATAACATTTCCATATAAAATATTATGCAATAAAGCCTAAAAATTAGATCAAAGGCCATTGTGGCATTACAAAAATCAATATAAAGTAAAAACACTAACCATATCTCATAAATCGCTATCGCTTGCCGATCGCGCAGCGTCAAAAAGGTGAAAAATCAATGACGGTCAGAGTTGGAATTAACGGTTACGGAACAATTGGAAAAAGAGTTGCATGTGCTGTGAAAGCTCAAGATGACATGGAAATCGTAGGAGTTACAAAAACCCGCCCGTCATATGAGGCAAGACTTGCTGAGATGGAAAAATTCCCATTGTACACCGCGGAAGAAGATCAGATAGCGTCATTTGAGAAAGAGGGTATTGCCGCCAAAGGATCCCTCAAAGATCTGCTTAAAGAAGCGGATATAATTGTAGACTGTACACCTGGCGGAGTAGGCGAGCGTTACCGTAAGATGTACGAAGATGCCGGAGTCAAAGCGATCTTTCAAGGTGGAGAAGATCATGGCCTGACAGGCATTTCATTTAACGCTTATGCAAATTATTCTGAAGCTTGGGGTGCTGACTTTGTCCGTGTGGTTTCCTGTAACACCACGGGACTTGTAAGAACCTTGTTTCCAATCGATCATGCATATGGGATTGAATCAGTAGCAGCAACGATCGTAAGGAGAGGAGCGGATCCCGCTGATATAAAAGGTTCAGCTCTCAATGCAATAGAGCCGTCTTTAAAACTACCGACTCATCATGGGCCAGACGTACAGACCATCATGCCTTGGATGAACATTACAACAATGGTAGTAAAAGTTCCAACCACATTGATGCATGTGCACTGCATAACGGTAAACTTAAAGAAACAAGCAAAAGAACAGGACATCCTTGCAGTTTGGGACAGCGCACCAAGAGTCAGGTTTGTAAACGGAAAGTATGGAATCAAAAGCACAGCTCAAATCATGGAATATGCAAAGGATCTCGACAGAAGAAGAGGAGACTTTATGGAGATCGCTGTGTGGCAAGACGGTATAAAAGTTAAAGACAATACGTTGTTCTATTATCAGGCAGTACATCAAGAAAGTGACGTAGTGCCAGAAAACATCGACTGCATACGTTCGATGATGAAATTAGAATCTGACGGAATGAAATCCATTCAAAAAACAAATTCCAGCTTAGGAATTTCAAAATAAACACAGTCTCTGGCTGAGTCAGACATCTGACTCATCCTCAGCATTTAATTTTTAATACATTTTGTTAATTATTTCTAAATTCTAAAGATGGTTCTTTAATCAATCTATAGATTGATTGACGTTACCAACAAGTTAAATATTTGAGAAATATTTGAAACACGCATGCCAGCAGGATGTCGCATAGAAATTTCGTACATCAACCCAGAAATATATTCCTCAATAGTGAATCATGATTTAAGAAAAGAGATACTGCGCACACTCTATGCAATGGCTCTGGATAAACCTCCAACCAAGCAGGAGCTTGCTGATAAGCTGGGCATGGGTTATCATCAAGTATCATACCAACTAGGACAACAGCTTTCAGAATTCTGGAAAGTAGTAGATGAAAAGAAAATCAGAGGAACTCGTATGGAATATATTGCTCCCTCTTCACCTAGTGCTGTGTACATAACTCTAGGAAAAGACGGTGAACTTTTTGTCGTAGATCCTTTGGCAAATATATTTGGACAACTGTCTAAAGTGGGCACAAGATGTGACGGATGTTCTGAAAAAGAGTTTTCAAAATGCTTGAAGCATGTTGAAGAAGGATGTTTCTGTGGAAATGCGCTCACGAAAGATGAAGTAGCGTTTTTAAACAAAAACGGAAGAAAGAAACCTTTCCGACCCATGGATCTAGCGCTAGTTTGTGCATTAAAAGGAGTTACTTCTGGACATAAGTGCGTAATATCTATTCCCTGCGACAGTTGCCCATTTATGAGAAGAGCGATTGTCATAGACGGTCTATAGGATGGTGAAACAATGAGTGAAAAAACACGTACCAGATTTGTAGTTATAGGTGGATATCTGGGAGCAGGCAAAACCACATTGACGGTCAACATAGCAAGACTCTTGAAAAATAAATATGGAAAAAGCACCGCGATCATCACAAATGATCAGGGACATGCACTGGTAGATACGGAATACGTGCAGGATGCTGGCTTTGATGTTAACGAGATAGTGGGAGGCTGTTTCTGTTCAACATTTCCTGAATTTGTTAAAAATGCTCGATCGATCGTGCAGATAAAACGTCCTGATTACATAATCGCAGAGCCCATCGGAACCTCTACAAATATACTGTCATCTGTTATCGAACCGCTGAAAATGCAATATCCTGAAGAGTTCGAAGTTGCTCCGTTCATGGTTGTCGTGGACGGCATCAGGGCAGCGGATATCGAATCAACTAAAAAACTAATACCAGCTCATCAAGTGAAGGAAGCTGAAATTGTACTGATGTCTAAAATGGATTTAATTAATAAAGAAGAAGAAACAGCAGCAGAAGAAGAGATTAAAAAACTTGCACCAGACGCGTCAATAATTAAGTACTCTTCAAAGACTATGAAAGGCATTGATGAAATAGCACAGATTATTATGTCTTCATCTGTCAGCACTAAAAACCAAAAAGGAGAGAATACAGTTAAGTTTTCATTTGAAAAATCTGCTATGTCATGGTATTCATCCATAAATCAAATGAAGCCTCTTGACAAGATAGATATGTATGATCTCTCGATGTCTATAATGAGATCCATTGCCAATGAATATACACCTGATGAAATAGCTCATGTAAAAATAGTAGTTGCATCACCTTCAGCAGGAGTGAAAATGTCTCTTGTTTGTGACTCCGTACAAACAGATAGTATCCATGGATCTAGATATGTATCTGATGAAGCAAAGTTGATTGTAAATGCTCGTGTTACATCTGACCCAGATAAATTAGGAAACGTAATACGTTCAGCTATAGACTCTGTAAAAAATACATATCCCATGGAAATAACAGATTCCAGCGAATCCTGTTACTCTCCTAAGCCCGAAACTCCAACATTCATAACATTATGATCGCAAAGCGATCAACTCTTTTTTCTTTACAAATGTAATTTATTCATTTTTGAGAGATGGAAGGTATTATCTGCCCCGGGTTACGTCATTAATTCTGGAGAGAAACTGGATGGTTGCCGTTGATGACATGAACCGTCGGATATTGAATCTTCTAAAGACTGATGGTAAGTTAACATATAGAGAAATAGCCGCCAAACTCAGACGCTCCCCGTCTACTGTCAGAGACAGAATAAGACGGATGGAAGACTACAATGTGATTCTTGGTTATGCTGCGATAGTTGACAGAGAGATTACAGGCATGAAAGCAGATGCCATTGTACTCGCTGATGTAGAAGATGGCGTAGCTGTAAGAGACTTGAGAAAACTGAATGGAGTAGACGGAGTGGCGGAGGTCTCGGCTGTCAGCGGAGACAGAAGAGTGATAATCCGCGTTAGGGCTAGAGATTCAGAAACACTTGATACGATAATCTCAAGTAAACTCATCCCAGCAGGATTAAAAGATGTGGAAGTTCGCATCATCATGGAAGAGATAATGCGGTTTCCTGGTACGAATTAAATCGGTGTTGAATCAAAGTGGCCACGAAACGGGCGGGAAGAGAACGGCACTACTTTAACGAAGTCCCCTTCTGAGGATGATGAACCAAACCATGATTCATATTCTTTTATTAATTCATTAATTAATTTTAAATCATCATCATTTACAGTTTCTAACTTTGCACCGACTCCGAGCTGATTAGCATTGACTTTTCCGCGTATGAATATTCGTCCTCCATGAATGCCAGAACCTATGCTTAATCCTACTGGAGATATCTGTTTAGGAATATTTTCACCTAAAACTAATATGACTCCACCCGCCATATATTCGCCGAGATAATCGCCGGCTCTTCCACCGATTACTATATGTGGTGACATCTGGCCGAATTCTTTCATGTGAATTCCCACTCGGGTTCCCGTATTGCCTTTGACGAATATTTTTCCTCCCCTCATAGAAAGTCCTGTAACATCCCAGGCATTGCCGTGAACGATGATTTCACCAGATGACATGGTATTTCCAGTCATATCCTGAGCGTTTCCAAACACTTCGATGAAAGGGCCGTCCATGAATGCACCTAA
The DNA here is from genome assembly GCA_944319735.1 of uncultured Methanomassiliicoccus sp. Taxonomy (GTDB): domain Archaea; phylum Thermoplasmatota; class Thermoplasmata; order Methanomassiliicoccales; family Methanomassiliicoccaceae; genus Methanomassiliicoccus_A. Next base: position 78,063 of record CALUEU010000005.1, on the reverse strand, counting down.
ATTGTTACCAGGAGTACCGTTGATGGAGATATTGATCTTTTTATCTACTGCTGTGGCTATGTATCTTTGTCCCATTACTCCCGTAAGTGTGATATTTTTGACTCCTTCTGACACAGCTCTGCGTATTTCATTATTTACTATTTTATAATCAATTGGACGCCCGTATTGATCTTTTCCAGTAGCATCGATTACAGTTTCACTTGCAGCTAATGCTGAATTGATCATATTGCTAGACATTGACATCATCCCCAACCCTCTCCTGCATGTTTTATACCCATTATATCTGCAATTCTTGGATTGGGACCTATATATCTGAGTCTGTCTCTGTTTCCAACAAGGGACTCGACAGAGTCTATTCCCATAGCTCCAAGAATCTCTTTCAGTTCTTCATTCCACGCGCTGAGCAGCCTGACTACTCTTGTGGCACCAAGTTCTGGATCCATCCTTGAAACCAGATCTGGCTTCTGTGTTGCTATACCCCATGAGCATTTTCCTAAGTGACATGATTGACATAATCTGCAGCCCATGGCAATCAACGCAGCAGTACATACTCCCACAACGTCTGCTCCCAGAGCGATCATTTTTATCATATCGGCGGAGCTCCTTATGCTTCCACCAGCGCAGAGAGTCACACGATTTCTGAGACCCTCTTCTGTAAGACGTTTATCAACAACCGCTACAGCTGCTTCGATGGGAATTCCGGCATGGTCTCTTATGATCCTAGGAGTTGAACCAGTACCGCCTCTGAAACCGTCAAGAGTTATGAAATCGGCACCTGCTCTAACAGCTCCGGATGCAATGGCCGCGATGTTATGTACAGCAGCTATTTTCACTCCGACTGGATGTTCATAATTAACAGCCTCTTTGAGTGTAGCGATCAGCTGTTCAAGATCTTCGATCGAATAGATATCATGATGAGGATAAGGAGAAAGGGCATCTGTTCCAAGAGGTATCATTCTCGTTTCAGAAATAAGATCTGAAACTTTCTCACCTGGGAGATGACCTCCGTGGCCAGGTTTTGCTCCTTGTCCGATTTTAATCTCAATGGAGGCAACATCTTTCAGGAAATCAGGATTCACTCCAAAGCGGCCTGATGCCACTTCGCTGTTGAGATGTGGAGCAAATTCCCTGAAGTCTCTGTGAAGGCCACCTTCGCCTGTTCCAGCAAGGATGTTTAATCTGCGGGCGGCCATGAATAGTGCTTTTTGAGTGTTATAACTTACAGCACCAAGAGACACATGTCCGAGCATTACAGGCATATCCATCATTATGCCGCAACCTGGTTTGACTGCAAAACTGCCTTCAGAAGATAAGCGTAAACTTCCATTGCGGCTTCCGAGGTAGGTTTTGGTTTCCACAGTCTCCCTGAGGGGATCAATTGCAGGATTTGTTACCTGAGCCGCATCGAGTAACAAGTCATCAAATATGCTGTTATATGGAATATCTGTTCCACATGATGACAGTAATACTCCTCCAGAGTTTGCCTGAGAAAGGATGGCCCTCCTGTGTCGTTCCGTATAGGTTCCATGAGGCGCCATAGTTTCTGGGACCCTCTGGATTTCGATAGCGTCCTGCGGGCACATTTCTACGCAGCGCTGGCATGCTACACAACCGTGCTTTGCATGAATTGCTCCATTGTTAAACTCAAGAACATCATATGAACATTCTTTTATACATTTTTTACAAGTAATACATAATGAGGATATTACTGGTCGGAATCTATCAGGTACTTTCCACATATCACTGTTCATTAAATGCCCCCTCGAAAGGTCTCTCTGTACCATATCGTATGATTCCTTCACCGACACGTGCAATCATCGGATTGCCTGGATTAGTTACCCAGGTGTAAGCATCATTATCTGCAATTCTGATAGCACATTCTTCTGAAGCAGCGTAGATCATGCCATCGTCTTCGTTGTGACCGATTATCAACGGGCGCAGTTTTTTACGATCGGCCATTGCCAGCATAGTAATTTCAGGACGGGATCTACCGACTAAAATAGAAAACGGACCGTTAAGAAATGCTTCTTTGTATGTGATACGCAACTGCTGTGCGAGTTGTCTGTTGTGATCATTCATTAATTCCATGTCACGGTAATACATAGGAGCCATAGCAAATGCTGCAACCTGCAGAGGCAGACCGTGTTTTCTAACTAAGATATCCCAAGTGTAGGTAATTACTTCAGAATCCGTAAGAAGCGTGCATTTGTATCCATTCATCTCTACAAATTTACGGTTGACTCCATAAGATGTGATTTCGCCATTATGGCATACAGACCAGTCCAGAAGACTTATTGGATGTGCCCCTGCCCACCAACCCGGAGTATTTGTAGGAAATCGTGAGTGGGAGCACCACATCTGAGCTTTATATCTGGACAGATCATAGTAATCTGCGATTTGATAGGAAAAGCCATTGCCTTTGAACACAGCCATGTCTTTTCCACTTGAGATACAAAATGCCCCATGGATGGAGAAGTTTATGTTCATTACCAGATCTACAATACACTGATCTGGATCTTTGTATTTCGGATTAGAGGAGGATTTTGGAACGAAAAAATATCTCCATACCATGGGGTGAGGCAGTGGTATATCTGTATGATTAGTTGTGTAAACACATTCATCTCTGGTGATTTCACCTCTTTTCTTTAGACATTCTTCTACAGCAAACATTGACTCTTCATTGTCAAAAAAGAACTGCAAGCAATACTCATCCTTGTGATCTGGAAAAAGCCCGTAAGCGACATAGCCGGATCCGAGTCCGTTCTCTCTTTCACTCATTATGGAAAGCATTCTGGCTATTTTGTCACCTCTTATTTTTCCACCGTTTAGATCCATGCATCCAGCAATACCACATCCACCCATTATGGAAGACAGACCAGGAGGTCTAGCAGCCCCATATGATGGTAACCTGGAAAAATCAGTGATTTCCCCACAGAGTTCTCCAATGCAATGTTTTGATGCTTCCGATTTTCCAACCATTGCGGTCATTCCACCCGCGCTATCTTGTAGCCTTAAAGAGACGAATAACTTCGACTTAATAACAGTTGTGGTCAAAAACTCATAAAAATGGTAAATTTCTAGAGATTCGTACAAAATATACCTATGTAATTCGTATAATGTCTATAAATCTAGCATTTTTTAACAATTTGTCTAAAGATCTTAAATGAAGACTGTGTAGCGCATAAGCTGTTTTGATGGTAATGAGAATATATTTAGGTCAAAAAGTGAATATGATTCCGATGACGTTTTCCGCGCTAGCTTTGATACCACAGCTACCATCATTAGATAAAATTAAACAAATAAGACTCAAGCTGGATATTTCTCAGCGCGAACTAGCAAAAGTTTCTGGAGTGTCGCAATCCCTGATAGCCAAAATTGAAAGTGAAAAGGTTGATCCCTCGTATGAAAAAGTGCGAGCAATATTCAACGCTTTTGAAGAAATTATAAAAAACAGATTACTCAGCAGTGATGAATTGGAAATACAATTTACAGTTGGAGATCTGGCATCTAGAAAAATAATCTGTGTTGGTCCAGAAACTTCATTGGTGGAGACAATTGAAAAAATGCTTAAAGGACACTATGCACAGCTCCCAGTAATGAAAAAAGGTCAGGTTGTGGGAGGGATAAGTGAAGATCTGATAAAGGATTACATTCTTGGCAAGTGTAGAGACAATACAGATTCCAAAAAGATTATGCTTACAAAAGTTGGAGAGATTATGGGACCTCCGTTTACCATCCTGGATGAAAGCACACCAATAGAGATAGCAGCCATTCATCTTCATCATGAAGACGCTGTTCTCATAAAGAAAAAAGGAGTTGTCTCCAATATTTTAACAAGTTCAGATTATCTCGGTTTGGGACTTCAATGAAAAAGAATGAGTTGGAGAGGATGCTGCAGCAGGTTCCACCGCATTCATCTCCAAAGGCGGATTTGGAACAATACAGCACTCCTGCAGACATTGCAGCTGATATGTTATTCATTTCATACGCCAACGGAGACATTTTTGAGAAAGATGTGTTAGATCTGGGTTGCGGCACCGGGATTCTTTCCATAGGCGCATACATTCTCGGAGGAAATGTAACAGGGGTAGAGATTGACCCTGCAGCATATGCGGAAGCAGTAGTAAATGCAGAAAATGCCAGTGCTGAAATCAATCTGATAAATTCAGATATAAAAGATATTGAAATTACTGCAGACACGATCATAATGAATCCTCCTTTTGGATCTCAAAAAAAGAACGCTGACAGACCATTTCTGGAAATTGCATGTAAATCTGCAAACAGAATATACAGCCTTCACAATTCATTAACAATTAACTTCCTTGAAAAGATGGTTGATTCGCTGGGAGGAGAGATATTCTTACAGAAAGAATATATCTTATCGATACCTCACATGTTTCAATTCCATAACAAGGTGAAGAAGAATACTAATGTAATTCTGATTGGTATCGACATGAGTAGAGTATAAAGTAGTAATTAAAGGTGATAAAGTATGAGTAAATTTGTTTTACCCGGTGATGAAGTTGCAGTTGTTGAAGAGTATATACCTGCAGAAGGTACTTATGAGCATGAAGGGGTAATCCGTGCCAGTGTGGCAGGCAAGCTTTCACTAAATGATGATGATATGACTGCGACTGTGAAACCTGTGAATGCACCTAATATTCTTAAACCGGGTGACGGCGTGTTCTGCAGAATAACTGATGTGAGAGCAAGCATGGCTGTGTGTGAAATCATTGCATCAGACAGTAATAATAGGAATATCACGGGGGACAAGTCAGCTACAATCCACGTATCTAAGCTGTCTTCTGATTACGTTCAGGATGTGGGAAAGGAATATCGTCCAGGGGATATAATCAGAGCCAAAGTACTGCAGGTAAAGCCATCTGTACAACTCTCTACACAAGAACCACATTATGGAGCAATAAAGGCCCTTTGCAGGAAATGCAGAAAGCCGCTGGAAGCAGATGGAAAGGTTTTGAAGTGCAAAGCCTGTGAAAGGACAGAAAGCCGTACCATGGCAGATGATTATGGCTGCGTAGATTTCTAAGGCGGTTTGATTTTTGAAAACGGTCTGTCTCCTTTCAGGAGGAATCGATTCGCCTGTGGCCGCCTATCTGATCGGCAAAAATGATTGCGAAGTAACACTTCTGCATATGGATAATAGGCCATACTCAGACGATTCAAACTATGAAAAGGCCATTGATCTCAAAAATAGGTTAGAGGCTGAACTCGGCAGAAAGATTCCGCTGTATGTTGCTCCCCATGGGCCAAGCCAAGAATCTATAAAGGAAAAATGCAGGGGCAATCTTCAGTGTGTAGTTTGTAAATGCGTAATGCTTAGAGTTGCTAAAAAATTAGCTCAGCAAGTAGGTGCTGATTTTATTTCAACTGGCGAGTCCCTTGGACAGGTTGCGTCCCAGACACTGCAGAATATAGTAGCTGAGGAATACAAGCTAGAATTTCCAGTAGTGCGGCCGTTAATCGGTTTGGACAAGCTGGAAATAGAGAATATTGCAAAAACAATCGGCACTTATGAGATTTCAATAAGAAAAGGAGTTTCCTGTACAATCGTTCCGTTTAGGCCAGCCACCATGACTTCAATTGATTTGATAGTGGAACAGGAAAATCTTCTCAACATTACAGAAGTTGTAGAGAAGTCTGTAAGCTCAATCAAACTATATGAGTGAGTAGACCGCAGTTTACATGCTGCGGCCTGGCCATATTATAATTTTTAGAAAACTGAACAGGTACGGTATCTCATTTCGTCAAGCATATCAGGTGTCACACGTGAGATATACCTGGCCTGCACTTTTGATATGTATAGTATGTGCTCCCCGATTTTTACCTGCAAGTCAGTTGTTTTGGGCGCTTTTAGGGTAATTGGGACTACAACAGGGCCGGAACAGGATGTTGAAACGCGATAATCTTGATCATTTTCCAAGATGAAATCAATCACTTCTTGGTCTACTTCGATTTGACTCATAATTTTAAAAAAACGAAATTCATATTTAGTCATTGCGAGCGAATTTTTTTATAAATAACTGATTAACATCGAATAGTTTTTGAAAGTAAAGGGTATTTATCGATTTTATGAAATACGTATTGGATAGCTCTGCCTTATTCGCTATGCAAGATCTTCCAAACGGGGTTTTGTATACGGTTCCGGGAGTTATCTTTGAATTAAAGAAATATAAGGATCCCAGACTGAATTACTGGGATGAATTCATAGAAGTTAAAGAACCGTCGCAAGAATTCATCGACGCTATAGAAAAAGCATCAACAACATCAGGAGATGACCTCCGCTTATCTCCGGTAGACAAAGATGTGCTGGCACTTGCTGTTGAAACGGAAAGCACCATTCTCACAGATGATTATTCAATTCAGAATGTAGCCAAAATTCTCAAAATTTCATTTCAGGGAATAGGGATGAAAGAGATAAAAGAAGTTATAAACTGGACATACAGATGCACAGGATGCCGTAAGGAGTGGGATAAAAATTACCCTGACTGTCCGATCTGCGGCAGCCCGCTTAAATCAGTGCGTTCAAGGAAAGGGTGAGCGGCATCTGAGAATTTTTCCCATTCTTCTTGCACCCAGAAATTTCATGGAAAATTCCAGTCTTTTAGGGCCTTTGAAAAAGAACTGAGCTAAATGATTTGTTTTAACTGCAGTATGGAGGGGTTTATAGACTTGTTTTTTCCATTCCTCTTCATACTTTGAAAGAGGTGTTCCGGATGAGACATGTTCTGCAGCCACCATTCCGGCTATCCTTCCGCAAACCATCGCTATTGGGATTCCTCCGCCATTCACAGCAATGACGTGTCCTGCGGCATCTCCGACAATCATAGCATTATCTGTATATGTTTTTGAGACTGGGCCTTGGGATGGTACATACTTTCCAATCGGCCTACCTGTAACATTAAGATTCTGTTGAGAAACGAACGTCTTGAAGTGTTCAGTTACTTTTTTATCAGAATGCCTAGGGTCTGCACCAACCCCCACATTTGCTCCGTCTTTTTTCGGAAGAATCCAGGCGTATGCTCCAGGAGCTAGACTACCAAAGAACATATGCATGACTGCTTCAAAATCTCCAGTTGCTTGTGAAGTTACAGCAGGATACATTTTCTCATTTTTAGGAAGACCATATGACCTTGCTACTCTGGATACAGGACCGTCTGCACCTATGACTACCTTGGATGTGAAAGTTCCATTGTTCGTGGTAATCTCAGTGTCGTTTATAGACATGGCATGAGTAGAGGTCATGATTTTAGCACCCTCTTTCCTAGCCCTTTCTGCAAGATACTTATCAAAAAAGCGTCTGTCAGTTGTGTATCCCTTGAATGGAATGTCCCAAGATTTCTCAGTCTGAAAATGAATTCTGAATAGATCCATTTCTCTCAGAATGTACTCTGATGGAATGTCAAAGATCGTGTCAAGTTCTTCCGCAAAAGGAAGTATAGCCCTCATTTCTTCCACATCGGGCATAAATTCCCCGCATGCAACTGGTTCACCAATGCTTTCTTTTCTATCAATGAGAAGAACCTTAGCGCCTCCAGCGGCTGCATATTGAGCGGCTCCGCTGCCTGCTGGACCAGCACCTACAACAATCACATCATAGTCTGTATTCATGACTCATGATCTCCTTGTCATAATCGTATCAGCAAGTGAAATTAGAGAGTCTTTGTAAATTGAAGAATTTATATTCTCTATTGCAGCTAAGGCCTTGTCATAAAAGTCCTGAGCGTGCTTGCGTGCAATATCCAATGCTCCTGAATTTTTAACAAGCTCAACTGCTTCCTTGACTTCTTCATCAGAGGGAGAACTTTTCCTAAAAATTTTAGAAAGGAATTCGTTTCCCAGATTCATAGCAATCATGACTGGAAGGTTTGGACGTCCGTCTTTGATATCCATCCCTACAGGTTTTCCCATGTCTGCCTCATTGCCTGTGATGTCAAGAATGTCATCGATAATCTGGAAAGCATAGCCTATATTTCTGCCATATTCACCAAATGAGTTTATCTCATCAGGAGATCCTTCTCCAACATAGGCACCAAGTCTTGCACTGGCCTCTATCGCACCGGCGGTCTTTCCTCCAATGATATTAAGGTAGGTTTCCAGAGGGGTTGTGATATCATGCTCTTCATCAATCTGAAGAAACTCACTTTCTGCCATATTTGAACAGGCATTTGCTACAAAATCAATTATTTCTTCTGATTCCATATATCCGCCTAGTCTGAAACCTTGGACAAAAAGAAAATCACCAGTGATTATGGCGCGTTCAATTCCATATTTTTTATAGATGGCTGTTTTTCCGCGCCTCATTTCTGCATTGTCATTGATATCATCATGAACCAGAGTTGCAGAGTGAATTAATTCTAAAGCTACAGCCAACTTGATAATTCTGTCTTTGTTTTCTCCCCCAACACAATGGAAGGCTAGTAAAGAAACACCTGGACGTATTCTTTTTCCTCCAACAGAGACAGCTTCCATAGCAATTTCATTTAGAAGGGGATGCCTAGACTTAACATTCCGTAACATTTCGGACTCAACTTTACGGATGTCATCAATAATTGGCTTCTCCCATTCAGTCGACATTGCTCGGTTTAATATCAATGGAGTACATAACGCTATCTAATAGGATGCTGGATTTAAGTGCGACTTCGTCTGATATGTGAGCATTTTTTATGATAGAAATTTAAGAAACATATATTGACAAGAAGCCAAACTAAGACGTAAACATGGATTATATTGAAGCATTGAATAACCTGACAGCAGCAGATGCCATGGACATCTCTCCTACTGTTCTAAATTATGAAGGTAATCTGGAAGATGCTCTGAGAATCATAGCAAATGAAAGCCGCCAGGATGTTGCTGTAGGAACTGAAAACGATATCGCTGGATTCGTTCATGCACAAGATATTACCGGCATACTAGCCCGAGGAGAAAGTATTGAGGTTCCTCTCAGAACATTTCTTGATTCGTGCAGTCTGTCGGGAAGTAAACCTTGTATTCAGGTGAGACCGGAAGAATCACTGATGAATGTTATGAGGGTAATGGACAGCTGGGGAAAAGATAACATCTTAGTTGTTGGAGAAAATGAAGAACCCCTGGGCGTTATTTCAGCCACAGGGGCAATAAAATGTTTATGGAAAATGGTTTCAGAGCCTCTGCTTACCAGGGCCGGCCCAGCGGAAGTTGACTGAAGTAGCTTGCTGCCTGTGCGCAGTAATCTACTACAATGTCAGGCCACAGACCGATTACAATGGTAGCAATCAGACAAACTGCAATTGCAACAGCCATTGTGGTTGGCACGCGGATCTTGTCGTGTGAAGCTGGCTTGTCTACATACATGTATTTGACTACACGTGCATAGTAGTACAGAGACAGAGCACTGTTCAAGATACCTACAATTGCAAGCCAGATTAACCAGCCTTGATCGAATACTGTTGATGCTTCAACTGCTCCAGAGAACAAATATACCTTACTCCAGAAACCTGAGAGAGGTGGAATACCTGCAAGAGCAAACATGAAGATCATCATTGCAAATGCGACCAGAGGTGCTCTGACGGCCAATCCCTTGTAGTCTGTGATCTTTTCGCCCATACCTACTTTGTAGATCAGAGCGCCAACGACAATGAAAGCACCAGCCTTCATGAAAGCATGTGTAATTATGTGGAATATACCGCTTTCAACAGCAAACTGGGTTGCCACTGCAATTGCAATGATCACGTAACCTGCCTGAGCGATTGAGGAGTATGCAAGCATTCTCTTCATGCTGGTCTGTGCCAGTGCAAGCAAGTTTCCGACAGTCATTGTTAGGATTGCAAGGATTCCGACTACTACTTCCCAATCTGCTTTCAGTGCGATTAAAGCTACTAACAGCATTTTGAAGAGCAGTACAAATCCCATGCTCTTTGATCCAGCTGCCAGAAGTGTGGATGTTGGAGTAGGAGCTCCCTCATACACATCCGGTGCCCACATATGGAATGGAACCAAAGCGATCTTGAAACCGAAACCGGCAATCATCAGACCGATACCCAGCAGAGCCAGGGAACTCGAACCGTTGAGAGCAAAGAACTCATTCATAAGTTCGAAGTTTGTTGTTCCAGAGAGTCCATAGAGGAGTGAAATACCATATAATGCCAGGGCTGTTGAAAACCCACCGATTATTACGTATTTTACACCGGCTTCTGTGCTTAGTCTGTCTCTCTTGCGGAATGCCACTAAGGCATATGATGCGATTGAAGTGGTTTCGAGACCTACGAACATCATGATGATGTCGCTTGCAGAAGCTACAATCATCATACCTGCTGTAGCAAGCAGAGTTAATGAGAAGAACTCTGCAAGGTGTGAGTCTTTTTCAACATATCTAGCAGCTAGCAAACATACTAGTGCAGACACTGAAAGGAATACCAGTGAGAACACTGCTGCAAAGACATCAAATGTCAGCATTGGTGTTCCGTTGAATACGATAGGATCTGGATATCCATCCATTATGTTGTATACCACAATCGCTGCGCTGATCAAGATTCCCACTAAGGAAACCCCTGCAAGGCCCTTGCTAGATTTCACCAGACGGTGAATTGCTGGCAGGACCACAGCAAAGAGGATTATCACTAGCATTGGGTAAAATGCAGTGTACGAATTCTCTAAGTCAAAGTTAAGATCCATTTCAAATCACCCCTGGTATACTCAGGAACGGAAGAGTTGGTGTGATTATGTCCATCAATGCTGAAGGCCATACTCCAAGCAGTACTATGAGCAGAAGGAGGACGACGATCGGAGCAACTTCAAACCAATGAGCATCACGAATATTGTCGGTGCGGATCTTGGTTGTAAGTTCGCCGAAGATTGTTCTCTGCATTGCCCACAGGTAGTATGCAGCGGTTAAGGCCACAGTCATGAGTGGTATGATTATCCAATACCAGTAGTTTGTTCCTAACCAGTCGTAGGTTGCTGTAAATACTGAGAATTCAGCTACGAATCCGGCAAGTCCCGGAAGACCCAGTGAAGCCATGAAGCTGAACATCATAATTACAGAGACGATTGGCATCTTCGTAACTAGACCACCCAGAAGAGGGATTTCTCTTGTTCCTGCTTTGTGCTGGAACATACCGCATACCATGAAGAGCACAGCTGCGATGATACCATGGGCAAACATCTGGAATACTGCTGCGGCAATACCAAGCTCTGTGAGTGTGGCGATTCCCAACATTACAATACCCATGTGGCTGATCGAAGAGTATGCAACCATTTTCTTAAGATCTGTCTGTGCCAGACAAGCAAAGGCACCATAAACCATCGAAACGACACCTATGGCTGCCAGAATCATCTGCCAGTTGATTACAACTCCAAAGAACTCGTACGAAACATCGACGGGGAAGATTGGAAGACAGATACGAATTATTCCGTAGGCACCCATTTTAAGCAGAATACCTGCAAGTAGCACGGATCCTGCAGTAGGTGCCTGCACGTGGGCATCTGGAAGCCAGGTATGGAATGGAACCATAGGCATCTTGACAATGAACCCAAAGAACAAGGCTGCGAAGATCAGAGTCTTCATTCCCATTTCAAGGGCTCCAGATACAGATGCTATTTGGGCCATGTCAAAGGTGTAGTAGCCTAATTCTCCTGCAGCTGTGAAGTACAGCGCAAAGATACCAAGCAGCATTACCAAAGACGCTACGTGTGTGTATATAAGGAATTTAATTGAAGCGTATGATTTGTTTGGTCCTCCCCATATTGATATGAGGAAGAACATTGGAATCAGAACTATCTCCCAGAAGATGTAGAATAAGAAGTAATCTAGAGATGTGAATACTCCAATTACACCTACTTCTAACAGTAACATGAGAGACATGTATGTTCTTGTTTTCTCTGAGACATCCCAAGAGAACAGAATTGCCAGGAACACTAACAGAGTAGACAGGAAGACCATTGGAAGGCTCAGTCCATCTATTGCAAGGTTGTAGTTGATTCCGAGCTGTTCTACCCATACATAGTTCTCAGAGAACATGAAGCCCCCATTGCCTGAACCATAGTATGCGATCAGTACAAAGACTGAAAGAACCAGGGCTACGAATGAGAACGCCAGTGCTATTGTTTTGGCAAGCTTAGCATTATTCTTTCCAAGGAAGAATGCAGCTAATGCACCAATCAAGGGAATTATGATTAAGAGGGACAATACTGGAATGCCCTCTAAAGTGTCAGCCAGAGTTGTGGCGAGATTATCTAACATTAGAACATACCTCCGAAAGCAAGGAGGAGAATCACAACTAGCGACACTCCAACCACGACGATACTAGCATATGTCTGGACGAGACCGTTTTGTACAAATCTCAGTAACTTTCCAACCAGTGTACAGATTAATGAGATCAGTTTGACAACACCATCGATGATGTTTCTATCAAACCAGTCGACTGCCTTTGATATGCCATATATCACTTTTATTCCGAAAAGGTCGTAACCGGCGGTAAATCCATACCTAGCCAGTAAGACATTTCCAAGCTTCTTTCCAACTTTGCTTTCAGAAATCCTTGCAGGATCAATTGTCTTGGAATAGTACATCAGATATGCTACTGCAATACCAAGGACTGCAACGATTATTGACACATATGTCAGCGGATGCTGGAACATGTCAACTATCATGTCTATTCCTGAAGCAATATGCATTGTTGATAGGTATGCTACAGGTTCAATTGTGCCTTCCATTCCAAGAAGGATACCAGCAAGACCAGATCCTACTGCGAGTACGGCTAAGATCACAAGAGGAATCCACATTACTTTTGGAGCCTCGTGGGCGTGGTCGTAGATTTCTTGATCTCTTGGCTTTCCGCTGAATGTGAGGAACCATAGCCTGAACATATAGAATGCTGTAATGAAGGCTGCAATGATACCAAATGCATACAGCAGGTAGAATCCTGTGTTATATGCACCTGTTTCAAACACCGTTGCCAAGATCTCATCTTTAGACCAGAATCCGCTAAACGGCGGAATACCTGCTATAGATATACAACCCAGCAACATCACAGCTGAAGTGATTTTTAGTTTCTTAGACAAGCCTCCCATCCGCATCATATCTTCCGTATGCACAGCGTGTATCACCGCACCTGCGCTTAAGAAGAGCAATGCTTTGAAGAAAGCGTGGTTCATAAGATGAGACATACCAGCCATGTATCCTACATTTGGATCTCCAGATACTGCAAAGAGATATCCTGAAGCTCCTAAAGCTAAGAACATATAACCAAGCTGGCTGATTGTAGAGTATGCAAGGACTCTCTTGATGTTTGTATTGTTGAGAGCCATTGTGGCAGCGAATAATGCTGTAAATCCACCTACTGCTGCAATAATTATCAGCGTGTCTGGTGTTTCGATGAGCACTGGGTAAGACCTTGCTACTAAGTATACACCAGCTTTAACCATTGTTGCTGCATGGATTAAAGCAGATACTGTGGTTGGACCCTCCATTGCATCTGGAAGCCAGTCGTGCAGAGGGAACTGAGCAGATTTACCGATTGCACCTCCAAAGATTAAGAAGGTACCGAGTGTCAGTAGACTATCGCCGCCCGTGAACAAGTCTACATTGTTGAAAATGTAGTCAAAGTCCAGATTGCCTTTGAATCCTACAAAGAAGATTATCAGGCCGAGCATTAACATAATGTCACCAATTCTGGTGACGAGGAAAGCCTTCTTTGCTGCAGAGGCAGCAGACGGCTTGGTGTTCCAGAATCCGATTAACAGATAGGAACACAGACCAACTAATTCCCAGAAGATGAACATCTGAAGGTAGTTGGATGCGAGGACTAATCCAAGCATTACACCAATGAACAGGGAGATTATTGCATAGTATCTGCGTTTCTTTTCTCCCTCGCTATGCATGTATCCTACTGAGTATATTACAACAAGTGTTGCAATGAATGATACTACAATAAGCATCAATGCAGTCAGATTGTCGATGTAAATACCCATGTTGAAGGTAAATCCATCAACGACCATCCACTCTAGAGATGCTTTATACACCTCACCGGTGGTTAAAGTTTCATAGGCTACTAACAGAGAAAGAACACAGGAGATCGCAGCCATGATGATTGCGATTGGTGCTCCTCCTTCCGCTTTTTTAAACAATTTGTTTCCCAAGAAACCAACGATTACAAACGCAATCAATGGAAAGATGGGAATTAACCAGGCATATTCAGCGAACACTTTACCACCTCAAGAGTTTGACTTCGTCAACGTTGACGGTGTCCCTGGCTTTGTACAAGGTCATTACAATAGCAAGACCTACTGCTACTTCAGCTGCAGCTATAGCAATAGCAAACACTGCAAACACCTGTCCTGTCAATCCTCCAGTGTATGAAGAGAATGCGACAAAGTTTATGTTGGCTGCATTTAGCATAAGTTCAACACACATCAGTACGATGATTGCATTTCTTTTTGTGAGGACTCCTACTGCCCCAATTACGAAGAGAATTGCTGAAAGACAGAGGAACCATTCTAACGGGATCATTCCTTATCCTCCTCCTCTTCTTTTGCAAGATATACGCCTCCAAGCATAGAGACGAATAACACAATTCCTACTCCAATCAGAGCTAGTCCGTAGTTATCAAACATCAGTTGACCAAGCTCATATGTGTCAGTATTCTGCTGAGTATATCCTGTTGAAAAATCGCCTGTTAGAATAGGCCACAGCAATACTGATAAGAACAGCACTCCGACGAGCACCATCACGACTGAGTATACTACACGCTTATTCACCGCGATCACCGCCCAACAGTTTGCGCTTTGTCAGCATGATACCGAACAGCATCAGAACTGAAACTGCTCCGACATAAATCAAAATCTGAATCAACGCAAGGAATTCAGCTCCTAAGAAGATGTAAGTAAACGCTACACCCATGAACGCCAAAGCGAGCCACATAACGCTACGTACAATTTCTTTGGAATACAACACCAATATTGCTCCAGCGATTGTCACTATAGCAAAGAATAGGAAGAAGAATTCGTCCCAGCCTATGGATGCTCCTAGAATCTCCCAGGCCATTACTGCACCTCCTTCATACAGAGCGCGCTCTTGGGGCAAACTTCTACGCAGTTTTCACAAGATACGCACTTATCATTATCGAAAACAGGCCTCTTAATTGGACGACCTTTTTCATTTACACCCATCTCCTTCATTTCAACAGCGTCAACAGGGCATGCTTTTGCACACTTTGTGCATCCAATGCACTTGCTGTCTTCAAGAGATGGTAGATCCTTGTTCTCTAATGCAGGTCTGGGAGCTGCTCCGGTATGAAGTTCTGCTGGCAATACTTCCAAAATGTGAACTTCGTTTCCTGGCACCCCATCATATTGCAACTGATAAGGATCATAAATCAATGCTCCGCGGGTAAATGAGGCTAATTCATATTCAGGCGTGACGATCATAGCATCTGTGGGACAGTATTCCGCACAGTAGCCACACATCATGCAGCGTCCGACATTTACTCTCGGTCTCTTTACTTTCTTAGGAGTCTCAACGCCTTCTTTAGGAAGATCGTCGACTTCCATCATATCAATACACCTGTTAGGGCAGATGCGCATGCATACGCCGCAACCGATGCACTTGTCAAACCTGAGTCCTGGGCGGCCACGATATACGTCGGGTAGAACTAGTTTCTCCCAAGGATACAAGACAGTGGTCGGCTTGTGGACCGTAGATTTGAGAGTTTGTTTTAATGTAAGGGCAAGAGGCTTTAGGATGAAACCAGTCAGGCCTAGCTCTTTAGACCTCTGCTTATTGGATCTTATTGCTTCAGCCATTTTAGAACACTCCCAGTGCTTTTAATGCGATTGCAATGAAAACGTTGATTGCAGCTAGAGGCAACAGTCTCTTCCACCCGATGCTCAGGATCTGATCGGTCCTGACACGAGGCAGAGCACCTCTTACCCAGATCATAACGGCAAACACGATGAATGCTTTGAGTAAGAACCATATTTCTTCTGGAATGAAGCCTGGTCCGTCCCATCCACCGAGGAATAATAAGACAACTACTGCACAACCGGCATAACCTCGGAAGTAATCAGTAAGCATCATTAAACCGAATCTGAAACCACCGTATTCTGTACCCCATCCTTCTACAAGTTCAGCTTCTGCTTCAGGAAGATCGAAAGGAACCCTTTCTGCTTCAGCGATAATTCCTATGAAGAATACTATGAAACCAATGATCAATGGTATTCCTAGCCACACATTGGCCTGCTGCCAGGCTACGATATCACCATAGTTCATGCTTCCAGTCAGAATGATTACTGACACTACTGCCAAGAACAACGGGATTTCATAAGAGATAATCTGTGCGGCTGCACGCATTCCACCGATGAGGGTATACTTGTTGTTTGAAGCCCACCCACCGAGCAGAATAACGAACGGTGCAATACAGAAGATTGCAAAAGTCAGAAGCACACCCAGTTCAGAGTTGGACATGTACCACTGTGTACTCAGAGGAAGAGTACCTAACAAAAGTACAGATGTTCCAATGTAAAGAACAGGCACTAAGTTGAAAACGCCTTCATCAGCATTTTCAGGAATAATTGTCTCCTTCAAGAAGGTCTTCAAACCATCAGCGATGTTTTGGAAATAACCCAAAGGACCAACCATTGTACCTCTACGATCCATCAGCCTTCCTAACATCTTACGTTCTTGCCAGATCATTGTAATGTCAACAAGGAATCCGACAATGAAGACAAAGATACCAATGAGCAGCAGCATAATTACTGTTCCCAAGGTATCGCTCATAAGGAAGTCTGCGAGTCCGTGAAGACCAAGCCAGTTGAAGAGAGCGCCTAAAACGTCATCCATCAACCAGTTTGTTAAGGCATCCATTCCGCCCCATAAATCAATAGACGTCATCTAAATCACCTGTCCGTTTCACCCATACAGACGTCAATCATACCCATAATGGACGGGACATCTGCGACTTTGCATCCGTTAACCATGACAGGTGCGGCAGAAAGCGTTACGAAGAAAGGACTTCTTACCTTCAATCTGAATGGCTTCTCTGTTCCATCACCTATAACATACATCAGACTCTCTCCACGAGGGTCTTCCATTCTGGCCATACCTGTGCCTTCTGGAGCATAGCGCGGTGGCTTTACTCTAACAGGACCCTTAGGCATCTTTTTGAGAGCGTCGCGAATAATCTGGACGGACATCCTCATTTCGTCCATTCTAACTCTATACCTTGCGTAAACATCACAGTCGGGCTGTACGCATGGATGCCAGTCTAAGTTTTCATAGACTTCATATGGATCATCTTGGCGGACATCAAAGTCCACACCGCTTCCACGCAGGCTTGGTCCTGTAACGCCGAGGTTAATGGCGTCTGCTGCAGAGAGAGGCGCTAGACCTTCCATTCTCATTCTGAAAACAACGTTACGATCGACGAGGTCTTCGTATTCAACCATACGCTTTTCAAAAAAGTCTAGAGTTCTAACAAGGTCTCTTTCCCATTCTGGTGTAGTGTCGTTTCTGACACCGCCGATACGAGTATAATTATATGTCATTCTCGCACCGCACAATGACTGGAAAAGATCCATGAAAAGCTCTCTTTCCCTCATTGCATATAGGAAAATAGTCAGGTTACCAAGGTCTGGACCGATAGCAGCCAACCACATCAGATGTGAGGCTATTCTTTGCAGTTCGTCAGCAATAACACGGATGTATTTAGCACGCTCAGGAACTTCTAATTCCATGAGATCTTCTACAGCTAAACAATATACGTGGCTCCATGTGTATGATGAACCATAGCAAAGTCTGTCGGCCATGGGAATAATCTGGGGGTAGGTTCTGTCCTCCACCATCTTTTCCCACCCGCGGTGAAGATATCCAATAACTGGCTCAGAGTTTGTAACGGTTTCTCCATCTACTTCAATACGAAGATTCCAGAGACCGTGTGTCATAGGGTGCTGAGGACCCATGTTAATCCACATCTTTGCCATTTCAGAGACCTCCACTCTTGAAATCCTTCCTCATCGGGAAGAACTGAACATCCTCATCCAACAGAATCCTCGCAAGTTTTGGATGATTCTTGAAAATTATACCAAACATATCATAGGCTTCTCTCTCATGCCAATTGGCACCGCCCCACAAAGGAGTGATGGAATCCACTTCTGGATTGTCATGAGGCAAATCAACAACGATTTCGATTGTGATTCTGTTTGCATATGATGTGATGTGGTAGACTACCTGGAAGCAATCAATGCGATCTACTCCAGATACACATGAGCAATGTTCAAAATTAAGCGCGTCTTTAAGGAACGTGCAGAGTTTTAGAATTGAGTCTTTATCCGCAGTACAATAAATTCTGCGTGGTTTATTTTTATCAAGGATTTTTACTTCATCTGATGAGAATTCTGAAGTGATCTTTTCCTTGACTTGGTCAATTGTAAACGCATCAGTCAAATATGTCACCTCAGTCATCCAAGAAAGTACCTTGCTGTTCTACCTTGATCTTCTCTTGCAGCTTCAAGAAACCATCAATCATGGCTTCTGGCCTAGACGGGCATCCGGGGATGTAAATGTCGACTGGAATGAATGTATCGACACCTTGCACAACATTGTATGAATCATACCAGGGTCCACCTGAAATTGCGCATTCTCCCATAGCCACGACCCACTTTGGATCGGGTATTTCCTCATAGAGACGACGAAGAGCAGGACGAAGTTTCTTTGTTACCCATCCATTCACAAGAAGAACATCAGTCTGTCTTGGTGAAGAACGGTACACGACACCGACCCTTTCTGCATCGAATCTAGGGGCAGACGCAGCAGCCATCTCCAGAGCACAGCATGCAATACCAAAGTGCAGAGGGTGCAGAGAATTTCTCTGTGCCCAACTCCAGATTGGAGCGGTTGCCTTATCGACAAGTCTCTTTATCCCACTAGATCTGCCGAGTTCATCGACGACCTCATGAGACCAAGCTTTAAACTCGTCAATGGTCATGGCAATGGCATTTGGAAATAGACTCAAATCCATAGCTTCTCCTCCTTCTTGAGGGCGTAATATACACCAACTAAGAGCAGTGCAAAGAACGCCAACATCATTAGTTTAGCATCGAACATGAGATAATCAAACGAGAGTGCCCAGATCATCAAAAAGATTGTAACTACATCGAAAACGACGAAAATAATTGCAAACATATAGAATTGGAAATGGAACTGGATCTGTGCACCACCGATTGGAACCTCACCGCATTCATAAGTCTCACGCTTAAGGGGCGTCACTCGAGTAGGACGGAAAAACCTTGAGACGTAGAATGCCAATATCGGAAATCCCAACGCAACCACTGTAAAGATTGCGACCGGCAAATAGGTATCCCAGAGCATTGGATGGACAATATGATGCCTCTATAAATACATTGTCGAAGTAATAATTATACAGCCAGTGTCTGGCATTTATCTGGTATTAAACCATTGTTTATCACTAAAGTCTTCAGGGGTATATAATACAAAGGTTGTAAGAATCAAAGGGAAGATTCAAGAATCATTTGAGCAGTTAGGCGTTTAACTTACATTTAATTTGCAAAAGTAACGGTGTATATTATGAGTAAAAAATTTGGATTTATTGGCGCAGGCAACATGGCCGAGGCATTGATGAAGGGATTGATCAACGGACAGCTCACAACTATTGAGGAACTTATTGCCAGTGAAGTTTTTGCTCCCAGAAGAGAGTACATAGTAAAAAATCTGGGCGTAGATGTGACTGCCAACAACAAAGATGTGATAAAAGAAGCTAAAGTGATTGTACTGGCAGTAAAACCAAATGTTGTTGCTACAGTGCTGGATGAGTTGAGGTCTGAGTTGACTAAAGATCATTTGATTGTATCTATAGCTGCTGGTGTGAAAATCTCATCCATTGAGTCACATCTCAACGAAGGTGTCAGAGTCATAAGGGTTATGCCCAACCAGCCTTGTTTGGTCAGTGCCTCTGCCTCTGCTTTTGCTCTTGGAAAATATGCAACGGATGAGGATAAGGCATTAGTTCAAAAAATGCTGGAAGCTGTAGGAATTGCTTACCCGATGGAAGAAAAGCAGCTCGATGCAGTAACCGGTCTGAGCGGATCTGGTCCTGCGTACATCTATCTGGTGATCGAAGCTTTGTCAGACGGCGGAGTAATGGCCGGCCTGCCAAGAGATGTCTCGACTGCATTGGCTGCACAGACTGTTCTGGGTGCCGCAAAAACAATACTGGAAACAAAAATGCATCCTGGCCAGGCAAAGGATATGGTTACATCACCTGCCGGAACAACCATTGAGGGAATGCGCATTCTTGAGAATTCAGCTGTGAGAGGAGCCTTTATCGACGCGGTTCTGGCAGCAACTGAAAGGTCTAAAGAGCTGGGCAAAAATTAAGCCCTCATCTCTTCTTCTTTTTAAATATCAAACCCTTAACTACTCTGGGTGCACTGCGGAATACGCTTTGGCTGTCCCATTCTAGTTCTCTTTTCTGACAGATTGTCGACTCCATCAGTTCCATTCCTCTGCCTCTGAGAGCGTCCAAAGCAGCTCTGCGATCTTCAGGGTTAGAAAGCTTTGTAGCAGCTTCTACTTCATCCAGCAGTGCTCTGGCTTCTTTAGACCTGGAAGTGATCTCATCATATTCATTCTGATCAATGTGTCCTACCTCAAGCCTCACCTTGCTGAGCAGATCCGCTGCATCGTATGAAGTCTGGGCAATTTGATCACGCGTCATCCACTTTGTTTCATATGACAGGACATCTTTCCAGCTGGGATTTGTAAGCCTGATTCTGTGCTCTTCAAGAGTGTGTGCCAACAGCTTGTAGCCATATTTTTCAGGCTCTTCAAAAGCAAAGCTTCCAGGATCCAAGAAAGGAGCTAGAGGTGAAGTATAGATGTGCAGTCTGCTGTCATTGTTGTTGTTGCTGTACAGATCCTTAGTGTATTGTGCTGAACTGATAGCAGATTCTGGAGTCTGTTCCGGCAGGCCGATCATGAAAAACATATCAAATCTCTGACAGTTGTTTTGCAGAGCAAATCCAATGCTTTTATTCATAGAATGATTGTCAAACCTTCTTCCCAGAGCATAACGTACATTCTCTTCATGAGAGTCAGGTGAAAACTGGATCGAATATCTGCTGAACGTTGAGTCTGCAGATTTAAAAAATGACTCTGGCGGAGGTACAAAGTATTCTAGAATTACATGAGTGTCAATATCTAACCGTTTACATTCTTTGAAGAAGCGCTCAGCATAACTTTCTCCATGTTGCCTCAAGTCCCCGACCACAAAAACTGGGGCTTTCAGATAATTCTCCACATTGCTGATGTCCTCTGCAACTTTCTCAGGACTCCTGAACGCTGGTTTAGAGCGTGATAATACAATCTTATTTGCTCCACAGCTGCCTCCGCATACTGCACAGCGGTGAGCACATCCTCTGACAGTAAAAGATACTGTGAGCGGATACCGATCCCAGTCTTTGAAGGGTTTTGCCCCTTCCAGATCCATATTCTTAATGACTGACTTTATGATCCAGGCATAATCAATGTCCAGATAGTCTAAATCATCTGGTACAAAAGTCATATCGTTTACTGTGATTTTACCATCCTTTTTCCAAGTCAAATTAGGCACGCTAGACAGATCTCCAGCTTTACTCAAAGTATCCATTAAAGTAACTATGGGCTGCTCTACTGAGTCTCCCCTGAGAACTAAATCTACCTGAGGATACTGGATCAACTCTTTCTGGAAGTATGATGAAGAGAATCCCCCAAACAGGACTTTTGATTCTGGATGTAGTTTTTTGATGATTTCTGCAACTGCAAGAGAACCATGAGCATGCGGAAGCCAGTGAAGATCAATACCGAATACGTCTGAGTCGATCTTTGACAGAAACGATTCCACGTCCAGTTTGCTGTCATTCAGCATCATACTGGCCAGATTTATGATTCTGACTTTATAGCCAGCTTTGCTGAGATGAGCGGCCATTGTAGTGAAACCAAATGGATACATTTCAAAAACAGGAGTCGAAGGAACCAAGTCACTGACTGGTCCATAGAACATAGACTCCTTTCTAAAATCATATACGCTGGGAGCGTGGATGAAAACTAAGTCGTATTTAGCCATGATCTGTTCCAACCCTCAGCAGATACACTCTAGAAAAATGTTTTCACGTGCTCATGTGGGCATCTCGAGGTGTCTGGATATGAAAGTTTTCGAGATATTCTATATACATTAAATAGAAAATATATGGTATATGTATCTACATATTGTATTTAGGTTTAGTTTAAATTTGAATAGGATTTAAAGGTATATGCAGTAAAGTATATACAATGGTCTAAAAGAAATATTATTACATGCTATCTATGATGCCTTGTCCATCCCAGAGCACTTTGGACAGCTATTGGTTAGCAGAAAATAAGGATTTTGAAGGCTATTGTTTACAATACTAAAGAAATAGAATAAGATCAGGTCCCAAAGCGTCTTTGACGCAGCTGATATGAACGGATAGCACGGAGAAAATCAATTTTCCTGAAACCAGGCCAGTACACATCTGTAAAGTATAATTCAGAATATGCAAGCTGCCACAGCAGGAAATTGGAAACTCTTTCTTCTCCTGATGTTCTGAGAACCAGATCAGGATCTGGAAAGTCAGCGGTGTACAGGTAGGTAGAGACTGTGTCTTCGCAAATATCTTCTATTTCCATTTCTCCGTCTTTTACTTTCTGTGCAATCTGCTTGATAGCGTGTATGATTTCCTGACGAGAACCGTATGCCAGTGCAATATTGTAATAATGATCTGAATAGTCTTTTGTTTTCTCTTCGGCGACTTCTATGGCCTCTAAAACATTTGCTGGAATTAACTCCCTCTGTCCTAAGACTTTAACTTTTATTCCATATCTGTGTACTCTGTCGTCATCAGCCAGCTTTATAAAGTTGTCTTCAAAAAGATCCATGAGGTCGGATACTTCTTCGATGCTGCGCTTTCCGTTTTCTGTAGAAAAGGCATACACTGTCAGGACCTTGATGTCAAGCTCCATACACCATTCCAAGACTTCCTCAAGTTTGTCTTTACCTTTTATATGCCCTTCGGTAGAAGAAATCCCCAGCTCTTTGGCAAAACGGCGATTGCCATCCATGATGACGGCAATGTGATGCGGAATTACACCTTCTGAAACCTCTTTGAAGAGAAGTTTCTCATAAGCCTGGTATGCCGTGCTTGAGATCGCTTTAGAGATTTCTTGTTTCATTACCTCACCAATATCCCGATGGTTATCATTCATCGAGAATGTCTGCAGCCATAAGACCCATGTCAAAGCAGCCTATAGCAGCAACAGCCCCTATAGTTCCGTTTTCACCGGTGATTTTTATAATTTTCGCTCCCCCTTCGGCAGCTGCCTTTTTGGCGTCATCCACAGTGAGAATTTCTTTTTTAGCTCTCAATCCATATTCAGAGAGCTCCTGGGGGATTTTAAGACCCTGATAAACTGCCAGTGTTGTTTCTGAAGAATATGTATTCTCACGAAGATAATTTATCACATATTCTGTGAGCTTCTCAACTTCATCTTCCTTTACGGCAAATGATACACCCACAGCAGCACAGTTAGTTGTTTTTTCAGGAACGTTTGGATTAAGCTGCGTGATTTTGTGTTCAAGGAATTTACCATATGGTGCTGACTTAGCCATTTTCAGCATTAATACCCATGAAGCTCCTTTCTCTTTGGTGTCCGTATCGTCTGCAGCATACACTACACGCACCAGTTTAGGAGTGTAGATGTTTACAAGAACTCTGTTGGCTCCTCCTACCTTAAAACCTTCAGGATACTCCGCCTTTATTACGCCAGGTCCTTGAGCTAAGCAGACACCTATTCCAACACTTGCACCTGCCAGACCTATCCATGTTGTTTTTACAAGATCTCCTTCCACATTGACGGCTTTCAGAGCAGAAGCTCCTATGCCTTTTGCTGCAGGTCCAAAATTAACTTCACCTTCTCCAAGGTCTGCTTCCATAACGAGCATGTTGCCGTCAGTGCGTATGCTTTTGAGAACGCCACCGCTACGTTTCCTGTTGGCGATATCCCATTCCATTGCGCCTTTGACATCGCAGCATTCAATCAGCGTAGCGATGTTATTTTTTTCATCGACTAAGGTATAGAAACCTTGGCAGAAAAGCTTACCATGTGTCTTAATAAGCTCATCTGGGGTGATTGTTAAAGACATGATGTACAGTCTCCGATTTTTAAACTCATAATTGTACCTATAAATAGCTCTTACGGTCTGCCAGATATGAAAATTATTTGCTCATCATATATTCTTTAGCAATCTCAATAGAATTTTTCAGACTTTCAAGAGCTTTTTTACTATAAAATGTCGCAGCTGGGTGATATGCAATCAGAACTTTGATTTCATTGCCTGCGATTTTGACTGGAACAATGGTATTTGCTTCCGAGCCCATTTTAACATCTCTTCCAATTAAATCTTTTGCAGCGGATCTTCCCAGTGCAATGATTAACTTTCGGTCTTTCAGCTCCTGCTCCAGTCGCGGGTAGCATGCTTCCATCTCTTTTGCTGTTGGATCTCTGTTGTTGGGCGGTCTGCATTTTACTGTATTGGTGATGAATACAGTACTCCTAACAAGACCGACTTCTTCCATAAGTCGGCTCAGCACCTTTCCAGATTTTCCTACAAACGGCTTTCCCAATCTGTCTTCATCTGCTCCAGGAGCTTCTCCTACAAAGGCAACGGGAGATTTTGGGTCTCCATCTGGCATGACTATATTCTGTCTGCCTTCGCAGAGAGGGCAGTCTTGGCATGAAATCATCGTTTCAACACATCCTCTGCAGTTATCAGAGAAAGGAGTTCAACTCCCTTTTCTTTTAACAATTCAGATCCACCAGACTGCCTGTCAACGACACAGAATACGTTTTCAATAACGCCTCCGGCATTTCTCACCACATCAACGGCTGTTGAAACTGAGCCTGCAGAAGTGACTACATCTTCCACCATCAGGATCTTAGAGCCTTCGGCCATAGTTCCTTCAATCAGTTTCTGCGTGCCGTGATCTTTCTTCTCTTTTCGCACCATTATGTATGGAATCTTAGTTCTCAGAGAAAGAGCTACAGCCAGTGGTACAGAACCAAGAGCCACTCCACCGATTAAATCGAACTTTAATCCCATGGCGGCGATGCTTTTGGCCATCTCATCTGCAATTGCCTCAAGAACATAAGGATCTGTGCTGGCTTTTTTGATGTCTATGTAATACTCACTTTTTTTTCCAGAAGCAAGTGTGAATTCCCCATAAGCTAGGGCATTGCAGTCCATAAGCGCTTTTTTAACTCGATCATTCATAATTACCAAGGCTCCTTTTTCTTTCCCATTTTAAAACCAATGATGTTTACAGAGCGGTGTAGAACCGGCACTAAAACTAAGACAGTAGCTAATGAAATCAGTCCTGTTCCAGAAATATACGTGGATATGAACCAGTCAGGGAAGAATAGGCAAGTTACAAGCATTGCACCGGCTACAAAGTCATATTGATCCAGCACCGGAGCTTTCTGACCTCTTTCCATGCCCAATCTGCGTTTAATGAAAGCACCGCACATGTCTCCCAGTAAAGATCCGAGTGCAAGTGTGAAAACAATTCCTACATTCTGCGGGAAAGATCCGTATCCCCAGAAGTCCACAGGATCAAAGAAGTATGCAATGGCAATGAGGAGTATTCCAAGAGCTGTTCCAGAGATTACTCCTCCAATAAGCCCTCCCCAGGTTTTGCCGTCGCCCAGAATGCGCTTCCCTCTCCAAGTCTTTCCAAAATCTATCGGCGTTCCGCCACCGAAAAGCACAGCTGCTGAATTTGGCACCAGGGCCGGCAGAAACAGGAAGATGCCGAGAACAATAGCCACGAGAACTTCTGAGACGTCCATTGAGAAGGGATAGTTCAAGGGGGTTAAATATTTCTTTCATCGGCGGTCTGTAAAAAAGTTAAGAATATCATTTACGGGCGTTTCCGACAGCTGAGATTTAAAACTGTCTGAAAACTGAACTGCCCGTTTGTCGAGGATCAGTGCTATTCCTGTATCCTCTTCTGTACGGATGAGCCTTCCCAGAGTCTGCAGCAGTCTTCTTGTGACGGGTGCTTTGACTGTGTACTCCCACCCTCTTCCAAATTTAATTTCATAATAATGCAGCAATGCCCGCTGTTTAGCGTTGGGCTTTGGATAAGGTATACCTTCTAAAATCTCAACCTCCAGTTCATCACCTGGAAAGTCTATTCCTTCACTGACTCTTCCACCCATTACTGCAAAAATCACTGCCGGTTTTGAGGTTTTGAAGCCCTTTACCTCTTCCATGAGCTCATGTTGCTGCATGCCTTTTCTTTCCATGTAGACCTTGTTTCTGATTCTGATAAGAATCTTGTCTTCGATAAATTTATCCATTAGTGTATAAGAAGAAAAAAATACGGCTGTATTCCGGTTGCATGTGTTGCATACTGAAACGGTATAATCTTCCATTTTTTTGATGATTTCTTCATCCTTCAGCAGCTCTTCGTATTTTGTCGTTACATCATCAGCATAAATTACAGAACGTTTTGAAGGATCAAACGGAGATGGAAAAATGATGGAATTAGACTCTTTTGGTATTCCAATTGATGCTCTGTATTCGTTTAAAGGTGATAATGTTCCAGACATGTGAAGAGAAGAATGACATTTGAAAACAGGCAGACATGCTATAGAAGGATCCATGCAATATGCTTCAAAAGCTGGGTTTTCTCCTCCGATTATCAGTTTGACGTAAAACTCTTCATAAGTATCCATCCAAAGCTGCAGAAAGTTTCCTAGAGAATAAATGTATGATCTTGGCAGCCTGCCTCTTTTTCGTTTGGCATCTCGTATTGTGTCTCCAAATTCTGAGATGTTTTCTCCTGCCGCTTCTAAGGCATGAGATGTAATGAAAAATGATGACATCAGGCCTGCTTCAAGAAAATCTGGAGGAATTATGCCGTCATCTTCGATGAGGTATTCTTCAAGAGCTTTTTTCAAAAGAATGTCAATCTGTTTTACAAAATCCCGAATGGTTATTCCCTGCAGAACTTCTGGACTTCCAAAATCATCTAGTTCTTTATTCACCAACTCAAGAACTTTTGCAGACAGTTTGAATGACTTTATCTCCCTAGCATATTCTGGAAGATTGTGTGCCTCATCAATTATAATGATCAAGTCTGCTTCTGAAATATTCATCCAATCCAGAAGTCTTTGCCTTATGAACGGCGAGAAAAAATAAACATACGGTGCAGCCACAAGTGTCGCATGGGAAAGCAGATCTTTTGTAAGCTCATGCGGACACATTCCTCTTTTGTCACAGTAATCTGAGAATTCCTCCACCGAAGGTAGTTTTTCTCTGCAATATTTTTCCACTTCTTCAAAATCAGAAGTAATTGTTTTCTGATAAAATCTGCAGCCTCCCTCACTGTCTGAAATTGCTCTAGCTTTCTTTTCCGCACAGAGTTTGGAAAGTTCTTCTGGAGTGCCAGATCTCAAGTCTGGATCACGCTGCACTAGAGGGCAAGTATTCTGTCGGCCCTGAATAGCAACTCCAAAAACAGGCGTGGTCTCATTTATCTTTCTAAGTTCCACCATCACCTGGTGCTGCTGAGAGTTTGTTCTTGTCAAGTATAGAACTTTTTTATCAGTTTTCAGGGCAGTCTCCAGAGTACCGGCTAAAGCACATACTGTCTTGCCGGTTCCCGTTCCTGATTCAAGAACAAGATGGGAAGAGGAAGAGGTCGAAAGAGAAATTGATTCGACCAGCTCTTCCTGGAACTTACGAAATTTATAGGGAAAGAGTCCCATTAGCACAAGATAAGGAGCTAATGCCCCTTAAAAACTGCTTGCGCCGGGATTTTTGAGAGTGTCCCAGACACCGTCTTCTAACTCTTCATAGATGGAGACATCTGAATCAGAATCTTCACCTTTCATATCGTAACCGCATACAAGCTCGAGAATACGCTCTTTGCGGAAAAGCCAGTAATGGATTCTCCATTCTCTTCCGTCATAGAGGGTTGTTTCCTCACGCTCTGTAGTCAAAATCCCAGTGTCTTCCAACATGTAGAAAGCATCACGGTCTTCGGGCTCAAGGACGTTGTCGATCATGCGTTCACTATATCCAAAGAAATTTAGAATATGCTGAGCCATCTCCTTTGCTTGCTCTTCAGGCATACCTTCCCTGTCTATGCCGTTCCTGATAGCAATTGTTAAGTTTTCGAGAGTTAAAACGCTCTCCATGTCCATTTTTGATTTTGATGTCATACCTACACCCCTTCGGTGATGGCTTTAACCTTCACTCTTCTTTTCAACTTTCTAAACTTACCTATATAGCAATTTAGTGTTGGTTATCACAATCTAGAATAGTGTCTATATATGTTATGTAGTCCATATTACAATAGACATAAAGGTATGTCCATACCTTTATTTACATAAGTATGAGCATATATCAAATGAAATTTGTCAATGATCCGTTTTGTTGAGGTTATCTATTTTTTGCATTTGTGGCGATGATGAGTGTAAATGCAAGTAATCTATCAGATTTAATGATGTACCAGGCATTCGAAGACATCTAACAGGATGCTTGTGAGTTTGAATGTCATAAAAAATATTTTTTAGAAAATAAATAAAAAGTGGTTTGTTTAGAACTGAAGGTATTCCCTTGAGTCTAAACCACTGAGTTTGATTGTGCGGACTTCTTTGAAATCCTTCACCTGGTTCATCTCTTTTACAAGTTCTAAGCTGACAGGTGTGTCTACAGAAATCAGGAGAAGTGCATTTCCGCCTTTGTCTTTTCTTCCCAGTCCCATCCTCGCAATGTTTATTCCCTTGTCCCCAAGAATGGCACCTACACGACCGATGATTCCTGGTACATCTGCATGGGCAGAAAGCAGGAAATCTCCCTCTAATGGGATGTCGAGATCGAAGTCATCAATGCCTAACAGACGAGGCTCAGATTCTGGAAACGCTGTTCCACGGACTTCTCTCTTGCAGTTTTCTGACTCAATGGATACAGAAATCATGTTGATGTAACGTTTAGAATCCTCAACCTTTGATTCCATAACCTGTATGCCCTTTTCCTTAGCAATATAGCTTGCATTGATGATGTTTGGAGACTCAGTTGACAGATTTGAAAGAACTCCCATTAAAGCGGATACAGTAACCATCTTTGTGTCTACAGAAGCTAGATCACCATATACTGTAACGTTTACCTTAGAAACAGGAGCATCAACCAGCTGTACTGCAAATGCTCCAAGCCTCTCAGCAACTGAGATGAAGGGCAGTACTTTCGGATCCATACCGCGGACTGGAGCATTGATGGCATTCTTGATCTTATGATCGACTAAGAAGGACATGACTGCCTCAGCCATCTCTACAGACACTTTTTCCTGAGCTTCTTTGGTAGAGGCTCCTAAGTGAGGAGTGACAACAATGTTGTCCAGTGTAAGCAGAGGAGATCCTGTTGGGGGTTCCTGTTCAAACACATCGATTGCGGCTCCTGCGATCTTCTTTTCTTTCAAAGCATCATAGAGAGCCTGACTGTCAATGAGCTCTCCCCTAGCCACATTCAAAATCATGGCTGTCGGCTTCATTTTAGAGATTAGATCTTTATTGACCAGATGGAATGTTCCTGGAGTCAGAGCTGCATGGATTGTGATTATATCTGCCTGTTCGACCACTTCTTCTAAGGACATTAGACGTACGCCTAACTTGACAGCGACTTCCGGAGGAATGTACGGATCATAACCGATAAGCTTCATACCGAAGGATTTGGAACGTTTTGCCACCTCTCCTCCAACACGGCCTATTCCGATGATTCCTAACGTTTTACCATTCAGCTCTATGCCGGTAAATTTGGAACGCTTCCATTCTCCAGCTTTGAGAGAAACATTTGCAGGAACAATATTGCGTGCTAAAGACAACATCATAGCCATGGTGTGCTCTGCAGCAGAAATGATGTTTGCTGCCGGAGTATTCATTACTAAAATTCCTTTTTTAGTGGCAGCATTGACGTCTACGTTATCTACACCTACGCCTGCTCTTCCCACTACTTTTAACTTTTTACCGGCCTCGATTACATCCTCTGTTACTTTAGTACCAGACCTGATTACGAGAGCATCATAGTCGCCTATGATTTTTACTAGCTCATCGTGAGGAATGTTTGGTTTGGCGTCAACTTCTACGGCGCCTCCCTTCCTCAGCATATCCAGACCCTCTTGAGAGAGCTCGTCACTAACTAATAGCTTTATCATTGCAATTCCTCTAAGATTTCATCAATATTTTTGAGAAGACCCTTTACTTCAGGAACGGTGAGATCTCCCATGTGACCAATGCGGAATGTTGTCTCTTTGACGTCTCCATATCCATTGGAGATTTCAAATCCGCGTTCGTTGAGTTTGCTTTGGAGTTTGCTAAATTCAATATTTTTCTTGAGTATAACTGATATTGTTTTTGATCTGAATTCAGCTTCTGCAAAAAGACCGAGATTTTTCTCAGCCCATGCATGCACAGTATCTGCCATCTCCTGATGACGGGCATATCTGTTTTTAACACCTTCTTTCAGAATCCTGTCAAGCTGGAAGTCCAGACCATATAACAAAGATACCGGCGGAGTGGTCAGTGAAAAACTTTTGTCCGCCATTTTTTTCATTTGAATAAGATCGAAGTAATAACCCCTGTTGGGAACACTTTCTGCCTTTTTCAGCAGACGATCTGAGCAGCAAATAACTGCCAAGCCTGGTGGCAGTGCCAGAGCTTTTTGAGTACCGAATACTACTGCATCCGCATCCAGCTCTTTCAAGTGCATATCGCTCCCGTAAGCTGCGGTAACAGCATCGATGAATATCAAGGGATCATGTTTGCTGCGGATTTCATCACTTACTTCTTTTACAGGATTTAAGACTCCTGTGGAACTTTCATTGGCAATCATGGTAACGGCTTCAATCGTATCATCGATCTGCCCTTCCACATGCTCTGCCCTGACGGCTTTGCCCCATTCCACATTGATTTTCTTGACATTTTTGCCATTGTCTTTTCCAATGCTTTGCCAGCGGTTTCCAAATGATCCGTTTGAAATTCCGACCATGCTGGAGTTAACGCCACATCTTACACAGGCTTCGAGAAGTCCTGAGGCTGAAGAAGGGGACATTATTATGTTCATGTCGGTGTCCAGAGTCTTGTGCAGTTTTTCAACTATATTTGCCTGGAGCTGTTCGTAGTCTTTGCCACGATGAGTTATCATCGGTTTTGTCATGGCTTCGAGGACTTCTTTCCGGACCTCGACTGGACCAACTGTAAAAAGCGTGCGATTCAAACTATCCCCTCTCAATTCCGCAGTCATTAAGCGCTTGTGGCTATATCGACTTTCGCATATAGTCTCTTTTGATACTCTCATGCTCTCAGCGCTTTCTGTCCCGCGGATATGGAGTTATCCGGTATGGAACATGCACCTGCAGCATTTTTTCAGTATCGGGCAGGTTCAATTTGACAGTTGCTATGATTTGTATCATAGCAGGACTTGCAATCAGGGCTTGTACCACTTATATTTTGCAAGACATTATTTTTCTGTCAAACAGTAGATTCGCTGAGTGAGTTGCGGTTCTAATACAAGAACTTTTTTTAGCATAAATGCTCGGATTTGTATATATTATGAGACGGGTTTCGTTATTCGGAAATTTCATAGCTTACAATATCAGGCATCGGAAGAATCTAACGTTTTCAGTGTTTCTTCATCCTTTTCTAATGCATCGCCGATTGGCTGCAACTCTATGATATCTGCATCAAAAGCCCCGTTAAGGTGCAGGGTATCCATCATACTGTCCAATTTCTCCAGTGATTCGGCTTCTACGATAATAACAGCAGACCTCTGACCATGGAAAAAACCACCATCAAGCTTTCCGTCAGCCTCCCATGATTTTAAGATTTTCAAACCAGGGATGATCTTTTCCGTCAGAATCTTACGATTCTCTTCATCGTTGTCTCCTATCCCATCATTGTTAATTTTCATAAGTGCAAGAAATTTCATAGAACACCACATGTCAACAGACTGAATAATCCTTTCTACAGTCCAGCAGCCTTCTTGACTTCTCCAACGATATTGCGATCACGTTCAAGAGCTGAAGAGATTGTCTGCAGAGGGGCCACATCAACATCATATACATTCATAATCGGCAGAGACACCAGGGTCTTGTCCAGTTCTACATAGTCAGTTACAGAAAAAACAAAGGCGCCAGAACGCTGCCCTTCTATGAATCCACCCATTACTTTATTGTCGTTTTCGATTTCAGAAAGACGTTCCAGTGACGGAATTATCTGATCAGAAAGCATGAAGGCGGCTTCTTCTTCTGAGCCGCCGTATGATTCTTCTCTCAGTTTAAACATGACGAGGTATTGTTCCATAGTTTCCAAGTCTGAGCGAAGCGGATTTTATTCTTTTCCGCTCAGTTCTCGGGAGGTTAAGGACACATCAGAGCTGTTTCTGCAGATTGCCCAGCCGATGATCATTACAGCGGTTGAAATCGGCAGTGCTATCAGCAGCGGGTCGATGAGTTGCCAGGGCTGTCCTAGCAGGGCGTCGACTCCAAAGATCGCTCTGCAGATTCCAAGTTGGGAAGACTCGGCAATATGCACAAATACGGTCCAGATGAACCAAGAAACAACACCTGAAAGGATGCTCCACAATGCAGGCTTTGCCATAGGCCTTTTGCAGAATAGTGCCATGCAGAAAGCTGGAAGCAGAGCGCATGCACATAGTCCCATATACATTGCTGTGGCCCTTGCAATGATATTTGCGGGCATACAGAATGCCAGTGCCAGGCTGAGAACAATCATCACGATCATTGCGTATTTTGTAAGTCTCATTGAGGTTTTAGGTTCAACATCTGGATGTCTGATTTTCTGCACTGATTTATAGATATCAAACCCGGCAGAAGTTCCCAGAGAATGGAATACAGAGCTCAGTGTTGACATTGCTGCAGACAGAAGGACTATCATGAATATTGGAACAAAGAGGCCGAACAGAGAATCAGAGAATGCTCCGTCGATAAATGCCGGAATAATCTGATCTACATTGTGTAAGTATGACCAGGCATCTGTTCCAAAAGTATCGTTAAACCATAGGTTGCTTATCGGTCCGACTGTATATATTATTCCAGCAGTCAGAAGAATGAATATTCCGCCTACGGGAATTGACCTTCTGAGAGTCTTTTCATCCTTGGCAGTCATAAAGCGCACTACTAACTGAGGCTGCGCTAGCACACCTATACCGACTCCAAGAATCATAGTAGTAACCAATGTGTACCAAATTGGACTTCCAAAAGACGGCATTGAAGTCCATCCAGTCATACCCTGGCTGACCAGATCTGGTGGAGGAGTCAGATTGGATAAGGCATCATTTATGCCTGTGAGGCCTCCTGCATCAGGGAACAGTGCATATGTCAAGATGAACAGCACAACCATTCCACCGATCATGATTACACCCTGCATAGCTTCAGTGTACATGACGGCGATCAGCCCGCCTAAAATGACATAAACTGCTGTTACTACAGTGAATATGACAAGTGCTGAATTATAACTCAGTCCCAGAGTGATAGATAAAAATTCAGATCCCCCGATCAAAACTGCAGCCGCATACAGGGGCATAGCCACTAGAATGGTTATTCCAGTGATTAAGTGGATTACATTTGAATTGTAGCATTTTCCCAGCAAATCAGGAAATGTAACTGCATTCAGTTTCTTAGCCATCTTTCTGGTTCTTCCACCGAAGACGATGAATGCAAGCAGCACTCCTACCGCAATATTCAACATTGCCAGAAATACCAAACCCATTCCCAGTTTGGCACTCTGACCGCCGAATCCGATAATGGCTGAAACGCTGATAAATGTCGCACCGTATGAAAGACCGATAACCCATGGGCTCAGCTTTCTACCCGCAAGCATATAGTCTTCAGACCCACGAGTTTTTTTCCAGCCTAGATAACCCAGATAGATGACAGCTATGATATAGAGGACTGTGAGAACAGCAAACGCGGTAGTGTTCATTCCTCATCCTCCTTTTTGTTTTTCCTCAGCAGCGGATAGACTATGCAGATTGCTGCTGATAGAAACATCAGGGTGTATGCAGTCAATATCCAAGGATCTTCAATGCCCAACACGGTTCATCAACTCATAACAGCATATAGGCTGCGCGTTGGGATATTGGATTGTGTATATATGCATATTGCTACGTGCTATTATGGCACAATGTATACCTTTGAGCAATATTTACTTCAAGAGGAAACTTCTTTCACAATTTTGATATCCATACCGAAATTTTTCGACAGATTGGAAATTTTTTCACGGATGATCCCTTCTAGACATTCATCATAGCAGATTACGGCATCATATCCCAAAATCGCTTCGGTCAGGCAATTTTCAATGGAGTTAAAGACATAATCTGCGGAAACCATTCCAACAGAAGCCGCAATTCTGGCTCCTGTCCCACTGATTCCCACTCTTGCTTTATTACTGCATTTTTTGATTATGGAATCTATCCACTCTTGTTTCAGAGTACCGTTGACAGGAAGGAGATGCAGAGTTCCTGGTGCAGTTCCACTGGGTGCCAGTTTACTAATGAACTGCGTTATATTCCTTGGGTATGGATCTTGCTTTCCTTTGCCAAGAGATTCCAGATGTGCATTTATTTCAAAGAGTACTGGCTGGGAAAGTCCTGCTAAGTGTACTTTCACAGGGTCGATGAAGAACTCCTCCGAATTACCTGAAAATACCAGTCTTCCGTTCTGAAGGACATGCAGTTCTTCAGCCCAAGAATATGCCATAGCCACATCGTGAGTTGAAATGATTACCGTGGTTCCTAAATGAACTAGCTCATCGGTCAGTTCCATCAGTTCATGAGTCATCTGAGGATCTAAGCCGGCTGTCGGCTCATCCATGATGAGAACTTCAGGCTTCATTGCCAGCGCTCCGGCGAATGCTACCCTTTTTCTCTGGCCGAAAGAAAGTTGCTGTGACGGTCTTGACCTATACTCAGTCATATTCACTAAGAACAGCGCCTCTTCTACCCTTTTCTCCACTTCTTCCCTTGGCAGTCCCAGATTCATAGGTCCAAAGGCCACATCTTCTTCAACAGTTGTAGAGAAAATTTGATCATCTGGATTCTGCAGAACCACCGCTATCTTTGAACGAAGTTTTGAAAGTCCTTTTGATGAGTAGTCTAACTCTTTTCCATCGTAGAGCACTTTGCCTTTTTTAGGTTTCAGGACCCCGTTGAAATGCAGGAATAATGTAGATTTACCAGTACCGTTTGCTCCGAGAAGTATAGTTTTTTTACCTTTTGGAATTTTTATAGAGACATCTCTGAGAGCGAGGTCTTTGTTATGGTATGAGTATTCAAGATTCTGTGTTTCCAAGATTATTTCCGGGTCCATGTCATGCACCTATTATGATCCATCCGCGTGTGCAGATATTTAATAAATATAAAAGAATAAACGACAAAATTGGAACGGCAATCCATACAGCTGAGATATTTTTAGGAAGTCTGTATGAAGGGAATTCGCCATTGAAATTCCTGCATTGAAGAGCAATCTGTGCTCTATCTGTGATGTCGATAGATCTTATGAACAGCCCCACTGCGATTTTGCTTGTAGTTCTGAACCTGTTCTTAAGGCCGTGGAATCCCAAGCGGCAGGAGGCTGCAGTCCACATGGTGTGGAGTTCTTCTAAAAGAAGGAATGAGTATCTATATATCAGAATTACAAGTTCTGAAAGCTCCTTGGGAATGTGAACCTGACGCATTGCATGAGCCAGATAAGGCACAGGCGTAGAGGTTGCAAAAGACAGCATTACAGTCATGCCTGCAATAGATCTCACAAGAACCAGCGTAGCTAGTCTGAGTCCTCCGTCTGTTATGCTGTAACCTATTCCTAAAAAGGTTCCTTGGAACAACATGTTCTCTCCAGCTGTAACAAATAAAATTACGATACAGCCCACAAAGATTGTAAGGGCAGCACCTCCAAGTGCTAAACCGACAATTTTAGGGATTTTAAAATTAGTAGAATAAAAAAGAAGAGATGCGCCGATGACAAACACAACTATAGGGACAACTAAGCTGTCTGCCAAAAGTGAAGCTACCAGTAGGAAAATTACTAAAATGAATTTTCCCAGAGGCGACCAGTTCAGCATCCTGGAATTGTAAACGACTTCATCTATGTTGTGATTGTGCATCGGACCGCCCAAGTTCAGTTGTCTGCATTATTCTGAGATATTTCTGCTTTGTCTGCAGAAGGCGTCTTTTTTGTCACTCTTCCCAGAACAAAGCCGATTATGAGCGCTCCAATTGCAGCCTGGAGAGCAAACAGCATTGATTCTGTCTCTGACGGAAGGTCACCAAAGATGCTTTCGAACCATGGCGTATATCCAGTCTCTTCGATCATCTCCCCGGCTGCATCGTCTGCTCCACCATATTCAGCATCGGGGTTGACTATGAAAGGCACTACGCACAGCATTATAATCAAGCCGACTCCAATCAGATACCAATACTTTTTTTCCATCTCAGTCACTCTCCGGTGCTGATTTTTTCCGCCTTAAGCGGATTTTGCAGTTCTCGAAAGATTCTGGCCTTACAGACATCAGATAGTCTGCAAAGATTGCGAAGATTATTCCTTCGATTATTGCCAGTGGAATCTGTACTGCTGCGAATATTCCCAGATAATCGACGAATGAAGCTAAGAAGCCTCCGACATCTGCGGGGAAAGCCAATGCCAGCTGCATTGAAGTGACTATATAAGTTACAAGATCTGCCAAAGCTGCGGTAGCGAACATTGAAGGCGCTATGCCAAATTTGGCCTTTCTCATTGTTTTATACACCACATATCCGACAGCTGGTCCTGCAATACCCATTGAAAATACATTAGCTCCCAGGGACGTGATTCCACCATGAGCCAGCAGAAGGGCCTGGAATAACAAAACAATGGTAGACAATACGGCAGTTATCGCCGGACCATACAAGGCACTTGAAAGTCCGGTACCAGTCGGATGGGATGACGATCCTCCGACAAGCGATGGCAGTTTCAAAGCAGACAGAACGAAAATAAATGCTCCAGAAAGTGCTACAGTTATTTTCAGTTCAGGTTTTTCTCTCAGGAGCTTTATGAGCTTAATGGCCCCATAAGCGACAATAGGCATCGCTATGATGTACCACAAAGCTGCCCATGAAGCAGGCAAATATCCTTCCATTATGTGCATTTGTTTCTATCCTCCTTATCAAACGCATCTATGACTGTCATCTTCTGGATCGTCTCCAATTGTATGATGATTCCTTTCATACACAGAATCAGACATGTCACCCCTTGTGGTCTGATGGTGTGATGTATATGTCATATCAATCGTATTGATGGACAATATATCCAATATTACTTGGATACATAATGTATTATTAAAAGGATATGGTGGAATTCCAACAAAAATAGAAATGTGATTAGGAGCAGAGTGTGCTTAATTACGTCTGCTGGCCTCACCTAATGTAAACATATAAACAGGGTTTTGAGCAGTCATTAGGTTGTAACTTCCAATCTCTCTTGATTTTGACACTGATAGCTGCATAATATCACGATGTTTGAAACCAAAGTTGGTCATACATGACAATGCTTCTGAGACTGTTTCTAAGGTTACTGCGGTGATCACTATCCGCATGTCCTTATTTTTTGACAGCAATGTCTGCATGATATCATTCAGGTTTCCAGAAGAACCCCCGATGAATGCGTGTGTGGGTTCGGGAAGCTCTCTAATCGCATCTGGAGCAGTTCCGTGAATTATTTCAAGATTGAAAGTTCCAAACTTGGCTTTATTCTGTCTGATTAAGTCTACTGCTTCATTCTCCTTTTCGATTGCATAAACGGTACCATCTGGAACTGCCAATGCCATTTCTATGGAGACCGAACCGGTTCCAGCTCCGATATCATATATGACCGAGTCCTGCTTCAGTTTAAGTTTAGTTATTGCCAGAGTCCTAACCTCACTTTTAGTCATGGGGGCAGTTCCTCTGATAAAATTTTCATCATCTATGCCCAGAGGATTTGTGGAATCTGCTTTTTCATTGGTGATTAAAACCACACACAGCTTTCCGAAGTCCTGGTTTTTTAAGTCCGCGGGCTGCCCGGAAGTAATCAGTTCATTGCTGTATGATAGGTTCTCACCTATGTGTAATATGACATCATTCAAACCTGCTGCAATAAGAGAATCGCAGATGCTACGCACGACGTCTGATCCGCTAAGAAGTGCAAAGGTTTTCTTGTGTGACTTCACTGAAGCAATGATGTTTGCATCCCTACCATGAGCACTCAGGAGATTGATGTCTTCCCAGGATGTTTTCAGTTTGGAGCACAAGTAAACTACTGAAGATATTCCGCACACCAGCTTCAGTTCGTAGCCTTCTTTCTCTATCGCGTCAATCAGTTTCTTTGCAGCGCTGTAAAATCCTACATCACCTGAAAGCGCTACAACAATGTTGCAATACTCCTCATGAGATTTTATGAAACCTATGATTTCATCCGAGAGATATGCATTGAAAGTATTGCTGCAATGCATCTTTACAGAAGAGAGCATTCTCTCAGCACCGATGATTACATCAGCATTTTGACAGGCATCTACAGCTTCTAATGTGAGCTGGCTGGAGTCCCCCATGCCTATGCCCACAAGAGTTACTTTTCTTTTTGATTTAGGAGCTTCTTTTAAAGGGGTGCTTATGCCAAATCGCGAATTTAATTCCTTGATAACTTCATCATAAGATCTTCCCTCGTCGCCCTGAGGTCTTCCGACCAAAACGACTTGGACTCCAGCCCTCTTCGCGGCACGGATTTTGTCTTCAAACCCGCCAACTTTACCTGAATCTTTAGTAACCATATATTTTGCAGAGATCTGCTTAAGCATCCCGTAGTTCAACTCTTCACAGAATGGACCTTGCATGCAGATCAGATTCTTTCCCTCAAAGCCGAGATCCGAGCAGGCTTTGGCAACCGATGCGGTGGAGAGAACCCTGGCAAAAACTCTCTCCTTGTAGTTATCCAAGGCAGTGAATTTGGCAATCTCTTTGCTGCCTGTAGCCACGAGAATGTTCCCTTCAGTATTCTGAAGATACCTTACAGCATCTTCCACACTTGGAACTTCAACCAAATCACCTTGACGGGAGCCTTCATGCCTCAGGAGTCTCATATATTCGACTCCAGCCTTGCTACACGCCTCTTTGATGTTAGAAGATACGATCACAGCATATGGATGAGTGGCATCGATTACCAGCGAAAAACCTTCTTTGATAAGATCCTGCATCCCTTCACAATCCAGTCTTCCAGCAGTGACGGTCACAGTATCACTTTTCTTAACAAGCTGCTCTCCGTACTCTGTTGCGACACAGACGTGTGCAGAAATGCCCTGGGAGCCCAGATATTCGGCCAATTGTCTGCCTTCTGTGGTCCCTGCAAATATGAGAATTTTTTCAGACATGTGATCACTTCTATAAATGAACAATAAATGATTCAGATGCGATTGCAACCGTGACTCCGTCTTCTGCGACTTTTTTCTGTATAAGTCTGCCGTTGTCGGATGCTTTCAAAGCTGCCCTTTCGCATACGTTACCAATCCCAGTTATGCTTTTAACGAAAGAAGATTCTGAGAAGTCTCCCTCTATTCCTTCCAGTGCTTCCTTGGAGAAGAATGATGCTTTTAGTCCGTATTTTTTACAAAAATTTAAGATGCCAGGCTCATTCATTTTAATGTCAATGCTGGCTACTGCTTTCACACTGTGGATCGATAATTCATTACTTTTCAGAACTTTAAGAATAAGCTCTTCAATTTTTTCAGACGGCGTATCTTTTTTGCAGCCTAGTCCGATTATTACTGTTTTTGGAATTAAATTCAATGTTTTAGAGAATGGACCTTTCAGATCACTGGAAGTTATGTGTACGCCGATGTCTCCATCTTCCGCATAGGCTAACCCGTCTGGCAACTGGCCTTCGACTGAAAAATCACTTTTGAATCCAACGCATCCCTTTTCCAGAATGTAGGCGGAGACATCTTTTGCATACAGCATGCTGCTGATGTACATGCCATGTTCTTCAGCAAATGAGTCTACAGAAAACTTTCCGTTAATGTCTGTTGCAGTTGTGATGACTGCTTCAGCTCCTGTTGCTTCTGCTATGACTTTAGCAAGATTGTTTGCTCCGCCTATGTGTCCAGACAGCAGCGGTATGGAATAAGTTCCCTTTTCGTCTAAAACAATAACTGCAGGATCCGCCACCTTTGTCTTAACGAACGGCGCTATAGCGCGGACAGCTATTCCAACTGCACCAACAAATATTATGGCATCTGATTCTTGAAATGCTTTTTCAGTCCATTCATGAAGAGGTTGAGTAACTGGAGTAACATTAGATTCTGAAACGAACGTACATTTGCCGTATACTTCACAATCATTGTCTTTTGATGATAAAATTTCAGATATTCTTTCCGCCAGTGAGCAGCCAGTGCTGGAAAACCCGATGAGCTTTATTTTCACAAACTGTCCTCCAAAATTTTCAGGAGTTTTCCTGCATTTTCAGTTTCTCCTAACAAACCATAGTTGGAGGAGAATATTATTGCACCTGTTAAAATCTGCCCTTTGGCTCGGTTATTCAGATAAAAGTTAATTTTGTCGGTGATTGACCTCATCACTGGTTGAAGTAAATCATTTTCACTGAGAATGTCTAAAGCATCCTCAGTTGTCACAGAATTCATAATTTTCAGCAGGATGTCGTTATCTGCATCTGCCAGCGCTGCATGGGCAGTGAGAATTTCCATTCTGGAGTCTGCATTTTTAGAATGAGTGTTCATAATCCCGCCGGCTACTTTTACGAATTTGCCGATATTAGAGATAAAAAGCAAACCTTCTGCACCAAACTCTACTGCACCATCAATAGTCTCTCCGATAAAATTGCTGCATTTCACCATCTGTCCTGTTGGAACAGAGCAGATCGTCTGAGAGAAATCTTCACCGTAGTTTCCAGGAACTGCCAGAATTACAGACGAGCCGTTAGCAATTCTCATCTTCATTTCTGTTCTGATTGTCTCCACCAAAGCTTCCTGGCTCATGGGCTCCACAATTCCACTGGTACCGATGATTGAGATTCCGCCGACGATGCCGAGCCTTGGATTGAAAGTCTTCTCTGCAATCTGCTCACCCTCGGGCACTGAGATTGTTACTTTAATTCCTCCATCATATCCATGGAGATTGCAGGCGTCTTTCACAGCCTGAGAGATTGTCTGTCTCGGTACACTGTTTATGGCGGCATTGCCTACTGGCTGGTCCAGTCCTTTTTTAGTTACTCTCCCTACGCCTTCCCCTCCGTCGATTTCCAATCCTCCATCAGTAAGAGAGATTTCCGCGTAGACTAATGCTCCGTGTGTAGCATCGATATCGTCCCCACCATCTTTTTTAACGGCGCATGATGCAGAGTTCTCAGAAATTTTAACATCCAAAACTGGAAGGTTAAGAACAGTCCCCTTTGTAGTCGTAATTGATATTTCATTGATTGATTTTCTTGAAAGCAGCATCAATGTTGCCGCCTTAGCCGCGGCGGTAGCGCAAGATCCTGTAGTATGGCCACATCGCAGACGCTGGTTGTTTCTGTATACATAAAGTTCTCCGCTGGATTCAGATTCCATGTCCATACCTACATTATCTCTAGTACTATGGTTACAGATTAATAATCTAGCTATAGTACAATATTGGATATATGTGCCAAATTTATAATACTTAGCATTTCATTACGGCGCTAAGCTAAAGATAGATACGATAAAAATTTCATAACTTGGAGACAACTGCTATGACGGGGAAATTATATGGAATTGGAGTAGGGCCAGGAGATCCTGAACTACTCACACTTAAAGCAAAAAAGATATTGGAAAGCTCTGAAGTTATCGCAATACCGGTCAAAGTTCTAGGTGAACACAGTGTCGCAATGGATATCGTTGAGCAAGTTGTTGATGTTTCTGGCAAAAAGGTAATTGAAGTCCTCTTCAGTATGAACCCAGACGATGAGGTCCGCGTGCAGTGCAGGGCTGAAGCCGGCAAACTG
Source organism: uncultured Methanomassiliicoccus sp. (assembly GCA_944319735.1). Taxonomy (GTDB): domain Archaea; phylum Thermoplasmatota; class Thermoplasmata; order Methanomassiliicoccales; family Methanomassiliicoccaceae; genus Methanomassiliicoccus_A. Next base: position 35,937 of record CALUEU010000005.1, on the reverse strand, counting down.
CTCATTGACGAACTAGAAAAAGGAAGAGACATCGCCATGATCACACTTGGAGATGTTTCTATTTACTCCACATATATGTATATAAACCAGTTTATAGAAGAGTCTGGTTTTGAGACTGAGATCATTCCGGGAATTCCCTCATTCTGCAGCGGTGCAGCACTTGCCAAGATTCCATTGATGGAGGGGCGTGAGTCGCTGGTGGTGATCCCGTCAACGCAGGACAGAGCTTTACTTTCCAATTCTCTGGGCATGTTTGAAAACATAGTTGTTATGAAAGTAGGTGGCAGCAGCATGCAGAAGCTTGTGGACATCATGTCCGAAAAAGGCATAGACATTTCAAAAGCCACTGTCCTTAGCAGAATAGGGCTTGAAGGGGAATACATTGGCCCCATTGACCTTTCCAAGGAATACAACTACCTTACAACAGTAATTATCAAGAAAAAATGAGGACTGACAATGATATCATTTATAGGCGCCGGACCAGGAGATCCTGACCTTATTACAGTAAAAGGAAGAAAACTGATAGAGAATGCAGATGTCATCATCTATGCCGGTTCACTAGTCAACCCGGAAGTTCTTTCTGGAGCTAAAGAATCTGCAAAGATTTACAACAGTGCATCTATGACTCTGGAAGAAGTCATAGGTGTGATGAAAGACGGAGAGGAAAAAGGCCTGAAGGTTGTGAGGGTCCACACAGGAGATCCGGCAATATACGGGGCACATCGTGAACAGATGGATAATTTAGATAAATTAGGAATAAAATATGAAGTAATTCCGGGTGTAAGCTCTTTCCTTGCTACCGCTGCCGTACTCAAGAAAGAGTATACTCTGCCGGGAGTGAGTCAGACCGTCATCATTACAAGAATGGAAGGCCGCACGCCGATGCCCTCTAAAGAAAGCATAGCTTCCCTCTCAAAACATCATTCCACAATGATCATCTTCCTCAGCATAGGTATGATGGATGAGGTTGTTGAAGCTTTGAAAGAAGGGTATGAACCGACTACCCCAGTAGCTGTTGTTTACAAAGCAACCTGGGAAGATCAGAAGATTGTCATCGGCAAACTTGATGATATTGCTGACAAGGTCAGAGAAGCAGGAATAAAGAAAACTGCTCTTACTGTTGTAGGCGATTTCTTAGGAGACGAGTATGAACTTTCCAAGTTATATGACAAGACGTTTACACATGAGTTCCGTCAGGGCGTGAGTGAGTAAAATGGGAAAACTTTACGTCGTAGGATTTGGGCCTGGTGGAAAAGAACACATGACGCTGAAGGCCGTTGATGTGATTGAAAATGCAGACGTTGTCACAGGCTATACAACATACATTGACATTTTAAAAGAATATTTTCCTAATAAAAACTATATTGCCACACCAATGATGAGGGAAGTGGAACGCTGTAAAATTGCTGTAGAAGAGGCCATGAAAAACAAGACTGTGGCAATGGTAAGCAGTGGCGACTCTGGCATATATGGAATGGCAGGGATTATTTATCAGGTAGCGGAGGAACTCAACGCAGAGATTGAGATTGAAACTGTACCGGGAGTCACTGCCGCCAGCTCTGCAGCTTCCGTACTGGGGGCTCCGCTAATGCATGATCTCTCCATCATCAGCCTCAGCGACCTCATGACTCCGCTGGATCTGATAATGAAAAGAGTAGACTGCGCGGGCATTGGTGACATGATCGTATGTTTATATAACCCCAAGAGCAAAAAACGTACAGATTATCTTGAACAGGCTGCAGACATTCTTATGAAATATCGTAAACCGGAAACTCCAGTAGGAATAGTCAGAAATGCCGGTAGAAAAGACGAGTCTAAGCTCATCACTACCCTTGGAGAGCTGAAAACCGCAGACGTCGACATGTTCTGCATTGTAATCATAGGAAACTCACAGACATACACGTCCAATGGACGAATGATAACCCCCAGAGGTTACAATATATGAGGTGAATTTATGGGCAGACTTCAAATTGTAAAGCCAGAAGATATTGAGAAAAGAAGTATGGAGATTATTACAAGTGAACTCAATGGTCGAACCTGGCCTGAACCTCAGTTCTCCATCATCAAAAGATGTATTCACACCTCTGCGGATTTTGATTATGCCGATAACTTGTGTTTCTCCGAGAGAGCTGCCGAAATCGGTATCAAAGCATTACGCAACGGTGCATCCATCGTAACTGATACTGAAATGGCGGCTGCAGGTATCAACAAGAAGAAGATGCAAGAGTATGGCGGCAAAGTCTACTGTTTCATGAAAGATGCTGATGTAGCAGAAGAAGCTGTAAACCGAGGCTGTACAAGAGCTACTGTTTGCATGGAAAAGGGAGCTGAAATCCGAGGAGAAGTGATCTTTGCAATCGGGAATGCTCCTACTGCACTGGTGAGGCTTTACGAACTTATTAAAATCGGCCTAAGACCCACACTGATCATCGGAGCTCCAGTAGGTTTCGTGAATGTTGTAGAAGCGAAAGAACTGATAATGGAGACCAATACTCCATATATTATTCCAAAAGGAAGAAAGGGTGGCAGCAACATCGCCGCAACAATCTGCAATGCGATGTTGTACTACAAAGAATAATCACTCAAAATAAGTGATGTCGTAAAGTTCCATTCCGGAATCCAGAAGCTTCTTTGCAGCAAGCTCTGGATCTTCCACTCTTATTATCAAGACATCCCCATTTCTGCCTTCGAACGCATATGAATACTCGATATTGATGTTTGATTTGCAGAATGATTTTATAACATCATAAAGGCCGCCAGGTTTATCTTCCATTTTGAGAGCCAGAACGTCTGTGTATGTTACCATGAAGCCTGCTTTCTGAAGAGCATCTTTAGCGGCTTCATGATCATTGACGAGCATGCGAATGACACCGTATCCAGCTCCTTCCGCGATAGTAAATGCATATATGTTGACACCCACATCCTTCATAGCTTTTGCAGCTCTGGCCAACTTACCTGGCTGGTTCTCAGAGAATATAGAAAGCTGCTTCAGGTAATATTTTTCATACATCAGAATTCACCTCTTTTATCAACTACAAATTTAGTTTTTCCTTCATATCGGGGCAGAGTTCCCGGTGCCACAAGCTCCACTGCTGAACCAATGTTCAAGGCATTCTTGAGGCGGTAAGATATGTTTTCTCTGATTTCCATGAGTTTCACGATGTTATCTGTAAAGGACTGTTCGTTAAGTTCCACTCTTACAAGCATAGTGTCTAAAACGCCTTTCCTATCAACAACAATCTGGAAATGCTCTCCGACCTCCGGTATGCCCATGAGGGTATGCTGCACCTGTGAGGGAAATACATTAATTCCCCTGATGACCAGCATATCATCAACTCTTCCAGAAATCCTGTGTATTCTGGGGTGCGTTCTTCCACACGGACACTGCTCTTCGTAGAGAGAAGTGATGTCTCCGATTTTGTATCTAATTATAGGCAAGGCTTCTTTCTGAAGCATGGTGATGACCATCTCTCCTTTTTCACCAGGAGCTACCGGTTCTCCTGTTTCAGTGTCGAGAATTTCGATGTATGCTAAATCTCCCCAGATGTGAACTCCGTCTTGCTCAGAACATTCTGAAAACATCGGTCCAGAGAGTTCGGAGGTTCCATAGCAGTTTTGTCCTTTGACTCCAAGCCATTCCTGAATCCTTTCTCTCATTTTGTCAGACCAGGGTTCACCGCCTAAAAGCCCTATTTTGAGATTTGTATCATTTTTGATTGAAATCCCCTTCTTTTCAGCAACTTCTCCAATGTGAAGCAAGTAGGAAGGGGTGCAGGCCATTGCCGTTACACCTAGATCCTGTATCAGCTCAATCTGCCTTTCAGTGTTTCCTGTAGAAGCCGGTACAGCGGCAGCACCGATCATCTCTGCCGCATAGTGAAATCCAAGTCCGCCGGTGAAAAGTCCATAGGTGTTGCTCACCTGAACTACATCATTTTCTCCCAGACCCATTGATCGCATTGCTCTTGCTAATGAGGTTGTCCACATTTCAATATCATTTTTTGTGTATCCCACGACTGTTGGCTTTCCAGTCGTCCCAGAAGATGCGTGGTATCTGATGACTTCTTTCTTTGGAACAGCAAAGGTCTTATCGGGATAGCCGTCACGCAGATCTTTCTTTTTCATGAAAGGCAGCTTGCGGATATCCTCCAGACAGGTAATGTCCTGAGGCAGAACTCCTGCTTCCTTCATTCGTCCATGATAGAACTCTGAAGAATCATAAAGCCTGATGACTAACTTTTTCAAAAGCTGGTACTGAAGAGCCTCCAACTCTTCAGCTGGCATAGTTTCAACATCTTTGTTCCAATAGGCCATTTGAAATTTCTCCTCTAAGCCCGAAGTGTCTATAACGCATCTCGGCGTGATACCTGATAGCATGAAGCAACTTGAAGCTTGCCCTTAAAACTTAACATCAAACATCTGTTTTACGAATTGTGAATAACTCATAAGTGAAAGATGAGTGCATCTGCCGTGAATCTACGATAGATGTTTGATTTTCTCTAATCTCAATGAGACTTATCCATAAAGAGTGTTCAATAATAATTACTAAACATATCTGAACTAAACGATTTATCAATTTTATTTAAAAAAAGACGAGTAAGCGCCTAAAAATTGCGGAATCTTAATGACGTATGTCACCTATCTTCCAAATATGATGAATAAGATTGATCTATTCTACATCCTGTTGGACGACCTTGAAGAAGACCTGTCAGCAATGCAGGAAGATCTAGAAACAATCATGGGCCTCTTAGATGAGGGGAGAGTCAGCGATGCAAAGAAGCTCATTGAAGAAATGAATGCATTCTTGGTTGATTTTCTCAGCCCTGTTGAATTTGATGACGAAGAATGTGAGTGCGAGTGCTGCTCTGAAGAGCATGAAGAGCACAAGCATGAATAAACGGCGTTACTGTTAAGAACCTACAAAGCTTCTCAGAGATTGTGCACAAAATTGCAGATATCTCTGTAGAAGCTGACATTTTAGCTTGTAATAAAAAGATAGGCGAAGACAATCTGAATCGCCTTCATTCTAAAGGCATAACATCTGTAGATTTTATGGGTGCCATCGGTTCAGGTAAAACTCTTCTGATTACAAAACTTGCAGTTTTAATGAAAGAGAAAGGCTTCAAGCCGGCTGTAATCGCAGGTGATTTGGTAGGCCAAGATGATTATGACCGTTTTACGGCTGCAGGAATTCCCGCATTGAACCTCAATACAGGAAAAGAATGCCATCTGGATGCCCACATGGTTGATCATGCCTTAGATGATCTTGACTTAGATTCTATTGACTTTTTGTTTATTGAGAATGTAGGAAATCTAGTATGTCCTGCAGATTTTCCTTTAGGAACGGACAAGAGAGTGGTTGTTATTTCTGTTACTGAAGGAGATGATATGGTCAGAAAACAGCCGATGATCTTTTCTTCATCAGATATAACAGTACTAAACAAGATGGACATCGCCCCTTACATGGACATCGACATCAGCCTTCTTGACAAGGATTATGCGACTGTAACCGGCGGCAAAAAACTTATTAAAACCTGTGCAAAAACAAATGAGGGATTAGAAGAGCTTCTTCAAACTCTTGGAATAAAAAACTGAGAGATCATCTGTCTAATTTAGACAGAGCTTCTCCAATTCTTCTTAATCCCTCTCTTATATCATCTCTGGAACAGGCATAAGATATTCTGATATGCCCGTCGCTGCTGGGACCAAATGCTGACCCGGGAGTAACAGCCACATGGGCATTCATAAGAAGATATTCTGTCAGATCCACAGAGCTTATCTTATGATCATATTCAGGAAACACATAGAATGCGCCTTTTGGTTTAGGTGCATGCAGGGTCGGGATCTTTTCCATCTCTTCCATGACGATTTCACGGCGGACCCTGAACTCGTCAACCATATTTTTTACAGAATCCTGCGGTCCGTTTAATGCTTCTACTCCAGCCTGCTGAGCAAAAGAGGTACAGCATGTTACTGAGTGTGTCTGCAGAATGTTGAGTATCTTGAATATATCTGGAGGTGCAACGGCCCAGCCTATTCTCCAGCCAGTCATTGCATATACTTTTGACATGCCGTTGATGGTGATTGTTCTTTCAAACATGCCGGGCAAAGAAGCTATGGATATGTGCTTGCCTTCAAAGATAATTTTCTCATACACTTCGTCGCTCATCACATAGAGATCGTTGTCGATCGCAATGTCTGCGATTCCTTTGATGTCTTCTTCCGTGGCAACCGCACCGGTAGGATTAGCAGGAGTGTTGAGGAAGATCATTTTTGTAGCTGGAGAAACCAATTCCGCTACTTCCTCAGGAGTCATCCGGTATTCGTTTTCCGGCAGCACTTTGACATACTTTGGAATTCCGCCAGCAAGACGAATACAAGCATCATAAGTTACCCATGACGGATCTGGAAGAATGACTTCATCCCCTTCGTCTATCAGAGACAAGGCAGTCATGAAGATTGCCTGCTTAGAAGGTGTTATGAGAACGTTAGATGCATCGCATGGGATGTTGTTTTCATTTCGGCACTTTTCCGCAACGGCTTTTCTAAGTTCTGGTATACCCACAGACGGAGTGTAGTGAGTAAAATGCTTGTTTAATGAATCTACACATGCTTGAGTAATGTTGTCAGGAGTTGAGAAATCTGGTTCTCCGGTGGAGAATGAGATTATGTCGACACCTTCGCTTTTGAGCTTACTTACAGCATTTGCGATTTTTACAGTTCCTGATTCGGGTACTCTGCTTAGGCGCCTTGCGGACATCTTGCAGAAAATAAATGGGGATGTACATAACGCTTTCCAAGAATAGTATCGATTTCGTGCAGAATATACCGCAAAAATACGTAAACTGAAGAACTGCTGTCGAAATGCCTAAACAATCCTGAAAGATTGATATATCAGACATGGATAACGAGGGTAAGGTGAATTGAAATGCCTTTTGAATTGGACATGGCCAAGCTTCGTTATGGAACCGACCTCATAAAAAGAGGATTCGCAAAGATGCAGCAGGGTGGAGTTATCATGGATGTGACTAACGCCGACCAGGCCGCAATCGCAGAAGAAGCTGGTGCTGTTGCCGTAATGGCCCTTGAAAGAGTTCCTGCTGACATCAGAGCTCAAGGTGGAGTTGCAAGGATGTCAGACCCTCGCATGATCGAGGAAATCATAGATGCAGTTTCCATACCAGTAATGGCTAAGTGCAGAATAGGACACTTCGTAGAAGCACAGGTTTTGGAATCACTCGGGGTAGATATGATCGATGAGTCTGAAGTCCTTACTCCAGCAGATCCGTTTTACCATGTTGAGAAGAAAAAATTCACCGTTCCGTTTGTATGCGGTGCCCGTGATCTTGGAGAAGCTCTCCGCCGTATCGATGAAGGTGCTGCAATGATAAGAACCAAAGGAGAAGCTGGAACAGGAAATGTCATTGAAGCCGTTCGTCACCAGAAAGTGATTATGGGAAAAGTCCGCGAACTTCAGAACAAAGATGAAATGGAACTCCGCGCTGTAGCAAGAGAGATCCAGGCTTCATACGAACTTGTTAAAGAAGTAGCAAAGCTTCAGAGAATGCCGGTCATCAACTTTGCTGCCGGCGGAATAGCTACTCCTGCAGATGCTGCCCTCATGATGCAGCTCGGCTCTGACGGAGTGTTTGTAGGTTCTGGAATCTTTAAGTCTGATGATCCAGCCAAGAGGGCAAAAGCCATTGTCGAGGCTGTAACCCACTTTGATGATCCTAAGATCATTGCTGAAGTTTCAAAAGGTCTCGGAGATGCCATGAAAGGTATCGAGATCGCTACAATTTCTCCAGAAGAAAGGCTTCAGGAAAGAGGCTGGTAAACTAAGAGGAGCAATCCTCTTTTTTCATATTATATCATTTAATGTCAGTCTAATCTGGAATATTTTCCAGATACTGTTTTATTACATTTCTAAAAAAGTATGTTTTACAATTCATGATTTTTATTTTTCATTTATTGATGATGAAAAACTAATTTATAATTTGCCGAATCAGTCTGAAAATCACCCAATTCAATAATCTAACAGCCTGCCGTTATCATTCCAGTTGCCGTACATCTTGTTTAGCTTTGTATTTTGAATGAATTTTTCTAAACGGCTTTGAAACAGCTGCGGCTGGTTCTTTTTTATCTGAATGGTGTTAATTCTAACTCTCTTATACAAATCTGGAAATTCTAGAAAGTTAGCGTATATCTCTTCATCGCTCTGTAACGCTTCGAGAATGAGATTATCGATTACAAAATCTAAAGACATGTCAGGAAGACAGTTTCTGCCTTCATCAGTCATGAGGCCTAGTTTTTCAAGCCTTCTTACTCTTTCTTTATTCAATTCGGACCATTTGCTGTTTTTAGCCCTTGGTGTCAGTTTTTGAATTAATCTTCCGTCAGGCAGTTTTTTTCTTGTGGTGTCAATCCAACCAAAGCACAGGCATTCTTCAACAGCATCCAGATAATAGATTGTATCCACAGATGGCTTCATAGATACGCAGATCCAGCAGAACTTCTCACATCTGCAGTTTTCAAATAGCCAGTTTCTTAATTCTTTTCTATCAGACACCTGAAGAATACTGTATTCCATGCTCCCACTCAAAAATCTAATTCACGTAAAACAAACATGACGACTTCTGGTACTGTCAGTATCTGATCACTTATAGAAATCGCAGAATCACAGATGTCATAAACAGGACTGAAGTAATCTCCGTCAGAAAAAGCGCCGATTATCAAGACTGTGTGACCGTCTTGCAGAATTTCATTCTTCAAAGGAGTTTTGCCTCCTTCTGGGGACAGTGCTACAACTTTGTCTGCATTCAGATACTTAATAAAATCTAGAAAATTAATTTTGATAAGCTTGTAGCCTTCTGCTCTTTCACCAGACAAAAGGGAAGAGACCTGAGATATGAAGTCGAAATAGTTCTGAACAAACTCATTCTTTTCAGGAATTATTACCTCGCCGTGTCGTGTACACACTGCTACATCTATATGGTTCCAGGCCGGTGAGCTGTGCAATATCGTCAGAGCGTTGTGTGCAATATCAGGTCTTCCACGTCTGCCTTTGACATCAGGATGGAAATAAGCGTCCAGAAGGGAGACTGCTCCTCCCTTCGGCGACTTTTCTATTTCTGCATCTGCAAAGACAATTGTCAGTTTCAAGACACCACTTCGCTGAGCTTTCCAGCTGCGATAGCATCTTTGATCTCCCTTGCAATTCTGCGTCCGGTGCTCATGCCCGGCTCAATCATGTCGGAATAGGAAGATCCGCTTGTGAATGGATTTGTTCCAGCTACAATACGGCAGGAAATTTCAAAGACTTTGAAGTCCAGATGGTCGGTGACGATGGATTCCAGACAGAAAGGTCCAATTAATCCGCCAAAGAGCTCATAACTTCTCTTGATAACGTTTTCTCCCATTTCGAACACTTTGGCGAGGAGGCTTTCCCTGATAACTACCGGAATATTTCCCGTAACGACCAGCGAAGGGAACATACCGTGCTTCTTCAGTTCTTCTGTTGATCCCAGCTTATACAGTTCATCGATGTTGCTTTCATCTCTGCGATCCATCGACATCAGCTCGAGGGATCCGTCGCCGACTCTGTATCCAGACTGTCTGATCGGTGAATAGAAGTAATGAAGGTAGTACCTGGTACCAAGAACATATTCCTGAATTGTGTAAGATTCTTCACTTAAGTCAATTCCCATCTTGAATTCCATATAATCTTTGGCGATGAAGAATCCGCGGCCGCCTTTGGCACCGTTATACTTGACAAGTACAGGCTCATCGATATCTCTGGCATCTGCAATTCTTCTGGGCATGGAAATTCCTGCACCCTCTAACCATTCTCTCTGGCTGTCGCGGCTTTCTTCCCATTTCAACACCTGTCTGCTGCCAAAGGTGGGCACTTCCATCTCTTCAAAGCGCTTTGTTCCCATGTATTCCACAAATGATCCATGGGGAATGATGATCACATTTCTGTCTGTGAGTTCTTTAGATTTCGTGACGAATTCATCATAGTTGTTGAATCTGAGAATCTCATCAGGCTTCGCAAGAGGAAAAGCATCATAGAATTTTGTATTCTGGTTTACAGCCAAACCAAGAGTCTTGAATCCTTCTTTTCTGGCACCGTGAAAAATTTGTAAAGCAGTATGTGAGCATAAGGTAGCGATGGTGATCTCTTCAGGATCATATCCGCTGAGAATTTCTTGAATTCTGTTCTTAGGAACCATAACGTCAAATTTCATATCTTTCTAATAAGCCTTCTGATTGAGTTCACGCTTAGATGAGCGTGAGCTCAGTTCCCTGCGGTGCTTCATAGAGCTTAATTCCGAAGAACGTAGCGGCTACATAGACGATTAATGACCTGGTTAATGCAGCAAGGAAGCAGGTTATGGCAAATCCCCTAGTGGTCATGTTGCTTTCATCCTTGAATATGGAGAATAGATACAGCGGGACTGTGTCAGACATGAATGGAATACTGAGGATAATATAAAGACCGACATAGCCGAATTTAGATACCAGCCAGTAACACGCTCTGTAGATGTAATTGAACCATTTCCATTTGGTATATTTTTTAATTACGCCGTCAAGGGCTCCTCCGACCTGGAAAGCTATTACTCCGCCGATCATCTTTCCTAAGCTGATGATCAGCGCCTTGACGATAAACGGCGTTCCCGCCGAAAGAAATAAAGCAATTTCAACAGGCAGCGGAAGAATTACTGCCGCTAAAATAACATAAATGAATAGGAAAATACAGTAAGTGACTGGGTCGCCTCCCAAAGACCCAAGATAATTCATCAGGTCTTCAAAGACCAATGGTGTATCCTCCTACAGACATCTTTCTAACTCATGGTGCACCTTATAAAATACTTTTGCTTCATTATATCTGCTGCAAGTATGGGTAGGTACTTTCACCGACCCCTCGAAACATATTAAATATTCTCTAGGGTATCAAAAGAATAAACTCATCACAAGGTGAAAAGAAATGATGACGAAAGAAGAAATCGCACCCCATGTTTTAGAGATCGTAAGGGTGCTGGACGGAAAACTTACAGAAGAGAAGATCGAAAACGACCTTAGCACATATTTGAACACATACAGAATGTCTCTGGAAGCTTCAAAGAGGCACATTGTGAGAAAATATGGAGGAGATCCAAATAAGCTCACAAAGGGCATCAGGAGAATGGTTTCAACCCTGGGCACAAGCGAGCAGACTGTAGATATTCTTGTTAAAGTAATTTCAGCCAATGAAAGAGAAGTCAAACAGAATGACGGCACTGAAAAGACCATCATTTACGGCATAGTTGCAGATGAAACGGGCAGCATACAATACACCCTCTGGGAAAAAGACAAGTGTGATATGACTCCCGGAGAAGTCTACCTTATCAGGCATGCATATACCAAAGAATGGAGTGGTCAGCCTAAACTCAATATCGGTGTCAGAGCTGTAATTGAAAAACAGAACAAAGATGCTGTTAACCTCCCGGATGGAACCGTGCCAGAACCAAAACAGATAATTTCCCAGCCCGTAAACGCTCAGATTGGAGACCTGAAAGAGAACATGATCGGGTTGAAGATTACTGGAAGAATTTTATCTGTGAGACCAAGAGAAGTAGAAGCCAATGGAGAGACGAAAACCGTATTCTCAGGAATTTTGGCTGATGAGACTGGAAAAATCGACTTCTCTGCCTGGCATGACTTCAAACTGGAAGAAGATGAGGTAATCACGATTGTCGGAGCGTACACCAGAGGGTGGAAAGGAATTCCCCAGTTGACTTTCGGAGAAAAAGCCTCTGTTACACGCCCGGAGATTGATTTTCCAGACAGGAACACTCTGGACAAGGGAACAAAATGCACCATTGAAGACATTGAAAGAATCGGCGGTGCCGCTGATGCTGTAATCATCGGAAGCGTTATCGATGTTAAACCTGGATCAGGAATCCTGTTCAGGTGCCCGGAATGTCACCGCCCGGTCATGAAAGGCGTATGCCAGACACATGGTCAGGTTACTCCAGTACCAGATTTAAGGATCAAGGCTATCCTTGACGACGGCACCGGTTCAATGATGGCAGTGTTGGGAAAAGAGCTTACTGAAAAGCTCACTGGCATTACCCTGGCTGATGCGCTTGAAGAGGGAAAATCAATTATGGATTTTGATTTTCTAGGTCCAAGATTTGAGAAAAAGCTTCTAGCTCAGCCCATAGAGGTAAGAGGAAGAGTTACTTCCGATGAATACGGCCTTACCATGACAGTGCATGAGGTTAGTCTTGTTAATCTGGATATTGCCAAAGAAGCTGAAGATCTCATTTCAAAAGTGGAGGGATTCTGATGATATCAAGAGAAGTAGCATGGAGAATCTTCGCATCTGAATACAACGCTTCAACCCTTGATGTCAAAGGAGAGGGGGAAAGAGCGCCTTCGTATGTGATTACACCCCTTGGTGCAAAAGTCAACCGCATCATGGTCGTGGGAGTACTGACGGACAAACAAAACGTGGGTACTGAGACTGAACCAATGTGGAGAGCTTTACTTTCCGATGGAACTGATAGATTCTATATCTACGCCGGGAAATTTTCTCCTGAAGCTGTGCAGATAATCTCAAACCTTCAGACTCCATGCATAGTGGCAATCATCGGCAAGTGCAGGACATACACACCTCAGGGAGGCAACATGTATGTTTCCCTCAGACCTGAACAGATCATTGAAGTCAGTCCGGAAATCAGAGATTACTGGATTGTTGAAACTGCAAAGTCCACTCTAAAAAGAATAGAGCTTACCGAAGAGGCACTGGAAATAGACACTCCTTCCAAAGATGACCTGAGAATTCACGGATTCAGCCTGAACATGGCAGACGGCATATCCCAAGCAATAAGCCACTACGGGAAAATCGATACAAACCGCTACCGCGGCATGCTGCTGGAAGTCTTGGGACAAGTTACCTCCGATGAAGGAATGGCTATGCCCACCGGAGATCAGATGTTTTCAGCTCCAGAAGAGTTTGAAATCGATGATGATGAGCTGATTCCTGCAGAAGAAGAGATCATCCCTCCGCAAGCTAAAGCTGAGGAATCAGAGATTCCGCCGGCGCAGTTGGATGATGACCAGAAGGAAGAGCTGATTCTCAAGCTCATAGATACACTGGATACCACAAAAAAAGGTGCTCCGCTGACAGAGCTTGCCCGAGAAGCTGCCAAATCCAATATAGGTGAGTCAGAATTGGAAGAAATTACCAATTCTCTGCTGGATAAAGGTCTGGTCTACGAGCCGACTATCGGCAAGATGAAACGCATTTAAGCCGGGACTTTCCCGGCTTCAAGTCATTATTATTGATGCATAGCCTACAACATCTTTCATTTCGCAGGCATCGCCGGATGTGCCGTATGCCAGCAGACCTGCGCTCTGCGCTCCCGAAGCCAGCATGGCAGTCATTACTGGGCCGTATCCGCACATTGTTATTTTGTATCTCAAGACTGTATCAATAACTTCTGGAACATTCATGCTGAGAATGCGGTCTATAACTTTTCTATCCTGAACCTTAGCTACATCTGGAGGAACATAATGAGAAAAATCAGAGCTTGCTAAGAAGACTACATCTTTTCCTTTGCATGCATCTGATAGAATTTCAGCCAGATTCATTGCTGTCTCATAAGTCTGATCTATCATTACAATCGGCAGGATCTTGGCTTCCGGACAGAAATATTGTATAAATGGAAGCTGAACTTCAATAGAGTGTTCAAGTCTGTGGGCATCATGGCTTTTTGGGATTGCCGATCCGATTCTATCTAAAAGTTCCTTGTCAACTTCTACCTTTCCCATCGGCATCAAGAAATCCTGGTCAGTAGTAGCTACCAAAGGCCCTAAAGCATGATGATTGGGGCCTAAGATTACAAAAGTCTCTGGGAATCTGTCTTTAGCCATAGCCGCAAATGTGTGTGCAGCTATTGGTCCTGAATACATGTAGCCTGCATGAGGATTTACTGCAGCTCCAATAGCTCTCGGACCCTCTGGATCTAATGTAGGAATGAAACCTGGTCCAAACTTGGATTTAAATGAACGTTCAATTTCATCCTTTAAATCATCTTCATGTTTGGGATAAAAAGATCCGGCTACTGCAGGATATCTCATAGCTTCTTAATCCCTTCAAATCATATTTTTAGTTTGCTCAGGATGAGTGTATTCTAAAAAAATCAAAGTATAGATAAATAGCTAATAAAATCGTGCCTGGCAGAGTTATCGTTGCATATCACAATACATATGAGCAACGTGTTCTGGCAGATAGTGTAATGAAAAAATCATCAAAAACCAAGGTTTCTTTAGATGAGTGTAAGTCTGTAAAAAAAGAATTTTTTGAGGTCAAGATGTGAGTCTTGACCGTTGTAGTATAACTTTAAAGGCTTGCTTCAAAGTCATCCATTGTGAGTTTGAACTCATCATCGCTGCTGATGATTCCCTTTTCTTTGAGAATCTCACGGGTGAGGAGCCAGTAAACGCATGCAAGAGCACGGCGTCCTTTGTTGTTTGTTGGGATGACTAAATCAACATTCCTTGTTTCATTGTTAGCATCGCAGAGAGCAACGATTGGGATTCCAACGTTAAGAGCTTCGGCGATAGCCTGCTGATCTGCAGCTGGATCTGTTACCAGGAGAGCTGCGGGTTCAATGAACTCAGGCAGTATAGGATTTGTGAGTGTACCGGGAACGAACCTTCCAGCAAAAACTTTGCATCCAAGTGTCTTTCCAAAGATCTTGGCTGGTTTTTGTCCATACTGTCTTGCAGATGAGACTAAAATACGATCTGCAGGGAACCTAGCTAAGAATTTAGCTGCTGCCCTGATACGAGCGTCAGTCTGCTTGACATCCATTACATACAATCCATCAGACCTGACTTTGAAGATGAATTTCTTCATGTCAGCACTTTTTTGCTGGGTACCGATATGGACACCAGAAGTAAGATAGATATCCTCAGGAACCAATAAATCGGCGTTAATTTCCTCACTCATTTAAAAACCTCATGTATCTCTTTTTACGGTGATAGGGATCATATCCATATCATATTCGCGCATGGCAATCTCTACTGGATCTATCATGCTTTCAGGAATGTCGATAAGAACTGGCGCACCAAGAGAAACCTGTAATGACCTGGCACCAATGATACGCGCCTTTTCAAATCTAGTGTACTTCATGTACTCACCACGTGGGGTAGCGTGTACTATTAGTTCCTTTATAAACATTTCGAAAGGCAACGAAAGCGCCACAGTTAGATATTGACATACTTCTCAACTCTTTTTGCTTTAACTCACCTTTGTCCTTCTTTTATAGGTATGACTAGGGTTTGTAAACACCCGAAATATTGGGATGAAGATAAGCCTTCCGCTTGCAGTGTTTGAGAATTGTGATGAAAATCTCTACGAATTGTACAAATAACTGAGGTATATCGCAGATATAACCACTTAATGTGAATGATTCTACGATTGTCGAACACGGAATTCGATAATACTTTATATTGTGTGTCTTTTCATTGGAAGTATATAATGGAGAGAATTGGCATGGAAGGGACCATACCGCCCAGAAACATTGGTAATCTCGAAGATTATGAGACTGCCTGCAAAGAGTTTGCATGGGCCTCCGTCGACAAAGAATTTAGCTGGTCGGAAGGAGGAGTCTACAACGTAGCCCATGAAGCCATTGACAGGCATGCATCTAACTGGAGAAAGAACAAGATTGCGCTCTATTCGATTACTGCCAATAACGAAGTACGCAAGTATACTTTTGGCGAAATAGCTGAGATAAGTAGCAAGCTGGCTTCAGGTCTCACCAAGCTTGGTGCTGAGGTAGGTGATCGTATCTTCATCTATCTTGACCGTACATCAGAGCTGTATATTTCTCTGATCGGCATCACCAAGATGGGTGCAATGGCAAGCCCCTTATTTTCAGCACTTGGTCCAGAAGCTTTCAAAGACCGTGCATTAGATAGTGGAGCCAAATACGTCATCACATCTCCATATCTCTACAAGAGGATAGAGCCAGTACTGGATGATCTTGTTGATATTGAGAAAATCATCATCGTCGGAGACAATGCGGATCTTGGAGATCTGACTGTAAAGTTCGATGATGTCGTAGCTTCAGGAGAGTCGTGTTTTAAAACAGTGTCTATGCAGCCTTCGGATCCGTATGTCATCCACTATACATCTGGATCAACCGGAAAGCCGAAAGGAGTTCTTCACGGCCATAAAGCCATGATTCAGCAGGCATACACTGCCAAGAATATCCTGGATCTCAATGAAGAAGACACTTACTGGTGTACGGCCGATCCGGGTTGGGTCACGGGTACATCATATGGTATTTTAGCTCCATGGTATCTCGGCGTTACAATTGTATCATATGAAGGCCGCTTTGATGCTGATGTCTGGTACAGCCTGATTGAAAAATATGGCATTACAGTCTGGTATACCGCCCCGACAGCCTTAAGAATGCTGATGAATGCAGGCGACGAAATCGTTGAAAAATACGACCTTTCCCGCCTCAGACACATCTGCTCTGTCGGAGAACCCCTCAATGCTGAAGTAGTAAAATGGGGAGACAGGGTTCTGAATCATCGTATCCATGATACGTGGTGGCAGACGGAGACAGGTGCTCACATGGTCTGCAACTATCCTTGCATGGCTATCAAACCAGGTTCCATGGGTAAACCCATTCCCGGAGTCACAGCCTCTGTAGTTGATGAAAACGGTAATGAAGTGCCTCCGAAGACTGAAGGTTACCTTGCAGTCAGACCTGGCTGGCCTTCGATGATGCTGGGAATCTGGCGCAACACTCCAAAATTCAAAGAATATTTCAGAGTTCCAGGATGGTACATCTCGGGAGACTTAGCATTCAAAGACGAAGACGGATACTTCTGGTTCCTCGGCAGGTCTGATGATGTCATCAAGACCTCTGGTGAACGTGTAGGTCCATTCGAAGTTGAATCTGCCCTCATTGAACATCCTGCTGTGGCAGAAGCCGGAGTAATCGGAAAGCCTGACGCTCTCAGGGGAGAGATTGTAAAAGCTTTCGTCATGCTCCGCCCAGGCTATGAGGAAAGTGACGAACTGAAGAAAGAAATTACCAACTTCGTCAAAACCCGCCTTGCATACTACGCATACCCAAGAGAAATGGACTTTGTAACCACTCTGCCCAAGACCCGCAGCGGCAAGATCATGCGTAGAGTTCTCAAAGCTCAAGAACTTGGACAGCCGGTAGGCGACCTTTCAACACTAGAGGACTGAGTCCTCTAACTTTTTAATTTTTATTCTCTAGTTCCTGAAGCATATTCTCCAGGGCAGATGTCCATCACTTCTCTTGAAGGCTGGATCAGCCCCATTTCATACTGACATTTCCATCTTATACTGCGGTCAATTCCAGTTTCAGAAATACCATCTATCGTCTCACCGCTCTTGATCGGTGCATTGTTTTCAAAAATGTAAGAAGCTACGCTGTAAGCATGTGTTACAACCTTGTTGGGATCCAAGCTGTGAAAATGATACTGCACGTCAGGAAGTCCGATCGCATAGAGGCCCAGAGTGTCTACCAGCATGTCATTCGTGCCCTCTATATTGAAGAATCTGGCGTTTACACCAAAGTAAAGGAATCTTTGTGCACCTTCTGCAGGATTTTCCAAAATCTGTTCCCGGCTGAGAAGTTTGCCGCTTGAAGGAACCCAGACTGCAGTGCAGTCGGGAAATAGCCTCAAAGCTGTTTCCAGCCAGTCTGCCAGCATTTCACATCTGGGCTTATAGTCAAGTCCTGATGCCATGAAGTCAGACAGCATCACCTTATATCTGCATTTATCCAGCAGAGCCTCAGCATCAGGACAGTCTCAGAGCTGGCTTTTTTCCAGCGTGGTTATGCTGCTTCCGTCGAACGGTTCAAAATCTGAGACAAGCACCTGAGCCGGCACCGTCTGATGATCTTTATATTCAACAGGATACTTCCAGATGCCAAAGGTAGTGAGTCCTTCCGAAGCAATTGAATCAATTTTGCCAAAAGTTTTCTCTGTCTCTTCGGAAATTTTTTCTGTTGAAGGTTTGACGCCCTTTTCTTCAAAAAGAAGAAGCATCCAGAAGATGCGCTGGAATTCAGCTTTCTCATGAAGATTCTGCTTAAGAGCCTCTTGTTTCATCAGCATCCTCAGTTAATCTCAGTTCCGTCCGGGAGAACTATGTCCCCGTCTCCGCTGACATCGAAGAAGCCTACATTGCATTTCTGTGCCAGTTCTGTAGTCAATGCATAAGCTTCCTCAGCCTTTGACCATGAGAATGCAGCATAAATCACGCTGCTGCTGATTGAATAATCTGTCAGATATGACTCTTCATCTTCGTCTAGGTTTTCTTCCACTGCATCATTCTCATTCATCGGCAGGAAGGTCTTTTTCATTTTTTCATACCAGCTTTTCAAGGCTGGAGATGCGACGTTTGGGTCGTTATAACCGTGGCCCTCTGACCACTGAGTCTGCTGTTCATACCAAGCCATGAATTCTTCCTTAGTCTTCGGAGCTTTTGATATTTCGAATACCATCAGATCATAACTCATATTATACCTCCCAATAGAAACCAATAAATGATTCGAACTCAAACATTACTTTGTCTTTACCTGCATCACATATGAATGGAAGGAATATTAATCAGTAATTGAGAATTGTAACCTGCCATGGAAAAATATGGTGGTTAAGGTAAAAGTCTATAAGCAGATATAAATATTGGATATTACATCCAATATTAATCGCTCATTAAGTCAACTCCGCCCCATTTCCTCAGAGAAATGGGGAAGTTTCCCCCTTTCAGTTTTTCATTCTTAGAAAATTTAGATTAGCTATCGATGCAGTATGTTTTTCAGGAGAGAACGATGAAACTGGTAATTTTGGAACCGCTGGGAATCTCTAAAGAAATCCTGCTGAATCTGGCAGAATCTGCCGTTCAGGACAGAATGGAAATAACAGCATATGATGATAGAAAGGAAGATACTGAAACACTGATAGAACGTTCCAAGGATGCAGACGCTGTTGTTCTCTCGAACTTTCCCTACAGAAAAGAAGTCATAGAAAGATGTCCAGATCTGAAAATGATCTGCGTAGCCTTCACTGGCACAGATCATGTGGATATAGACTACTGCAAGAAAAAAGACATTCTGGTGTGCAACTGCGCCGGATATTCTACAGCCGCAGTTGCTGATCTGGTTTTTGGAATGGTTATTGACATCTATAGAAAGATAATCGATTGCAATGACACTGTAAGAGAAGGAGGCACAAAAAGCGGCCTTGTCGGACATGAACTTAAAGGTAAGAAATTCGGAGTTATCGGAGCAGGAGCCATCGGAAGCAGGGTTGCCAAGATTGCAGACGCTTTTGGATGTGAAGTCTATGCCTATAACCGCAGTGTGAAGGATCTTCCCTGTGTTTCATTTGTCAGCCTTGAGTATCTACTTTCAACATGTGACATAATATCACTTCATCTGCCTTCTACTCCTGAAACTAAAAATCTGATAGATAAAAGCAAGATTGCACTCATGAAGCCTTCAGCTGTTTTTATAAACACTGCCAGAGGTTCCATAGTTGATTCGTGCGCTCTGGCAGAAGCTTTGAGAGAAGGTCGCCTGGCAGGTGCCGGAATTGATGTTTTTGAAACGGAGCCGCCGATTGCTTCAGACCATCCGCTTTTGAACGCTCCCAATGTAATTGCTACTCCCCACGTTGCATTTGCAACTGAAGAGTCAATGCAGAAAAGAGCAGAGATCGCCATGGAGAACGTCCGCCTCTGGTTAGACGGCCGCCCTCAAAATGTCGTCTGATGCTTATTATTTTTTTAGGAATTATTTATCCACTTTTTTGAATCGATTGTAGCCTGATTGAGATCGATTGATCGCTGCGAAATTTTAAGCATCTGTGCTGCAAGAATAGCAGTAGCATTTTCATTGAGCGGCTGAAGAACATCAGACCACCATTTGTCTAACTCGTCTGCCAGCACAACAGCGATATCTTTGCCTTTGTTTGTCAAACGTAGAATGTACGAGCGCTTATCTTCTGCATCTCTCTCCCTGAAAATAAAGCCCTCAGCCTCCAGTGTTCTCATGGTGCGGGTAGCGAGTGACTCATTAAGCAAGAACATTCTATACAGATTCTTCTGGTTCAAGCCTTCATTGCGGGATAGATAAACAAGAATCGGATAAGTGAATGAATTCAATCCATATTTCTGCATGATAGGCTCCATATGATTCTGCTCCTGCGTGCACAGGATAGAAAAATACCCACCAAACTGTAAAGCATCGGAAACCATGAAACACCTCCTGCCGTAATTAATGGATTTATCAAGCAGTTATCGTTCGATAAACCTTTCTGAAAAATGCCGATACTCATGTAAGAATATGCATATTCGCTTAGGGATTAGACAAAAAAAGTGTAAATCTTGGCTATTCTAAACTCACAGTTTAGTTTAGCCAAGGTTTTTAACTTGTTAATGCATATTGTTGTAAAGAGTGAAGCTATGTACATAAAACGAGCTGTAGAAGAAACAATTATCAAAGTATCCCAGACTTTTCCAGTTCTACTTGTTACAGGCCCCCGTCAAGTTGGAAAAACAACTCTACTACAGCAGTTAATGGAACCACAGAGAAAGTATGTCACTCTAGATGATCCAGATGTGCGGTATCTGGCCAAAAATGATCCTGCTTTATTTATGCAGCGCTACACCCCACCAGTACTGATAGATGAAATCCAGTATGCAACAGAGCTGTTGCCATACATAAAAATGAGTGTGGACTCATCTAAGAAAAAAGGTGATTTTTGGATTACTGGCTCCCAAGTTTTTCGCCTGATGAAAGATGTAAGTGAGAGTCTCGCTGGCCGCGTAGGAATTATTAACCTATTGGGACTTTCCAATGCGGAGATCTACGGCTATGCCAACGAGCCTTTTAACACTGATCCAGAAAGATTGATGAAACGTCTGCATAGCACAGAAGCAAAAAATCTTAACGAAATATATGCACGGATTTTCAAAGGTTCAATGCCGGAGTTATATGCTGAAGAATCAATTGACTGGGAAACTTACTATCGTTCATATGTGAGTACTTATCTCCAAAGAGACATTAGGGATTTAGCACAGGTTGCAGATGAAATGCAGTTTTACAATTTTATGACTGTCGTGGCAGCCAATACTTCTAAACCAGTGATTTATGAAGAACTGGCTAAAGCTTCCGGCATATCTGCTCCAACTGCAAAAAAATGGCTTTCCATTCTTGTCTCTTCACACATTGTCGCATTGGTACAACCATACTACAATAATATTCTAAAAAGAGTTGTGAAAATGCCGCTGATGCACTTTTTAGATACGGGTCTGGCAGCATATCTCCTGAAATGGGGAAATCCTGAAGCCCTAGAAAAAGGAGCTATGTCCGGCGCTTTCTTTGAAAGTTTTGTATTTTCAGAGATATATAAAAGTTATCTTAACTCCGGCAGGGATCCGCCTATCTTTTATTACAGAGACAAAGATCAGAAGGAGATTGATTTATTACTGTATCAAAACAGAACTGTTTATCCAATCGAGATTAAAAAATCAGCATCTCCGGGAAAAGCCGCAATTAAGAATTTTCATGTTCTCGAACCACTTGAATCTCCGGAAAAATTTGGTGAATTCAGCGACCTGAGGGTAGATATCGGAACTGGAAGCATCATCTGTATGGCAAATGACCTCCTTCCCGCTGATAAAGACAATTGGTATGTTCCGGTATGGATGATTTGAGAATCATTACCAAATAAATTAGCAAAAGCAGACAAAATGATAAGCTTAAAAATGTAATAAAACAAGATAAAATTCTAAAAGGGTTTAGGCTGAGTGTTCTTTCTGGAACTTAGCAAACAACTCTTTCCAGGACAGAAAACCAACCATCTTTCCTTCAGAGTCTACTACTGGAAGACGGCGTATGTTTTTAGACATCATCATTTCCAGAGCTTCTTGGATAGGCGTGTCCTCAGAAACTGTAGCCACCGGCGTACTCATGACCTCTGAGACTTTCAAGTACAGGAACTTAGTCTGATGTGTGAGATAATGGCGTAACACGTCACGCTCTGTGAATATCCCCAGAACATGCTCTGCGTCGTTGACTACGATTACGCTTCCCTGATCGTGATCCACCATCAGTTCTATTGCGCTTTGTACTGAGTCGTCAGGAGATACAACTTCCCTTTTGATCGACATATATTTTTTTACGTTAGACATGCTATCAGTTCCTTAATATCCCATGGGGTTGATAAAGTGTTCGCAGGAATAACTCAGGACTTACGAGTTCCGTACCAAGAGGCTTTTCTTTTAACATCTTTGTAATGTCTGTTTTCTGCAAACATAATCGCTGCGGCCAAAGCACCTGCTGCTGTGAGTGGATATATTTCAAAAAACAGGCTGACAGCCGCCAATGCTGCGGTCATAATGCTTACGCCGAGCAGGATTTTTCTATGTTTGTACTGTCTGAGACTTTTATCTCTCATCTCGCAGCTGTTTTCTGCAGGCGAAAAAACTGAAGCGAAGATCAAAGCAGAATAGTATGTGCCTTCTTTCAGTGCCTTATGCGGATTCTTTTTATTTTTCACTGCTACGATGCACTCTCTTACAAAATCAGGAGAAGACTGCGCCTCGCTGAATCCGCGTTTGACTTCTTCTGCCGGAGCTTCTAATTTACTGATCGCCTCTTCTCTCCTGTCATGAGTCCAGCCTCTGAATCCTCTTGAAACTGATTTGTCCTGAATATAGTGAAGGGCCCTGCCGATGCTTCTCATCGCCGCCACGTCATCATTTTCCAAGTAGGCCTTTCTTGCTTCCCAGACATATGACATGACCATAGATGTGGAGGGATGGTGGTGAGCCGCCCTGCTGAAGGTGTTTATGCCATTTGTCGATTGATTGCGGTGATAGTCCGGAGAGCGGTCCGGATCAATCACTCCCTGATACAGCGCCTGCCTGCATTCCCCGTGAATGTTAGCTTCCTCGGCGATTGCCCTGGCGATTGCTGTGTGGCTCTTCCATTTCATCCCATTCCTGTTGTTCATCTCCCGGGATTTATATAACTCAAACTGAGGGGGGTCGGTGAAAGTACCTCGTGTGGGAGTGAAAGTACCTCCCCTCCCGCAGGCTGCCGATATTCTGAAAAACGAAGGTAAAGTGCCATATTTGTCTGCTGTTTTGCATTATTTGTCTGTCAATTGTCAGACATATTTATTAAGCAGAAATTACATGCGTTATATTATGTCACCGGATGGGAAAAGAAACCAGCTTATCCAAGCCATTGGCTTTTCAATAATTGCCATAGGCTTAGCGGTTCTTTTAGTGACGTACTTTGACGCAAGTATGCTGCTAATCGTGCCGATTGCGCTTTTGGTAATAGGCGCCTATGTAATGGTTGCCGTTGGCATTCTGGGAAAGAATAAAAACAACTGGAATGCCGCAGAGAAGAAGACAGGCAAGATCCTCTTTGTAGGAAGTCTGCTGTCTGTTGTAGGAATATTGTTCATTGCAAATTACGTCTGGCCAGGCAATGAGATCATATTACTCGCACTCGCCCTGATCTGGCTCGGTGTCTCTGTAATGCTGATGAGCAAGAAAACAGACAACTTCGCCTCTGGAAGAAAAGTCGCAAACTAAACAACAAAAACAGGCGCCAGCCGCCTCTATTTTTTACATCTTTAGCATTTATGCTGTTTTGATTTTAAACATTCTTGCGCATAAATCTTATTAGGCGCATAAGCATGCAGCATCTCAATGTCATATTCGACAAAGAAAAGATCAGTGCATTCCCAGGTCATGTATAACAAGTGGCGCATGAGCTCAGTTTTCCTAAACGTCATAGGTCTGATGCTGTTCATGTTCGCAATCGGTTTCGAAGACAACCGTCTCATATACATGGCTGCATCAATAATTGTGCTCTGGATTGCCTTTGCTGTTACATACATCTACTTCAACCGCAACAAAGGAACCCCGCTTGAAGCGCTTTCCAAGATATCTTACGTCATAAGTCTGTTCCTTGCGGTCATGGTCACCGTGATGGTAGTCATATCAATCCACAATATGCTTTGACGCACATTCATTTAGCTGATTTAACAAAATAGAGTATGTGTCTTGGTATGATGAGATAGTTTACGGGAATGTCACAGTCCGTGAATTACTCATATTTATTTTTTCAATCATTGTTGTCTATGCCGTAGCCAGATTTGCTTTTTATATCATAAGGAAAGAACTGTCCAAGAAAACTTCAAGAAATTCTGCAATTCAAAATGCCAGAATCTTTGAGTACATCATCATTGCCGTAGGTCTTTACATAGCGATGTGGGAAGTCCTGCGGATGGATTTTTCAGCAAT
Organism: uncultured Methanomassiliicoccus sp.; assembly: GCA_944319735.1. Classification (GTDB taxonomy): domain Archaea; phylum Thermoplasmatota; class Thermoplasmata; order Methanomassiliicoccales; family Methanomassiliicoccaceae; genus Methanomassiliicoccus_A. The sequence goes on along the minus strand of CALUEU010000005.1, from coordinate 11,561 downwards.
GCTGCTTTCTTTGAGCTTTTTGGGTGTGACTATTGCTTTTGCCATCCGGGAATTCTTTGCCAATGCTGTTGCTGGCATAATCATCGCTTTAACAAAACAGGTTGAGGTTGACGACTGGGTGCAGATTTCCGGCATTCCTGACACAGGCATGTGCATTGTCAGGGAGATTACCGTGGTGAATACAGTCTTGGAGGACCGCAACAAAAGGACTGTCTACATCCCTAACGGCTATCTTTTCAGAAACAAGACTATCAATTATTCCAAAAGAAAGGCTGTTGCCATCGAGATGAGCTTTAAAGTGGCTGTGCTGGAAGACTTTGACAGGTTTGCTGATATAGTCTATGATGAAGCGGAAAAGTATCCATATACTATGCCTGATGCAGTAGGAAAGAAAACTCAGAGAAAAAAGAGACTGCCGGGCTTTACCTTTTTTCAAAGTTTGACTGATGAGGAAGTTGATAAAGACAACTACGATCCTCAAATCGAGATTTTGTCTGTTGACGGCGACGGCATAAGCCTGCTGGTAAGAATATGGATAAGAAGACCTGCCAAAAGCGAAACGGCTACAACTGACATGTATATCTCATTGACAAAAAGATTCAAAGAAGAAGGGTTGGAAATCGTATGATTGCAACAGAGGCGAGAATTTCCTTGAATTGCCTGTCTTTAGGTCTCAGCACATATGTTCTCCCGACATACTGGAACAGTTGTCGGTGTTTTGTGTCTTCACACAACGTCCTGAATATTTCTCCTGTTTAGAGTAGTTACTTCATTACCTGCTTTCCAAAGCACTGCTGCTGAATCTATCCCACTCAAAATAAAGAATGGCTACCACTCCCTACAGAGTTACAATCTGTGGGAGGGTAGCGATCAGATCCGCTTTTTACACCTGAATCAATATTTCTTCAGGATCTGTCAAAGAATATGTTCTTGCCAGTTGCTGAAAGCGGAATCCCTTGAGTAATGTTTGCCTGCGTCAGACCTAAGCGCTTTGCTGCTGCTCCGATGCGGTACATGATGCGGTTGTCAACGTTTAATTCTGAAGCCACTTTAGCTGCTGATCCTAAGGCAATGCCTAAATCCAGCATTCTCAGGGCGCAGTTCGGGCCGTCGAATTCGATTGTTGTATGGTGCTCGTTGAACTCTGAACATGAGTCACATCCACAGGCTCCGCAGTTCAGTCCTATGCCCTTATGAGGCAAGAGGCCGATTAAGACGACTGCATCAGCATTGAGAACGTTCTTACCGTCTCTTTCATAGCCAGGTCCCTTTTCTTTTGCCATCTCAACCATTTCAGTGCCCAGCTTTTCCTTTTCTTCATCGGTCAGAATTTTCACCTCAATAAAATCCTGGCCTACAGCTTTGGGAGCAGTCCTGGCAGCTACTTCCATCAGATCTGCAACGATTTTTACACCGTTTTTTAAAGACATGGCTTATATGATGATTCACATAGTATTAACGTTATTCGCAGATGAAGACACAATGATAATTTAATTATAAAAATAAAGAAAGTGGTTTGCTGACTTTATTTAAGTCAGGTTGGTTATTGCTTTCTCTTTGTGATGAAGTATGCTGCTGCAATTATTGCAAGCAAAACTACAACGGCTGCGATTACATAGTAAATCGTATTGTCGTTGTTGCTGGCAACAGGCTCTTCAGGCACTGGTTCCGGGACCTCATAAGAGATTGCAAAATAAGACAGGTGATCGGTTTCAAACGATACTTTTCCATCCTTATATGTGCAGTTCATTTTCTCTATGGTGCCATCATCTTTTACATAATAGACCACAATATTATCTGGATCTTCATTTTCTTTCAGTTCGTATGGTATGGAAATAGTAATGGTTTTACCATCAAAAGATGTTATCTTTTCGCTTCCACTCATCATGGTAACGTTGTATACCGGCCTGTCGCCAACTATCTTCTGCTGCTCTTCATTCAGTTCATTCTTGGCGTCTGACACTTTGATTGTTATTGATTCTTCTCCAGATGTTTCAAGTATCGAAGATAATACGTCTTTTCCAATTGAGACTGAACCTTCAGGAAGAGTTACAACCGCCTCTGAAATGGAGTCTTCCGATTCTAACTTATCCAAGACGTTCTGGAGATCGTTCTTACTTATCGTGACTGATGAGACGTTTTCAACATCACTAACGTCTGTGATTGTTACTGAACTAGAGCCGGAGGATACTGCATCATCTACAATTTTATCTATATCGGTTTTTGGAATCTCTACACTCACATCCCCATTCTCATCTGGTGTTGGCACTTCTGGGGTTGTGGGAACATCAGGTACGTCAGGTACACTGGGTACGTCGGGTACGTCTGGAGTGACCCCTGGAACGTCATCATCCACTAATCCGCTGAGTGTGTTAGTCTCTGGATCATACTGAGTATACCAGGAATCAAATTTGAATTTTGAATCGTCCAGTGTAGGTTTATCTCCACCCCAGTAATTACCAGAAACGTCTATGGGTTCTCCTGCAGAGTTTTTATTTATTACTTCAAAAACGTCCATGAATGCATTGTTTAAGATTATTACAGAAGATGAATAAACTTTTAAAGTTACATTATAAAATTGATTATTGTTAAACTCCACATTCTCTCCACTTATCGATACATTGCTATCTGAAATAACGTTATTGATTATTTGATAATTAGGAGTCAATGCTATTTGAATTCCATATGTGTTACTTTCAAAAATGTTATTTTTTATAATCGTTGTTTTAGAATTGTTGTTATTTTCAGAATATATGGCTTTGATCCATCCACTAAAATAGTTATTTTCAATCAAACTTCCAGAACCAGCATAGACTGCTGTGGATTGATCGTTAGCTTCACTTGGAGTAGCTTTTGTAAACTTACAATTCATGACTTTTGCGGTTATAGAATCTCCAAGATCTATCGCACCACGCATACCATTGAGATTGTCACCATTGGCTCCAATTGCATTTGGATCAATATCTATCCAAACTGAGTCTAAAGTAGCAGAACTTTCAATACGGATGTTTACAACGGGATTAGCAGTAGAGGAACCTTGAAATCCAGTGATTACGGAAGAAGTTTCCTTGGTTTCTCCAATAATTCCTTTTAAAGTGATGTTTTTATCAATTGTAATAAAGTTATCAAGGTGATATTTACCAACATCTAGCTCAATAATATCGTCTTTGTTGGCACAATCAATTGCTGTCTGTATGTCTGGATATTCAAATTCGTCTATTGAGATTCCTGTTGATTTTCTTTCAAAAACAGAACCTTTTGAGATTATTTCAGCGCTTGAATTTGCAGAGTGGTAGGTGTAATCATCAATAGCAGTTAATGATACTACCACATCTGAATTTTTATATATACTCATATATGCATTTGTGGAATATCCAACTGGAACTGATGATTTAATATCATTATTCTCATCAAGAGTGTAATACAAATCTCCAATTTTACTTGCTACTGGCTGCCCCTTGCTAATTTCATCAACTATGCGTTTGACGTATTCATCTCCATTTTTATAAATTTGAATTGTCTGATCGCCATAGACATAAGTTCCAACAAGTGCACTTAGATCAGATTGAATAGAGCGTGGTGAATCCAGAGATAAGAAACTGATTCTTTGATAGTCTACACTCTTAAACAATTTGCATAGACATTCTGTACCGCTAACGACAAAGTCAATTAAAGGGTAGTCGTAATCTCCACATTTTCCTAAAGTTGATATTGGAATTTGCCAGGTCCATCCATCATTAGTGGATTTGACAAACGCATCATAATGTAAAATTACATCTTCTGAAGAAGTGTGCTGCCATGCAACCTCTAAATTCTCAATCTGGATTGTTGATTCACCAGAAACTGCAGAATAGCCAGAAGTTGGTTCGGCTTTCATGTAGATTATATCATCATCGGACATATTTTTTAGATCAAGAACCTCTCCACCAAGTATGTATGAAGGTGACCACAATCCTTCATATTCAAGAGGAATTTCTATCCAATCTATCTCATCAAAGCTATATGACAGTTTAATAGGACAGTTGTTCCAGTCAATTGTATTCTTATTCTCTTCCTCACCCAGAACTAGTGAATCATCTGCTAAACCCTCATCAGCATAATTGTCGCCATGCTCTATCTCGTTTAAAGGTATAAGCAGAGTCAGTGCTGCGATGAGTATAGCACAAGCCATAATCAATCTGCGTACATTTCTCACTTAATCACCCATACTACTTAATAAGTTCCAATCATCAGAAAATCCAACCTATTCCAATAGTTGGATGGATCAGAAACACCCATTAATTCTGACAGTTGGATGTTAAACCCCAATACAAGCGAATACAATGCAGTATAAAACAACTGCCCCTAAATACTAAAAAAATATAATTGATTACAATATGTCAATTAAATAAATATGGTACACCGTATTAAGGCATTTTTCAATGCCAGATGGTGATTGAAAAAAGAGTTGTTCAGTTTTTGAAACTGTGTATCGGCGCAGGAATTCTTCCTCCCCTGTTCACGAAGTCTTTGCAGCCGAAAGAGTTGACTTTCATCACCGGGGCGGATCCCAGCAGACCTCCAAATTCAGCCATCTCACCTACATCTTTACCGATAACGGGAATGATCCTTACTGCAGTAGTTTTCTGATTGATCATTCCAATAGCCATCTCATCAGCGATTATGCCTGAAATTGTACTGACTTCAGTATTTCCTGGAATAGCTATCATATCTAAACCAACAGAGCAGACACAGGTCATAGCCTCAAGTTTTTCAATTGTAAGAGAACCGCACGTGACGGCTTCAATCATCCTGCCGTCCTCGCTTACCGGAATGAATGCACCCGATAAGCCTCCGACATATGATGATGCCATTACTCCGCCTTTCTTCACCTGATCATTGAGAATTGCCAGAGCCGCAGTGGTTCCCGGTGCGCCTGTGCGCTCCAGACCCATTTCCTCTAAGATCTCTGCTATGCTGTCTCCTACCGCCGGAGTCGGAGCCAGTGAAAGATCAATGATGCCGAAAGGCACGTTGAGGCGCTTAGATGCTTCCTTAGCAACTAACTGCCCGACTCTGGTGATCTTAAACGCTGTCTTTTTGACAGTTTCACATAAAGTCTCAAAGTCTGCTCCCTTGACCTGTGAAACTGCATTTCTCACCACCCCTGGACCGCTGACTCCGATATTCACGACAGCATCTGCTTCCGTAACGCCGTGGAATGCTCCCGCCATGAAGGGGTTGTCATCAGGTGCGTTGCAGAACACCACCAGCTTTGTGCAGCCTATTGAATCATTGTCCTTTGTAAGCTCAGCTGTTTCCTTTATAATCGAACCCATGAGGCTGACGGCATCCATGTTTATTCCTGTCTTTGTTGATGCCAGATTAATAGAGCTGCATACTCTCTCAGTTGATGAAAGAGCCTTGGGAATTGAACGTATCAAAAGCTCGTCTGCTTTAGTCATTCCTTTCGGAACCAAAGCTGAATATCCTCCAAGGAAATTTACGCCTACTTTCTTTGCCGCTCGGTCCAAAGTTTCTGCAATGGTGACGAAATCTTCCGGAGTTTTGCAGGCCGATGCTCCCACGATTGAGATAGGCGTAACTGAAATTCTCTTGTTAACTACAGGAACCCCGAACTCCAGCTCGATGTCGTCGCCTACAGAAACCAAATCCTTGGCGATTGTGGTGATCTTGTTGTAGATATTGTCATTGAGCTTATCCAGACTGCTGTCTGCACAGTCTAGAAGACTTATTCCAAGTGTGATCGTCCTCACATCGAGGTTTTCACGGAGGATCATATCATTGGTTTCCAGAACCTCATAAATATTGATCATGCCGGGCACCTCAGATTCTGTGCATCATGTCAAAGATGTCTTCGTGCTGCATTCTGATGACGACGCCGATCTTCTTGCCGATTTCATCAAGCTCTTCTGAGATCTTGGGAAAGTTCTTGGAACAGCCGTCGATGTCTGCAATCATCATCATGTTGAAGTATCCGCGTACAATGGTCTGAGAGATATCCAGAACGTTGATTCCATTCTCTGATAAATATGTACATACCTTTGCGATGATGCCTACGCAGTCCTTTCCTACAACTGTGATGACGACTTTCTTCATGAGCTGTCCTCCAAGCGGTTGAGATGCCAACAAACAACGAAGTATATAGATATGACCGTTTGAAAAGAATGCTTATATCCTGATATTCGGGGATAAAGGTTAACAGGTAATAGACGCTAATGTTGAATAGTGAGGCACATGACCATCTATGACGATTTATATCAATTTACAGAGTACATTGCGCCGATCAGGCTTTCAATCCATCAATATCTGCTCATGACTCCGGAACCTGTTCTCATTCACACAGGGACTTCAGGACAGACGGAGAAAATAATTCCTCAGTTAAAAGAAATTCTGAATTCAATTCCACTCAAGTATGTGTTCATCTCCCATTTTGAATCTGACGAATGCGGCGGTTTACCTGTCTTGAAGGAACACTTTCCTGAAGTGATTGTGATCTGCTCAGAAATCTGCGCCAGACAGCTGACCGGTTTCGGTTATAATGTTAAGACATTAATCAAAAGAGGCGGGGACACCCTGGAAGGCGATGGATTTCTTTTTAGTTTTATAGACTACCCTTCAGAGGTACATTTACAGAACGGCCTGCTGTTTTTTGAAGAAGTCCGCAAGATTCTTTTCAGCAGTGATCTGATGTTTCGCTTGGGAGACAGCCACGGCAAGATTTTAGAAAGCGCCTGGAGAGATGAAGTTTACAACATCGACATGAGCCGCGTCCCCAACGAAGAAAGGCTGAAATCAATGAAAAACGAACTTTTGAAGATAGATCCGGAGTTTGTCGCAGTCGGGCACGGCCCTTGCGTCAGAGTTAGTTAAGAAAAAGAAAAGTAGTTCACTGAACTACTTTGGCGCCTTCACAGGCTTTGTGATACTTTCCCGTCATGGATTTGATTTCTATCTCGTAGACTCCAGTCGGGGAGACTTTCTTCTCATCCATATTGGTACGTCCGGGAACGATTTTGTCAATGGTGGCTAAAAGCACCTTCTTCTTTATTTCTAGGTCTTCTACAACGCGGGCGCATCCGCGGATGATTACACTCTCATATACAGTGGTAGTGTCGCAGGCATGCTCTCCCGTGAACTCGTATCCGTATTCTCTGGCAACGGTAAAGCAGCATTTGCAGTTGTTTGTCAGATTACTGACTTTTTCTCCGATTTTTCTGCCGTGAATGTAAATCTTATTGTCCAAATATACAAAGTTTACAGGCACGCCGTAAGGGAACCCATTTTCTCCGATGGTAGATAGTATGCCATACTTAGTTTTGTTCAAGACCGCGGCCATCTCATCCTGGCTCAGTTGATATTTCTGCATATTGGGCTGCATGATGTTAAAATGGGTAAAGGAATATTTATGCTGATTCCTCAGAGGTAACGCTCAAGCAGACTTGCATTTGTGAAAATATTTTATTTATAATTTACTATGGTATCAATAAAATAAAAAAGGTTTGGAAGGAGTTTTACTTCAAAAAAAAGCTTCCACTGCCAGTCCTGTATAATCAATATCATTGGGTCTGAAGAGGTCTTCTTTAGGATTCTGCGCTGTGTATGTTGAGATATCCCTGTACATGCTCTGAATCGATTATGCCAACAGTATTGAGATTGTCAAATTCATCACATAAGTTATACATTTCAGTCAGCCAGTTATTGTATCTGGGTATGTACTCCAGATAACTGTTATAGTCCATAGACTAGCTGACAGGTTTTCTGGCGAGGTGGGTTATCTCAGTTGCTCGTTCACCGTCTGAGGCGAGAAGTGAAAGGTATGATACTGAAGCCAAATGTGCCTCAAGACGCATATTTTTGAAGAACGGCGATATCTTGGTTACTTTGCATCACAGATCTCTATTTTTGATGAGTATGTAGCCATACATGATGACTGATTGTTAAGCTTAGAACTTGCTGTTCTGAAAGAATGGGGCAGATTGATCAGAGGAGAGGAAAAGGTCTGAGACTCATATTCAAATGGAATCATTCGATTAACTAAGAGAGCTCATGGCGCGCAGGGGAACAACTTCAACTCACTCATATTCCCCTGCGCAGTTTTCATTATGATATGATTAAGTAAGTTTAAGTTTGAAAGGTAATTGAGTTTGAATTTGATCTTCTTAATTTCAACTTGAAATTTTATTTGTTTTTGAAACTTAACTTAGCAGTTTTTGAAGTGAGATTTACTTTTTGAATATTGATTGCTTTGTTTTATTTAGTTTATGAATTGAAGTTTATTTTGATGATTTTGAATTGTTGTTTGATTTTTGTCTATTTTTATTTTTTGAATTTCTGTTTTTGAGATATCTGGATTGTTTGATTTCATTTGTTTATTTGATTTTTTGATTTGTGTTTCTTGTTATTGATTTTGTGTTTTGGATTTGTTGTTCTTTGTTTTATTGATTCTTTTGATTTTTGTATTTCTTTTGTTTTGATTGCTTTTGATTTGATTGTTTTGACTTTATGTTTTAAGTTTTCTTTGTTTTGTTCTTGTTATTCTTTCTCTTTTTGTTATTCTTGATTGCTGGTTTTTTCTTTTTATATTGTTTGATTGCGATTCGATTGCAATTCTTGTTGCAAATTGAGTTTGTTGTCGAGTTTGAGTTTGCAGTTTTGCGGTTTTGAAAAAAGTTGTTTTTCTTTTTTTTCTTTTTTCTGTTTTTTTTGAAAGTGATTTTTTCAGTCTTTGAGATGAGAAGGCAAAATGGTGATTGAATGAAAACAGAAAAGAGACTGACAATGGCTCTAAGCGTCTTAGTTGCGCTTATGATGCTAGCTGTCCCTCTCGCATCTTCAAGCAACTTGTTCGTGGATGGGGGACAGACAAACTCTAACGGCGATGCGCCCTCTTTGGGAGCTAATTCGTCCGTCGGCGGAGTAGAAATTACTGATGTCAAAATTATTGATGACAGGTATAGTTATGAAAATTACATGCCAGAAGATTATCTTAATAAGGTAACTAACGGTAATAAAGAGCAAAGCTGGGATTGGATAAAAAGCCAAATCACAGACAAAACAGATGAAGGTGTTGCAAAATCTATTGGGCTACCATGGATGATTGTATATTACACTGTTGATGCAGGTGTGTCTGGTGATGTGAAATTTACAGTATCATTAAATGGTACAGAACTTAATAATGTCACATTTGCAAACCAATCAATCAACTCAAGTGATAAGACTACACAACACTGGAGATCATTCCACTTAGGAACGTTTTCTAATAATACTAGTGCAGATCAACTTAAATTAGATAAAGACAACCAGAAAGGAACATACACTGTTAAGGTATCAGTTGGTACCGACGACAAAAATTATGCAACCGCTGATTATTCTTACGCTACAAATGCATATAATGTTGATTTCATTCTGAATGATATAGGCGGTGCTATCAGCTTAAACGAAACAAAGATAAAATTACCTGCTGATGAATTAAACAAAGTAAGCTGGTATTTAACTGAGGACAAGAACATACGCGCAGTTGTTGTCGGACCAAATGTTACAATTGAGTATTTGATATCTAAATTAGCTGCAAAAGATGTTATTGCAAAAGAAGGATACACACTTGATGTCTGGAAAGACAGCACAAACTTATCTTATCAGAACACAACAAACCTTCCAAACGTTCAGAATGTTATCGCTGGAGATATGACTGTTACAGCCAACTGGGCTCTTATCGATGATATATATGCACAGCTTGCAATAAATGTTGCCGGTGATATTAAAACTGACAAAACTTTTGTAAAAGCATTCATTTTAAACAGTGATGGAAAGATTGCATTTGTTGAAAAGAATGCATCAATTACTAGCAAAACAAATGCATTAATCACATCTCTTCCTGGAATAAGCACAAAGGGATATGATGTAGTTAATGAGAGGAATGAAGAAATCTACACAATGAAAGTTACATCTTCAAATGGAAACGAAGTTAAAAATGAAACTGTGCTTTCTGTTGACGATTCATTAACTGTTACATACACAATGAACACCACACTGTATCAGAAAATAACTGTGACCTCAGATATGTTTGAGGAGGGCGTGGTATTATTTGCTCCTGCAGCTGATGATTTTACATACATTCAGATATTCAAAGCACTTCAGAAGTATGATGGTTCTAATTCTGAGTTATTTGGAATAAAACCGTCTTCATCCTACTCTACAGACAAGTCCTATGTTACCTCTGACAATTATTACAGAGTAATTGGATTTGATGGCATAAAAGGAAATCTTGAAAGCAACAAGAATGCTTCAAACGCTGTCACATTGGATGTCAGCTTAAATGAGTATAAAGTCATGTTCATGGTAAACGGCAAATTTGAAGTTGTATCTGTTGCTTATGGAGAGAATCCTCTTGACAAATGCACACTTATCTCTGGAATGACTGTTGATCACTGGGTTACCTATAAAGTTGTAAATGATAAATATGAATTTTCTACATTCAACTTCACAACTTCTGGTATAGCATCCATTGAAGACAGTGCAGCTAAAGCAGAAGATAAAAGCAAAGTTGTTGAGACATTCGTTGCTTGTTTCTATCCTGATTCCCAAACTGGATATGCAATATTTGATGCTGTAGGTGTTGGAAATGACAACAACCCTAACGCTTACTTCGGAAGCAAAGATGTAACTAAAATAATCGTTACTGGTAAAATCGGAGATTCAATACCAAAGGCTGATGCTCCATCATCATCTAAAGATCACTGGTTATTCTTCGGATGGAATACTACACAAACTTGGGAAGATGATAAGAAAGATACTTTCATCAAAAATACAATGGTTGCATACAATGCAGTCTGGGATGAGTACAAATATGCAATTACATTCTATGACGGCAGCAATGTTGTTGGTGTGTTCTATTACTCCACTGATGTGTCATCATTTGAAGGTGAAAATGGACTTCGCACCAACTTAGTTGGAATCCAGTATGATGGAAAACTTTACAAGGCTGTCAATGATAGTGAAGCAAAAACTCAATTTGATGAGATTTATGATAAAATAATCTTTGCCTCAAAGAAAGGATATGACATCAAGCAGTGGAACGACGCTGACGGAAATGCAATGATTACTATTTCATATAAAATAGTTAATGGCAAAACAGTATACAGCGTTGACAAAGTCAACATCAAAGAACTCAAGAGTGATATGAGCTTGTATGCTAACTTTGAACCTAAAAAATTCAACATTGTATACAACAGCGGAACCAATCTTGATCCAGTCACTCAAGAAGGAAAAGTTGGTGAAACTGTAGAGCTCTATGGAGATGCATTCTTCACCAATGACGGAAAGAAACTACTGTCTTGGAACACAAGGCCTGACGGAAATGGAACTTCCTATGCTCTTGGTGCTTCACTTACTCTCAGCGGAGAACAGTATGAAGCACTGAATGTTGTTGATGGAGTACCAACATTAACTCTGTATGCAGTCTGGGAAGGCGGCAGTTCAACACCTGGTGACAACACAGAAGGCGGCAGCGACAACACCGCTCTATATCTCATTGCCGGAATGCTCGCTATCATCGCAAT
>CALUEU010000004.1 GCA_944319735.1 uncultured Methanomassiliicoccus sp. | reverse complement strand
AAAAATATCTATGAGCTGTAACTAGCCAGCATGTGTGAATATTTTGCCATATTATTAAATCGTGCGGAGGTACCGTTTGAAAATGTTTGAGACTATTGTTTCCTCAAACTTCGTGCAAATACGCAAGAATCAAAAATGAAAAGGGGCGGAGCTAAGAGTGCTTACTCTTTGCATAGCAGCTTTCGATTCAATTTTTCTACTTTTCTAAAACAGCATTTTCATTGCAACTTTCCTTGTTAAAGAGATTGTAGAAACGCCTATTTTATCAAATGATCAAAATGTAATAAAATGAAATTATATCCTGCAAAATTACAGACAAGCTTAAATAATTAAAAACGTAGCTCTCAGATATATCTTCGTGTATAGATATATCTACATGGGTGTTTTCGTTATACTCGCGCGTACCCGTGAGCGCGCAATAATCCCTGCCGGCGATTTTTGCGACATGCCTGAAAATTTACTCGAGTGTCTTTTTGAAAAATTTCCATGATTTTTCGATGATTTTTTCACTAGTCTGCTTTTAGTTTTTGAGCTAAAATACGACCACTTTGCAACACTATAAATGCCCCTAAAATACTGCCTAAATGTCTCTTCGATTTCCCGTGCATACGTAAGCTCTTAACAACGAAAAAGCAGGCAAATAAGCAGCAATAATGATTGATCTAGATTGGCGATGCTTCAAAAATGGCTAAAACATAGCCTCTGTAAGAGTCACAGTTGATGAAACGACATGAAATTCACCGCAAAATATACTGCTGGCCTCATTGTTTGCATAAGTTCAATGGCGTGAAAATGACGATTTAACTCAGAAAACATTTGTGATGTGTGTGAAAAACCCTACATCTTATAAGCTGAGCCAAAGAACAGAATGAAAAAAACTAGAAAACAAATGGAGATCTTGTTCATTGTAAAGGTGCATTGTTTTCCTCATCTCATGCGTTTTAAATCATCAGAAACTCGTTAAAAACAAACGATTTTTGTCATTTTTCTTGAGTTTTCAAATTTCTTTTATTTTTTCCCTTTTAAAACTATCGAAAAGCCAGATTTTTATATTGAGTGATTCAAAAAAAGTATTGAAATACCCTTATTAGATATGGTAATCAAGAATAAAAAATGGAGGTAAATCAAAAAATGAAAATGTCAAAGAAAAATGATTACTTGAATGAACTTTTGAAAGGAAAAACTGCTGCAAAGAATTCCCATTTTAAGTTCATCTTCACAGCATTAATTGTAATTTCAACTGTGATACGAAATCTGCTTTTGATTAAACAGTTATTTCAAAGAGATTGTGCAAAATTAAGTGACATCAGCAATAAATATAAATATTCACTCATAAGTCAAAAAGAATTGAAAAACAAAATCAATTAGTTGATAGTGAAAAGTCATTGTTGTCCAATGAAGTCTTAACTGCCAAATGATTTAATGATTGAGTATGTGAGTGAAAAAAAGTATTTGAATTCAAAAGTTTATAAAAGAAAAAATAGAAAGAAGTTTACTGACGCTTTCGCGTTCAGTAATTTGTTTGATATTCTTATCATCACTGCTTTTTCTTCATGAAGTAATATGCTAAAGCGATAATGATGAGAATGACAATCACTGCTGCAACAGCGTAGTATATTGTGTTGTTGTCATCTTTCTTATTATCGTCTGGATTGTCAGGAGTTACAGGTTTGTCCTGTTCTTCATATCCTATGACGTATTTTGAAAGGTGATTTGTTTCGAATGTTACTTTGCCGTTCTTGTATTCACAGTTCACTTTTTCTAATGAACCGTCTTCTTTGACGTAGTATACTATGATGTTTTCAGGATCTTCGCCTGCTTTGAGTGTGTATGGAAGTGAGATTGTTATTGTCTTTCCATCGAATGATGTTATGTTCTCATTTCCTGCTTTGATGTTAATATCATAAACAGGCCTGTCTCCTACAGCTTTCTTCTGTTCTTCTGTTAGTTTGTTTTTAGCATCTTCTACTTCGAATGAAACTGAGTCTGCTTTTGTGTTTTCAAGTATTGATGAAAGAACTTCTTTTTCGATGATGATGTCTCCCTTTGATGTTTCAATTGAGACCGAATTGATGTTCTTGTTGTTCTCAATCTTCTTAGAAATCGTTTCTAAGTCTGATTTAGAAACAGTAACAGAAGAAACGTTTCCTGAAACGTTCTTAGTGTCTAAGATCGTTATTGAATCAGAACCAGATGAAACTGCTTCATGAACTAACTCATCTGCTTTTTTGTCATCAATTACAACATCAACGTTTCCGTTGCTGTCAGGAATGATTGCCGGTTGATCTGGTACATCTGGAACGTCTGGTGGAGTTATTGGAACTCCCCCTCCGCCTGATCCGCCTGTCGATGATGATTTCTTTGTTACATTGGAGAAGTCGATAATATATAGCGAGTCCATCACCCCTAATCCGTCTCCAGCCCAGTCTATCAAGATTACTGCTGAATTGTAATTTTTACTGCTTGATTCGACATCATAATACATACTGCAATACATAGATTCATCTTTGATGAAGTAAGAATCAAAAGATACGGCTTTACTCCAATCAATATTATTAAGATCCCCATCTATAAGGTCTAATCCCCATCCAGTAAGCACTTTGGCATTGTTGAAATCAGTACCTGTTGGAACTTTAAATCCTATGCCGACCCAATATCCTGAAGTTCCTACCCCATTAACATGTTTTGGAACATCTTTAGCTGTAATATAGATAAACTGTGGTCCCCAGTCGAATCCAACGAATGTTTCATACTCATTAAGAATTATCTCTTTTTCAGAAGAGTTTGAGTGATCCACAAGTGGAGCAGGAATGACATCAGGTGTTTTGTATGTTACAACAGATACTAATCTATAGGGGATCATGTTCTCACTAGACTCGTCCCACATGATCTGAAGATCAGGAGCAGAATAACTAGCATCCATGTAAAAACACACATATCTTTTACCATCTTTTTCGTAGACATCCTCAGCAGTAAAAGATTTGTAATCAGAGTTCGAGATATTGTATTCGTACCCAAAGTAGTATTTTGATTTTGTAATATCATCTAATCCAACTGGTACTGGTATAGCAACCCCAACCCAATAACCCATGTCGTTTTCTGCATTCTGATGGTATGGAATATTATATGCTGTAATCTCAATTATTCCATTGATTCTTTGATATATGGAATAAGAGTAGTCGCTCAAATCTAGTTTGTCATCAGTTGTGCGAGTGTCATTAAGGGGTGCTGGTAGCATTGATTGTTCTAATTCTAATTCAAATAGTGACATTTCATAAATCATGCCATTTGAATGATCATTTGAGTTTAACTCTACATATATGTCAAGTTGACTAGAGGCAGATGAGCCTACAAAGACTACAATATCCATGTATGCATTGCCATTGCTGTCTGGCTGTGGTTCAAGATCGCTTTGATCGAGATCTAAACCGGGGATTCCATATACTTTAACAGAAAGATTTGTCAGATCAGAAGATTTTTCATTAAAGTTGATTCTAAGTGGCAGATAATATCCTGACTGCATAGTTACATTATCTGAAAATCCTGTGTAGCCTGTCACATATTTTAAAGTTCCAGTTGGTTTGAATGATTGGCCTATGTCATCCGGATTCAAATTGTAATTTGTTACGAGATCTTCTACAGTTATATCTCTATCTCCAGCTTTGCCTAAATCGGATGGATTCGCTGTAATTGAAATATGTGGCAATTTCGGCAATATGATGTAATTAGTACTATCAGCATATTCTAAAGAGGATTTATTTAATGTATTATTTCCAATTTTTAATCTAGCACTATCGGTAAGAAAATTAGCTTTAATTACATTTCCATCATCGTATCCGACTTTATCAATTCCATTTCCAATATCTGCTGAAAACTTTACAGAACCATTGGTTGGAAGATACGTTTTTGAAAATATATTATCTGAAATTGTTAACCTATATGCTGATCCGATATCAATTCTTATTGCACGTCCGCCTGCAAACATATCTGAATATCCAGTAGATACACTGTCATTGTCTGAATCCCATTCTGAGATTTTATTGTCATAAATCATCGGCACAGTGCTGGTTTTTTCCACATTAGTGATCTGAATCGCATTGAATGCAATGTTGGAAATTGTGTTATGGCTTATGTCAATGGTAGCACTGCAGTTGTTGATATAAATTCCTCTTCCGTAATTTGGACCCTCAATATTAGTTTTAGATACTCCATCTATTACATTTCCATATCCAATTGATCTGCTGCCAATAGAAACATGATTACAATTCTCAATGTAGATTGCATTGACATTTTCTTCATTAGTGTCCAGAGATTCATTTATTGTTTTAAAGATACAATTCTGAATGGTAACATTGTTTGCTCCTTCAACATACAAACCTTTTGTTTTGAAATTAATATTTTTAACTTCAAGACTTCCTGTTCCTTTGATCTTAATGATTAATCCCGAGTCCAATGTTTTGATGCTGTCTTCTGTTTTGTTGTAAACTCCGTCATAGATTAATTTTCCATCAACTGTAAGAGATGTGCTGTCATCGATTGTCAGAATGCTCTTGTTCGTGAATGTTATGCCTTCTGCGATTGAGAATGTTTTGTTGTGATCATCGCTTGACCAAATGCATACTCTTGTGTCGCAGTCAAAATCAATATTCTGATCTTTACCGATTGTTGCATCCACGTGTGCATCGAATACAACATTGTTGCTGCGATTGCAGTTGTCGAATGTACACTCTGAGATCTTGACTTTACCTTTTTGATTCATGACGTCTACGTTGATTGGAATTGGTAATGTTGAAAGATCATCCGGAAGCATGTTAGAACTGAAGTCTTTGAAGGTAACTTTCGATATGAGAACATTTGAGTTTACAGAATTTACATAGATTCCACAATCAGGAGTTGTTTTATTCCATCCGTCAATAGTACAGTTTTCAATTGTAACATTTCCTGTTGCAGATGATGAAACTACTATTGCTTTACAGTCGTTAGTATCTGATAACTCAAATGTTATTCCTGATACTGTTCCTTTCACTAAGTCAATGAGAACATCTGCAGAACCTGTAAGTTTTCCAAGTCCTGTAATCATTCCGTTGCTTGTCAGTGTTCCGTTGTTTGTTACTGTTACATTTTCTCCGATGATTGCCTTTCCTTCGACTGTTAAAGTGCATGCTGATCCTATTACAGTTTTATCAGCAAACTCAAATCCGTCGTTTGTGATATTGGCAGCAAAACCACCTATTGACTTTGATTTATCTGAGTTTGAAATGTTATATGTGAAAGAATCCTTAACAGTTAGTGAAATACTGTCGTTTGGAGAATTCGTGGAATTTGATTTAATGTCAAAAGTTGTAGGTGCATCCTTAGTTCCTGTTACTTTGTGCTGACCGATATAAATGTCATAAGTAGTGCATTCAAAGGCAACATCAGCAATTGATATGGATATATTATTACCATATATTGAGTTGTCAAATACTGCAACTCCCATTCCCCATGCTGTCGGTCCGTCATTTTCAGTCTTTTCATTTGATGCACTTCCGTTGGCGGTTACCTTTGCATCTTTTATTTCAACAGTTCCTGCTCTGATGTCAAATCCTGTTTTTCCTGTGAATTCTCCTCCAGCTACAGTGAGCTTATCTGATGATGGAAAGTAAATCGCTGCAGATGTTTCAGAAACATATTTTCCGCTGTAAATAGTTACATCACAGCTGGTCATGAGTCCGTTTCCTGATATTGCTGATGCTCCTGATGTTATCGAAACATTACTGTCTTCAGCATCTGATTCGCTGCCGCATATGACTTCAGAATAATTTGATGCAAATATTCCGTATCCGCCTGTTACTTTATCATTTTCCTTATACTCTGAAATCAGAATACATTTGTTCAGTGTCAAAGATGCAGTCTTTCCATCAGTGCCACATACCTTTATTGCAGAATTTCCGCTCGAATCTGCAGCATGTTCAATTTTACCGATAGTGTCTGATGAATCAGTTATTGTCAGACTTCCGCTTTCAGCAACTTCGATTCTGTTTTTTCCAGAGGTGTTCAGAGTCTTTCCATTTAGATCAAGAATTATTGATTTCTCCTTTATTTCTATTTTAGACTCTGAAGAATTAATATCGCTAAGCAGTTTAATAGTGTCTCCAGACTTAGCAGCACTTACTGCTGCCCGAATAGTCTTATAAGGAGCTGCAGAATCAGTACCATTTGTAGTACTGTCATCACCGCTGTTACTTACATAATACGTACTTGTAGTTATTTCAGAACTATCTGAACTCAAAACAATTGAGTCAGAAGTGTGATTTTCCTGTACCCCCCCCCCCAGGCATGTTCGCCTGAGACAAAGGTACAAGCAGCATCAAGGCCGCAATAAATACAGCAGATGCCAGTATCAATTTGCTCTTTTTATTCATATACTCACCTATGTTTTTTTATTTTGGGGGTTTGTTATTTGTTTCCTTTACTTCAAGGAAAACTTAGTCTCTGAATGTCTTGCATATAAACATGGCAGAAAATTTCAACAGAGTCTCAGCTGACTGATAGCACTGTCAAAAATATCGCAGAGGTCTATATGCTGACGTCCAGACACATAACAATCTTGCATGAATAATAAAACAATATATATGCATGCTATTAGGATTCTAAACACCAATAAATTTAGATGTATTCACTTAGGATACATTAAGTTACATCAAACCACTAGTTATGAAAACACTACTCATCTCCGTGGCTGAAATCATTATAAAATTGTTTCAAATCCTTCTTAACATCATCTGGCAGATCATGCCACCTTACACCTCTTATGCCGCCTTCCAATGCACATAGTCGGTTATAGCACGCAGAGTCGTCAATTTCTTTGATCAATAACCATGCGCGTTTGCTGCCGACCTCTCGCAGCTCCTCAATCGTATTGATACCGACTTGGTTAAGCTGCTCTTCAACCACTTTCCCGATATTTTTGAGGCTGCACAATTCTCCCATTGACGATGCCATCCTATGCTGAACACATATGATATTTCAGTTGAAAAGATTTTACACAGAATATTCTCAAAAATGAAAAAGTTAAAGTCCACCATGCTACAAAAGAGTTATAGATGACCCAAGAAAGGAACGATATCAAGGAAGGAGCTGGTTCAGAGAAAATGAAGGCAATGCTCAATGATGCTATTGCCGGCGAGCTGCAGGTCAGCATCCAATACATGTGGCAGCACGTTATGTGGAAGAAGCCAGAAGGATACACTGCAAACAATGAGATAAAAAGAATTGCAATCGTTGAAATGAAACACGCAGAAATGATTGCTGAAAGGCTCAACTATCTGGGCGGAACCCCCACAACAAAACCTCACGCGATTGTTCTGGGCGGAGAAGACATCAGAGAGCAGCTGAAACAGGATCAGGAAGCTGAAGAACGCACTATCAAGCTGTACAATGACATAATAGAGCTGGCTGTTGAAGAGCATGATGTTACTACCAAACATCTTTTTGAGAAGATTCTTGAAGAAGAGGAAGATCACCACGACTTCTTTACATCATTCTTAGAAGATTGAGAAATTAACTAATGTTCTCTAAAAGGACTTCAACCCCTCCATACAGAAATCCAGGTTCAACAGGATCCGTCTGAGTTGCACCTGTTGGACTTTGGATTTTACAATTAGCGAGTTCAAGGCATCTTAGCTTGACAGAGCAATGTGCACTAAGAAAAATAATATCATCTAGGCCTGTAATGTCTGTTTGTATGAGGCTTGGCATTGTCGCATGTGACATCTTAAAGAAAGAGATAGAACATCTCGTAGCTGACGATACGGATTTTGTCAGAAAGGAGTATCTGGAATTCAGCCTCCATGTCTATCCTGAAGAGATGAAGTCAAAGATCCTGGAGGTAATTGATGATGTCAAGAAAGATGTTGACGGCATCTTGATTGGATATGCTGTCTGCCAGGCTCTGGAGAATTTTACTGATGAAATTGATATACCGGCAGCAATGATTGAAGGCGTTGACTGCATAGAAGCTGTATTGGGGCCTGATGATTACAAAAATGAAAAGAAGGTGTGTACCGGCACATGGTTCAGCACTCCCGGGTGGGCCGAGATTGGCAGAGAAGGCATCATAAAAGAGCTTCACCTGGACGAGCTGGAAGATCAGGGATATCCAGCAGACTTTTTTATGGATATTGTCTTTGAGTCATATTCCAGATGCCTGTACATAGATACAGGAGTGGACGGCGATGGATCCTATCAGGTTTTATCGGAAAAATTCGCTGACGAGCTGGGATTTAAACACGAATGCAGAAAAGGAAGCATATCGAACATAGAAAAAGCCATAAGCGAGCTTAAGAAACTGGTAGCAGAAAAAACATGATACAATGTTTTATATGGACTCTGCTTATCCCACTCTATAATTTCCTCCAGTCAACTGGAGGCAGTAATTATCGTGTGATGAATTATGCTTAAAACTTTCGAGTCATTGGGTATTGACGACCGCATACTTGATGCAATAAGGAGTATGGACTGGGAAGAACCGTCTCCGGTCCAGATCGCTACAATAC
The DNA here is from genome assembly GCA_944319735.1 of uncultured Methanomassiliicoccus sp. GTDB lineage: Archaea > Thermoplasmatota > Thermoplasmata > Methanomassiliicoccales > Methanomassiliicoccaceae > Methanomassiliicoccus_A. The sequence continues at coordinate 158,320 of CALUEU010000004.1, read as the reverse complement.
CTATAATTCTGGAAGGGCATGACATAATCGGACAGGCTCAAACCGGTACAGGAAAAACCGCAGCTTTCGGGATCCCGCTGCTGCAGATGATTGAGCCTAAGAAGAAACCGTCAGCCCTGATATTATGCCCCACGAGGGAGCTTGCGATCCAAGTCTCTGATGAGATGAAAAGGTTGGGAGAATATGTCTCCCTGAGGATCCTTTCAGTCTACGGCGGAGCCGGAATTGAGCCTCAGATCAATGCCATGAAGCAAGGCATTGACATTGTGGTGGGAACGCCTGGAAGGGTCATAGACCATCTTCACAGAGGAACTCTGGATCTGAATGAAATAAAATACATGGTTCTGGATGAGGCAGACAGAATGCTTGACATGGGATTTATCGACGATATCAAATACGTCCTGTCAAAGCTTCCAAAAAACCACCAGACGCTGTTGTTCTCAGCAACAATGCCCAGTGAAATTCACGCCCTCAGCGAGAAATACATGAAAGATCCCCAGACCATTTCTGTGTCTGAAGATATTCTGGTGCTGCCCAATACAGAGCAGATGTATGTTCCCATAGGCCGAAGGAACAAGATCTGGGCCTTATGCAGGATTCTTGAGGCCAACAAGCCCAAGACCATTGTGTTTGCACAGACTAAGTTCATTGTCGACATGATTGAAAAAAGACTGAAGTCATACGGGTATCCGGTAGCGGCAATCCACGGAGACCTTTCACAGTCTAAAAGAGAAAGAGTTCTCAAGGACTTCAGATCAGGCAAGACAAACATTCTGATAGCTACTGATGTGGCTGCAAGAGGATTGGACATTGAGGGTGTTGTGATGGTCGTCAATTATGACATTCCAGACAGCCCTGAGACATATGTCCACCGCATAGGGCGTACAGGAAGAGCAGGCAAGGAAGGCAGAGCTATAACCTTTGTATCATCTGACGAAATGCATCTTCTTGAGGCTGTGGAAGCATTCACAGAGAGCAAAATTCCTAAATTTGAAGTTCCGAACCCGACGGGAAAAGTAAAGGCAAATGTACAGGAAGTTCTGGACTTTGATGAAATTGCGGATATCTTCGGAATGGTTAACATTGAGATATCGGCAGGATGTTCTACCGGAACCACCACCAATGAGATCTTGGAGCTCCTGATACGAAAGGCCAGAATAAACGAGATGATGATCGGGAAGATAAACATCGGAGCTAAAACATCAGTGATAGAGATTCACAAGAGTGTTGCGATGCGTGCACTCCGCTCATTAAACCAGATGAACTTTAAGGGAAAGCGCTTAGGCGCAAGACCTTACAAAAACTGATCTGAAGGATTGGATCAATTTCGGCGGGCATGATGCGGTTTGCGTAAATCCCGCACAATCATATTTTTTCGGCAGAGTTTAAAAAGAATTCTAAAAGTATATAAAAATCATTTCTTAAAGCGGTTGTCTGTGTTTGCATAAATAACTCCTATGACAAGGGCTGCAAAAAACAGACACAGTCCAACATACATAAGCGATATTTCTTTAAAGATCTCGCTGGAAACTATCACAAGCCAGCAGCCTGCCAGTGCAAACATGAACTTTCCCATGAATTTGCACAGTTTTATCTCATCATATTCTTCTTGTTCTGCTGCAGAGGCAGTGTTATATCCTGCGATGAGAGAAACACCTTTTCCAAAAGAAAAAACTATTCCCAGCAGAACGAAAGTTACAGTAAATACGGTATAAAGTGCAAGCAGCGTGAACAGTCCTTCTTTAAAATTTTATTTCAGCTGGTTCTCTTCTGAAAACACAGCTTTCCGACTGAAACTAGGGTATCAGCCGCTAAAAAGATCTGCCTTTGCTTATCTCCACTTTGAATAGCGGTCTAATAAAGTGCAGGTGTCATCGGCAGCAATTTTATCAATTACGCCCTCTGCTTCAATGCTGCGGATATATTCTTTAGTCTCCCTGACTGACACTCTGGATGCTTTAGCTATTATGTTTGCTACAATTGTAGGAATCATTGATTTATCCATGGGTGATGCATTCAGGATTTCTCTTAAATCATATTTGAATGGTCCGAGTCTATGAAGGTTGAGCATGGAGGTCCTTGGAGTCTGATTCTTAGGACGCTTCTTGGAAGATTGCTGCTTACGATCATTGCCGAACTTATTGTATGCTGTATTCGATGCCAATATGTTGTCTCCAGAAAGGAAGAGTATCCGTAAGATACTTAAATATTGTGCGATTCGCTGGAATAATATCGGATGTGTTGGATGCTGTCCTGTGCAGTCTCAATTTTATTTTAATCAGCTTCATAATAATAGTTGAATGAACCATCCAAAATAGATAATCTGTCATCATGACCTTGCGATATTTTATTTCAGTGATTGCTAAACACTACATTTCAAAATATTTTTCAAAGAATAAGGCATGAGGGGACATCATCAAAATTGAAAACAGAGGGACCAAATGGCACTGCAAGATGGGAAAATAATGTCTCCTCCCTGGTTGGCTCACCCAGATATCGAACGGTACTCCATCGGCTGGCGCATGAGCCGTGGAGAAGACTACATGAATCAATTTAACATCTGGCTGGAATCTCTCTCCCCGAAAGAGAATACAGAGTACCGCAACCTGTTTCCAGAACCAGTGACCTGGCGGGGCTGGTGGGAGAATGAAGAAACGGGACAGGTACTGGAGCATGGGGACTTTTGGGTGGAGCTGTGGCAGCCTGATGGTCAGCCTAAGTATACCAGACAATGGCTCCAGGAAGAGATTACAAACGGAAAAAAACATGATCTCTATTTGTTCTGGGGACATCAGCCCTCCAAGGACGGCAGCATAACTCAGAGTTGTTTCAGCCAGTGGTGGATGGCTGATTTTTGGTCAACAGCCCACACCTATTGCTGCATGGAACAGTACATGATGGCTGCTAAAGCGGAACTGTTTGGAGATCAGGAGATCCAGGAAAAGATACTAACTTGCAGTGACCCCAAGCAGATCAAGGCACTGGGCAGGAAGGTCCGTGGCTTTGAGCAGGCTGTATGGGACGCGTTCAAATACTCTATCGTGTTGAACGGCAACTGGTGCAAATTCAGCCAGAACCGGACGCTGCGAGAGTTTCTTCTTTCCACAGGGGACAGTATTTTAGTGGAAGCCAGCCCGTATGATAACATCTGGGGCATCCGCCTCTCTGCCAGTTCCCTGGAAGCAAAAAACCCGCTGAAATGGCGGGGGAAGAATCTTCTTGGCTTTGCACTCATGGAAGTGCGTGATGAGCTGCGCCGTGTGAGTCGAAATGAGACGCTGTGTGAATGAGATGCTGTGTGAAGCAGATTAATTCCCGCTCATTGGAAATTTGACATGGAGCGACTTATCGAAATTTAAAAAGAAACACCAAAAATGAGTGTATCCAATCATTCAAATCAAGTTTGAAAAGTGACTTGTAGTTGTGTGCTGTTTACTCATTTTGTTTGTCTAAGCTCAGACTTCTTGGCATTTCGTTCAGGTGTAGTCTGATAGGTCGAGATTGTCTGGAGGCCATATGATGGAAGATATGGAAGAAATAATTTCTCAAATCAAGAAATTATCATTACATATTACAGAAGACACTATTACATCAGGATACGACGAGGTTATGAACTTCTGATAAGATTGCATGATTTAGGCATAGAAAAAGAAAGTGTATGTCAAGCGTTTTTCAATACCATAACAGTTTAGAAGAGAGTCTTTCTCGTGATTACATCGCAGATATTTTAGACTACATAGTTGGTTGGTGCTCTCCGCAAGACCGTATATGGAGCGTCGATTGAAATGTCATTTCCAGTTTATCTGGGAGCTGAACAGAACTATAAAACAAAATATGGAGGGAAAACTAATGGGAATGATTGCAAATTATCAACAGACAACAGATAAAAAATTAAACGAATTGAAAAGTCACGAAGAAATGTTTGAAGATATCGAAGAATTGCAGGAAAATGAGAATTTAGATTTATGTGATATTGATAAAATGTGGGATGCACTGCATTTCCTTTTGACTGGAAAATCAGCCAGCGAGCCAATTGAAAATGATTTGATTAGTGAAGCGATTGTAGGCCAGTTTAATATTTCTGGAGAAGAAATTGAAGAGTACATATCTGGCACACGAGCAGATAGGGTTAAAGAAATTGCAGTGGCATTGCAAAAGGTTGATTTTGAAAAATATATTGAGAAATTCAATATGATTGAATTTTCAAAAAACGATATTTACCCCAACATTTGGGAATATGAAGATGAAGCGGATGAGATTAAAGATGATTTACGGGCTTCCTTTAAAAGTTTGAAAGAGTTTTATATAAGAATGGCGGAAAAAGAATATGCTGTTTTAGTGTCAATTTATTAAATTCTATCCATTCTAGTTTATTAGGCTTTGAGTACACCATATTTTGTAGGAAGGTTCGAGTCATCGTCTGTCTGAATTTTTAAAAGTTTCCAGTGATGTGTTCATACAAGATGTATCTGATGCACTCTTCACAGTCAAGAAAGTCTCCGTTTTTTACTGATTTGTCTAGATATGTCAGGATCATTGATGGCAGTTCAATCTTTACAGTCTCGCTCATAATTCCACATGATAGTAAAATCAATTTCGATATTTAATAGTTTTGTATTTGCCAAACACAAAACTATGTCTTATGACTCTTAAAACGATGTTATATCTTTGTGAAAGACAAAATTCATCTTTTGAATCAGCCTGGTGCATACTCAATAATTCTTGAACTATTGAGACGAAAAGATGATACAATCTACATAAGTGAATTGTTAAACGTCCTGAACAACTATCCGAGACTCTGCTCTCTTCTGGAAGATATGGAAAATAAAGAATTAGTGAAGATATCTCGTTTAGAAAAGAGACAGGAAAGAAGAGTTATTAAGCTTACAGAGAAAGGCAAGACTCTTGCAAACTATCTAGATTTAGCTGACAAATTATTAAATGATAAAACATAAGCTGTTTTGAATATCTGGATGAAATTTTCAAAGTGTAAAATAGCAGCATTTGTATGCCTGGTGAAGCAGCAGATTCATGTTGAAGGCACATATGCGATGTGAATTAAGTAAATTAAAGATAATATGATGGCCAAGAAATACTGCTTGAATGTTGTTTTCATTCAAAAGCAATATGTCTTATTCAAAAAAATCTCATGTTTAAAATGATTATTCTTTATTGTTTGCATCCATATATCTCTGCATACAGTACAATGCGAATTCTCCTACAGATTCATATCCATGTTTTTTTGCCATTTTTTCCGCTTCAGCGTACTGTTCAGCTGTCAGATAATACGTCATTTCACAAATTTCGTCTTCCATGTAATCTCTCTCCTTTACGAGATGATATGGGCTCCCTCCTATTATAAATCATCAGATTAATATTTTACACTCCAAAACTACCAAATCAGGTCGCATTGGATTTTAAAGCCCAATTGTTAAAGAAAAACTATGCAAATACACGTTCTATTTTTCAAATTGTTTATCATATCTACCAACCGTAGAAGCAGACCAATGATACGTTTTCTTGAATTCTACAGTCAAACGGTGTAACGTTAATATTGTGCAATGATATGAGAAATAAGAGGAGAAGCAGACAGATGAGGGACATTCTTGTTCATGGACTGACTCAAAATAATTTGAAGAATGTTACATTTAGCATTCCGAAAGAGAAAATCACGGTATTTACAGGAGTATCTGGCTCCGGTAAATCCAGTATTGTCTTTGATACCATCGCTGCCGAGTCTCAGCGTCAGATGAATACCACATATCCAGCATTCATTCAGTCAAGGCTTCCAAAATACCCTAAACCAGCAGTAGAACGAATAGACAACCTGACCGCGTCAGTTGTAGTAGATCAATCTCCTTTAGGCGGGAATGCACGTTCAACCGTAGGGACGATTAGCGGTTTGTACGGCAGTCTGCGGCTGCTGTTTTCCAGAATAGGAAAGCCGTGTGTAGGTACAGCTTCCTACTTTTCATTCAACAACCCCAACGGCATGTGTAAAACCTGCTCCGGCCTTGGGAAAGTCACAAAGGTTGACATGAATTCAATCATAGATCTGGATAAGTCATGGAATGAAGGTTGTGTAAAGGATTCTCTCTACCGTCCGGGTTCCTGGTATTGGAAGCAGTATGCACAGTCTGGTCTGTTTGATCTGGACAAGCCCATTAAAGAGTATTCCAGTGAAGAGTACAATCTCCTCATGTACGGCTCTCGCGACGGTAAGGGTGAAGCAGAGAACCCCAAAGTAACTGGCTTGTTTCATAAATATACAAAAACACTTTTGAATCGGGACATCAGCAATAAAAGTAAACACACTCAGGAGAAGTTACAAAATCTGGTTGCCGAGATGGAGTGTACAGACTGCCAGGGAAAACGGCTGAATGAAACGGCTTTGAGCTGCAAAATTAACGGCTATTCCATCGCAGACATGTGTGATATGGAGCTGACTCAGCTTCGTGAAGTTTTGCTGCAGATTACAGATCAGACGATGAGAATATTGATACAGACAATTGTTGAAGGCTTGGACAGAATGATTGAGATCGGCCTGCCCTATCTGCACCTGAACAGGGAAACACCGACCCTCTCCGGTGGAGAAGCGCAGAGGTTGAAGCTTGTACGGTACATGGGCAGCAGCCTGACGGGAATGACCTACATATTTGACGAACCCAGTACTGGAATGCATCCTCGTGATGTGTACCGCATGAACAACCTGCTCAGACAGCTGAGGGACAAGGGCAACACAGTTTTGGTTGTGGAACATGACAAAGACGTTATTTCAATTGCAGACCATGTAATCGACGTAGGACCATTAGCAGGACAGAAAGGCGGAGAAATTGTGTTTGCAGGCAGCTACAATGATCTTCTACAATCAGACACATTAACGGGCAAAGCAATGCTCCAGTCTCTGCCGGTGAAAGATAATTCCCGACAGCCTGTTGGAACCTTGCCAGTCCGAGACGCCTGCTTACACAACTTAAAGCATGTGGATGTAGACATCCCGCTGGGAGTGATGACTGTTGTAACAGGAGTAGCTGGTTCCGGGAAGAGTACCCTCATTTCCCAGGTTTTTGCCAAACAATATGAAAGCGACATTGTGATGATAGATCAAAGTCCGATCACAGCCACAAACCGCTCTACTCCTGCATCATATCTCGGCTTTTTTGATGAGATACGAAAACTGCTGGCATGTGAAAGCGGTAAACCAGAGAGTCTGTTCAGCTTCAATTCCGCAGGAGCCTGTCCGATATGCGGTGGCAAGGGCGTCATAGTGACTGAGCTGGCATTCATGGATCCAATTGTCACAGAATGCGAAGCTTGCAGCGGAATGCGGTATAATCAAGAGGCGCTTGCCTGTACTTATAAAGGAAAGAATATCGTAGAACTCCTGAATCTGACCGCTTCCCAGGCACTAGATGTATTTGAAAACGACAAGATCAGAAAGCATTTGAATGTGATGCAGCAGGTAGGATTGTCCTATCTGAAATTAGGTCAGCCGCTCAGTACGCTGTCAGGCGGGGAGCGCCAGAGAATCAAGCTGGCAAAAAATCTAGGGAAAAAAGGCAGCATCATCGTCATGGACGAGCCGACAACGGGCCTGCACATGTCTGATATTCAAAACCTGCTGAAACTGTTTGACATGATTATATCTCGTGGAAACACACTGGTGGTGATTGAACACAATCTTGACGTGATGAAACAGGCAGACTGGATTATTGATATCGGTCCAGACGGAGGAAACCGCGGCGGCGGGGTTGTATTCATCGGAACGCCTATGGAAATGGTGCAGAGTGCAAAAACTCTCACGGCAGACAGCCTGCGAGCCTCACTGCCTCAAACAGGAAAGATAGATACTTAAAACAGGAAAACTGCAAAAGATGTAAGACTAAAAACTGACGCTGTCATGACGCTGATCAGAATATATTTCGTTGTGAGGTCGCAGTGAGATTATCAACTGTGCCCATCGATTAATCAAAGCATGAACTCTAGTCTGTGGTTGGCAATCATAGCCATAATCTTTGGTATTCTAGTCATTGTATTCAGTGACCTTCTGAACTGGATTGTAGGAATTTTCCTGATAGTATGGGGACTGTGGACTGTGTATGAAAAATTCATATCAAAAAAAGATAGTGAATGAGGGGGCTTAGTGCCCATCCTCATTGTTTGACTTGTTTGAAAACTTTTTCTTCGAACGGCCTGTTATCAGGATGTCTTTTTTGAACAGAACAACTGCAATTATAATCATCGCAGCGGCAAATATCAGTTCATAGCCTATTCCGGCAAACACCATGGAGTAGTTGTCCAGCATCAGGTTGTTCATGGCCATCATCGGGTGGCTGAACGGAATTGCAAACACCAGAACCTGAACGACTGAAGGCAGGCTGTTGAAGTCAAAGAACATGGTCACGAAGAACGGAACCATTGCCAGGAATGTTATGGGCAGGGTGAATCCCTGAGCTGTCTTGTAGTCTTTGGAGAATATTCCCAGCACCATACAGAGAGCCAGAGCAGACATGATTGCAAGGAATAAGGATACTCCGAGCAGTAAGTAGTCCACAACTCCCACGGACATTCCGTACTGAGCCAGATCTATCGATGCTCCTGACATCAGTGAATCCATGTAAACCATCATACCCACCATGTAGATCATGGCCATGATCAGACCGACTATGGCGGCAGCAGCGAGCTTTCCTATCACAATGTGGCTGCGCTTCACTGGCATCGTCAAAAGGGTCTCAAGAGTCTTGTTCTCCTTTTCCATACCCATGGATGAGATTACAATTCCTCCCGCCATGATAACAATCATCATTACAATCAGAGGAACAATGAACGAGTTGGACGAAAGTGATGCACTCACCAAGTCAGGGGTTATGCCTTCCATGATGTCTCCGTTGAAGTATGTGTTGACGTTAGCTCCCTGAGCTATTGGACTCTGGATTACGCTTACGGGTATCTCAGAAGATCCTCCTAGATTGGTAATCATGTGTGATGAAAGCGCGTTAGAAGCCTGGCCTATGGTTGCTGTGACCATTGCAGAAGGCACTGAAGCCAGCAGACCGGTGGAAGTCATGATGAAATACACATTCAAAGATGCTTGGCTAGGTTCTTTACCATCGCTACCTAGTATAGTTTCACTGAAACCTTCAGGAATTATAACCAAGGCCGATCCGCCGGCTTCTTTCACCTTCTCAAGCATTCCGTTGAGATCAGTAGCTCCTGAGAGATCAATGACATTAGAATTTTCTATCAATGATTCTTCCACAATTGCGGAAAACTGGCTGTTATCCTGGTCCACAATTCCGATGGTGGGCTTTTCAGTCAGATCATCAGTTACCCCGCCCATCAATCCACCCAGAGAGGCGAAGAGAATTGCTATGACAATAACAGGTATGAAAGTCGCAGGTGTTGCCAGTTCTTTGAGCTCTTTTCTCAAGATGTTCAATAGAGGTTTCATCCTACCACCTTCACGAAAACTTCCTCGATGTTTGAAGCGTCATATTTGGATTTTAGTTCCTGGGGGGTTCCGACCTCCAAAATCTTTCCTTTTGCGATCAATGCAATGCGGTCGCAGATGAGCTCTACTTCAAGCATGTTGTGAGAGGATACAATTACTGTTGTTCCCTCCTGCGTAGTCTGTTTCACTGTTGCTCTGACTTTCTGAGCACTCAGAACGTCCAGGCCGGATGTTAATTCATCAAGGATAGCTAGTCTAGGTTTGAACATCAACGCTCTGCCGACAAGCAGACGGCGGGTCATTCCTTTGCTGTAGGTATTGACTTTATCATTGAGTCTGTCTCCCAGACCAGAAATGATTTTACCGCGCTCAGCGATTTCCTGAGCTTCCTTTCCATCTCCGAAAAACCTGGAAAAGAAATCAAGATATGCATTTCCAGTTAGGTCCTTGTAAGCGCCTGACTCTTCCGGCAGATAGCTAAGAATTTTCCTTACTTCTTCAGGCTCTGTGGCAACATCATGTCCGAAGAGCGTGATGGTTCCAGATGTTATCTGAAGAAGGGTTGATATCATACGCAAAGTCGTACTTTTACCTGCACCGTTTGGTCCTATGAGTCCGAATACTTCTCCCCCCTTTTAAGAAAATGTAACACCACCTTCCGGGCCCGCTCCCCCACATTTTTTTGAAAGGTTCTTTTCTTCGATAGCTTAAATATTGATTCCCCCCCCCCCCCCCGGGGATGTTAGTTGGCATGTAAATGTAGTTAATATAACATATGCACCGGTTTAGTCGGCGAAGATAATGAAAAATACTAATCTGACGGATTATAATAAATCAACAATAAACTAATCATCCTGAGGGAAAACCCTTAATTATTTGCTCCCCACTTAAAGCGTTATGAGCAGTAACCCGGATGTAGTTCATATTGTCAGGGACGAGGCATTTTTTACAACGGCTGCACTCGCAGATCATATATTGGAAAATGCAAATTCATACCATACACTGTCAGAAGCGGATAAATTCCCTGGAAGAGACAGAATGGCATTCTCGATTATGCTCACAATGTTCGATGAAATGGGAAAGCTTCTCCATATGGTCAGAGAGTGTGAGAAAACCGCAAAGGCTGATCACCCAGATGTAAGAGTGGAAGATTTTCATAACAACTCCCTGAACGGCAGAAGGGGACTGGGACAGATATTAGAAGAAATAAGAGTGATAGAATCGGCTTCTGTCAACTTAGGATTTTCAAAGGCAGTGATTACAGAAGAGCCTGAGTTTCTCAAAGAAGATTATTCATCCCTTGACGGCAGATCTAGATATTTCCAGATTGACAAGGTCATGAGAAGAGATGCATATCTTCCTACCATTGACATAATGGACAAATATGCTGCGGTGATTGAAAGAAACGCGATAGCTGCTGGAAACTATCTTCATGATTTGGGAAAGGCCCTTGGCTTGTGGGTGGCGCTTGAGCTGAGCCCTGTAGAAAAAAATGGTAAAGTCAGATACCTCTGACTTTATTCATTAATAAAAGATTCAATCAGAGGATAATTAAGATATTTTTGAGAAATGGCGTAGATTCTTTCAAGATTTTCCATCCAAGCCTCTCTGATATCAGTTCCTTCGGCTTCAGAACCTCTGCCTGAAATAAAGTCCAGCGAGTCCTCGGAAGGAAACAAGAGATTTGCATGAGGCAGCACTCCTGCACAGGGAACACCGATCATTTTTTCAAGTTTGTCGATACCGGGTATCAGCAAGCTCATGTCTCCTCTGAATCTGTTGATTATGAATGCCTTGACCCTTTGACGGTGCTTTTCACTCAGCAGAGAGTAAGTTCCATAGAGGCCAGCGAAGACTCCACCGTATTCGATATCTCCCACCAGAATTACAGGTGCATCGGCCATATCCGCAACTGCCATGTTGGCTCTGTCGACGAGATTGATTTCAACAGGAGAGCCAGACCCTTCAATAATCACTAAGTCATTGTCAAGTTCGGATCTGAGATATGCATCTGCAATGTATTTGTCGATCTCTTCCCTGGTGCCGTTGAAAGGCTTACCGCCCAGTACAGTCTGGGACTGCCCTGGTCCATGCGGTTTTATCAGAACAGGGTTCATATCCGTCTGCGGCTCTTTGTTGCATGCCCAGGCCTGATATGCCTGAGACATGCCGATCTCTCCTCCAGACGGGGTTACAAATGAGTTCAAGGAGATGTTCTGGGCTTTGAAAGGCACTGTGTTGACGCCATTCAACGTAAAATGCTTGCAGAGTATAGCTGCAACTGTTGTTTTTCCAGCGCCTGAGGATGTAGCCTGGACCATAAGACTGGTCATATCCCATCCTCCAAGATTTTCATGATGACTTTCATATCTATGTTGCTCCTGAGTGTTTCTGCCATCAAATCAAGGTCTTTATCAACTTCAGCATCATAGTCAATCTCTTCATGATTGGAAATGCTGCTTTTCTCTAAGAAGTAATCTCTGAATGGAGGCAGATCAAATATACCGTGAAGATAGGTTCCGATGACCATTCCGTCAGAGGAGATTGCACCTTCCGGATTGCCGTCATCCAATGTTATAAGCGGTTTCTCATGGCTCTCGGTCTTACCCATATGGATCTCATAACCTCTGACTTCTTCGCCGTTCTCAAGGCGTCCGCAGACTTGAACGGTCTTCTTGTCAGTAGTATCAAAGACGGTAGAGACATTTAAGAATCCCAGGCCTTCCGCTACTTTAACATCTCCCTCGATTCCTTCAGTATCATATATGCCCTTTCCCAGGATCTGGTATCCGCCGCAGATTCCGAGAATCGGCACTTTGCCGCGCAGTTCTTTAAGAACCTCAAAGAAGCCGTTTTCTTTCATCCAGGCCATGTCTGCAAATGTGTTTTTAGTTCCCGGTATGACGATAGCCCTTGCGCTGTAGAGTTCATCGGGCTGCCTTACAAACTTCACTGATACTCCGCTTAAGGATAAGGCATCAAAGTCTGTAAAGTTCGATATTCTGGGCAAGTGGACAATAGCAACCTCGCTTCCATCCTTTGAAGATTTGAGATCCTGTGAATCCTCTTCCGGAAGAGCGTGTTCTATATGGGGAAGTACTCCCAGAACCGGGATTCCCAGCATTGACTCTAATTTTTTGATTCCTGGTTCCAGACAATCTGCCGAGCCGCACATATTGTTAAAAATTATTCCTTTAATGTACTTCCTGCGCTCAGAAGACAGTAAGGCAATTGTGCCGTACGCATATGCAAATGCTCCGCCCCTGATCATGTTGATTACAAGAATACAGGGAGCATGGGCGATTTCAGCAGCTTTCATGTTTGACAATTCACATTCTGAAAGATTGATTTCAGCTGGAGAACCTGCACCTTCAATAACCACAATATCTTTTGTGCGCCTCAGATATTCCCAGGCGTTTGTCACAATTTCCACGCCTTCATTGAGTGTAAAGTCCTCATAGTACTCAGTAACTGTCATGTTTCTGTAAACAGAACCGTTGACTACCACCTGCGAGATGTCATCTCCCTGCGGTTTTAGCAAGATAGGATTCATGCTCACTTCCGGTTCCGTTCTGGCTGCCACGGCCTGCAGATACTGCGCCCTGGCAATCTCCCCGTCCGCTATGGCCATTGAATTCAGGGACATGTTCTGCGATTTAAAAGGAGCGACGTTGTAGCCCATATCTGAAAATATGCGGCAGAATGCACTGGCGATTATTGATTTTCCAGCTCCAGACGTGGCTCCCAGAATCATCAGGGGTTTTGCTGATACAGAACATTTTTCTTCAATCTTCTTTTTGATCTCGCTTCTGAACTCATCTGACGGAGGTTCCTCTGAAAAAGGAAAATTCTCAGATATGAGCTTGGCCACATCACTTCTGTGGGTCCAGAAACAGTCCTGGCAGCTCCACACTTCCTCATCGCTGTTTTCTTTATGCACCATCTTTCCCAGTCTTTCATCCATGCAGGGATAAAACGGGCAGTAGCAGTAAGCGCAGTCCTGTCCTTTGAAATGGCAAGGGTAATAATTGCAGTCTTCGTTAGGCCCCGGCTTGAACTCCTCAAGCTCAGTTTTTACGATGGACCAGTACTTTTTTAATAAATCTTCATCCATTTAAATTCTCTCCAGTTGTATCTACAGATTTATAACAGAGTCCATTACATAAACTCAAAAATGACAAGAGCCGCGATTACAATGTGCAAAGCCATGAAAACAAAAACCAGTTTAAACTTCATCTTACGTGTCTTGTGATGATACTTCTTCATGCCTGCGTAGGCACCGAACGGCCCGATCAAAGCCGCCAGAAGCAGGGTGTTTTCAGATGTCCTATACTGATTCTTCTCTGCTTTCCTCTTATCAGCCCTGTACATCATCAGAGCTACAAGATTCAAGATGAGATAGATTATCAGTATATAGAATACTATATGCATTAAACATAATAATTACCGAACTCTCACTTTAAACTAACGGCGGTATTCTCACTTCTACGCAATGTCCTTTATATACATCTTTAAATACTGTGGCACTGCAAAAAGAGCGTAACTTTTTCCAAAGTATAGAATTCTCATATTCCTCTGCTTCAGAAGGTATACTATCCAGTAGGTTTTTTGAGCATACAACGATCAGACGCTCTTTTGCCCGGGAGAAAATAACGTTTGTGCGGTTCAAATCCAGAATAAATTCTGCATTTCCGCTGATTTCAGTAGCATCACTCTGCGTTCCAGATACAATTATTGTACTGCACTGGCCACCCTGAAACCGTTCCACTGTATCTACGGGAACTGCATCACCTAAAACTCTTCTTAATGCATTCTTCTGCGCCCTGTGAGGAGTGATTACAGCTGCATCCTCTTTTTCATCTTTATATCCTAAAATATCCTGAATTATTGATACCTCATAAGGATTGTACTTCTTTGACTCATGCTCGTCATGCAATACCAGATAGACTCCTCGTCCATCCCAGATATCAGAAAAAGAATTAATAGCAGATTTATAACATTTTGATTCAGCGGCGGAGACCAGATTGATGCCTTCAGCACTGTATATTTCTGAGATTAGATCAGTGCATTCCCGATTCATCCTGTATGTAACCGTAAGAGGCGACTGGTAGACTGTATGGCATACAGAATCGTCAGACTGCTTGCACAGACCCCTTACAGCAGCATACGCGCTCTGGTAAGGCTTCAGGATCTCAATCTGCTCCCTCTGCTCATTGTCCCAGTCATATGATGTGATTGGAGATAGCTGCAGAATGTCTCCTGCAAGCATGATGTCACCGTTGATGTCGAGGAGGGAAGCCAGCGACAGGAAGTGAGGGAAAATCATCATACTGGCTTCATCAACTATCAGCGAATCTACCAAAAATCCCTCATCTTTCAAAATTTCTGAAAGTTTGATTATCTGGTTGACTGTTCCGCAGAAGATTGTTCTCCCTTCAACTATGAATCTTTGTGCTGTCGTTCCATCTTTAGGATGCATCTCTCCCTCTTTCGGTGCATCGCTCAGACGTACAAACGAAGGCTTGACAAAGTATCCGCCATAATGGTTTGCTGTCTCAATAAAGCTGTCAGCAACAGCATTAATTCTTGATAAAAGCTCATCTACCGCAGTATGTGTATTTGCAGAAATTAAAAATATAGAATTTTCTCCGCTTTTCATCAGACGGAGTAAAACTGCATAGGCCATAGTGTTTGTTTTTCCTGTTCCGGGTGGACCAAACAGCAGCTGCACCCTGCATTCTAAGCCGTCTATGCAGGCCTTTCTCTGACAATCGTCAAGCTTTCCACTGCTGGCCTTTGATAATAAATCATCATAATTTAATTTCTCTTCATCCGGCACCGCTGTTTTCGGAGGAACGTTGGGAGAGAGAGGGTCAAACCACTCAAAGACTGGAGATGATGAGTCTGATATACATTTAGAAACTTTTTCACTGGTGAAATCAGAGATGCTGGATACGGCTATTCCCAGACTGCATTCATCAAAATCAGATGGCATGGAGCTCATGATGTAGTTTGTCGATTTACCAAAGAATACTGAAGCTTCCACTTCCCCGGTAATGAAATCAATTTTGTTAATTATTGCAGTTATTCCTTTTCTTACTGAATAATCCACAGAGTCTGTACTCCCCGTATATGGAATAACTCGGACGAAACTTGATTCCTCAAATTCGCACACCTCTAGAAACCTGTCTTTTTCAATGCCGTAGGTATCAAGATCGATCTGAGCATACATTGTAGTTTTATTTTCATTTTGTGAAAAATTTATATCTCTCAGCGGCAGACAAGAACCTTCCAAAACCCTCGAAAATGTAGAGCGGGCATTGTTTGACAGCCATTCCGCTTCTTTCATGCTGTGGTCTAATTTAAGAAAGTCAAGACACGCTTGTTTCAAAGAGTATCTTGATTTAAACTCTTCCTTTAAACAGTTTAATTCTTTTAGATTGATGGGAGGTTTGCTGGTAACCAGCGTGGGCTGCCTCTTTCCAGACTTTGTTTCTTTAGGCATCAGGCGCTCATCAAACCACCTCAGCGCCTGACATTTAGCCTTCATGAACTCTTTGATATACTCAGGCTTTCCTGCTTTTCTATAATCAGTCATTGCTGTGTGGGCTCTGCTGTCTTTAACATTCCATACAGTCTCTGGATCCCACATCATGTGCCAGTATGGAAGAGGTATGAGGGAATCAGTCATCACCCTGACTTCATAATATTTTCCGTTATTGGAAGAATTCAGTATCCCGTCTTTTTCTTCCAGCTTGGCTATGAGATCGAAAATATCCTGTCTGAAATAATATCGAAGATTGACATCTTCCTCTCCAATTCTCCTGTTCCAGTGGAAAAACCATCCAAACCAGCTTAAAGAAGTGAATGAAGCAATTGACTGGGAAATTTTCCCTACTGAAATCTTACGCTTAATTTCATTCTGAATTGGAGAAAATATAATCTGTTCCAGATTGTGCGTGCACTCAGCCCTGCATCCCAGCAGTTCAACTAGATTGCCCAGCACGTCACCGCCGGCCCGTTTGCAGCCGTCTATGAGGTTCCTCATATCAAATTCAGACCATACATAGAAGTGAACTGCTCTTGCCTCTTCTTTTCCAATATTGACGAGAGTATTTGAGATATCTAAAAAGAACTTCTCCAAAAGTTCTCTTTCTTTCAGATCGTTTTTATCTTGTGAGTCTGTCCACGCAGATTCCATTATGACTGCAGCCTCTTCGGCGGTCATTTCACAGATGCCGCTTTTGGATGGATTACATTCCCTGAGATCGGGGCAGGCATTACTTCCTTTTTCAAAATAAATATATTTTTCAGAATCAGTAATATGAGCTGCCACACCCAGAAGCCTGTCTTCCACAGGATCCCATTCAACATCCAGATAAATGCGGATAAGGCTGCTTTCACTCTGGACATGATCAGGCAGCGTTGAAATGTCTCTATTTTTATAGGCCTGAAGAGGATAGCCGCTTCCGCCAAGCAAACCGGCAATTTTTGTCTCTGCATCCATTTTAAGAGTCAAAATGCTGCTTTTAAAGGCAGGGTTCATTCTAAGCTCTTCAGACTTTTCTAGACTCATGTTTGCAATCTCATCAAGAGTGGAGATTCCAGACTGCTTCAACGCCCTGTTTTCTGAAATGGAAAGGCCGAGCAGTTCGATCTTTCTTCCTTTAATGCTTTCAGCAGCGCAGATTGCAGAATGAGTGCACATGCTGCATTTAGATCCCAAACAGTAATCAATATTATTGTAATCAGAATTATAAGCGGCATAAAGAGGCCCGTCTTTATTGACAAGCTCTTTTAGATCCAGCATTTCATTTTCAAGGTTCAGGGGCTGAGTTTTGAGAGGATCCTGAATACCTGTGTATTCTTCCACCCTTACAACTGCGCATTCTATTGCAACGTCCCTTTTGACTCCAGAAATTACGACACCTTCTGCAAATTTCTGCTTGATCATCAAGACGTACGAAGCCAACTGAATCTTATGATATGTCTTGTCCTTCCTGCTAGATTTGCATTCCAGAATCCGTATGACCGGCTGCCCGGAAACCCATCTCAGGATGACGAAATCCATCTGCCCGTGGAGAGTGAATGCCCCTTCATCATGAGATATTTCAACTTCCCTCATGAAAATATCTACACCTTCTTCAGCATTTTCCAGATAAATAATGAAAGAATCCCAGTCTGTAAACTCTACTCCTCTGGATTTTTTAGTATAGTTGAGGAATTTAATATTATATTTTTTTTCTAAAATATCTGAAACATTTTCCTCTGCAGATTTTCCGGCTTCAATCAGGATAGGGTTGATGGGACTTCTTACTAAATTGTAATATGGAAAATTATTCTCTGTAGAAGTCTTATCAGCACGGAGCTTGAACTTAACAGCGCAACTGTTCTGAGTGATATATTCTCCTATGTCGGTAACCCTGATGTCGATACCCATATAATCTCACTCTGATTCTTTCTTGAACTCCATGCACAGATCTTTCAGAGGGCACAAATCATGCTTAGGCCTCTGCGGCGTGCAGACTTCCTGCCCGAACCGGACAAATAGATCGTTGATTTCGAGCCATCTTTTTTTAGGCACGGCTTTCTGAAGCTGCATTTCAGTCTCTTCAGGAGTTTTGGAATTCACCATCCCGATCCTGTTGGATATTCTGTGGACATGAGTGTCAACACAGATTGAGTCTATTCTGTAGGCATATCCCAAAAGACAGTTGGCAGTTTTCCTTCCCACCATAGGAAGCTTCACCAGCTCATTGATGTCCTTTGGAACTTTACCATCATAGTCTTCACATAAAATTCTGGATATCTCTTTGATAGCCTTCGCTTTGTTGAAATGAAAATTGACATTGCTGATGATTTCATTCACATCATCGAGGTCTGCATTCATCAGAGTTTCAGGCGTAGGATACTTTTTGAACAATTTCTCAGAGGCAGCATAAGTGATCTCATCCCTGTTCCGCTGAGACAGTACGGTAGATACAAGCACCGTAAAGGGAGTGGCATGCCAGGTAGGATTTTTAGCCAATGCGGTAGGGGATTCTGTTCCCTCAAACAATTTTGTAAGACGATCTAAAACTTCACAAGATATTTTCTGAGACATTGAGCACCTCCATCGCTTCTCCCGCCATATACAGAGACCCGGTTATCAGGACGGTTCCGTCTGCACCTGCCTTCTCTTTTGCAGCAGATATAGCATCTCTTAATGAAGAGCGTATCTGTACTTTTGTATATGGTTCAAAAGATTTAGAAGTCATTTCAGCAGGGAGAGCTCTTTTTGTATCTGGCTCGGTGATGAAAGCTTCTTCAGAGATTGATCCAAACTTTTCTGCCACGCTCTTTACATCTTTATCTCTGAGAATTCCAAAGACCAGAATGACTTTTCCGAAGATTCTTCTCACTTCGGATGCCACGATTTCAGCTCCTGCGGGGGTGTGGGTACAATCAATTATGATTCTCGGATTGAAGGAGACTGTTTCCAGTCTGCCGGGCCACCTCACTTTTTGCATTCCTCTGATAAAGGCTTCGTCTGGAATGTATACCCCCCGATTCATTAATTCCTTCAGCAGAAGCGCTGACAGGGCGCAGTTGTCTCCCTGGTAGCTTCCAATCAGCGGCACTGAAAGATTCATTCCCAGAGCATCGGAGAATATCTCAGTACCGTTGGAATCTGATGATATTATCTCAAATTTTGAATCTTCTCCTGCCACTGTGAGATTGTCAGCCTTGGATCTTATGACTTTCATCGCATCATCAGGCTGCCTGGAGCTCACTACAGGAATATCGGGCTTGATTATTCCTGCCTTTTCTGCAGCGATTTCGGAGATCGTACTTCCTAAAAATTCTGCATGCTCCATGCTGATGGGAGTTATTGCGCAAACTTCCGGCGTTATGACATTTGTGGAGTCTAATCTGCCCCCCATCCCAACTTCCACAACGGCGATTTCAACTCCCTTCCGGGCAAAATGAGTAAATGCAATTGCAGTAGTCAATTCAAAAAATGTCAGTTTCTTTGACTCCCTAAGCATCTCATCAGCATGGTGTTTGACTTCTTCAGCCAGCTCAAGGAACTCGCTGTCAGAGATCTTTTCTCCGCATACACGGATCCTTTCACTGAAATCTACAAGATGCGGTGATGTGTAAAGTCCTGTGACGTATCCTGCTTCGCGTAAGACAGACTCAGTCATTGCACTTACTGAGCCTTTCCCGTTGGTTCCGGCAATATGAACTGATTTAAACTTCTGATGAGGATTGCCCATGCGCTCTAAAAGCTCTTTTGTATTCTCCAGCCCGAACTTTATGCCTGACGCTTCCTGCGCAAAAAGCCATTCAAGAACTCCCTTGCGGTCCACAAAAGCCTATTTCGCATTTTGCATAATTATGTTGCGATCAAATATTCTCTTTTTTTAACGATGTTATATATTCTGTCAGAGTGAGATTTCTCTTTTTGGCTGAGGATTTTAAAGACTTCATGATTCCTGAACCGTATTGCGCCGCCTTCTTTCCCTTAGAAGAAATTGTTGCTAATCCCAGCTCTGCAGCTAAATTTCTCAGGGGAATTTTGTTGACTCCACCAAATATTTTCTCAGAAATTGGAATTGATAATGCTACTTCAGCTACACACATGTCTAAAAACGGCCTGTGTAACGTCTTATCATATGCTGCGGCTATCATATTCTCTTTAACGACTGTGTTGGCGAAAAGATAATTATAGTCTTTTTTCAGAGCTGATTCTGCCTCATCCGCAGACATTTCGGAATAGCGGCTGTATCCCCCAAACAGCTCGTCTGCTCCCTGACCGCTGATTATATTTTTCTCGTCAATTCTTGAAGCTACAATCTGCAGGGGAAGCTCAAATGACAATTCAAGAGGAGACAGGTCTGCCAGTTTCAGGGCTTTGCAGCATTCTTCAATGATGAGTTCATCAGTAAGGATTATTCCGGTCCAGGGCAGCCCGACTTCCTGAGCTCCCTGCTCGCCTGCCAATAGATCGTGTGAATTTTCCATTCCTACCGTGTAAAGCATCGGCGTGAAATATTTTTTAGATATGACGGCAAGCACTCCGCTGTCTAAACCTCCTGAAAACATCACAGCTTGCTCAGATGGTATTTTTTTAATCACTGACTCAAGAGATTCAAGCAACATATACAACACGATAAAAAAAGTAGTCTAATAAAAGTTATTGGGCCTCAATGACTGATAAATGCGGTCTGTTGATACAGAATGATCATATTTCAGAGATCAAACCTGCTGAAATTTGTATATCAATTTAGCTAATAATTTTGTTAGTTAAATTCTAAAAAAGAAAAAAGAAAGGAAATATTACTGTTTCCTGAAGAAAAACAAGTACAGAATCAATGCTGCTGTAATCAATGCGATTACTGCAAAGATTATGATTATTTCTGATGATGACAATGATGATGCATTTGAATCTTGATTTTTGATAAAATTATTATATCAGATATTGTCAAAAACTCAGAAGAGCGTATAAAAAATATTGGCTGTGCAGCATTAAGCTGCAACAGCATTTACTGTAGGAACATCTTCAGCATGTGAAGTCAGTTCGATAAACATGTTCTCACTTTCACGCTGAAGCCTGAGAACGTTCAGAACCATCTTCATATACTCACTTCCATGCGGAGTCAGGCCATCAAGAATGGAAGTTATGTCCTTCGGGATATTCTCTTTGCCTTTAGAGCCGTACTTGTCAATGACCTCTACAACCCTTTTCCTAGTATCTTTGACGCTGTCATTGTCAGGCGTTGACATCAGGATCTGCCGCAGAATGGAGCACTGATTTGTCACCTCAGTCTGTTTAATCATCAGCTTTTCCACCAGTTCATCATTGTCCTGATCATTGTTGATCTTGATCTTTTCAGCCACGGTGTGGGCGGTGAGGATCAGAGCGGCATTCTTCACGTCGTCGACTGTGCCGGATGCCACGTTTCTGAGCTCTTTGATCTGACTCTTGCTGATCGAAAGATATCTTCTGGACATTTCGATGTTTTCGTCTTTGAGCCTGTAGGGGAAGATTATGCGGCTTCCCACCATGGCTGCGCCTATGCCCAGTAGGATGTATACAAGACGTTCTAGGATAGATGTTTCTGCAGGGAACATCATCGAGGCAGTCATCAGAGCCATCAGAGTGATGAAGATCATCATCACATCATACCTCTTAGGATCAAGGATGCTGTAAAAGTACGATACAACCATCAGCACCGCCGGTGTAAGCGAGGGGTTCTCCATCAGCAGGAAGTACGTGACTACTGCGAATATCGCCACTCCCACCAGTGTTCCTTTGACTCTCATCAGCGATTTCTTAGCTGTGGCTTCAAGATAGGGCTGCACCACCGCTACAGTAGTAAAGGCAAGCCATTTGGCATTCTCAAGGTTGTAGTAATCTCCAATGAACTCCCATAGCGCTAAGAGGAGAGCTACACGGAAAGCAAAGCTGAACTTCAGAGAATCTCTTCTGAAATTTTCTTTGAATAACGTCTTCAGCCTGAAGCTTTTCGGGATCTGCTCGGAATTGGTGTATTTGCTCAGTGATTCTTTGTCAGTTTTTACAAGAACGCTCAGCTCATGGTCGATGATCCTGAGGCTTGAAAGAATTTTATAGTCCGTAGATCTGTGATTTTCCAGATAGTGTACGATACTGTTATGGACCTGCTCAAGGGGAATCTTCTGCTCCTGATAGCTTATAAGGTCATCAAGCACTGGAAGCAGATCTTTGAGATCCTTCTCATCATCATCGCCGTCTATCACAGCCTTTCCCAGCTCCTCTGCTGAGATGGCAAGGTTGATTGCAGATCTGGTTCCCGGCGAAGTGTAGTATTTTTCTTCCAGCCTGTCATAGACAGCAGAATTCACAAGCTTGGCCTTTGCGACAAGGGTGTCTGAATTGACTTCTTCACCGTTGAGGAATTTTTCCAGAAGGGACCTTATTTCAGAGAATATTCCAGATATTCCTGCATGACAGCTCATGGCCAGCCTGTTACGGTTGACTATGACGTTCAGCACCACAATGAAGATTGACCCGACTATCAGTGATAACAGGCGTAACGGAAATTCTTCAACAGGAACCGGAAATGCAAGTATGAAGGCATAACCCAGTAAGAATGGAAAATGAACCGGCGACTTGATGTCATGCATCAGCACGAAAGTCACGACGAAAACGACTGTGAAGTTTGTCACGAGGCCGAGCCAAGGATTCAGATAAGCAAGGAGGGACCCTACTCCAAGAATGATGTTGATCGCCATCAGTCCGGCAAGGCTTTTGAATGGCTTCCCGGTAAGATTCTTGGAAAGCATCATCAGAGCCGCTGTGATCATCATAACTCCGATCAGTACGTTTTCTGTTCCAAAGGCGTACATGAAGAGCATTATGAATATGATGATCGCTACAAACAGCAGATTCTTCTTGATAAATGTCTTAAGGTCCATGGTCCCGTTCATCACGCCAAGATGGGTATATAATGCTTATTTTGCAAAGTTTTAATATGCAGAGTATGATGAGTTTTGACTAGCTTTTTAGAGAGATGAATCTGCCGGCTGCGGTTTTGTCAAGATGATTGGATTATAAAAATAAAAAACTGGAAAGTTTATTCTTTCCAGTGAGCATAGACTTTCATGCTCTGAGTTATTTCAGTATCTTCTGTTATTAACTCTCCTGATTCTGAGTACCAGCCTTCGAAGTTACTGTTTGAATGAGAAGGAAGTCTGTCTTTGAGAGTTCCTTTTCCGATGATGATTACTGAAGCATATTTCTCTTCGTCATTCTTGTTTTCATAGAATGATATTCTCTTTGTTGATGCTATCACTGCTGCCATGAATCCTGCGAATAATGCGAAGATGAACAGGATCATGAAGTTTGAGTTGTTTTTCCATTCAGCATATAATGTCAAAGAGTCTTCATTGATTATTGTGTCGAAACTGAATTTGTTCTTCAGCTCTTTGTCAGTATACCATCCGTTGAGTTCTTTTCCTGATTTGTCAGGAATATAGGGCTCTGTTATCATTGATTTCTTACATGCTAACGTCATGTAGATCTCGTTGTCAATGATGTATGTGACTAAGACATAATCTTCATTCAGATTCCATTTTGCATATACTGTAATGTCTGCATATACCTTAGTTTCTGAAGTGAACTCTTTTCCGTCTTCGGTATACCACCCTAAGAAGTCAAATCCTTCTTTGCTTGGCACAGAAGGCATTCTTTCATTCAGAGACGTTCCTGTGTTTATTGTTATGCTAGCATACGTTTCATTGTCTACGCAGAATGTTACTGTCACTTTATCCCCTATGGGAGACGACGACCAGATTGCAGTCAAACAGACGTCTTTGAAAGGCATTCTGAATTGATCTCCTGCCTGGTAGAGCTTTCCGTCTGCAGATGACTGCCATCCGAGGAAGTAACATTCATTGTTTTTTAAGTCTGCAGGCTTGACTGTTACCATGCTGCCTGCATAATGGGATTCTGTTCCTGGAACTTCTCCTTCTCCGCCGTTGGCATTGTATTCTACTTTGAAGTTGTAGTCGGGATCGTCTTCCTCTATCCATTTAGCGTAGAGGGTTATGTCTTTCGAAGGCATTGTGTTGAAGATAAATTCCTTCTGGAATGTTCCATCGTCTTCATACCATCCTGCGAAGATGTATCCCTGCTTAGTGGGATCTGCAGGTTTTGTGATTTTAGTTCCTTCTTTTTTGATTATTGAATCTACATGACTTCCATCATTGGAGTCGAATGTGATTGTGTATAGCTTACTCCAGTGAGCGTAGACTTCAATGTCTTTTGTAACTTTATATGATGATGTGAATTCAGTAGAACCATCTGGACTGGTGAACCATCCCAGGAACTCATATCCTACCCTTGTTGGGTTTTTAGGCATATTGTTTTCACCGATGGAGGCTCCGTGTTTTACTGTAACAGTATCCGACCCTGTAAGAGTTCCGCCGTTGGGATTGAAGATAACGGTGAGATTTGTTTTTACTTCTTCCCATTGAGCATAGAAGCTAAGATCAGTTTTTACAGGCTTATACTCGGAACCTGGACTTAACAGACTACCAGAATCATCTAATTTCCACCCTGCCAGTTTATGACCTTCCTTGACGAACGGATCAACTTCAACAGGCAGATATATTGTAGATCCGTAAGAGACTTTGGATTCTAAAAATCCAGTATCATTGTAATAGAATTTCACTGAGAATTTTACTGCATCCCAGTGAGCATAGAGAGTCTTGACACTTGGAATAACTTTTGAGTTAGAAGTTATTTGTGTGCCACCTTCTCTGGCAGTGAACCATCCTAGGAACGTATGATTATCCCATGTTGGTTCTGCTAATGTTGGATAGTTCTCACCTGGTTTGACTTGAATTGTATTAACAGTTCCACCCGAAAAGGTTCCACCATTTGCATCTAAAGTAACATTAAATGGTATTGCGGTGAACTTTACAGTGACTGTTTGGTCTTTGGTGATGTCGCCTATTGTGGTTGTTCCTGTTTTATTTTTATTTTCTTCATGTTCATATCCATCAGCTGCGTTGTAAGTGATTGTTACAGTCGATCCTGATTTTACTGAGAAGGGACCATTATATGAGCCAGTTAAAACGACATTTCCAGCACCATTCGTTACTAAATACGTGAATCCTGCACTGCCTTCCGGAGATGCATTAATTGTAATCAGATGATTACTTTCAGGTATCCAGACAGCATAGAATGTGATCTTGTAATCGTTACCGATCTGAACTGCTGAATCGATTATATCTGATAATTTTACATTATCACTGCTTGAATAAATCGCACTTGGATTTGAAGGTGTTAGAGCCCATCCTCCAAATTTACAATTTACTCCGTTTATGGTCGCTGTTTTATCGCTGCCATATTGAGATGATAGTTGTGTAGTGCTGTTGTTGTTCAGATCGTACACATTGTTGTCCGTTGGAGCATTCAAACCTGCTGCCCCATTCATATTGTATTCAACATGAACGTCTGCTACATCCCATTGAGCTTTAAGGGTTATATTAGTCAAGACCGGACTGCTGAAATTATATATTATACCATCCAGATACCATCCGTTGAATGTGTATCCATTATTAGTTGGATCTTTTGGCTTTGAAATTGCCGTTCCGTAAGTTATAGTCTTAGTGTCTATGAAGGACCCACCGTTTGAGTTAAACGTTACTGTACATCCGAAGAGTGCATAAGCCTTCATATCTTCATACACAGGCTTAGTGAAATCAAATAGCGTAGTATACGTTTCATCTGTATACCACCCACCAAACTGCAGATTGCTAAGAGTTGGAGCCTCATCTCCTAGTATGACATTATCTCCTAAAACTGCATTCTGAAGTGTCGATACGATCATTGATGGATCATCTTGGGGCTTTTTCACTTTGCTTCCGCTGTCTACAGTCTGCGAAGGAACATAACTTGCTTGAGGAGATGTTACAAAATCCACAGTGTAACTAGGAATTCTATTCTTGATGTGGATATTAAGAGTCAGCTCCTGATTCTTTCCTAGCATATCTCCGTTTTTGTCATATAATACAAGATTAAATTTTATTACGACGGTTCCTTCAACATATGTTTCTTCTCCAGTCTTATTCACAAGAGTAAATTGCAATGTGGCTCCGAACCTACCATCAGTTACACCTACAAAGTTGTCGTAAGTATCATCGTTTTTAAGATACTGATTCTGCAGGGAATATCCTGACCAGCCATGAGACCTGTTCTGATTATCGACAGCACTCATTATCAGCTGATATTGATCATTACCAGCAGGTTCTGTATCTTTACCATTAAGTTTTATTCCACTGGATACTGATACAGACTTCAGAGTAAACTCATATGATGATGCATCTAATGATTGTTTAGTTCCCATTATCGGTGGAACTACAAAGTACCATGAAGAAGTACCTTCAATTGAATGAGGATAGAGAGATAAGTTTCCGTCTTCAGTAGATTCTGCAACATTCTGAGTCTGAATTGTCAAAATTACTTTGATCTGGTCGCCATAGAGGTAATCTATTATGATACCTGCTGAATCTCTGACAGGCAGCCTTTCCTGAAGATAGATTACTACTTCTCCCGCGATTCCGGTTTTTGTTATGCCACCTCCATAATACAAAGTGAAATCGATTTGTGGAAGCACGTTTCCTCCTACCGCCCCTGCAGAGGTCTTCTGTCCAAATTTATCTACAGTGGGGTCAATCCAGACAGATGATATTCCTCCTTCAATACTGCCTGTGAAAGTCTTTTCATTCAAAGACATTAAGAGGCCGAAGTCTGTATCTGCACTTGATGGATCATATTTTATAAACTCGCCTTTGTCGTTTACAGGCAGCAGCTTCAGGCTTCTATCAGCTAATGAGAATGCCTGGGAAGGATTGATGTTATATCCCCTGAGCTCATATATTGATCCTGATTCCGTCATAGGAAGCGTTACACTTCCTGTGGCTTCATAGAATCCTTCTTGAGTTTTTGATTTAGTTTCATCATTCATCTTATTCTCGTCTGCAATGAGAGTCGCTGAGGACGAGACTATTCCACCAGCAGGCTTCCATACGTCATATCCTAAATTATTTCCTTTGCTTTCATAGTGTATGACGTTGACTTTTGTATTGTGAAGGCTGCCAAATGAAGAGTCGTAAACGAATCCTCCACCAGATAAGAATTCTCCGTAAATATAGCCTCCAAAATAGTCAGAGTTTTCATGATCCAGACTGATGTACGAGTACCCATTCACAGGGCCGAAGATGAATCTTATCAGTGATGCTGCCTCTGCAGCTTCGGACACATCTGCTGATTCATTTCCATTGAGCGTTTCTTCCTCCACGGGAGACGTTGCAGTGTTGAGTTCTTCTTCATTTTGCGCTATGATAAGAATTATTCCATTATTCAGTTGCAGAGTGTTTGTTGGATTGCTTGGAGAGGTGTTTGCTCCTAAGCCATCCACACTCCTGAATTCCCTTAAGTCGTTTACTTCTGTATCTAAGACTAATGCGCTGCCTCCTCTGAGAATCAATGCCTTTACGTGGTTTAGAGAGTATAATGCAGATGTGTTTACGTTGGAACCGTCGGACCTTCCTGGAAGTCTTAATGATGAGTTGATTAAGGTAACTTCTGTCGCTCTCTGAATTGAGTAAATTATGAAGTTGTTTAATTTATCATCATTGATTGCATTATAATTCTTAATTGTGATGAAACGAGAGTTGGCTTTGTCTGAGTAGAAAGTAGTGCAGGAGTTTCCGCTGCCAAATAAACTTCCTTGAACATACATTGCATGTTTTGCAGCTGTTCCGTTTTCAGCATTAATCTCATTCGCATCTGTTCCTGTGACATATCCTGCTCCGTTGAGGAAAATGTGCGATGTACCGTAGACGCTGATATAATCATAGTTGATGGTAGTAGCTGAAGGATCTCCCCTGTCTCCGCCTGCAAATACTGTTCCGTTTAAGAATAAATTATGAACTGTATTTTCCTTCGTGAGAGATTTCGGATTACTATTTTCATCAAGAATTACATCTCCTAATTTTATTATTTCTTTACTTCTTTCAACAAATGGTAGATGCCCTCCTTTTCTGTAATTTTTATCGCCGTAATCATTGTAGTAATGACAGTCTCCTTTTGTATCCCCGTCAGGCATCATTGCGTTCCAGCCGATATGCACATGAGTGTTGCCGTGAACTGCTCCGAAGTATCCTCCTCCGAAGACGTTGCCGTAAACTGTTCCTCCCACGATGTTAACAAATGCAGCACTAAATGTAGGCAGATTTGGTGTTATTGTGTTTTCACCTACCTTATAGCCTTTATCACGTACCTCTTTTGGTATATCGCTTGGAGCTCCTCTTCTATTATCCCCATAAGGATTGCTGTCCCAGTAGCCGTCTGCGAATTCTTTGACTTTTTTCAGAACTGTGAGGCTTCCTGTCTCACCGTTCTCGCTTCCTCCGTAGACATGCTTGTCGATTATTCCGTTTGATACGTTGACTTCAGTTCTTCCGAAGACTGAGAGCTTATAGTATGAAATTCTTGTTGCGTCTGGGTACGGTACTCCTTCATAGTAAACCTGCTCTCCCTTTCCTGCTCCGAAGACGCTGCCTTTGATATGTCCTCCGAGAATGTTGACTACCAGATCAACATTGTTGGCAGAATCTAAGTTTGGATCTTCTTCAAGATTAGTCATGCCTATTTTTGAGTGAACTATGTGGGAGACCTTTGTTGTAGAGAATGTGTCTGTTCCGATACCTCCTGTACCGATGATCTGCGTCATGATTGAACCGACGATTCCTAATTTTCCTCCGCCGTAGACGTTCCCGCAGATCTCTGTTTTAGAATTGTTTCCTGAAGAATCATCTATGGTAACTACTGTTCCTCTTCCTACAGCTCCTGCAAGGATGTTTGTATCTGCTCCCTCTCCTCCACCGAAGACGTTTCCCGCTACTTTTGAATCAGTGATTAAAACTGCAGCTGTTCCTTTTCCTTCATATTGAGGAATATCTTTTGTTGTTTTGATTCCTGTTATTCCATCTGCATAATCGCTGCAGAAATACCTGTAAGTCACTAACAGACGTTTGTTTAAATCAGTCGTTGTAGTAATTGATCCACTTTCAACAGTGATGTAATCGCCGCTGCCATCAACAAGATATGCTTTTCCACCGTCAAGTTTTACATAGTATGTAGCAGTCTTTGTTCCGTTTGTGTTATACCAGGAAATTGGAGTGCCATCAACTGGATAAGCATCATAAAAGTGTCCTACAATGCTCATCTTTCCTCCGCCGTAGACGTTTCCTTTAATATCTGCATTTGAAACTTTCACTGCTGCAGAATCATAGACTTCAGCGTAGTGAATTGATTCCACGTTATACTGAACTCCTTTTCCTCCGCCATAGATGCTGCCATTGATTGTTAAATTAGAAATATTGTTTGAATCTCCGTTTATCTCAACGTAAGCGCTTCCTCTCACAATTGCATAGCCTTTGATACCGCTGATTTCGATGTCCAGCCAACCTCCTTGAATGGGACCGTCTGCATAGTTTTGAATCCCTTCTCCTCCTCCGAAGATATTTCCGTTGATCGGATTGCCATTAGCATCTTTTGATCCGATTGTTATATTGTTTAAATCAGACTTGATTGATACATCTGCAGAAACTAATTCCGATTTGTCTGTAATGCTGTCAAGGTCAATCACGCTTGAACCTACGGCACCCATCTCTCCGCCGCCGAAGACGCTGCCTTTGACTTCTATTATATATTTCAAGTCATCCTCATTCTTACCTGCACCCACATGAGTGAGTGAGTTATTGATGTTAGGAGAACCTACAGCTCCTGAATAAGCATATTCTCCAATCCAGACGTGAGTACTGCCTGCAATCGAAGCCTTTGGTGAGAATCCCCCTCCGTAAACGTTGTGTTTGATGTCTCCTCCGAGAATGATTACATCCGTTCTTGCAGTGTTATCCGGCGTACCTTCAGCTGAAGCTTTTACTCTTGCAACATCATTTTCATCGACTGTAACATTACCGACTACGCTGAGCTTTCCTCCGCCGTAGACATTTCCATAATACAGTCTCAGAGTTGTCTCACCGATTACTTCTTTAGTGTAATCCTTTCCATCAGCACCTGCATTCTTTCCGATCACTGCACCTTTTCCGATGATTACTGTTGTGTTGTTTACTATGCCTGAAATGGCGCTTGATGATGATCCTTCTCCTCCGCCGAAGACACTGCATTCTACTTTGACATTACTGTTGTCTGCTGAGAAAATAACAACGAGTGAGTCTTTTCCGTTAAAGTACCCTGTATCTTTATTAAAAGTACCTAAGATGCCTAACTGTCCTCCGCCGAAGACACTGCCTTTTACAGTACCTCCTGAAATAAGGACTGATGCTGCGATGCTAGGTGTTGATATCTGCTCATTTGTTACAGGCGGTGACATTTTTGAGGAATCAAGCCCAGTAATCTGACCATAGGGAATGCTGTTGAGAATGTTTTCATTCTTAGTTCCATCAACACCGGTTTCATTGAGAGAACCTTTGCCTCCTCCGTATACATTGCCTGAGACTGTTCCTCCCGACATTGTTACTTTGACGGAACCATAGACTGTTCCGTATCCTGCACTCATTGTAGGTTCAATCAGACCTTCATCAGGATTCGAAGGATCAATTATCACTCCTCCTTCTGGAGTGTGGGAATCAAATGTTCCCTTTCCTCCACCGTATACATTTCCGTCTATTTTTGAAGTTCCTGAAATTAAGACTGTTATAATGTCTTTTATCGTTATGTAATTAATTACTTTATGAGCTTCAAATGGATTATAACTACCAGTGTCATAATTATAGTTCAGATTTACTTGAACATTTACAGAGCTTCCTACAATTCCATAGTCCCCTCCGCCGTAGACATGGCCTGAAAGAGCTTTTGCTTTTTCATCACTGCCTTCTGTAACTTTTACAATATGTGAATTAATGATTGTGACTGTTGATTTTCCTACAGCGCCTAAGAGAGTGCCTTCGTCATTTCCCTTTCCTGCTCCGAAGACATTTCCTGTTGTGAGATCATCTCCGCCATTCTGAGAAATATGTCCTGAAGCATCTTCAACACCGATTGTTGCATTCGTTATAATTACTGATACCGGCTTTCCTGTGTAAACCACAGCATATTTGTTATCGTCTTGAGAGGTTTTTGTATATGTTCCAATTAAACCTGTATTTCCTCCGCCGTAGACATTTTCATGAATATTTGCACCATTGATTGTTACTGATGCTCCAGCATCATTATTTCCTGTGACTTGTCCATAAGGCAGGCTTCCGAGAACTTTTTCATAATCTATTTCTCCATAATTATCACCAGGTGTGGTGATTATCGCTCCGTCAAGCAGAACTCCCTCTCCTCCGCCGTAGACGCATTTGTCTATGATTATATTCTCACCAGAAATATTCACAACTGTGTTTCCGTGAACTATCGCGTATCCATGAAGAACTGTTGAACTGTCTTGTACGTCTTTACCAGGCTTTATTTCATTGGTGCCTGTAACATTATTACCATCTTTGATAACTTCTAAGTCCCAGCCTTTTCCTCCGCCGTAGACATTTCCGTTGACTTTTATTGATTTAGAATCAGAAGTTATCACAACGTTTGAGGAGATTCCATTAATCACACTAGCAATAGTTTCGCCTTCATAATATTCGAATCCTACTGCTCCCATCTCCCCTCCGCCGTAGACGCTGCCGTTGATTGTTATATCAGTCTGAGTTATTCTATTAATCAAAGTCTTGAGTTCAGTATTCATCCCTTCTGACTTTCCTAAGTAAACATGAGTTGAACCTGCTATGACTGCTTTAGGACCGTATCCGCCTCCGAATATGTTTCCCGAACCAGAGTCTGATTTTGATCCGATCGTTCCTCCTAATACGATTACATTTGATTCTGAATCATTTGTTGAACTTACGATCTTAGGAATTACTGTTCCATCTGCACCCGACGTCCTGTCAACTGTGAAGTTTCCTACAATACTGTAAGCTCCTCCACCGTAGATGTTTCCATTGATTTCTGTTTCAAGATTAATCGCTGATGAATCGCTGATGATTACTGTTGTTTTGCCTACTGCTCCTGAGAGAGCGTTTGCAGGAGTTCCAGTTCCTCCGCCGTAGACGTTTTTATTGATTATTGAATCTGAAATGATTACTACCGAAGGGCCTCCGGTGAAGTGTCTGTAGTCCTTGTTTGTATTTGATTCTGAATTAACATTGAGTTTATTATCATCATAGTACCATCCAACTATGCTGAGTTCTCCTCCACCGTAGACATTATGATAAATATTAACATCAAATATGCTGATGTTAGATGACTGAGTAACAGCTGCATACAAGATTGCTTCTGTATTTCCCGGCTGCTTAACTGCATCAATGCCTTGTCCACCACCGAAGACATCTCCATAAATATGTATCGAATTGCCTTGTTTTCCAGTGATTGTTAAGTTAGAAGATCCATGAACTATCGCATATCCTTTGTAAGTTTTACCATTGATGGTTAAATCTCCACCTTTTCCACCGCCATATACATTTCCAATTCTTTCGTTGGTATTTTCAAAAAGGTTCTTATCATTGCCTATGATAATGCTATTGGACCCATTTCCAGTTATGAATACATTTGAAGATATATTGGCAGTCTCATTAATTTTAGATTGATATGATTCACTAAAACGATATGAGTTACCGTTATCACTTGAAGCAAGGTCGATAAACCCTACCGACCCCATTTCTCCTCCACCGTAGACGCTACCTTTGATGATTATGTCAGTCTGGACTACTCCATTAATTAAAGCTTTGAGTGCATCACTCATCTCGTTTGATTTTCCTAAGTAAACATGAGTTGAACCTGCTATGACTGCTTTAGGACCGTATCCGCCTCCGAATATGTTTCCTGGGTTAGAATCAGTTCCGATCGTTCCTCCTAATACAATCACATTTGTTTGTGCAGTATTTTCAGAGCTTACAATCTTAGGATCTACATTACCCTCTGAATTAGGAGATCTGTCTATCTTAACATCACCTGAAAGTGCATATGCTCCTCCGCCGTAGACTGAATTGTGTATTGATGTATTTCCACAGATGAGCGTATTTGAATTGCCTACAGCACCTGCAAGGACATTATTTAGAGTTCCTGTTCCTCCACCGTAAACGCTGTCTAGAACAGTTCCTCCACTGATTATAACTGCCGAGTTTCCTCCAGCATAAGTTCTGTAATCCTTACCTTCGACTGTACTATCTTGGTAGTTTCCTACAATTCCAAGTTCTCCTCCGCCGTAGACATTTCCACCATAAATTTTGTTTGTAATGTCATCTGCAGTTCCGATTGTTCCGCCTGAAATTTCTACATGGGTTGTTGATGCTACTGAACCTAAAATAATTGTGACTAGGGGTGTGTCTTGATATTTCTCTAGAGTAGCGCCGTCTACTCCCTTTCCTCCTCCATAGACGCTTCCATGTATGTTTCCTGATGAAATTGTGACGTTTGCTGATCCTTTAGTAAAGTTAGTTGCTTCTACGTTAGGTGTTCCGGCATCATTAGGTAAATCTAGTTTTCCGACAAGACCTAATTCTCCTCCACCGTAGACGTTTCCTTTAGTTTTGGAATTATCACTGGAAGTGACTTCATGTATTATACCGCCTAAAATATTGACTGTTGTAGATTGAACAGCCCCCAAAACAAGTTTGTTATTGGCTATCTCATCATACTGCCCTTTTCCTCCGCCAAACACACTTCCATGTATGTTTCCTGATGAAATTGTGACGTTTGCTGATCCTCCAGACAATGATATTCTATTGCGTGTCTGATCTATCGCAAGAGTTCCTACCGGACCTAAATTTCCACCGCCGTATATATTGCCATAGATGATCGGGTTATTTCCAGTTACAGTAACATTTGTGCTATTGGTGCTTCCTGCCCATTCAAATCCAACATGTCCTTCTCCTCCGCCAAAAACGCCAGTTTCGTTAGCATGAGTTTCGTCACCGATTATTCCACCTGCTATCACTACATCTGTACGACCGCCTACAACACCGATTTTTCCTCCGCCATACACATTTTCAGATATATTTCCATTTAAAATATAAATGGAGGTGTTGTCTGTAACTTTAGCAATGTTTTCATAACTATCAATGCCTTCTCCTCCGCCGTAAACACTTCCAAATATGGATCCATTAAAAATTAATACAGTTGTATCTCCAGTAACTGAAGCAGAATCGTCAGTGTTAGTGGCACCCTTTCCTCCTCCAAAAATGTTTCCTGACGTTGGATCATTTGACGTTCCGATGGTTCCACCTAAAACAGCTACACATGTGTCTCCAACAATAGTTCCTGCTGAAACTTTTCCTAATCTAGGATCGTCGTAATAGTTTGCATCAAGATATTTTGAATTACCGTATCCTCCGCCGTAGACATTTCCGTTTACAGCTCCACCAGAAATTATAATTTTTGTTTTTGAATCAATATTAATTGAAGAATTGATAGCAGTAGCATAAGCAGAAGACAATGCGGCAGCTGCACCCCCGCCGTAAAAATCTTTTGTGACCTCACCGCCACATAAATATATTGTTACACTTCCAGCCATAGACGTTTGTGGTGCTTTTTCTCCATCGTCGATTTGACCTTTAGTTCTTCCTAATCCTGCCCCATATATATTTTCAATAGTCCCATCAAATATTGAAATCTCTACATCCCCAATAAATGTACTTTCTTTATTATTTCCAATATTTCCACCTACTAAATTTACAATATGTGGTGATAGTTTTACACCATCGTTATCAGAGATGGACCTAACAAAAACTTTAGCAGTCTTAAAACTTTGATCATCATTGACACCTGTTGTAGCGTTGCTATCCAAATGTCCTGCAGCTAATGTACCTATTTTGGTTGTTCCATATACAATTAATGTTGGACAAAGTGATTCTAAACTAGTAGGGGATGTAGGTTCATAACCGCGACCAAATCCGGATACCCTCCCATAATCTCCACTTATTAATCTAATTTTTAATTCATTATTAATATGTTTATTTGGATCTAAAATCTCAGATTTTTGTACTTTATCATTCACACTAAGAGTAGTATCTTTGCCATGGCATCCACCAAGAATTGTGAATGCGGGATATCCCGCAGGTATGGCATACGTTTCTTTATCATAATCACTCATTTCCCCAATACTACTAGACTTTATATCTTCACCCATAGTAAGATTGTTTCCATAGCAGTAAATGAATGCTTGAACACAATTGCCATCAAACGTTATGTTTTCAAAAACAGTGTCGTCCCTTAAAACTACGCTTACGTTGATTTTTCCGACAGGAGGATTATTAAAAGACAATTTAGACTCATTGTTGTATCCACAAATAGTAGCTTTTTTAACATCATCCTCGTGCCCTAATTCTAATTCATTTTTAACATCATTATTTGTTATTTTATAATCTCCAATAACAATAATTCGATTTGTTGTGGTTGTCCCATCTGGATCTAGCAAATAGTATGCTTTTTCGAAAGTTTTTACAGCAGTGGATTCAGTTTTACCATCTTCCGTATCATCTCCATCTCCTGACAGATATACAGTATTTAATTTCCCATCAGCAGGCGTGATCCATACAGCATATAGATTTAAGACAGGTATCGAAGAAGAGTCTGCATCAATCGGTATTCCAGTCACTTCATCATATTTGATATCATCATATATTAGGTAATCAACATCTGTGAGATTTGTGGAATTTGGATTTTTACTCCATCCTGCAAATACTTTATCAGGCACTTCCCAACCATCTGGAAGCCTTGCAGCATAGGCAAATGTCCCATTGTAGGATTTAATGATTTCTTCATTATTATTACCATGATAAACAATCTTGTAGTTTTCAGGAGTGACTGGTGTTTCTGGTTCTTTTGGAAATTCTACGCCGAGTATGCCTGTGTTACCGTGTGATAATTCATCACCGTCTGTGATGCAGGAGCTCAGAGGAACTACGAGCATCATGAAAGCTACTGCTAACGTAATAACAGTAGCAAAAATCTGAGATTTGTTCAGGATAATCCCTCCTGAATTGAATGAGATGCATTTGAAAACTCAATTTGAAATGAGATTAATATTTTCTCTGCAGAGAGGGAATTCAGAACCCCCCCCCCCCGCTCAAGTGTAAACGCAAGTAGCGAGAATTATCATTAAATCTATTATGGGTAAGCGAGAGCATTTGTAAGACCATTATTCCACCGTTTTTGTTGATTTTGAATTTCGCATTCACAGGATGAATCGCCATGTTTTTTAAGCGATCCGCCTGATAATTCATCAGCGATATTTTCAGTATAAGGAAACAGAAGCCTGCAGAGGCTAATGTACCTAATATCACCCTTTGAATTGTGCTTTAAAAGTCTAATTAGGATGTAGTGGTATATATAAGCTGTTACTAAATACATGTCAAATGATATAATTTTTTTAAGAAATGAGAAATCATATAAATAGTCAATCGTTCTGGGCGCTTTATTTTTCTAATTTTTCTACATGAAAAATAATTACATAAATACACAGCCAGCATGCATAGAAAATAAATTAAAAGTGTTATAGGTATTATAGATAGAAGAGTATGTATTCTATATAATCTGGCTTAAAGTATCGTATAATTAAAAGAAAAGACATGAATTTAAATGATATTGTATTCATCAACAATATTGCTAGAGTATTAAAATACAAACAAAGATAATTAGCAGGAGATTAGTAAACAACCAACATTGCAATAGGACATATAAACCAAAAAACTCTATCGCAATAGATACTCGCTATTATATAATTGTAATATTACCTTCATAAAGGTATGCAAATTCCAATCCAGATTGATTATAACAACCCAATTATTATATCTGTGAAGTCTGATTACAGAGATAATGGATAAGGTCGTAAGAATAAGCATGTCACTCGAACCTGATCTTTTAGAGGAGTTTGACCTGCTTGTAAACAACAAGGGATACACAGCAAGATCTGAAGCTATACGCGATCTTATAAGAGACGCTCTTGTAGAAGACCGCTGGAAAGATAGCGAATCAGAAGTGGTAGGCACAATCACAATAGTGTATGATCATAATGTGAGCTATACGCAGGAACGGCTGATGGAAATTCAGCATGCT
The DNA here is from genome assembly GCA_944319735.1 of uncultured Methanomassiliicoccus sp. Taxonomy (GTDB): domain Archaea; phylum Thermoplasmatota; class Thermoplasmata; order Methanomassiliicoccales; family Methanomassiliicoccaceae; genus Methanomassiliicoccus_A. The sequence goes on along the minus strand of CALUEU010000004.1, from coordinate 121,214 downwards.
AAGCACCTTAGCATATCTTCGACAATTCATGTGCATCTGAACAAGGATCAGTGTTTGGAAGTATTGATTGTCTGGGGAAAGGTGAAGAATGTCACGCACCTAGCAGATGAGATCGGTGCAATCAAGGGTGTAGTTTTCAGCAAGCTTACCATGACATCAGGTTCCCTGAGCCATAGTGAAGAGGATGATCATAAGCACGTTCACTCTCATTCCCACTAGGAAAATCATAACACTTTTTTTATACCCTTTTCTCTTTGAACACATCGCATGAGTCGGCTCATTATATCAGAAAAGAGTGACGCAGCGGCAAGAATCGCGGTCATACTTTCACAAGGAACGTCAAAAAGGACGTCTGTGAACAAAGTTTCAGTTTTTCAGTTCGAGGGAGAGTCGGGACCGACTTTCATTATCGGGCTGAGGGGGCATATAATTGAGCTGGACTATCCAGAAAATCTCAACAATTGGTCAGAAGTTGAACTTTCAGACCTCATTTATGCTGAACCTGTAAAGAATATCAGCGCCCACAGCATTGTAGGCGCCCTGAGAGACCTATCCATCGAAGCCGATGAGATAATTATCGCTACTGACTATGACAGGGAAGGAGAGCTCATCGGCATGGAAGCCGTGAGGCTGCTGGACACAGAAGGAAAAGAGATAAAGAGAGCAAGGTTCAGCGCATTCACCAAGCTGGAAATTGATACAGCATTTGATGATCTCACAGCTCCGGACATAAAATTGGCAGACTCTGCAGAATGCAGGCAGAAGATAGACCTGGCCTGGGGTGCAGTGCTGACAAGGTTCATTTCTATGTCCTCCGGGCAGGGAGGAAGCAGCTTTTTATCCGTGGGAAGGGTGCAGAGCCCGACTCTGGCATTGATCGTAGAAAGGCATAAGGAGATTGAAGAATTCGTGCCTCAACCGTACTGGAACATTAATGCAAGGTTTGAAGACGGTACAGAATTCAAAGGAGAGCATGTCAACAACCCCTTCCACAGCGATATTGATGCACAGAAGGCACTGGATGCATGCCAGGGAGTGGAACTCGGAAAAGTTTTGAAGTATGAGAAAAATGAAAAAGACGAGTATCCCCTGCCGCCTTTCAACACCACCATGATGCTGATGGAAGCCAACAAGCTCGGGTTCCCTGCATCCCGTGCGATGAAGATTGCAGAGGATCTCTATACTGCAGGATACATCTCATACCCGAGAACAGACAATACCGTCTATCCTCAGTCTCTGGGTCTGAGAAGAATTTTGGAAAAACTCAAGGACTCTGAGTTTAAAGCAGAGGCGGAAGAACTGCTTAAACAGGAAAAAATCAGACCGTCCAAGGGTAAAGTGCAGACTACAGACCACCCTCCAATCTACCCCACAGAAGCTGCCACTAAAAAACAGCTCAAGGGTGACAAATGGACCCTGTACGAACTGATAGCAAGGAGATTCCTGGCCACCGTGGCTCCTCCTGCCAAAGCTGAAGTGTCATCGGCAGTCATCAGCATCAAGAATGAAAAGTTCTCATCCAAAGGATACAAGCTGATCTTCCAGGGATGGAAAAAATACTATCCATATCTGAAGACTACCGAGATTGATCTTCCCGAACTGATGATCGGGGCGGATGTTAATGTTTTATCAGTAGAATTGGAGAAAAAGATGACTCAGCCACCGCGGAGATATTCCCAGGGAAGCTTAATCCAGGAAATGGAACGCTTAGGGCTGGGAACAAAGTCCACGAGGCATGACATCATTCAAAAGCTGTATGACAGAAAGTATGCTGAAGGCAATGATCTGATTCCGACAGCAAGCGGAATAGCAGTCATCGAGGCGCTGAACAAACATGCCCATATCGTCACAGACCCGAAAATGACTGCCAAGCTTGAAGAGGATATGGATGAAATTGCTCACGGAAGCAAGACTCTGGACAGTGTTGTCGAGGAATCACAGGAAATGCTTTCCAATGCCTTGGAGACATTAGAAAGAAACAGGAACCAGATAGGTACTGAAATCAAGAAAGCTCTTGAAGCTCAGCATTACATCGGCAAATGCCCTTCGTGTGAGGGGGATCTCAAAACCATACGCACAAGACTGGGAAAAATGTTCATTGGATGCTCCAATTACCCGGACTGCAACCAGACATATCCGATGCCTCCCAATGCATTGGTGCAGCCGTTGAATGAAACGTGCGAATGCGGCGCCCCCAAGGTAAAGGTCATCCGCAGAGGACAGCCCGTTTCATTCAGCTGCATAGACCCTGAGTGTGCAACCAACAGAGCGAAAAATTTCATTGCCAAATGCCCTAACTGCGGCAGCGACATGAGGATTATTTATTCCAGAGCCGGAAAGAGATTCCTGGGCTGCACAAGCTACCCTGATTGTACTCAGACATATCCGCTTCCTCAGATGGGGCAGCTTCTGGGCACAGACGAGCAGTGTGAGTCCTGTGGTTCTCCCATGATCCTGATGAAAAACGGCGGCAGGTCCTGGAAATTCTGTGCCAACATGGAATGCCCGGAAAAGAAGGAGAAGGCTAAAAAAGCTAAAGCTCCGGCTAAGAAAACCGCCGAGAAAAAGCCGGCAGCCAAAAGTACAGCTGCTAAAGCTACGGCTGCTAAAACAAAAACTACAAAGAAGACCACAGCAAAGAAGACTACTACAAAAAAGGCAGCTGCAAAACCAGCAGCAAAGAAAACCGCTGCCAAGAAGCCAGCAGCAAAGAAAAGTACAAAATCTGAAAAAGATCAGCCGAAGTGAATCGGCTGATTTTCATTATCTTCTAAATCCCAGATTTTTATTTCAGCATCTACAAATGAAAGTGCTACTGGCACGGCTGACTTTGTTATCTGTTTCACAGTTACCTTGTCTAAACCGTAAAGAAGCACATTGACGATGACGTCCAAAGACTCAGAGCCGTCAGTCATTTCTCCCCTTACCGAAGGAGTGTCTGTAGGTGCAGTGATGCTTGAAGCATAAAATCCCTTTTCAGATTCAACTACACATTTTATGTGTCCTATCAGATATGCTCCGTTATCAGAACATTCAGATGCAATAAGTGCCAGAAAAGTAGTCAGTTTTTTCTGAATGGAGGCTGCAGACACAGGTTCCTTCAGACTGATGTTTACTTTAGCAGCATATGCGGTGAAGTCATCTGTCAGCATCAGTTCACCAGCTTGTCAACGATTTCTGAAATATTTTTATTTTGAGAAGCTGAGGCACATACAACCGGCTTGCCTGGAGCAAGCTCTTCGATTTTGATTTTTATTTCTGAAAGTGCAGTTTCATCTACAGTATCTATTTTGTTGATTACTACAAAGTCAGATGTATTGAGCTGATTTTTCAAAGGCCTCTCAAACGCTTTCATAAGCACAGGAAACCGGTTTGCATCTACAATAACCACTGAGCTTATTTTTTCAGGCACCCATTCCTCTTCTGCCTGATACAGAACTGCTACCACAGACTCTGGATTTGCTATGCCTGTGGGTTCTACAATTATGATATCCGGGTGTATGTTCTCATAGATCTCCTTGACAGTTATGAGAAGGCTGGGGCCTAAAGTACAGCACACACAGCCGGCTGCAAGTTCTTTAACCTGCAGACCATACTTTTCCATCACTTTTCCATCAATTCCTATGGTACCAAAATCATTAACGACAACTGCGACTTTTTTACCATATCGCTCATAGATGTCTTTGACTGATGAAAGTACAAGAGTTGTTTTTCCAGATCCCAGGAATCCAGCAATGACAATCATATCCATATAAGTCGCCTAAGCTTCTATCCAGTTAGGCGTATTTAAAGACATCCCAGTTAAAAATCCACTGGCATAAATGATGCACATTTGAGAATATGTAGCATCAATCATCCTGTTTTATGATGAATAGCATCACATCGTGAAGTGTGGGCATAGTAATCTCTTTTGGCGATTTTAATGGATGAAACACATTTTCTGAATCCGTATAAAAAGAATGATGTGATTATAATAAAAGAACATGGCAGAAAACAATTTAACATGCATAGAATCTTTGGGTCAAGCTGAACAGAAGTCTGTAAATGCTGTACTGAAGAGCCGATGAGGCGGAGATCAGGCATTTAGTAAATCAGAAGTTGAAGGAGAGTAAAGATATGATGCGCGATGCTGAAAAAACAATAGGAAATCTAATTGATAAACAAGGGGTTTCCTTTATCGCTTCTATTTCAGAAGATGGATTTCCCAATATGAAGGCCATGCTCCCACCCCGTAAACGCATTGGCATCAAAGAGTTTTATTTTACAACGAACACATCATCCATGCGGGTGGCACAGTATAGAAAAAATCCCAATGCCAGCATCTACTTTTGTGACAGGCGATTTGTCAGAGGAGTTATGTTGATAGGCCACATGGAAATATTGGAAGACTCTGCCAGTAAAGAAATGATTTGGCAGGATGGTGATGACAAATATTATCCTGCAGGAGTGACCGATCCAGATTACTGCGTACTGAAGTTTGTTGCAGACAGGGGACGATATTATGCAAATTTCCATTCAGAAGTATTTGAGATAAAATGACGAGATTGTTTTCATTACATCCTCTTTGTATAATTTCCGCTTACAATCGGAATCACACAAAATTAGAGAAAATATAGTGTCGCTCAAGTTAAATGCTGTTACAATTATAAACAAAATCAGCAATCATTACAAAGATTATCAAAAGATTCAGACCTTTCGTCATCTGTCTCAAGTTCTTCGGAAATTCTCCTGTTTCGACATGCTCTGCACTCTATGGATTTGCCGAGAAGCTTCTTTCTGATGATTACTTCTTCATCCAAATCCGCCAATTCGCCACAGTCGCACAGTGCTTTGCCTATCAAATATGGACCGAACATATCTGCCTGACCGTCCTTCAGTGTTAAACAAGCATGTTGAAATATTACAACAAGATTGCCCGATACTGAAACGAGAGCGAAACTATTGAAGGACTCAATATAAAGATTTGCTCAAGATATTCTACATATAGATTATAGATACTAAGAAGAGTCAGATTGTAATCAAATTGGATGATATATTAAAGATAAATAATTGGTTTCATCCAGCACTGCATTAAAAAAACATTAACTATAGTTTCAATAGTTCATCATGGAAATAATGATCAATAGTCATCAATTGTTGTATATTATTGTAATCAAATATTAAAATTATCTGCCGCAAAAGTATACATCATACAAATGAAAAAATCTATAATACTTTATAAATAGTGTACAAACAATACTCCTTCTGTAGCATGGGGGTGATGCAATTAATAGAAAAATTAAGAAAGCAAAAAACGAAATTATCTCATTAATTGTAGTAATTATCCTGTTGGTTGTGGTTGTTGCGGGCTTCTCTGCATATCATAATACTTTGGAATCAGAAATGCAGATTATCCCAAATGGACAATCAGATTACAGCGCGGATATGGCGTTTAAGCTTTCAGGTGAAATTAAAGATGTAGACGATGGCAAGATATATAAAATAGATAATGGAAGGGCATATCAGTCATTACTATTTATTTTAGATAATAAAATCTATTCTATTTTAACGGTGCAGGTTAATAGCTTAGTAGACGCTAATGGAAATACAAATAAACAAAATGAATTCATGTGGCTTGATGCTGAAAACTTGACTCCAGAAGGATCTACGTATAAAGGAACAGATGCAATAATTGTAGAAAATCTGAGTCTTAAATGCAATGTGTATGAGTATGTCAGCCCTACATCTGGCCAAATTTATACATATTATATTGGAATTGATAAACCTTTAATTTATAAAATTGAATGCCAGATACATGGTTTAGCATATGTCGAATCCAATAGTATGGTTACAAATATGTCCATAACTGCAAAACTTTACCAGGCTTCGGTTGCTGAAGGAGACTATGAAACCGGTAAAACAGGAGATGTACAAAATGTTCAAATGGGAGGTAATGAAAAGGTTTACATGAATGACAATTATGAAGATGCAGTGACAAATAACCATTCTGCAAACTTAAATATTAAAACGATATCAAATAATAAGTTTTTAACAAATACTTTCATCAATGCATATGGGATGTATAAAGAATTCACCTTAACACTCGATGATGATTCTAACATTGACGAACAATATTTAAAAATGTATGTTCCCTGCACGGATGGGGGGCATTTTGGAAATGAGAGGTATTATGAAATTGTAGATGATAAAATCATAAGTATTAGGTATAGTCACAATGTGAATTATGCATATACGGACAAGGACCTAACAACACATGAGTGGAATTATACTATAAATTCAATATACGATAAAACTGGAAAAACTCTTGAAAAGATAACAATTGAAGGAAGTATATATCAACACAAATATATTTATGATACTCCATACATATCCAACATAGAATTTAATTTTGAATCAACGGGGGTAGATCTATGACAAATGAAGACCCCATAATAATTGAAAACTTGACTAAAGTATATAAGAGATTTACTGCCGTTGACGATCTTTCCCTTTCTGTAAAAAAGAATAGTTTCACAGGCATGCTTGGTCCAAACGGGGCAGGAAAAAGCACTACATTAAAAATTTTATCCAATCTGACTAGAGCTACATCTGGATCAGTTTATCTAAACGGATACGATGTTGCACTTCAACCAAAGAATGCTTTAGAGAACGTAGGTACAGTGGTTGAAACACCGGAGTTTTATGCATATATGACTCCACGTGAAACGTTCAGGTATCTTGGTAAAATTCTTGGTATGTCGAAAGAACGCATAGCTACAGAAACGGATGAGATTCTTGAAAAAGTAAAGATGACTGAGTGGGCCGATAACAAACTCGGAACATTCTCCAAAGGAATGAGACAAAGAATCGCTTTGGGGCAGTCTTTACTTAACAATCCAGATATAATCATTCTTGATGAACCTACATCAGGTCTGGACCCAAGAGGGATGGCTGAAATCAGAGAAATCTTAAAAGATCTAAGAAGAAAAGAGGGTCTTACAATTCTAATGAGTTCACATATGCTCCACGAGGTAAATGACCTGTGTGACAGGGTAGCGGTGGTCAGCCGAGGAAAACTCATTGTTAATGATGACATTTCAAACGTCATAGGTGTGAATGGAGTAAGGAAAATAGAGATTAAGCTGATAAATGAAACAAATGATGATATTTTAGAAAAAATAAAAAATATCTGCAATGTAACTGAAGCTAAATATGTCGGAAAGAAAAGCATTGAGATCGTTTTGAAAGGGGGATTGGCTGAACAGGCACAGCTTCTCAGTGACATAGGAGCTTTGAATATACAAGTATACAGCCTTTCCAGCGCTGAAAATAGCCTTGAAACATCATATCTAGATCTTGTAAAGGAGTCGATATAAATGACGTTTGAAATTATTGACGATTTGAGACAAATCGGAGTTGTGATGAGTCAAGAGTTTCACAAGTATCTAAGAGGAAAGAAGCTAATTGGATTTATATTACTGATTGCAATAATACACATACTAATCTATGTGATGTATACACAATTAGGTCTGCAATTTCCTTCAGAATCCAAAGATTTCATCATAATATATATGAATTTTATCAAGATACTGGCAATAGTTGCTGTGGCTGTGTTTTCATCAAGCCTTCTAGTTTCAGAATATGAAGAAAAAACCGGTCTGCTGCTGTTCACAAGACCTATCAAAAAGGAATCAATATTTGCAGGCAAATTTCTAGCAGGATTTTTTGTATCGGTAATTATGATGGTTATATATTACCTGATAGTAGCAGTGATGTCTTACACAATAACGGGAGCAATATATGGTAAAATCTGGATATCTTTAGGCCTCATGATTGCATATGTATTTGGAGCTACAGGAGTAGCACTGATATTCAGTGCATATTGTAAGAAGAACAATACTGCCACATCTGTGACGATAATAGTTCTTTTGATAGTTGGAGCTTATATATCCCAACTGTTTGCCGGCAATGGTATTGAACCTTGGTTAAGCATGACGTACTCATCAGGCAGTATTACCACTGTATTAAATGGTGCATCTACAGCGGTTGTATATGTTGATCCGATAAGATCTGCGTGGTACTATGTGGCTGATCCAGCACTTTCCGCAATGGTCATGGTAGCATGGGGCGTGTTTGCATCCTTCTTTGCTGTTATGATTTTCAAAAGAAGAGGTTTCTAAACCTCTTTTACACTTTTTTTATCATACAGTAATCTGAAAACGGCAATTCATCACTTGCATGAGTTTCAACTAATTCGAAACCAAAATGTTCATACATCTGAACGTTGAATTTTGTAAATGTTTCTAACACAATGTCCATATTTTTTCTTTCACAGTCTTCAATAACAGGGGTGATCATTTTACGAAATATTCCCGATCCTCTGGACTGTTTTGAAACTGCAACCTGAGAAATGTAATAACAATTCTTACTGTATTTCTTAAACCAAGTTCTGTTGTGGATCTTCTTTTGAAGCTTCATTTTATTCAATACCAAATTCAGATCATGTCTTGGTACTTCACGGATGATTTTTCTTGTATTTGTGGAATTAATTAACAAATTGAGTATAGAGTATTCTTTTGCAGGAACTCCAGCTATGATTCCCGTAATAGATTTTTCACCGTGTATGTATACGTCACCTTTTGTTATGCTGATATACAAGTCTGATGCGGCAAGCTTCTCCAACGTGCCTTTCGGATCTGCAAGGCCTTCTGTAAGAAAATCAAACTGTTCTGATTCCCAAAACTGTTCTACCAGAAATTCTGCTAAGGCATTAGCATCACTTAGTTCTGCATGTCTCATAGAATTTGCGTTTGTTTGAGAATTGTCAGCATGTGTATATAACACATCAGAAACTTGAGTGTTGTTGATATTATCACCTTCATTAATTATTCACATACAGGGTATGTGCACGATATTCAAAGTCGGTCATTCTTTTGAAGTCACAACTGAAACTTTTATTCCTTCAGCAACACTTCTGCTTACAGTACAATAATCTTCAAAAATATCTAGACAGTGGCGGAGCTTAGGACAGTCTTCTATGCCGTGTACAATGTGCACATCTATGCCGGTGATTCTGATACGGTCATTCTCATTGCGCTCAGCATGTGTTGTAACTTCCGCATAAATATCAGAGCAGTCCAGTCTGGACTTTTCTAAACAAAAAGTAAGGGAGGCGCAGAGACAGTTTCCTACAGCAGCTGCGAGAAGTTTTCCGGCATTAGGAAAGTTTCCGGTACCGAGCGGCTCCGGCTCATCCATTCGGATGTTTTCAATCTTATCAGAAGAGAAGGATATTCTGAATCTGTATCCTTCTTCCCTTGAGATTAAGACCGGACCTTTTTCTGAACTCATAGTTCCATTGTCTCCAGCTGTTTAAGGACGTGACTCCTTATTTCTTTCGGAGATTTTTCTTTGTAAATTCTCTTTCCGCCTTCCATCAGTTTTTCAAAAGCAGGCTTCATATCTGAGCCGCAGCAGAGACACACTGGAACAGCTGATTCATCAGAAGATATTTCCCAGGAGTTGCAGTCAGGACATCTGAATACGTGTTTTCTGCCGCCAAGCTTGCCGCGTTTGGCAACAGGCTTTCCATCTTTTTCTACAATGTCTAATGCAAAGTCCACCGTCGGGGCATTTGAGATTGATGTTCCCACCCCAAAGCCGTCTATGCCTGCTTTAATCAGGTCAGGAATGGTTGTTTCATCGAGGCCACCGGATGCAATGATCTTTACATCAGTAAATCCACGGATGTCCAGCTCCCATCTGACTTCTTTGATTATCTCGGGGAATGAGCCTCTTCTAGAAGCGGGTGTATCCAAACGTATTCCGTATAGGTCCTTTATTGTTTCAGCAGCCAGAACAGCTTCGGACTTTTCATCAGAATATGTGTCAGCAAGTGCAATGCGCTGAACTGAAGAATCAATTATTTCATCAAAAGCAGCAAATGCAAGTTTTGAGGAACCCATCATTACAATCAAAGCATGAGGCATGGTGCCGTTCGGCTCTTCGCCGATGATCTCTGCACCCATTAACGAAGACACACCGTCGCAGCCTCCGATGTATGATGATCTGTCGAGCATAGGGCTGATTGCCGGGTGGGAACGCCTAACGCCAAATGCCATCATCGGCTTGTCTTCAGCAACGATTCTGCATCTTGCCGCCATAGTCGCTACTCCAGTAGAGTGGCACATGAAACCCAGCATGGGACTTTCCGGCATGCAGTATTCAGAATATTTTCCTTCCAGACTCAAAAGCGGAAGTTTCAGACCGCTCTGCGTCCTTGAAGGAAAGATCGTTCCTTCTGGAACTCCATAAATATCAACATCTCTGCCTTCCATGAAGCGCAGTGCTTCTTCCAGACCGCAAAATACTCCCCATTTCCAGCAGTTAGGAAGTGACCCTACGGTCATTTCTGCAAAGGCTTCCTCATCGAGCATGCCTTTGGCTTTTAAAATCTCCATTGTGCGTACGAAATAAATGTCTGTAGTCCTGCATGCATTGATATCATCATCAGTCGCGGTAAAGTATCGCGGTTTCATATCCCTGTTCCCAAAGCCTGAAAGAACTTACAGTAAATATGTTTTGGTAATCATTTCGAACGTTGGATGAGTTAAAAAATGGAACACTGGTGAAATTTTATCATTTTCTCTAGTAAATTGCATCTCAATAACAACACATCATTGCAAGATAAATAATAAAAGATAGATAAAAACCAATACAGCAGACAAAAAAGTAAAACTGTAAAAAACTGAAAGTTAAACTTGATCTAAAATGTTGAAACTATGCTTTAGCTATGATCGCTAAATAAGCAGACTCAGGAAGTTGTAGGGTGTGAAAGTATTCTCAGCCCATGAGAACATTCTGAATGAGCTTGGAATCACATATAGCGATAAATAATATAAAGGTAAGAAGCAGCTCATACTAATAAAAATGAAACGGCAAAGCATTGAGAATAACATAAATACTAATGATAAGATGATAAAAAGAAGGTGAAGATATGGATGCATTAGATGTTGCAAATTTTTTCATTGAGATGACAAATGCAGACGATGAAGGCTGCATGACTAATCTCAAACTCAATAAATTAGTTTATTTCGCCCAAGCTTGGAGCCTTGCAAAATTAGGCAGACCTCTCTTTGAAGAAGATGCACAAGCATGGCAGCATGGTCCGGTCATACCTTCAGTATATCGAGCGTTTAGCCCCTGTGGCAGGGAAAGAATCTCTGAAACTGCAGGAGAATATGATGATAGTAAATACTCAGAAGAAGAAAGAGATCTCCTTCTAGATGTCACAGAAAAATACTGCAGTTACTCAGCATTAGGGCTCAGGGATCTGACTCATAAAAAAGGCAGCGCTTGGTCTCAGACATACAGTGAAGCAAAAACAAATAAGATCCCTAAAGATCTAATAAAAGAGGATGTAAAAGGAGATCATTTAGATTCGTTCAATGATCATATGGATGAAATCGCAGCTAAAATTCCAATCGAAGGATACCGCAACGAACAGGGAAAGTTAGTCCTTCCAACAGATCCTTATCCAGAGTGGGATGATGATCACGACAGATGTTAAAAAATGGGAAGTCTGGCTTGCCAACGTTGTTTATCAAGACCAGCCTGATTTAAGCAAAAACCGTCCTGTTGTGATTTATTCACCGACTGAATGCTTTATACTATCACTCAAAGTATCATCTCAGAACCCCCACACATATAGAGATAATTATGAACTTAAGAAATGGAAAGAAGCCGGATTGAGCAGGCCTTCTTACGTTTCAATTCGATTTATAAAAATTTTAAGTGAGGATTTAGTCCACCGTTTAGGCAGGCTGCACACACTTGATGTTAGAGCATTGGAAAAAATGCTTAAAAAGATAGATGAGGAGTGAAATTTTACTCCGCTGTAATCAAAAAAAAAGATTTTGTAACCTTATACATCAGATTGAAAAATATTTGTCTGGCTGAGCATATCATGCCAGCCAGGAGACTTATTTGCGATTGTTTTCATTTCAAAGCAGCAAATGCAGATCTGCCTGCATATTTTGCGTTCTGCCCTAATTTTTCTTCAATACGCAGAAGTCTGTTGTATTTTGAAGTCCTTTCTCCTCTGGCAGGTGCACCTGTCTTGATCTGTCCGCATCCAAGTGCAACAGCAATGTCTGCAATTGAAGTGTCCTCTGATTCTCCAGATCTGTGGCTTACCATGACTGCATAGTCTGACTTTAAAGCAAGTTCTGCAGCTTCGATGGCTTCCGAGACTGTTCCTACTTGATTGACTTTGAGAAGCAGGGCATTGCCGGCGCCTGCATCGATTCCCCTGCGGAGTCTCTCAGTGTTGGTAACAAAAAGATCGTCGCCTACCAACTGCAGCTTTGATCCCAATTTTTTGGTCATTTCAGTCATGGTCTCGAAATCATCTTCCATTACCGGATCTTCAAGGCTTATCAATGGGTAAGACTTAGCTAAATCTGCATAGAAATCAACCAGTTCACCTGCATTGAGAGTTTTGCCGTCAAGCGTGTAGCTTCCATCAGCATAGAACTCTGAAGCTGCGGCATCCATTGCCATATATACATCCTTTCCGGGTGTGTAACCTGCACCCTCAATGGCCTTCATAATGATATCCATAGCCTGAGGGGTTGTGTCCAATGCCGGTGCGAATCCTCCTTCGTCACCGATGTTTATTGCACTCACGCCGTATGATTTTTTAAGAAGGCTTTTCAGCTCATGATAGACTTCTGCCCCCATCCTCAAAGCATCGGCAAATGTAGCTGCTCCGGCAGGAGAGATCATAAATTCCTGAATTTTCAGATTGCTGCCTGCATGCTTTCCCCCGTTGAGGATGTTCATCATGGGCACTGGCAGGATATGGCTTCCCGGAGAAAGATATTCATGAAGCTCAACGTTCTTGGACATTGCACCGGCTTTTGCAACGGCTAAAGAAACTGCTACGGTTGCATTTGCTCCAAACTTACTTTTATTGGGAGTCCCGTCGGCAGAGATCATTGCTTTATCTACAGCCTTCAGGTCTTGAACATCCATGCCTTCGATGACTTTTGAGATAGAAGAACGGACGTTATTTACAGCCTTCATAACACCCTTGCCGTTGTAACGTGCATCGCCGTCCCTGAGCTCCAATGCTTCATGGGATCCTGTGGATGCACCTGAAGGAGCTATGGCAGACACACACGTTTTGTCTGTAGTGATCTCAGCTTCAACGGTGGGGTTTCCTCTTGAATCCAACACCTCTCTAGCCCATACACGAGTAATAGATGATGACATTTATTCAACTCCGAATGATTAGAAGAGGTATACTCATAAGATATTAATTAGTGTATACTGAAAAGAAAAATACTCAAAAATCAAAATATGTAAAGTACAAACTAAAACAGATAAGCAAAATTTAAAAGGAGGGGGCAAGCCCCTGAATAAAGCCGAGATTAGGCTTTCCTGCTTTCTTTTGCTTTTGGACGAAGTTTATCGTATCCACAGCGGCGGCAGCGGGTTGCTTTTGGAGCGTTGCGTGCGTCGCATTTCATGCAGATCTTCTTATTAAGAAGCCTTTCGTCAGCTTCCTTGAAACGTGCCATGTAAATCCTCTGGGCTATGGAAGATAGATGTCATATAAATAGATTAGTATGGAAAACAGCTGCATCAGGCTGCACAGGAAGAATATCCAGCAGTTCCTATAAACGAGAATATTGTATTATTGTATTCATATTTATTGCAACATGGAATAAGGAACTGCATAAGAAAGAGGAGTTAATTTTAGATTGATAAGTTTACTTATGATTTTGACAAGTTTTATATGCAAGATACTAAGTATACTTGATATCAAATTAATTAAGATCAGGTAATCAAAATGGAGAAGGAGAAAGTTCTGGAATTAAGCAGAAGTGAAAACAGAGACGCCGATGAAAGAGAGAAGTTCATTGATGACGAGTCCGCATATATGGGACTTCTTGGAGTCTTAGTGCTGTCTTTTGTTTACATGATGTTTAAGATTTTTGAAAATCAGCCCTATCTGGACATGCTGTCAATCATGACTGCTGGAATCGCTGTAATGTCCATATACAAATACTCAAAGATTCCCTGCAAAAAACTCTTTCTGCTAATGGGTATAATATTTACAATCACAACGATAGCGTTTGCCGCTTACTATATTATGGAGGTTATCTGAAGATGGATGATGCACTTGTGCTTAAAAACAGGCTCAAGGTAGCAAGGGCAGAGAAAAATCTCTCGCAGGATGACCTGGCGAAAATGATCGGCGTTTCAAGACAGACTATCAGTTCCATAGAAACCGGGCAGTTCAGTCCCACTGCAAAACTAGCATTGGTTATGTGTATCGCACTGGATAAAAAATTCGAAGAATTGTTCTACTTTGAATAAAATAAAAAGCTGGGGTCCAGCCTGTATCGGAATTAATCCGCGCTGTCTCCCCTGTGCTCCCCTAGCAGGACCAAATATGCAAGAAGGGACTCCAATTGAATCCTTTCGTTAGATCCTTCAACCATCCTGAACTCGATTTCACCGGTTCTATCGATAAGTCTCACTTTCTCATAATCTTCAATTTCAAGATCAAAGATTGTTTTGTGTATCTGCTTAAGGATATCTTCTCCTGACAAGCCATATGAGATCATAATCTCATCCAGTTTGTTTCTGGCTCCGATGAAATCACCGGAAATCGCTGTCTCCAGCAGAGTCTGGACATCCTCCGGCCTTGCCATTCCAGTAGTGTGATACACAAGATCTACATCGATAGTAGTTCCAAGTGATGCGGCGACTTGAAGAGAGTTTACAGCTTTCCTCATGTCACCGTTAGAAACATGCACCAATGCATCAAGAGCATCTCCTGAGATCGTAAGACCTTCATCCAGTGAGATTTTTTCCAAATATGACCTTATATCTTCAGCGCGGAGCGGCCGGAAACGGAAGACTGCGCATCTAGACTGAATCGGTTCAATTATTTTAGAAGAATAATTACAAGATAAGATAAATCTGCAGATTTTACTATATTTCTCCATAGTTCTTCTCAGAGCAGCCTGGGCATCTGAAGTGAGAGCATCTGCTTCATCCAGAAAGATTATTTTGAATTCTGCTCCACCAATGGGTGACGTTCTGGCAAATTCTTTTATTTTGCCTCTGACAACATCTATTCCTCTCTCATCTGAGGCGTTGAGCTCATTGAAGTTGCCTTTCCAAGAATCACTGTAAAGCTCTCTGGCCATTGCAATGGCAGATGTTGTTTTTCCAGTACCAGCAGGGCCTGCAAACATAAGATGCGGAAGGTTTTTGGTATTGACATAAGACTGCAGCCGTTCAACTATGTCTGTCTGTCCTACAACATCCTTCAGAGTCTTAGGTCGATACTTCTCTATCCAAATCTCATTCATCTAAACTCAGTAGACTAAATGAAGGAGTAGGCTTAAATCTTTTTGACTGTAAAAAGCAATAATGGCGGGAATATTCATTTGTTTAGAATGATACTCTAAAAAAGCAGTCTTTATAATCAAATGAAGCGATATCTACCTTCAACAGACAAAGATGTATAAAGGGACTGACATGGCTGAAGATGACAATCTGAATAACATTCCCAGCAGTACTGCAGACAGAAACCAATGCGCAGAGGACTCCACAAATAAGATTTTTCAGAAATTGGAGAAAGCCATATACGGAGAAGAAAAAAGTTTCGTGATCAGTGCCATATTGTCAATCCTGCCCGGAATCGGCCTTATGTATCTGAGGCAGATAAAACGCGGCATACAATTCCTGATTGTTGAGTTTCTCTTATTATCTGCAGGATATATTCTTGGCGGCCTGCCCGGCATGATTATTTGGACAGTAAGTATAGTCATATGGCTGCTGCAGATATGGCAGACATTTGTCAAATATAATGAATATAAAGAATATTTTGACAAAACTGGAAGAGCACCTTGGTAGAAACGATTCTTAATAATCTGATTGATTTTTTTATCTACCGCAGACGAGCGGGATATATTTTATATTCATAAAACACAGTGTGCGGATTTGAAAAATATGTTTTGTCCAAGATGTGGAAGCGATGTTGAAGTCGGTTCGAGCTATTGCAAAAACTGCGGTGCTAGCATAGATAATACTCCACAGAGTGCCTATCAAAATGGCCCATATCAAAGTGGAATACCGCAGTATGCAATTCCACTCAAAAGCTCAGGTATTGCAGCAGTGCTGTCATTTATCATACCAGGTGCCGGAATAATCTATGCCGGACAGATTGGAAAAGGACTTATGTATTTCATAATTGGACTTGTCCTAACACTTGCAACTGCAGTGCTCTTTGTATTCGCCGTAGCGCTTATAATATTCTGGGTATGGCAGGTATATGATGCATACAATGTCACTGAAGAGTACAACCACGTAGTGCAGACTACAGGGCAGAAACCCTGGTAAACCCTTTCTTTTTTAATATTATCAAAAAATAGATTTCTAGGAGACTTCATATAATAAGTAAAATGTATTACAGTTTGATAATAATGTATTGCCCTAACTGTGGTACAGAAGCTGTCCAAGACTCAGAATTCTGTCAAAAATGCGGCACAAATCTGAAGGAAGGGACGAAGCAGACATATGCACCGCCTAATGTCATATATGCACCACCTTTGAAAAGTACAGGCCTAGCAGCAGTGCTGTCTTTCCTGTTTGCAGGTTTGGGACAGGTATATGTAGGAAAAATAGCAAGAGGCATCATCTTTGTATGCATAGGAGCTTGTGTTGGAGTAGTATCTACCATTAGTATCTTCTCAGGAATAATTATAGATTCAAATGGAGACATGATTGGATATACAACAGCATACATTGTTGCAGGATTAGCTATCCTTGTAGCCTACTTGGCATTCTGGATCTGGCAGATATTCGATGCACATAATTTAGCAAATCAATATAATGAGGCACTGAGGCAAACCGGTAAAGAACCATGGTAAATCAGTACAAGGATTAACTAAAACACAAACCGTGAATGGCCTCATGATAAAAATCTAAAAACAACGAAGATGAACATATGTACTGTAAGAATTGCAATGTGGAAATAACCGATGATTCGAATTTTTGCAAACGGTGTGGATATCCTCTGAAAGACTTATCTGATGAAGATGAGCCTTACGCATACAGATACCCAACCCCTCAAAAAGATAAGGTAGTGGCGGCAGCATTGTCTGTAATTCTTCCTGGTCTGGGGCAGGCATATGTTGGAAAAACCAGAAGGGGACTTGGACTTGCAATTCCAGGTGCAATTCTCCTTCTGATATGCATATCAACAGGATACATGATCTGGAAGGATATGGAAATGTCTTTGTGGTATACTGGAGCACAATCACCGTATCTATTATTCATTCCAGCAATGATGATCTACATGATAGTAGTAATAACCAGTACATTTGAATCTTACAAGCTAGCAACTGAATATAATACAGCTCTGAAAAAAACTGGCAGTTCACCTTGGTGAGGCTGCCATATAAAATAATTTGGATGGGGGAAAGAAAAATGTATTGTATAAAATGTGGCGCAGAAATACCAGATGAATCTGAGTTCTGCAGCAAGTGCGGAAATCCGACGTCACCGAATGCAGCCCAGAACAACAGGTACGCTGGTGTACCACCACCATATGCATACCAGTATCAGTATCAATATCAGAGACCCATGAAAAGTGTGGGGTTGGCAGCAATCTTATCATTTTTATTCACCGGTCTAGGGCAGGTATATGTTGGAAGAATAGCAAGAGGGATAGGTTTCATAGTATGCGGCGTTGTAATTTTTTCCGTTTTAACACTGATGATGTTTATATTTGGCGGCATAGCGTCTAGTGCTATTGGAGTACTATTCATTGCTGCATCGATAATAAGCGTAGTCATCTGGATATTCAATATATTCGATGCATACTCACTGGCCAATGAGTACAATGATGTACTGCAGCAAACCGGGAATCCGCCCTGGTAAACCATTTCTTCCATTTTTCTTCAACAATACCAAATACAAGCGGGTTAATGCTCTTCACTGATGGTCAAGTGCGATAAATGTCAGAAAGATGCTGTAACATACATAAGATACAACGGAAGTCATCTTTGCCAAGGACATTTTTCAGAGTTTGTAGAAAGGCGTGTAAAGAAAGAGATCAGAAATCAGACTAATTTTAACAAAGTTAAAAATGTAGCTGTGGCCATATCAGGGGGCAAAGACAGCAGTGTGGCTCTTTCCTTGCTTCACAGTGTTTTAAAGGAGCGCAGAGATGTTTCTCTGACAGCCATAACTGTAGACGAAGGAATAGACAATTACCGTCCTGAAACAATCAAATGCGTCAAGGAGCTGTGCGGCAGATTAGAAGTTCCTCTAGAGATAATTTCATTCAAAGAACATGTAGGATACACGATGGATGAAATTTCTAAGAATTTAGGCTATAGAACACCATGTGCATTCTGCGGTGTATTCAGAAGACAGTGTATGAATGCGGTTGCCAGAGATATTAATGCAGACATTATCGCCACCGGCCACAATCTGGATGATAATGCACAGGCCATCCTCATGAATTTTACCAGAGGGGATGTAGAGAGATTAGCACGTTTGAGCCCACATGTAAGAATCCAGCCTGGACTCATTCCCAGAATCCATCCGCTTAGGCAGATTCCTGAAAAAGAGACTTACCTTTACGCAATTGTCAACGAAATACCTTTTTCAGACATAGAGTGTCCATACTGGTCGGCAGCTCTGCGCAATGAATACCGAGACATAATCGATGAGCTTGAAAGCAGATCTCCTGGGACAAGACATTCTATATTGTCAAGTTATGATGCAATCAAACCGCTTTTGATAGAGAAGTATCCTCAGAAAGATTTGGGAAGATGTGGATGCGGAGAACCGTCCCCTAGCGGAAAATGCATGGCCTGTAAAATGCTGGAAGATTTAAAGAAAAAATAAGGAAGGGGTTATGCCCCTTAGAAAAGATCGTGGAAAGAGTAGGCTTCTTCGCCTTCATTCAGGCAGTAGCGGATCTTAGTGAAGTCTTTCTTGAGTTCCCAGACGTCTTTCTTGACTTTCTCTGGGTCTTCCTTTTTCATGACTACACGGTAGATAAGCCTGGCTACTTCTTCCATTTCACTCTCTTCCATTCCTATTCTGGTAAGTTCCTGTGTACCTAAACGGATACCGGAAGGCTTGACAGAACTAGTGTCACCGGGAAGCATGTTCTTGTTGCAGATGATGTTGGCTTTTTCCAGATCGATGGAAACCTGAGATCCGCCGCCCTGCTCTGCCACATTAACTGCAAGAGTATGAGATTCTGTAAATCCTAAGTGCGGGCACATAACATCTAAGCCCATCTCATAGAGGGCGCTGCCGAGTGCCTTTGCATTCTTTATAACCTGGCTGGCATATTGTTTGCCGTAGATCTCATATTCAGCCATTGTTACGGCAAGAGCTGCCATTGCATGCAGGTGGTGAGAAGATGTAACTCCTGGGAAAGCAGCTTTCTGAAGCTTTGCCTGAAGATCATCTGTGAGGTTGTCGCCGATCAAGATACCGTGGTTTGGACCAGGGAAGGTCTTGTGGGTTGAAGCGCTGATGATGTGCACTCCCTCTCTGAGAGGATCCTGGAATTTACCGCCAGCAATGAGGCCCAGAACATGGGCTGCATCATACCAGACTACAGATCCTGCTTCCTGCAGAGCATCTTGAATTTCTCTTATAGGCGTAGGGAACAGGAATACAGACAGACCAAACTGAGCTACCTTCGGTTTTTCTTTCTTGATGAATTTGATAGCTGCGTCAACATCCAGATTCCAGTTTTTATAATCCCATGGATAATGGATTGTGTTTAAACCCCTCATTCCGACTGCACCGAACGGGGCGGTAGAGATGTGAGCGCCGGAGGCCAGTTCAGGCGTAGAAATTGTATCTCCAGGCTGCGTCATAGCAAATAAAACTGCCATGTTGGCCACTGTGCCTGAAATTGGGCGAACATCTGCAAACTGGCATTTAAAAATCTTCTTTGCGAGTTCAAGACATTTCAATTCAACTTCATCCACGTAGATGTTACCGCGGTAATATCTTTTGCCTGGAAGACCTTCTGCATATCTGTCATGAAAATCAGAGATCATCATCTCTTTTGCTAAAGGGCTCATAAGATTTTCTGAAGCAATCATCGGGAGACTTGCCTCGAACCATTTTGTATGAGCTTTTACAGTGTCTTTGATCCAATAAGCATCTTCTTTCATAAGAGTCAATATCGTTGATGAGTGAAGGTATAAAAATAGGTTGTGTAATCCGGCACCCATTCAGCTCACAGGTCATGAGCGTAAATTAAAGAGTGCTGGCACTGGTAAAAAATAATAATTCAAAAGTCTAAAAATTAAATGCCTGTCACCCTTTCTTTCAACTTAGAGATCGGATCTATTGGTGTGGGATCGACTCCGTGCAAAGCTGCCAGATAAAAGCTGATGAAATCACCCAATATTATTCCGCGCATTGTACATTCCAGCTTACTATCTCCTTCTAAATTCAAAACAATGGTATCTACTCCAGAATCTTTAAACAAAGATGTAGTAGCATCAACGATCTTGGAGATTTCTAAGCTATCCACAACAGACCTTAAAAATACAGCCGTTGCAGGTGCTGAAGGGGTTGATATCCAGCCTACAATCTGGTTGTGATTGAACTCAGGAAGAATTCCACACATGCTCAGCATTTTGGCGTTTTCATTAATCTGTGTCCTCCATCTGCTGGCTGCCGGTGCAACGCTTACTGTTCCATAAATTGCAGGAAGTGTGTTTTCTAAACGGTCTGCAACTCTTTTTGCCAGATTATCCTTTGCAGGCACATTCATGGAATATTGCTTACATTCATTTTCAAGGCAGGGGATAAGAGACTTCAGATCGTCTGCAATATTGCATAAGTTGGCACTTTTCATTACGACTGCACAAGCACCCAGCATATAACCAAGGGCAGCACGTGGCTGAAGCCCAGAAGGAACTTCAATAAAAGGATTGTTATTTTCAATAAACAGATCTTTTAATTTTCCACCTGAAGTCACACCGACTATTTTAGCCCCTTTAGCTTTTGCTTCTTCATACATATATAATGTTTCAATTGTATTTCCAGAATATGATAATATAAGAGCAAATGTATTTTCATTAACCCATTTTGGAAGCTGGGTATCTCTTACAACGATAGTAGGGGATGATGAGTGCTCATTCATATAATCTCTGAGAATGTCTCCACTCATCGCAGAACCGCCAAGGCCGCAGATACAAACATTGGAAAATGTACCTGGCTCAAGATATATTGACTTAGATAATGAAAATTCAAGTTGAGAAGGTAATGCCATTATCTGATCTAACATGCCCGATGCATCTTTTGTTGAAAGCGCTTCTGCATCGTCCAACACAGCAAACATAAATGGAACAATGGCATCAAGGTATTAATAAAAGATTGGATAGCATTCTAACTAAATTCGGGTATAATCTAACAATACAAATTAGTTTATTGCATTATTTAATCAGTCGTTAGTTTATTGTTAGCACACTTGCTGGAATATAAAATTGCACCATCTTTAATTTTAAGATTTAAATTGAGAGTTTAGCCATGTGGCTATTTATTTAGCATTATGCTACAAAATGATTAATCCACTTGCATATTTTATGAATCATATGATATTATGCAAATGTATTGAATGAATTTTT
This sequence comes from uncultured Methanomassiliicoccus sp., assembly GCA_944319735.1. Taxonomy (GTDB): domain Archaea; phylum Thermoplasmatota; class Thermoplasmata; order Methanomassiliicoccales; family Methanomassiliicoccaceae; genus Methanomassiliicoccus_A. Next base: position 99,537 of record CALUEU010000004.1, on the reverse strand, counting down.
ACTAAATTATGAGTAGCTACCTAATAAACATATATAGTTCAAATAATGCAGGCACAAGGCGAAAAATATGAGCGATCTAAAAAAAGCATTTTCTGACTTGAAAGATGGCGAGTTTATATTGATATATGACTCAGACGGAAGAGAAAGAGAGACGGATCTCATAATCGCTTCTGAATTCATGACTGCTGAAGGCATAAAAAGGCAGAGAAAAGACGCCGGCGGACTCATTTGTACATCAGCCCCAAGTAAAATGTGGAAAAAACTTGACCTGCCATTCATGGCAGAACTTCTGGCAGAATGCTATAACGCTCACCCGGTTTTGAAAGGTTTAGCACCAAATGACCTGCTGTATGATACTAAATCATCATTTTCGCTTACAATAAATCACCGTAAAACATTTACAGGCATTCCGGATGCTGACAGGGCACTCACTATCTCTGAATTCGCTAAATTCGGTAAAAAATGTGAGAGTATGAATGAAACCGAAGCCAGAGAAGAATTCGGTAAGAATTTTCGTGCTCCCGGACATGTCCACCTTCTGAATTCACAGCCAGGAGTACTTGATGACAGGGCCGGACATACTGAACTCTGCACCGCCATGTTAATGATGGCAGAAATGTTTCCTTCCGCTACAATGTGTGAAATAATGGGAGACAACGGCCGTTCTATGCCCAAGGAAGAGACGATAAAGTATGCAGAGAAGAATGGTCTTGTATTCCTCGAAGGTAGCGACATCATTGATGCTTGGAAAAAGAGGGATAAAGATTAGAGTCATGGCTAGCGGGGTCTTTGACATCCTGCATACTGGACATATCCATTACCTAACTGAAGCTAAAGCCTTAGGCGATGAGTTAATTGTGGTTGTGGCAACAGATAACACTGTGCGTAAAAACAAACACGAACCGATCACACCTGAAAAGATGAGGTTGGAAATAGTACAAGCGCTGAAACCTGTGGATCTGGCGATACTGGGTAAAGAAAATGATATGTACAGTGTAGTTTTGGAAATCAAGCCGGACATCATTGCGATTGGATATGACCAAAAATTCAACGAAGAACATCTGGAGTCTGAAATTGCAAAACGTGGCTTAGATGTTAAAGTAGTCCGTGTAGGTCGATATGAAGATGATTTAAACGGTACCCGCAGAATAATTAAAAAGATCATAGACTGGCATACTGCCAACATGCTGGGGTATAAAGAATGAAGATTATCGGAATTGCAGATACTACATTTGCTCGGTCTGATATGGGCGGAGCTGCTATTGATGAGCTTAAAACAATGGGTACTGGTTTTAAGATAGTCAGGTACACAGTGCCTGGAATAAAAGATCTCCCCGTTGCAAGCAAAAAACTGATTGAAGAAGAGAACTGTGACATAGTAATGGCTTTGGGAATGCCCGGGCCCATGGCCAAAGACAAAAACTGCGCCCATGAAGCATCCACAGGTATAATTCAAGCGCAGTTGATGACTAACCGCCACATAATCGAAGTATTTGTACATGAAGATGAAGCCCCAGACAATAAAACACTAGACTGGCTAGCTAAACAGCGTGCAAAAGAACACGCAAGGAATGCCTATAATTTATTATTTAATAGAGAAATATTAACAAAAAATGCTGGAAAGGGATTGCGACAGGGATACGAAGATGCTGGACCAGCTAAGGAGTGATAGATATGGAGTACAATCTTGGAATAGTAGTGTCTGAATTCAACTTTGATATTACATCAATGATGTTGGAACGAGCAAAAGCCCATGCAGAATTTCTTGGTGCAAACATTAAAAAAATATTGTATGTGCCTGGAGTATATGACATGCCTCTTGCGATTAAAAAGCTCTGTGAAGATAGTGAGATAGACGGTGTTGTGACTCTTGGTGCAGTCATAGAAGGAGAAACAGAGCATGATGAAATCGTTGTGCAACACGCAGCGAGGAAAATCATTGATTTATCATTAGAATACAGCAAACCAGTATCCTTAGGAATTACAGGACCTGGAATGACTAGATTACAGGCAGAAGAGCGCATAGAAAAAGGACGCGATGCTGTAGAAGCCTGTGTAAAACTACTAAAAAATCTTCAATAAACAGAAGATGCCGGGAAACCGGCACATCTCTTTTATTACTTCATTGAATTATATTATGTAAAAATTAACTTCCAATGTTTAAGTGGTTACATTCTCTGTTTTAATCTCCTTTTCCCTGCGCTTTGATGTAAAGAGGAAGCGGTCCATGCATATCACCCAGCATACTTCAATTATTATTGATGCGGTGATGGGAAACGCCGCAGCGGGAGGCAGAAGACCCATGGTCAGTGCAATAGCTACACCTTTATTTTTATATGAAGCCATTAAAACATCAGGGACTCTCTGTGCCCAGGGTATACCGCTCTTTTTTTCCAGATATTCAAGTCCCAGGCCAAGAACAAATGTTCTCAAGACAGCTATACCCATGAATATCAAAAGCAGATCTGTCTCCTTTTCGAATATATTTTTATTAGATCCCACTGAAACAAATATCAAGATGGCAACACAGATGTTAACAAATATCTGCATTGTAGAAGTAGAAATATTGACTTTTGATACCGGTCTAGAAAGAATCATAGGAATTAATACTAAAATTACTACATATTCGAAGACATCCCAGACATTTACGGTTTCTCCGGCAAACAGTTTCACAATAACTGGGATATATATAATTGAGAAAATGTAGACAATTATAGTTCCTCTGGCTGCATGTTCCACATCTCCTTTCATTATGAAAGACAAAGGTACGACTGACGCAGCGAACGGTGCAGCTGCTATGAATACAAGACCGGCTTTATACAACGGATCATCGATAAAAAATGAAGCTGCCAAAGGTACAAAAGAGGCTACTAAAGTACCAAGAACAAGCGCTCTCAGAACAGATTTTTTATGTTTTATAGGATTCAAATTGGAAAAGGATATTCTCGAAAGTGATACAGTCATCATCACTGCCAAAACGATCAGTGGAATTTTACTGCCTAAATCCCTGTATGGAAATCCAATTATAAGTGCAAGGATAAGAGCCAGTATCATCATGAAAGAACTGTTACCGAGAATTCCTTTGATGCCCATAACAATGAGCGGAATGCAGAAGAAGTAAATATATAGTATCCTCAAAAAGAAAAATATTTGATTAAAACAGGGAGTCACCCTGTTTTTAAGTTTAAGCTACTTTGTTCATGTATGCTTCTATGGAATCGAATGCCTCGCATAGTGTATCAATAGGCGGCAGGAAAACGGCACGGAAGTGCATCTTTCCATATTCAGCATCGAATCCAGATCCTGGAACAAGCAGGACGTGACAGTTATTTAACACATCCAGAACAAAGTCTTTATCATTTGTCCAGCGTTTTGAGTCTATTCTCGGGAAGGCGTAAAATGCTCCCTTGGGTGTCCTCATGCTCAGACCTGGAATGTCATTCACTCTTTTAGACATGTATTGAGCGCGCTCTTTCAGCTTGCTGTTGATCTGTGCATGGTGATCCTGCGGCCCTTCCAGAGCTTCGATTGCAGCCATCTGACAAGGATTATTTGCAGATATGCGCAGCCTTAACTGTCTGGATACTCCTTCTTTAATCTCATCCATACGGTTCATGGGATCTGAAAATACCATGTATCCCATCCTCCATCCTGGAAGAAGATCTACTTTTGAAAATCCGTTGAACAATACAACTGGAACATCTTTTGACATTGAAGCTGGAGAGTGGTGTGTTCCTTCAAATGTCATGAGGTCATATATTTCATCTGAGACTACAAACAAGTCATATTCTCCAGCGAGATCTACAATTTGTTTAAGGATCTTGTCTGAATATAAAGCCCCTGTAGGGTTGTTTGGATTTATCACAGTGATAAATTTAGTTTTATCTGTGATTTTTTTCCTCATATCATCAATATCTGGCTGCCAGTCATTCTCTTCATCATTGTGATATGCGACTGGTTTTCCGTTAAAAAATTTTATAAATTCTGTATAAGACGGATATCCCGGACCGGGCACCAGAGCCTCGTCACCAGGATTGATAGCGGCTGCTACCAGGCTCTGAATTGCCTCGGTCACGCCGCTTGTGATCATACAGCTTTCGATATCCACATCTACACCATTTTTCTGCTTCTCTTTCTTAAGAATAGCTTCTCTGAGTTCTGGATATCCTTCCGATTCTGCATAACCATTGTCGTTAATTTCCACAGCACGGCCTAATGCATCACGAACATGCTTTGGAGTCTCGAAGTCCCATTTATTAGGGTCTCCGATATGCAACTTTATGATCTTTGCTCCTTTCTCCTCCAGTTTTCTGGCGGGGATAAGGACGTCGCGTATTGCGTATTCCACATTCAAGGAACGTTTTGTTGCGTGGAAAGTCCTCATTTACAAACCTTCTGCACTGCATGAATGCCCCCGTATATAATTTATCACTGATGTTTGGGGTTTTATGGCAGTTTTGGCATCCAAATTACAGTTTTCGCTGAACAAGATACGCATACTATTTATACTCAAAATAAAAGTGGAGAGCGATGGCTCTAGTCCGCCTAGGAAAAATGACTCTGCGATGGTGCGATCATTGCAATGTTCCCATACTTGAACAGAAAAAATGTGCTGTTTGCGGGGGAGACACCCGACAGATGGAGATAACTCCTCCCGGCGATGTCCGGCCTGCATTCAAACATGACATTGATGTGATTAGAAAAACCATAGACAATCAGTTCGGAGAGGGCTGCGGACAGTTAGTGATCCAGGATAATCATATCATACTTCTCAATAAAGCTCCAGCACTCGACAGGATGGACGAGGTGATTATGGACGGAGAGGTAATCGGCACCATGAGATACGATCTCGGCAAGGGATGGACTTTTCTTTCAAGGATGCCGGCTGCAAGATGTATTGTCAAAAATGCATCAAAGGGAATGGTTACAACAGATGACGGTGCTGTAAAACCAATCTTGGGTGGTTCCAATCTTCTTGCTCCAGGAGTCATCTCTACCAGTGAAGGTTTGAAAGCTGGAGATGAAGTGATTATCATCTGTAAAGACGGAAAGGCGCTAGCCTCTGGAACAGCCAGAATGAGTGGTGAAGACATTATTCCAGGATCCCGCGGAATGGCTGTCAAAATCAGATGGTGTGAAGAGCCAAAAGATGCTGATGAATTTCCAGAAACTACCTGGGACCTGATCATCAAAGCAAATTCAAAAGAGATGGAGATGAAAATCGCCGCTTCAGAGAAATTTATGAAAACAGTCATTGAAGAAAAACAAAAACCTGCAATAATTTCATTTTCAGGAGGAAAAGATTCCCTGGCAGTATTGATACTCTCCAAAAAAGCCGGTCTAGATATTCCTCTGTTTTTCATTGATACTGGTCTTGAGTTTCCTGAGACTGTTGAGTATGTCAAAAGAACTGCAGTAGAACATAACACAGAATTGATTTTGGAATATGCACCGCTGGAGGCTTTTCAAGAAGGACTGAATGTTTTTGGCCCCCCTGGCAGAGATTATAGATGGTGCTGTAAAACAAACAAACTCGGTCCGACTGTCAGAGCGATAATGAAGCATTTTCCAGACGGAGTTCTTTCATTCATAGGACAACGCAGATATGAATCTGAATCAAGGGCATCAAAACCTAAGGTGTGGGAAAATCCCTGGACTCCCGGACAGATAGGTGCCTCACCGATCCAGAATTGGACTGCACTGCATGTGTGGATGCTTATCTTGGGTGAGCATGAAGAGTACAATCCATGGTATGAGAAAGGGCTTGACAGAATCGGATGCTATCTCTGTCCAGCATCAGATCTTGCAGAACTTGAAATAGTCCAGGAATCTCCGAAATATCAAGAATGGAGCTTATACCTGGAAGAATATGCAGAAAAAAGAGGGCTTCCAGAATCATGGATAACATACGGCGCATGGAGATGGAGAAGAATGCCCCAATCCATACGTGAAGAGCTTGACAAGATTGGAGTCTCAATTAAGTCTGATAAATCTGTCAAAATAGATATACCTCAAAATCTGAACCTGACTCTGCAGGAAGGGGTTTCACCTTGCACATTGGGATACAGTATAGAAGGGGCATTCAATAAACCTCTGAATCTTCAAAGAACATCCAGTCTCATGAACATCATTGGTGACGTAGAGTTAAACGAAGAAGAAGGATGGTGTGCAGTCTCTAATGTAACTATATTCGAAGAGGGTGCATTGATCGCCAAAGATAAAGAAGAGAAACTGCTGAGAGAAAAGGTAGAAAAAATACGCAAAGTTGTCATAAAAGCCGCTGAGTGCGTGGGGTGCGGAGTATGCATCGGAAAATGCACACAAGGTGCTCTCAGACTGGATGATGGAAAAATCTTCATCGGGGAAGGATGCATTCACTGCGGAAAATGTCTGGAACCATGTCCAGCATTAACTTTCGGTGAAAGTACATACGAGTTTTAATCATCGACGGGATGCAGACTTATAACCTGCATCCTGACGAAATTATAAAAAAGATTGAGGTGAGACCTCAAAGAATTATGTCGATTCCATCGTCGTCATACATTGACGGTTGGTTTGGACGGGAAGGCTTGTTATTGTTTTCTACACCGAGCCTTCTTGTCTGACGGTATTCATCACCGAATGATCCTCCGACTTTTGTAGATCCTTCATTGTTTCTACCGTAGACATATTTTGAAGATGCGCCTGTAACAATAAGCAGAACTTTTATGGTGCCTTCAAATTCAGGATCTACTGAGCAACCCCAGATGATTCTGGCACGGTCACTGACACTGTCTGTAACAATCTCTGCAGCCCTCTGAGCTTCGTTGATTGTCATGTCTGGACCACCGACAACTCTGATTAAAGCACCTTTTGCTTCTTTCAGGTTTATTTCTCCAAGGAGGGGAGACATCAGTGCTTCCTGCACAGCTACTGAAACACGGTCTTCTTCCTCAGTATCTGCTTCACCGATACCTACGAATGCTACACCGCCTTCTCTCATAACTGTCTGGATATCTGCATAGTCCAGGTTAACTAAACCTGGCTTAGTGATGATTTCTGTCAGACCTTTGATTGTCTGCATGAGAACTTCATCAGCTACTTTGAATGCTGCATCGACAGGGAGTTTTGGAACCAACTCTAGAAGCTTATCATTAGGGATCACAATGGTGGTATCGCAGATGCGAGACAGTTTGTCTAAGCCTCTCAGAGCGTTTTCAGCACGCACGGTTCCCTCTGCTTTGAATGGAAAAGTAACTACACCGATTGTAAGGGCACGAAGCTGCTCCTTAGCAATTGTTGCTACATAGTGTGCAGAACCTGTTCCTGTTCCGCCGCCCATTCCTGCGGTTACGAATGCAATCTGAGCACCAGTCAGAAAATTGCGTATGTCGCTGTCGTTTTCTCTTGCGGCCGCCTCACCGTTTTCTGGCAGCGCTCCGGCTCCCATACCACGAGTTACGTTTCTGCCAATGAGGATTTTTTTGGGTGCTCTGACTGTGAGAAGATGCTTTGCATCAGTGTTGATGGCGCATAACTGGGCTCCATCAATTCCAGCATCTACGCAGCGATTAATCGTATTGCAACCTCCGCCACCGCATCCAATGATCTTAATGCAGACCTCAAGTTGCTTAATCATTTCATGAATCGCTCTATCATCATCAGACAAGTTATCAAGATTCAATGAATCTATTGAATTATCAGCGTCTGAGATAGTTTTCATATAATCGCTGCCTAAAGCATTTTTCACTAACGAATTTGGCATTGTGCATCCCTCAGGGAGTAATGGGGATAACGTGCATATAAATGTTGCTAAATCGTCTGCCAAATTTAATTATGTAAAACAGATTTAAAAAACTAAAAAATATGATTTAATAAATAAATTAGACTAGTTATATTGATAATCTGGATATGATTAATACTTAAAAAAATAGGGTAAATTTGCATATTATTTTGATATTATTTTTTACAATGGATTTATTCATAAAAATTGAGTTGTCCGCGAATTGTCGGACATTGTTCCAAAGACCCCTTCATTTCCACTGCAACCAGATAAAAAAACGCCACCGGCTGAAAAATAAGATTGTCAGACAAAATACTTAGATTTGTATTAGGATATTGTATTCGGCTGATGTTCTCAACACTAATGCTATTTATACCATGTAGTAAGCTAATTAACAAGATATCACATGATGAAATCAACCCAGTTAGTGAGTATAAATGATGTTGCGAGCGTAAATGGTGTTCTTAGCGCCTCTCTCATAACAAGAAGTGGAGAGTATGTTGAAGGAACTATCCCATCAGATACAAGGAGAGATACGTTCTCTGCGATGTCAGCAATCATTCTGGGAGCGGCTGAAAGATCCGCTGTAGAATTGAATGACGGTCTTTTGAAAGTCTCTGTTGAACTAGACAATTCAATGCTGATTGTGTTTGGATTAGATTCTCAATATCTAATGGCCGTTACATCTACTACAGAAGCAGATGCCGATGAGATCATTGAAAGAGCCAGAGTATGGAAAGAAAGAAAGATGATCAGGCGTTAGGAAAGTCGGATAGAACTTTCATAACATCCATCGCAATTGGAGAAGTGTATCTGCTACTGACATCCCCCAGTTTTGCTACCGGAGATGTTGTTTCGCAAAAGTAGTATGTTACACCTTCGTATGTGTAGTATGGTTTTAGACCGCGGCTGTCCTCAAGGTGCACACCGGAAGCCATATGTCCGTCTGAAGTAAGCGGGAACATGAACATTACCGAGTCCAAACCTGCTGCTAGTGCTATTGATGTATATAGTGCAGAAAGATCTTCACAGTCTCCTCTGTCCACAAGAGTCTCAACAGGGGTCCTTGGATACTCTATTTCAACCCCATTAACACTTTTATCTCGGAGATAAGGAGTCTGGTGTACAAAGTCAAGGATCAACGATGCCAGAGCATAATCTGAACCACCATACTCCATGTCTGCAATCGCCTTCAGTTTATCTGCTATATCTTGCACCACTTCCTCAATGACAACGTATGCTGCGTAGTCCATCCAGCCGTTGCTTGCCTTAATTCTTGGTTTATCTGCATAAGAGTAGTAAAGATCGCCCGGTATTGTAACTTCTATCGTATAGACCTGGCCTCCATAGCTCACATCGTATTCTTTTTCAATATCTTCTACGTCAAACCGCAGTACAAAATGATCGCCGTTAACAATGTATGTAAACGGTGCCAGTATGGAAGCTGCAAGTATTACCACGGTAAATATAGCGGCAATCGCTCTAAGTGGAGTATACTTGTAATATTTTTTACCCTCAAGCATCAATCTGCTCAATATTAAGATAATATATTAATCATTTCCCGCCGAAAGAAAAAAATCTAAAAAATAAAAAAAATGGTACATGAGTACCATTTGAAGTTACATCACCGCCTCATCAACCGACTTCCACATCTTGAAGAGCTGCACATCCTTCCTCTCCAGTACGTATTTTAATGACGTTCTCAACATCATAGATGAAGATTTTTCCATCGCCTATTGATCCCGTGTAGATTGCTTCTTTGGCAGCATTTACCACTGTGGAGACTGGGATTTTACAAACGATGATTTCTACTTTCATTTTAGGAAGGAGAGTGCTGTCCAGTTCTGAACCACGATAGAGGGTAGTATGTCCTTTCTGCATACCAAATCCCAATACGTATGAGACCGTCATGCCTGTAATTCCTATGGATGTCATTTTAGATTTCAGTACGCCGAGTTTGTCCCTGTTGGTCATAATGACAACTTTAGTCATTTTCTGCTCACCATCTTTAGCAGGTGAAGAGTAGTCACTCACTACAACGCCAGGAATCTGCGGAGTAACCGGCTGAGCAGGAATATCGCTTTGTTCATCAAACATGTCTGACGGAAGATGCAGTGTCGGCATGAAGTCAGCATAGCTGCTGGTGAGTCCGTGTTCGGCAATATCCAAACCGGAGAGTTCCACTTCTTTCGGCACACGCAGTCCGACGGTTTTTTTGATCAGATAGAATGTGGCTCCCATTGTAGCTAATACCCATACAGCGACTGCTGCAACACCGATTGCCTGGATACCAATCATGTGGAATCCGCTGCCATGTATGAGACCGCCGTCAAGTGCAAACACACCGACCAGTATCGTTCCGACTGCACCACAGAGGCCGTGAACAGCAAATGCACCTACTGGATCATCGACTTTGAGTTTTTTCTCAGTGAAAGTTATACCGAACACGACTACGAATGCAGAGATCAGACCGATAGCCGCTGCCCCCATTGTATCAACGACATCGCACCCTGCAGTTATACCTACAAGACCAGCAAGAGCACCGTTGAGAGTCATCGAAATATCTGGTTTTTTATAGAGGGCCCAGGTAATGAACATCGTTGTGATTGTAGCAACCGCTCCGGACATTGTGGTGTTGAATAATATGGTGGAAGCTGCGATGATTGTATCATCACCAGTCATTGAGACTGTGGATCCACCGTTGAATCCAAACCATCCAAACCAGAGTATGAATACACCTAGCGCACCCAGTGTAAGGCTGTGGCCCGGTATGGCATGAGATTTTCCATTTTTACCATATTTCCCAATACGCGGCCCTACCATTGCTGCACCGACTAATGCAGTCAGTCCACCAACCATGTGCACAGCGGTTGAACCTGCAAAGTCGTGGAATCCCAATTCAGAAAGCCATCCTCCTCCCCAAATCCAGTGTCCAGATATAGGATAAACGAGGGCGCAGATAATCAGGCTGTATATACAATATGATGAGAATTTTGTACGCTCTGCCATAGCTCCAGAAACGATTGTGGCTGCAGTAGCGCAGAACACAGTCTGGAAAAGCACGTATGCCATCGAGGGGTAGGAACCATCTACACCGTAGTCATTGTGTATGAACAGATCTGGAGCGCCTAAGAACCCGCAGATGTCTGATCCAAACATTATTCCAAAACCGACTACCCAGAAGACGATTGTCCCAATGGCGATGTCGATAATGTTTTTCATGATGATGTTGCCGGCATTTTTAGCCCTTGTGAAACCGGTTTCGACCATTGCAAAACCAGCCTGCATAAAGAACACCAATGCAGCAGCCAGCAGCACCCACATTGTATCGATTGATGAGTACATGATATGTCTCCAAAAACTTGCATGCTGCTTATCATATATAAAAATAATTAGACATTCGTCTAATAAATATAAAACTATAAGATTAATTGATATTGTTTAATGTTAACTTTAGATAATTGTACATAAAATCTCATAAAACTAAACAAACGAGATTAAACTTTGAATTTTTAGAAAATAAACTAGATAAAATGTAAAAAACTGCAGAATCATCAATGGTTTCAGATATCTTTTATATCCAACGAAGACATGGCGATTTGATTTAAATGAGCAAGGTACTCATATGCGCAGCGTGGCCATACGCAAATTCACCTATTCATCTCGGACATATAGCAGGCTCTCTGCTTTCTCCAGACATATTCTCAAGATATAACCGCCTGAAAGGCAACGAAGTCCTGATGGTATCTGGATCTGATCAGCACGGCACTCCCATAACCGTCAAGGCGGACAAAGAGGGTGTCACTCCCAAAGAAATCGCTGACCGTTACCATGAAATTAACAAAAAAGCCATTGATGGAATGGGCATTGAATTTTCTTTGTTCACAAAGACTCACACAGAGAATCATGCAAAGATTGTCAGTGAGATCTTTCTCAGTCTGCTGGATAAAGGCTATTTGATTAAAAAGAGTACTCCACAGTATTACTGCCCCCATTGTATGAAGTTTCTTCCAGACAGATACGTGGAAGGTATCTGTCCGATATGCGGAAACGAGAAGGCAAGAGGAGATCAGTGCGAGAAATGCGGCAACTCTTTTGAGAGCGGAGGCCTCAACGAAGCCAAATGCGTACACTGCTCCACAACTCCAGAAATGAAAGAGACAGAGCATTTCTTCCTTAAGCTGTCAGAATTCCAAAAACCTCTGACTGAATGGCTTGAAAGCAAGAATGAGTGGAAAAACTCAGTACAGCTGTTTACTAAAAACTGGCTTGAAGAAGGCCTGCATGACAGAGCAATCACCAGAGACATGTCCTGGGGAATACCAGTGCCTTTAGAAAACTGGGAAGGAAAGAGCATATATGTCTGGTTTGAAGCTGTCATCGGATACTTGTCTGCATCAATTGAGTGGGCTCAAAAGAGCGGAAACCCTGATGCATGGAAAGACTTCTGGACAGATCCAGAAGTGAAAAGCTACTATTTCTTGGGAAAAGACAATATTCCCTTCCACACCATCATCTGGCCGGCAATCCTAATGGCATACGGCGGCCTCAATTTACCATATGATGTTCCGGCAAACGAATTCCTCACATTCAAAGGAGACAAGATGTCCAAAAGCAGAGGAATGTCAATTGATATTACATCCATGCTGGAAAAGTACGATTCAGATTCAATACGCTACTATGCCTCGATAAACATGCCTGAAAACAAGGATGCTGACTTCTCCTGGAGTGAGTTTGTAACCAAGAATAACAATGAGCTTGTAGCTACACTAGGAAACTTCTATCATCGCTCTCTGAGCTTCACACACAAACACTTCGGAGAGATTCCAGAATATAAAGGAAGCGCGGAAGAAGAGGAAAAGATCTCAGCCGCAATCTCAGCTGCAGTAAAGGAAGTAGAAGAGAATCTTGACAAGTGTGAGTTTAAAAGAGCATTGAAGGCTGTGATGGATCTTGCTCAATTTGGAAACCGTTACTTTGACGCCTGTGCACCCTGGGCTTTGATTAAAAAAGACAAAGAAGAATGCGGTTCAGCCCTCAATTTAAACCTGAGGCTGGTGAAAGCCCTTGCAATAATAAGCAATCCTTTCCTGCCTCGTTCATCAAAGGGTGCATGGAATTTACTCGGATATGATAACTCCATCTATGATGAGGGATGGAAATCAGTGAATGTTCCTCCTGCAGAGCATCAAAAATTAAGAAGTCCTGCACCGTTATTCACAAAGATGGAACCTATTGAAGAAGAAACAAACAAATTCAGCGGCTTCAGCTCACTGAATCTGAAAGTAGGAAAGATTGTGAGTGTAGAGGACCACCCCAATGCAGATTCCCTGTTTCTGCTGCAGGTCGACATCGGACATCAGATCCAGGTTGTCGCCGGTCTTAAAAAGTACTATTCAGCAGAAGAGATGCTGAATCGTAAAGTGGTTGTAGTCTCAAACCTGAAGCCTGCTAAGCTGAGAGGCTGTGAATCTCAGGGAATGCTTCTGGCCGCTGATGCAGGAGAAGAACTTGTCATGCTCCTTTCAGCCCCGGAAGATGCTGAACCTGGTGAAGCCGTTAACAGCGGGCAACCTCAGAATGAAAAACGCATAGAGTTCAAAGATTTCCAAAAGCTTACACTGCGCATAGGAAGCGTCAATGGAGACAAGGTCAACATAGGGCGGGACATAAGTGCTGATGTCAAAGAAGGAGATTGCGGAAAAGTGGCAGTATTCCTTCCGTCAGATGATGCCGATGAAGGACTCATATTGAGAACTGAGTCCGGAAAGGCCGTCCTGGTCGGCAACGGAATGCCAGACGGAGCGAATATCAGATGAATGCAGATCTGCACGTCCACTCCATGCATTCGAATGACGGAAAACAAACCGTTGCAGAAATCTTAAACGAATGCAGGACGAAAAACGTCGGTGCTGTGGCCCTTACAGACCACAACGAGATTGGTGCCTGGGAAGATGTCGGTGACGTTTCGGATATAATTGTCATCAAGGGCATTGAAGTGACCACATCTGAAGGGCATATTCTGGCATACGGAGTGGACAAAGCGATCCCTAGAAATCTGCCGATAAAAGACACGGTAGATTTGATTCACGAAGCTGGCGGAATCGCTGTCGCAGCTCATCCTTACAGATGGTGGTCAGGCATAGGCGGAAAAAATGTTGCCGGAATGGGATTCGATGCCATTGAAAGCATTAACGGACGGTCGTCGAGAAGCAGCAACGGTAGGGCTCTTAAGCTGGCAGAAAAACTTAATTTACCCATAGTCGGCGGATCAGACGCTCACACATCTCCTTCTGTCGGAAGAACATATACTGTCATTCCTGATGACTGTAAAAATGAAAGAGATGTTCTAGCAGCAATATTAAACAGGCAAACACAGATCGGCGGAGACCATCGTGCCAAATTTTCATCTCTGAAATATGTAGGTCTCAATATCATGCGTTGGATGCGTCGCGGATGCAAAAAAATGTGATGAACAAGCGTCATGTTTTTAGTAGTGATTCATCATTGCGATTTTTATGCGTATAGCCGTACTCCTGAGAGATCATTGTCAGCCGAAGAAATGCAATACAGAATGCATCAAGTATTGTCCTAAAGTAAGAACAGGAGTAGAAGCTGTAGTAATGGGAGACAGCGGAAAGCCTGTCATCTCAGAAGAATTATGCGCTGGCTGCGGAATATGCATAAACAAATGTCCTTTTGAAGCTATCAAGATCATTGGTCTGCCCGAAGAGCTCAATACAGAACTGATGCACCAATACGGCATGAACGGTTTCAGGATTTACAGGCTGCCTGTACCTAAGAAAGGAGCCGTCACCGGTATCCTTGGACCTAACGGTATCGGAAAGACTACGTCTATAAAACTACTGTCAGGCGAAGAAACTCCTAACTTTGGAAACTATGACAACCCGCCGAGCAGGGAAGAGGTTCTTTCTAGATTGTCAGGAACAGAGCTGGGAGATTATCTTGCAAAAGTATACGCAGGAAAAGTAAGAACAGCTCTCAAGCCGCAATATGTAGACAAACTGCCTCTGGTCAGCAAGGGAGTGGTCAGGGATCTTCTGGGCAAAGTCGCAGAAAGAATGACAGTGGAAGAAGCTGCAGACCTCCTTGAGCTGAATGAAGTGATCGACAGACCTCTGGATAAGCTGTCCGGTGGTGAACTGCAGAGAGTTGCAATTGCAGCTTCCATCATGAAAGAGGCAGATACATACTTCTTCGATGAACCTTCCTCATATCTTGACATTTACCAGAGGATCAAGGTCGCAAGGATCATTCAGGACCTGTCAGAAACAAAACAAGTAATTGTTATCGAACATGACTTGGCAATTTTAGATTTCTTAGCAGACAGTGCATACCTCGTGTATGGTTCTGAAGGAGCATACGGTGTCTTTGCCCAGCCGAGACAGGTTAGGACGGCAATCAACACCTATTTAGACGGATACATGAGAGAAGAAAACATAAGATTCAGAGATACACAGATAAGATTTGAAAGCCACCCGCCGAGAGACAGCCAGATGACTGCCACACTTCTCGAATACGGAGCTCTCGAATGCGATTATAAAGAGTTCAAACTCACTGTTGAACCTGGATCAATCATGATCGGCGAGTCTGTAGGAGTTGTCGGACCTAATGCAATAGGTAAAACAACATTCGTAAAGATGCTGGCAGGCGTACAGAAACCGACATTGGGAGAGCTGGACAGCCGGATAAAAGTTTCATACAAACCGCAGTATATTGCACCAGATTTTGATGGTACTGTAAACGAACTCTTCATGACTGCAAACTCTGAGTTTTTCGGTTCTGGATTTTTTGAGAGTGAGATCGCTCATCCGCTGAGTTTAAAGAGATTGTATGAAAAGAATGTTAAAACACTGTCCGGCGGTGAGTTGCAGAGAGTTGCTATCGCCCTCTGTCTTTCAAGAGAAGCTGAGATGTATCTCATAGATGAACCGTCAGCATACCTGGATTCAAATCAGAGAATGGAAGCTGCCAAGACTATCCGCAGAGTAATGGAAAAGAGAGGACGGAGCGCCTTGATCATTGACCACGACATTTACTTCTTAGATATGGTATCTGACACCATGATGGTCTTTGAAGGGAAACCTGGCAGCGAAGGAAAAGCCACCGGTCCTTTTGATATGAGAGACGGCATGAATAAGTTCCTTGCCAGAGTGGACGTGACGTTTAGAAGAGACAATGATACAGACCGTCCTAGAATCAATAAACCAGGATCAAGACTGGACAGAGAACAGAAAGAGAGAGGAGAATATTACTACTCTACAGTCCAGACTCCGACTGTTTAAACACTTTAACATTCCTCAATTTTTTTACATTTTATAATATATACTGGTTGGAGTTTATTTTCATATGCAGAAAAACACTGTAAAAGAAGGTGCAGGATGATGGCATCCAGTAAAGAATATCTCAATTTTATTTTAGAACAGTTGTCTGAGTTAGATGAAGTAACGTACCGTGCAATGATGGGTGAGTACATTATATACTACAAAGGAAAAATCATCGGCGGAATTTACGATAACAGATTGCTTGTAAAACCTGTTCAAGCTGCTAAAGATTTCATGCCGGAAGCTTCTTACGAGCTGCCTTATAAAGGTGCAAAGGAGATGCTGCTAGTCAGCAATGTATATGATAAATATTTCCTGAAAAGTTTATTTGAGTCCATGTATGCAGAGCTGCCTGAAAATTCCAAAAAGAAATGATTTGACTGTATGTTTGTATTTTATATTGCACAGAAATCATTAGCCGCTGCTAAGCAGTTAATATTCACAAAGTGTTAAATGCGTAAATTTGATGTTGAATTACAAAACAGGTGGCTGCATGGGAGAGGATTTGTCTAAAGGAGATTCAACAGCTTACAAGAATGATGATAAAAGATTGTCAATGTTAAAAGATGAAGTCAGTGATGAGGAATACCAGTATGCTGTGAATGAATTTAAAAGGAAAAAGCATATTGGTTACTGGATAAAAATTATCCTCCCTGTTGCTGTTGTACTAGCTATATTGATAATTTATTACTATTTATATAGATAATCCATACATCAATAAACTTAACATAAAACGAATAAATCAGACTTGGGGGAGACGTTTGAGTATGACAGTTTCAAACATCAAAGCAACTTTCCAGAATGACGTTCAAAAAGTATGGGAAACAGTTACTTCCCTTGAAGAGTATGCATGGCGCAGTGATTTAAGTAAAATTGAGATTTTAAATGAAAAACAATTTATTGAGTATACAAAGAATGGGTATGCCACAAATTTTACAATTACTGATGTAGAACCATGCAAACGCTGGGAGTTTGATATGGAAAATGATAATATGAAGGGACATTGGACCGGCATATTTACTCAAAATGGAAAACAAACTGAAATTGACTTTACAGAAGACGTCACTGCCAAAAAGGCAATTATGAAACCGTTTGTTAAAGCTTATTTAAAAAAGCAACAGGCACTGTATGTTTCGGATTTGAAAAAGGCATTATCCAATAAGTGAGAAATTATAGTATAAAAATAATGAAAAAAGAGGTTTGATCAGACAGACATTACTGTGCTGTCTTTAGAGTTTTTAGGCTTTGTTTTAGTAACGCCGCATGCCTTTTTGAGATCTTTTGCCTTGTCGGTTTTCTCCCAGGTAAATGCAGGGTCGTTTCTTCCAAAGTGACCATATGCTGAAGTCTTCTGATAGATAGGACGTTTGAGCTTGAGGGTGCTGATGATTCCATCAGGAGTCAGATCAAAAGTCTCTTTTACAGCCTCGGCGATTTTATCATCTGAGACAACTCCTGTTCCTGCTGTATCCACCATTACAGACACGGGTTCTGCAACTCCGATTGCATATGCGAGCTGAACCTCAACCTTATTGGCTAATCCTGCTGCAACAATGTTCTTTGCAATGTATCTGCACATGTATGCCGCAGAGCGGTCCACTTTTGTCGGGTCTTTTCCTGAGAAGGCTCCTCCGCCGTGTCTTCCCATTCCTCCGTATGTGTCAACGATGATCTTTCTGCCAGTAAGACCGGAGTCTCCGCAGGGTCCACCGATAACAAATCTTCCAGTCGGGTTGATGTGGTAAATTGTCTTCTTGTCTACCCAGTCACCGCATACAGGTTTGATGACTTTTTCCATGATTGCCTTGTGTATAATCTTCTGGACATCGGCATCCTTTTTCTTTCCGTTTATTTCCGGAGCATGCTGGGTAGATACCACGATTGTGTCGATTCTCTTTGGAACCCCGTCCTCATATTCTACAGTCACCTGTGTTTTTCCGTCAGGCCTCAGCCATGGCAGAGTACCGTCTTTCCTGACTTTTGCCAGCTGCATTGCAAGCTTCTGAGCCATGCAGATAGGAAGCGGCATTAATTCCGGTGTTTCGTTGGTAGCGTATCCGAACATAAGACCTTGGTCGCCGGCTCCGGTAAGTTTCTTGCTTACACTTCCCCCGCTTACTCCCAGGTCGATATCTACAGACTGGTCATGCAGTGAAACAAGAACAGAGCAGCCTTCGTGATCGAAACCGATTTCAGGAGAAGAGTAGCCGATGTCTTTCACGGTTTCTCTTACTAACTTATCGATATTCAGGGCTGGTATCTTTTTCGGATCTGCTTTTACTTCACCTACGACCATAACCATTCCAGTAGTTGTCATGGTTTCAATGGCCATATGTGCATCAGGGTCTTGTGCCAGATAAGCATCAACGATAGCATCGGATATTCGATCGCATAATTTGTCAGGATGTCCTTCTGTTACAGACTCTGAAGTAAATAAGTGGCGTCCCATTTAATCACTTAACAACATACAGGGAGAATAGAGTATATATATTTTAATACATGATTAGCTATTGTTTCAATAACCGAGGGTTATCCTATGGATCTAACAGACATAAAGAAACTAAGGTTAAAGGCTGGAATGAGCCAGAGCGAACTTGCTAAAAAAGCCGGAGTTTCACAAGCTCACATTGCAAAAATAGAGACAGGAAAGGTAGATCCTCGATTTTCAACAGTAAAAAGGATTTTAGAGTGTCTGCAGGAAGAAGAAAAAGACTACTGCACTAAGTACATGACGCCTACAATATATCACGTAAATGCAGAAAACACTGCAGCAGAAGCAGGCAGAATGATGGGTGAAAAAGCAGTCTCACAGCTCGTAGTTATGCGTGATGAACAGATAGTTGGTTTAATAACAGAAAGAGACTTGCTGAAGTTTTCAGGAAGATTGTCCGAAGTAATGGCAAAAGAAGTTATGAGTGATTCTCCCCCCGTAGTGTCAAAAACTGCTAGCTCAGAAGTAGTGAAAGAATTGCTACTAGAGTTTCCGGCAGTAGTTGTTATGGACGGCAACAGTTCTGTTGGTATCATAACAAAATCTGACATGATTGAGTCTGATTGAGCTTATAAATCTTAATTATATGCAAAACGGTTATATGGTCAAATGAGTTCATGTCCAGGCGTGCAAGGAAAAGCGGACCTCCACGTCCACACAAAATATTCAGGCGTTCATAAGATGGGACCTCTGCGGTTTCCCGAATCAGTCTCAGATCCTGTAGATGTTGTCAAGAAAGCTAAAGCTGCAGGAATGGACGTGGTATGCATAACTGATCATAATTCTGTCATGGGTGCCCACAGAGCAGTAAGGGACTGCAAAGACATCAAAGACATCAGTATTGTGATAGGAGAAGAAGTCTCATCAGCAGATGGGGAGATTCTTGCATATTTTATAGAAGATGAAATTCCTGCCGGACTTCCTGCAGTGGAGACGATTGAACTTATCAGAGAGCAGGGCGGCTTGACTGTAGCTCCACACCCATTCAGTCTTCATTGTCCATGCCTGAAAGATCAGATTTTCGATCTGGATCTAGACGGTATTGAAATTCTCAATGGTGGACATATTGATGATTATGCCAATGCTCACGCACAAGAGATTGGAAAACAGGAAAGTGGAAGATGGGCATTAACCGGCGGTTCAGACTCTCATTGTTTAAAGAATATCGGAGCCACCTATACATTGTTTGAAGGAAACACCCCTGAAGATCTGCGCAAAAGCATACTGAATAAAACTACGAGTGCAAATGGAGAGATAATCCTTATGAATCAGGCAATAGCCTGGAGTATTGAAGTTATCGTCCACTCTGACAAATTAATATTGCGTTCATTCTTAGGTCTAGATAAAGAAAAAATCGATGACGATCCAATCATATCAAAGGTTCATAAGATGAGGCTCGGCCAAAAATTAGGAGCTCTTTTTGGATCTCTAGTGTATTTTACTCCGCCGATACCATTTGTAGCAGGTGGTCTCAGCAAAGTCATATTCAAAAAATTGGAAAAACACGGGATTGACAATTCAGAAATGTTTGATATCTTCAAGCCATTCCCATGATTTATTTTGTCATATGATTAAACGTTTCAGACATTCATAAAGTCTGGGCTGTTAGTATCTATACTGCCTGTCAGAGTTAAATTATATTCTACATAGTCTGTATAATTTTCACGGTTTAAGATGTCCTGACTCATCTTACAGAATGTAACAGAGATGTCCGTATTGATATTGTATAACGTTGTTTCTAGATATACCAGCTGATATGTTAAGATAACTGGGTTATACACACTTTCTATTTTGCCCTCATTCAAGTCAAATTCTGATTCAAATTGACTGAACGCTGAATTGGTGTAGCTAAGTGCTTCAAATTTATCTGATGATTCCCAAGTATGCGTATTTTCAACGTAAACGGGACAAGAATACATGCATGTGTATGGGAAATAATCACTCAGTGCAGCAGTAGGGTTCAATATTTTATGTTCTGAGCATATTGAAACGTAGGATGTCCTATATGCATCACCTGAGTTTGGAATACACTGAATATAATTAGAAATAAGATACGCTGCTTTGTAATCATAAGAGATCATATTATCTGCTGGCATTTGTTCATAGAATGTGCCCACCTTAAAGCGTCCGTATTCATCACAGGAAATTGTTTTTACATCTAAGCATGACAAATCTTCATTTTTCTTCAATTCATCATATGGAGTTAATAAAATATCAACTGCCCACTCGTATGCATCTACTAATGAATCTAGAGGTTCAGCATAGCCGTTGCCACTATAGCAGTATATGTTTTGGGATTCTAAAGAATTTTTAAAACCATATATCTGATATCCTTTATCGTACGTGACAAAACCTAAAGGAGTTACAAGATCAGTAACAATCTTAAAAGAATAGTTTGAATAACCAGGTATCAGTATTACCGGCTTTCCGTTCATAAACAGATCCTTGAGCTTGTTTGTTTCTGATTGGTGCCTTTCACTAGTGATCCAGTTTTCATCAATAATGATTATTTCACCTTCATTTAAATCGCCAATTGTATTTGTGACTGTTATCTGATTTGTATTCTCTGCAAGCGTACGTTTGACATCGTCCCCTAAATCGTCAGAAATTAAAACAACAGATCTGTTTGAAAAAATTACCTCACCCAAACTGCCATCTAAATTGTTTGAGTCATTTTCATAAGCCACATTATATAAGCAACCAGAAGTTAGCAACACAACGGATACTACACTTATTAAAATTGCAATCTTATTGGACATAAATTCGCTCCATGGTGATATTTAAGATCCAGATCCTACGTTTTGAAAACAGAGCTACAAGATTTCATCAAGCAATGATGCTAGATTGTTATAGAAGTCTTATAGTTCTTAAGATCTTGAAATTTATATGGCGTATCACAATACAAGATGATAAGGATGTTGCACAAAGTGTAAAAATAAGCTAGATATCGAAAAACTAGCAAAAATCATCAAGTGTAAAAATAAACAATTCAATAATAATTGGCGCACACGGAGGGATTCGAACCCTCGATATGTGGCTTAGGAGGCCACCGCCATATCCAAGCTAGACCACGTGTGCATTATTAAATTTAAAAAATTAATAGAAGAGCTTACTGCTCTTCTGGGGGTATTTCTTCTGGAGCGATTTCTTCAGGAACGCGCTCTTCTTCTTTTGGTTCGTCTTCCTTAGGAGCGTTCTTGACGTATTCCTCAACGAACCTTATTGTTTTGTCACCGAGTGCTTCTCTGAGATCTGCGACTACACGGTATTTAGCCATTCCCCAGTTGGAGTCGTATTTGCAGACATCAGGGAGAATAATCTCAATGACTTTGTCATTAATTGAGACTGAAAATCCTTCAGAGGTTCCATAATCCATCTTTAAGATGCCTTCGATCTTTTCATCATCGTTCTGAGCTTTGGAAACCACTGTGAATACATATTTGAGGTTCTTACCAGCAAGGGGACTGTTGTAATCTACACGGACACGTCCGGCAGTAACAGCTGTAACAATACCATTGCGGTTGCGAGACTGGAATTCCATTCCAACGTAAGGCTGTACATCCTGTTTTGCAAAGTCTCTTATGGAGATTGTTTCAACAAGCCTAGAGTCTCTTGCACCGGCTCCCTTCTCAAAAGGAACGGTTATCTCATATTCTTTGTTTAACTCAGCTCCTTCAATGGCTTCTTCCAATCCGGGGAAGATTCTGCCGCTTCCTACGAGGTAGGAGATGGGAGCGTATGTTGCTTTTTCATCGTAGATGCCGTTGTCCTGAGCAATCTGTTCGCTGGTTGTATCAAAAAGAGTGTTTGACTCTTCAATATAGCCGCTGAAATCAAGACTAATGACATCCCCTTTAACGATTTTATTATCCTCAGACATGAAATATCACCATGAAATATCCAATTATATGGAACTCTAATACTGCGTGATTGATCCTTTGTTTTTAAACTTTACGGCATTTCATTATACATCAAGATATGGTTGTCTAACTGGACGTATTTTGTAAAGCGGGTGTATTCTGTCTCAAAGCACGCATGATCAATGGTAAATAATAAATGGGAGATGTGTTTTCCTCCTCTCTACAAAGCCACCTTGGCTTAGCCCGGTATAGCGGCTGACTTGTAATCAGCAGGTCCTGAGTTCGAATCTCAGAGGTGGCTCCACTTCCATATTTTAATTGTTTTTGTACAGTTTAGAGATTTTTTGGGTTTATGTAAATTTTCATGAGTTTTGTAATATGCAGATGTTACTCCTGAAGCCAATATGTTAAAAATCTACATTACAATGTATTAATTTTCAACACTTAAGTTCTCTTTTTCACATAGATTGAAAGATGACCTAAGCGTTCACAAAGCAGTTCCTGTCTTAGGAATGGAAAACTTAGATGTATCGATACCTTCGTGTTGCAGCAGTTTTATTTTCTTCTCCAAACCACCGGAATAACCAGTCAGACTGCCATTGGATCCTACAACGCGATGACAGGGTATGATTATTGATATCGGATTATGCCCCACAGCACCTCCCACTGCTTGACTGGACATATTCTTCACTCCAGTACGTTCGATCAGCTCTTTAGCAATCCTGCCATATGTGATGACCTCCCCATATGGAATCTCCATGAGGGTTTTCCATACTTCCTGACGGAATTTACTTCCAATAGGTGCTAAAGGAAGATCTGAGATCTCTGGTTTTTTCCCTGCAAAATAATCATCTAACCAGTCTTTACCCATAATCAGAATATCATGACTTGGACTTTCAATAAGTTTACACAATGTGTCATCAGAATATTTATGCCCTTCCAGCCACAGTCCTACAAGATTAGCGTCATCACAAACCAGAGTGATTTTTCCTACCAGTGAGTTATATTCCATTGAATAGTATGTCATGATTGAATCCCTCTTCAGTACAGCCTTAGACAGTCTCACCATCGGATTATTGATATTTAATCAATAGGTGCGTGAATTTAAGAATGTAAATATAAGTTCAAATCTCGAAAATTTTTATACATATTATAATTAATTTTATACCATATAGCATCGTAAATTCTATGCGGGGTAGACTATGGAAAAAAACAGCTTAAAGGAAGAACTTTGTAGGAAATCCAAAGAGCTTGGATTTCAGCTTTTCGGAGTTTCAGATATCATAAAGATGGAGGATGTGCCATTCCCAGATGACAGAGGACTGCAGAAACCATCTGAAGTCATGCCTTCAGCTAAATCACTGATCATTATGGGCATGGTCATATGGGATGAGGGTATGAATGTCGCAGTATCAACAGCAGGCAGCGGAGACTTCAGCGGTGGGGATACAGAATATTACAATCTTTACTATCAGATTGTAGAGAACAAAGGATGGTATTTCTGTAAATGGCTGAGAGATGAGAAAAACGCAGATGCGATTCCCTCTACCACCATACATGCTAAGGCGGCAGCATCCCTTGCCGGTCTTGGATTCATTGGTCACAACACCCAAGTCATTACACCTGAATACGGCCCACGTGTCCGCTGGATTGCAGTTCTGACAGATATGGAATTAGAACCAGATGAACCGTTTACACGCGATCTATGTGCCGAGCAGCCCCTGTGCAAAAACGGATCTTTATGTGTGAATGCCTGTCCCTATCAGGCAATTATTCCTGGACCCTCTCAAGGTGTGGAACCTGGAAAGAAAGTCATCTATGACAAATGTGTCGTGGCGCATGAGTTCGATCCTAAACTTGACAAGACTTGGGAAGAACATATACGCCGAGTTTCCGACAGAGGATTTACAGAATGCACCCTATGCAATCTGATGTGTCCTTACGGTAAACCTGTAGCAAAAGATATAATTCCCAAGAAACGCGGCTACTGAAACAATTTAGAAGAGAGGAATCCAGATTATGAGTCTGGATCTGCCTCTTACATTAATCAAAAATTTAGGATCTTTGTCCGTTTCAGTTATATAATACAAAACAATCATTCTATCGATGTCTTTCAGATATGACAAATTGGAAAATTCAATTGTCACCGTCATCAAAGATAATGTCAAAGACAAGGATATCGGCGTGGCATTCTCCGGCGGACTTGATTCTGGATTAGTTTCAGCTATTAGCAAAGAATATGCTAATTCAGTCACCCTTTACACCTGTGGCTCAGACAACTCGTACGATGTTATTGCGGCCAGGGACCTTTCCGAAAAACTCGGGCTGCCGTGGGTTCATGTACAGATATCAGAAGAAAACGTTGAAGATATCATTAAAGAAATGATTCTTGCCACCGGTACAACAGACCCATTCACAATTTCATATGAACTCCAGCTATTCTGTGTCTGCAGAGCATCTAAAGAAGATTGTATCGTAACGGGTCAGGGAGCTGATGAGTATTTTATGGGCTGCGCTAAATTTATCGATCAGTCAGATCATGATTTTGAAGTATTGAAAAACGCGGCGGTGGAGCGGCTCCTCGACGTGTCTATCCCATGTGAGAAAAAAATTGCCAGCCATTTCAATAAAGATCTTGTTTATGTTTACACTAATCCAGCTGTAGTCTCTGAGATTATGGATATCAACCCTGAAGATTTGAAACCGAAAGACATGGACTCTAGGAAATCTGTGCTCAAAGAAGTTGCCATCAATCTTGGATACCCATTCCTCGCAGAAAAGAAGAAAAAATCATCCCAATATGGCTCAGGAACCACAGACTTGGTACGCGCTTTAGCCAGAAAAAAAGAGATGAAGTACAACGAGTATATCGAATCACTCTGCGAAGAAGTTCTATGCAAAACAGAAAGAAGAAAAACAGCAGCTGTTTATGCTCGCGTCGATCCAATCGTCAAGGCTGAGGCTGAGATGATTCTCTATCAGCAAGGATCTTCACCGTCTGAAGCTGTGGAAAAGCTATATCTGAAGATAATAGCTGACAACAGTTTGAAGCTATCAGAAGACAATAATCTATAGATTTATTAAAGTTATATGCTTTAATTATCTACTATAGATTGAAATTAAGTGATCTTTGTAGGATTTGCATTAATGTAGTTGTCATACTATTAAAAATATAATTTATAATTAATTACAATATTCTCTAGTGAAAGTTTATCCAGACTTTGCAATTTAGATCTGTTATCAGATATTTATATCCATATCGAAAAATGAATCGATAAGAAAATGTTTGAAATGCAGATTCACAGCCAAATCGTATCATTTTCTTCATAATCTATTTTTAAAACTAAAAATCCAAAATCAGTTTTTATTTCGGGTATGCCATGAACATCTCCAGGCTCACAGACAATAACATCTCCCTGTGAAATTGTAATTTCTGAATCATTGATGATCATGTACCCTGAAGCTAGTGCATAAAATATCTCAGTCTGCTTCTTATGATAATGGTCAGGCATTGAAGAACCCTTAGAAAACTTGACTTCCTGAATGAAGTCTACTTCTGCAGGAAGAGTGTTGGATACCGGCAGCCTCTTCTTTTTGTATCCTCTGCCCTCAATCCACTCAGACTCATTGCATTTGAAATGCTTCATGCTACACCAGATACCCTTTCTGCAGATTCTATGCATTTTGACAAAATTGAATATGCATTGATCATGTCAGACTCGTCAATGATGAATATCGTATCAGTAAATACGCTCACAGATTCGATTACATTTATTCCGCCGTCTGCAAGATTGTTCGCCAGATATGCAAACACGCCGCTTACATCACTGATGCGTTCTGGAGAACGTACGGATATCTCTACAAGATTTGTGCGCGTTTTAACAACGTTTTCAGTACGTATAGCGCTGATTACTTCATTCATCAGATTTTCATCGCAGATGACTGTAATTGCCTGCTGACCTTGAATTATCTGCATTGCGGATTTTTCATTCAAAAGTTTTGAAAAAACAGTTTCTAAACACTGAAGTACATTCCAATCATTTTTAGCTGTGATGATAGAAATCTTTGTTTTAAGAACCAGCCTTGAATTGCTGAGAACTTTCAGGATGCTTCCTTCATAGTCATGATTGTTCAGCTTCATAGCATAGCGCCTGCATGCGATCATGACTGCCTCTTCATTATTGACAGTCAGATCTTTCATTATCTGTCGCGCCAAAGATGAATAGTTTATCAAATCCTTGGACATGCAGTCCTTGATGCTAGGATGTGCATCGATGTATTCGCGGGTACGTTCCGCGATGCTTTCCTTACTAGTCTCTTTTTTCAAGTGAAAGTCTAATCTCAGACATATTTTTAATACTTTTGTAAGGACTATATATTTCACAAGCGGTTTTTTGGTGTTTAGAAATGAAGAATTTATGATTAAAAGAATGTCCAGATTCTAAAAATGGTTACAAACAAAAAACACAGGCATATGACCCATCTAAATAAGTAAAAAATTAAAATGGCGGCTGAGCGCCATTTGTTTAGAGTTTTTCAAAGATTAACATTTCAACAGAGTGTTTCCCGCTGTCAGTAAATGAGTTGACGAACATACTCATCTGCTTACCGTCTGGAGAGAATAATGCTGTGTAGCGGGAGTGTCCGTTTTCACTTATCCCTAGCATAGTAATGCCCATCAAATCTCCACCAGAGTAAGTGTATGCCGAGAAAATCTCATTTCCTGCGATATTGTCAGATGATGTTTTAGTTCCAACAATGAGGTTTCCGTTTTGCTCTGTAAATTTAATCACGCTGTCTCCGCTACCGTCAATATATGTTTCTCCGTTCAGGATCCCAGCTGCATATATCGATTTCCATTCAGTATCAATAAGAGCTGCGTCTTGTTCAATGGATGGAGCATTTTCTCCATTTGGAGTGTATATGCGCTCTGCAGCTACAGGCTGTCCGACTATTCCGGATATCTCAGACTCCATTGCAGCAACAATTCTCAGGTAATCTTTGCCTGCATTAAGTGACCAGAGGTTTCCAGTATCATCCATCACGTTGCCCAGAATCCTATCTTCCCAGACATTGACGGTTCCTACGATCTGTTTTTCAACAACCTTGTCTCCAACAACCTGTTCCATTGTTCCCACTAGTCTGAAACCGTCATACTGGGTGATGGTAAGTTTATTGCCTGAGAGTGTGTGATTTTCACCGTTGAAGGAGTTGCCATCTACAAGAATCCAGTCTTAGATATGTCTGCAAATTTTGGAAGGTTTAGAGTTGCACTGCTGCCATTTTTCGTGTATTATTGATTGTATAATATATTGTCTAAGTAAAAAATATAAATGATTAATGAATATACCCCCACTAAAATATCAGCATTTGTACTAGTTCCACATATTTTATTCATCATTTTTCTAAAATTTTTACATAACATTTTCTCTGTCTAGGGCCGTCGAATTCACAAAAATATATTCCCTGCCAAGTGCCTAAAAGCAGTTTGCCATCAGAAATCAATACTGTCTGAGAGCAGCCAATGCAGCTCGATTTTAAATGAGCTGATGAATTCCCCTCAGAGTGTCTGAACTCGTTTCTGTCCGGGAATGCTTTGTCTAAGCCCAGTAGAAGATCATGTTGAACATCTGGGTCAGCGTTTTCATTTATGGTGACTGCTGCGGTTGTATGGGGAACGTGGATTATGCAGATACCGTCTTTCAGTTTTTCTTTTTTCAATAGCTCAGAAATTTGTGAAGTGATGTCGATCAGTTCTTCTTTTGAGGATGTAGAAATATGAAGTTCATGCAGACTCATAGTTGCGAATTGCATCTGTCGCTATTAATTATTTTTAGAGCTTTGGATCAATTCAATCATCTATACCTAGTAAAATTCTAAAGCCGTGTGGGAATTTGTAAACCATTTTCAGATGCTGCACAGGCATCTGCCTTATTTTTACATGTGTTCTTCAATAATTCACATATCTTCATGCGTGCAGCTGGTCTGTGAGTTTATAAAACAGACAGTGTTTTTCACATCGGGCATAAACACTGCCGGGATTACCACCCGGCTTCATAAACTACTGTAGCTAGGATTGTACCCATCACTGCAAACAGTATTGCCGTTACCCACATGTTATTGTTTAATTTCTTTGCATATGCAGCTCCCAGAATCGCAAATATTGCTACAGAGATCATATGTGATGTGTAAACTGCAGTGTGATAGTCAGAAATCAGATATAATGGAACTATAAGGGGCAGCACCATTATAATGTCTAGAAATACTATCCCCAGCATATAACCTATGTCTGACTTTAATGGGCGGGCATCATAATCTAGAACATGTCCTTTTTCTGCTATCAAGTCTATGACTTTATCAATTTCTTTTTCATTTAAAGCTAAAAGTATGGTGTCATTGAGGGAATCTCTTGCTTCTTTTCTTGCAGATATATCCCCTGCCTGCAGACGTCTTACGACAGACATTCTTTGAACTCTGCCGATAATCATTCCATACATCACTGTGATTCCGTCAATGAAACCCCAGATCAGATTTACTAAAAAAGCCGTGATTGTTACTGCAACGATTGAAGTTATGGAAGCTTCCATCGCTCCAAGAAGACCTATTGATACAACAACCATCCAGTTAGCATAAAACAGTTCGCTAAGCCTCTCTCCAACTGGGATATATTGTAATAGATTCCTTATCTTAGACAAGAGGATGGCCACAAAGCCTAATCGCTGAATAGTTAAAAAGAAGTTTGGAATGGTTAGAAGAAATCTTCAACCACTTTTGTAAATGCTGAAAGAGATTCGTCTGATGTTATCAATGGGGGAATTAAACGCACGATTCCGCCACCGCATACATTGACTAGAATGTTATTTTCCAATGCTGCAGCCTGTAGGCCGCGGCCGTCTTCTATAACCATGCCAATCATCATTCCATATCCACGCACTTCTGATGAGGAAGCCTTCTTCAGATCAGACATCCATTTTGATCCTGCCTCTGAGGAACGCTCTACAAGTTTGTCGCGTTTCATGACGTCAATGACTGCCTTGACAAGTGTACAGCCCATTGGGTTTCCTCCAAAAGTAGTACCATGCATTCCGGGCTTGAGAGTCTCAGCGATTTCTGGTGAAGTAACGCATGCTCCGATCGGGAAACCTCCGCCAAGAGCTTTGGCCAGTGTAAATATGTCAGGCACTATGCCATAGTTCTCGAAGCCAAACCACTTTCCGGTGCGGCCCATTCCAGTCTGCACCTCGTCAACAATGAACAATGCACCGTAATCATCACAGATTTCACGTGCAGATTTGAAAAATTCCTTTCCTGCTGGAATTACCCCGCCTTCACCCTGTACAGGCTCCATGAGTACAGCTGCAGTCTCTGAGTTTACAGCGTTCTTAAGCTCTTCTATATTCCCATATTCAATATATTCGAAAGCATGTGAAAGAAGAGGTGTGAAGCCATTCTGGTATTTTGGCTGTCCGGTAGCAGAAAGTGATGCTGCTGTCCTGCCATGGAATGAATTTTTTGCTGTTACGATGCGGGAGCGGTTTGTATGTTTTACAGCAAGTTTCAATGCAGCCTCGTTTGCCTCTGCCCCGCTATTGACGAAAAGAGTCTTGCAGATGGGATCGGGACAGATTGAAGCTAATGCTTCTGCAGCCTGAGCCTGTTCTTTCACAAGATAGAGGTTAGAGACGTGCATCAGCTTGCGGGACTGTTCACATATGGCATTTACAATATCTGGATGAGCATAGCCAAGCACATTTACAGCTATTCCAGCTACCAGATCTATGTATTTCTTACCATCTAGATCATAAAGAAATTCTTCTTCTCCCCTTTCAAAACAGAGGTTCTGGCGACCGTAATTCTGAAAAAGATATTCGGAGTCTAATGATTTTACTTCGTCTGTATTCATGATTATTCGACCGTTATTGATGTACCGCAGTCTTCACCGTCTAGGAGACGCCTGGCTAATGAATGTGGCTCTTTTCCATTCAACATATACACTGTGTCGACGCCGTTAAGCAACGCCGTGCGGCATGCTTCCACTTTCGGGAGCATTCCGCCTGTAATAACCTTGGAATCAATCAGCTTATCAACCTCTGCCAAGGTCAAAGAAGGAATTCTTTTTCCGTCATTAAGAATTCCTGGGACATCTGTAACAAGAACCATCTCTGAAGCTCCAGCAGCCTTCGCCACGCCTGATGCTACAGTGTCGGCGTTAACGTTCAGCTTTACTCCACTTGAATCGGTACAGATCGGGTAGATTACAGGAATCTTACTAGATAACAGAACTGATTCGAGTTTCTGTGAGTTTACAGAAGCGACATCTCCTACATATCCCAGATCAACTTCACTGCCATCAGACAATACTGGAGGCTTCTTAGTGGCTATGATTATACCTTCTGCAGACATCCCCTGTATGCTGCAGCCAGCTTTCTGAAATACCTGTACAATGTCTGAATTTAATAATTTTAATACTTCTTCAGCAACCTGGAGAGCTTTGAGGTCAGTCACCCTCAGACCAGCTACCTTCAATGCCTTCATTCCGCGCTTTTCCATTTCAGCGCTGATTTCTGGGCCTCCCCCGTGCACTATGACAGGGGTGAAGCTTGATTCAGATATCGTATGAACGTCTTGAGCAAAGCGGTTCATATCCTCTTTGTCAGACAGGGCGTTGCCTCCGAATTTAAGAAGTATGCGACGGCTCATTGCATGCACCTTATGTAGTGTACTCTGCATTGATTTTTACATATTCATACGTAAGATCACAGCCCCAGGCTTCAGCACTTCCATTCCCAACTCCAAGGTCAAGATAAACGTCAATACGGGAATGTTTGAGAATCTCGCGGGCCTTGGCCTCGGACTCTCCTCCGGGGACCAGCTGCGGCATGCCGTTTTCAAAGAGAACGGCGATTTCATTGCCGTCACCAATACAGAGCTTTATCTTAGTGAGATCAAACTCGCTGCCTGAATTTCCCAGAGCTGCCAAAATCCGTCCGAAATTGGGATCAGCACCGAAAACTGCAGTTTTCACCAATGCAGATGAAATGATCCAGCGTCCTGTAGTACGAGCTTCTTTGTCAGTTTTGGCGCCGCTTACCTTCAGCTCAATAAGCTTTGTAGCTCCCTCTCCATCCATTACCACCTGTTTAGCTAGTGATTTGAGGACATAGAGAACTCCATCCCAGAACTCATGGTTATCGTCAACAGGCTTTCCGCCTGCAGCGCCGTTGGCAAGCATTATCGAAGTGTCATTGGTGCTCTGGTCTCCATCCACATTGATCATGTTAAAGCTCTTGTTGATACATTCCTGCCATTTGTAAGTAGGAACTTTAGTAAGCACTGCATCAGTAGTTATGAAGCTCAGAGTGGTAGCATGGAGAGCCTTCATGGAAGGAGAGATCATACCAGAACCTTTGGCCATGCCTGCAATCGTGACGACGGTACCGTCTTTAAGGGTGATTTGGCATGCCGCCTCTTTGATTGTTTTATCAGTAGTAAGGATCGCTTCAGCAGCCTTGTGGTCTTGTTCACGGCCTGTTCCTAACTTCCCGGAAATCTCTTTGATTCCAGGCACAATTTTGTCCATCGGCATATAGTGAGATATGACTCCCGTAGATGCTACGCCGACAAGAGAGTTGTCTATGCCCAAGCACTCTGCGGTTGTGTCTATCATTGTCTGAGCATCCTGCATACCCTGCTCTCCAGTGATTGCATTGGCATTTCCGCTGTTCATAACAATGGCTTGAAGCTTCGGTGATGAACGCTTGACCATCAGTTCAACTGGAGGAGCGCGCATTTTGTTCTGCGTGTATGCCCCTACTGCCCATGCAGGACGATCAGAACAGATCATTGCAAGGTCTAAGCGTTTTTTCTTGATGCCACAATGAATACCATATGTGCTAAAGCCTTTAGGAGTTGATACTCCCCCGTCAATTATTTCCATTTTTATACCCCCAATCCTGGGAAGTCAAGGCCAGTTGACTCTTTTAAGCCAAACATGAGATTCGCATTCTGAATCGCCTGTCCGGCGGCCCCTTTGACTAAATTATCAAGCGCTCCCATAGCAACAACAGTATTTTCAGGAGCAATTACAAAACCTGTTTCACAGACATTTGATCCGACTGTAGACGGAATAGATGGTAGATTAGTCACACGCACAAACTTGCTGTCTCCATACATCTTGTCATATGCAGATTTAATGTCTTCTTCTGTAACATTATCTTTGAGCTGAGCGTAAGAGGTGGTAAACATTCCCCGTACAATTGGTAAAAGATGAGGGGTAAACACAGTCTTGACCTCACTCCCATAAACACGGCTCAGAATCATTTTTATCTCTGGAATATGCCGGTGGTTTCCAACTTTGTAAGGAGTTATCGAAGATCCACAGGCCGGATGATGAGTTAACTTAGACAGTTCCTGACCTGCCCCGGATGTTCCACTTTTTGCATCTATGATTATGTAATCTTCTACCAGACCAGCAGACAGCAGAGGTGCAAGAGACAATGAAGAACATGTCGGGTAGCACCCTGGATTTGCAATTAATGAAGCTTTCTTAATCTCTTCGCGGAACAGCTCTGGAAGACCGTATATGGCATCATGAAGTCCGCGGAGGTCTACATGCGCACGTCCGTACCATTTTTCATACAGCTGCGGATCTCCGAGACGATAGTCTCCGCTCAGATCTACTACCTTTATGCCGCGTTCTATCAAAGACGGCACGATCTCCATAGATGCTCCGTGAGGTGTTGCACAGAACACTACATCGTAGTCTCCATTTTCTTTAAGATTAGAATCAAAGCATAAATCTACAAATCCATTCAGAGAAGGCAGCACGCTGCATACATTCATTCCGCAATTCTGTCGAGAAGTTATTGCTTCAAGTGATATGTCGGGATGACGGCAGAGAATACGAGCTAACTCGCTGCCTGTGTATCCTGATCCTCCAACGACTGCAGCTTTTATCATTTTTCAATAGCCTCTTGATTATGTGAAGACGGCAGATACATAAGTCCGTGGCTTAAGCATGATGACCCAAATGAGACAAAGAGGTCTAATCTGTAGTCATAGAGACACAATCTGACTAGATTCTTTCAATGTGGATAAAATATTGAATTTCAAACCGTTCAATAGTTAATCGATAATCTATAATAATCAGTGTGAATATCACACCCTTATGCAGGCCAGTTCTACCAAGAATAAGAGTGCAAAAAAGTCCAAAGATAAAATCGTTTTAGCATATTCCGGAGGTTTAGACACCTCGGTTGCAATTAAGTGGCTGGAAGAAAAATACAATCTAGATACAATTGCTGTTTGTATTGATGTTGGACAGCCTGGAGATATGAAAGCCAATATTGAAAGGGCAAAATCAATCGGTGCTGTCGGAGCTTATGCCATTGACGCCAAGCAGGAATTTGTAACTGATTATGTTTGGCCATCACTCAAGGCAAACGCCATGTATCAGGATGTTTATCCGTTATCAACTGCCATAGCCAGGCCTCTAATCGCTAAACTTTTGGTAGACATTGCTAAAAAAGAAGGTGCAAAATTCATAGCACACGGATGCACTGCAAAAGGAAACGATCAGGTAAGGTTTGACGTGTCCATTGCAGCGCTGGCTCCTGAACTCGGAATCATCGCTCCCATGAGGGAGTGGGTAATGACCCGTGAAGAAGAGATTGATTACGCTAAGGATCATAATGTGCCTATACCCGTGAAGAAAGCATGTCCTTATTCCACTGATGAAAACTTATGGGGCAGGAGCTGTGAATGCGGAATATTAGAAGATGCCTCTGTAGAGCCTCCAGAAGATTCCCATGAATGGACCGTCTCTCCTCAGAAAGCTCCGGCTAAGCCGACATACATAGAAATAGGCTTTGAAAAGGGAGTTCCAGTTTCTATTGACGGCAAGAAGACTGCTCCGGTGGAGTTAATAAAAATATTAAATGAAGTTGCTGGACAAAACGGAGTGGGCCGCATCGACCATATTGAAGACCGCATGATCGGTATCAAATCCCGTGAAACTTACGAGTGTCCTGCCGCAATAGTTCTGATAAAAGCTCACCGCGCCTTAGAGAACATGGTTCTTACAAGGGATCTGCTTTCATTCAAGAGGGGTGTCGAACAGCGCTACTCAGAGCTGTGTTACGACGGAATGTGGTTCTCTCCACTCAAAGGAGCAATCGATGCCTTTGTAGATAAAAGCCAGGAAAATGTTACTGGAAAAGTCCGTGTTAAACTCTACCGTGGAAGCGCAGAGGTTGTAGGACGCTCATCTCCTTATTCACTATATGATGAAGGATTAGCTACATATGCTCAGGGAGACAAGTTTAACCACAAATCTGCTGAAGGATTTATCTATGTTTGGGGACTCCCGCTGAAAACTGTGGCTTCAATCAAAAAACCAAAGAAGCCAGCTGCACAGTCTTCAAACACAAAGAAAAAATCTGCAAGCAAGAAGAAGTGAGTTTAACATCACTTCCCAACAAACCTTTTCTAAACCTTTTCAAAGGGTGGTGTTGTGATGAACAGCAAAAAAGTTCTATGGTCTGGAAGGTTCAAAGAAGGTGCAACTGATGCAACACTGGCATTCACATCTTCTCTACATACTGATGTGAAACTTGCAAGGTACGATGTTCTCGGCTCTATTGCGCATGTAAAGATGTTGAGCACACAAGGAATAATTTCCCAGGAAGACGGAAAAGAGATCCAAAAGGGGCTGAAGGAAATTCTGGCCCAGATTGAGGATGGAACACTTCCGGTCCAAGAGAGTCTAGAAGATATTCATTCCAATATTGAATTCATTCTGACCGATCGCATAAAAGATGCTGGAGCTAGACTGCATACAGCCCGCAGCAGGAACGATCAGGTAGTCACTGATGTAAGAATGTTCATGCGTGACGCCATTCTTGATGTGATCGAAGAACTTATTGGATTTGAAAAGACCCTTCTTGAAGTTTCAAAAGACAATATCGATACAATTGTACCGGGATTCACACATGTACAGCACGCCCAGCCTGTAACAATAGGCCATCATTTAATGGCGCATTTCTCAAGAGTAAGAAGAGATGTTGAGAGATTTATTGAGTCATACAGCAGAATCAATGTGTGTCCGTTAGGATCAGCTGCTCTGGCAGGAACTACATACAATATCGACAGAAACTATACGAGCTCGCTGCTGGGATTTCAGAATCCATGCTACAATTCAATGGATGGCGTGTCTGACAGAGACTTTGTTGCTGAATTCCTATTCAATGCTTCCCTGTGTGCAGTACATCTATCGTCAATCTGTGAAGAACTTGTATACTGGTCCTCACAAGAATTTGCATTCATCGAAATGGATGATGCGTATGCAACGGGGAGCAGCATTATGCCTCAAAAAAAGAATTCGGATGTTGCAGAACTCACAAGAGGCAGAACAGGAGCAGCAATCGGAGATTTAGTCAACATTCTGACCACCATGAAAGGGCTTCCGCTCACATACAATAGAGATTTACAGGAAGATAAGGATGCTTTATTCTCGTCATATACCAGACTGACTTCATGCATCAAAATGTGCAGTGCGATGATTGCTACCCTCATATTCAATAAAGAAAGAATGCTGTCAGCAGCATCGGAAGGATTTATGAATGCGACTGATCTGGCCGACTACCTTGTAGTAAAGGGGATGCCGTTCAGAAAAGCGCATGAAGTCGTCGGTGGAGCTGTCAGATACTGCATAGATAAAAACAAGAAACTGGAAGATCTAAGTATTGAAGAACTGCAGTCTTTCAGCGATCTGATTGAAAAAGACGTTTTCGAGATCCTACCTCTGGAAAAATGTGTAAGCAGAAGAAGGTCGTTTGGAGGTACTTCTCCAGAAGTCATCCCAATACAACTGGATAATGGTTATTCAGCTGTAGATCGCCAAAATGCATTTGTAATAGGAGAGCGGAATATAATAGAACAGGCATTCAATGCTTTAAAGAAATAAATGGATAAATGATGTCAGCAGAAATTG
Source organism: uncultured Methanomassiliicoccus sp. (assembly GCA_944319735.1). Taxonomy (GTDB): domain Archaea; phylum Thermoplasmatota; class Thermoplasmata; order Methanomassiliicoccales; family Methanomassiliicoccaceae; genus Methanomassiliicoccus_A. The sequence goes on along the minus strand of CALUEU010000004.1, from coordinate 63,089 downwards.
TTACATTTGCTGATGTCATCATCTATCCAATTACATGTTTTATGAATACTGATGATTAATTAGTGGTAAATAGCTAAATAAAAATATATTACTACATTGTCAGTGACATTTTATTAATACATGATTATTGGAAACATGTTGATTATAATGCCATTTAGCTTAGAAGATTCGATTATTAATTAACACATATTATTATTTGAAAGATATCAGCAATAAAAACTCATGAAAAATGAATTAGTATCCCCATAAATAATGAAAAACGCAAAAAATTAGTGAATATAGTAATTTTTGAACAGATGGTATTTATAAGTTACTGTCAGTTTTTTTCTAGATTAAGGCAACCTTATATATTCTGAAAGTTAATTAGTGATACATCCTCAAGGAGGAAAACTATGCAAGGAACTGCAAAAGCATTGATTGGAATGATTGTCGGAACAGTCATAATGATCATTTTGAGCGTGATTTATTTCATCATCACTTTGTTCATTGTTGACTTCTCTGCTAATCTATTGATGGGTACTGGCAGCGGTAATGAATTTGATGGATACATCATAGTTGCAGCTGCACTGATTACACTAGGCTCAATGCTTGGTGGATCATACGGACTCCGCGATTAAAAACCCTTAAAAACAATTTGAAACTGAGCGTGAAAACGCTCAGAATTTCATTTTTTAGATTTTATGATAAGTTGATCCCATTCAACTGTGTGTTGGATGCCTTCACGGAGCAGTAATTTGCTAAGCTTTTCCGTTAAACGCACAGTTTCAACATTGGATGTATAAGATTTTATGTAAAATTCTTTTTTGCCGATGGGGAAGATCAACCTCATACGTCCTTTTCGATTGTATCCTTCAGGCTTTTCATTTCTAGCTATTTCTTGCATATTTGCATAAAGAAACATCTGAAGAATGTCATTGTCATCTGGGACCTGATTTGTCTCCTCTAAAAATGTAGTAAATAGTTCTGGGAACACGCGCTCTAGGTCTTTGTAATCTACACCGTCTCCAAAAATAAGATGACCGCTAGTAGCCTTCATTAATGATTCAAACTGTTTTTTGTATTTAAGTGTATGCGTTTCTGCAAATCTGAAAGGTGCTGAATTGGTGAAGATAGTTCAATTCTGTATCTAGCCAAGCAGTTTTCGAATAGTTAGCTGAACATATTAGTATCTTCATAGTAACTATGTTTCCCAATAGTTTCTATTTGATACTTATATCCCTTTTGATATCATGGTTTTGAACATAAATGTGTTCAAGAGGACCAAATATGGTAAATTGCAAAGAGATTCAAATGGAAGTCGGAAAGATGAGGATTTATGATTTTGGAGAAACCAGACTGCACGCATATCAGACAAACGATCTGATTGATGATGAAGTATTCATCCTTGAAAAAGACAATAGAGCTGTAATCATAGAGCCGCCATGTTTCAGGAATAATATTGAAGAACTCACTAAATACATAGACTCAAACGGCCTGAATGTGGAGGGAAAAATGATATCATATCATGCTGCCGGATCGTCTTTCCTGCCTGATGTGAAAAACTACGGAACCGAAACATCTGTGAAGTATAACTCCTCCGGAAATGGTAGAATACTGATCGAAAATTTCACCAGCATGTTCGGAGATGCTTTTGACAGTGGGATAACTGCAGCAGATGAAGTTATGATTCCAGGAAAAGTAAAGATTGCAGGCATTGAAATGAATGTCATACCTACACCTGACGCATACAACATAGAGATCGAATCAATAAAAGTAGTTTATATTCACATGATGGGTCATGACTGTCATTCCATAGTCGCCGGCAAAGACCATGCGGATGCACTAATCAAAGAACTTCAGAACTATATTAATAGAAACTTTTCACTGATTCTTACATCACATTACCCACCAGAAAACCTGAAAGATGCTAATGAAAAAATTGCGTACTTGCAGAATGTTAAGAAAACAGCCTCAGAATGCAGATCTGCAGAACAATTCAAAGAAGCAGTAAAGAAGAGATATCCACAGTATTCGGGTGATAATTATCTAAATATGACAGGTGGATTTTTCTTTCCGGAATGAGCACCGCCGCTCAAACCCCTTATTTTTTCGAATATTGCATAATCATCTTCGAATTTCGGTTTTAAATATAGTATCACTGCTGTTTTTTAACAGGAATATAAGCAAGTTCAAGAAGAAGAAGTCCATCCTAAGCCAATGGTTTCTAAAAAGGTTCAGTCCATCAAACCTTCTGGAGTCCGTGCAATTTTCGACATGGCCCAAGAAGACAGTATCAACCTAGGGTTAGGAGAACTTGACTTTAGACCGCCTCAGGAAGTTACTGAGGCCTGTAAGAAAGCGTTGGATTCTGATTCATATCGTTACGGACCTACTATGGGTATCCCTTCACTCAGAGAAAAGATAGCTCATAAGATTTCCAAATACAATAAAGACATTACAATGTCAAACGTGATGATAACATCCAGCGGCACTCAGGGAGCTATGGCAACATTCCAGACTCTATTTCAAGAAGGAGATGAAGTTCTCATTCCCGACCCGGGATTTGTTGTATATTCACCAGAATGCACTCTCTGTGGAGCCCAGTCTGTACCATATACAATGGATGAAGAGCTGAATATTGATCTTGAAAAGCTGAAAGAAAAGATTACTAAAAAAACTAGAGGTATCGTTGTCAATTCACCTGCCAACCCATGTGGGTCGGTTCTTACGGAAGAAGCTTTCAAGACCATACATGACCTAGCAGAAGATCATAATCTCTGGATCGTCTCAGATGAAGTTTATGAGAACTTTATCTATGAAGGAAAACACTACTCATTCAATGAATATCTTGACAGATCCGTTGTATTGAATTCATTTTCAAAATCATTTGCAGTAGCCGGCTGGAGAATAGGATATTTATCTGCACCTGAAGACCTACTTGGTGAGATTTCTAAAATGCAATATCATATTCTAGCATGCCCGCCTGGTCCTTTCCAGTATGCTCTGGACGATGCATTCGGCTGCCAGGAAACATTCATCAGTGAGATCTTTCCAATTCTTAAAAAACGCAGAGATCTGACTACAGACTTACTGAATGAAATTCCAGGTTTTTCATGCATTAAACCAAGGGGAGCGTTCTACGCATTTCCGTCGTATGAAATTGATATACCATCTGCAGACTTAGCAGTAAAACTTGCTCATAAAGGAGTGCTCTGCTCGCCGGGAACCGCATTCGGAGATTCTGGAGAGAAACATCTGAGAATATCATATGCAGCGTCGGAAGACAATATCAGGAAAGGAGTTGAAATCATACGTGAATTTGTAGAAGAATTTTAAGGAGAGATTAATTGAAAAAAGAAACTGGCCTGTCATACAAGTGGATTGTGCTGATTGTAGCATCCATCGGTTCTCTCATGGGTCCGCTAGATTCCACCATTGTAAGCGTTTCGATGCCTTCAATATCAGATGCGCTGCAAATGGATTACGCTCAGACGCTGTGGGTCCCGACAGCTTATCTTGTTACAATAGCTAGCATACTCCTTATCATCGGCCGTGTTTCAGATATATTTGGAAAGAAAAAGATATATGTCAGCGGTTTTGCAATATTTGCAGTCGGCTCTCTGCTATGTAGCATAGCTCAAAGCGGAGAGCAGCTGATAGCATTCAGAATCATACAAGGAATCGGCGCCGCATTCATCATGACTTCTGGAACTGCATTGGTATCTGCTGCATTTCCACCTGGAGAACAAGGCAGAGCCCTTGGCCTCAATGTAATGGCTGTTTATTTAGGTCTAGCTATAGGTCCGCCGCTTGGAGGAATACTTACTCAGAGTTTCGGTTGGCATTCCATATTCCTAGTGAATGTTCCCATTGCAATAATCACAATTACACTGGCAGTATGGAAGCTGAACGAATGTGAGATACTCGATAAAAAAGTGTCGTTTGATATCAATGGAGCAGTTGCGTTTGCCATCGGATTAATTACTATTCTGCTAGCATTAACATTAGGTAACACAAATGGTTGGCTCTCCGCGAGTGTCATAATCTTAGCTGTTGTCTCTGTGATATCATTCATAGCATTTATCAAAATAGAACAGAAAAAAGGAGACAGCGGATTATTTGATCTTAGACTATTTACTAAAAACCGCCTCTTTGCCGCGGCAAACTTCTCTGCATTTCTGAATTACACATCATACTATGGATCCACATTTATCATTTCATTTTATCTTCAAAGAGTGCTTGGAATAGATATTGGGACTACCGGCCTGATACTGCTGGCAATGCCGCTGGTAATGTGTATTATTTCACCAATATCAGGAAATTTATCAGACAAAGTTGGATCAAGAACACTTGCAACTATAGGTATGTTAATCGTGGCGGCAGGACTGTTTCTTACAAGCACAGTTGGTACAAACACTTCGATTGTTACTGTTGTAATTTATCTCATAATCTTAGGAATTGGAATGGGAATATTCTCATCCCCCAATACAAGCGCTGTGATGAAAAGCGTCAGAAAGGATAAAACTGGTGTAGCGTCCGGTATGCTATCTACCATGCGTACAGTTGGTCAATCATTAAGCTTGGTCTTAATGGGTAGTGTGATGGCTATCGTAACTTCATCAGCCCTTGTTTCTTCAGTATTCATGGGAGGAAGCTCCAGTGTAGACAATGTCGAATTCATAACTGGAATGAGTGCAGCTCTAAAAGTGTCAGCACTGATTGCATTGATCGGTGCGGTAAGTTCAACACTCAGGGGAAAAATCGAAACAGAAACTGAATATGAAATAACCTGTCCCAAATAAAGGGAATTGCTATATTTAGGAAAAAGTCAATATATTTAGGTATGAAAACTGTCGCAGATTACATCAAGTTTCTAGAAGAACATCCTAGCATAACGGACTCAAATGAAAAATATGCTGAAGATATCTTCAGCCTTCCAAAAAAGACAAGAAATGATGTTTTATTCTTACTAGAATCAGAAGCCTTTGGAAATCTGAATCATATAGTTGAACTTGTTGAAACATGCAGAACTAATAAGATAAAAATCAATAGACTTGACAAGGATATTATAAAATTATATTGTGAGTTTAAAATATCAGCAATTGAAATCACTCAGGAGATTCGCAAAAAAGATATGAATCGTCTTACTCCACAATATTATGAGGCCCCATGCAAGATAAGCAATTCAGATGCAGTTAACAAATTAAAAGGAAATAAATGAAAAGAATTATAATTTTTTTGCATGAAAATATGCAACTATACACCCTAAAAGGATGATGATAATCGGCAGGAATGAGAGGATAATATCCAGTGTATTTGACACATCACCAATGAATATGTAGGATACTCCCATAACTGCGGTTATTATACCAACAATAATCAGGACTTTTCCTCCATATTTGTTGATCATATACCAGTTTTCATCCGATTCGAAGCTTTTTCCTATCCTGACACCATAGAGAGCGTTTCTACTTACCTTCGATGAAATGAGTGGAATGGATAACACTATTAACAGTAACCCTACAAAAATATACGATATACCTAGGATTCCCAACAAACTGTCAATAATCATAACGTACCTAAAAATAGGTCTAGACGATATATATGATTATTCCTACGATTTTAGAAATATAAATAAATAAGAAGTTTGGAAAAAGTTTTATGCTTCAAGAGTGGAAATATTTTCACGAAACTCTTCAAATTTCTGAGACAGAATTCTGAGAGCCTCTTTAAGCGTGTCTATAGCTGCAAGTGAACCGTCAGTTTCAAATTCAAATATGAATTTAGAGTCTGATCCAGACAATTTTATCGCATTCAGTTCACACACTTCAAAGCATGATTTACACAGAATGCAAGATTCCAGATCAACTACCTTGACGATTCCATCTTCTTTAGCTAAGACCCCTCTTGGACAAGCTTTGATGCAAGTACCACCGGAATCGCAGCGAGCGGGATCGATTTCAATTGTAGGATAATACCTGTATCCTGCTCCAGATACGACCTGCCATTTAGCGTGACGCTTTGCGGTGCCAAGCTCTGCAGAGGCATATGCCAGCAAAGCTTGACCTGGACCCAATTTTACAATGGGGACGAGTTCATCTTTTATCCTCAGTTCAGGAGGACCAAGAGGTTCCATGTCACCAGAGTAAACTTCGCAGGGTCCTTTTTTGTTTATAGAGTACATAATTGTACAGTTGGGGCAGCCTTCCCCACCACAAACACATTCATCTTTGGGCACGTAAAGGCTAAGATCAGTCGGAACTGGCACGAGACCGAGTCTGTGCGCAACAATCTCATCAAAGAGAGGACTTACACTTTCATATTCGTTTCCTTCTTCATCCATGATTGGCCCCAAGTGAAATTCTACCAGCTCAATAGCCATCTTGGGGATCTCTGTCATCAGGCATCTCCTAAGAGAGTTTACCAGAGATGGAGAAGCGTCAGAAACTACAAAGCGTATGCGTGTCTCGGTCTGACTGATTACTTTAATATCCATAAGTTTGCCCCGCAATTATACTCTACGTCCTCTTCTTCCACCTTTCTTTTTAGTTCCATCGTGTGGTATAGGTGTAACATCTTCAATGCGTCCGATTTTAAGACCGGCACGAGCTAAAGCACGAATTGCAGCCTGAGCTCCAGGTCCGGGAGATGTGGCTTTGTTTCCACCGGGAGCACGTACTTTTACATGGATTCCCTCAATTCCCTTTTCTTTAGCGATGTCGGCTACTCTCTCAGCTGCACGCATTGCAGCGTATGGAGAAGATTCATCTTTAGCTGCCTTTACAACCATCCCACCAGATGCTTTTGTGATTGTTTCAGCACCAGTCACATCCGTAAGGGTGATGATGATGTTGTTGTAGCTAGCAAATACGTGTGCAATACCCCATTTTCCCATACTCATTCCTCCACGGGCTTATCAATTACATCTTCAGAAGGAGCGCTTGCATCAGCATCAACACTTTCTTCTGCTGGTTTTGGTTCTTCGGGTTTTGGCTCAGGAGCAGCCTCATTTTCACTCGTCTGAGGATTTCTAATGGGGTGCATCTCATCGGCAATGGGAGATTGTGGATTGTATGTGATAAAATCCTCTTCATTGCGCCTAACCATGTATCCAGGCACGGTTACTTTACGACCATTAATGGATATGTGTCCATGTACAATAAATTGTCTGGCTTGCTTGGCAGTAGTAGCTAAGCCTTTCATGTACACAACCGTCTGAAGACGGCGGCCAAGAATTGACTCTTGATTAAGACCTAGAACATCATCAAGGGTGCTGCCGTCTGCCGGCAGAATGCCAAGGCGTGCGCACTTGGCGAGCAGAAGGTCAGCTTCCAATTGTGCCTGTGCATCATCTAAACGTACACGGGCTTGGAGGTTTTTAGACTGTGTTCTCAGATTTCTGAGGTAAGCCTGCGCCTTCCAGAGTTCGGTCTTACTTTTCAATCCATATTGCTTGCATATTTCGGTTTCAGCCTTGATCCTTTCTCCTCTCCAGGGATGTGAGGGGGTATCATAGGCTCTGCGCGGAAATTTCGGGTCTCCCATTTAATTCACCTATTTACTTTGAACCAGGCTGGTTTTTAGTTCTGCTAACACCCATAGTGAGGCCAGTCCTTCCGTTGGACCGGGTTCTCTGACCGCGAACTTTCTGTCCCTGCTCGTGCCTGCGACCACGGTAGCATTTAATCATTTTCAGCCTGTTAATATCATCTTTATTCGTCAAGTCGAGGTTCTGACCATACAGGTGCATATCCTCGCCAGTCTCAATGTCACACTGCCTGTTGATTGCCCAAGCAGGTGCGAATTCAATATAAGAATTCAATACATTTTCAATCTCGGTTGTCTGCTCTTCAGAAAGGTTTCCAAAGATCTCATCAGTTGGTATACCAGTTCTCTTTGCTACAATTCTAGCAACTCTAGCTCCAACTCCTTTAACGGACTGCAAACCCAAGATAATGTTCTTGTTACCGTCCACATCTGTATTTAAGATACGGACGATATAGCGGAAATTTTCATCCTTAGCCTGCTCCTCAGACTTGGACTTCTTGTCCGCTTTCTTTGCTTTAGTTTCTTCTGCCATTTTACTGCCTCATTTATTTCTCAAAAATCTGTGCATGTATAACATGTAGATTTATGAAGGGTTGCCGTTAGAATCGGTTTGATATATAAGCATTACTATGCACATATGTGACATTTAAGCAATGCTGGCAAACCTCAAGATTTAGGCGTATTGATCTCCAACAACTGCTTTGATTCTACGGACACCAGCACTACTTGCCTCTTCCTTCTTAATTTTAAATCCACCGATTTGAGAAGTATTCATCACATGAGGGCCTCCGCAGATTTCACATGAAATGTCTCCGATGGTGTATACTTTAACCATTTCTCCGTATTTGTCTCCAAATACTCCTTCAGCATGGCGTTCTCTTGCATCACCCAGAGTCATCTCTTCGCATACAACATCTATAGCAGACTTGATAGCTTCATTAACCAGTTTTTCAACTTCATCCAGCTCTTCTTTGGTCACCTTTCTATCGAATGAAAAGTCAAATCTCAAACGTTCAGCGGTGATGTTGCTTCCTTTCTGGTGTACATCAGGCCCTAAGACTTTTCTCAGTGCTGCTCCCAGAAGGTGAGTGGCTGTGTGTAATTTAGTTGTCTCTTCACTAGCATCTGCAAGTCCACCCTTGAATTTCTGCATAGATCCAGCTCTTGAAATCTCTTGATGTTCCTTGAAAAGTTCTTCAAATTTGGCACTATCGACTTTTATTCCTTTTTCAGCAGCCAGCTCAATTGTGAGATCCAATGGGAATCCAAAGGAAGTGTAGAGCTTGAATGCATCTTCACCGCTTACAACCCCATTCTGCTCTATGCCTTCAAGAATGCGTTCTGTAAGCCTGAGGCCCTGATCAAGAGTCTTTGTAAATTTGACGGCTTCGTTTTGAAGCTGTTCGATGATGAAAGCCTTATTTCTTTCAAGTTCCGGGTATTCACTAGAATATTCTCTTACTACAGTATTAGCGATGTCAATCATCGGTTCCCAGCCCATGCCGAGTTTCTGCATATATCTGATTGTCCTTCTGATAAGCTTTCTGAGAACATATCCTTGATCCAGATTGGAAGGTGCTACACCTTTGTCATCACCTAATATGAAAACTGCTGCACGCATGTGGTCAGCAATTATACGGAATTCTCGTATGGAATCTGCATACTTGAGTCCTGATGCATTTTCAATATCTTTTATAATCGGAATGAAAAATTCAGTGTCGTATACGCTGGGAATGTGCTCCAATACACAAAGTGTACGCTCCAAACCCAGCCCAGTATCGACGTTCTGCTGCTTTAACTTCTCATATTTGCCTTCAACAGTCTTGTTATATTCCATGAATACATTGTTCCAGATCTCAAGGTATCTACCGCAATGGCAGGAAGGTCCACATTCATCTGAACATTTTGGCTTAGACTGATCAATGTAAAATATTTCTGTATCAGGACCACAGGGGCCAGTGACTCCAGCTGGACCCCACCAGTTATCTTTTTTTCCATAGTAGAATATGTGATCATCCTTCATTCCCATGGATTTCCATATGGATACTGTCTCTTCATCTCTAGGGGCATTTTCATCTCCTGCAAATGCAGTAACAGCGAGATTGTTTGGATCAATGCCTAAAACATTAACTAAAAAATCATAGCTCATCTGAATAGATTCTTTCTTAAAATAATCTCCAAGGGACCAGTTTCCCATCATCTGGAACATAGTCAGATGAGATGCATCTCCTACTTCGTCAATATCTCCGGTTCTTATGCATTTCTGACAGTCAACAAGCCTCTTACCTGCAGGATGCTTTTCTCCCAGAAGATAAGGAGCTAAAGGATGCATTCCTGCAGTAGTGAATAACACACTAGGATCGTTTTCTGGAATAAGTGAAGCGGATTGAATTTCCGTGTGACCTTTGTTTACGAAATAATCGATATATTTTCTCTTTAATTCATTAGCTTTCATAGTTTTCGCAACCGGTGCAGTGTTGAAGATATCTTAATTGTTTTGCAGATTATATTTTGTTCAAGTTGTTTTGACTGTCACTCTTAGCCCGTACTGGAGAATTGACTAGAGTGACAACAGTCTGTGGGAACGGAATTTCCACTCCCTCCTCTTTGAACTTCTGGTTGATTCTTTCCCTCAGCTCAGATCTGACTCTCCATTCCTTTTTGAAATCATCAACATATGCCCAAAGAGCAAAGTTGATAGAACTGTCATCAAAGGTTGAAAGTCTTGTGTATGATGACTGTGCAGGATTGTTGTTCACTATATCTGGATGATGTTTTGCGATATCCAAAAGGATCTTTTCAACCTTTTCTGGATCTGTACCATAAGACACACCGACTTCAACAGAAATTGCCCTGTGCCCATCCGGCCTGGAAATGTTTGTAACCTTATTATTACACAAAAGAACGTTAGGTATCACAACCATCTCATTATTAGTTGGGCTGTAAGCCTTTGTAGAGCGGATTCCAACTTTTTCAACATCACATACTTCCCCAGTGCTTAGTATGATTCTGTCTCCAATGGTGAACGGCCTGTCTACCATGATCTGGATTCCTGCAAATATGCTGTTAAAAGTATCCTGTGCTGCAAGTCCTATGACAAGGGAACCTATTCCCAGACTGGCCAAGATTGCAGTGAAACTTATATTGAAATAGTTGAGGAGAACAACAAACGCCACCAACGGTATGAGGATAGTTCCGAGTGTATGCATGAATGGAACCAAAGCGTCATCCAATTCATTTTCAGTCTTACTGGCTAACTTACGAGCAAAATCTATGATGATATCGTTGTACACACGATAAGCTACCCAGGCGTAAAGTATGATAAATAATATTGTCAGAAGATCATTGATTTGGAAGATAGTATCGGCTGAAACCGAAAGTATCGTCAAAGAATTAACTAATGCGTAGACAATAATTGTAAGAAATAGCGGCTTTTTAACCAACTTATAGATTTTAGGGATTATCTTCAGATTTGATTTACTGAATAAGCGCTTAAATATTGAATCTACAACAATAATCGCAAATGCAGTTATACCCATCCAGATCAATATTGTAAAAATAAAAGTCCAGATTGCAGTATTAAAAGGCGCTGGTAAGGTATTTTCCCAGAAGAATATATTGTTTCCAGTTGATGCAATCAACGAAGTAATATTGATAATTACACTTTTTTCTACAATACTTTCAGAACCTGATGCCATATCAGTAAGAATGAAATCTACTGTGAGAGTTACGGTTTGAGTTGGAGTTGCTCTGTCTGTATGCAATGTAACTGCGATGTTTGCTGATGTTTTAGGCCCGAGAATTTGAGGTTCACTGTTTACTGTAGCCTTTATGTGAGGATCATTGCCCGAGATGGAAGATACAACTTCGAGCGCATAAGAAGTGTCATCTGGGTTATAAACAGTCCATGTATAGTCTGCACTCTGCCCTGCTTCTAAATCGGTAGTCTGGTACCAGTCTCCAATGCCTGGTTCAGCAGAAACTGCAGGCAGGAAAAGTAAAGATGCGATACACACCAATAACAGTGCAAAAGCAGCTCGTGCCTTCATCAAATCTGTACCATCATATCAGTTAAAAGGTTTACTCTTCAGGACTGTCCTGAAGAGGGCTGTATATTTATTCAGATTTCTCTTTTGAACGATTTTTCTTTTCCTCATCTAGTCTGTGGTATTTTATCAATACTTTTCCAATCCAGACTGTAGCTACAACCGCAATTATTGTTACTAAGATAGCATAAATTAACATTCCCATCAAGTCATCTGAAGGATCGACAAATCTTGCAATTAAAGCCTTGATTGCTTCATTCCAGGCCAGAGCAGCCACTAATGCAAAGGCTGCAGTTATCAGACTGGCCACTGTTTCTACCATAATAGTTCCAGTACTTTTAGATTCACTATATTCAATTGCCATATTTACACATCCATATGTGGTATGTTGGATTGTATAAACCATTATTCAATATAAATATTATAAGATCTTACATCACACAACGTATGTGCATCATATGGCAGTCTTTTACGACATTCGTTCATTAATTTAAGATTTCGTAGGTTATTCATTCATAACTTTACTCGCACAGATTGCATTCATCTAATGACGATTTATAGACATATGTTTGCTAAATCAAATTATATAGATACAATTGTACATCATTATCCCATTTTAAAGTATAAAAATATGTAATCATTCAAATATTTTAGATAAATGATTGATGTTTTAAAACAAGATATTATGGCAAATTCTTAACTACCACATCACGATACCTCTCCATCCGTTTTACGGAATTACATAGAGGTGTATCAGTGATTTCAATTGAAAATGCACGATCTACAACAGGTACAAAATGCAGAGAGAAGGATATCAGCCCCCTTTCAGGAATGTGTCCACTTTGCATTGAAGAATGTAACGTTGTATGTGAAGTAAGTAAATCAGCCTTCAGGGGAAGAGAAGTCCTTTATCCCAGCAATGAATACTTTGGTCACAGTACCGCTGCTTCCAATAAAAACTATATGATAGACTGGTCTCATTTCCAGATACTCGCAGAATTACTGGGCGCCCAAGGAATTGAAGCCAATCCTGATGTAGCATTTTTTGAGAACTCCGATGTAACCACCCAGGTTGCTACCCATTCTAAAAAACCAATCAACCTGAAAGTACCACTGGTAATTGCAGGTCTTGGGTCTACAGACGTAGCAAAGAGAAACTGGAAAGGAATGGCAATGGGTTCAGCCATGTCCGGCATAATTGAAACAATCGGTGAGAATGTCTGTGGCATGGATAAAGAATCCATATATACCAACGGAAAAGTCTCAAAATCTCCAGACATGATGAGCAGGATTGCAGACTTCCGTGAACTCTGGGATGGAAAATATGGAGACATAGCTGTTCAGACAAATGTAGAAGATCAGCGCGGTGGCGTTGATGATTACGTAATATCCAATTTAGAAGTAAACATCATAGAGCGTAAATGGGGCCAGGGTGCAAAAGCAATCGGAGGAGAAGTTCGTCTCACCACTCTAGAACGCGCACTTGAACTCAAAAAGCGCGGTTACATTGTAATGCCTGACCCCGAAGATCCAATGGTCCAAGAAGCATTCAAATCAGGTGCCATAAAAACATTTGAAAGGCACAGCAGAGTAGGATTCCCAGCTCATGACAGCTTCGTGGAAGACATTGAAAAACTCCGCGAGAAAGGTGCAAATTATGTATTCCTGAAAACAGGTGCGTACCGTCCAGAAGTAGTTGCTTTCACTATGAAAGCTGCCTCAGAAGCCAAAATCGACATGCTGACATTTGACGGAGCCGGCGGTGGAACCGGTATGAGTCCCGTCCCAATGATGAATGAAATGTCTACACCGACAGTCCATCTTGAGGCTCAAGTGCTCATGTGTGCTGAGATCATGAGAAAGAAAGGAAAATTCGTACCAGATATCTGTTTTGCTGGCGGATTTACCAATGAAACTCAGATGTTCAAATCAATGGCCATGAGTAATCTGGGAGACGGCCCGATTGTAAAAGCAATTGCTATGGCCAGATCTCCTCTGACTGCAGTAATGAAATCTCAGTACTTTGCCAGGCTTGCAGAGACAGGAAAACTTCCAACTCAGTTTGTTAATGGATATGGAGATGACCCCAACAAATTCTTCATGCTTTCCTCTCAGATCCAGAAAAAATACCCTGATAAAAAGGTCGGAGTGGATATACCATGGGGAGCAGTCGGTCTTTACACATACTTTACAGACCGTATCGGAGAAGGGCTGAAACAGCTCATGGCCGGTTCCAGAAAATTCAAATTGGAATGCCTTGCCCGTGATGATATTGCATCACTTAGTGAAGTGGCTGCAAGAATTACTGGAATTGAAACTTTTGACCAGATGGCTAAAAGGGTTATTCCTGGAATGTTAGAGTGCTGGTAAACACCACTCCAAACTTCTTCTTTTAATTTTTTTATTATTTTTCAGATTCTAAGCATCATTTAGAATTTATTTTTACAAAAATACAGTATTGCCTAATTACTGACATACATATGTTTAAAATGATTTTAGTCCGTCCGCAACATAAAATGTTGACGAGCGGAGAAAAGTTTCTATTTAAATTAAATCTAAAGCCGCTGTTACTGCACCTTCTTCAGCCAGTTCATATTCTGAAGATGTTCCGATGATTATAATGTCGTCATTCTCCAAATCAAAAAGTTTGCTGAGTGTTGAGGCAGTATCTGGGTAAACACTTTCTAGATCTATGCCACCGGGAATCTGCAGTTTGTCGTCTTTGACCAACACTGTCGTAGCACCATCAGCACCGGCAATCATTGCACGGTCACGCTGTTCCATCCCAGAACCGATTTTGTCTATGACACCTTTGACCTGCACAGCCACTCCTTTCCGGCCATGCACCAAATCAGATTCGCCCAAAGTGTATATCTGGAGTGGAATCGTATTAAAAAATTCACTTCCTTTTTTGGTGATTTTTATCCCTGTTTGTTTAACGTCAATATATCCTTTTTCACGAATACATTCTACGATAGTACGCATGCTGCCTTCGCCAACGCCTACTTTATCTGCCAACTGTTTTCTACCCTTGCGGGTACCGTCAGAAAGCACGGAAAGAGTCTTGTACACGTGATAATCTGTGAAACGGTGCAGCGGTCCATACTTCGGACGTTCTATTAGTTTCATTGAATAGTAATATGGCAATGAGTAATATAGAACTACCGGTGAAAATTAATCTAAATTATAATCCTGATGTGCGAGAAAAAATTTCATTTTGAGAAGATTACCTTGAATGTATAGAAATCATAAGCAGCAGTAGTATTTGGGAAAATCATTCTTGCTTCTGACTCTATTTCTCCTAAATCTTCATATCGGTTAGAAAAATGAGTTAGAATAAGCTTCTTCGCACCTGCTTTTTTAGCGATCTCTGCTGCAGCGGCTGCGGATGAGTGTCCAAATTCAAGACCACGGTCCGCCAGATCCACCATAACAGTAGCTTCATGGATCATAACGTCACAGTCTTTTGCCTCTTCTGCAAAGAGATTTGTAGGTCTTGTATCTCCAGAGTATGCCAATTTTCTTCCTTTCCTAGGAGGCCCCATAACCATGGACGATTCGATAGTTATGCCATTAACCACTATGCTCTCTCCGCTTTGAAGCTTTCCATAAAGCGGACCTTCTGGTATTCCAAGTTCTTTTGCTGCAGATTTAGAAAACTTTCCTGCACGCTGAGGTTCCTGAATGATGAACGAAATTGCAGGAACTGTATGATCTGCTTCTATCGCTTTGATAGTCAGGCCAGAAACTTCCACTGAGTCGCCTGGCCGCAGTTCATAAGCATTAATTTCGTAATCAGGATTAAAATATCCTAAAGACAAAGACGCTTTAAGAAGATCAACCGTGCCTGAAGGTCCAAAAACAGAAAGAGGCTCGGTTCTTCCAGACAGATTCATTGATTGAATTAATCCAGGTATGCCAAGAACATGATCTCCATGAAGGTGTGTTATGAAAATTGAGCTGATTTTCATGAATGACAGGGATGCATTCATGAACTGCCTCTGAGTTCCTTCCCCGCAGTCAAAGAGAAGTATGTCTCTCCCATACTGAAGAGCTATTGCACTTACCCCTCTCTGAGGAGAAGGAAGACCTCCACCAGTGCCAAGAAAAGTCAGATTCATAGTAGAATCATCATCTTCCTAGAGATTCCAGAAGACGGTCTGTTTTTGTAGCTTTTTTCAGCTCTTTGTTGTGCTCTTTGCAAAGATGTACCCTTTTTGCTTTGTCATTAGCCGGTTTAAGACCTGCTTGGATGCACACTTTGGCGGAGTACGATTTTACAGCAGGTGCAGAACATCCTTCAATTCCGCATGTGTCTTCAGACATGCATAACGCATTCTCGTTAGAATCTATATAATTTTCGTGAGTATGTATCTTAAGGCCAGCTGATTTCTTATTGAAAGTTATTCTGACATGCACAGTCTAGTCACAGATATGAATTAATTATCCAGAATGCCAAGGTATGCCTGGCATTCAGAATTTTTAAAGAATGAGAGTCTTGATTGCCAGAATAATCACTGTGAGAAAAGCTATGCTGGTTGTCATAAACATGAACTTTGTCAACGGACGCCAGTACTTCACAGCATCGTTGATTTTAAGCTCTTTCATAGCTTTAAGCGGTAGAGGCAGCGATAATAATAGAACGATAAAATATGGATCTGTGACAGCAGCCATTGCAATCATCAGATAAACTAAGAATATCAGTGTCCATTCAATTTTAGGGAGATTCTGCAAACCAAATCTTACTACTAGATTCTTTTCACCCATTGCAATGTGAGCTTCATAACCAGGAACTTCATCAGCTATGCGCATCAGCATAGCTCCGAAACCTATTGCAAGTGATACGAAGAAAAATGTAAGATTAAACTGATTTGTTATCACAAAAAATGAAAAGAATGGTATGCAGAAGAATGATAACAACACATCTATCTCCCCAAAACCTCTGGCACCGAGGTTGACTGGAGGCAGGGTATAAAGGATACACAGCAGCAGTGCGACTGCACCTAAAACAAGAGAGATCGTTCCGGACAAGTAGATGATAGGAATAGCGATTATTATGGCAGAGGTGATGATCGCAATCATCAGCATTTTTCCCTGATGGTCTGTAATTATGCCGCGGTCAAGGGAGTTTCCAACCCAGTAAACTTTTCCATCTGTCAGACGTTTCATCTGCTGCATGAAGTCTTCATCATCCAAACATTCGAATCTGAGTTTGTCTACACCGCTTTTATGATCGAAGTAGTCATTTGAAAAGTTCACTAGCAGCGCAAGAAAGAAAACATCCAATGGAATGAGCAATGCCAACAGCCATTGATCCGACATTGTCATAGCAAATGCTATACCAGCAACTGATGCCATTACAAAAGGCAGTGTGTATGCAATCCTCAGCACTTCTTTAGCCTTCCAGGCAATGCCATGATCACAGCTGTTTACGGTCTCCATAACCCACCGTAATTATTGGGGACAATATAACAATAGCGGAAATATTTGACAAGATGGTTTTACAAATCATGCCATCTAGATATTTCCATTTTCATGTCTTTAGCCTTAAAGATTGCACTTCCGGCTGCCAGTACTGAAGCCCCTGTTGAGACTGCAATTTTCCCAGTGTCGTAATTTATGCCGCCATCAACTGAAATTTCCATACTGTAACCATTATCATTGATCATTTTTCTGGCATCAGCTACTTTGGGCAGACATTCCGACATGAATGCTTGGCCTCCAAAGCCAGGATGAACCGTCATGACAAGCAACAGATCGATTTTGTCCATGTATGATTCCACTGCACTGAATGGAGTTTCGGGGCTTATGGAAAGCCCAGCCTTCTTACCGAATGAATGAATATCATCTAAAACAGAATCAATACAATCGCATGCTTCCTGATGAATTGTTATATAGTCTGCACCAGCATCTGAGAATTCTTTGACATACCTTTCAGGTTTTGTAATCATCAGATGAACATCAAACGGCAGTACTGTGAAAGGTCTCAGACTTTTAACAACACCTTGACCAATCGTTATATTAGGAACAAAAACACCATCCATTACATCGATGTGGATCCAATCCGCGCCTTCTCTTTCTAAACGCTTTATTTCATCCCCCAGCTTGCTGAAGTCTGCTGAGAGTATGGATGGAGCTACTTTTACCATACTTATGCCTATTCAGTTGTAGGTAATAATTCTTAGGTAACTAATTGCCAATGAGAGAGGAGATGTATGAAACTCAAAGGAGGATTAGTCTCTCTTTGAGTTTTTATTTGTCAGGGCAAACTGTTTTGACATCTTCATAACCGTTTCAATGTTAAAATCCAGAATCAGGCGGTACTCACGGACTGCATCAAACCCGCAGTGTTTGCATGAATCTGTACCTTCTGCTGGACAGCCATGGAATTTTGAGCCATCTGGTATTGTAAAGACAGATACAAATTTAGGGCATTTTTCGCTGTAATCTTCAATCAAAAGCTCTTTCAATGCATTTTCTGTGTTTAACACAGGAAGACCTTCTTTTTTGAACTTAAGGAGATCTTCTATAATAGCTGCCTTTTCTTCCTGAGATACTGCTATCTCATAAGGTGGCGGAGTAAGAAAATTTACCATCAAGCCACTGATCTTTGGGTTGTCTCTTACAATCTCCAGAGTTTCACGGATATGATTTTTATTATATTCCATCACTACCAAGTTAGCAAATATGTTGGTATGCTCCAGGTTGGAAATGTTTTCCATCATTTTATCAAAAACGCCTTCGCCTCTGATTTTGTCATGAATTTCTTTTGGACCATCCAGACTCACAGAGATGACATCACACCCTTCATATATCTTGCCGGTTCCGTTTGTGGTGTATCCAATTACATAGTAGCCTATCTCCTTTGCTGCCGACACCAGGTCCTGAAATACCTTGTCTCCGTCTTTCCAGATTGTCGGTTCTCCTCCTTCAAAGAAGATTATTCTGGCACCGTTCTCAAACTCACGTTTCATTTCCTGAAACGCTGTATCATATGGAAGAGAGTGGGCTCCTTCGATATCACTATTGTGGGCTATTACTGAGCAATGTTTACATTTTAAGTTGCAGTTATAGCCGATGATCATAGTATTGACAAGCGGTCTTTTCTTTCCAAATTTTGATTTAAAGAACCAGCTAGCATAATAACAATACTGGCGGAAGGATGACACCATGGCCCCCTTAACTACTGAAGACTATAAGGCGGTTTCTCTACACCCAATCAGAATCTCCCAGCATCAAATGGCATATCGGATCTCTGGGAATATGTCCTCCGTCAAATCTCCTTATCAGGAATTTCATCACTCTTTCACCAGCAATGGGTTTTAGTGCCTTGAAGCCAAAGCGTGCAATATCATATGAAATCCAATCCCTGCTTGAAATCCATATTTGAATTGTTCTGGAGCCGTAGTTTCTGCACAATTCAGTAGATCTGTTAAGCAATATCCGCACGGCAGAGTGAGAGTTTGCACAGAGGTCTACAATATCCATATATTTCATGCCATCTACGGAATAAAATCTGGAAACCATGTACCCGCAGGTTTTTCCATTGCATTTCGCCACAGAAACTGTGTATACTCCGCCATGAGGATGTAGGTACCTATGGGTCAGATACTCTCTACTATGCCTGATTGAAAGATCATAATCCATTTCAAAATCGCTTGTAAAATCATCAATATCCTGAGGGAATTCATTTACCTCTTCAACTCGGATCCCCTTGATATTTGAAGTTTCATTGGATTTTAAGTACATGGCCGTTTCATAAGCGAGTTTTTTCACTTTACCGGTTTTACTGTTTCCAAAAAATCTGTCTGGGTCGATTATGAGCTCGTACTGTTTGAAGCGGCAAGGGATTTCCTGCAGGCCTGAATTAATGCCAATCGTATATCCAGCTGGTGAAGGAAAAGAAAAGTCAGCTTCTATACCCGCTGTCGTTTCAGAGTCTTCCAGATTGTTCAGAGCTTTTTCAATTAAACCCTGATTTCGAAATTCTGGATCAGTGAAAAAATCAGACCATTGTGCTCCCCTCAGAACTCTTCCATTTATAAGTATGGAAGTTGGCAGAGATGCAGCGTGCGACACCGCTTTGCTTCCCTGGCAGATTGTGCTTATGAGATTGTGCTCTCTGCTTGTATCGTACCTCCAATGCCAAAAATCTTCCTTAGAACCTCCATGGTCAAAACCAGGCCATTCTGGAATAGCTTGTAAAAGCTGCACAATTGCAGTCGGATCTGCATTGCATATATGGGGCGTCAGAGAATTTGTTAACTCCGTATGCACCTGGTGTTCTATGTTACTTTAATCTATTTTAAGCGTCCGACAATATGAGAAGGTTTTGTTTGCATCTGATTGGTGCTTCTGAGTAACCTCAAATCATGGTGAAGTTATTCAGCTGCAGATTTCTTAGAAGGCGACATCTTAACATTTACAACATTCTCTACAGTCTTTGAGTGTTTTTTATTACAATTGGTAAGCTATGTGTAAAAATTAAGATAATGGTTAAAACTGGGAAATCTAGGTGTTTGTAATCGAAAAAATAAGATGACAAACAGATAACGATATTATTTCATAATATTAATACGAATATCGAAAAAATACAACTGATATCAGAATATTGATAGTACACTTTATAATTGTAGAACGCGATAACCCGGTTATGATAGACGAGATGATGATTGCAATCATAATGCTTATCATCGGTATAATCCTGCTTTTAGCTGAAGCAGCTGCACCAGGTAACTTCATAATCGTTCCTGCTACAATGCTTACAATTCTGGGAATTGTGTTTATTTTCATTCCTGATCAGCTTCTTACAATCTACACACCGATTCTTGCAGTAATAATCCTGATAGTGGCAGCAGTTTTAGCTATACAGCTGTACAAGAGAATGTCCCCGGTGGCTCCTCCAGAAACGTTAGTGGGAACGTCGCTTGTGGGACGGGTGGGAGTCGTTACCACGATGATTACTCCAAGCACCATGCTAGGAAAAGTCAGAGTAAACGGCGAAGTCTGGAGTGCTGAAGCTAGCAGCAATATCCCGGCAGGCACCCCTGTTAAGATCATAGCTTCCGAAGGAGTTCATGTGACTGTAGAAGAGATATCTCAAGAAGAATACAACAAATATTCTTCTCAAGAAGCAAAAGCACCTGCACCAAAGATTGAGGAGGCAAAACCTGCAAAATCCAAAAAAGGAGAAGGAGAGACAGCAATAGTTATAACACTAATTTCTCCCGGACTTGGAACAGGAAAAGTCAAAATCGGTGATGAAGTCTTTAACGCCACAGCTGACTGCAATATATATGCAGGAACAGAGGTAAGGGTTATCTCCAAAGATGCGAACGGCGTCCGCGTTGAAGAAATCTAAATTGAAGGTCAACCTTCAATTTTTTCTTAATTTTTAACCAAATTGTTTTAGTACCTATACATGAGTATGTAATTGAGGTCACTCAAATGGATCAAAGCCTAGTGTTAGGTCTTACTATTTTTGCTATCATCGTAGTGCTAGCAATTGTCTATGGGAGCGTAAAAATCGTAAGCCCGTATGAGCAGGGAATATACATTAGACTAGGTACATTTATGAGGGTTCTGAATCCAGGTATCAATGTAGTAACTCCAATTGTGAGTCAAGTAATAAAGATGGATCTCCGTACCCAAGTTTTAGATGTTCCAAGTCAAGAAGTTATTACAAAAGATAATTCACCAACAAATGTTGATGCAATAATTTATATCAAGGTCATTGACCCCGCTAAAGCATATTTCCAAGTTACCAACTACCGTTCTGCAACTGTGTATCTTGCACAGACAACACTCCGTTCAGTCATCGGTGACATGGAACTTGATGAAATCCTTTCCAGCAGGGAAAAAATCAACTTACGCCTGAGAGACATTCTCGATGAATCCACTGATAAATGGGGTGTAAAGGTTGATGCCGTTGAGATTAGGGAAGTAGACCCTGCTCCAAAAGTCAAACAGGCAATGGAAGAGCAGACTTCAGCAGAGAGAATGAGGCGTGCAACAATTCTTCGTGCAGACGGAGAAAAAACCGGTGCTATCCTGCAGGCTGAAGGTGAGAAGAAATCCCGTATCCTTCAGGCTGAAGGTCTGAGGCAGTCCAAAGTACTGGAAGCTGAAGGTGAGAGGTTAGCAATTATTCTTCAGAGCCAAGGAGAAGCACAGAAGCTTCGTATAATGTCAGTCGGTGCAAGCACCCTTGATTCAAAAGCTATGACTGTACTGTCATTACAGACCATGCAGTCACTCGGAGAAGGGCAATCTACCAAATGGATCATACCATTTGAAATAACCAGCATAATGGAAGGAATCTCAGACTATCTGGGAAGTGGAAAGAACGCACCAGCAAGAGAGATTTCTGATGTAGAGAGCATTGAAAAGGCTGTAGGAAAACCAGACGACATCCTTGGTCCCATACCATCCATTGAAGAACTCCGTATAGACCTTAAAAATCTAGAAGCTTCAATAGAGCAGGAAAAGAACAAGGCTGAAGCTGTAGCCAAAACGAGAACTGAATAAGCTAACAAAGCAGAACTGTCTGATGACAGTTTCTGCTCATATTTTTTTATAAACTTTAGAATGATGTTAATGTTATATCGGATATTCAAAAACGTTGAAATATCTCATTTCATTAATAGCCCTGAGCAGCTATGAATTCTAAATTTACTGATACCATCAAAACAAAAGATGGAGAAATCACAATTTACAGTTTGAAAAAGCTTGAAGAGCTGGGATATCTCAGCTTGAAAGACGTTCCATACTCCATCAAGGTTCTGATAGAATCTATTCTCAGGCAGGAAGATGGATTCCTGATTACTGAAGAAGATGTTAAGAATGTAGCATCCTGGAGTCCCAGCGGCAATGCAGACATGGATATACCATTTATCCCAGCAAGAGTAATTTTACAAGATTTCACAGGTGTTCCGGCAGTTGTGGACTTGGCTGCGATGAGAAGTGCTGTGGCAGCCTTGGGAAAAGACCCGGCCAAAATAAATCCGCTGATTCCTGTAGATCTTGTCATTGATCATTCAATACAGGTAGATCATGCCGGTACTCCTGATTCTCAAGAACTCAATGAAAAAATTGAGTTTGAACGCAACGCTGAAAGATATGCCCTTTTAAAATGGGCTCAGACTGCCTTCAACAATTTCAGAGTCGTTCCTCCAGGAAATGGAATTATTCATCAGATTAATTTAGAGTATCTTTCACCACTCATTCATGTAAAAGAAGTAAACGGCAGCAAAGTTGCATATCCTGATTCATGTTTTGGAACTGATTCCCACACAACACAGATCAATGGTCTGGGAGTTGTCGGATGGGGAGTTGGAGGGATTGAAGCAGAAGCAGTTATGCTGGGTCAGCCGTGCTATATGAAGCTACCAGATGTCATAGGATTCAAACTTACAGGTTCGCTGAAAGCTGGAGTGACTGCTACAGATCTTGTTCTTACCGTAGTAGAAATGCTGAGAAAGAAAGGAGTTGTAGGCAAGTTTGTAGAATTCTATGGGCCTGGATATAAAAATCTGGAAGTTGCCGACAGGGCTACCATAGCTAACATGGGGCCGGAATATGGTGCCACACTTGGATTTTTCCCGATTGATGAAAAAACACTGGAATACCTGAAGCTTTCAGGCAGAAATATTGAACATATCGAAATAATTGAGCAATATGCAAAAACACAGGGTCTGTGGTACACTGATGAACCTAAGTACACAGACACTCTGGAACTTGATCTCAGCACAGTCGTTCCTTCACTAGCAGGACATAAAAGGCCGCAGGACAGGATTCCACTTGATAAAATGAAAGAGAGCTTTGAAGAGCTCCTTAAAAACGCTGGAATTCAGAAAAGGAGTGTTAATGGATTATCAGACGGCTCTGTAGTTATTGCCTCTATCACATCCTGCACGAATACTGCTAACCCATCAGTAATGATTGCTGCAGGATTACTGGCAAAGAAAGCTGTCGAGGCAGGGCTAGATGTTAAAGATTATGTTAAAGCTTCATTATCACCTGGATCTAAAGTAGTCACAGACTATCTGAAAAATTCTGGCCTGCTGCAGTATTTAGAAAAACTCAGATTTCATGTTACTGGATACGGCTGTATGACCTGTATCGGCAACAGCGGACCTTTAAGAGAAGACATAAGATCGACAATTCAAGACAATGATCTAATTGCTGCAGCTGTAGTTTCAGCAAATCGTAACTTTGAAGGCCGCGTATCCCCGTATGTAAAAGCCAACTATCTAGCATCACCTCCATTAGTCATTGCATTTGCAATAGCAGGACGTGTGGACATAGATCTAGATAAAGAACCATTGGGAATTGTAAACGGAAAAGAAATATTCCTCAAAGACATCTGGCCAGATGAAGAAGAAATAAATGCACTGATAGAGAAGTATGTCACATCTGAAACATTTAAATTACAATATAATAACATTTTCAAAGGATCTTTCAGATGGGATGATATAAATGTGCCAGAAGGAGCACTGTACAGCTGGGATAAAAAATCAACATATATTCAAAATCCTCCGTTTTTCAATAATCTTACTTCTAAGCCCGCAGTAAACAGCATCAAAAATGCAAGGGCGCTGGCAAGTTTGGGTGATTCCATAACTACTGATCACATCTCACCTGCTGGAGAATTTTCAGACAAGTCGGATGCAGGGAAGTATCTGATTTCATTAGGAATAAAACCTGCTGACTTTAACTCATATGGATCCAGAAGAGGAAATCATGAAGTAATGATGAGAGGGACCTTCGCCAACATCCGCCTGAGAAACAAAATAGCTCCCGGAACTGAAGGGGGTTATTCAAAACACATGCCTGACGGAGAAAACGGCACCATGTTTGAAGTGTCCCAGAAATATGTTTCAGAAAATACTCCTTTGATTGTAATTGCAGGAAAAGAGTATGGTACCGGAAGCTCAAGAGACTGGGCTGCAAAGGGCCCATTCATGCTGGGAATAAAAGCCGTAGTTGCAGAGTCTTTTGAAAGGATTCACCGTTCAAACTTGATAGGGATGGGCATAATTCCCCTGCAGTTCATGAACGGAGAGAGTGCTGAAACTCTTAATCTTGACGGATCTGAGACTTTTGATATAGACTTAGAGAATATGGAGCCTAAATCGGTTGTCAAAATAACAGCAACAAAAGACGGCAAGAAGAAAGAGTTCAACGTTCTTTCAAGAGTGGATGTTCCTGCAGAACTCGAGTATATCAAAAACGGCGGTATTCTGCAGACCGTACTAAGAAAAATGATTGCCGAATAAACGCAACAAAACACCTGGCTGAAGTAAATCTTCAGCCTTAATCTTAATATATTTTTTCTTTTAATATTATTACTCACAGAAACATGCAGACATGCAATTTTAAAGTAATTAAACAGATTGATATATAATATATAACAATTTTAGATTATAAATGTAAAATAAAAAAGAAAAGATCAGGCTCAAATAGAGCCGTTATCTTTGTGTTTATTGTGTTTTTGAATTTCTCTTTCTCTCTTCCTTGCCACTTCTTCTTCGTGAGCCTGTTCTGCTTCAAGATTAAGCTGCTCATATTCCTCATCAGTTTTAAGAGGCACACGTTTTACCAGGAGGCTGGCAATGATTGTGCATAGAACAATTATCGCACATATAACAAATGCATATGAAAGACTCTGCCCGTATGAATACATGATATCTAATTCCAATGTTGGATATTGTGGGAATAGAGCGACTATCTCTTTCAAACCATCCAGAATGCCAGTTGTATGAGGAACTACATTGTACACATCTGCTGGAATGTTCTGCTGAAGTTCTATTGCTATGCGGTTATTGATCAGCGTTCCGATTATGGCTGCACCTACAGTTCCACCTATGCTTCTGAATAAGCTCATGGTAGAAGTCATCACACCCATGTCACGTCTTGGAGTGATGTTCTGTGCTGCTACGATGAAATTAGACATTACACAACCCATACCTAATCCTGCAATGATGAGATACAGGGATGCATCAGACTGAGGACTTCCCATTCCAAGAGTAGATATCAAATACAGACCGAGTGCTGAGACTGGAGGTCCAACTATCAACCAAGGCATATATCCAGTCTTCTTAAGTAAGAAACCACTTCCCACTGAGGTAATGGTCATACCTATTGTTAAAGGAATTAATGTAGCACCGCTGTTTGTAGCACTTAGACCAACATACTCTTGAAGATATATTGCAATATAGGATAATATTCCAAAAAGACCTAATGCCATAACCAGCAGACCGATGCTTCCTGCTGTGAATGTACGATTGCGGAAGAGGCGAAGAGGGACTAATGGTTCTTCCACTCTTGTTTCAATATAGATAAAGAGACCTAGGAAGATGATTGCTGCGATACTCATACCAATTATCTCGAAGCTACCCCATGGATATGTTCCACCTCCGAATGTTACAACCATAATTAACAGAGCTAAAAATGCAGATAATGCTCCCATTCCAAGATAATCGATTTTAGCATTTGATTCTGCGTGAGTTTTTGGGAATTTAATTGCTGTAAATGCTATTGCTAAGATACCTATTGGAATATTTACAAAGAACACCCAGTGCCAGCTTGCATTATCTACAATTACACCACCAATAAATGGTCCTATTGCACTTGCAATGGCAAATATTGCACCCAGGATACCTTGCATTTTTCCTCTTTCTTGAGGAGTATATAAATCAGCTACAGTTGCCATGGCAACTGGAATAAGCATACCGCCACCAAGACCTTGAACAGCACGTCCAATGATTAGTCCTTCCATGTTTTGTGAGAAACCTGCAAAGATTGAACCTCCTAAGAATAAGATCATACCCAGTAAGAATACAGGCTTTCTTCCATAGATATCAGACATCTTACCTGCTATAGGGGTGGTAATCGTTTCAGCAAGTAGGTAAATAGTAATTAACCAAGTATAAATTTCGGCGCCACCCAGATCCTCGATGATTGTTGGAATGCTTGTACCAACGACTGTACCGTCAATACAAGCAAGCAACATACCAAGGATCAAACCGATCATAATCGGCGTTCTTATTTTCTTAACGTCGATTTCTGGTTTACTTGGAGCATTTGTAACATTCGCGTTTTCCATCTCAACACCTCATACCCAACGCGGTGCAAGATGACCCGCTGGGTGTTTAATTGTAATAAGCCGGCGGTCATACTGACTGTCGGTCAGTCAATAATTTTTCTCAAAGAAAAAGAGGTATATATAGATAACTGGACCATTTGTAAATCTGTTTCTTACAGTTTCGATTTTCAGATTCCCAGCGATTTGTATACAATATCGAGTCCAGGAACGCATTGATATGATGCAGTTTCACTTACACAGACCCATTTGTATTCTGTATGTTCCCAGTCGATTTGAATTGAACAGTCTTTTTCTTCAAACAAAAAAGGATGGATTACCCAAACGGTGTCTCCATCTCTAACTTTGAAAGGCTCTCCTATCTTCACAGGTTCAGAGATTAAGGTAGTTTCTTCCCTTACTTCTTTTATTGCAGTCTCGAGAGGTGTTTCATTAACCTCTATGAAGCCGCTCACTGCAGACCAGTATCCCTGAAAAGTCCCGACTTTAGAGGAGCGTCTCAAAAAGAGAATTTTTTCACCGTCTTTGATCACGCAACTTACAACGTTGATTTCTTTAACGTCAGGAAGCTCCACAGTCCCAGTTGATCCATCTACTATGCACTCATCTCCTTCTCTGAGAAGTGATAAGTCTATTGAGTCTACCATAGGAACTGAAGCCATGACTGCACCTGTTGCTACTATCGGTTCGGCAGATTCGTTTATAATTGCTGCAGGCAGTGTTCCATGTTGCTTCATATCCATGATTACATAAGATCCTACAGTACTGCCTTTGCCGCGAGGAAACGCAAATACTCGGCCTGTTGCAGATTGTCCGTTCACAGATGCATCCGACACTTTTCCGTCTGCAGGACTTACTCCCCCTAGAAAACTCACAGGATTGGGGCACAATAGCACTTTTCCCTGAGATTTGCCTTGTGAAATTTTTCTTCCAGTCAGTATCATTGAATCATCTCCAGCAGATCATCTGTGTCTCTAAAGACCACTTTCTGAGAACATAAAGTAGGAAGATAATTACAGGCCTTACCTGAATCCACAGCAGTGCATTTGAAACGTTCTTCAATTGGAGTTACAATCATGCAGGTATCGCAGATGACATTACCGAATTTAGAAAGGATGTCAAGATCTTTTTTACACTTTGCAACAGTACATCTGGAAGTGCAGAACCATACTTCAATGTCTCCTCTCTTCGTCTTATTTTTCAATTTGGACGCTAAAGAATGTATCTCCTCACAAGACAGGTGAGGACAGCCTAAGGCTATCAGTTCTGGATCGTTACCAGAACTCATCTTATCTCTTACTGACTGCAGTTCTTTATCATCAATTGAAATTTTTTCAGTTTCTGATGTGTCTGCTGGAACAGGCGTTACGCCGTCTACATAGAATAATGCTACAGAGCCAGCAGCAGCCATGGCGGCTGCAAGTGTCTTCAGCTGATCTTTTGTAGGCCTGATTCCTTTAAAGTAAGGAATTCTGCCCCCTCCAAGCTGCCCGACAGCCTGCCCTAAAACGGAATAATTAACATCTGAAGCCTTTACTTCGATTGTGATTGAAGGTGCACGGTTTTCACTCAGATGTAAACCGTATTCAGGTGTTTTTCCCAGTATGGCTGCTGCCAAGGCTCCGGGACCGCCTTCACGGTTTGTTTTGGCTCCAATTACAGAGTTAACATAAGAAAGAGCGCTCGACTCCGCCCATGAAACATGCTCTCCGATTTTAGGAATGTTTACATCTAGATATGGAGTGCATGAACAGTTAGACGTTACTCCCAATGATTCATAGCACGAGATAATCTTGTGCTGCCGTTCGGCAAAATGTTCTGAAATACCCATTCCTTTCCATTTTTCACGATCCATACCAGGGGGATTCAGCGTCGTCGGCACACATACTTTTGAGTCCCTAGACATCTCTTCCAGAAAAGAAATTCCTCCTTCACCAATCGTTTTGTAAGAAACGCCAGAAAGATGGGCTGAAGTTATAGGAATGAGTCTTTCCGCCTTGTATATGTCACCCAGAGCTACTAACAGCTCCATTGCTTTCTTTTTCCCTTCCCCGAATTCGCCCGCAAGGATCTGCTCTTCTTCTCTGGTTAAAAACATCTGCAATTGGTATGTATATTTGCATGAAATAGTTTGTGCCAGGTCAATATGCAATATAGATAATCTTTATATATGCAAATTATCATTACTGACTGACAGTCAGTCAATTTAGCAGTTGAAGGATTGTTACACACAGGTGAAAAAACATGTATGAGCCAGTTACTTACGAGGAACTGCGCACAGCGATTGAGAGAAAATCAAAAATCGATGCGGAGACCTCTGGGCAGCTAGCAGAAAGAGTACTAAACTACTTTGGATACAACAGTGAAATGATCGACAACGCCCTAACGCCTGAGGATAGGGGAATGTTCTATTTCCTCGAAGAATTTCAGATAATCTCCTCCAGGTATGAAGAAGAAACACTATTCACAGGGAGGCCCTGGAGAGTGTTTTACTGGACGCTTGATAAAGACAAAATCCTGAAAATCATAGGCGCTCCGGTAGAAAAGGCAGATTTAGAATATGGAGTATATGAAGGACTCCCGGACAACGTCTGGGTACGACAATCAGCATAACCCATTAATAAAAAAGATAATAGCGCAATTTACAAAATACCTTGGTGATCTAACGACTAAGAAAGAGTGTATTTCTGCCGAAAGAAAAGCCGAACTGATAAAAGCAGCTGAAGAACTCTTCAAAGAGAAGGGTTTTGAAAATACATCCGTAGATGACATAATTAAAAGAGTCGGTGTCGCCAAGGGATTATTTTATTATTATTTTAGTTCAAAAGAAGATATGATTGATATCCTGACACAGAGAATGCTGAATGAGATAGAATCCTCTGTTGTAGCAGTAATCGAGATGAAAGGAGTGTCTGCAACAGAAAGATTTGTAGAGCTGTTGAAGTCTCAGAGAGATGTAGGGATGCGATCTGAAACAGTAATAAAATATTTTTCAGTGACAAGAAATAAAAGTTTACATCTTGAGTTGGAAAGACTTGCACATGAGATTCTTGTGCCGGCATTTGAAGTCATAATCAAACAGGGAATCGAAGAAGGTGTATTCGATACCAAATATCCATTTGAAACTTCTCATATGCTGAATATGATGATTCATGCAGCCATGTTTAATTTAAGGAATGATCCAGATCTGGAAAACATAAAGCGATCTTTGGAAGTAGTTCAATATCTTACTGAAAAATTGCTTGGAATGGAACCAGGAACATTCGAAGCTTATCATACTTTTATAAAAACTGCCTGTCCAGAGTTGGACCATATATTGAATGATGAATGATAGTACTAACTCAATATTATTTTATTTATAAAAAAATAAAGTGAGATTTTTCTCACTTATAGAATTCTGCTACAGCTAAATAAGTCATGTAGACGTCAAGTTTAGACACTACTTCAAACGGAGCGTGCATAGACAGCACTGGAACTCCCAAGTCCACGGTATCCACATTATGTGTTGATACATACTTGGCGACTGTGCCACCTCCACCGATGTCGATTTTTCCGAGTTCTCCGGTCTGCCATGCAATTCCTGCATTGTCCAGAAGAGACCTGATGAATCCCATCATTTCTGCTGAGGCATCGTTTGTATTGTATTTTCCGCCTCCGCCGCCGTATTTTTCAACTACTGCCCCGTGGTTGATGTATGAAGCGTTGCGGCGTTCGAAAACTTCAGCAAAAGCAGGATCGACTGCAGCGCTGACATCACAAGACAAACACTTTGACTTTTCAAGCACATGGCGTACTTCTACATCATATGGAGATACCAGATCCTCTAAGAAATCCTTGAGGAAGAATGAGTTCATACCGGTGTTTCCATCAGAGCCTGTCTCTTCTTTGTCGGCAAATACAGTTACGGTCGTATGTTCAGGGTTTTTAGTATCAATTTCAGCCATTAATGCAGTATAGGAACATACGCGGTCATCATGTCCGTAAGCTCCGATCATTGCCCTGTCAAAACCTAAGTCTTTAGGCTCGAAAGCCGGCACTGCACACAACTCTGCAGAGTTGAAATCTTTCTCAGTTATACCATACTTTTCAAAGAGGATGTTAGCTATATTCAGCTTAACTTTTTCAGATACTTCTTCATCCTGAAATGGCTGGCATCCTATCAGAAGATTCAGAGCTTCTCCGGAAAATGCTTCTGCTACTGGCTTTTTCACCTGAGCCTTGTCGAGATGAGGTAAAAGGTCGGTAACACAGAATATAGGGTCTTCTGGTTCATCACCTATGCGGACTTTTACAGCAGTTCCATCCTTAAGAATTACCGTACCGCGTATTGACAGTGGTATTGCAAACCACTGATACTTTTTGATCCCGCCGTAGTAGTGGGTTTTGAAGTAAGCCATCTCAGTATCTTCAAAAAGAGGGTTTGGTTTAAAATCAAGTCTCGGACTGTCGATGTGGCTGACGCCAAGTCTCAGACCCTCAGAGATGTCTTTCTTTCCCACGGTAACCATGATCAGTGCTTTTCCGCGGTTGGTCTTGTATACCTTGTCACCAGGAGAATATTTCACTCCACGTTTAAACTCAGTATACCCATTCTGTTTGAGAAGTTCTACAGTATAGTCCACGACTTCCCTTTCAGTTTTATTGCGCAAGAATTCCTTATAGCCTTCGCAGAATTTGTTCGCCTTCTCAATCTCTTCTGCAGATCTTTGCCCGATATTTTCCGGTTTCATCAGCAGTTTTTCTGTTAGAAGCTGCCCAGGCGTTTTTTCCGACATATTTATCGTCATACGCATTTCACAGACTATACATTAATGCTTTCCCTCTTTATAGGATTCTTGCGTTTTAGATAAATATACCGCAGTTAAATGAGAAGTTTATGAGTCTCTACAAAAGGATCTTGATAGCGACAGATGGAAGCGACTACACCAAAAAGGCGGTAGAGCACGGATTAGAGCTGGCTAAAGCTTTTGGAGCTGAAGTTACAGCAATGAACATTATGGATTTGGGAAGCGTAACCAGCAGTTCTCAGGGATACGGGCTTCCGGACATAAACGCTTACATGCAGAAAAGCAGCGATGAAGCTTTGCAGTATGTCATGGACAAAGGTAAAGAAATGGGCATAGAAGTGAAGGCTGTTTCAAAGATGGGTTCTCCTGCCAATGACATTGTTGAAGCTTCAAAAAACTATGATTTAATTGTAATGGGTACAATCGGCAGAACTGGAGTTTCAAAAATTCTCATAGGAAGCGTTGCCGAGAAAGTAGTGAGATTCGCTGAATGTCCTGTACTTGTCATAAGAAATCACCCTTCCAAAAAAGAATAAGATTGCTGACACTCCAGTGGTCTGGAGTGGCACTTTTTATTCATTATTTTTAACTTTCAGAACAGTTACAGCCTGTTCAGTATTTGAATGCGGATCCACTGTAGCATCCAATGATCCATTCAGACTGCGCTTTGCAATTCCCGTGACAGGTTTAAAATCAAACACGCTTGATACTCTTTTGGAGACCAATGTTACCAGCGTTCCGGTGAAAACTGCACTTATGATTGTTCCGATGCCGATGTCTCTGATTGCTCCTGCAAAGATTAAGGAGACTGCAATGGAGAATATCAAACAAGAGATATCAAATATGGTCTTGATGCGCCCCAGCGGGAGATGTTTCTCAATGACAATATTTCTTACAAAAATATCACATGGCATGAGAGGCAGCTGGCATTTCATAAAGAATGTGATTCCCAGAGAAATGATGAGCATTGATGCTGTCACATACACAGGTACAAGCCATGTATCATCAGGCAGAGAGAAGATTATCGGCTTCATTATATCAAGAAGAATGCCGAATACTATTCCTACTCCCAAAGAAACGAAATAGCTTATCTTGATTTTTTTCAGTATAGCGATCAAGAGCAGAAGCACTCCGATCTGGAAGATTATATTCCAGGTGCCGAATGACAGCGCAGGTGCGGAATAATACAATGAAAGCGCTACGGAAGAAATGACTGAAACTCCGAGTCCGCTTTTCAAAAGAAGACAGACAGCTATCGAAGTACAGACAAGTCCTGCAATTAATGCTAATTCGCAAGGAAACAATATTTTTTTCGTTAAGACTCGCCTCGTAATTTTTGATTATCCAATTCAGGTACGTTATTTGTTAAAAGATACGTGTATTAAAGTTTATTCTTGTCAGTTTCCCAAAGATCTACATCAGCTACGGTTTTGCAGCTGCTGTCCCTGTTTTGTGCAAGGTGTATCTGATAATCAACAATGGATTTTACAAATTCATCTTCAATTCCCATGCTTACAATAGATTCGGAGATCATTATGCAAAGATCAAACTGTTCAGCCCTCCTTAAGATGTCCAAGAGAATTACTGCCAGATTTTCATCATAGCATTCCTGTAACTGCGCTCTAAGGGAGATTACTGCACCCAAGCGCGCACTTATAGCACTGTTTGAATCTCCAAGATCATCGAAAACCCATGCTGCATGCAGTGATTCAATTGCTGATCTGTGAAGATTTCCTGTTTTATGCAGAAGATGAGCTGATGCAAGGTATTTTCTTGCAGCATCTGGCAGTTCTTCATCATCAATTATGCTTTTGTATTCCTCAGTTTCCAAAAGGCTTCTGTCATCAATAATCTCCTCTGAAATGTCACTATTGCAATATCCACAGAAAGAACACTGCTGAATCAAGTAAGGAAGTGCAGATCTCAGATTCTCTGCCGGCCTTGTATCAAGATCCATTGGCCCGAATGGTACAGCATCTATCACTTCCTGAACGTCCTCATTTTCATTTCCACATACTGCACATTTCTTAGGAATGAACGCCACCATTGACATTGATAGTTCCATAAACAATACTGGTAAATGATCCTTCCCAAGATTTGGTTAGATTATGATTCAAGAAAATATGGAGATACTGCTCAGTTTGGCAGAGCCTGTAATGAACTTGAATAGATCGTTATTATCAACAGAGGTCCAAAGTACAGAGGTGCTGATGAATTATATGCTCCCACCATAAGCAAAAAACCAACATGCAATATGATCATGATCATCGTGGCTGCCAAAAACCACTTTTTAGATGGATTGCCCAGGATCTTTATTCTGTTAGATAATTGAAGTGCTACGGAAAACATCAATGCAATGTCACCAAGAATCAGCATTAATATGAACTCAATTTGATAGACCACACAGATTATTGCAACAGATATTACCATAACAACTAACGCTGCCATCAGCGGCGTCCAAAGATCAGAGCTGCGCAGATGCGACAGATCATGTTTTCTATAGAGATTCCCATAAAACAAGACTAAGAAAAAACAAAACGGAAATACATATAATATCGAGTATTGAAGATTATAGTATGCCACTGCAACAAAGGCTGCCACCCATATGAGTGTTAAAATTATCAGATTGTTCAATGATGATTTTTGCGGCATATAATCTCCTTACCTATTGATTATCTTGTTTGAGTTCATCTTAGGGAATTATGCGCAGCCATGAGCTGCTAAAGTAATGCATACCACAGACAAAGGTAAAATGGCATGCAGAAACCATAGTGTTATTGTATTGAAGATATATAAATTAATCATTGTAAATTTATAATTCAAGATAGAATGTCAGAATCTGATTGTTTTAATATAGGCGATACATATCGGCTTTGTTTATGTTATAAACCC
Organism: uncultured Methanomassiliicoccus sp.; assembly: GCA_944319735.1. Lineage (GTDB taxonomy): Archaea > Thermoplasmatota > Thermoplasmata > Methanomassiliicoccales > Methanomassiliicoccaceae > Methanomassiliicoccus_A. Next base: position 28,734 of record CALUEU010000004.1, on the reverse strand, counting down.
AACAATAAGGAGAATATCTATGAACTGGGATCCATGGACAGGATGTTATAAAATAAGTGACGGCTGTACAAATTGTTATTTTTATGGACCCTATGCAAAACATTACGGTCAGAATACAATCCAAAAAACAGATAAATTCGATTGGCCCATAAGAAAGAATGCAAAAGGTGAGTATAACATAAAAGGAAATAAAATTCTTGCAACTTGTTTTTCAACTGATTTTTTTCTTCCCGAAGCCGACGAATGGCGTAAAGAAATTTGGGCTATCATCAAAGAAAGAAAAGACATAGAATTTTTGATTTTGACAAAGAGAATTGACCGTTTCCCGGTATCACTTCCATCAGACTGGGGCATAGGATATGATAATGTGAATATCGGATGTACTGTCGAAAATCAAAAACTGGCTGATTACAGACTTCCATTATTCTTATCGTATCCAATAAAAAAACGTTTTATTGCCTGCGCTCCGCTTTTAGAAGCAATAGACCTAACGCCGTATCTCCATGGTGTGGATCATGTTACAGTTGGCGGTGAAACTGGGCGGGAGGCGCGTGAATGTGATTATGAATGGGTACTTGATATCCGTGAACAATGTGTAAAAGCAAATGTAACATTTTGGTTCAAAAATACAGGTTCATTTTTCAAACGTGACGGTGTAGTAGAGAAAATAAATCCCTTTAAACAAACCAGTATGGCAAAAGAATTAGGCATAGATATTTTAGACGGGAAAAAGCTGTTTTGAACAATTCTTCAAAATAATTTGTCTAATTATGGATGCGTCTCTACATCCATACTGATGATTTTCCCTACATGGATCGTTAAAACACCATATTGAAAGTTATGAGTATAACTAAGGATGAAACACTTTATAATGCCTGTACTATCTATTTAGATACCATTGGAGGAAGACGCATGAGTAAAGAATTGCCCAAAGAGCTGCCGCAATGCCCTGTGGAGATTACCCTTTCGCTGATCAGCAACCGCTGGAAAGTCCTTATTCTAAGAGACTTGATGGATGGAGCCAAGCGTTTTGGAGAGTTGAGAAAGTCATTAGGCAACATAACTCAGAAAGTCTTAACTTCAAATCTGAGAGAAATGGAAGAAGACCGCCTGATTATTCGCACCGTGTATGCAGAAGTCCCGCCCAGAGTAGAATATCAGCTTACTGACATGGGATATAGTCTAAAACCCATACTTGAGTCAATGAAAACCTGGGGCAGCAGATACAAAGATTCTACAAGAGATGATAAGATAGAAGGCTACGCATAATCCATTTGCCATTGTAAAGTATGAAACAGAAATAAACAAAGGTGACAATAAATATGGAACTAACTACACAAAAGGTCAGCCGTAATCTTGATGAATATATAAAGATAAAAGAGTTGATCCAAACAGCGTTTCCTGAAAATGAACGTCTTCCAATGTGGCTACTGTTACTTACATCCAAAAGAAAATGTGTTGATTTTTTGGCATTTTATGATGATGATAGATTCTGCGGAGTGACTTATACAGTAAAAACAGAAAAAATGGTTTTTATATTATATCTAGCAGTTAGTAATGAGATTCGTTCGAACGGCTATGGTTCGAAGATCCTTGATTTTTTAAAGGTGAGATATGGCGAGAAAGATCTTGTATTGAACATTGAGCCAGTAGATGAAAATGCAGAAAATTACCATCAAAGAGTAAGAAGATTAGAGTTCTACAAGAAAAATGGTTTTGCAGACACTGGAAAGTTTTTTAGAAATAAATCAGAAATATATTCGATACTATCTAACTCAGAAAATTTCTCAATGGAGAGATATATTGATGTCATCAAAAAGATGTCTTTTGGATTATATATCAATAAAAAATAAGATGTGGGCAGATCCCACATCTCTTAGATTAAAGAGTTTTGAGGAGATTGCTGGTTAAGTTTTCTGTTTTTCCATGGAAAAGAATGCACATATGGTGGCAATTACCATGCATATGAACATTATCAGCCACAGAGTTTGGAATTGCTCTGGTGTTTTATCAGCAACAATGTATCCGGATATGCTTTGAAGAATTGCTCCTCCGAGGAAGGGGAACAAATTCAAGGCAGCTGTTGAAACTCCTACAATAGATACCGGATAGAGTTCTTTTACCTGGGCATAAGACACTACAAAGAATCCTCCAAAGAATCCGAAACAGAAGTTGATAATGCCCTGAGCAACTAATGAATCTAGCTTTCCAGACATGAGCCAGATTACAGCCCAGATGATGGTGTAGATTAAGGTACCGAGGACTAATACTTTTTTTCTAGAGTGTAAGATTTTATCGGAGATAAATCCAGCCAGCGGACATCCGATAATCATTCCTACACCGACCAGTGTCAGCAGAATTCCCCATGTTCCTTTGTCCCAGTCATAAACATTTGTATAGTAGGCACCTGCTTGAAGCCCCTGATATACCATTATTGATCCATACATAAAGAAGAACCATATTGCAAGAGTCCAGAATTTCCTCCCGCTTCCAAATGTGAGTTTGAGTGACTGGACCATCGGTATTTTTTCAGACGTTGATTCTCCGATGGGTTTTCCAGTCTCTTCTGACTCGACTTCTTCAATGCTTGGAAATCCTTTGTCTTTTGGATGATCTTTAACGATTACCCAGCACATCAGGCCAATGATAAATGTGATAACCGCCAGAAGAATGAATACATTCTGCCATCCTAGTGCTTCAGTCATCAGCACCAATGGTGTTGCAGCAGCGATAGCTCCAACGTTGCCTACCATCAGCAGAATTCCGCTCAAAGACGCGAACTCATCCTTTCTGAACCATAAGGCTAATACTCTCATAATCGGGATGTAGATAACTGCTACACCGACACCGATGATGACTCTACCAGCTATCAGCATTTCATAGCTGGTTGAAAGACCACATATCAATGATCCGATTGCTGTGATTATGATAAATACAGTTGCTGATCTTTTTGGCCCCCACTTATCAGTGAAAATGCCACTAGGCAACTGCATAGCAGTATATGCATAGAAATACGCAGATGCTAAAAGACCCGTGGCTGCAGCGCCAATACCAAATGCCTCTTCAATGTCGGGAGCCATTGCGGTAGTTGACACCCTGTGGAAGTACACAAAGAAATAGGCTATTGCTAAGATTATGAATATAGCCCAGCGATACTTCATCATTTTTGCTTTTAGTTCAGGATTTATTGTCATCTAATTCCTCCATCAGGCAAAGACTTCAGAATCAAGCTGCAAGGAGATATCTCAAGCTAAATGCATAATCAAAATGGCGAACATGTTCGTAAAATAATAATACGTTTAAACCAATATGGAATTGGTGATTCTATCCAATACACTAGATTATTGATAGATCGGAAAATAAATGGATGCGTACCGGACGGTCATCCCTGCCATGACCTTCTGCCGATTGATATAAATGAAGAAAATTTAAAGGTAGAGATTACACAATGTTCAGCACTCAGCAAAGGTGCTGGATACTCTATGATTCGCATAACTGATATAGATGGAAAACACGCTGACAAACTTAAAGAAGGAATGACTAGCAACCTATACGGTGAGTGTGAAATTCTGAAGATTTCTCCTAAACAATACTTAGCAATGGTTTCTAATAACAACTGCATGCTTGCTACAATACTCACAGAATCAGGATGTTTTCTTACATCAGCCATACCATTTACCGATGATATAATTGAATGGGGAGTACTCAGTCTAAATAGTACATACGTGGACAGAATGATGGAAAGAATGAGACAAGAAGGTTACAAGGTCAAGATGATCTCCACCAATAAAATAAACAAAGAATCTATACTTACTGAGAAACAAGAAGATGCTTTGATGGCTGCATACAAGTTAGGATATTATTCTGTTCCGAGAAAGATCACGATCGACGAACTTTCCAACAGCCTCAATTACTCTAAATCAACTCTGAGTGTGATGCTGAGAGAAGCAGAGAAGAAGCTTGTATTTAATTATCTGAATCTGGGAATGAGTACATTTAAAAAGAAATAATTAAGTATAAAAAAATAAATATGTGCGCTTAGCGCACAATTTAAGCTTTGTAATTTTTGGTAGCGTTGACCATTGCCCAGATATTTTCTTTCGTAATCAATGCAGACATTCCGCAGCCTGCAGATATTATGTTGAAACCTGCATCTATACTTGTCTGGGCTGATTTTATAACGGTTTCTGGTGTGCCCTGAAGAAGATCTCTAACTACACCAACATTTCCTACCAATGCAACTCTGTCTCCTACCGCTTTAACAGCATCGTATGGATTGGCTTTTTCTTCAATACTGAGCGCATCAGCACCTGAATCAGCCATGTGAGACAGGATAGGTACAGTATCTCCGCAGATATGAAGAACCTTCATTGTCTCTTTAAGCGGTTTGTATACTCTCTGAAGATTGGGCAGAACATATGTATCAAACATATCCTCTGAAATCATATCATATGATGCAGTGGGTTCACTCATCTGGATGCTGTCGATTCCCAGTGTCTCCACAAATTCCAGCCACATCTTCACATAATCACCTGTGAACTGTGTGTATTTTGTTACCACATCCGGGTCTGTCAAGGTCCATAGAATCAGACTTTCTGTTCCAGCCAAATGACCGGCTATCGTAAATGGTCCTGTAACACCCAATAATGTTGGTAGGTCCACTGTTCTTTCTTTAATGATTATTTCTGCCGCATCTGCTACGGCTTTATTCCTAGCAAGTTTCATCATTTCCTCTGGGCCCATTAATTCAAACTTTGGGTCCAGTTCTCCCTTGAACGGGCTGCTCTTAACCATAGGTGTACTATTTTTCTTACCTAAATCAATAGTGCATCCCAATGCTTCCGCTTCATATGTTAAACAGTAAGGAACTCTTACTGATTCCAGCCTAAGGTAGTCATAAACCCCCAGTGCAATCTTTGCCATCTTTCTGGCATCGGTGTGTGCATCCGGCCATGCAGCTCCTACATGATCCATAAGCTCCACTGTCGCAGTGGTTGTCATGCCACAAACAGGCGGTCTGTCTACAGGCTCCCTATGCATGGCTTTTAAGAATCTTTCCCTTGGTGTTATATCATCCATAATATCACTCCTTGCAGTTGTTCACCTGTCTTTGCCCATGAATGTAACATATTTTTTATAATCAATATGACTACGAACATGTTCGTATAACCTGATTAATTAATGATAATGAATAATCTATTTTCCAAGCTTTGATACAATTAAAGACAACTCAGGACACCCTTTAGAATCTCTCCTGTAATTTCTATACCATCGGAGAGGTCTTCAAGTGCATTTTGCATAAAATGAACTGATCTTAGGGAATTTAATCCTTTCAATGTCATCCCTTGTACATTTAGCACGTATAACTATTGAACCATTGTGGCACCTAAATATTTTAGTCTGACTTTTTGAAATTCCACTTGACTCATACAGAAGATTCAATGCATTTTCCGAATCTTTGCCCATTGGATGAAGATGCATTTTTACAATTCCAGATTTCCATTTTTCACTCATTCTGATTATTCGTTCTTCAGGAGTTAAAAAATCTAATGAATGAAAACTGCTTATGTGTTTTTTCCAATCTGCGTCAGAATCTTTTTCTCCGCTTATGAGTGTTTTGCGTAGATCTTCAATTCCTTGATCAGTTGTTCTGATAAAGTATAGTCTAGCAGATTGGTTTCCATCAATAGTTGTACATGAATAAGTTTTCCAACCTAAACATTTCATATGAGCAGATATAGATGTAATCAAAGCTGCAGAATGTTTTAGATCTAAATCCGGTTCTAAACGAGCACATATGACTTTTTCAGAAAGGAAGTAATTTTCCATTGTGTGTATCTGCTCAAACATCACTTCGATGTCTGACAATATCTTAGCCTTCGCTTCATTGTATCCATGTAAGTAAACTCTGGGTTTTCTTGCAGCAGGTTCTAAATATGCTCCATAGGCCAAGATTGGATAGATCACAAGTAGTTATATATTACTAATGATAAATATATTAACTTAAGGATATAGTATGTAATAATCTTTACTATGGACAATACATCAGACAATTGGTGAACAGTAAAGTAACTTTTGAAATAATACTATATACTAATCTGGATAAATTTAATTAATTATAATAAAAATATTACTAACTGACAAATCATCATTTATTTGCCATCATTGAATAAGATTTATCAAAATAAAGAATGTGATATCAAGCTTATTAAAATCACTAAACTATGTAGCTGTTATTTGTTGGAACAAAGTGAGACATTATGATTTCAAAAATTACTAAAGTAACTGTTTTTCTTCAGGGAGCTGAATTAGCTCGAAGATTGAATGTTGATGTTCACCCTGGAAAAAATGAGATTCGATTTACTGGAATACCTAATAATTTTGAATTAGATAGTATAACGGCAGAAGTCATCGGAGATGCGCAATTAATATCAGTTTCAAGTCATGAAACAGATCTAAAATGGCCAGATATGAGTGAAGAAATTGAAAAGCTGCAGCAAGAGTTGAAAAATTGCGAAGAAATGTTGACAGAAAATCTCACAAAGCAGAAAATTCTGGAAGACGAATATGATTTTTTACAAGAAAATAGGAATGTAGGCGGAACACAGGGCATTCAGCTAGAAGAATTGAAGAAAATGGAAGAATATTATCGCAAACGGGTGCATGAGATTAATTCGGAACGTCTCAGTTATCAAAAGGAAGAAAAATGTCTGGAGACTAAGAAAAAAGATCTCATATCTAAATTAGGAAACTATAAGAATGCTGATGATTACTCCTATGTTGATATTGTTGCAGAGCTTTCAGCAGAAAGTGATTGTAAAGTAGAGATTGTAATTTCATATTTTGTTCCTTGTGCTGGGTGGCGCCCAGTCTATGAAATCCGCATAAAGGATACAGAACATCCGGCAGTACTCATCTGCAAAGCAGAAATTTATCAAAACACGGGTGAAGATTGGAATGACATTTCATTACTGTTATCGTCTGGTATGCCATCAATACATGGGAAGCCTCCAAAACTGCAACCATGGTATTTAGCCATAGAACAGCCCATGGAAGCCAATGCCTGTTATGAAGTTGATTACTCAGAAAACTCCCCAGAAATCCTTGGAGAACCATATGGATGTGAGAGTTGTTTTTCACCAAATAAGGCCGAAGTTAGACAGGCTTGCACTAGCCTGGAGTTTGTAATTCCAGAACATATATCGATAACCGCCTTGGGAAACCATCAAAGAGTTGAAATTACACGCCAACGGCTTGATGCCTCATATCAACATTACTGCATACCAAAGTTAGACACAGATGTTTTCCTATTGGCAAATATTGAAGGCTGGGAAACCCTTGATATTCTAGAAGGAGAAGCTAGCATATTCCTAGGTAACACATATGTGGGCACTACATTCATTGAGCCTAGAAAGGCTAACAGTAAAATGAGTATTCATTTAGGAAAAGATGGGAGTGTAATTGCAAGCCGTGTGAAAGGAAAAGATTTCACTAGTTCATCAGTGCTGAATATTAATAATAAGATTAGTAGAGAATGGCAGATTACAGTTAGAAATACCAGACACAGTGACATTTCCATAAAGATACTGGATCAAATCCCAGTTTCTGCATCTAAATCAATCATTGTTGAACCTGTAGAGATCTCAGGTGCAAAATATAACACAGAAACTGGAGAATTGTGTTGGGAGCGCCATCTAGAAGCCGGTAAATCAATAGAACTGTCAATTAAGTATTCCGTTACATATCCTAAAAAAGGGCTTATCAACATCGAATAAGATTAAGTGTATCATATGAATGAAATTAGCCAATATAAAAAAATCATAAAATATAGAATGTTTATAATATAAGCGAGCTCGCCGGGATTCGAACCCGGGTCTGAGGCTTTCTCCAAGATAAGTTCCTGCCGGAGGCCTCGGTGATATCCAAGCTACACTACGAGCCCATTGGTTTGCAGATGATCATACATTAAATAAAGCTTCTCAAGAAGTCAGTGCATGCGTTCAAACATTTTTCTAACTATTGGGGGAAGTTCATCATCCATGACTTGAAGGCCTTTTTCAGTTATTCCTCCCTCAGTGGCAACTTTTTTAATTAAATCATTAAGTGAGAGTTTTCTTTCGTCCAGCAGCATAGCTGTAGCGATGAGGGTTTCTTTTGCCATTTTTAAGGATTCATCAGGAGAAAGACCTGAAGACTCTGCAAGTAATTCTGCAAACTTAGCAAAAAATGCAGGTGCACAGCCTGTTATGCTTTCTACTACGGGAAATTCACACTCAGGCAGATTTTCTACAATACACACTTTAGAAAAAAGCTCTTCAACTGTTTTAGATGTGGGACAAATCCGATTATGACATAATAGAACGATCCCTCTGCCGACCTCTATCGTCAAAGGAGGCATAACTTTAGTCACAGGGCCAGAATACACAGAAGAAAGATCTTCTAACAAAATTCCTCCATTGATAGAAACCAGATGACCTTTGAATGAAGTCAACTGTTTCAAAACATTCAGTGCATCACTGCTTCTTACGCAAAGAAAAAGAATGTCTGCAGTCTGCACCTCATCTTGGTTAACTACAGAAATATCATATTCCTCTAAAAGAGGCCTGAGTTTTTCAGGAGATCTTGTAGATATCATAATTTCATCGGCAGGAACTCCATGAGAAAGAAATGCCCTCACAAGAGCACTTCCAATGTTTCCATAGCCAATGAAACCAATCATTCAATCACTAAAATAGAAAAGATGTGTGGAAAAGTCCACAGTATCAGTTTTTGTTTTTGAATTCTGTGTATCCGCATTTGCCACAGGATGCACGGTCTTTGTGTTCAGCTAAGAATACACCTGGTCCGCATTTAGGGCAGTTGCGTTTTATACGTTCCAATTTGTCTCCATTGACGGAATAATAGTTTTTCTTTGCTGAAGCTTCCTTTTTAGGTGCTGCGGATTTTTTCTTATCGGCCATTTATATCACACTCACTTTTTCTTTTTCTTTGATGCTCTGACTTTCTTCTCAGCAAGGCCGTTTCTTACGAGAAGGTAGTTTCTCTCGTGAGTCTTTGCGATGTCTGCTGAATCATAGATTTTGGCGTAGCCATCGGTAGAGCATTTTCCATACTCAGAGTTCATGCGGGTAACTATTATGTTGTCTTTTGGTGCTGAAAAGTTACTGGCCAATGCTTCCTTGATGGTGTCGCGGTTAGGTGTTGATTCTCCGATATGAATCGCCTTGAATTTTACTTCAACGCGATGCATGAGCTTATTTTCAGTTTTATCAATTATCTCTAACTTCAATTTAATTCCTCCATGGAATATAATAAAGATTTTGCTCGGCCTGAAGAGACTTCATCCACTTTCAGTAAAGCCATACCAACACCTGGTACGCCATACATCAGGCATGAACCCATAGGAGCCATCGCTGCACAGGCCAACGCAGCAAGGTCTTCTTCACCTTCGACTCTGATTTTTGTAGGGCCATCCCTGCCGAGAGCTGAACTGATTTCAGTGATAAGCTCCGGAGTTATGAACCCTGCAGGGTTTTTAACAACTACTTCCTCGCCGCACAAGAGACTGAGCTTAGAGGAGAGGGGAGAGAAGGGTCTCCGCTCAGTCTTGAGGTCGTAGATGATCAAATCTGGCTTGAAACCGTTGTCTAACAGAGTATATGATACAAAATCACCGACAGACAACAACTTCACACAACCTTTTAGTTGAATCTTCAAATCTTCTAATTTTACCAATTCGCCAAAACCTGTACTTAGTTCGCTTCTCATGTTCTCTGGAAGAGCCCATCCCTTAGCAGGGCACTGTAACTCAGCGCACCTTGAGGGCGAACTTCCCATTGACATTTATTCCCATCCGTTCTGCGATCATTGAATTGGTATGGTCTAGAATCACCACATAGCCTTGCCATTCCTTAGAAGTGGCGTTGCCGCATAGAGGGCAGGTCTCTTCTTCAGTCATGTAGCTGCAGTGTTTACATGCACGCTGAACTTTCATTCTTCATCACCTGTAGAATCAGAAGTGCCATGGTCTTCTTCTAACCATTCGATCTTTCCGAGTCCAGGCTGCCTCATTGTGAGACCAATCTTGGATTCGCGTGGATTTCTTTCGTTTATACTGAGTGCCACAATTCTTGCACGCACTCTGTCTCCGACTTTAAGATCACGCTTGGTATCTTTACCGATGAGTCTACCGTTGTCCTGATCTATGTCGATACGATCGTCCATTATTTGACTGACATGCAGTAAGCCGTCTAGAGGCCCAAATCTTACAAATGCACCGAACTTTAAAACTTCTACAACTGTACCTTCGATAACCTCTTGAAGAAGTGGACGAAACATAAGGGCATCATACTTAACATTCTGATAAACTGCCCCGTCTCCATGGACTATGCGCCCTGGACCCACTTGCTCCACGTTGGTAATCAGTATGGTGTACGAATTACCACTTTCCATGCTTCCCTCGAATGTTGTGCGAGTGCTCTGATTGACGACCTCGTCGAGGTCTTCTCCCAACATCTCTGGGGGAATCCGTACTACCTTTTCCTTCGTAGTCAGCAAATACATAGCATATCCTCTGAACGATATGGTCCTCATGATTCAACTGTTATTTAAAACTAAGCGTCACCCAGAATGATGAAAAATATCTGGAGTCTGTTGAGTTATTTACACCATACTGATGTATCAATCGGATCTTCTGACTTAAACATTTGATAAAAGAAAAAAAGGAAGGGGTTTGAGTTGTGCTTATGACAAACATCTTTAGAATGTTCCAGTTACAAACACTACTGCAAAGACCAAAGAGATCGTAGACAGCAATTTGACTAACACGTGAAGTGATGGTCCGGCTGTATCTTTGAATGGATCTCCCACTGTATCTCCGACGACTGCTGCAGCGTGGGCTGGTGAGCCTTTTCCGCCGTGATGTCCGTCTTCGATGTATTTCTTGGCGTTGTCCCAGGCTCCTCCTCCGTTATTTAGGAGGATAGCCATCAGGATACCGGCAATTGTTGCAACCATCAGGAATGCACCGACTGCCTGAACTGCGATTACTCCACCGTTGTCTGTACCGTAGTCATAAGCGTAGAACATCAGAAGTCCTAAGATGATAGGTGTCAGAACTGGCAGGATAGCCGGCAGAACCATGGTCTTTAGAGCAGACTTTGTAGAAATATCTACACAGCTTGCATAGTCTGGCTTGGAAGTTCCTTCCATAATGCCGGGGTCTTCTCTAAACTGTCTGCGGACCTCTGTGATCATTCCGCCAGCAGCTTTTCCTACAGCACGGATAGCCAGTGATGCGAATATGAACACTAACATAGCACCAAGAAGAGCTGCTACGAAGATCTGAGGCTGGGCAATATTGACATCGAATACTTCAGAAAGTGAAGTGTTAAGTCCCATGTTGTTTCTTGCAATTACTACCTGCTCGAAGAATGCAGAGAATAGTAAGAATGCCGCAAGGGCTGCTGAACCCATGGCGTATCCCTTTGTAAGGGCTTTTGTTGTGTTTCCCACTGAATCCAGCTTGTCGGTTCTGTTACGAATTTCCTTCGGCTGATTAGACATCTCGACGATACCACCGGCGTTGTCGGTGATTGGTCCGAATGTATCCATTGCTAGTACGAATGTGGCTGTGACAAGCATACCAACTGTGGCAGCTGCCGTTCCAAATAGGCCGAAAATGAATGACTGGTCTGGATGTCCAAGTAGGACTGCTGCATCTGTTCCCAGAGCATATGATGCTAAGAGAGAGATTGCAATAGCAATGATCGGCAGGACTGTGGTCTCAAGACCGACTGAGAAACCAGTGATGATGTTGGTTGCAGGTCCTGTTTCAGAAGCTTCTGCGATTTCACGGACCGGACGGTAGCTTCCAGCTGTGTAATATTGAGTAATATACACGATAGCAATGGAGAGGATGATACCGATAATGGCGCACACGAAATACTGCCATGCTCCAAGCATATAGTCGGTAATGAAATACAAACCTACAGCAGCAATGATTGCAGTAATGAAATAACCGCGGTTCAGAGCTTTCATCGGCTCTTCGTTTTCGTTTCTGAGCCTGACTGTGGCAATACCTACTAATGATGCAAGCAGACCAAAGGCGCATACTACTAACGGGAAGAATACCCAGAGTGGATCTCCAGTGTAAGCGTAGATTGCAGAACCCATAATCATTGCACCGATGTTCTCGGCAGCTGTGCTTTCGAATAAGTCAGCACCACGGCCTGCACAGTCTCCGACGTTGTCTCCTACAAGGTCGGCAATTACAGCAGGGTTACGTGGATCATCTTCAGGAATACCGGCTTCGACTTTTCCTACAAGGTCGGCACCGACATCTGCAGCTTTGGTGTAAATACCTCCACCAAGCTGAGCGAATAATGCAGCAAATGAAGCACCAAATGCATAACCAGCGACTAAGTTCAGTGTGCTAGAGAACCATGCGGACTCGGAAGCAAAGTCAGTGTCGTTGTTGAGCATGAACAGATACAGGAAGAAAATACCTGTAACACCAAGTAAGCTCAGAACAACTACAGCGAGACCGGATACGGCTCCACCGCGGAATGAAGTCAAGAGAGATTCATTCAATGATCTTCTAGCAGCGCTAGCTGTCCTGATGTTGGAGCTTACAGATACTCTCATTCCTATGTAACCAGATAAGGATGAGAAAAATGCTCCAATCAGGAAGGCGATGCTTATCCTCCAGTCTAAAGCGACCAGAAGCACCGCTACTATAACGCTGATTATGGCGATTGTCTTGTACTGACGGGCCAGATAGGCCATTGCTCCCTCGCGGATTGCATCTCCGATTACTTTCATTTCAGGAGTGCCTGTATCCTTACGCATAACCCATTTTGTAAGGACACCCGCGACGATGAGGCCGATTATACCCGCAATTGGTACAAGATATACCAATGTGTCAATATCAACATTCATAATCAGAACCTTCTTCAGGGGTTTGAGGTCGTATTATGGTTTTTATATATATTGGTTGCTGACAGTAATTTTAAGATATTCAGCAGTAATTTTCACCAGAATGAGATAATCACAAGCAAGACAGCGGAAATCGTAGCCTGTGCAGTCTTAAGATTATCATTAAAATTGTTTTTCAATAAATATATGGAATATGACTATAAATTTAAAGAACACGCTTAAATATCATTAAGATTTTAGTTAAAGCCTGGATTTACTGTCCAACTAGATGTTGAAAAGAGGTTGAATGTGGAAGAGGCCGTACTGCTTGTAAACATAACATATCTGCTTTTGATTGCAGGAGTCTGCTCTATAATATTCTCAAAACTCAAGATGCCTGCAATTATTGGATACTTAGCGGCAGGCATAATCCTAGCAAACTATTGGGATGGCTCTTCAGAATCCACTGAAGTAATTGTCTCAATCCTCTCCGACATGGGCCTCGTTTTGCTGATGTTCTTCATAGGTCTTGAGCTGAATCTGCAGAAACTCAAGAAAAGCGGAATGTTTGTTGTGATGGTTGCTGTGGTTCAGCTGCCCCTTATGCTTATTGCAGGTTACATCGCCGGTATCCTGATGGGTTGGGACATGGTACAGTCCATATTCCTTGGAGCTGTGATTTCCGGCTCAAGCACGGCAGTCATCGCTGCAGTACTGAAAAGTCAGGAACGCATCGACAAAGACACCGCTGAAACAATCATTCTCATAACGGTAATGGAGGACATTGGACAGGTTTTGATTCTGACCATGGCTGCTCCTCTGCTTGTGGGAGACACCCCGGCACTGGGTTCAATTATAGGTATGATTGCTGCCATTGTAATATTCATTGCAGCAAGCATAGGAATAGGCCTGATATTCATTCCCAGAATTTTAGACTGGATCGGGAAGAAGATTTCTTCAGAAGTTTTGCTGATAGTCGCCATCGGCTTATGTTTCGCCATGGCCCTTCTTTCCACCAAGATTGGCTTATCTATGGCAATAGGGGCATTCATCATGGGAGTTATAGTGTCCCAGTGTAAGTTCTCTCATGAAATTATGGTAAAAACAGAGCCTATGAAAGAACTCTTCATGGCTGTATTCTTTATCTCCATCGGCCTGGAGATAGTGCCTTCAGACCTTCTTGACAATATCCCATTGATTCTGATAATATTTGGAGTATTTGCCCTTGCTAAAGTATCTACAGTCCTGCTTGCATATCTACTGGGAAACAGAGAGTTGAAGATCAGCTTCCTGTCTGCTGTGAGCCTTGTTGCTATGGGTGAGTTTGCGTTTATTATTGCTAAGACCGCCCTTGATGCAGGAGTGGTCGGGCAGGATTTCTATTCAGCTGTGATAGGCGCGGCTTTGGTCTCCATGATTGCATTGCCGATTCTGTCTAAGAATTCCTATAAAATCTATGACAAAGTATCATCAAAAACTCCTCAGCCAGTACACAACACAGTTGCAAAACTGTCATGCATCAGAAGTGACGCATATGCAAGAGCGAAGTCTTCTAAACAGTCGGCTTCTCTTGTAAAGTCAAAAATCATAATGATATACATAGATCTTATAGTAATTGCAGCGATTGAGATCGCATTTTACTTCATCTCTCCATATATTTTTGAGAATGTCGATCCCTTAGTTCCAGGCACAATCCATATTGCCAACTCAGCGTCGATGATAGTTAACTTCTTAGTTCTGCTGCCGCCAATCATCAACTTAGTTCACAACTTGAAATTAATAGACGAAGTAATGCTGGAAGGCGGAAAGAGGCTGAAGCGCCAGGCAGAATGCGCTGATCCCAGCGTCTATGAGAAGTTTATGAAAGTCAGCAGCATTCTGCTCATACTTACGATAGACTTCGTTGTACTGCTGATCATCCCCAATCCCCTTCTACTCTGGGAACAGGTGGCTGTGATATTGATCTGCCTTGCAGTGTTTATCGCCCTGCTGGTTAAAGGTCTTCCAAGGGGAAAATATGCTGCCGCTAATGAGAAAATTACTAAAAAGATTAAGAAAAAATGATTACTTAATCTTCAGCTCTTTTTCTGTTATGTCTAAGATAGTCTTCTGAGACTGCAGCCTAGCACTCTGTTTATCATTGGAGTCTATGATATACCACGGAGCATATGGCTGAGACGTCCTCACAATCATTTCATCTATTGCTGCAGTATAATCATCCCATTTTTCCCTTGCCAGCCAGTCATCATTAGAGATCTTCCAGTTCTTCAGAGGATTATCCACCCTTTCGATGAATCTCTGCAGCTGCTCCTCTTTTGTGATTTCCAGCCACATCTTGATTAGAATGGTATTGTCGTCAACCATTGATTTTTCAAACTCGTTTATCTCACGGTAAGCTCTGCGCCAATCCTGTTCGGGTGTGATTTTATCCACCCTTTCTACGAGAACTCTCCCGTACCATGAACGGTCAAATATCGATATGTGTCCTTTTTCAGGAAGCCCAAGATAGAATCTCCAGAGATAATGATGAGAGATTTCCACATCGTTGGGAGCGCCAGTAGGAACAACCTGATATGTCCGAGGATTGAGAGACTGGGTTATTCGGAGAATGTTTCCTCCTTTGCCCGCCGCATCTCTTCCTTCAAATACTAGTACTAACGGCCTCTTCTGACGATAAAGTTCCATCTGGACTTTCTTCAGTCTCTGCTGATATTTCTCCAGCTTAGTGCGATATGTATCTGAGTTTAACTTTGTATATGCAGGCGTACTTTGAATCGCGGGATATTCCATTTTACAATATCCGCCTTCTGACGCTGTGCCGTTTGCTTCTAACGCCGACTCCATCCTGTTTACCACAGTCTTTAAGACTTTCAGAGTTGCAAATTCTTCGTCGGCAGACTCAATGATTGTCCACGGAGCCAATGGAGTTTCTGTAGCCGTGATCATTTTGTCGATGATCGGCACATACTTTTTTTGCCTCTTTATCAGCTCCAGATCATCCTTCACAAGTCCGCAGACTTCTTCATCGGTAGGAGTTCTGTCTGTATCCTGAACATGCAAGAAAAGTTTGATTATCATGACCCCGCTGTCAACAAGCTGCCGTTCAAATGTATTGATCTCCTTCACATCTTTGATGATGATGTCTTCCATTCCTGCATCCATAGACCTGGCTGCTGATGAAGAATACCAGGAACGATCAAAAATAGTTATTCTGCCTTTAGCAGGCGTCTTTATCCAGAACCTCCATAGAAAAGAATGTTTAGATTCCTCCGGGCTCGACGGACCGATGTTATGGTAATCGAACCCACGCGGATCCAGCGGAACAAGGAGCTGGTTAATCACTTTAGCCATCAGAGCCGGTTCCCAGCCTTCAAAAAGGATGATTACTGGAATCTGAGCCCGTCTGAGTCTGCGCTGCAGTTCTCCGAGCTGAGTTCTGAGATCTGGAAGTTGTTTTGCGAACTCTCCTTTTTTAAGTTTCTTACTTAGGTCTAGGTTCTGAAGCATTGTATGAGACAAGTGCATTCTTTATTAATATTATTGACTGAAGAATAATGAAGGAGATTGTCTGCCATTCTACATTGCTCATATGAATCAGATGAGAGGGTTCTAGCAAGGGTGTTGTAACAAATGTAGTTGTAATATCTTCTAATTCTTTTACACGTGTGTACTCAAATAAACAGATAAATTCCGTAGAATTATGCAGTATGTTCGGTAGATAAATGCCTGCAGAACAATAATATGTACCTATTTTGTCTAGATACTAATTTCATTAAAATATGAATTTATATCTTATCTAAAAGTGCTTTTGTTATGCGTGTGTATTGATTCTTCTAAAAATACCGCTTCCGTAAGTTACACCAAAGTACATCTTGAAAATAACTCAAAAGGACTTCTGAAGTTTAATACAACTAAAAACAGATTTAATAGGAAACGTATTACCCCTACGTTCAAGGGTTTGAATGAAGTGGATAGCTATTGAGGGCACAGACGGTTCTGGAAAAAATACAATCGCAGAGCACATTAAAGAGCTGTATACATCAAAAGGCAATAGTGTAGAGATCTTCATCCACCCTTCTGAGAGATTTGCAGGGAAATGCATGAAATCCTGTCTTCAGGGAGCAGGAGTGAAATACCATCTTTCAGTAGTTTTCTTCGTTTTGGATCTTCTGACTTCTTTGTCAAAAATAAAAAGCTGCAAAGCAGATATCGTGATTTTTATCAGATATGCCATGAGTGCAGCATACTTACCTCCTAAGCTGGTGAAACCATGTTATAAGTTCCTGACAAAACTGTTTCCAACACCTGATGAATTATTATTCGTAGATATTGACCCGAAGACTGCAATGGACAGAATCCACATGAGGAATGAAGAGTGGGAGATGTTCGAAACAGAAGAAAGCATTGCAGATGTTAGAAAGAAGATGATGTCCATCTCCGAAGGCTGGGACATAATCGACAACAGCCTGGATCTTGAAACCACATACAGGCAGTTGGAAAAAGTAATAGACTCTTGGAATTTCAAAAATCTTTGTTGAGCAATAGATAACCTTTTTAGCAATCTTAGCGCTTGATGGTCCTGATGAATACAAAAAAGCCTGTAGTTGATATTAAAATCGGCGGGGCAATGACTGTTAACGACCTCATAAACCAGATGAGCAACTGTGGAGGATTCACAGCAAAAAAACTGTCTGACGCTGTGGACATTGCTGAAAAAATGCTTAAAAAGAAGGACTGCACAGTTTTCCTTTCTTTCCCGGCCTGCATAATGGCCACTGGAACAAGGGGAGTTATTATAGAATTAGTAAAACGCGGTCTTGTTGATGTAATCATTACAACCTGCGGAACACTTGATCATGATTTAGCCAGAACATGGAAAAAATACTATCACGGCGAGTTTATCATGGATGATGCCAAGCTTTACGACGAGGGAATCAACAGACTGGGAAATGTCCTTGTTCCTAACTCAAGCTACGGAACCATTCTTGAGAGGAAAATGCAGCCTATGCTGAAGAAGATCCTCAAAGACCGCAACTCAATCTCCACGAGAGAGCTGATAGATCAGGTAGGTGCAATGGTTAACGATGAAAGTTCACTGCTCTACTGGTGTCACAAAAACAATGTGCCGATATTTGTACCTGGAATCACAGACGGATCATTCGGAAGCCAGGTCTGGATGTACTGGCAGGAGCACCGCGATCTTCACATTGACTTATTCCAGGATGAACAGGACCTTATGGACATGGTGTTTGACGCTAAAGAATCTGGAGCTATCATGGTAGGTGGAGGAATTTCCAAACATCATACCATTTGGTGGAACCAGTTCAGAGGAGGACTTGACCATGCCGTGTACCTCACCACAGCCGAGGAATACGATGGTTCACTTTCAGGAGCCAGAGTAAGGGAAGCTGTTTCATGGGGAAAAGTCAAAGCTGCAGCAGATTACATGACTGTGGAGGGAGATGCCACCATCACACTTCCGATCATAATCTCAGCAGTTCTGGAAAGAATGGATTCTGAATAAAATCCCTTCCTTCAAACCTTTTCTTGAATTCTCTTAAATAGGCTGTGCTCTCATAATTCACAGAGTGGATAGATTAATCGTTATCTCCAACAGAGAACCATATGTCCATGAGTACAATGAAGAGCATATAGATTGTTCAGTTCCAACTGGAGGAGTTGTCGCTGCCATAGATCCAGTGATGCAGGCTGCAAAAGGTACCTGGATTGCCTGGGGAAGCGGAGACGCCGACAAAGACTGCAGCGATTCTAAAGGATGCGTCAGAGTTCCTCCGGAGGATCCGAAGTACACTCTCCGAAGGATCTGGCTTACTCAGAAAGAGGTTAACGATTATTATCTTGGATTCAGCAACAGGGTCATCTGGCCAGTGTGTCACTTATTTCAAGAAAATGCCCAGTTCAAAAAAAACTACTGGGAAACTTACAAAAGCGTGAATATGAAATTTGCCGAGGCTGCAGCAGAAGAGCTGGAAAAAGGCGGCAGGGTGTTCATTCAGGATGTACATTTTTCATTAGTTCCTGACATGCTGAGAAATAAAGTTCCGGAAGCTGCCATAGCATTGTTTTGGCATATCCCCTTTCCAGCAGCTGAGACCTTTTCCTGCATACCTTGGAGAAGCGATCTTCTAAAAGGTCTGCTGAGCGCGGATATGCTCGGATTTCACACAAAAGCTCACGCAGATAACTTCATTGCAACTGTATGCAGGGAATTTCCTCAAGCTGAAGCCAAAGACAATGTGATTACCTACAACGGCAGAAAAACAAAGATCGCAGCGATCCCAATCGGGATTGATTATGAAACATATGCTAAAAGCGGCAACATGCAAAGTATAATCAAAGGTGCTGAGGCAACAAGAAAGTCGATCAATGCTGAACGCATAATTTTAGGCGTAGACAGACTGGACTACACCAAAGGCATCTTAAACAGATTTCTTGCCTTTGAAAGATATCTTGAATCCAGCCCCAGGGCAAGGGAAAAAGTTTCGTTCATACAGATAGCATCTCCCACTAGAGTCAATATAAATGAATATAAAGAAATGAAAAGGAAAGTAGAGGAAAGTGTAGGCAGAATAAATGGCAGATTTCAGACTCCATCGTGGACTCCAATCATCTACATCAACAGGAAAATTGACGAGGACAAACTGCTGATGCTTTACAGGATAGCAGATGTTGCCATGGTTACACCGGTTATTGACGGAATGAATCTCGTAGCCAAAGAATATGTGGCTGTAAACGAAAATGGAGTTTTAATTCTCAGTGAGTTCGCAGGAGCCAGTGAAGGAATGAAAGATGCCATTGTAGTAAATCCGTATGATCTCGAATCAATGGCAAAAGCTATTCAAAAAGCTCTGAGAATGAAACAGAAAGAAAAAGCAAACCACTGCAGCAAACTTAGGAAGGAAGTTAAGGATCATGACATCTTCTGGTGGCTGGACGAGTTCTTCAGACAATGGGAATCTGAGTACTGAACTAAGTGCATTAGCAAAATCGCCTCGGCTTCTTTTAATGCTTGATTTTGACGGCACTATTTCTCCCATAGTGCCAACACCAGAAGAAGCAGAGATCGATAAGGAAATAGAGAATATTCTGACTGATCTGGAAAAACTTCCCTCGACGGAAATCTGGATAGTCAGCGGCAGAAGCTTAGAAGATCTGAAAAACAAAGTTCATTTCAAAAATCTGATAGGCAGCCACGGCATAGAATGTCCTTTTTCTGCTGAAGAAAAAATAGACTGTGATGATATCTCAAAATTGAAAAATGATATTGAATGCTTATTAAAGAATTATAGGGGCATCCAGATTGAGCAAAAAGTCTATTCTGTAAGCATACACTACAGAAACGCAGATGCTGGAGACGAAGAAAGTATTAGAGACATTGTCAAAAAGAACTCTGGCAACTTCGCGATAACAGAAGGTAAGAAAGTCATAGAGCTGAGAGCCAAAGGGAAAAACAAAGGGGACGCCTGCCAGATGCTTATTGATCATGCGGGGTGTGAAGCGTCTATCTACGTAGGTGATGACATCACTGATGAGGATGCATTCAGAGCTTTAAAAGAAAAGTCTGTGACTATAAAAATAGGCAGTGGTGAAACCGATGCGACATACAGGCTGAAATGCATAGACGATTTAAGATTGATTTTAAAGAAACTGCTTGAGGAAAGATCGTTACTTTAATTAGAGACTTGCTGAAGAGTAATAAATGCTTCATGAAATTCAGCGGCCAGAAATCTAAGAGGAGACTTAGTATTCCACCTTTGGCATATGTTGCAGCGGCAGTTGCTGCCATCGGCGGAATTTTATTTGGATTTGATACTGGGATCATTTCTGGAGCAATATTATTCGTACAGCAGGATTTCTCTTTAACGGTTTCTGAAAGATCGTGGGCAGTATCCATAGTTTTGGTCGGAGCCATAATCGGATCAGCTTCCGGGGGATACTTATCAGACAGACTGGGAAGAAGAAAGTCTATAATCAGTTCTGCTGCCTTGGTGATAATAGGAACTGCAGTAATCACTTTGTCGCCAGACATATACTTCTTCTTTGCTGGCCGATTCATAATAGGGACAGGCATAGGTATTGCCTCATTCATAAGCCCCATGTATATTTCAGAAGTGGCACCTAAGAGCATTAGAGGCGCTATGGTGTCCCTTACACAGCTGATGGTCACTGTGGGAATACTTGTGGCTTATGTAGTCTCACTTTACTTCTCTCCGTCTGGAAATTGGAAGGCCATGTTTCTCGCTGCAGTTATACCAGCTGCTGCTCTTTTGATTGGAATGATTATTCTTCCTTCCAGCCCCAGATGGTTGGTATTCGAAGGAAAAGTAGACAGTGCCATGCACGTAGCTGAAGAATTTTCATACGACAAAGAAAAAGCTGACGATGCAATCCGTCAGATGGAAAAAGAAAATGAAGAGCAGAAGAATACCAAAATCAGCGAGTTGTGGTCTCCTGCCGTTCGTTATGTAGCCATAATCGGCATAACATTGGCAATACTGCAGCAGGCTACAGGTATCAACACTGTCATTTACTTCGCCCCTACAATTTTTGAGTTTGCCGGTTACGGCAATGCTACAGCTTCAATAGCCGCCAGTGTCGGTGTCGGCATAGTAAATGTAGTTCTGACAGTCATATCCATATTCCTTGTAGACAGAGTTGGTAGACGCCCTCTGCTGCTGATAAGTCTGAGCGGGATGATTTTATCACTTCTGGGTCTGAGCGTAGTATTCACCATCGGCGCTGCATCTCTGGGCATTTATACAGCCGTGTTTCTAATGGCATACATTGCCTCATTTGCCATAGGACTTGGTCCAATCTTCTGGCTGCTCATAGCAGAGATTTATCCACTCAGAATAAGAGGTAAAGCGATGAGTGTAGCTACAGTAGCCAACTGGGCTTCTAATTTCATAATTTCATTGACATTTTTAGGTCTTGTAGGTTTGCTGGGAACTAATGGGGTGTTCTTCATATATGCCATTGTAGGAGTGTTCTCGCTAATTTTCGTCTGGAAGTTTATACCAGAAACCAAAGGTCTTTCATTAGAAGAAATCACTGAAAATGAACAGGCAAAATAAATTAGTGTTTCAAAATGCATATGGATGAGTTCAGAAAAATAACTAAACCATGTTTAATATAATATATAAAATAATGATAAATACAGACCAGATGAGAACAAAAAGATATCATAATGCAGCGTAGTATTGAGTAGATGAACAGAATATATATGCGGTGCGAACATATAGTGAACATTCAAAAGACCATCCGTTCGCACTCACTAATATTTTGAGAATTTGCTGAACCAGAACTAATTATTTAATGTGATATTCTTTAATTATAGAATAAATAAGTTGTGTGGGAACAAAATTTTTATTTATAATATACCATACTAATTCTTGCCCAGATGTTAGGATAAGATTAAATGTAAATATCCATATTTCATATTTTGACAGTCACTTCCATACGGAAGTGTGGATTGAAACTAATTTGTACTTATTGTATATTATCCACATCTCCAGTCACTTCCATACGGAAGTGTGGATTGAAACTTAGGTGTGTCTATGCCTTCGAGGTCGCTCCTGGGTCACTTCCTTACGGGAGTGTGAGTTGAAACACTAGCAAAAAACAGCAAAGAGGTTTAAACAATAGACCACCTCCAAATAGGAGGTGTAAGTTGAAGCATCAAAGACTATGAGTTATTTCATGACAGCGACTGTTCAAAGTCCATTCGAATGAGTGTCTCTCAAGCCTAGTCTTCTTCTATTGCGTTGAGCAGTGTGTTTAGATCTACAGAAAGCTCAATTATGTCAGACACTTTCTCAATTTTATCAACAGGAATTGAAACTCTTGTTTTCCTCATTTTAGGGTGTTTTACATCAGCATCTGAAAGGATTGATGAATCAAAGTCAGTCAGAATGTTGCTTACAACCCACTGCTCTGTGTCAACTTCAGCTCCGTACACTTTGCCTATTATTTTAGCATCTGAGGTCATGACTGATCTTTTATTTCCAAACCCAATATCGAGAGTCTTGCTAATCTCAATAGTCTGCATAAACTAACAATTTGAATGCTGAGTAAATTAAGAATTTCTGCGATTATAGCGGATATACGGGAAAATATCATGATTAGATCGTGCATTTACATAGATTAGGTATTCACATAGACAAGGAATGTCCTTCAAAACCAATAAATATCTCTTAATTCTACAGTCATTTCAAAAAAAATATACAAAATAACACAATTTTTTTGAGTTATATATGAATCGTTAAAAAAATATCTATTTTCTAAATGCTGGCTAAAATAAAGTAAAAATTTAAATTCTTAAATTAATGATTTTTATGTACGATATGAATAATATATCTGTAAAATTTATCAGAAACACTTATACGCATTTCCAAAAATGTATCAAGGCAAGGAGATTGATATTATGGATTCAACATCGTTGAAGAAAAATACTCCATACATTTGGGGCATTATTGGAATAATTGGAGCCTTAATTGGAATAGTTGCTATTGCAGTTAGCTGGTTTACAAGCGGTGGTATAGATTATACGGGAATAGATCTTATTGACTATGACGGTAGCTTCCAAATCTATATTCCAGTGATTGTTGCAGTTTTAGGAGTTATATCTTTAATACTATTTGCTGTAGGTATGACTGGTAATGGTTCAAGAAAGAATGTTGGATACATCTCTGCACTCTTCGGTATCATTACAATTATTCTTGCAATTGTGAGCTACATGTGGGCGGGAGATGAATTTACAGATCTTAGCTACGGAATCGGATTTTACCTTGCGGTGGCCTCTGGTGTAATAACACTCATATTTGGTATTATCCAGGCAAGACTCTAAACAAATTAATGCAGGGCCATGTGCCCTGCGCACAGCATTTCCCATTTCATCTTATTAATGAATTTAATACACCATCAAGCAGACGAAGTGTTCCATTCAGGCCTAAAACAGGCTCTTCTCTTATCTCAATTTGTCTGATTCCAGGAGATTCAACAGTTATTCCGCTTCTGACTACTTCCCTGAATAACAAAGCAGACAACGTATTGCCGTCCCCTATGAAAATATCAGCGGCCGTATTGAATACATTTTTTGAAATGTTGATACCGTTGTCTGACAGATAATCATTGATTTTACTGTCCCATTCCGAATCTTCCACATTTACAGCCACTGGTACCATTCCAAGGTATTCATATAAGAATTTCAAAACAGGAAAGGCAAGAGATCCGTCTGCTGCAATTGAAAATGTTCTGCCTTTTGGCAGGACTTTTCTTTCTTCCATTGCCGAAAGTTCCCTGAAAACCTTCTTACGCTTAGATTTTATAACGTCAATAGCAGGGGCAGCGTCTCTCCCTAATGCATGACAAACTTCTTTGAGCCAGTTTTCCAAAGCATCGAAACCTATCGGAACTTCCGGTGTGATGTATGGAATGCCGCAGTTCTTCTCATACCAACTTCCGACTTTACCGCTAAATTCGTCATGAATGACTATATTAAGCTCAGCTTCACCAGAGGTCTTTATATCATCTATTGACCAGCCTGCACCCACCGCGGTTATCACTTCAATTCCGCACAGATTCAATAATGCAGTAAGATCGTTGAGACTGTCTTCCCAGTTCAAATGCCATATTGAAATTCCAAGCAGATTTATGCAGTATTTCCTTTTCCCAGTACCAGGTTTAATTTTTTCCAGAATAGAGATTATTCCTTCCTGAAACCCATCTCCCAATGATTTAGAATATACAGGAGTCTCTATTTTTACAACCGGTACAGATGTTTCAGTCACATTCAAAGATTCACCGATCAGAGATGCACCAGGAGAATTTACTATTCCAATAAGGCTTGGGCGAGAGTTGTTTACTTCATCAAAAAGCCTGTTCAATCTGTCCTTTGATCCTGTTATGTAATCATAGCCGCCAAGATATGTGCAAGGAATGCGGGGCTGGCAGAAATGAAACTCCCCTGAAAATATCATCGGATTGAATGATCCTTTTCTCCTGTAGACTGCTTCAGACACAGATGAAGGATGAAACTTGCATCCAGTCGGACCATTGAGAATGGTTTCTGCATCTTTCACACCCTCGAAAGCAAGCAGTATACCCATCAAACCTTCAGGTTCATCATAATTAATTGCCATCTTTTCTCCACCCCTCTTCAGCTGGTGCCTTCATAAAACTCACCCAGGAATCTGCCAGTTCTAATGCCCCGAAGGGCCCGATATCAGGTACCAGTGGAATATACCTCTGCACGATGTGGGGATTTACATCCATTGGATAGGCGGAAATTAAAATATCCGGGTTCTTGGTGTTTATGTCATTGATAAGCTCATTTATCTCATATTTTTCAATAATGTCGACAAACGGATAAGCGGCCTTGATGTCGTAATCCATTGTATAATCAGGCCTATCGATAACCACTGCCTTTATGATCTCCATGCCTGCCCCTTCAAGCATCTCCAAGATCCAGTCGATATCTCTGTTCATACTTGCCACATATACAGTCTTATTTTGTAGATTATTCTTTAAAAATTCTAAATGCAACTTATATTCAGTACATATCTCCTGAATGATATTTTCAGCAGCTTCCGTTCTGCCAAAACATTCTCCTATTTCCCTGATCCATTCAGTAGTTGCTTTCAGACCTGGTCTGGCAATGTGGTTGGAAAATGTCATGTCGTAATTATCTTCAAGAAATTGTTTCAACATCATAGAAAAGCGGTCCGGGTTCAGTAGAAGATTGAATTTAGCTTCAGTAAGCTTCTTAAGATCTTCAATATCAGCATCTCCAAGATATTTGCAGTTGATTTTAATTCCTAATTTAGACAGAATACTTTCCACATAATCTGAATTTTTTATACAGTTTGTTGAGATTGTCTTGACTCCGATTAGGTTTACTGAATCTGTCTTGTCAAACGAAGTCTTTACGAAAGCTTTAGTCAATGCGATTGATGCATCAATTACCCCTTGCATGAAATCACCATTGACGTTTCCATCTTCAATCAAGGGAATGATGGTAGCATCTGGATACTGCAATGACAAATCGTTGACGATACTTTCTACGTCATCTCCGATGATACCTGAAGGACAAGATGTCACTACTGCGATGTTTTTCTGACCGCCATCTAAAATAGATTTTAAAGAAGCTTTGAGTTCATCATTGCCGCCAAAGATCATTGTTGATTCTGCCATATTCGTGCACGTGACATTGGGCTGTGAAAAACCATGAATCGCGGTGCCTTCACAGATGTATGAACGTTTTACTGCATTGGATGCCAGTTGATAAGCGAATTGTGCACAGTTGCGCGGAGAATGCATCAGCGTTGTCAAAGAAGTCATTGATGTTGTGATTGAAACTGCACCGGCAAAGGCACAGCCGTGCAAGACTTCATTCCTCTGTACATTGCGAGATGTATAATATCTAGGTTCAGAAACCACATTTGGCTCTCTTATCAGAGCACTGCTTTGAGAAGTTCTTTTTGATGTTGCTATGCCTAAAACCACTTCTTCTAACTCTGCTTCCCCAAGATATTTTGCAGCATATTTTCTGCCTTCCAGAACAATTTCAGCCAGATCCCTGAATGATTTTACAAGAGAAGAATCGGGATAAGCTTCCACTACGGTTTTTCCACATCTTTCTGCATCCAAAAATTCCTTTGAACGTTTGAATACTGCTACGATAGGAATTGAAACTGCCTCGGAGAATCTCTTTACCCTTTCATACTCTTCCTCGTCACCGCGGCTGTTGAATATTATGCCACCGATTCTATCAGGATTGTAGTTTGCTGTTCCTTTCAGAATGTTGTTGGCAGCATATATCGACATGAACTCTCCGGAAGTTACAATATACACAGTATCTGCGTAACCATCTCTCAGGGGAACGGCAAAGCCTCCGCAGACTACATCTCCTAAAACATCGTAAATTGTGATATCGATCGGAATTGAATTTATGTTCAGATCTTGAAGGAGTTCAAAGGCTGAGATTATGCCTCTCCCGGCACAGCCTATCCCCGGTTCAGGGCCTCCTGCTTCTACACACAAGCAGCCTTTGTAACCAGTATAGACCACATCTTCCAGAGTTCTTTCATCAGGATATGTATCCCTCAGATATTCGAGAACTGTTGTATCCCCCGCTCCGTTCGACAAAAGTCTAGTAGAGTCGTGTTTTGGATCGCATCCAATCTGCAATACCTTTACACCCATGTCTGAAAGAGCAGCGGTTAAGTTAGAGGAGATTGTTGATTTTCCAATACCGCCTTTACCATATACAGCAATCCGTTTCATATCCAATTGGATATATGCGTCAATCTATTTTAAGAAGATGAAATGGATGATCCTATGGGATATTTCAGAGTTAGGGTGTGAACAGAGTAAGGTAAAAAAAGATCCCTGGGAATACGGCCTTGCTCCAATCTCAAAACGGATGATTTTCAGCTTTATTCTACAAAGACTGAATGCAGCTTCTTTGCCACAAACGGAGTTCCGTCCAGATAAGTTCCAGTGATTGTAAGGTATGCATTTATAATTCCTGTGTTTAGAACCGAACCCAAGCTTCCATTGAATATTCCTGCCTCTGTTTCCCTCAGCGATGCCAGTTCCTGTACTCTAGGAAAACGGCTGACGTCTTTACCAATGATGTCCGCTTCAGATCCTTTTTCACCGAGTGTTTTTATCACATTCTGGAAGTCAACCGCCGGACGACTGTATACAGCGTTGACTTTTAGATCACAGATCGCCTCTGTACCTGCAATCTGCACAGTGAAGCTGGGTGTTTCTCCTGCCTTTACCATCTGCTCGCCTATCACAGTTACCGACACCGGAGCACTGGTCTGGATAGCACCAACGGTTACCCATATAGGCGATTCAAAGACATACTGAGCCAACAGCTTCCACCTGCCGGGCCTGACATTGCGTAAATCAAAGATGCAGAAGCCGTCTTCTATGATCTGAGGGCGGATGGAAGTTGAATGATCATCAGGATCAATGAGAACCAGATTTATTTCACCCATATTTGGGCAACCAGGGGTATAATGACATCTGTCATCCGACCATACCACATTCACCAATGAGCAGTTTCCCTTCCCGCTGATGCTGAATTCCTGAACATTATAATCAATTCCCTGATAGGTTTCCCGATGATTTAATGTCAATAAAGACTGAGAAGAATCCGCTAAGATCTGATTGAAAACCATCATCATATCGTATGAATTGGGACTATTGTAGAATTTACTTTTTGGATTTTTACTCAGCATACTTTCAAAATAAGATTTCCGCATGTAGGGTCCTAAACCAGCGATATAAATTGGAGGTTTATCTTTCAAAACTGCAGCAGGTGAAGTGCCGTGATTAGATAGTCCATCGCTGACCAGCACATATGCTTTGTTAACCGCCGTCATTTTTTCTATCATGGCGTTGGCCAAAGAAACTGCTTCTCCTATGTTGGTCCAGTCTCCATCTGTCTTCAAATTGTTGATTGCAGATTTTGCCGCGGTTAATTCGCCGCGTTCTTCCGTTACGACTGCAGGAGCCGGATTAATTCCAGATGGATAGACCCAGTCTGCATGCACTTCGAACCGGTTAATGCCGAATTCATCCTCGGTACGGGAACAGTCAATAAAGGCTTTGGCGTCAATTTTGATCATGAAACTGGCAGAATGCATACTTGCAGAGTCATCCAGCATCAGAACATATCCCAGAGGATTGGGATAATGAAGGGAGATCGCTTGTGTAATTGCAGTTTCTTCATAGTCGCATAAAAGCAAAAGACGTTTCAGCTCCTTTTTAGCGATGAGAGGTTTA
>CALUEU010000003.1 GCA_944319735.1 uncultured Methanomassiliicoccus sp. | reverse complement strand
CTTGTGTAATTGCAGTTTCTTCATAGTCGCATAAAAGCAAAAGACGTTTCAGCTCCTTTTTAGCGATGAGAGGTTTATAATATTCATTGACAATGATGAGACACAGATCTTCCACGGTTAAATCCCCGAAGGATTCCTTAACCGACAAAACGGACTGTTCACGATCATGACCTGCCATGTGCAGGTTATGAAGCATTTCCGCAGGCGTTGTGGACGAATCGTTTTCAATCTGTTTTTTACAGGACTCTCCATTTGGCTGCAACAATATACTCCCTCCATGTATGATTTTACGGGAATTGAGACGCCATACATGCGCTTATTCGAAAGGCTGATGGCATACAAACGTATAATATTTTCTTAATAAAATCAAATAAATCATAGCATAAAGGTTATTCAATTAAGCATACTGAAGCTTCAAAGATATTTAGTTATCTATTGATGAAAATCAGTAACTTGGCAATTTAAAAGTATATATTATCAGATCAAATCCAACGAAGCCATTATTGCTGCATTTGCGGCAGCATATTTATCTTCAGAATAGCTGAGTATGAGAACGTCACCTTCCGCTAAATTCAAAGAATTCTCCATTTCTCTAAAGTTTCCAGAATATTCAGTGTCTAAACTATGCCCTGGAAGAATTGTTAGCCTTCCATTCTTGATGATAAACGTTATGCAGCCATTAGCACCTGATTTGATGCATATATCTCTCTGTTTTAGACCATTTTGAATTTTAAAAGATCGCTTAAAAACTATAATTCCACAACAATATTGATTATTAATATCAATATAATTAGATAAATTTACTTCTATAATCTTAATTGGTATACTCTGAAGAAATAATCTTCCTTCATCTGATATGGTTATGCCACGATTTTCAACAATAATAAAATTCCATTCTTTCAATATTTTTAGGATGTTGCGCATGCTTCCTTCACCTATACCAACTTTAAATGCAAGATTACTGCGTCCTGTGTATTCACTTTTAGAAAGGTGGTATAATGTCCAATAAATATTTGCATCGTTGAATCTATAGATTGGACCATATTTTTTAATATTTAGGATTTTCATGCGTGTGCTTCCATCCTATGACGACTGCTGAATAGCACACATTCAACATCTTGAATTATATTCATAGCAATCTCAAATGGAAGATCGCAGGCAATGGAAACAGATACTAAATTAGAACCTTCCATATACATCAAATAAACTTCTGATTCCTTTATAGTCAAATTCAAAAGTTTTGCTACAGATTCTATCTTCTTTGATTTACTGCATTCAGAATTCATGATTCCAAACAATTCTTTCCTATAAGGAGTCATTGTCCATTTCCACGAATCATTGTTGAATATCAATGAAGGATTATTTAAAAAAATATTTTGCGGAACATTCCAGTAATATGATTTACAGAATGGGCATTTCTTCGGCGTGCCATTTTTCTTTTTATACCACACATGACCGCATTTTTTACAGACGCATCTGAATGACTTCATATTCCATTTTGAAGAATGACAGGAAGGACATTTTGTTGGCTCTTTGCCGTTGCTCACCCATTTGTGGCCACATCTCATGCAGGTATTGTTGACAGGCATACTTATGTTCCAGCGGGTGCTTCTGCATTTGGGGCACCGCTGCGGATAAAGGCTGGAGTTTTTCGGTTTCCAAGTATGAAAACATATCTTGCAGGTCAGTATAGTTTCAGAAAAGTTCTGCTTACCATTGAGAGTATGTTCACTATCAGAACTGAAATTGCCAGTGTGCTGCACACAACTGTATTCTGTCATACTTATCCTAGATCCTCCTTCGACACTCCATCCCAAATGGCATAATGTCAGATTTTGTATAACATATTGGATGAATAGTCCAAGTATTGAATACAATAGGTATATATGTATTTTATTTGGAAAATGATGGTGATATGAGTAAGAAATATCCTGACTATGTGTAATTTCACAGTGAGAAAAGAATGGCTTATTTCAAGAAGCTGATATACATACATGTAAGATTAAGTAGAAAACCGCATGCATGATGATTGCATATAAAACATTAACATATGATACACACTAATCAATCATAATACCTGAAAATGCCTTTCTGCAGATGATTATTGCATATTAGGTTTTCAATAATAATCAAACGGATTTTCAGTAAAAACCGTATCATCTACGGCAATTCCAGAGTCTGCAAAGGCATTCATTATGCGGTCGAATGATTCTTTTACTTTCTCATAAGGAATGCTAAACTTCACTGCTATTGCTTCCGGACCCATGCCGATGAAGTGAATCGAGAGTATCTTAGAATCGGTATCGCTGAGATTTAAACGTTTTTTGAAATAAGGAATATACTGCTTATAATCGTCGCGGTGCTCATACATATAATCTACAAGCTCCCCGAAAGTGTCATCCATCGTATGGCTGCTGACTGCGTCGATGAATTTTTCTGCGTTGATGCTGAGTTTTCTGCAGGCCTCGTGAAAATACATGGTGGTTACAGGCTCCAGACCTATCCACAGATAAATGAAACCAAAGCCGCTGCTTGAAGTATAGCGGAGAGTCCTGCCGCCGTTAGTCCAGATATCTAATGTATGCGAAGCCAACGCTGCATTATCCGTGATTATTGTCTTACACTTTGGACACATGTTTCCGTTGTCTTCATCCGCATTCCAGATATAGCCGCAGAAGTGGCACTGCAGCTCGTAAGTCTGCTGATCCGACTTGCAGTACGGGCAGACTGCAATTTTCTGGTTCGATTTGAGAATGTGTGTTTTGCCGCAGTTTTTGCATAAGAACACTTTAGGAGCTTCATTCCATTTGGCTGACTTGCACTTCGGACAGATTTTGACGTCTTCCAGCCTGCGCCTGCCTTTCAAAGTCCATTTGTGCCCGCAGCGCCTGCACTGCAGCGTCGGCCGGGGCACATTCCACAGAGTAGACTGGCAATGAGGACACTTCTTCGGCGTGCTTGACTGATTTTTCCATACGTGTCCGCATCTGCTGCATACCAGCCTGTGCGCTTTCGGCTTATTCCAGTCGGATGATCTGCACAGCGGGCATTTCTTGGGAGTTTCATTCCTCCTCTGAATCCAGACGTGGTCGCATTGATTGCAGTACAGAGAACGCTGCCTGGTGCTGACGATCTGCAGCTGTCCGCATGAGGGACACTTTTCATTTATGGATGTAAGCCGCCACTTGTATCCGCAGAATTTGCATTCTGTTTCTTTCTTCAAAGGGTGATCCCATCGGGAAGATCTGCATCTCGGGCAGCGTTTGGGAGGCTTCTCGTCTCTCGGATACCATGCATGACCGCAGCTGTAGCAGTAAAGCACGTATGCTTCTGGGCCGGACGTTTTGCTGATCCCAGATGCTTCATCAGCCATCAAGACTCCTCTGCATCGATGTATTTCTTCGGAAGAACGTAGATCTCGCCGTCTTCATCCAACCCGATTCTTGAATCGACTTCGTAAACGTCTCTGATCAAATCTTCCGTAATCACTTTTTTAGGATCTCCAATGGTCTGGATCTCTCCTTTTTTCATGATTATGCAGATGTCGCAATAACGGGCCATCAGGCTGATGTCATGCTCTGCCACGATAACAGTCATGTCCGAGTAAGACATTTTCTTAAGATATTCCATGACCTGCAGTTTGTACTTCATATCCAAATGGCTGGTCGGCTCGTCTACAAGCATTACTTTCGGTTCCTGCACGTACGCCTTGGCGATCATTGCCCGCTGTCTTTCGCCGGAAGACAGCATGGAAACCTGTTTCTTGCGCAGGTGGTAGATACCGAATGTCTTTAGTGCCTCTCTGACGGCTGTCTCATCTTCCGGATTTTCCCACCAGATCTTATCGACAAAGGGATACCTACCCAACATCACCATGTCCGTGACTGTAAGTCCGAAAGTCAGCCCGGATTCGGCCGGCACTGTGGCTACAAGCTTGGAAACCTCTGCCGGTTTTTTCTTGCTGATGTCTTCCCCGTCAATGTAGATTGATCCGGAAGACATTTCATGAATTTTGCAGATGCATTTCATCATCGTCGACTTTCCGCAGCCGTTCGGCCCGATGAGGCCGATCATCAATCCTTTGTCTAATCCAAGATTAATGTCCTTAAGGGCTTGAAAGTCTCCGAATTTTTTATTCAGCCCGTGTATCTCCAGCAGATGATCAGCCATCATATTCACGCCCCTTTTTGATCAGCATGTATGCAAACACCGGAGTACCGATGATAGCCGTGATGGCGCCTACTGGTAGTTCCATGGGGATCATCGCCATCCTTGCCACAATATCTGCAAACAGCATCAGCATGGCTCCGATGATTATACTGGCCGGCATGATCAGACGGTGGTCACCGCCTAAAGCCATTCTGCAGGCATGAGGCACCACCAGACCCACGAATCCGATTATTCCTACAAATGCAACACAGAGCGCAGTAAGAATCGAAGCAAGAATCATCATGCTCCTTTTGAATAATTTTACATTTAATCCCAATTGTTTTGCCTGTTCCTCGCCCATCATGAACAGATTGAACTCTCTTGCCCAGAGCATTGAAAGCAAAGACAAAAATATCACAGGAATAAAAACCAGCCATGCATTTTCCCAGGTGACCTGTGCGAATGAGCCGTAAAGCCACCACATGACGTCGCTGAAATTATCTTTAGCCATTGAGATGAATATCGTCTGTATTGAGGAGAATGCAAATCCTACGATTACACCGGCCAGAATATAGTTGGTTGCCGATCCCCCGGAGCATTCTGCTACCAGCATAGTAATGCCGAATGCCACCAGACCCCCGATTATTGCTGCAATCGGAACTAAATACAGGTTGTCGGCGCCCATGAACGGAATGGAAGCGCCTATCGCTCCGACAGCCACTGCCAGACAGCCGGCTCCGGAAGACACTCCGGTAATGTAAGGGTCAACAAGAGGATTTCTGATGATGGCTTGATACATGCAGCCGGCTATTGATAATCCGGCACCGACGGCGATGGCCGCTAAAGCTCTGGGAAGCCTTGATTCAAAGATATACAGTTCTTCCTCATTCAGGTTCGTTCCGTGTTTTGCGATGGATGAAACCAGTGATGAAATGGCATCGCTGATCGGTATCACGCCTCCTGCCGCAATTGAAATGGAAATAAAAAAAGCGATGAGAGCCATGATTATTCCAAATACTGAAATAATTACGAATCTCTTTTTCTTCAAGGCTATGTCGCTTTCATCGCCGGGATCCATGTCGTCTTTCATTCTTCCGAAGGCCCTGCTGAAAGTTTTGCGGGTCTTGATGATCCATGAATCGGAGTTATCATCCAATTGAAGTGATGAAACATCGGTCTTATTTCTACTGGCAATAGTCATTCAAGCTCCCCTGTAAAATATAATAAACAATGACATGGTGGCGGCGATCGCTACAATCAGAACATACCAGGACCAGTGATTGAATCCGGCAGTCTGCAGCGAGTTTATTTCCGACTCTACAGAACTGGGACCCGCTATGTCAGACAAACAGTATACGGCTCCGTAGTCATTTCCCACGTAGATCTTGCCGTCGATTACCGTTGCCTGCACCATCGAGTATGAGTCGGGAGTGCAGGGCTCAAGGAATACTTTCCACAGCAGAGTTCCGTCTTCTGCGTTTATTGCTGCAAGATGTCCTGCTTCTCCATACTTTCCTTTAATTCCGCCGGCGGAATATTCCATAGCGTAGAGAACTCCGTCTGCAAGCGTCAGCGGCGACTTGACAAATTTGCTGTAATCGCACATCCAGACAAGATTGCCGTCCCAGTCGAATTTGCACACCGACTCAATAATATCCACTTCAGTACCGTCAGACTTCGTTATTTTTGAATCTCCCGGGTTTGAGGGACTCAGATATGTGTAAAATCCGTCGGAATCTACGACAGGTGATGTAAACAGGGCATTTATTTTCCAGATGTAATCTTCTCCGCTGTAGCCTTCTCCCGTCTTCGGATCCAGTGCCATGATATATCCTAAAGATACAGACATGCCTCCGTCGGTGCCGGTTACCAGCAGCTTTGTGCCCTCTTTGTTTACAGAGACTACAGCAGCAGAACCAGGCAGATGCGGCTTAGCTGTATTTATTTCAGATACGTCGATAACCTGCTTAACCCATGCAGCTTTTCCTGTAGTGACATCCAGTGCATGCAGGTATCCTCCGTAATTGCCGATAAACAGCATTCTTTTGCCGTCGACTTCAGCAATGGTCGGCGCATGGAAGTAGAAGGTTCCCTTTGAACCTGTGTAGCCGGCGGAGTCGCTGTAATCATCCGGCGGGTCGTAGCACCAGACCTCTTTGAATCCTTCATTGTAATTAATGCTGTAACAGTAGACTTTGCCGTCTGCCGAACCGAAGTATAAAGCTCCTGAATCATAGATGGGCGTGGTGGCTCCGGTCACAAATATCTCTGCATCCCAGAGAATTGTTCCTTCTTCATCCATCGGCGGCTTGTAGTCGATGGTTAGAGTATGGAGAAGAGTTCCGTCGTATCTGTCGAAACAATAAATGTCCCCGCATGTTGCAGATAATATCAGCATGTCGCCGACAACTACCGGCGTGGTGACTTCGTACCCGGCACCGTATTTTCCGTGATGTTCCCAGACAATGTCGCCGGTGAATCTATTGAGACAGTAAACCCAGAGGTCTTTAGTGTCTGTGGTGGATCCCCAGCTCCCCCCAGTGGTGTGATAAAGTAAGTCGCCTGCCACGATCAGGCCTGAATCCACATATCCAGTGTTGTATGTTCTGTGCCACTCTACCGGCAGAGCCGGGTTCTCCACGCCGTATGAGTCTGACGTGTTGTAGGCTGAAGAAGATCCTCCGAACTGCGTCCAGACTGTTTTATACTCCGGCGTAGACTGCGGGCATATTACATTTTCTGGGGAATCATCCGCATAATATCCAACTGCCGCTATACCACCGGAATGCTGAGAAGATGTGGTTGCATTCGGGTTGTATTCCCAGTTTGTTCCATTCCAGGAATATATTTTCCAGTTGGTATGGATGGTAATCAAACCGCTTACGGTTGTTGAAGAAAGCCCGTTTATAGAGATATCAGATTTATTGGAAATATCCACATCTAAACCGAGTTTTTCAGCAGAACCTGCAATAATGTCCGCGTAAGTTCCGTTTTCTGCCTCGCACCAGTATGTCTGTCCGTTTCCTAGGTCAATCAGCAGAAGATTGCTGTCTCCTTCTGCACTGGCTACAGGCATGGCGGGAAGCAGCATAAGCGCGACTACGGCGGTGATTGCTATCCACGATTTATTCATTATAACTCCCTCTGGTGTGTTAAGTACTGCTGATAATTATTGTCAAAATATTTCGGCATCAGATCGAGGGGATCCTCATTGAGGAACGGCTCTGGATGGAGAATCTTTCCGATCAGTTCTGCTGCTTCGGCCAGCCTCGGCCCCGGTCTGGAGAGCAGATCCGCCGCACTGCCTGAGAAAATGTACACTTCTCCGTTGCGGTATGCCGGAGTCTCTCTCCACATCCTGTCAATGGAATCCATAATCTTCTGGTAGTCTTCATCAGTCGAGATCTGCCTGGAATCCATGATGATAATTATTACATCCGGCTGTTTGAGGCTTATCTGCTCCTTGGAAACCATGAACCAGGAAGATGCCTGGCTCTGGAAGATGTTCCTGCCGGAGGTGGTTGTTATCAGATCATTCATATATGTTTCAGAACCGGCAGTCCAGGGAGACGGGTCTGCAGACAGCGCCACAAACACTCTCTTGTCAGCCTGAACTCCGATTATTCCTTTTACATCATTAATTGTGCCCCTCAGAGAATTTATTACTGAATTGGCATTTTCTCCAATTCCCAGTGAAGCAGCTACAATCCAGATGTTATCGTAAAGAGTGTCGATATCAGTACCGTCGTAAAGCACTACGCAGTCAATGCCGGACTTGCGGAGCTTATTTGCCATATTCAGGTGCTCCCCGACTCCGCCGTCGCAGAATACGATGTCCGGCCTCAGCTTAATGATCCATTCATAGCTGGGATCTGTGTAGCCCCCTACCACAGAAATGTCTCCGCTGTTCTTTCCGTCTACAATTTCCTGAGGATAGTTGCTGTACAGGTCGGTTCCTATAAGATACTGGGTTCCTCCCACTGAAGCAATTATTTCAGTTATCGATGGCGCCAGCGATACCACTTTTAAATCTTCTCCGGATGATAGTGATTTTCCGTTGGTAGCGTAACTGTAATAATTGAATCCTGAATAGTCTGCTCCGGGAACTAAATCATCCTCGCCTGAAGCTCTAGCCCAGCACACGAGATCGTAGTCTGAAACTTTCACTTCCCGCGGATTTTCGATAAATTTCCATTCGCCGTCCTGCTGAACATACATTCCCCACTGCTTTCCGTCAAGATTGATTTGTCCGTTTATGGAATAAACTGTGCCGGCATCTTCATTCAAATAAATTATTTCATAAGAGTTTATGTGACAGGCGGTTTCCAGAGCATCGATGCCGTTCATCTCTTCACTGAATGTCATCTCTGTCCAGTTGACATCCCAGTAGCCGAAATCAATCATTACGCCTTCTCTGGTGTCCTGGGCCGCCGTAGTAAGCCCCATTAAAGGGGTCACAGTCAAAATCAAGATTATGCACATGAATGATGCCAGGAGCTTGATTTTGACTGCTTTCATTTTTTCACCTCACAGGCCGGCGGGTATGTCTGCCGGAGTCGTCGCTATCGGAATGTTTACAGTTTCCACAGTTGTTGTCTGAAGAATCAGAGCAAAGTAGTGGCATTCAGTAATGTCGTACTGTCCCAGCGACAGCTGGTTGTAATTCCATTCGCTTGCATCATCCAGAGTTTTTGCGTCAGGTTCATATGTGTACTGAGACCAGTAGGTCCAGGTTCCGTAATCTCCTCCGGATGCGCTGACTCTTGTGTCCTCCCAGCCTAAGAATTTATACAGCCAGCCGTATGATTCTCTGCGCTCATCATATGTGAGAATTTCTTTCTTATCTTCATCTGTGTAAGTATCGTGCAGAAGATATGTGTAGACTGCATCCTGCAGGCATTCTATGACGTTCTCTCCGGTCCCTTCAATCCAGAATCCATCTTTGCGTTCCTGCTCTGTAAGAATGCCGCGGATAAGATCGTTGGCATCGTATCCTTCCTTGAACTGAAGGAAGAAATACACCTTATATTCGACATCAATGTCCGGTACTGAGTATGATATCTTGCCCTGGTCGTCTTTTGTCTTTTCAGCGTAATGCAGTGCAAGCGTCACTCTCTCTGGAAGCTCTATTTTGGAATTGGCTGAAACTGAAAGTACATCCCAGCCGTCCGGGGAAGCCCACTTAAACACTGCCCAGGTATTTTTATTGGTGTTGGCTACGCCGTCAACCGAAGCTATGCTGCCGTTGCTGCTGTACTGGATGTCACGGTCGGGAAATGCTGAAGCAAGAATTGCTGCAATAGTGTTTCCAAATCCCTCTGATGACACTTCTGTGTCTGAAAAGCCTAAATGAACTGTAGCATTGACTTCTTTTATCTCCTTGTCGTCAGAGCTGCCGCTTTGCAAAGCAAAGACTGCAACTACAGCCAGCAAGGCAACGATGATGACGACAACGGCAATTGTTGATTTTTTATTCATTTTTTCACCTTAAATATGATTTGGAAGGTCTGAACCTGTCAGTATTCCGATTACCACATCTATTCCAGAACTTGTCGTGTTTCCCTTGAGCGTGAAGTTCAGCATTCCCTCGGCAATTGTTCCATTGACTGTCTTCACTGAGTTCGATGAATTATCATAATAGTAAACTGCAGCAGACTTGTAAGATTCACCGACGGGCAGCCCTATTGAAATTGGAATGTCTCCGGATACACCGTCGCCGCTGATAGTGATCTGAATGAAGTCTAAAGATACGCCTGCGGTCTGCTTGATCTTAAGTACAGTGGATCCGAATTCATAAGGCACTACAGTGCCGATTTTAACATCTGCAGGGAATGTTCCTGTAGCCGTCACTCCTTTTGCGGTGGAGATTGTAGACGAAGTGTTTTCCTTCCACTTTGCTTTAAGAGTGACGTCTTCGTCTGCAGAGTAAGTCATCCCGTCTGTATATTTAGTGTCTCCAGAGTACCAGCCTAAGAAGGTGTAGCCTGATCTGCTGGTAGTCGGCAGTTTGCTGATCTCCATGCCGGTAGTCATCTGCATTTTTGTATCTACCTTTGAACCGCCGTTTGAATCGAATGAAATTGTGTGGTTGCCGAGCCATTTAGCCTTCAGAGTTACGTCTGATGAGACTTTTGTGTGCTGCGGAGTGTATTCCGTATTATTTGAGAACCAGCCGGCAAAGGTGTATCCGCTGCGTTCAGGCTCGCATACGTATCCCATTACACCGCCTTTTTCAACATAAAGCGGATTCACTGAAGAACCGCCGTTTGAATCGAATGAGACTTTAACGGTTTGTTCATATTTTGCAATTAATATAACATCTTCAGTAACTCTGTCTTCCCAGATATTCCATGTCTTGGAGGATTTTGTTTCCCATCCTGAGAATATTTTATCATCCGAGACTTTAAAAAACGGTGCGTGTGCAATCGAGCCTTTCGGAACTTTTACTTCGATTGTTTCAGAATCACTGACAACAAATGATACTGTGCAGTATAGATCCTGAAGCTCTTGGTAATTAGTCACTTTGCTCTTTTCACTCTCGCTCAGAGAAGCGTATCTGTATTCAATCATGCCCACTTCTTTGAAGTTGACATAGTTCCCTTTTGAAATCTGACTTGCCACTCTGTCAATGGCATTTACTACATCTTCTGCTGCATACTTGGAAGATGATGCCTCTTTAGGCCCGTAACAGAATAATGTGGAATCATTGCGTATCAGAAGATAGCCGTCAGGAGAGATAGTAAAGCTTTGGAAAGCAAACTGCTCCACTGAAGGAGTCAGCGTACCTACGACATTAAGCTCAGTCTGTCCTTTAGTATCCTTGAGAGTTTTAATATCTGCTGAACCGATCAGGCCTGTGCTGTCACCGGTCTTTACGGTTCCGTATTCTATGATGTATATGTAAACTGCATAATCATTTTCTTCAGTTGCATAGGCTGTTGTGATGGCAGCCGAGCTTTTTGTCAGTATGCCGTTGCTTCTGTCGCTGTATGCTGAAGACATTGTCCCGTCAGCAGCAATGTTGAGAACTGTAAACGGCTCGTTTGTACCCATTGTGCTTCCTCCGCCGCCTATGTAAAGCCTGTCGTTGTAGAACAGAGGGGTAGCTTGCGTACCGCCGTCTTCAATGTCTGATTTCCATTTTTTTTCAGAAGAAATGTCAAGTGTTCCGTCAGAGTTTATTTCGTAAGAATGAATTACGAGGTTTTTGCCTCTGTTGTCTTCAGAGGTAGCGTAGGACGGATCAGAAGTAGCATTTGCAGCTACATACACACGTCCTTTGTACATTGTGAGGCCGGAAACGCAGTACTCATGAGAGATTTTGTGAGTATTATATACCACACCGGTCTTTGAATCCAGAACATAGATGATCAGGCCGCCGATGTCGTAGCCTTTCTCAGCAATTATGCAGTAATTTCCAGCAAAGGCCGGAGTTGCATTGTACCATCCGCTGCCTTCCAGAACCCACAGCGGCTGAACTGCTTCGTTACTTACTGACGGATCAATATCCTCTGAACTGAAGCAGGCATAGTCACCGTTGTATGTTCCAAAATAAACTGCTCCCTCATGATAAACTATTGAACCCTGCACTTCTCCGCCGCTGACCGGCTGAGACACGTAAAGCTGTTTTAGAGTGTTGGCATCAAAAACCTTGAGAACTGTAGAGTCTACAGACCTGCAGGGTACGAAGATCTTGCCGTCTCCGTAGGCAATCGCCATGTTGTAAACAGAATCGGAAACGCATTCTGCCTTTGCAATGACTTTTCCTGTTGCAGTTGTTACACAGTACAATGCGTCTTCAGAGCCTCTAAAAAAGTAAGTTTTGTCTCCCACGCATATTGCAGACCCTGGTACGTCCCATACCATAGAACCGCCGTCTAAAACATCTGCAATCTTCCACAATTCTACCAAGTCGGCAGAGTTTGTTGGAGTCTTTGAATCAGATACTCCGGGAAGATCAAGATTTCCAAACCAATAATTCCAATTGGATGAGTTTACCTGTTCTCCTACATATTCATAATTCTTTGACGGAATATACTGTGTACTTCCGCCGTCATTGATCGGCTTATCAGCTTCACCGCTCGGCAATATGTAAACTGCACATACGACAAGAGCTGCAACGACAATAACTGCCGCGACTGCCAGAATGCCAGATTTCTTCAACTCTATCCCCCAAAGTGCTCTAGAGACGCAGTAATTTTTTCAGCAAGATGTGTGCTGATTTTTCAGAAATCACTGCATAACTCAACATGTTTTTCCACATCCGGCATTTTCATATAAATACGGGAATGACCAAAAATGACCGATCATGAATCCATCCAATTCATTGTGATTTGAAATATGATCATACTAGATATTTATCCAGCTAAGGACTTTGATCAAATAAAAAATAGATAATCGAAAGATTATGTATTTTCTTAAATCGTTCCGATAATATGAGCTATCGTTCCAAATAAACAGTAAAAAAAGGTATATACTAGGTTAATCGTTCCACTTTTAAGCCATATCGTTCCAATAAGATTAAGGGGGATTATGTGAAATATTCAATAGAAATAGGTAAGATAGTTGAAGGTGCTTTGAAACATGATCAACTAAAAGTCACGAATTATACAAAGCAGCTAATTACAAAACTAGAAGAAGATGGCGAAAAAATTGCAGCAAATAAGTTTAGTAAGCTCTTATCAGCACAAATAAATGGCACCATAACCCCAATGGACAGCTCTAAAATATTGACAATTCCATTGGATGGAGAATCACGTACGGCCCTGGCGGATATTGTCTATTTTGAAGATAATGATGCAAACATCATACTATCCAAAACGAATAATGAAAGAATAAATGAGTTTGTTTTGAATTATAAATGTGCAGATAAGCTGAGTTCCGCAGGAATAGATATATCCAATACAATACTACTATATGGACCTCCTGGATGTGGTAAAACAGGATGTGCGTACTTTATTGCAAAAGAACTACACCTGCCCCTAGTCATAGCCAGACTAGATAGCATGATTTCTTCATACCTCGGTACAACATCAAAAAATATCAGGATACTTTTCGAATTTGCTCAAAAAGTACCCTGCGTATTATTTTTAGATGAGTTCGATGCGATTGCCAAAGCTCGTGATGACACAAACGAACTTGGGGAGCTTAAAAGAGTTGTAAACACACTTTTACAAAATGTAGACATGCTGAATAATGACAGTATTCTAGTTGCTGCAACCAATCATGAGCAATTACTTGATTCTGCAGTTTGGCGCAGATTTGATTATAAAGTAAAGATAGAACTCCCAGATACAGAATCCATTATTAAAATGATAGATTTGTTTACCAACAGCTCTAATGATTTATCAGATAAGGAAAAATATGAACTGGCTATCGCATTCGGCGGCCTGAGCGGAGCAGATATTAAAGAAATAATAACAAAAGCATTACGAGATTCTATATTGAAAGATGAAAAACTTAATAAAATTAAAATATATGATGAAATCTTTATATTTAATAATATCATACCTTTAAACTGCAGCAATGATAAGAGTGTTTTACAGATTAAAACAAAATTTTTACGGGATGTCAATAAAGATGTATTCAGTTTACAAGTGATTGCAGATATCCTGGGAAGTTCAAAAACAACCATACAACGATTAACAAAGGTGGAATAAAAATGAGCGAGAAGAATTTACCAATTTTAATGATATCCCCAAAAGAAAGTGATATCAAAAAAGATAATGGCGGTGGAACTATTGAATTTTTTGATGAAGTTACTCCAGAACTTCAAGCAGACATTATTAATAAATTTGAAAGTGTGCTTGAATACTATGATGATGTTTTCAAAGAAGATGATAAAACTCCAGCAGTTGGTAAAATTACAGTTAAATCAAAAGCTATCGCAAAATCTCATAAACCTAATGATTTTTGTCGCAATTGCCCAATAATAGGCGGTAAAAACTTAGATGAAATCTACATAAGAGTGAGCAAAAAATCAATAGAAGAAACGGTTTCACTCATAAAATCACCCCCGTCCGAAAAATTCAAAGCTAATCTAACAGCAATATCTGACATTGAGCCCATACTAGCAGATGAAAAGATATCGGATGAGCTTGCAATAATCTCATCACAAGGCAACTTTGATGATGTTAAAGATCGAATAAAGATTAAACTTTTTGACTTTAACAACACCCATGATAATGATCAAATATCAAAGTATGTAAAAAAGAAGTTTGAAGAGTTTGGATTTTCAGAAGAATATGATACGATTACATATGGAGAGCAAATTAAGTATATTAAAATACGTGTAAATTCATATGATGATATTATTAAAATTGCATCAATAAACGGCATACAATCAATAGATTTTTTTCAAAGATATGCAATATCAACAAATGAGTTTATAGAGAACGATATGCAAAAATTCCTGAACAATAATCAATCCAACAGTGAAATTACAATCGGAATAATAGATGGAGGAATGAGTGATGAAAATCCATACTTAAGACCATATGTGATTGCTCGTGAAGAGTACGTGTCTAAACAATATCAGAATACATACCACGCTACATTTATCGCATCTACAATCCAATACGGTAATGAACTGAACGGACTTGTTACAACAAGTTCAAAAAGATATAAATTTATAGATATTGTCGCAGTCCCAAATGGAAATAAAGAATATGGTCCAACGATTATATTAGTGAAGATGAACTTATGGAAATCATCGAAGAATCGATGGAAAAATATGCTTCATCAGCACAAATATGGAATTTATCACTGGGTGTGGAAGACAGGATATGCAACGAATCCATATCAGATTTGGGGATTTTTCTGGATTACATACAAGACAAATATGGTGTACAGTTTTTTGTATCAAGTGGCAACCTTGGCCCTTTTTCACTTAGGAAATGGCCAGCTCCAGAAAACATGCAGGAGATCGATAGAATAATTTCACCAGCTGATTCAACCAGATCGATTACAGTAGGTTCGGTTGCATTGTATGATTCTGATGAATCTATTGTTAGAACAAATGAGCCATCTCCATTCAGCCGTGGCGGTCCAGGAGCTAACTACATGATTAAACCAGATATAGTGGATTACGGTGGAAATATCTCTAAAAGCATGTGTGTACAAGGATTAGGCATGAAAGGACTGGACATAAATGGCAGCGTAGTAGAAAATATTGGTACGAGTTATGCCACACCAAGAGCAGTTCAGAAATTTGCTACAATACTGGATGAACTGATTGAAAAAGATCTCCTTCTTGCAAAATGCATATTGATCCATTCAGCTAGAATGAATATGCATGAATTATCTGGAGATGAGAAATGTGAAAAAACATTTAATGGCAGA
This sequence comes from uncultured Methanomassiliicoccus sp., assembly GCA_944319735.1. Classification (GTDB taxonomy): domain Archaea; phylum Thermoplasmatota; class Thermoplasmata; order Methanomassiliicoccales; family Methanomassiliicoccaceae; genus Methanomassiliicoccus_A. The sequence goes on along the minus strand of CALUEU010000003.1, from coordinate 288,405 downwards.
TATTATGGTTTTGGTATCCCGTCATTAGAAGCTAAAGATATCCTTCAATGCAGTGAGAATGAAGTTACCATCGTATTCAAACAAAGAGTTAGCCAGGGTTCACATATAGAGATGTTTGATTTTCCATATCCAAAATCACTCATTAATGATGGTAAATGCTATGGTGAAATATACCTCACTTTAGCATATAATCCAAGTTTAGATGAAGATTATGGAAATGAGTATTGCAGAACTAACGTCGAAGCTAGTTTTGGAACATACGAATATAAAAATGGAAAAATGAGATACAATAGCAAAGTTCCAATGGAAAAACTGTGGGATAAGAATATTGAAGAACCGATGATTGAGCATGGATCTAAATGGAACCCGATTAAAACATATCATAGAAAAATTAAAGATGGCATAAAAGCTAAAGACGGATGGAAACTTCGTGTTGATATGACGAATCGCAATGGAGTTAATACACCATTTCAAGATTTTGTTCTAATTGTAACAATTAAAGATTGTAATGGAACGGACATATACACTGAGATTGTTAATGAATTTAAAAATAAAGGTTATGTTGTAAACAATCTTCAAACTAAACTGCAAATTCGTCAACGTCAATAACAATGATGTTGTTTATCCGATTGTTTAGAGTGCAAACTAAACAATCTCATCATTTATTATGTTATGAATGATCGACATCAATTTTTCCAATCAAAAATACTCCGATTCCTTCAATGTCTTGATCATAACCGATTTTGGCACGCATGTGAAAGATGTTTTCAATGTTGGCAGTCGTGACGGTGTCTTTTGCAGATCCGGCATCTACAATTTTACCGTCTTTCATAATGATGATTTTATCACAGTATCTGGCAGCCAGCGGAAGGTCGTGAGTCACGATAACAATCAGAATGTTTCTTTCAGAGACGATCTTTTTAAGAAGATCCATCAGCTCAAACTGGTGGTTTATATCTAAATGAAGAGTGGGTTCGTCAAGCAGCAGTATTTCCGGCTCCTGCGCCAATGCCTGGGCAATCATTACTCTTCTCCATTCTCCACCGCTGAGTTCATTTACCGGCCTGTCGGCAAATTTCAGAATACCGGTGGATTTCATTACTTCGCATATTTTGGCAATCTCTTCTTCATCGCCATCATCAAACATGCCTGTATGAGAGTATCGCCCCATGCGCACAGTCTCCATGACTGAAAAAGGAAACGACATGAATGAACTCTGTTCTACAGTAGCAATTATTCTCGACCTCTCTGCGTTGGAGAGATCCTGCACATCCGCTGAATAGTTTTGTTTTTCCCTGCTTTCCAAAACGTCCGGTGAAAAATCCCTGATAACGACTGATCCGTGTTTCGGTCTGTATTCGGAATTAATGCAGTTCAGAAGAGTCGTCTTTCCCGACCCGTTCTGGCCGATTATGCCGACTATTTCGCCGTTGGTGATTGAAAACGACACGTTATCCAGTACTTTTTTGGAACCGTAGCTGAACCTGACCCCGTTTACATCCAGATGAACCATGTCAAGAACTCCAGATTTCTTTCTTTTTTGTTCTCATAATATAAATGAAGAACGGCGCTCCGATCAGCGAGGTTATCACGCCGACTGGCAGCTCCTGAGGCGGCATGATCGATCTGGCTACTGTATCTACGATGATCATAAACAACGCTCCGCCTAAGATGCACATCGGTGCCAGATACTTATGGTCCGGCCCTCCCAGCGTTCTGAAGATGTGCGGGATGATCAAACCCACAAAACTTATGACGCCGCATATCGACACGGAAGATGCTACAAGTATTGACGATCCGATCAGCAGCATGATCCTGACATTTTTGACATTTACGCCGAGAGCACGGGCCTTTCCTTCTCCAGCTGATATGATGTTTAATTCTCTTGCATTGATGAGAATCAAAATCATTCCGATGATTGCCGGTATCAAGATGACTTTTACATCAACCCAGTTTGAGCCTTCAAAACTTCCCAGCATCCAGAAGACAATGCTGTTTACCGTGTCAGCATCTGAAAAGAATTCGATTGTAGACGTCAGCCCGCTGAACAATGCGCTTATAGCCATTCCCGCCAGCAGAAGCATCAGCGTGTTGACGCCTCTCTTCTGATAAGCTAACGCATAAACAAGAAACATTGTCAGAGCAGCCATCAGAAATGCGCAGAGTGAAGCTCCGTATGCCATCTGAAACATGCCGTATCCGACAGCGATGTACAAGGCTGCACCGAATGAAGCTCCTGAAGATATCCCTAATACAGATGGAGAAGCCATCGGATTTTTGAAGAGTGCCTGCATGGCCATTCCTGCCACTGAAAGCGAAGCTCCCACCACAGCGGCGCAGATCAGCCTCGGCGTTCTTATGTCCCTTACAATCTGATTTTGGCTCCAAGAGGCTTTTCCCAACAGAGCATCGATTGCTGTTTTGAAATCAAGGTCTACAGAACCGACAAAAATGCAGGCTGTGAAACTTACGATCAAAAGAGTCAGAAGTGCTGCTACGATCATCTGCAGTTTTCTTTTGTTTGCTTTGTGCAGATTGAGCAGCGTCTTCAGTTCTTCGCTTGTCATGATATCACAAAATAAAAAGAAAAGTCTGGATGTGAATCCAGATTAAACTCAGCTTATACAGGAACCCTCATCTTTTCATCCATGGTCCTTGAGTCATTGGAATAGAAGATAATCACATCAGGCTGTGAATTGATAATCTGTTCATCAGACAGCTTTGATTCCATCAGAGTAAGGTTGTCTGCAATGTTATCCAGGCCTAAAATCTCAGTAAGCAGATTAGTTATCAGGTTCCCCGACCCGGCTGCTTTTCCTGAAGCCGTCTCTACATATACTGTATACTTTTCCTGCAGAGCCATGTTTTTTATTTCGGATTTAATTGCATATATGTCGATGAGAGCATCACTGATGAATTCTTCAGTGTATTCAATCCCTAATATTGAGCCGATCATTTCCGTGTTGCTCAACACCATGCTCAGAGAGTTTGAGAGCAGGAAAACAAACTTGACTTTTCCGTTGGTATTTTTCTCGATTGCGTTTACAGTATCTCCTGTGATTTTTGCATTGGTGGAACGTATATTGTATTCAGTCATGAAAATTACAATATTTTCATCCTCTGCGCACTCACCAGCCAGCTGTTCTGAGTAAGTGACAAGTTTTTCACCCAAATCAAAAATCAATACACTGCCGGGAACTTTTATGTTGAAGTCTGATTCCAAAGCTGATTTGCAGTCTGATGATACTCCTACCACAATTTCCCAAAGCCTGGCATCAGCCTTCGGACTGTTTCCCCTATCTTCTTCATAATATGAACAAAGGATATTGTAAATCGTATCTACATAAGCTGCTGTATAACAGACCACTTTTTCTGCTGTGCCTTCTATTGAAGTAACTGCATTGGGGGCAGTCTTTCCCGTGCTTGAAGAATTGTATGTCCGCACTGAAAGAGTTCCATCGTCATTCATCGTCACATATTTTTCATACGGCCAAAGATCTTCAGACGGTATCGAATTTATATCGATATTATCAGTAGACGGAAGCTTTCCATAAATTCCTTCATACAGATCATCAAGCAGGGTCAGCAGGCTCGGAGTGGAGTTCGAGTAGGCGCCGTTGACCTCCAAGACTGTGGGATCCCAGGAATAGAAACCTCCTTTTTGAGTGTCATCGCCGACGCTGGTGGCAGCGTAGACGCCTATCCCGGCCACAATCAGTATGGCAGTGGCTGCAACTGCAATAGCTTTGGTATTTACCATAAAATCAGAGGAAGGAAGACTATTGAGTATTTAATTTATCGGATGTATCATCCATTATAATATGGAAATATAGATATCATCCAATTAACTGAGCTAGATTCACAGATTTAAACGGCAATTGATGTCTTACAGGATTGATAAAAAAAATAGAAACGCTCTCTGTGTCCGGCACAAAGAGCGTGTTGGGGTGTTCAGAGTTTATTTTTCTTACGCAGTATTACAAGCGTTGCTGCAATGACTGCAAGTACTGCAATCACGGCTACTGCATAATATATCGCGCTGCTGTCACTTTTTTTATCATCTTCCTTCGGTGGAGCTACCGGATCCGGATCGCTGATGTCTTCCTTAATGAAATAAAGTGAATAATGATCCGTCTCGAATGTGATTGATTTTGTTTCTTCATTGTATACAGAGTTCTTTTTTACAATATTTCCCAATTCATCAATAAACCAGACAGTGATCTTTGCAGGATCCTCTCCTTCCTTGAGCTCATAAGGCACAGTAATTTTTACAGTTCCTCCGAGTTCGTGGATCTCATTTTCATCAGATTTGGCAGAAAGGTTGAAAACCGGGGAATCTCCAACAGCCTCCTGCTGTTTGTCATTGAGTTCCTCTTTGTTTGCTTTAGATATTCTCAATGAGACTTTTTCACCTTCGTTTGATGCCAGGTTTTTAGCTACCTCCGGAGGTATTTCGATTTCTCCCACATCAGTTTTCAGTTTCAGTTTAACATCTGACTCGGCAATTTTAGAAAGAGACTCTGTCGGCACTTCGACGGTAGCAGACTCTGTAGTCTGATTTGCTTTAGTTTCAATTTCTAAAACGTGTTCTATGTCTGCATCTTTTTCCGCTGCAACAGCTTTAACTTTTTCAGCCTGCTTGAGAACAGTTTCAATTACGGAAGAGTCTACTTTTGCTACTCCGCCGGTGTTTTCCAGTTCTACTTGCGAAGTTGAAGAAGTCTGTATATTGCCTGCCGAATCTTTTTTGATTTCAGCTGATGTAGAGACGCCTGTTGTTTTGTCAGTTAGCTCTAAAGCTGTCGTCTCTTCGAGGTTGTTGCCCTCTGCGTCTTTAATTATTTTATCTGTCTGTTTATTTACAGAGCCGTTGGCATCAACAGTTTCATTGCTTTTTTCTTCAATTACAGACTGAACTTTTCCTTCAGAATTTTTGACTGTTTCCGTCTTATCTACTGAAGTTTTTATAGAGCCGTCTTTCTCTTCTTTTACTGTTGTTGACTGTGTAATGGAAGAGGTAGTACCGTCTTCATTCTGCTTTTCGTCTTTTATTGTCGTAGTCTCTGATCCGTCAGGATTTTTTGTTGTGGTGACTTCTGCAGATGCTGAAATCCATACTGCGTACAGTGTTATGTCTGAATCTGCTTTAAGCGATGATAAACCTGTTACTGCGGAGGATTTTGTATTCCATCCCATGAACTTGTATCCTTCCTTAGTTCCGGCAGATTTTGAAAGATTTACAGAGTCTCCTTTTTTCACCTTTTCTATGAAAGTGGCAGTTGAGCCTCCGTTTGTATCGTATGTAACTGTAACACTTGAGTCATCGTGTCTGAGCTCTTGAGGACAGTCGGATGCCTTCACACTAATTCCTGCAGAAGCCCCATCAACAGAAGTAATCTGCCTTATAAGTGCAAATGTTCCTCCAGTATCATAGTAGCCTAATGAAGAATTGTTATAAGACCATGAACCACTGGAAGAGAAGTCTGCCCCAGTCCATTTATATTGCGACCAGTACTTCCAATCCCCGTTAGATTGTTGTTCATCACCAAGTCCAAAGAATGTTCCTAACCATCCCCTAAGAGCTCCTTTTGTAACTAGCATGATGTTGATACCATTTTCACCACATACATTTTCTAAAGCATTCGCGGCATTTGTTCCATAACCTGCTAACCAGAATCCTTTTTCAGCATCTGATGAAAATTTTGTTCCGCTTGCTGCACTTGAATCTTCTTTAAATTGTATGTAAAAATAATACCACTCTTTAGATGTGTCAGCTGGTTTTTCAGCAACTGTAATTTCACAAGTTGCTGATGCAGTTGAAGAAGCCACTGTTATCGTAGCGCTACCAGTTTCTAAACCAACCAATATAACTGAAGCAGTACCTGATACTGTATTTTTAAAGGATGTCCCGACCAGGAATGATACTACATCTGAATTACTGGTTATCCATGTTAAATCTGATCCAGAAAGCCCAGATAGACTTGCAGATAATCTGGACCCCTCACCATTATTGTGAATAGTCATGGCTGTGTTTGAAAGGATTATATTCCCAGCAGATGAGTTGGATAATACTGTAACATTACAACTGGCTGTTTTACCCCCATCTTCTGTGGTGACAGTGATTGCAGTTTTGCCTGCAGAGACTGCAGTGACCATACCGGTTTTTTTATCGACTTTTGCTATTGAAGGGTTTGCTGAACTCCAAGTATAAGTTGGGTTACTTGCAGTTGCCGGTTCAACATTAGCGTAAAGCCTCTCTGATTCTCCAACCAGTAATGTTAACTCTGATTTATCTAGTGTAACTCCAGTAACTGCAATTTCTTCACTTTCTTTCTCAACAGTAAATGACAATGTCTCATATATCGAAGGTTTCAATGAGCCAGAGATTGCATATGTGAATTTTACTAGATACTCACCTTTTGTAAGATACCCGGTTCTAAATGATTCTTTAAATTTATCATCATTCAGATCCACATATGAAGTTATTAGTGAATCTCCAGATTTTCTGCATATTTCTACGATAAGCAAAGATGAGTTTTGAACATAATTACTTACAGTTCCCTCAATAACTGTTACTCCATTTGCATAGATTATTGAAGGAGTTTCAACGAAGATATTTTCTTCGCTGTTACCGCTAGTCTGACATAATCCTGGAGATAGGCATACACATAAGAGTATGCCTATTGTTAAAATTTGAAGCTGTTTTAAATATTTCACTGCAATCCATCCCCAGTAGTTATATCTCCAGTCTTCTTTAGAAATAGCTGAGCGGCATCACCGTATCCAGGAACTTTATCCCAGATACAGATTAAATATTCACATGGAACTTCACTGCTAGCTGATGTGGTAGTAATAGTAGTTGAACTGTCCACATTTAATGGCAGAGATACGTAAGTTGTCGTATCATTTAGATACTTTACAAAGACCGAAACCGCACAATCGTCGTTTAAGTTTTTAATTAACTTATGTATCTGTATGCTAAATTTAACAGAGTTTCCAGCCGTGGCATATGTTTCATCAATATCAAATAATTCAGGATATAGCAGTATGTCAAGTAACGATTTGTCAGAAATTACATCTGAGACATTGCATGTTTTGAATGTATTGCCTGAGTCGTAATAATACACTTGTTCGACATCTGCCTTTTCATCTGAGATGATGAAATAATGATACGAACCAAATGCTTTAATGGTGCTTATGGGGCCCTCCCATTTATCGTTGCTGTAGTATTGGATTACTTGGGGTTTTCCATTGAGTGTTACCATACCTGCCGCATCTACGCTATATCCATCAAGTGAGTTGAGTGCGTTAGAAACCGATGAATCTTTCACACTTACCCATTTATTACCATCACCTGTTTGGATCATAAAGTAATATGTGTTGAGTTCTTCAACGCCATAACAGTATAATTTTCCAGAATCTGTATACCAGACAAGTTCACCGTTTGGTCCAACTCTGACGGCTTGAGATCCATATGATGAACCGGCCTTTGATGTTACAAAATATTGACCAGCAGAACTTTTTCCTGAGTAGTCTTCAAAAATATACACTGCCTGATCTTCTACATTATATGGCAACAAGTAAATGTAAACTTTACCATCCTCTTCCAAGGCATGCGCAATATTCAATACAATTGATCCGTGAGATTGTTTACTGTCCTCCTGATAAATTAGATATTTGCTATGTGCAACTTTACCATTCCATTCTATGAGGGGAGTCGTGTCTGAAAGTAAGCCATCCACATCATATACATAGAATTGTGCAGATACTTTCGAGGTAGAATTTGTATCTGTCACATTAATGTAACCTCTACCATTATAAACTACGAATGCTGAAGCAGTACCAGTAATGTCCGGTATCTCAATATATCTTTCAGAACCGCTGAGTAGACCTCCTGAACTATCTAATTGAATATATGAAATGATTGAGTTTCCACATTTATTTTCAAATAAACCTGCATTATAGCCAGTTACAAATAGATATCCAGATCCATTATATTCATAATATGTGAGCCAACCGTCATCAATCAACAAACCACTTAATTTACTAAGGTTTATAGTTGATTTATTTCCAGAATCCAGATCAATTGAGGCTATCAGCCTGTTTGACCCATCTATTTCTATGAAATATATGTGATTGTTTGCAAATACTGGAGTAGATGTGGTTCCGTATAGACTATGCCAGGCAATGCTTACCCCATCTGACCAAATGGAGTCAGATGAGAGTTCACCGGTCTGAGCATTAAATTTCCATAATTTACTATCAGATATGCCATAAAAATAGTTATCATTGTAGAACACAGCTGAATAATTTTTATTTAATGTGTATTTTAAATTAAGATCCAGATCATATGCATTGCGTGTCGCATAGTCAATAATAACTCCACTGCCATACCCAAGATAATGGTAGTAAGCTTTCACAGTAGTTGATGGTGTGGTGATTGAATCGATTTCACTACCTGAATGAATGTCTAATTTTATTAAGTCATCATTTGATCGCAGATATACATAATCATCTACAATAAGGGGAATGCTGGGAAATCCTGTCCACACGCCCATTGTAGTATCAATATGCTCACTAGCCCAGTTCCAGATTTGTATGATGTCCTCTCCACGAATGGGAGAATTGTCGATATCTGTTACGTTGATTAAAGAATTAGAATTAGAGTAGTATCTAAAAACAGGTTCGATGCGTATGCTACTCATGCTGCTTTCAACTGTAAATTCAAGATCGCTGGAATCTAGTGAAAATGTGTTGTTATGTCCATCTGAGTAAGTTACAGACACGTTCCATTCAAGGAGCTCAAATCCATCATAAGGTTTGAGCGATAGTCCAATAATGCCACCAGGAACTACTCTATCCTCTGTAGCCAAAGTTAAACTTTTGTCATTTAATTCATATTTAGCATTAGATGTACCATGAAGATTATCAAATGAGATTGATACACCTTCAACCGGTATCCACTTAGCGTATAATGTTTCTAATGAATTAATTGGTGACTGTTCATATCTTAAGGTGCAATTTGGATCGGTATACCAACCAACGAGTTCATAATCTGTAACGATATCATAAGTTGGAAACATATCAGGTAAAACCGTAGTACCACTAACGATTTCTATTGTTGAAACAGATAATCCACTATTAAGAGGATTAAATTGTACAGTTACCAGCTCTCCAGATGATACCAGATTAATTACAATATTTAGATTGGTGGGCATTTGATCAGAGAAGATTACTTTGTACATGCTGCCTGCCTTTTCAAATCTAACGCCATCAGCAATAGGAACAACATCATATACCGTGTGACCGGCACTGGTTGTAAATGAAAATCTGAAAGATGTTTCCCTCATTTTTAGTATTGTACCATTTGAGTTCACAGAGATATTTTCCACTTTAATCGAAGATATGTTTTGACTAAAACCCTCAATATCTGAAGAGATGCTTGTATCACATCCAGTAATGACATTTAAAGCGTTTTTAGCCTCACCCTGGATTATTGCATTAAAGTTTGAATACTCACCATAAAAAGAATTCACAGGAAGAATAACAGATGAGTTTAGATTAGATAAACCATTGCAGTTTGTAAAGAAATTTCCAGTATATGACGCGCTATTGAGTGTATTGCAGTCCAGAGTAACGTTTAGATCATTATAACCGCAATTGGAGATCTGTGCTGCACCAGTTAATATCAATTCATTGCATTTGAGACTGATGGACTCAATATTGCGACATTCATGTATGGACATCCCATCCAGTGTTATCGAATCAGTTGCAGTGAATGATATGTTTTTGAGATTTGATTTATTAAAAATTGCAGCTGAAGAGATATCTAGGCTAGTTCCATTCCAAGATACAGATTCTAATAAGTTTGAGTAAGCTAATGCTGATCCATTTAGCATGGTTACAGTATCAGGAATTACTAACTCAGTTATTCCACCGCCTACTATTTTTAACTCTGTTTTTTCTTTATTCATCAATATTCCACCAACTGAAGTGAAAATAGGGTGATCATCTGAAACTGAGAACTCTATAATGCTATTGTTGTAAAAAGCGTTTTGAGAATAACCAGTTATTTCACTGGATATATTGATTGAAGAAGCTGTGGAAACTACGAATATGATTGTATTATTTGCTATCAATAAACTTCCGTCAAAATAAAATTGTTGATTATCAGTTATATTAAACTTAGATAATGTTGCACATCCCCAAAATGCATCGTCCCCAATACTAGTCACGCCACTTGTGATATTAAATTCAAATAGTTTCACGCATCCACGGAATGCATGAGATCCTATTTCAGCAAGTAAAGAATTTTGACCAAATTCAACGCTTGATAATGATAGACAATTATCAAAGGCACTGACGCCGATTGATTTTACACTATCTGGAATAGATATTGTATATATTCCAGTATTAGTGAAGGCAGAATTGCCAATCAGCCCAATGTTGCAATCTGGTTTGAAAACTACATCTTCCAACTGTGTACAGTTGTAAAAATCTTTTTCTCCAATAGATAAAGAACAATCAGATTCAAACGTAACTGATTTTATATTACTATTTGTAAATAATCCCACTTCACCTCCAACATCTTTAAGTGAAGTTACACTGGCAGGAATGATTATGTTGACTAGATTCATCGGCCTAAGACATATCCTGTCAAAGTTTGAAGAGCCGCTGGATTTTGTTAAAACTAAGCCATTCATTACTGTGTAATTGGAGCTGTTAGTTATGGTTACATCAGATAATGAAGAACATTGATCAAAGGCTGAATTAGCCAATATAGATAGTGAGTTGAGGGTTATAGTAGTAAGTGATTTACATCCTTCAAATGCCTTTGCATATATTTTTAAATCGGTTGTATTTCCAAAATCAACAGAGGTTAGCGATGAACAGCGTGCAAATACAGATGTAGCAATCGTCAGTTGTGTATTGCCATAAAAAGATACCGATGTAAGCGATTTACAGTCACTCAGAGCGGCATCATTAAATATAATGCTAGAAGGTAGAGATATTGAAGATATATTAGTATTTTTAAATACAAAACCTATTGATGAAACAGTATCTGGTATGGTCAATTCTGCGCCATCTAAACTAGACAATGCAGATAATAGCTCATATTTATCTTCAGAATTTTTATTCACCATGAATTGAATTCCATTAATGGTTAAAGTCTCTACATCAGTTGCAGTTGGCAGGCTTCCTGTGAAAATAACAGTTGTTCTTGGTCCAACCACATTCGTGCCAAAAGTAATCAAGTGATCCAATGGAATTGTAATCTGTATAGTAGATTGAGAATTAAATGCAGACGTACCGATTGTTTGAATTTGTGATCCTTCAGCAAATGCTATGCTGGCGAGGTGTTTAGAGTTTTGGAAGGCACTACTGCCTATTGAAATTACACTGCTAGGAATCACAATGGAATTAGAAAAAGTCTCAACGTTAGTGCCTGGTTCTACAAAGCAATTCATAAATGCAGAATCTCCGATTGTCTGAAGTTGTGATTCTTCAGCAAATGATACGGTAGTAAGATTTGTACATCCCCTAAATGCATTATATCCTATGGAAGTTACACTGCTGGGAATTTCAATTGAAGATCTCGTACCATTGACAAAACACCCACTGAATGCATAGTCTCCGATTGTCTGAAGTTGTGATCCTTCAGCAAATGTTAGTTGGTAAAGTTTCGTGCATCCTTGAAATGCATTAGATCCTATGGAAGTTACACTGCTGGGAATTTCAATTGAAGATCTCGTACCATTGACAAAACACCCACTGAATGCATAGTCTCCGATTGTCTGAAGTTGTGATCCTTCAGCAAATGTTAGTTGGTAAAGTTTCGTGCATCCTTGAAATGCATTGGATCCTATAGAAGTTACACCACTGGGGATTTCAATTGAAACGGGAGTGTCGGTGAAACAGTTTTTGAATGCAGAAGCTCCGATAGATGTTACTGTGTTTGGTATCTCAATGCGTTCACGAGATAAACATTTTAAAAGAACATTTTCCTTAATAACTACAGTCATTAGATTATTTGATTCGTCAAGCATCTCAAGTTTTGCAGAAGGATACTTGCTTAGAAGATTATCCCAATTTGAGAAATTATCATCTATCCAAAAGTTAGATTCTGTTACTGAAAATGTTAATGAATCAGTACTACTTTTCCTTATCATCAAAGATTGCGTATCTTTTAATATAATTTTAAGAGAGATATCTGATAAACTGCCAGCAATCTCAAGATTACCTGGTAAAGTTATTGTCGTATTTGACAACATCTTTGAAAATGCATATTCTTGTAAAAGTAACGGAGCGCCTTCAGAAGTATCTAGATTCGATAAATCCAGTTCGGATAGTCCAGAGTTCCGAAATGCATTACTCCCTATTTCACGTATTGACTCAGGCAAAGTTAAAGTAGATAGATTTGAACAAGCATTAAAACAATTAGAAGGGATTGTTGATAGCATTGAGCCGTTTTCAAATAATATCTGTGTGAGTGAACCCATTTGAGCAAAAGCTTGAGTGTCCAACCTCGTAACACTGTTTGGAATGACTATATGAGAAATAGAAGTCTTTTGAAATGCACCAGTCCCCATCGATGTTATTTTGCACAAATCAATGTATCTAAGGCCTATTTGGTTTTGAAATTCTTGTTTATTTAACCCAATGACTGCAGGAGATAGGTATACTTTCGATAGATATTTGTTATTATTTTTGAATATGCCATTTAAGTCAATAATATTATAATCAATACCATTATTGACGACTTTATCTGGAACAATAAATACAATTAAGTCTTCTTGAGTGATTTTTTCAAAACTAGTGATTTTAGCAACTCCACTGTCAGAATCAAAAGAAAATCCTAGAGTATATTCTGATATTGTCGTATTGGTGTTGTCGGATACAGTATACGAATATACACCAGAGCCCTCATTAACGTCCAGGACATAATTAGATCTGGGATCAGCTTCAGAATTCTCACTTAAAACAGAATTCTGAGAATTATCCTCTACAATAGGGTTGATTACAGTAGTTAAACAAAAACTTATGATTATTAAAATAAATGCAGATATAACTGTGAGTGCCATAATATGCTTTTTAATGATGCTCTCCCCTCCACATAACAAAATAAAAAAGGGGAATTGATCCCCTTTAGGGTTTATTTAAGATCACATTCCTCCTTCAGCATAGACCATTGAGAAAACAGCCTGTGTAGCTGGAGCAGATGTTAATGGGCTGTATGCACCGAGTGTAAATGGACTTAAAACATTAGAACTGGTTTCAGTTTCAGAATATAGACCATTATACTGGTTCCAATATGCATAGATATCATCAGTCCAATCAGATGGTGTGTCTTGACCCTGAGTCTGAACGGTTCCCATTCCAAATATTGTGGTTATCCAGCTGTAGCTAGAAGGAATTGTTTCAGAACCTACTACATTATCATCAGATGCACCAGATACATTCAGCGCATTTTTGAGGGCTAAATATGCATCAGAACCATAACCTTTGACAGTCACTCCGTTTGTAAGAGCTGTTGCAGTTACTAAATTTCCATTTACATCATAGATCTGTCCAGAAACTGATGGAATATCTGACATTTTGTTCTTAAGATAGAATTGAACAGCAAATGATTCTCCACTAACTGATGTGATGGCTGAGGCATCAATTAAAGCGTCGGATATGTAATCATCTAATGAAGATGGAATTGCTGTCGCATCAGCACCATATTCTAATGCAATATTGGCAGTCTGCCAATCAGCACTATAATCACTGAAGCATTTATAATATCCAATAGCATCTTGTCCAATTACCCAATTGTTTCCAATTAGAACATATACATTCCATACATTATTGGCATCTTCAGTTTTACCCATAAATGTTGTTATGTCCCCATATGAGGTGTTGAGATTCTCATAACCATATTCTGTTACAGTACGAGCGGCCATGACTCCAGCATTGCTAGTCCAGAAACTTGTTGCCTGAACAGCCTGAGCTCCGTCATATGCATTTACTACCTGACTTTGCCAGCCAGCGGATGTCCCGTCATTCACAAAAATCGTATACGTTCCGTTCGCAGTACTTGCCGCTCCTAAAACAGGAGCATCTGCATTGTCTGATCCACCCATGAATGCCAAGGGTGATGCAACCATTACAACGGCCACAACCAGAGTTAATGCACTTATTAATTTTTTATTGATATTTAACATAATATTCATCTCCATATTATTTCACCATCGCTGCAAACTTTGACGTTTACAGCCGCCCCGCCAGATTTTAGAAATCTGGATGAGGCCAGTTTTCATGTCATGTTGACGTTTTGATCAGACTTTCAATCACTCTTGACTTGCTCAGGTTGACTGACAATCAATGAGGTGAAAATCTGTTCCAACAAAACAAAAAACTGAAACGAAGGTTGCATTAAATGATCAAAATATAACATTCAGATCATTTACACGATGACCAGACACATAAACACATTTGATTGATTGCATGCTGGCGTTCATGTAATAAATGAACCCATTCAGATTTATTGTCCTGCTAGGAATCAATGCTGTATCAGATGTATCCAATCATATGCCCCTCCTAATCACCATCAGAGTTCAATAGACTAGAAAATCAGCCTGTCCAAACGTATTTATATAACATTCATGATGAATAATTAAATTCATCATGCCACCGTAGATGTTATTGTTGGCGGCAGGGTGTTAAAGGGCGGAGAGCTCCTAACTCTCCACCCTTCTCCGTTTGGATTTTTGTGATTTTTCTGTGTCTGTTATCCCCTCCTATTGGAGATTGCATCCAATATCAATTAGAGTAGTATTTATAAGCAAATGACCAAAATAGGAAGAAAGATGAATCCCGCTAACTCAAGAGCGTTTTTACATTTTTTATGAGGGTTGAGGAGAAGCGCTGCATCCACATCATCCACATATTTCAGAATTGGCTGTTGCACAGACGTTCGTTGGATGATATTTCCCAATTTTTCCGGATATCAGCGATATAGTTACAAATCGAGGATACTCTTTTAAAACAGTAAGGCATCCCAGAGACGGTGGCGAGGGATCCGGGAATGTCTCAAAAATTCCGTTATGATAATACAATACACAATTTTGAGGCGCAGAGAGTGCATCTGCTCTGCGGAGATTTGAGGCATCCGATATCATCAACAGTCTTGACGAGAGGGTGCTGATATGGAACCTACCAAAGTCAAGCTGACTGCATCCGTTGTCATTGCCGTTCTGATCGTCGCTGCTCTGCCGTTCATCGGCACGACATCAATGGCTGAAGATGATAGGGAAGGATTAGTCATCGACTTTGGTTACTGGGACATTAATTGGACAGAGACTCCCCTGCAGGATGGAATGAACGGCATAGAACTTTTAGAGGAAGCGTGCAGCGTCAATGATTACGAGCTTATCATCAGCGGCGACAAAGTCATTTCAATAGACGGACAGGAATCGCTGCCCGATAAACCCTGGACTCTCTACGCACTGCAGGAAAAACAGTGGGTCAAAGTTGAAAAATCGCCGCTGGAAGTAGATGTTGCAGACTACACACTTCTAGCATGGGCCAGATCCTCAGATTCAGAAGACCTGATTCCCGGCGTAGACGCCACCGGCTTTGAATACTACGGCTACGGCAAAAACGGAGCTTCCGCAGCCACAGGAAACCAGCTGAGAATTGTAAGCCTCTCGCCGACAATCACAGAAATGATCGTCGCGGCAGGAGGAGCGGAACTGCTTGTAGGAACCGATCTGTACAGCAATTACCCTGACGAGATCGTAGACAAGCAGAACAGCGGAGAAATCGAGGTCATCGGCGGTTATACTGATCCGAACTACGAAAAAATAGTCGGGTTGGCACCGGACCTTGTGTTCTGCGATAAGGGAGTAGGTTCACATACTCATATGGCCGACAAACTGAGAAAGTCTGGCATTAATTGTGTAGTGCTTTACGACACCACGGGAATGGACATGGTCTACAACAACATGTGGATCGTGTCTTCAGCCCTGGGATACAGCGAAACTGGAAACAAGATAATCAATTCCATCAATACCACAGTAGATACTATCACGGGCATTGTGGGAAACGAGCCTGACAAAAAGATATTCATCAGCTTGTCGACCAACAATGCTCCTTACACATCAGGAAAATCAACTTACATTTCTGACATAGTCTCTATGGTCGGAGGAAAGAATGTTTTCGACGATCAGAGCCAGACCTGGGTGCAGGTAGGGATTGAAGCCATGCATTCCAAGCAGCCTGAAGTCATAATCCTCATTTCCGAAACATATGTCGGAACTCAGGAAGAGTATGACAGGATCATCAGGGGGCTCAATGACATCTGGAAAGACACTCCGGCTTATAAAAACGGAGAAATCTACATTTTCAGCGGCAAAGCGGGAGATCTTCTTTCAAGATCCGGCCCGAGGCTGGGAGAAGCCACTGAACTGATGGCAAAAATCACTCACCCAGACCAATTTCTTAAGAAAAATCCACAGGACGTAGTCCCTAAATTCTTCGGTGACGACTACAAACTGTATCTGAAATATCAAAATGAGGTGTTCCTTTGAATAGCCGGCGGATTTTGTCGGTTCTGATCGTAGCAGTGATGATTTCTGTAGCGATCGTTCCATCGATAGACAGTGCGAGCGCATCCGATGAAAACACATCGCAGATTCTCATAGACTACGGCAACGGTGAGACGCAGTGGATAGATGCCATGTCTGAAGGATCTTACTTAGACGTTACCAAGGCATCTATGGCTGCAGCGAGCATAAGCATCAATGCTAACAGTTCTGTGACAGGAATAAATGAGTTTTCAAACACAGTGATTAAAGGCAGTTCGGGAAACAGCGTTTCCACCTCATGGAAACTTTACACTTTAAATGAAGACGGGAATTGGAAATATGATAATAAGATCACAGCCTCTTCCCAGTATGATGGAAAAACTTTCGCCTGGGGATTTTATCCAGATGCAGATGAAGTCATATGCCCGGTAGCGACACCTCAGCATCCGGAAGCATGGACAACAATCGGAGGATCTTCTTCATCAGAAAACATCTCTGATTCTTATGGCCCCGAGAATCTGACAACTCCTCCAAACTGGTATTTCCCGACAAACAACGGCTTCATTGATTCAGGCATTGTAAGCGCTGATGATTATATCTATTTCATATCTTCAGGAAATAAAACTCCAAAAAGTGATCCTACGATTCACTGCCTGAATAAAGACAGCGGAGAAGAGATTTGGAAGTACAGTTACGACATAGGAAGCGGAGACGAGCTTACAACTCCTTTGATTATCGGCGACATGATAATCGTCTGCGCAAGCAATGAAAATTTTTACTGCTTGAACAGATTCACTGGTGAACTGTACTGGACTGAAAATGTTCCTTTCGACCCTCCGAGAGATGAAAATGGAAATATTGACTGGACAGGAAGAATATTCCGTTCCGGTCCCTCAACTCCTGCGTATGATTCCGGAGCATTGTATTTCGGTTCATCAGACGGCAAAGTTTACTGCTATTCTGTAACAAAAGAAAAGGCTGAAGCCATCTGGACTTACCCAACCAACGGCTGCATCTACTATGTCAAACCTACTTTTGCTACCATCAACGGAGAACGCATCCTTTATATTGGAAACTATGAAGGTTACATATATGCAATAAATGCCAACACGGGCGGCCTCATTTGGAATAAAGAAGTAATTAATTACATGCCTGAAGGCAAAAGAAATCCCGGGTCAGTAGACAGCATCTCAATTGCACCTGAAAACATAATTGTGTGCTGCAGTGACGGAGAAATGTCCAAGACAAATGGATATATGCTCATGCTTGACCCTCTGACAGGAAAAGAGATTTGGAAGCGTGATTATGTTACAAGTAATCCTGTAATGCAGGAAGACGGTTTCATATTTTATCATGATTTTAACATTTACAAGCTTGACTGGGATGGGAATGAAATCTGGAAAAGCGAATATGTCAATTACATTAAGGGAGATATGACTGAAGCCGGCGGAATAATTTACGCAATGGAATATTCTGCAGGCGGATCATTGGTGTCGATAAGTGCAGCTTCCGGCAAGATCGTTCAGGAAGTTGTTGTTGAACCATATACTAAAACTTCATTTTCAATGGTGCAGCCGACAGTCCTCGAAGGAAAGGTCTATGTTGCAAATGACGGGGGATTCATCTATTGCATTGATGCTTCCGGTACTCTACCGCCAACTAAAAATGATGATTCTCCGACATATGGCTTCAACCACTGGTCCTGGTATCTGACATTTGCACTCATAATCGCCATGATTGTTGTTTTGATTTATCTCTTAAAATACCGCGACGACAGCGGCCTGAGTGAAGTGAAGAGGAAAAAGAGGAGGTTCGTTTACATAGCTGTTTTCGGCACAGTGATGTCCGTCATAGCGTTCTTCATCTCGCTTTCAATTTCTTCCGGCGGAATCATGCCCATAAGCGATGCTGCTGCTTCATTAGTATCATCAATCCAGAAGACTCTGAACGGAGATCCGCTGAACACGATGGAACTTTACATTTACAATGCCAGGCTGCCAAGGGCGATCGGTGCTATAGCAGTAGGGGTCGGATTGTCGATAGCCGGCTGCATGTATCAGGCCATCATCAGAAACCCTCTCGTTGATCCATATATCACTGGTGTGTCTTCCGGAGCCGGCTGCATTGCCGTAGCTGCGATGGCATTTAACATAACACTGCCATTCCTTTCTCCTGATTCCAATTACATCATACCGGTAGCAGCTATTGCCGGTGGTCTTCTGGCTTTTGCAGCCACAATGTTCATCGCCGAGAAGTCGGGAGGAAACTCGGTAAATTACATCCTAGGCGGTGTGATCGTTGGATTTGCATTCTCTTCGATACAGACAATCTTTGTTTCCCTGGCAGGCAACAAGTTGCAGGACGTGATGTACTGGCTGTTCGGCAGCTTCTCAAATGTAAGCTGGGAGAATGCCTGGCTGATCTTCATTCCGGCAATGGGAATTTCTCTAATCTCACTGCTGTGGGCCAGAGAATTTAATTTAGTAGTATTGGGAGAAGAGCAGGCCAAACAGATGGGTCTCAATGTGAGAACATTCAATAGAATAATGCTTATAATTGCCTCAGTTCTGACTGCCATCTGCGTTGCCTTTGTAGGAATAATCGGATTCGTTGGTCTGGTAGTGCCTCATGCCTGCCGTCTGCTGATGGGTGGAGACAATCGTCTGGTTATGCCAGCCAGTATCATTCTGGGTGCAATGCTGATGCTTTCCTCAGACATCATTGCAAGAATGGCTCTCATGCCCCTTGAATTACCCGTAGGAGCTATAACAGCCATAATCGGCACTCCAGTGTTTGCTTACATGCTTATCAAAAAAGGAGGGAACTATGATGGATGATGTTCCTCTTTTAGAAGTTAAAAACTTGAAAAAGTGCTACGGCGACTTTGAAGCCCTGAAAGGTGTTAATTACAAAATAGGCAGCGGGCAGATGGTCGGTCTTATCGGGCCGAACGGCTGCGGAAAGTCCACGATGATGAAATGCATCTGCAAGATTCACGAGCCTACATCGGGAGAGATCTTCATTGACGGTGAGAGCACTAAAGGAAAAAAAGCTTCAGCTCTTGCAAAACTTGTAGCCAACGTGCCTGCAGAGAGCAGAGGAACTTTCGGCATGTCTGTAATGGATCTGGTGATGCTGGGAAGACATCCTTACGTCGACAGTATCTGGTGGGAAAGCGACGATGATGAAGACGTCGCAATGGATGCAATGAAACGATTCGGTTTGGATCATCTAAAAGATAAACAGCTCTCAATGTTAAGCAGCGGAGAGTATCAGCGTGCAATGATCGCCAAAGCCTATGTTCAGTCTCCCAGATTAATGCTGGTTGATGAGCCTACAAGCCACTTAGACATGAAATACAAACTGGAAGTCATGGAATATCTGCAGGCTATGGTAAAAACAGACATGACCATTCTGGTAGCAGAACACGACATTAGTCTCATGGCGCGTTACTGCGATTTGTGCATAATCATGAAAAAAGGAGAAATCAAGACTATCGGAGATCCTAAGGATGTGATTACTGAAGAGCTCATAGAAGAGGTCTACGAAGTTGATGCAAGGGTAGGCACGGATCCAGACGGAGAAATATACGTTCTGCCAAAGAGATTCAGGGCATCTAATGCCCATAGATTCTAAAGATTAGTTAAAAGCAGTAACTGAGCCTTAGCGGTAAACAGCTCTTACAAAATGAGATAGCGTTAGTGTAGGCGCGATTCTTAATGCATAACTGTAATATTCTGATTAATCAGCATTAGAGAGCATGTTGTGAGCCTTTAACAACATACACAGATTAAAAAAAGGCTTTTATAACGTATATGGTGCATTGATAACTCCTCAACTTGCACAATGAAATGTACCTCAACTTGCACAATGAAATGTACCTCAACTTGCACAATGAGTTTAATATCTTGCAACTCATTAGGTAATTGATAACTAATGTCTGAATACCTGCCAAGACTTATCGATCAGGAATTGAAAGATCATTTAGATTCAATAGGTGCAGTCTTAATCGTCGGACCTAAGTGGTGTGGAAAAACCACTACTGGCAGGCAGTACGCCAAAAGTATACTTGATCTACAAAATGAAGATACTCTTCAGAATTATCTCCAAATAGCAGACCAAAAAATATCCCTGTTGCTGAAAGGTGATAATCCTAGATTAATAGATGAGTGGCAAGAGATTCCTAGGCTCTGGGATGCTGTGCGTTTTGAGGTTGATCAGCGTAATGAGCCTGGTTTATTCATCATGACTGGGTCAACAACAGTTGATAATGCTGCCATCAGGCATTCTGGTGCAGGACGCATTGGACGCTTGAAAATGAGAACGATGAGTCTTTACGAGCAGGGATTTTCTACTGGCGAAGTCAGCATTGGTGAACTTTTCAATAATCATCCAGACATCGCTGGATGTTCGAATCTTGATTATAGCAATTTAGCAGAAATGATAGTTCGTGGTGGTTGGCCTGCATCAATCGGCAAAAGCAGAGAACAGGTACGCAGACAGATATCTGGATATTGCACAGCCATTACTGAATCAGACATCAGCACAGTAGACGGAAGACAACGAGACAGTACCAAGGCTACATTGATTCTCAGGTCCCTCTCAAGAGGTGTGTCTTCTCCAGTAAACAATAGCAGCGTGAGTGAAGATGTCTCGAAACTCACAAATGCGGCTATCCATCGCAATACAGTGTCTGATTACATTTCAGCACTAGAGAAAATACATGTGCTAGATGATCTTCCTGCTTGGTGTCCTAACCTGCGTTCAAAAACAGCCATTAGAACAACTGCTGTAAGACATTTTTCAGATCCTGCTATATCTGCTTATTTCCTAGATGCTTCAGCAGAAGATCTTCAATATGATCCGCGTACTTTTGGATTGCTTTTTGAATCAATGGCTGTGAGAGACATAAGAGTTTATGCACAGGCACTCGATGGATCTGTCTATCATTATCGCGACGGTGATGGTCTAGAAGCTGATGCGATAGTGCACCTCCACAATGGTAAATGGGGTGCGTTTGAGGTTAAACTTGGAGCATATGCAATAGATTCCGCTGCAGAAAATCTTAAGAAACTGCGGGGAAAAATCGATACTAGCAGGGAACATCCTCCTTCGTTTCTAGCAGTTATTACTGGTACAGAATATGCTTATCAAAGAAAAGATGGCGTGTATGTGATCCCACTAGCCTGTTTAAAAAATTGATGTGGAGGTTCATACATTAATTCTAAAATTATTTCAAGTGTGTATTTTATGAATCCACATATTTGATATGTCTGTGTATCAGACATTATAAAAAATCAGGGACTGCGTCCCTTTTTCTTTTTGAATAAGATTGCAATAGAAACTACTAGCACTACTGTCACAGCAATTGCTGCAATCAGTATCATCAGTGAGTTGTCTATTCCTGAATTACTGCTCGGCGAAGATCCATCCCATACAGCAGAGTTATATGCGTTGAACCCAGACCACGATGCTGAATAATACTTCAGATAGTGAACCTTGAAGTCGTTATCTGCATTTTTGAAAGCGTTGTCACCTATTACTGGCATGGGACCTTCAAAGTATGCACCAGACAGTGAAGTACATCCGCGGAAAGAGTCTTCATCGAGATTTCTCAAACTTTCTGAAAAGACGACATAATCAAGAGAAGTACATTTCCCAAAAGATCTGTAACCGATGGATCCGATTTCATCAAAGTCTATAGACTTCAATGAAGTGCATCCATAAAATGCCTCATTGTTGATTACCCTTACTTCATCAGCATCAATGAACTTCAAATTAGTGCAACCGTAGAAGGCTTCCCTTTCAATGGTTTTAACTTCATTTAAATCAAGCGACTTTAAACCTGTTTTATAAAAGGCTGATGCACCAACTGAAGTTATGCGATCTGGGATTACAATAGAGGTTAAAAGTTCACAGTAGCCAAACATTCTCTCAGGAATTTCAATCATGCTCTGGCTCAATCTTACAGACTTCAGGTCATAACAGCAGTAAAATGCTCCTCCACCCACATAATTCACAGAATTTGGAATATAGATGGAAGTTAAAGAGGAATCTCTGAATGCTTCAAAGCCTATATATCTTAGAGATTTTGGAAGATCTACGGACATTAATGATTTACAGTTTCTGAAAGCCTCATCTCCTATGGAAACGAGTGTGTCTGGAAAGATTACTGAACTCAAGGGGGAGCCATTATCATGCTCCCATGAGAAAGCCCTGTCTTCGATTCTTTCGATTCCATCGGCGATACTGACAGTTTTAACACTGCATTTATAGAAAGATTCTGGACCGATTGAAACTACTGGATATCTCTTACCATTATTTTCAATAAAAGACGGAATAGAGATATTTTCACCAGAAATGTACCTGAAGATTGTAATTTCATCATTCAAAATATAATATGAATATCTGCCCCCAGTGCTGTCAGAGTATTCATAAGGGGACCAGACAGCAGTCTTGTAATCATTATATCCGCTCCAGACTTCATTCAGACAATATATCGTAAATCCACTGGCAGTGTTATCGAATACACCCTTCCCCATACTGGGCATTTCTCCAATGAAGTACGCAGCTTCCAGAGATGAGCAGTCTGCAAAGGCATAGTCTCCAATGCTGTTGACTTTTTCAGGAATTACAACTGCTTTCAAGCTATTAGAATTGCGAAATGCATCGGGGCCTATTGCCTTCACCGGATATCCTTCAATTCCTGTCTGAATAGTTAAGAAGTCTTCATGGCCTTCTGTATATCCAGTTATAGTGGCCATGTATGTTTCAGCGCTAATACCTTCTGTTTTGTACTCATAAACACCTCCGTCTGGAGTCAAAGATGATGAGCCAGATGAAGACGGCAGGGCAATGCATGTTGTTGCTAAGACTGAAACTAGCATGACAACTACGGCTAACTTAACAATTCGATTCGATGACATTGGCAATCACATGGATTATGCATCCATAATGTAAATAGTATTATAATAACTTCTGACAATGAAATATACAAATGTAGAATTATGTGGAGAGGATTATCTAAAGAGTGTGTGTTGGGGCTCTAGAGGTGCTAACTTGAGTTCTGAAATCAAGATGGATAGATCAAGGATTTTCGGAGTCATCGGAATAATTGTAGCACTTATCGGAATCATTTCAATTGCCTTAGGATGGATAGGCGCTGACGCTACCATTCTAGGTACAAGCCACAGCGAAACTTGGAGTGGAATCGATATATTTGATTGGGACACCGATGACTTTCAGCAGTACATACCAGTTATAATTGCAGTCATTTCTGCATTAAGTTTGATCTTATTTGCAGTAGGAATGGTCAAACCTGGGAGCAAGATAGGATATGTACCAGCAATTCTCGGCATAGTCGTTATAATTCTAGCAATCGTAGAATACATGTGGATTACCGGAGATGTTGCTGATATAATACCAGACTTTGATTTCGGCAGCATTGCTAAATTAAGCATCAGTGTAGGAATCGGACTATATCTTGCAATAGTTTCTGGAGTACTTTCACTGATCTTTGGAATACTAAGCGAGAAAGCATAATTTGATTAAAGATAAGATAGTGCCTAACCGCGCTCATCTTATTATTTTTCTAAACAAACTAACTGCAGACTGAACGTCTGCTCAAAACATACATAGTTATCAGAATGTTGAAACAGTAAACTGTGATTTTTTTACAATTCGTTCCTAAATAGATGCTGTTTATCCAAAAATAAAAGAGTATTTAATCCCCCAAATCATGCTGAAATTAATGGAAAACATGAAGGTAGCTGCGGTTCAGATGAATTCCGCTGTGGGAAAGATCAGAGATAACCTGAGCTCCATGAAGAGATGGATAAAAGCAGCGGCTGAAGAAAATGTTGATTTTATATGTTTTCCAGAAATGTGCATAACCGGTTATGCTATGCCTGAAAGTGTTGAATTTTCTGAAACTATCGATGGAGATTCAGTAAAATTCATTCTTGAAATGTCTGAAGAGTTTGATATTACAATATCTGCTGGCATATCTGAAAGATCTGATGACGGGGTTTATATCACACAATTTATTGCTGAAAATGGAATTATCAGAGGAAAGTATAGAAAAACACATCTGGGCGAAAGAGAAAAACTGCACTATAAAGCAGGAAACAGCATAGAGATTATAAAATGTAAAAATGCAAACATTGGCCTTCAACTCTGCTGGGAGTCTCATTTTCCAGAAATTTCATCCATATTAGCATTAAATGGTGCAGATATTATTCTGATGCCTCATTCTTCCGGGCTGCCGTCCAACAGAAGGAAGGATATATGGGATAAATGCCTCAAAGCACGTGCATATGACAATACTGTGTATGTGATAGCATGCAACCAGCTTGGAGACAACGGGCTGGGAACTCTTTTCGGCGGAGGGTGTTCTGCCATAGATCCTCGCGGCAACATAATGGCTGAAAACTATGATTCAAAAGACTCACTGATCATTGTCGATATCACTTCTGAAATTTTATATAAGCTGAGAACAAAAGAGTACACATCTATGAAAGATTTGTACTATCTAAACAGAAGGCGTCCAGAACTGTATGGAAAAATTACACAGATTAATACTAAGTTATAAAATAAACCAACCATTGAAATGCAATGATTTGTGATTATAAAAAATAAATATGGAGTTATCAGGCTTTTTGAAGCTCGTCAGACAGTTCTGATGAGCTTTCAAGGCCAGACAATCCTAGAAAATTTGACGCTCTGAGCTCTGCATTGGCTCTGATGTCATAATAGTAAAACGGATAATCCTGTGAATGATATACTCCTGGTGGAAACAGTCCATTATCTGATGAGAATTCATTTATGTCTGCCGTAGAGCATACTACTACGCCACGCTCAAGATCTATCACAGCATCTGCAAAGTGTTCGACATACTGTCCATTTATCATAGATCCCATACTTTCGGATGCAGAGGCCGGAGTTTCATCGCGGACCCATGAAACAGGATTGATGACATTGGCATTTTCAAGCAGTACAGGATTAGATGCCTGGACTCCAGGAGCTTCCGTATTGTAGGAAATTATAACTCCTGTATCGCCTGCACCTTCAGCAAATTTCAGATGCGGATTGTTCAGAAGATATTCATCTGTGACGGAATAACCAATGACATATGCAGCAATCATCCTGTCATACACCTCTGGATGATCTTTTATATACTCTGACAAAACAAACAGCAGCATGTCTGATCCCTGCGAGTGTCCGGCAAGAATGAATGGTCTTCCTTCATTGTAATTTTCAAAATAATAATCAAGTGCATCAAACAAGTCTTGTTTAGGTGCCCCGGAGAGCATTGCAATTTGATCTTTCAGACTCAACGACAGACATACGGCAGCATCAACCTGGCGGTAATATGGTGCAAATATATTTCCAGCAGTCTCAAAAGCTGTTGCCTGCAATTCAAATGCTTTGGGAGCTCCTTCCAGCATTGTTGCATTGTCAATTGTGCAGATGTCAGGTTCATTTTCGCTTACTTTATGCCACACTGTCGGATACACGTAAAAGATATCCACCGGCTTGTCTGCATTTTCAGGCAGAGACAGCCAGTGAGAGTTATCTGAATAATCTATTCTGGTTTCTTCTGACTGGGAAAAGCCTAAGGATACTACAGATCCCAAGGCCGCCACTATTACAATGACCACCAAAACAGAAGATGCGGTTTTCCTCATATGAAGGGAAATACAATCCCATCTTATGTTACTAATTGTTCACTTCTTCATCCTTTTCACTTCTGGAACTAGCAGTCCAAGACGCTTCAGCGCTTTTGCAGCATCCTGATTTCTCTTTTCTGCAACTTTGATGTATATGATTTAGCATAAGCATGCTCTTCATCGATTGTTAAAGAAGCTAAAAGTGCCATTGCTTTTGCATATCCTCCTTCTGAAGATTTCTTTAAAAATTCTACTGCTTTACTTCTGTTCTGGAAAACTCAGTCTCCGGCCAGATACAACTCTACAAGATTATATAATGTCCTGTTCGAGCCTGAAGCTTCAAACCACTTTGCTGCTTCTGCAGTATCTTTTTTCATTCCGCAGCTGTTAACGCACAAAATTGTGGATTTAGCCACATACGATTAATATATGGCCATATAAATCCAGTTGCAACATTGTTTAATGTAATGCAACATATTTCATTTCAAAGAAGGTTTATTTTACACGCCATTATGCACTGTAATGTTTTTCCAGATAGGCTTTCATGGACACAATAGCATCATTTCCATCCTGCAGCTCTGAACCAATAAGTCCCGCTTTCATAATGTCCTGACTCATAGGGAGTTCACAACAGATATTCTCTTTATCTGCAATGCCTGAACGCACAATGTCTAAGGTGTCATTTGTCACTTTATTCAATACATAATATACAGGTTTTCCAATGCTGCTCCCTATTTCAGAAATTTTGGAGGCTAATTTTATTGATTCTCTAGAGGGATCTATAACCATAATCACAACATCACTTGCGTTATCAACACCTCTGCCAAAATGTTCAATTCCAGCTTCCATATCCATGATGACTATCTCATCCTCAGTCAAATCTAGCACTTGCATAAACTGACACATCACCACACTAAAAGCACAAGCGCATGCCTCATTTGCAGTCTGTATTTTTCCAGGAGTCATGAGCATAATGCCGTCTTTTTCAGCAAAATATCCCTGTGGAATGTCTAACAGCGTCCATTTTTCATCAAATAACATGGGCATATTCTGAGGACCTTCAGCTAAATCGTCCAAAATTTTCATTTTTCCACCCATATAATCTGTCAGACTCAGGGGAATATCCATCCCCAGTTGCTGATGCAATCCATAATTTGATTCGTCACAGTCGATAACTAGCACTTTTTTTCCTTCCGCTGCATACTCTTTTGCCAGTAAAGCAGTCACGGTGCTCTTTCCACTCCCACCTTTTCCACATATTGTGATTTTCATTTTTATTGACCTCCATATTGTCTAATGAAGATTAGACATAAGAAGTTATATTTCTTATTACCGAATGAATTTGAATAGTAGATAATCTATTCAGAATTGAGATATGTTGAAATTTTACAGAGAGTGGGTTGATAAAACATAATGATGAATGCCTGTTAAAAGTGATTCTTCAACAGTTTGTATATGCCGTAACCAGATCAATGGCTGAAGGTCATAATAAACAGGCATTTGAAAAAACTAAGAAAACAGATGTGTAGAATTGGTGCAAGGGAAGGGATTTGAACCCTCGGACCACTAAGGACAAGGCCCTCAACCTTGCGCCGTTGGCCAAGCTTGGCTACCCTTGCACTGCCTTTCTGCATATAGCCATTTCCTTTATGAAGCTTTGCATCAAATTGACTTGTCTATTTATACTAATTACTCATTAGAGAATAAAGTCAGGAGGAAGAGGACGGCTGACGGTAGGGCTTCGGCCCAGCTGAGGAAATTCTCCTCTCCATGAGAAAAGTGGACCAAATAATAGGTACGGCGAGAGCCGTGGCAAGGGCACAGAAACGACACAGTTCCATTTAAGGATGAACTGCTAGGCAGGGACGTTTATGGAAATTTGGTGAAACGGCGACCCCCCACTGGAGCAAGTCCAAACAGACCAGGATGACAATCTCAGGACTGGCGGGTAGGATGCGTAGTTGAATGCTGTCTGAAACAGAAAGGAGATTACTACTTCGACCTGACACACCTTTTCTTTTTTTAGTGTTACACCGAAACACTTTCTACAGCAACAAATTATAATTATAATGCCGATTAGCGATTATGAATCAGCAACTTAGAAGAATCGCGGAATATGTAGCCGGAGATATACACTCTGGAGCAGCAGAAATGGCTGTAAAGACACTTCGCGAAATATTGGCCGTGGATTCTCTAGATACTGTTTCTCAGGCAGACTGGAAAGAATTTGCAGTCAGCCTTCACCAAGGAAAGCCTTGCATGGCGCCCATATTCAATATTGCCAACGCGATAATGATCTATGTTCCGGAGGGAAGTTCTTCAGTAATCAAAGTTCTGAAGAAGATGCTGAGGCAGGAAGAAGAAAGCACTGAATCCCTGAGGAAGGCTGCAAGAAACATCTCTGGAAATGTATTTTTAACGACCACTTACTCTTCAACTGTCCTGAAAGCGCTGACAGAGATTTCAAAGATGAGAGAAATAAGGGTGATTGCTACAGAGTCTGCACCGGGTAAAGAAGGAAGGCTGTTTGCCAACCTTGTCGGGGAATTCGCAGACTGCAAGCTGATTCATGATTCCACCATATTTTCTGTAGCCTCTGAGGCCGATTGCTTCATCAGCGGTGCTGATTCGATAATTCCCAAAGGAGTCGTTAATAAAGTAGGAACAAGAACAGCAGCAGAAGCAGCCAGAGTATGCGGTCTTGATTCATGCGTCATCTGCAGTTCATTAAAGTTATGTCCTGTAAACCTTTCAGATCTGCATGTTACAAGAAAGATTAACGGACGCGTTGAAGAATATAACCAGATTTTTGACCTGACTTCTCTGAACCTATTCCAAAAGGTCATCACTGACTTAGGAGACTATTCACCAAATGATATTCTTAAAAACATGAACTCAAACGTTTCCAAAGAGCTTTACAGCAGATGAATGTCTACATATTGCATACATATGTACATCATTCATCATTAATGTTATATACTACTATAATATATGCAGGAATATGGCAATTCAAAAAGATGATGTCATAAGACTTGATGTTGACAATATTCCAACCCAGTGGTACAATATCGCTGCGGACTTACCAGTTCCTCTTCCTCCGCCGTTACACCCCGGCACAATGCAGCCGGCTACGGCAGAAGATCTGTCAGCTATTTTTCCTCCATCCATTGTCAGACAGGAAACTTCAACTGACAGATACATCGACATACCAGAAGAGGTTAGAGATGCTTACGTCACTCTGAACAGGCCTGCACCGCTGTGCAGGGCAAGGAGGCTTGAACAGTACCTCAAAACTCCAGCAAAGATCTACTTTAAAAGAGAGGATTTGAGCCCAGGCGGATCTCACAAGCCGAACAGCGCCATACCGCAGACTTACTTCAACATGATTGACGGCACAGAGCACCTGACCACAGAAACCGGAGCCGGACAGTGGGGAAGCGCTTTAAGCCTCAGCTGTGCACACTTCGGTCTGGACTGTAAAGTATTCATGGTCCGTGTTTCCTATGATCAGAAGCCTTTCCGCAGACTCATCATGGAAACATATGGCGGAAAGGTCTACGCCTCACCTTCAAAAGAGACAGAATACGGAAGAAAGCTGCTTGCAGAAGATCCTAACAACCCTGGATCATTGGGAATTGCAATTTCTGAAGCTATTGAAACCTGCGTACATCAGGAGAATACCAAGTATGCTCTTGGAAGTGTAGCAAACCACGTGATGATTCATCAGACTGTTATCGGGCAGGAAGTAATCAAGCAGATGGAACTGATTGATGAAGTTCCAGACTATATGATTGCCTGTGCCGGCGGAGGTTCAAACCTAGCAGGATTCTCATTCCCAATGCTGAGAAAGAAGATCAAGGGAGAGATAGATACAGAATTCATTGCAGTAGAGCCAAGTTCAGTTCCCAGCCTTACAAAGGGAGAATACAGGTACGACTTCGGCGACACAGCAGGAATGACTCCTCTGTTCAAGATGTACACTCTCGGACATGACTTCATACCCTCGTCCATCCACGCAGGAGGACTCCGCTACCACGGTATGTCTCCGGCAGTATCTCTAGCCAAGAATCTGGGATACATGACCGCCATATCATATGACCAGCATGAGACTTTCGATGCCGCCGTGACATTTGCCAGGACTGAAGGTATTATCCCTGCTCCAGAATCATCCCATGCCATCAAAGCCGCCATGGACAAGGCTCTTGAGGCTAAGAAAACAGGAGAAAAGAAAGTCATCGTATTCAACCTGTCCGGCCACGGTCTGCTGGATATGGGCGGATATTCCAAATACCTCAACAATGAGATTTAATCTCATTGACCTTTTTTTTATTTTCAATATACAAAGCAATTTTGTTTTATAGTGCCGACATTGTGGGACAGACTTCGTGGTGCAGAGAAATGATAAGAGCCGTAATTTTTGATCTTGATGGCACATTGATCTATAATCACACTAATTTCATGAAAATGAGAAGATGTGTGGTTGAAAAGCTGATTAGCGAAGGCATTCCTGAAGAGATTCTGGACAGAAGCGACATCATCGTGAACAATATGGCTCAGGCAGAGAAATATGCCAAAGAGAATAACCTCAATATTTCTAAGCTGTACTCTGCAGCTGGCGAGATAATGAGCCGGGTGGAGATGGAGACGGTTGATCTTACCACTCCGGTCGAAGGAGCGCTCGACACAATAATCAGCCTGCAGAATGAATGCTACAAAACCGGCATATTGACAAGAGGTTCGAGACAGTATGCGGAGAGTGCTCTCAAAGCTGCCAATCTAGACATCGGGTTTGATGTGTTCATCTGCAGAGATGACTACCCGGAAGAGGAAGCCAAACCTGCTCCGATTGCCATGCAGAGAGCGGCTGAAGCGATGAGGGTTGAAGTTTCAGAATGCCTTTACCTCGGCGACCATGCGATAGATATGAAGTGTGCTGTATCTGCAGGAGCTCAGTTTTTAGGTGTGCTTACCGGAGCTTACACTGCAGAAGACTGGAAGAAAGTTGGTGCTGAATACATTGAAAAGGTGACGTTACTGAATAGTCTTCTTTCCCTCGATCAGTAAGCTGGCGGCCGGATGGACTATCGCCCTGCATTCCTCTTTCATAGTGTCTGTTACAGTAGCCATTTCACAGCTTATAATTTGAGAAAGAGAGGAAACGAAAAAGCTGAAAGAGTTCATAGAAGAGACGCCGGTGAATGTGCACAGGATGAGAATCTTCCCGTTGCTCAAACGGAA
Organism: uncultured Methanomassiliicoccus sp.; assembly: GCA_944319735.1. Taxonomy (GTDB): domain Archaea; phylum Thermoplasmatota; class Thermoplasmata; order Methanomassiliicoccales; family Methanomassiliicoccaceae; genus Methanomassiliicoccus_A. Next base: position 256,931 of record CALUEU010000003.1, on the reverse strand, counting down.
TATCTGTCTTACAGAGGGATTCTTACTCAGCTCTTCAGAGACCAGGTCTGCTTCAGAAGGTCTTACTACAATCTCGGCGACAGCACTGAATTCGCCGAGGTTCTCAGGCACCAGATCAGCTCTATATCCTCTGATGATCCCTGCCTGCTCCATATCATTTATTCTGCTGCTGACTGTAGGGACGCTCAAACCAGTAATCTCCGAAATCTGACGAAACGAAAGCCTCCCGTTTTCCTGCAGGATATTTAGGATCTCAACGTCTCGCCCATCTAATTTCATTATGTGAGTATTTGCAGGCAGGAGGTTATTAATCTTCTGGAAATAAGGCGCAGGATAAGTACAGAAATAAAGATCTGTATGATGTTTTTACGAGTATTTTGAAAATTCAAGCAAAAAATTTAGGCAAGGCTAAAACTTTTAATATTGGCATGCTAGTCTGTTAACTATGGATAACGTTCCTGCCGGAAAGAGCATAATCCTGAAAGTCAAGGGAATGCAATGTTCCTCTTGCTCCCGAGCGATAGAGACGTCGCTGAACTCTGCAAACGGAGTACATTCAGCAGCTGCCAATGCTACGACAGGAAACGTCAGTGTAACGTATGATCCTAACACCATTACGATTAAGGAAATCGTTTCAGCAATTGAGAAAGCAGGATTTTCTGTTGCTTTGTCTTCAATTACATACACAGTCAAAGGAATGACCTGTGCTTCATGCGTTGCCAGTATTGAGAAGTCTCTCAATGCTATTGATGGCGTGTATTCTGTAAATGTTAATCTGGGCACTTCAAAAGTTTCTGTGTCGTTTGATGAAGACAGAGTATCTCCTAAAAGAATAATCGATGCCATTAAAGATGCAGGATTCGAGGTTGCCGATGAGGTTGAAAAGAAAGGCAGCGAGGACAAAACGCAGCTGAGAACTCTGATATTTGCAGTCATATTCAGCGTGCCGGTTATTCTGCTGATGGTTGGATTCGATTACCTGGGTTTGGATGCTTACGGATATGAAGGTTATATCCTGATGATCCTGACCACTCCGGTGCAGTTTATTGCCGGATACCAGTTTTACAGAGGCACCTACTATTCACTGAAAAACCGCACTCTAGGAATGGATGTGCTGATTGCAGTCGGTTCTTCTGCTGCTTACTTCTACTCTGCAGCTGCAGTTTTACTGCCTGGATACTTCCATGGACATCTATATTTTGATGCTTCTGCGATGATCATTACGCTCATTCTGTTTGGTAAATATCTAGAGCACATTGCAAAGGGAAGGGCTTCTAATGCGGTGAAGAAGCTGATAGAGCTTAGACCGGAAACTGCCACCGTCATCCGCGACGGGAAGGAAGTTGAGATTTCCCCTTCAGAAATGGTTATCGGAGATTTATTTGTAGTAAGGCCTGGAGAGCGCATCGCTGCTGACGGTATCATCGAGGAAGGTGTCTCAGCGGTAGATGAAAGCATGATTACCGGGGAAAGCGTCCCTATTGACAAGAAAAAAGGAAGCGAGGTTATCGGCGGCACAATAAACCAAAACGGCAGACTGGTAGTAAAGGCTGAAAAAGTCGGCAGTGAGACTGCTCTTGCTCAGATCATCAGGCTGGTAGAAGATGCTCAGTCGTCTAAAGCTCCTATCCAGCGTTATGCTGATAAAGTGGCTTCCTACTTTGTTCCAGCAGTAATCTCCATTGCATTGGTTTCATTCTTAATCTGGTATTTCTGGGGATATGGCCATTATGTCGGCGGAGACGGAGCGTTTCCATTTTCCCTGTCAATCCTCATTGCCATTCTCGTTATCTCTTGTCCCTGTGCATTAGGGCTGGCTACACCAACGGCAGTAATTGTCGGCTCTGGAAAAGGCGCAGAAAACGGAATACTGATCAAAAGTGGAACGGCTCTTGAGACTGCAGGTAAAATTAAGACTGTGGTGCTTGACAAAACAGGAACTATCACTGAAGGAAAGCTTTCCGTTACCGAGTCAACTGTACCGTCTGATATCATTCCTTACATAATTGCTGCTGAGAGAGGTTCTGAACATCCACTCAGTAAGGCGGTTACCGCTTACGCTGATGAAAACACACCAGTTATTCCTGTTGAATCGTTTGAAGCCGTTCCGGGAAAGGGTGTGAAAGCCCAAGTCGGCGGTAAAAAAGTAATCGTCGGAAACAGGCTGCTGATGAGTGATAATGATCTATCATATTCAGCAGTGGAAGAGAACATTATCAGACTCGAAGAACTGGGACAAACTGTTGTTATTGCTGCTGTTGATGGCAAGATTGCAGGCATAATTGGTATTGCTGATACTATCAAAGAAACTTCAAAGACTGCCGTGTCCGAAATGAAAAGTATGGGCATCGACGTAGTGATGATAACCGGCGACAACAAAAGGGCTGCTGCAGTTACAGCAGAAAAAGTAGGAATCGAAAGATTTGTTGCCGAGGCTCTGCCTTCCACCAAATCTGAACAAATTTCCCTTTTAAAGAAAGACGGTCCTGTAGCAATGATAGGAGACGGAATTAATGATGCTCCAGCGCTGGCATTGGCTGATGTAGGAATTGCCATTGGCAGCGGAACTGATGTAGCCCTTGAGACCGGTGATATTGTGCTGATCAAAAATGATCTTGTTGATGCTGTAGCATCAATACAACTCTCAAGAAAGACGCTGTCAAAGATCCGCCAGAACCTATTTTGGGCCCTATGTTACAACACTGCGGCCATACCAATCGCAGCCGGAATACTATTTCCTGCATTCGGTATACTTCTCAACCCTATTGTCGCTGCTGCAGCAATGTCTTTCAGTTCAATAACTGTGGTTGCAAATGCTGCTCTGTTGAAAAGGTACACGCCGGAGATCAAAAGGAAAAGGAATGGTATTTGAAATTCTTCTGAAACTTATGTATCTAAGGGTACATAGTTTCAATTATTCCATTTCAGATCGTTGAATTCCCATATTTTCATTATAATGAAAAAATCTGCAAAAAGATGGATTTTTTTCAGTATGATGAAAATCTTTGCAAAATATGAAACTTTTTTCATTGTGATGAAAATCTGATGAACGCTGCAACACCGCTGATAAAAAGGATTTTACAGCTTTTCTTGCATAATATCTTACATAATTTGATGAGTTACGCATCATCTGAAGGCAATGAGATTTTCTGAGACATAGTTTAAAAAACATTCAAGAGAAGATGTGCGTAAGCAGTAAATAAGAATTAAATAAAGCTCTTCAGATGTATCATTTATCATGATACCGCCGTTCTACAAATTTTTCATACCAACGCTAGAAATTTTACAAGATGAAGAGATTAAAAGACCATCTGAAATAGCTGAGCTTCTAAAGAAGTCCTATCCGCTTCCTGAAGAAGATTATAAGGAAATTTTAAAAAGCGGAGAAACACGATACAATAACCGTGTTCGCTGGTGTTTGTCACATCTTAAACATGGAGGGATGATTGAATCTGTCTCCAGAGGATGTTACGGAATAACTAATATTGGTTTAGAAGAATTGAGGGACTTTTCTGAACAAAAAGACATGAATTACTTTTTAGAAAAATATCCTACAATGGACGAGTTCTTTCACAGCAAATCAAAAGAGAAGAAACAACCTATGTCCGAGATTACTCCCATCGAGCTTATTGAGTCTGCAGTAGAAGCAAATGAGCAGTCATTGAAATCAGATTTAATGAAAATGATTTATGAAAACGTGAATTGGTCATTTTTTGAACATTTGGTTTTAGAGCTGCTGAGCACAATGGGATATGGTGCTGATGAATCCTCATTGAAATGCACAGGTAAACCTGGAGATCAAGGCATTGACGGTGAAATATCTGAAGATGCATTGGGATTCGATAAGATATTCATTCAGGCAAAACACTACAATAAAGATAATAAAGTCACAGATAAAGAAATCAGAAACTTCATTGGATCAATATCTATAAAAGGTGGAAATAAAGGAGTGTTCATCACAACTTCCTCGTTTACTGATAAGGCAGTTGAAGCTGCAAAATCCTGTAATTCTTCAAAAATAATTTTGATAGATGGAGAGCAGCTTGCTCAATATATGATTGACAATAATGTAGGTGTTACTATCAGCAATACGTACCATATCAAAAAAGTTGATTTAGATTTCTTTGAAGATGATTGATATGGAATCTGACGCATATCAAATAGCTTTGAGATGTAATGATCTATTTGATTTGAAACGCTGTAAATTGTCAGAAGAATATAATTATGCAAGTTTACCACTATGTGTCATAGACTGCATATTTTCTATACGTTCTAAGTATTCATCAACTCGCAATACAGTTATAAGATACTGTGATTATTACAAATTAAAAAGATTAAAAGATGATGATGACATAAGTAAATGCAAACAACACACAATAAGTGAATTGAAGAATAATATTGAATGCATGGGATCTGAAAATTTTGCAAATGTTGTTCTTAAGAATCGTCAAAGAACATCCACAACCAATGGGATATTAAAATCAGAAGCTGTGTTTCAATGGGCAAAAATTCTTGAAAAGCACAATATTCAATACATTCAAGATGTTGAAAATAAATTAGATGAGAAAATTGAACAGATGTTATTGCAAGTCTCTGGTCAAAAAAGTGGCATATCCCTCAGCTATTTGCACATGCTATGTGGAGATGAAAATACGTGTAAACCAGATAGACATATCCTCAGATTCTTATCAGAGAGTCTTCAAAGAACAGTAGATACGCAAGAAGCCTAGAAAATAATGACTGATTGTACATCCATTCTTAATGAGATGTACCCAACGCTAAAAGTAAGAGCTTTAGATTACCAGATATGGCAAACGATGCGTTCAAAATTAACTAAAAATTAATCAATGCAAGATTAGACGTAAGAATGAACATTAGTAAATTAACAAATAAATAGAAAAGAAGGAAAAGGAGTTTAGTCCTTTTCTTGTTTTAATGGATCAACTTTGTACTGCTCAAGCTTTGCTTTCTCGAGTTCCTCAAGATCGTAAGCTTCGGCTTTCTTATCGAAATTCTTGTCTTTTCCCATTATCTTTTTGAAAGCAGATAATGCAGACATGCCGAATCCGAGCATTTCAGGAGTCACGGAGAGTCCGAACCTTGTTTCCATTCCCAGGAGTTTTCCGGGGTTCATGATCTCTTCTGGATCAATGGCTTTCTTGATTCCGACTTCAATCTTATATCCATCGCCGCGGACCTGAGACAGAGTAGATCCGAAGAATAGACCAAATCCACCTAGCATACGACCGCCGTTTGCCTTGGCGAGTTCTCCGCACTGATAGTCAAAGGAAAGTGAAGATAGGCTCTTGCTCATTGATTCAGAGTTGAAAACATAATAAGGCATGAACATCACAGTGTTGCGATCTGCCATAATTCCGATGATTGCACCTTCCATTTTCATGGAGTCCATGAGTTCGTATACGTCCTTGGTCATCTTTGCAAATGAGCTGACTGGAACAATTACTTCTCCTGGAACTGAACCTAGACCGACTTTGCGGCACCTGAATTCATAGCAGCGCTCTTCCCATTCATGCTCTCCGACTTCAGGAGCTTCTTTCTTAGCACCGTTTCTCTCCATGATCTCATCAAGGACTGTCTCTTCATAATCAACAACAGCCTTGTATCCTTCCAGAACAACCAAAATGATTGATCCGAATTCATGGTCGATGATACCAGCCCTGTTCTGCATCTTGAAGTGGTTGGCATCAGAGAAACCGATATGGAGAACGGTAAGCCTGCTGTGAGAGATCTCGCAGAGAGCTCCTTCTGCTTTGTCTAAGCTTTCGAATGAATATGCGATAGGCCTGAGAACTTCCGGCCTTGGTGTAAGCTTGAAGGTAATTTCACAAATGACACCGAGGGTACCTTCTGCTCCTACAAAGAGGTGGTTTAAGTTGTATCCAGACATGTTGTCGGATACTTTCTCAAATCCGGTTGTGACTATGCTTCCGTCGGGGATTACGACTTTCATGCTTCTGATGTTGTCTCTAGCAGAGCCATATTTGTAATTTGCAATACCGATCCCAGATGTTGAAGTCCAGCCGCCAATTGTAGCGGATGGGAAGCTGCTTGGATATGATCCTAAAAGGAAACCTGCCTCCCAGGCTGCATCATATACCTGTTTCCATGAGCAGCCGGCCTGAGCCGTGATGGTCATGTTTGTTTCATCAATGGAAACAATCTTGTTCATGCCTCCCAGCATGTCGATGAGAATTCCTCCAAAAGCAGGTGTGGATCCAGCTAATCCCCAGGTGGATGCACCGCGAGGGGTGATTGGAATACCTTCTTCAGCAGCAATCTTGACAGTTGCAGCGACGTCCTCAATAGATTTTGGACGCACAACTATGTCTGGGATCACCTTAAATGCTACCTGAGCCTCTTTAGGTAAAGGAGCCATATCATGACTGTACAGCAATCTTTCCATCTTGCTGATTGTTACATTGTCCTTCCCTATAGCTTCATTCAATTTTTCAAGTACAGAACTGTCCTCATATGAATCCTCGGTGGCGCTCATTCTTTGCCTCCATGATAAGTAATGCTAAGCAGACATTCATTTAAAATATAAGAAGTCTACCATCAAAAATGATTGTCTGAATAGACTAAAGATAATTATGCAAGTTATATGATAAATATATTCTGCTATTTGAAAATTGGGCCCGGGAGTTCCTCCATGACTTTCGATGTTTACCCGACAACCACCCCGCAACGGGTTCATCGAATTTCGCTACTGCATCACACGGCCGTCAACACGGATTGTCGGCTGAGCAACAGCGATGTCTGGAACGCTTGATTAAGTCTCTGACAGAATCTTACAGTCCAGTGCAAGGGTTCACTTCCCAGGCAATATTATGTTTTGCAGCAGCGAATACTTAATAATTTTCCAATTGATCTGTGACAGTCTTACAAGTAAGCACTTCAGTTTTGCTGCAGCCAGGAATGTCAATGTTCAGAACTTCTGTTTCATCAGGAACTAAGTAAAGATGAGAGCAGCAGTTGCAGTCAGAGCTTCCAAAACCACGCACCGGGTTCTGCGAGCCCGGAATGCTTCTAACCAGACTGCTGAGGGAGCATTCCATCTCCTTATCATCTGTCAGGTAAATTACGGCTTTTATGTCTGAAGCGTTCTCTAGAAGATAGTCAATATGCCACCGTTTGGACTGACAGCCGCATAAGTGCCTCTTTACTCTGGCAAACACTCCGCCCATCCCGGAGCCGACGTAAACGTATCTGCCTGGAAGAAATGAGTACCTTCCCAGCTTTCCGACTTCGACTTCAATTTCAGAAGGAATGCTGAAAGTGAGAAGGTAGACTCCTTTTGGTTTTGACATTACTTCAGTTTAGCAGCTAAACCTGCTACCCTCTCTCCAAGTGCTTTGGCAGCAGCCAGAGCTTTTTCTTCTGTTGCAGCGGCTCCAAGTTCTCTGGACATTGACTCTGCGAAAGCATTCGGCGGCAGATACATGCCATAAAGCGTTAACGCCTCCATCATTGCCACGGCGGTAAAGTCATGTCCTGAGCGTCCTCCGACCGTGATGACTCCACCGACTTTGCCTGCCAGCTTACCGCCTGATTTTAAAAGGTAGTAATTGCGGTCTAAAAATGCCTTGGTCTGTGCATTATACATTCCAAAGTATACCGGAGATGCCACGATGATTGCGTCAGCACTTTCCAGAATTGGATATATCTCCTGCATGTCATCATCGATAATGCATTTTCCAGAAGCTCCGCACTTTGGACAGGCATTGCAGCCCTTAATATTCTTCCCGGCTAAGCTAATAAAAACAGTTTCAGCACCCTTTGCCTCAGAGCCTTTCAATGCTTCAGAAACAAGGATCTCTGAGTTTCCCCCTTTTCTAGGGCTGCAGCTAACACCTACGACTTTCATAAGCAGTGATTGATTTTGCTAGAGAAATAACCTTGCATAAGATAAAAATGATCAGGAAGATGAAGACTTCCTGTCTTCATCATTCACTTCTGAAGTTGTTTTGATTTTTATGAGAATGCTGCCTCCCAGACTGGATTCGGAAATTTCAGCTACATCGCCCAGGCGGTGCCCGTAAACTTCAATGTCAGCAATAGTGTCTTTCCATTCCTCGTAGGGGATCTTTACCCTCAGGCCGTCGAGGTGCAGCACAACCGGAGCCGGACGGAGACACTCTTTAATCGGTTCAAGCTCATCCAGTCTGCTTTTGATTTCAGCAGGATGAATGAATAACGGATCCTCGTCTAACTCGGCACGCTTGTTGTGGATGATCTTCTCTATCGCTTCCGAAGCTTCCTGCAGTTTGAGAATTTCTTCTTCGCGTCTCATCCTTTCCACCTTGCGGCCCACTCCGCAGACCACAGCCTCGCAGGGAAGATCCTGCACTTCCGGACCGCAGACCACAGCTACAGGAATTTCCAGCTCCTCAAAGAGCTTTGTCTTATGGTTGATAATACAGTCTTTGAAGTTTCCCAGCACGAACACGGCAGCATCATACTCTTCGACAAGGCGGCGTTCGTCGGCTAAAATCTGCGACGACCTTCTGCCCCTTCCTCTGGCCAGACCCATTACGACTGTTATTGCTCCCAGCCTTCTCAGCTGCTCAGCAATATCGCATGTGGGGTGAGGCATGTGGTGCCTGCCTAAGGTAGGCGCGACTACGGCGATTTCTGTTCCTGCAAGAGGAACAGATGATAATTTTCCTCCGAGTTCTGCCGTTTTCTCCTCGATAACTGCATGCTCTTCTTCTGGAACAGCCATCGTGACGACGATCTGCACCTGAATCTTTGTTTTCTGAATGACGAATCCGCCGACATCCTCAATCAGCTCATAGAGCTCGTTGATTTTGTAAACTCCGCCGTCATACATCAGAACTTCATACATTTCACTCGGCCTCCACATCTCTGGTAAGCTCGTGAACCTTGCGAGCAGTCTCCAGCCATGCATCTTCCATATCGTGCTCTGTGCCGACTATCGTCATGACTTCATCATCTACGATGTTGTATCTGACCTTGAATCCTTCAGGGAATACCCTCCAGATGGCATCAAGAAGCAGAGTTTTCAGCTCTTCTCCGGGATCGAGCTGCATCGGTGCGACGTCAGAAGCTTTGGCATCGTGGATTGTTATCTCAAACCTGGTCAGCTGTTTAACCCTCTCTTTACTGTAAACCTGCCACAATTTTGTCAGCAGGGCCGGAGCCCACTCTTCATCTGTGATAGTAATCTGCACTCCCTGAGGGCTGTCATCAACCTGAGCCATGTCGGAGATATGAATCGCAGATCTGGCTTTTCCCATCTTGAGTGAGATTATGAAATAAGGCTCATCAATTTTTGAGATGATGTTGAAAGATTTGACTGCCCGGCTTATGCCCAGATCTTTCAGGGTCTGACGAAAGATCGTGTCAAAGTTCTTGAATGCAAAATCTTCGCCTTCTGCCATCAGATACCCTCTAAGAAACCAGAAGCAAGAAGCCCTGCGCCGGCTGCCCCGATATACTGGGAGTTAGGCGGAATAATCGGATGGCTTCCGACCATGTCGCCCACAGCTGTCACAAGGCCGCTGATCAGTGATGTTCCTCCTACCTGAATGATAGGCTGTCTGACATCTATTTCCTGCAGCTGCTGCTCATAAACCTGTTCGGCTACGGAGTGACATGCTGCGGCTGCTACATCTTCCACTGTATTTCCGGCAGCCAGAGAAGTGACTAAGTCCTGAATACCGAAAATGGAACAGTAAGAGTTCATGTTGACTTTTCTCCAATCTCCCTTGTCAGCCAGAGCTCCTAAGTCATTTATGTCTACCCTTAAACGCTTGGACACCATTTCCATGAACCTGCCGGATGCTCCTGCGCAGATTCCACCCATGGTGAAGTTGTCTGGAATGCCGTCCCTTACAGTAATGGCCTTGTTATCCATTCCACCAATGTCGATGATAGTTGCTTCTCCCTTCTGACGATCTGCCAGCCATACAGCCCCTTTTGAGTTGACTGTAAGCTCTTCCTGAATCAGGTTTGCATTCAGCTTCTTGCCGATGAGGAAACGTCCGTATCCTGTTACGCCTATGCCTTCAAGCTGTTCCTGCCTGACTCCTGCTTCCTCCATGGCTTTGTTGAGAACTTCCATGGCCGTGCCGAACACCTCTCCAGTAGGCATCCATGCCTTGCCGATGATTTTGTTGTCCTGAATGATCATTGCCTTGGTGGTAGAGGAACCAGAGTCGATACCAGCTGTCAGTCCGACCTGCCTTTCCCTGGCTAACAGTTCCTTTTTCTCTACAATGGTAACTAACGCTTCCATTCTCGTCAGAAGCTGGGCGGATTTCATTCTTTCAGTAAATGAATAAGTAACGACAGGCAGCCTGGTGTGCTCCTGAATATACTTTCTGACCTCATTTCTCACCAATGCGCCTTCAGCGCACCTGAAGCATGAGGAAATGAACACTGCGTCTGCATCATAATGGCCGTCTGCCAATGCTTTGGCTCTGGCAATCATCAGTTTCAGCTGCGGTGATGCGGGATCAAAGCCGAACTCATCCACTGCTGCGGCAATGTCATCATAGGCTACATCCGGGTACACCATTTTTCCGCCTACTGTCTGGGCGGCATGTTCAATCTCAGACTGTACTCCGGAGTACTCAGTTCCGCATGATAGCTGTGCTATTTTAATTGCCATTTAATCCCTCCAAAAATGCCTTGACGCGGGCAACTAAGATCTTGGCCTCATCGTCATCATTGGGGTAGTGTACTTCCAGCAGAGGAATGTCTTTCTTCCTCACCATGTGGTTTAACAATGTATTTGACCTGTGGCAGCCGACGCAGCCATAAGTGTAAGGCATGTCATGCATGATTATCGCTGCTTCAGCCTTATCAAGCAGCGGTCCCCAGATAGACATACGTCCGCGGATTCCAGATGGAATCTCAATACCGGCATAGTTGAGTCCAACTTTAACGTCTTCAGGTGTAAGATTCAGCGGCGGAGCCTCAATCTCCGCGTTGACTACTCTGTCTCTCATCTCTGACATCAATGACAATGGCTCATGGCCAAAGCGCTCTATTAAATCGTACAATATCAAGCTGTTTAATGGTACCATGAAGACTTTCATTGGGACACCTCATCTATGATTTCTTTGAAACGTTCTATCGAAATTGGCTGCGGTTTTTTCTTAACAGGTACAGGTTCCCCCGCTTCCATGGCAGTCAGAGCATGGTCCATCTTAGGGAGGTCGCTCCACTCCTTTTCAAGCTGTGGATAACCAGGTCTCGAACCGTGGTGGGCCCTGCATCTGCGCTCGTCCCCGATGGGAAAGGCGCGGACTTTGGAAAATATCCTATTGGGATCGAGATTCCTGACTTCTTTGAAGGCCTTTTTCACATTCTCTACAGGTCCCTGAATGTTAATTCCATAGCATGTCTCTTTGACACCCAGCCCCAGCCCAAGGCTGTGAACAAATCTGACCAACTGATCTGGTGTGATATCAGAAGTCGGAGAGATCATAATCATTCTTGTCTCAGTAGTATCTTGCATATATCTACACCTCAAACAAACGGACCTGCTGGAGGCTTGTGAGATACGAAATTGAACTCCTCTTCATCAATTTTCAAGTCCCCGGCTTTGTGTTCTGCTTTCTCATCTCCAGATTCAAATTCCCTGATGTAAACAAGGTCGCCGTCTCTGAGATCTTTGAGGAAAGTCTCCAAGTCAGATATCATGACTCCAGCATCATTCGTACCGTACTTTTCTTCACCTGTCGGGCCGAATTCACTGCTCTCTTCAAGCCTTATGCCGATAGTTCCCTTTCCCGGACGAGACATGTTGGTGACTCCGATTTCTCCCTTCTTGCTCATATCTTTAAAAGTGGCTTCAGGCAGAAGAGTTGATGCCTGTGAAACATTTCCTTCAAACGTCACCATCGGCATTCCTGGGAATGTAAAGAACACCTTGAGAGTACCGACCTTTTTGTAATCCAGCCCGGTCAGCCTTCTGATGTAGCTGGTAGTTTTCGGAGAGTCCCTGTCGTTGAGTTCCCAGACGGCAATCAGCTCCTTCTGGCGTCCGAAGGTCTCCACCTCATCTGTAATTTCCATAGTGAGTTCCGGTTCCTGCTCCACTACGATGGAGTCGTCACTTTCCAAGCCTGTTCTTGATTGTGTGATGCCCAGACTTTTAAGGAACTCGGCTGCATCTTTCTGAGTCATGCCGATAGTCATAATGCGCTGCGGAGTCGACCTGATCGTTACTTTTGAACCTCTGGGAGACAGACGCAGCAGCTCAGATCCTGTGGTAATTGTTCCGATCACTGTATGATTGGGAGACAACTGCCTCTTAGAATTGTAGAAGTAAATTCTGCCGGCGCCGCTTCCTTCGTTGCGTACGGTCACAATGCCTTCATCCCTGACTGCTGTTTCTTCTTTGATCAAAGAAACGTTGAGCCTCGTGGAGTTGGCAACGTAAGTGGAAGTTTTGTCTGTTATCTCCATCATTCCATTTTCAGTCACAACCAGAAACTGCTCGCATGCCACTGGTGAATTCTTATTGAGTTTCACGTGAACATAAGTTTCGATAGACATTCCGTCTTCCAAGGGAGTGTCTAAATCAGGAGTGACAAACGAATTTTTCTCAATTGTATTGAGAACGACTGGATTTATGGCCTGAATAGAATCATCTTCATCAAGGAGCTCCAGCACGTGCCTTCCTTTGGTAACTTTACCGAAAATTCCGTCATTGGTACCGTATCCAGCAGTGTGGTCTATCTTGGCAATCATCATGTAAGTTGAGCGGTTGTCAAATCCGCCCAGTGAAAGGAAGCAGTCATAGCGTTTGTAGTCGTGCCTCTCCCTGTCAACAGGTAAATCTGAAGGGAATGATCCAACTGCTAGGATCTTATTGGTCCCCCATCTTATCCCGACTCCGACTATCGCACTTTTCAGTTCTTTCCACTTCTCTGCAAATAACGTGCCGTTCAAGCGGATGTTGAATGATCCTTTCTGAGTGACAATTTCATACTCGTCAGTCTCACTGAGAACTTCTTCCCCGGCCCTCGAGACTGCCATTATGGAGCCTTCGGAATAAGGCTCGCCGTCGAGAATGTCGCGAATCCTGCCGCCCTGAGGCACTTCCTTTTTTACTCCGTTCACGCTGACTATCATCTGGTCAGTGAGGTTAACGGTTGAAAGTATTATTATCCTTTTGCCTGATTCCTAAGAATCTCAAAAGAAAAAATTACTTTTGATAACAATTTCTTAATAGTCTCGTTTAACAATGTGGGGGCCATGTCTCGCGAGGAGATTCTAACCCAGGTGAAAGAAAAGCTCCAGTCCATCTCAGGCGTGGTGGAAGTCCTGATCATGGATGAAAAAGTAAGAAGTGAGGTATTCAGGTTAGAGACCATCGCCGACAGCAACGGGGCGTGCGGCGGACTTCTGGAATGCACTAACAACGGCGTCTGGGCGTCTCTTAAGCGAGATGTCACCATCGCGTTGGTTGGAGACCAGCATCTGCTGCTTTCTGATGAGGGCCTGGTAGTGATGATGGATGATTCTGGCAATATTGTGGGAGAATATGTCACACCGCTCAGAAAAGAGCAGATTCTGAGAAAAAATCCTGATGCCAACTTCCTTTCCGATGATTTTGTAATTTACGAAGGAGTGAAGCTCACGAGTGAGGTTCATTTTGAGATTAATGAAGTGGGATTTAACTATCTGGACGAGGTGGAAGGAATTAAAAATGTCACATCAGGCAGCATATCGACTTTGTCTGATGATTACTTAAGAGACATTACAAAATACAGTGATAAAAAATACTGGACTCATCTGGTGGGCTTTGACTTCGCCTGATCACAGATGAGTTCTTACTTTTGATACGATTTCGTCAAGCTTGCTCTGCGGGCAGGTTGTTCCTCTCACTACGCCGCTGACGATGTCGACTATTTTTCCTTTGGTGTCGATTTTATCTTCCGGAGGCATGACCAGTCTTGTCTGCACACCGATTGATGCAAAGTCTTCAAAGTCAATAGGGGCCTGACAGACCACGATCGCAGGAATGTTGACATTTCTGAGAATAAGCCTGGCTTTGTAGATCAGATGGTTTCTGACATTCCCCAAGTGGATGATTGCGAGCTTAAACTGCTGGATTCTCTGAACTTCAATCGGATCCAGACCGAAAATAGAACTTGTGGTAACGTCTGGTGCATCTGCTGGCACACCGGAACCGGCATTCACTACCAGCACACTGGTATCAATTCCTTCCTCTCTGAGGGCAAATGTGATTTCGCAGACAGGTTTTGTTATGTGGCGCTTTCCAGGACCCATCGCTATGGCGACAACGTCTCTTCCGCTTTCAGAGATTGTTGCTTTCTGGGCCATTCCGCCGCCTACACCTAGTCCGCGGGATTCCCTGCATTCGACGAAACTAAGTTTTCTACCTATGGTGTCCTTCAATTTTCAGCACCGCCGTTCTCGTTCTCCTTCAACTCGATTTCTTCCAGATATTCCACGATATCATTAGGAGCTCCCATTGCAATGATCTTTCCATCTTTCATAATGGCAGCACGGTCGCAGCAATTCATTACAAAGTCCATATCGTGAGAAACTATTAGAAATGTTTCGCCTAGCTCTTTACGTGCGGTGAGAACGGATTTAGCTACAGAGTTCTTAGTGATTGGATCCATGGTACCTGTGGGTTCATCAAGGACGACCAGGTTCGGCTCCCTGATCAGGACCTGAGCAAGAGCGACTCTCTGCTTTTCACCTACGCTGAGGTTGTCTGGATAAGCATAAAGGATCTTTTCTACATCTGAGCGGTCAAATCCTGATCCTAAAAGAACTTGAATAGCTTTCATTTTGGCCAGTTCTGCAGGGAGCTTGATACCGATACATACAGTCAGGTTCTGGAGGATTGTATCGAAAGGATAGAGGGAGAATTCCTGATGAAGAATTCCAATGTACTGAGTGGCTCTTCCTTTTCCGGTTGGTCCCGGTTCAGCCATGTTTACCCAGTCATCTCCGATTCTTACTTCTATCTTACCCTCTGAAGGCTCACGGAGTCCGCAGATCATTTTCGAGAGAGTTGTTTTGCCTGCTCCGGAAAGTCCCACTAAGCCCACGATTTCTTTTTCATTGACTTCAAGTGACACCCCGTCCACGGCTTTCACAACACCTCTGGTGTAAGAATAATAATAACGCTTCACATCATTGATTTTAATGAGAGGTTGTCCGACTTGCACATGGCTTTCTTCATGCATCTCATGTCCGCGCATGAATTCTGTTGAGACTTCCTTCGGCGATCCTTTCATCTTGACTTCGCCGTGGTCAAGCCACATGGCGCGGTCTGAAAGAACTTCAATGGCTTTAGGCCAGTGTGAAGTTACCACCATTGTCATGCCTGTGTTCTTAACAGCATCAATCAAAACATTGTGGACCATGTCTGCAGTCGACGGATCCAAAGTTCCAGTCGGTTCATCTGCCAGAAACAGGATTGGATCTTTGGCGAGCTGTCTTGCCAAAACACACCTCTGCTTTTCACCGCCGGACAGATCACGAGCGATGTGTGTAATACGATGATCCAGTCTTACAGACTTTAACAGTTTGAGAGCCTTGTCGACTTTCAGGTTCTCATCCATTCCCTGAGGCAGGGCTTCAAAGATGTTTTCGATAACTGTCATGTCTCCGAAAAGAGAGAAAGTCCTCTGCAGCATGATGGCTATGCGGTTTCTCAACTGCTTTTTAATTGGATCGTTGTCGTCAGTATTCCAAAAGTCTATGTCCCTCGGTTCTACAGAACCTCCACACAGTGTGCATTTTCCAGTGCCGGGCAATTCCACTCTTCCGCACTTTTCACAATAATCAACGTGATATGTCACACTTCCAGAATCTGGATGATATTCTGGAGTTCCTCGTAGCATGTTGATCAATACAGACTTACCAGCACCACTTCTTCCAATGAGTCCAAAAACTTCTCCTGTGCTTATCTCTTCACTAATATTTTTTAGCACATACGACCCATTGAATGATTTGCTGATATCTTTCAGAGTTATGAACACATGTGATTCGGACATGATAGAGTGAAAAAGAAATTAACGCTATATAGTCTTTGGCTGATTTTACTCACTGGAACAATTGTTAGGACGATGATTTTTTGAGTGTTTTTTATTGCTAAGACTGCCATTTTAAATCACTGGATATTTTTAAAACACCAACATTCTAAGATTTTAGAACAAAACTGCAAAAAAATTGCAAAATATAACTCTGCCAAACAAAACTGATGTCAAAATGTGTTAGTCTTCGCTTAATTACCTGTCAATTGATGAATATATTCCGATATCCGATCTAAACTCTTGGGGTTGAGCGAATAATACGACCACTTGCCGTCCTGCCGTACGCTTACCAGGTCCAATTCAGACAGGACCCTCATGTGATGCGACAGTGTTGGCTGGGTTATGTCAAATGACTCCAGAATCTTACAGGCACAAAGCTCAGATTCTGAAAGCATTTTCAATATTGACAGTCTGTTCGGATCTGAAAGGGCCTTGAATATCTTGGACATTTCAATATCATCGCTTTGTGTCATACCACTCATAACAAACATTTCTGATATTTTCACTTTTTCACAATAAATATGTGCAGAACTAATGTTTTCACATAGATGCTTATCAATATGTATAAATAATCATATTGATATTCATCTATATGTTAGCATACTACATTTGGAGGTATGAAAATGGCAGTTGTAAAGGCTCACATGAGAGTGTGTGACAAAACACATATCATAACCGCTACAAAACGAACCGATGGAGATGTAGAGATAACCATTGAAACGGATTGTCCAAAAGTAGCTGCATATGGGGAACGCATCGGATGTCTGTCATTAACAGACATTGTAGATTATCAGAACAGCAGGATTAATTTCAATGAAATCAGAGGAGATATTTCACCAACCTGCATTTCACCAACGGCAGTGTTCAATGCAGCATGGTTAGAGACAGGCATGATCTCTCAATCGCTGGCGAAGAAGGTAAAAGAGAATTCAATTGAATTTATGTAATTGGCTGGTTGACTTATGTCCATTTGGGATTTTATTCAAGACCAGGTACTTGGGATGCAATGGATAAATGAGCTTGTTGCAACCATCCTGACATATTTTGGCATTGATGTTTCAACTCAAATGGGAGGCAGCCTGCAATTTTTTATATATGATACTATAAAAATTATAATTTTACTTGTAATCCTAATTTTCATCATCTCATACATACAGTCATATTTTCCACCCGAACGCACCAAAGCCATATTGGGCAAAATGGGCGGGCTGAAAGCTAAAGTCGTCGGGGCACTGCTGGGGACTGTTACCCCGTTCTGCAGCTGCTCATCCATCCCGATTTTCATTGGATTCACTAAAGCAGGGCTTCCGTTGGGAGTCACTCTTTCATTTTTGATATCATCACCGCTGGTTGATCTTGGAGCCTTGGTGATCCTTACCAGCATATTTGGAATTGAAATTGCTGTTCTATATGTCATAGTCGGAATAGTGATGGCTGTAATTGGCGGATACATATTAGAAAAAAATTATGGCAATGATCAGATTGAAGAATTTGCACTTCCTGATTATGAAAAATCTAAAGGATGCAGATGCGGCTGTCTAAAAAGTTACAAATTAAGCAATAAAGAAAGAATGATGTATGCAAAAGATCAGGTTAAAACAACATTAAAAAAAGTATTTCCATATATATTAATCGGAGTATTCATAGGAGCTTTAATCCACAATTGGATACCTACCGACATCATTCAGACAATATTGGGGGATGAGAATCCTTTCTCAGTAATTATTGCAACCCTCATAGGCATACCAATCTATGCCGACATATTTGGAACAATACCTATTGCTGAAGCCCTCCTCAGCAAAGGAGTTGAAGTAGGCACCATAATCTCATTTATGATGTCTGTAACAGTAATGTCAATACCTTCCCTGGTTCTATTGAAAACAGTATTGAAGAAAAGGCTATTCGCAGCATTCATACTGTTTGTCATTGCAGGAGTGATTGTCATTGGATACCTATTTAATTTCATAATGTAAATGATAATAATATTAATCCAATATGCAAGGCTTTGGTTGAGAATACTGAGGGGTCATCAATCAACCAGACATATGTCATTAGGTAAAGCACATAATTGATCTGAAATAATAGCATCATGCAGTTTGATCATTATTCCATAGCTGGTAATCAGTGAAAATGTCGTCTCAAATGGAGAAAATCCTAAATGCTGAGCAGATTGTAAACAAAATAATCATATTAGTAATAAAAGAATGAATGTGTTGGCAGAATTCATTCAAGAGTTTTCCAAAAAACTGGAAGATATTGATAGTTATACAGAGGTATGGGAGATCTTGACGATAAGAGAAAGAGCAGGAAACGATGATTGTTGTATCTATGAAGTCTAGATTATTAGAAAGACATTATTGAAAAAGATATGAATTGCAGTGGATAAATAACAAAAAAAATCTGTACAAATATAACTGCTAAACGCAATATTATGAACAAACTTGTTAATTTTCAGAAGTTGGATGATTTTTCATCCAAAAACTTTATTCGGTGGTCCTACTATCCATCGATTAATGGGACTTAATTATAAGCTTTACACGGGAGCAGGTCCTACCCCCAAGTATTCATTATATCACGTATGGAAAACATATGATACAATCTTCAAAGAGGGTCCTGTCGGAAGAAAAGCTCTCTCTCAAATTGTTGGAATTGGAGAAGGAAGTATCAGGACCATCCTCAATAAAATGATTGGAGAAGGCTTTGTAACTGTAGGAAAAAATGGTGTAAGCCTTACTGACCGAGGTATCCGAGAATACCTCGACTGCGGAATGAGCGTTGCCCAGGTAGATTTGAACGGAGTTACCATTTCCAGCCAGGACTGCGCTGTTCTTGTCAAAGGAATGGCAGCGCACATGGGCAACGGCAATGATCAGCGTGACGAAGCGGTATATTCTGGTGCAGAAGGAGCCACTTCTTTTGTAGCTAAAAATGGTAAATTGTACTACCCGTGCAGTAATATATGCCCAGATGAAGAAACAACTGCCTGCCTGATGACTGCATTCAATATCCGTGACGGAGATGTAATCATCATCGGCACTGCAAGAAAGTACCGTCTGGCAGAGCAGGGAGCTGTGACTGCTGCGTTGGCACTCGAGAATCAGGTAAATCTTTCATGGGTTGAGAAGAATGTCTGGGAATCATTCGGTCCAGACACTGAGGCTGAGGCCCTGCAATCAATTGCCTTGGCAGTTCATGAGCTGACTGGCAGACTTCCCATAGCTATGAGAAGCAAGAACTGCAACGGTGTCAGATGTGAAGACGGTTTGGTAATCGACAATAATTACACCGGCCCTGTATTGGAAGAAGTTTTGGAAACTGCCAAAATAACACACAAGGTCTCTCCTTCCGGGCCGTACATGGGTGTTCCAGTTGTCGCTGTACCGGTTATGAAGAAAAACAAAGCTGTGGCCGTATTCGGAATCGTAGATATCACCAAAGGCGGAATGTTTGAACTGGTGTCTAAAACCCACAAGGGCAGGCGGTAGAAAAATTCAGGAAGAAGTAATAAAGCATCCTAATGTAATGATGAAATTATGTCAGACAAAACATGCGTAGAGGTTAATCCCGGCGTATGCAGATTGAGCACTAAGATTCAGGCAGTTTACGGTGATGACGGATTAGTCAGATTTGAAATAGAAAGCGAATGTCCGCACGTATCCAAGATCGCCGATGTACTCAGTGATGAGGAGATAGATATGATGGGTGTCATGAAGATGCCTTTCGGTGAGAATCCGATTTATATGGCATGCGGCAAAGTGCTGGGACACTCCGCCTGCATAGTTCCCTGCGCACTGATGAAGGCCGCTGAAGTAGCTACCGGAATGGGGCTGAAGAGAGCATCAGAAATAAAATTCGAGGATTGAGACTTTCTCAATCCATATTTTTCATATTATCAGATCTTCATGCGAGATTAAAATAGTTCAAATAAAATTTCACGCATAGCGTGGAAACATGGGGATTGGAAGAGTAATCGGAACCAACGTGATGGAAACCCGTTTCAGAATTGATTTTGAGGAGAATCTGCAGGTTGGAGAGCTGCTTGTTGTAGAATCTCAAAACAAGGAAGGAAAATACCTGGTCAGGGTCATGGACATTGAACACGCAGCTGATAAGGAAGACAGCGGCTGGATGAGCAGGACTGCAGGCATGATCATGAAGAAAGATGATTCTGACATGTCTCCATATGAGCAGTATCTGTTCTGCATTGGAGTTTCCTCTCCCCTTGGTTACATTGATGAAGCGAGTTTCAAGAAAACGAAGACCCTTCCCACCCATTTTTCTGAAGTCAGATACACTCAGGCAGACGATTATGAATTTTTAAAGTCTTATCTGGGAGAGATAGAGATTGGAAACTTAAGATCTGGAGATAAGGTTCTTGATTTCCCTGTTGGAATTTCTGAAAAGGCCATACCATACCACATAGGGATTTTTGCCACGACAGGAATGGGAAAAAGCAATCTGATGAAGAATTTAGCACTTTCATGCATGAGTAAAGGAAACTGCGGTTTCCTGATTTTTGATCCTCATGGAGAATATTTTAACGGCGGTGAATTAAGCAAAAAAGGTCTGAAGGATGCTCCCTACAAAGAGTCGTTTGCCGTATACTCATCAAGAGATTTGCCTAGCAACGGAGGAGAATACAGCAAACTTATCATCTCTTCGGCTGAAATCGAGATCTCTGATCTGGAAGCAATCTATGAGTTCACCGAGGCTCAAAAAGAATGTTTGCAGACGGCACAGTATAAATACAAAAATGACTGGCTGAACAAGCTGGATGAGCTGGAGGTCGACGAGATCGTTGCTAACCTTCCCGGCTATCAGAGCGGTACCATCAGTGTCATTAAACGAAGATTAAGCAATCTCTTCAGGTTGAATCTTGTTTCCAAAGATAAGAATTACAGTGTTACAGCCAGGATCATAAACCAGCTGCATGAGGGAAAAACCATCCTTGTTGATACTTCCAATGCACATGAGACGGAAGAGCTTCTGATTTCTACCGTCATTTCAAGAGCAGTGTTTGAAAAGAACAAGCTGCTGTATTCAGATGGTAAAGAGTTCAGCAAACTGCCGAATGTCCTGATTGCAATTGAAGAAGCGCAGAGGGTCTTGAAAGAAGCAGAAGACAGCGTCTTTGCGCAGATCGCCAGAGAAGGCCGTAAGTTCAAAACCGGTCTCTGCGCAGTATCACAGCAGCCTAAGCTGATTGCGAATGAAGTCATTTCTCAATTCAATACACTGTTCATTTTAGGATTGTCTGATAAAAAAGACAGGGAGATTCTGAAAAACTCTGCCAAGCAGGACATATCTCAGGTAGACAATGAAATCCAGATGCTGATGCCTGGTGAAGCGATCGTAGCTTCTCCCTTCACGCCTTTTGCAGTGCCTGTGAAAGTCCACCTTTACGAGGAGAGGCTGAAGAACATCAAAGTTCCAGAAAAAAACAAACCAAAAGCTGCAGATGAAGGATTTTTCTGAGGCGGTCTGATGAAATTCATACATGTTTCAGATACTCACTTGGGATTCAATGCATACCGTACACTCTGCACAGATCCAGGACCTCACAAAGGGCTTAACCAGAGAGAAGTCGATACTTACAGATCATTTGAGAAATTTGTAGATGATGCGATAGAACTCAGACCTGATGCGATTCTGCACAGCGGTGATTTGTTTGATTCGATCAGACCGTCAAACAGGACTCTCGGGTTTGCCATGGAACAGTTTTTACGCCTTTCCAGAGAAGGCATTCCGATCGTCATCATTGCCGGAAATCACTCTATGCCGAGAATCCGCGAGACCGGCAGCGTGTTCAGGCTGTTTGACCACATAGAAGGAGTGCACTGCATCTACCGCGGAGGATATGAGAAGATCAGAATCGGCGATATGACTGTTCATGGTTTACCTTATGGTGAGGGAGACGGATATCTTTCCCAGCTGGATTCCATTGCTTCTACTGACAGCAGATACAACGTGATGATGCTGCACGCCGGAGTTTCTAGCTTGAAAGCATTCCAAAATCCCAACACAAACGAGCAGGTGATAGAGGATTCACATCTGCAGAAAAACATGGATTACGTGGCGCTGGGACATTACCACGGGTACCAGAAGATTCTGGACAATGCATACTATTCAGGTTCGACAGAAAGATTTTCATTTTCCGAGGCGAGGCAGGAAAAAGGTTACTTAATAGTTGATTTGGATAAAGGAACAAAAGAATTTGTTTCTCTGCCTGCAAGAAAGATGATTGATCTGCCTTACATAGACGCTTTGCATCTAGATGTTGAAAGCCTTACAAAAGAAATTGAAGATTTGATACCTGACGATGTTGACGGTGCCATTGTAAGAATGACAATAAACCGCGTTTTGAATTCGGTCAGAAGTTCGATAAATGTTAAAAAGATCAAAGAGCAGTTTTCTACTGCAGCCCACTTTGATCTGAGAATGATTAGTTCTTCAGACAAGATGTCAGTGCAGTCAACTTCAGCTGTATTCGGCCATATCGAAGATGAGTTTGTATCATTCGTGAATGCCAGACCAATTGAGAATATCGATAAGCAGCATATCAAGGAACTGGGTCTGAATTATCTGAAAAAGGAGATGGGACAATCAGACTGACCAGAATCGAATTGACAAATTACCGCCGTTTCAGAGATGTTCATTTAGACATTCCAGACGGTGTGGTGGGAATCCTCGGAGCCAACGGTGCCGGCAAAAGTACTCTCATTGAAGCTATTGCCTGGGCATTGTATGGAAGCGGAGGGAGAAACAGCGATATCATCAGAGATGGAAAAGAAGGCATCAAGAATTACAATGCATCTCCAAAGGAAGAATGCTCCGTCAAAATAATATTTGAATTTAATGGAATAAATTACGAACTTGTGAGGTCTCTAAAAGGAAAGAGCAATACTCCTAATGCTTATTTGATTGCAGACGGAATGCAGATGGCAAATTCTGATTCGGCAGTAACTGAAAAAATCGAAAAGATGCTGGGCATGGGAAGCAAGGAGTTCTTCATTTCAATATTTTCACGCCAAAAGGATCTGTCTGCACTTTCAGAGCTGAATCCCACTAAGAGAAAAGAGCACATCGTAAGACTGCTGGATATAGATATATTGCATGACGTTGTGAAGAGTGTCGGAAACGATCTGAATATTGAGAAACGCGTAAAGGATACTTTGGAATCAAGCCTGAAAAATTCAGATGGAGAGCTGAAAAAAGATTGCCTGATCAGAAATAAGAACTTGTTAATTACTTCTAAAAATGAAATTAATAAAGAGCTCTCAATTCTTAAAGATAAAGAAGCAGAGCTTCTGAGTGAAAAGAATAAGGCTTTAGAAGAGCTGGAAAAACTTGATGTTGTGTATAGGAAGTATGTCGAAGCTAAAAATGCTGCTGACTCAAAGAAGAGAGAGATTGAGATTGAAAACAATCATCTGCAGTCCCTTGATATGGAAATAGCCAGTCTCAACAAGAAATTAGAGAAGCTTCCTGAGTTGGAATTGAAGTATAAATCATATGAAGAAATGCTTCGTAAAAAAGAGACGCTTGACGAAGAGAGGATAATCTTTGGAAAAAGAAATGATATGATTTTGAAATTAAACCATTTAGACCAGAATATAAAATCATATCACTCTAAAGAAAAAGAGATTCTTACTGAACTGGAAAAATACAGCGGCGTTTCATCTGAACTTGATAAGAATGCTGAACAGATTTCAGAGATTGAAGAGAAGATTAATGAAATCAGGATTAACATTTCCGAGCTGGATGCTGCTCTGAAAGAGAACGCAAAGGCTGAAAAATCAATCAAAGAAAAGATCACAGTAATGAAAGAAAGAGGTCCTGAGAGTGTATGTCCCGAATGTGAGCGTACTCTGGGAGAGCATCATAACATTCTCATGAATAAGCTGCAGACAGAACTGCAGGAAAAATCGGAAGCTGTCAAAACTGCATCTGAAGAAAAAGCCTCTCTTCTGAACTTTGAAAATGAAGAAAAGATCCATCTGGCAGCTTTGAAGAAGAGAAAAACTCATCTTGAAGCAGAACGTCAGCAGGGCATTGAACATACTGCTTCATTGAGATCTGTGAGAAACCAGATAAAAGATCTTGAGGAAGAAAAGAAAGCTGCAGAGAACTCTCTTTTATCAATAAGGTCTGTAGAATTCAATGAAGTAGAATATCAAAATCTGATTGAAAGTCTAAAGAGTCTAAAAAAATCATCTGATGAATATAACGGACTGAAAGGAGAGAGCAGAAATCTGCCGAATCTTATTCAAAAGAAGCAAGAAAATGAGAGTAAAATCAGATGTCAGAATGATGAGCTGGATAAGCTGCTAAATAATCTTCAGAACATCGAATATGATGAAGAAGCATATCAGAGTGCCAAGACAATGGTAAAATCTGCTGAGGAAGATTATTCTGCAATTCAAAAAGAAATCAATCAAAAACAGACACAGTCGGCCGTCATTGATGAGAGACTTGACGGTAATGCCAGGGAGATTAAGGAAGTTGAAGAGACTGAACTTAAGCAGAAAGAGTCATTAAAGAAGATTTCAGAACTTGCTACACTCAAGAATATTTTTTCAGATTTAAAAGATAATCTGATGGAAAGAATAATTCCCGCCCTTACGGACATTGCATCATCAATGTTTTCAGACATGACTGATGGGCGGTATCTGGGATTGGAGTTGGATGACGATTACAACATCTCGATTTACGACGGAGATGCAAAGTATCCGATAAGCCGCTTCTCCGGCGGAGAGATGGATCTGGCAAACCTATGTCTGAGGCTGGCAATATCAAGACTGCTTTCTGATAGGTCAGGCAAGGATATTAATTTCCTTGTGCTTGACGAAATCTTCGGCTCTCAGGATCAAAGCAGGAAACGCAACATCATGGCCGCTCTTTCAAAGCTTGAAAATCAGTTCGGCCAGATTCTGCTGATCACTCACATAGATGATGTGAAAGATCTGATGCAGAATGTGATTTCAGTGCATGATTCCAATGAAGGGGAGAGTGTTGCGGAGCTCATGTCCTTATGAGTCTTCGTTCCTCAGAACCTTTTCCATCTTTGCTAACGCTGACTGTATGCCGTCCTTGCTTTCCAAGTGGGCTATTCCATACTTCCTCAGCAGTTCAAGCACGGGCTCTCCAAACTTCTCTGCAATTACTGCATCCATTCCAACTAACAGCCCTACAGTCTTTTCCAGCTTGGTGAAGTGTTCCTTGCCGTAAACAGGAATATCGCTAGGGGACTCTACGTCTATTGTAGCACATTCTACAACTTTACCGCTTCCTATTTTGTATGTGTGGAATGCTGCAGCCTGACCGAAATGCAGATCAACATTTTCTCCATCAGATGTTGCTACGGCCACATTGTACCATTCCTTGGAGCTCTCTTTCTTCATACAGCTCTTTGAAAGGCATGCAAATTCCTGAGATCTGTCTTCTCCCAGCAGGCCTATTGCATCCGCCCTGCACTGTTTGCAGTGCCTCATCATGCGGATATCTTCCCCGCACTGATCCTGAATGGCCTTTCTCTCGCTCGGTGTAGGAGCCCTCAGATTCTCAAACTTAGTTCCCGGCACGGGAATCAAAGGAAGAACGTTTACGATGTACACTCCCATTTCCTTTGCTTTTTTAGCAATTTCTGGAATGTGCTTATCATTTATCGTAGGAATGAGGACTACGTTCAGTTTGACAGTCATTCCTGCTTCTACAGCTTTCTGAATTCCCTCAAGCTGATTTTTCAAGAGGATTTTTGCTGCATCTATGCCCCTGTACTGCTTACCATCTTTTGTTGCAAAATCATAGATCTTAGAACCTATTTCAGGATCCACAGCATTCAGAGTTACTGTGATAAAATTAACGTTGAGCTTTTTCAGCCTATCTACATTTTCAGGAAGATTGAGCCCATTGGTACTGAGGCAGAATGTAAGATCGGGATGATCTTTATTGATTAGTTCTAAAGTTTTAAATGTCTCTTCATTGGCCAGAGGATCTCCCGGTCCGGCTATGCCTAAAACAGACAGGTTAGGTACTTTATCACGAACATAAGAGACTTTGGTCGTTGCATCTTCTGGCGACAATACTTCTGAGGTTACTCCCGGCCTGCTTTCATTGGTGCAGTCATATTTCCTGTTGCAGAAGTTGCATTGAATGTTGCACTTTGGAGCCACCGGCAGGTGCATACGAGCAAACTTTCTATGTGCTTCTTCATTGTAGCAGGGATGTTTTGATAACATTTCTTCTATATTCTGACTGCTCATATGATACCTCAGTATCTATGAGGGCGATTATCAGATATAAGGAGAATGCCGTAAATTCGCAACTTTTACTTGTGTGCAAGGCTAATCAACATAGATCACAGGTTTGAGACATGTGAGTATCTCAAATCTGCTGCTGCATTACTAAAAATCTTCCTGTTTTGCTCTCTTTGTTATCTGCAATCTCACGAGGTGTTCCAGTTGCCACAATGCGACCTCCATCCTCGCCGCCATCCGGTCCCATATCGATGACATAGTCAGCATTGCGGATCACATCCAAATCATGTTCAATCACAATAATCGTTGCACCATTTTCAATGAGTGTTTGAAACACACTCAGCAATGTCTGCACATCCAGTGGATGAAGTCCAATGGTTGGTTCATCAAATATGAATATAGAGTCAGACTGCATTTTCCGCATTTCGCTTGCCAATTTCAGCCGCTGTGCTTCTCCACCTGAAAGGTTTGGCGTTTCTTCACCCAGTGTCAGATAACCCAGTCCAAGATTCTGAAGTACCTGCAATCTCTCACGAATAACTTTCATATCCTTACAAAAGTTCAGTGCAGTGTTTACATCCATTTCCATAAGCTCTGGCAGTGAATGTGTCACTCCGTCTTTGTTAGTATATTTTACACAATATGCTGCTTTTGAATATCTTGAACCGAGACAATCGGGGCAGGGGATATCCACATCAGGCAAGAATTGCACATCCAGACTGATTACGCCTGTTCCGTCGCAGACAGGACAGCGGAGACTTCCGGTGTTGTAGGAAAAATCCCCAGCTTTGTATCCCTTTTGCTTGGCGTCATATGTTTTTGCATAGACTTTACGCAGCTCATCATGCACGTTAGCATAGGTAGAGACGGTGGAACGAACATTGATTCCAATCGGCGTAGCGTCGATTAACTTTACATGTTCAATGCCATCTGCTTCAATATGTAAAACATGCCCTGGCAGCTTCTTTCCAGATATTGCTGCCTCCAAACCTGGAACAAGGCTGTCTATAATCATTGTTGTCTTGCCAGATCCTGATACGCCTGTTACCACTGTAAGTCTCCCTTTTGGTATATCAACCTCCAAGGGTTTTACCGTGTGGATCTGTGTTGTAGAAAGGTGAATTTTTCCTTCTGAAAACATTTCATCTGAATTGGGCAGTTTTCTGATACATACGTCGGCTTTACCTGCTAGAAACGGACCGATTTGAGAGTTATCATTGTTCTTGATGTCTTCAATCGTTCCCTGTGCGATTACTTCTCCGCCGTCTATGCCTGCCTGCGGCCCCATTTCAACCAGCCAGTCTGATTCTTTCAGAATCTGTATATCGTGATCAACCAACAAAACTGAATTTCCATCTGCAACCAGATCGTGCATAACATCATTCAATCCGACAATATTCGAAGGATGCAGTCCGATAGATGGCTCATCCAGCACATATAAAACTCCAGTTGTCCTGTTACGGACAGCACGGGCAAGCTGCATACGTTGCCGCTCTCCAGTGGAAAGTGTAGATGCTGCACGGTCAAGGGTAAGATAGCCTAGTCCCAAGTCTATAAGCCGTTTTGCCACATTCTGAAAGGAGTCGCAGATGCTTTCCGCCATTGGTTTCATTTCATCAGGCAGGAAATCTGACACATTACTAACCCACTTCACAAGCTCTGTCAAGGTCATTTTACAGGCTGCATCAAGCGAGATGCCGCAAAGCTTTGGTGCTCTTGCTACTTCCGACAAGCGTGTACCGTCACAGTCTGGACAGATCTCTTCCTTCAGGAATTTTTCGACACGCTTCATACCTTTGTCATCTTTCACTTTTGAAAGGGCATTTTCCACAGCATATGTCGCACTGTAGTAAGTAAAATTAAGTTCTCCAGAATTATTGCTATTTTTTGATTTATAAAAAATATGTTTCTTTTCAGCAGGGCCGTTGTATACAATCTCTTTCTCTTTGTCTGTAAGTTCACGAAACGGAATGTCGGTACGTACACCCATTTCTCTGCAGACATCGGTCATCAGCGACCACATTAATGAATTCCATGGGGCGACCGCCCCCTCGTCAATTGTGAGAGATTCATCAGGTACTAGAGTTGATCTGTCGACCGTCCGCACAACTCCCGTTCCGCCGCATTTGAGACAGGCTCCCTGACTGTTAAATGCAAGTTCTTCTGCACTTGGTGCATGGACAATTTCTCCGCATTCCGGACAGACTATTTCTTTCTCTGCCGCTACAGCCAATGTAGGTTTCAGATAATGTCCGTTGGGACAGCGATGATTCGCAAGCCTTGAGAACATCAGACGCAGGCTGTTCAAGAGCTCTGTTCCAGTACCAAATGTAGAACGGATTCCAGGAACGCCTGGCCTTTGATGTAAGGCAAGAGCCGCGGGAACGTACAGAACTTCATCCACCTGCGCCTTAGCTGCCTGTGTCATGCGCCTCCTTGTGTATGTTGACAGTGCATCCAGATAACGTCTTGAACCTTCAGCATATAAAACACCTAAGGCAAGGGAAGATTTTCCTGAACCAGATACTCCGGCTATTCCGACAATCTTGTTTAGTGGAATATCCACATCAATATTTTTCAGATTGTGTACTTTGGCACCTCGAACTTGAATTTTCTTCGGTGCACCTGATTCTTTGTCCATGTAATTCACCTTCTTCCCAATTCATATTATGAGCTGTAGCACTACTGTTTTATTTTCTGTAAAGCGGTTCACAGTTTTGAATGTTTTTCACCGTATGATTCATACAAGTTTCCAGAGAGTTTGTTATAGTTTTTACATGCATCACAGCATTCATCATAAAACTGTGTATATAATTCCAATATATGACTAAATAGCATGTATTCTGTTCATTGTAAAAATGAACCATGTAATAGAAGACCAGGTATTATCTAAAATAGCATGATTAGATGATCCGTGTTTATTAAATTAATATGAAATTAAACAGATTCCTTTAAAAACTTCATTAGATCTGCTATCAACATATCGATATTAGTAAACGGGTTTTGGTTACATCTTTTTCCAGACTGTCCATTGTGTTCTCTTAAAGTTCTAGCATTCCTAACTGCAGTTTCAATTTTTTCTGAAAAAATATGAGAATAATCTTTGCTTTTATCATATTGTTCTCTAAGATTCTGAGTAAGTTTAGCAATAAGATCTTCTTTATTCATTGAAGAATCTACATAATTAAAATGTATCAAAAGCCATAATTCAAAACAAGGATTAGAAAAGGCCAATCCAACGTCATTTTCTTCACACCATTCTTTTAGATTGTGCAGTTTCTGGAGATCGTTTTCATCCTTGTCAAGTACTATCCAGATTCTGTCACCTTTGACAAAATCTGTTTTCATTATGCTTTCTGCCCATTGTTTGAGTCCATTAGCATCGTTTCCCGGACACTTTCCAGGGTTTATTTTAGGGAAAGTTCTATCATTCCTGAACATTGAAGATTGAAAATAATTAGGTTCTGTTTTTTCTCCCTCTGTAAGAATGTAAAACAGAGATGTTCTTATCCGATTAGGATGTCTTGTTCTGGTCATTCAATCTCCTTCTGTTTTTGATCATAGGAATAGCACCAAATCTGCCATTAAGGTAATTATTCGTGAATTCCAAATCAGATCTAACGTCATAGTCTAAAAGTGAATAAAGCACAGTTTTACCGACGTTTGGATTTCTTGCCGTAAACCATATTTGATCACGTCTTAAATCATTTCTTTTCGGAATTAATGCATCATGTGTTGTAAATATGATCTGTGCACCTCGGGGATTAGTAACTGGATCAGAGATTAAATTCAGAAGATGATCTACTAGCAGTGGATGTAAACTTGATTCGAATTCATCAACGACCAAGAGGCTTCCAGTTTCAAGTGCATATATCCATTCTGGTGCAAGTCCAATCATAGCAACAGTGCCCTTGGATTCCAATTTCATATCTAAATAATATGTTTTTTTCTCATCATCTAATATTAGATCATGTCCCATTGAATATTTTTGTAAACCAAGATCAGACTTTAGTTTTTGATATGTTACTTCAGAGGTCGCTCTATTTAATCTTGCTTGGATGTCTGTTTCCTGCAAAGTTATGTCTGAAATTCCTAGATCTGCAACTGTTAACATATCTATTATTTCTGATTTACGAGTTTCAAGAGTTTTCAATAATAATTCCACATTTAATCTATTTTCATTATCTACATATATTATCTTCTCACTTATCCATTCATATGCTTTTTTTATTATATTTATATTGGATTGCGAACATTTTGAAAGAAATAAAGAGTTGGGATTAGTTAATGACCACACAAACTCCAATTTGTTTATTTCTTTTTTTGCTACACTCCCAAATTGAATGTTGTTTGCATCCCTATCGAATATCAGCTTGTTGTCGCAACAAAGATATTCTTTGTGGATCTTACCATCAAATATAGAAATGCTATAAATATAACGGCCATCATTTAAGAACTCAATTGAGATTTCTGTAGGAGATTTCTCGTCTGTAAACGCAAAACTCTGATCTTCAATATCTGAATTAATGGAAAAATTTCCAGAAGTTTTCACTAGATTTTTTAGAAAATTAAGCGATGAAATTATTGTAGTTTTTCCTGATGCATTTGGACCGAATATTGCTGCTGAAAGTAGAAGAGGAGTGTTTTTATCAGGAGTGCATATTGCATTCAGATTCTTTCTATCTCTAGTATACGCCTCCATAGAAAATATACACTCGTCTTTGATGGAGTGATAGTTTGTAACATGAAATTTAATGAGCATATGATCACTTAAACGTATTTTACGTTTTAACCAGATAGACAATGGAATTTTTTGTATATTAATCTATGTTACAAACGTGTTTTACGAAAAAATTAACATATTCTCTTTTTCTTTGAGGTTTATTGCAAATCTCTTATTCTTGGATCATGGAATTTGATGTTAAATTAAAGAAGAAAAATAAAAAGGAGTTTACTGACGCTTTCGCATTCAGTAATTTGTTTTGTTTGTTATCATCACTGCTTCTTCTTCATGAAGTAATATGCTAAAGCGATGATGATCAGAATGACAATTACTGCTGCAACAGCGTAATATATTGTGTTGTTGTCATCTTTCTTGTCGTTCGGAATTGATGTATCTTCTGCAATGAAGTAGTATGAGAAGTGTGATGTCTCGAATGTTATTGATTTCGTTTCAGGGTCATACACTGAATTCATTGCTACAGGGTTTCCTTCTTCATCAATATACCAGACTGTGATTTTGTTAGGATCTTCTCCTGCTTTGAGTTCATAAGGTACTGTTACTTTTACAGTTCCTCCTAAGTCATGAATGTCCTTTTCTCCCGACTTTAAGTTAAACTCGAATACAGGTGCGTCGCCTACAGTCTTCTTCTGCTCTTCTGTTAATTTCTGTTTGTCAGCTTCTCCGAATGACAATGAGACTTTCTCATCTGCGTTTGATGATAAGTTCTTTGAGACCTCAGGAGGTATGTTTACTTCCCCTGTTGCAGTTTTGATCTTAACATCTACTTCTGCTTCTGCAAGCTTTGACAAGTCTTCTGTTGAAATTTCTGTTTCTGTGAAGTCTTCTGAGTTCTCTGCTTCGATCTCAATCACAGGCTTTGCATCTTTTGCGCCTTTTTCTTCTGCTGCCTTCTTAGCTGCTTCTGCCTGCTTTAATGCTTCATTTAAAACTTCTGAACTGACTTGTGCCTTTCCGTCTTTAGTCTCGACTGAAGTCTGAGTTGTTATTTCTGAAGCTGCTTTTCCGTCAGAGCCTTTTGTGATTTCAACTGAAGTTGAAACGCCTGTGTTCTTGTCTTCAATTTCAATTTCAGTCTTTTCTTCGATTACTTTTCCATCTTTGTCTTTAACAACTTTTTCAGAAGTCTTGTTTGTTGAACCGTCTTTGTTTACAACTTCACTCTGCTTTTCTTCAATTACTGACTGAACGTTTCCGTCTTTGTCTTTAACAACTTCTTCTTTCTCTACGATAGTTTCTTTCGAACCGTCATCGTTTTCTTTTGTTACTGTTGTTTCAGTTATTGAAGAAATTGTTCCGTCTTCATTCTCAATTTCTTCTTCCTTGACTACAGGTTCTTCAGGATCTGTCGGCGGCGTTACAGGAACTCCTGATCCTCCAGTGTATGTCCAGTTAGCGTAGAGAGTTGTGTCTGCAGTTATGCTTAACGGGAGTGTTAGTTTGTTTCCGCCTGTTGCTGCATCATACCATCCATTGAATGAATATGAGCCGGACCTTGAAGGGTCAGTTGGTTTAGAAACTGTGTCATTGGCAGCAACTATGGAACACAATACTCCTGGTTCTGAAGAAGTATAGTAGTATCCACCGTTGGGATTGAAAGTAACCATCTTCTTGTTCTCATTTGATCCGATTATGAAGAGATTTGCATAATCATATGTGTCAATACCAGATAGAACTAAAATATTGTTTTTAAATTCTGCATTTGCATTAGTTTTCAGAATGTTTCCGTCATCATAGCCAATGTTGGATTCTGCAGTTGAATCACCTAAATCAGATCCGAATATTACAGCATCTTGATCTGATGTTTTTAAATAATTTTTAATAAATGAATTATCTAAGATGATGATGTTTTCACATGTCACATCAAGTCTGACAGCGCGTCCACCTGCAAAATTTTTATCTTGGACAGTGTCAATACTGTCATTGTTTTTGTCCCATTCAGAGATTTTATTTCCATCTGTTATTGAGATGGTAGAATATTTACCAAAGATGTACACTGCGTTGTGATCTACATTGAGTATATCATTGTCTTTTATCTCAATTGAAGATGTGTTTGTATTGTTTTTGAGATTAGTTATAGAAATTCCCATGAACTTTTTGTTAACTTCTTTTCCTCCACCAACTTCATTGATTGTAGTATCTTCAATCAGAACTTTTCCTGAAGAATTCTGAACATGAATTGCTGTGGGGTGATACATATTTGTAGAAATTCCTACCAGATCGGTTGTTTCAAATCCTGAAGATATATCAGTGAATGTACAATTGGTGATTGTTACATTGTTTGCTCCTGATATGAAGAGACCTTTTTCTGTGAAATTGACTTCAGAGATAGAAATATTTACAGTCTTTTCTGATGCAACAGCTAATGAAAGTCCCTTGATTGTTGAATTGTTACCAACAATTGAAAATGATATTCCAATACCTGGGACAACTAGAGAATCATATTCTGTGTTTGCAGCGATTTCAATTATGTCTTCATCATCTAGTAAATATAGGGCATCGGTGAATGTTGATACTGCATTTTTAACCTGTCCAGATTTATCTTTCAATACAATTGGAGCGGGTTTTGAAGACTCATCAGCAACATATAAAAACTGGGCATCATCAGCTGATATGCTATTCGAATTGCCATTATAACTTATCCAAACGGGAGATTTTTCAATATTAGTGTTTATAAATTTTACACTAGAATCTGCAATGACTGAGTTATCTTTTGCAGTTGGATCCGCCCCATTAGAACGGTAATTACTGTATAAGATCAGATATTCACGACACTCTCCACCTGAAATATACTTATTGGTTATAATAGAATTATCTTTGATATTAATAGTGTTGTTAACTCCTTCAAAGGCTATTGTTCCAAAATTGTTACTGGTTCCACCATATTGCATAATTCCAACAAGTTCAGATTTGGATATATTCACGGTGGAATTTATACAATCTGGTTTAAGATATAATGCTGCAAATCCAGAGACTTTTGAATTATCTGTAATGTTTATAGTGAAAGTTCCCATGTGTAAATAAATACCATAATATTTTTGAGCGGTAATCGTTGAATTTGAGATGTTTAGTGTGGCAGAATTTGCAGAATTCTGAGTATTCATATGAATTGCAGATCCATACTTTCCTCCATTTGCAGTTATTGTAGAATCAGAAATAGTTGTTATAGACCCAAGTGATCTTATTGCCACTCCACGTCCACCATCTCCATCTGCGTGAATGGTTGTGTTATTGATTGTTAGCTTTGCACCCGAATTATCCTCAGATATTAATACGCCAGAACAGTAATTTCCATTGCTTTGTATATTAGGAGTTATAATTGCATTTTGAATTGTCAGATTTCCTGCAGCATTGAGTTCAACTACGGCCTGAAGATCATTAGTTGTACTTACATATGTTAGATTTAAATTTTCAAGAGTCACCGCACCAATGGCAGTCACTGAAATCTTTCCAACTATTTGAGTTGAATAACTCTCAGAACTTTCAGCAACTCCGGATATTGTAATGTTATTATTTATTGTCAGATTTTCAGTATATATACCAGCAGGCAATCTGATGATATCACCATTCTCTGCCAGATCAATTGCTGACTGAATTGTTGATGAAGCATTTTTGAAAACTTCCTTATCATCTAATATACCATATATCAGAGGAGCTTTTGAAGTGTCTTCACCATTTACATATTCAAACTCTACATTGCCAGTAAGTTTAATATTTTCATAGTTGTTAGTATTGTTTTGATTTTGATTGATAAAATTCTTTGTAAGATTGTCTCCAAGAGCGAGTGTTGAATCTTCAATATTTACAACACTTGTATTTTTTGTGATGTTGCAAAGGCTGTTTTGATTACTAACATATTGAGAATATGAATTAAATACTATCGGATATTCTTGATTTTTATAATAATTACTGACATTGGGTAAATAATTAGAAATTGTGCTGCCTGATTTGATGTTTATTTCATTATTCTTACCATTCCTAGATGAATAATTACTTGCATCAGAATAGTTATTTGGATCCTCGATAACTACAACACCAAAATCATTAGAAGTTCCCGCGTAATTATTCATCCCAATAAGATTAGAATTTTCTACATTAATGGTAGATGCAATAAAACCAGGTTTAGTGTATAATGCACACCATCCAATCACATTAGAATTGTTGTTAATATTTATTGTATAATTAGCTCCACTTCTTAGATAAATTGGGTATTTATCGTTTGTAAGGGCAGTGTATGTATCAACACTACTGTTTGTAATTGTTAAAGTTGGATTGGCACCAGAACTGAAACTGTCAAGGATGTCAGCAGTAATGTCTGATCCAATTGCTACAGTTGGATGCAGATCTACATGAATGCCATAATACTCTGCAAAGATTTTAGAATTGGATATGTTAACATTGCTATCAGTGAAGATGTTTAAAGCTGTAGCACGGTTACTTACACCAGTGCTGGATATAGAACAATTAGTAACTGATAAATTTATATTGTGAGCTGAAGGTTCTAAAGAAACAGCTGCATCATTATTTACTGCTCTATCTTCTACATTCCAAGCTTTAGCATCTGTATGGGTTATGCTGAGATCTTTAAGAGTTATAGAAATATCAGCACCAGATGTGTTGGTAATAGAGATCGTGTTTGACTTACTAGAATCAGCACCAGCTATTTTTGTAGTTAAATTATCAAGAGCACCAGATTCACCAATAATAGTAATTGAGTTATTTATTGTCAAATCTTCTTTGTACTCACCTGCAGCAACAGAAATTTGCTTTACACCATCTGTAGTGTTTGCAGCCGCTGCTTCAATAGCTTTTTGTATAGTTTTAAACGCCACATCTGATGATTGTCCATTATTGGCATCATCACCATTAGTAGAAGAAACATAGTAATCAAAAGTTTGCTCAGTTGTTGATTCACTCAAAACAATTGGATCGGAGTTGTGATTTTCCTGTACCCCCCCCCCCAGGCACGTTTGCCTGAGACAAAGGTACAAGCAGCATTAATGCCGCAATAAATACAGCGGATGCCAGTATCAATTTGCTCTTTTTATTCATATGCTCACCTATATTATTTCCTATCTTTTCAAGGAATTTATTCTCTGAATGTCTTGCATATAAACACAGTAGAAAATTTCAACAGAGCTTCAGCTGACTGAGAGCATTGTCAAAAATATCGCAGAGGTCTATATGCTGACGTCCAGACACATAACAATCTTGCATGAATAATAAAACAATATATATGCATGCTATTAGGATTCTATATAAATATAAAGACTACCAGATAAGCATCTATATTTAGATACAAGGTTAACCAAGAGTATGTATTTCAATCTAATACATTACATAAAAACTAAGTTAAACTAATTTATCAAATCTCATTAATGAAAAATATGTTCAAAGTATCGAGAGTATGCTTACATGGAGAATGTACAGATTCAATAGATAACAATGATTTTGAAATAAGCTTGATGAATATCTGAGAGGTGTCACATATCAACATACATCAAATAAAATATCTAAGAAAGAAAAACAGATATTGAAAATATTTTAGATTACATACCAGACATTCAGAAATAACAAAAACTCTATAGCATTGAATAAGAATACTGGTTCGTGCATCCAGCTGTAATTAAGCATTTCATGAGATACCCTTCTCAGCTAAAAGTCGTCAAACTGCTTCTGTCAAACGGCATGTGTGTAAGGAATGGCAGAGTATACAGCGGGGAAGTTGAGATTGCAGACACTGCGATAGCCCGTGTTGTAGATGTAGACAGACGAATTGTACGCACTGCAATTGAAACAATTGAACAGGATGAGGAGCTTAACAAGATTTTTTCTTCAATCCTGCCCACAACCATGCTGAAGGATGTTGCATCGGTGATGGGCTGGGGATGTATCGAAATCGTTCCGTCAGACGCTAATGAGCCTGGAA
Source organism: uncultured Methanomassiliicoccus sp. (assembly GCA_944319735.1). Lineage (GTDB taxonomy): Archaea > Thermoplasmatota > Thermoplasmata > Methanomassiliicoccales > Methanomassiliicoccaceae > Methanomassiliicoccus_A. Next base: position 219,932 of record CALUEU010000003.1, on the reverse strand, counting down.
TTCTAGCATCCGTAGCATCAATCATCGCAGAAACCGGCATAAGCATAAGACAAGCGATGGTAGACGATCCAGATTTAACTGAATCTCCTAAGCTGTATGTCATCACAGATGAACCAGTACCATCCATGATAATACCTGCACTCATGGACTGTAAAGGAGTCAAAAGCCTGACAATTCATTGAAGCAATGATACGTTGAGTGAAAATATGAATAAAGTGAAGATAACTGTTCTAAAAACTACACTTGATAAAGAATTGGCTTCTGAATATGGAGTAGAGGGACTGACAGAATGCTCCATGATGAAAGCTGGACAGATTTTCTATGCAGATTATGCAAAGCCGGAAGGTTTCTGCGACGAAGCGTGGAAAGCAATTTATCAGTATGTTTTTGCTCTTGCACACGGGGCAGAAAAAGATCTGTTCTATTATGGAAACTGGATAAAGGTTCCTGGAGTTGCCATCTGCAGCTGCAATGACGGTTTGAGACCTGTGATATTCAAGATTGAAGCCACTGATGAAAAATCAAAAATCAACTAAACTCCAGTAAAATAACATAATCAAATATATTCAAAAAATATTTTATGCAAATAAAGAAACATTTTCCCTGCATCAGATGATGCAGGGTTTATATCAAAATTAGTTTTTATTTCCGCAGTATGTCCTCAGATCTATAACATCCAGAGGGCCTGATGCAGCGCGTTTCATCGCCATCACTGTAGCACGGGCGGCCTGCACAGTCGTCAGGAACGGAATCTCAAGTTCTACAGCCAGACGGCGCATCATGTACCCGTCTCTTCTTGCTCCGGAACTTTCTGTCGGCGTGTTGATTATAAGTTGGATTTTACCGCCGCGCATTAGGCCGAGAGCATCAGGATCCATGTTTTGAGAGATTGTGTAAGCAGTGGTAGTCTGCAGACCATGTTCCCTGAGATATGTAGATGTACCTTTGGTTGCATAGATCTCGAATCCCATTGCAGACAGATCTTTAGCAATAGCGAGAACTTCCGGTTTATCATTGTCATTAACGGTAATGTAGACTCCGCCAGAAGACGGCAGATTCATTCCTGAAGAGACCAGAGCTTTGTAACAAGACTCATCAAATGTCGGAGCTATGCCCATGACTTCTCCAGTGGATCTCATTTCCGGACCCAGGATCGAGTCGACACCGGGAAGTTTCAGGAATGGGAATACTGAGGCCTTGACCACTACATTTTTATGATCTGCCGAGCCCACGTATCCAAGCTCTTTCAGGCTGCGGCCGAGCATGACTTTGGTTGTGATCTTAGCTAAGGGAACTCCGATGGCTTTAGACACTAACGGAACTGTCCTGGAAGCACGCGGGTTTGCCTCAATCATGTAAACTTCGCCATTTTTAACAGCCAGCTGCAGATTGAGCAGACCTATGATGTTCAGAGCCTTGGCGACCTTTACAGCGATCTCCTCGATCTTGGCTATCACTTCCGCAGACATGGTCTGAGGCGGCAGGGACATAGTGGCGTCACCGGAGTGAACTCCGGCTTCCTCGATGTGTTCCAGAATTCCGCCTATGAAGATGTCTTTGCCGTCTGAGACCACATCTACATCGATCTCGACTGCATGAGAAAGATACTTGTCCACTAGGATCGGATGAGCTTTAGAAGCCTTGACTGCCGACTCCATGTAAGTTCTCAGCTCATTTTCATTGTAGACTATCTCCATTGCCCTTCCGCCGATAACGTATGAAGGCCTGACGAGAACCGGATAACCGATTTCTGTGGCAAGAGCACGTACATCTTCAAATGAATATCCAGTACCTGACTTTGGCTGCAGGATTCCCAGCTTATCCATCAAAGCGGAGAATAACTTCCTGTCTTCTGCAACATCGACATCATTGGGAGAAGTTCCGAGAATCTTTGTCTTCTTTCCTTTGAGTGCGTTCTGCAGAGGCATTGCCAGATTGATGGCGGTCTGCCCGCCGAACTGCAGGATGATTCCGTCTGCATTTTCGTTTTCAACGATGTTCAGCACATCTTCTAAAGTTAAAGGCTCAAAATACAGGCGGTCTGAAATGTCATAGTCAGTGGAGACAGTTTCAGGATTGTTGTTGATGATTATTGCTTCAACACCTTCCTCCTGAAGGGCCATCACACCGTGTACGCAGGCGTAGTCGAATTCAATGCCCTGGCCGATTCTGATCGGTCCTGCACCAACAATAATGACTTTCTTATGGTTGGTAGGAGCGGCTTCGTTGAATGTTTCATATGTTGAGTAAAAGTAAGGTGTCTCAGCCTCAAACTCGGCAGCGCAGGTATCCACCATTTTGTATGTCGGAATCAGGTTCTTTGACTTTCTCATGTTCCTGACCTCTTCTTCTGAAGAGGAGGTTATATTTGCGATGATTTCGTCAGAAAAGCCCATTTTCTTTGCACGCTTGAGAATATCGTCGTTGAGGCCTGCTTTCAATTCATTCTCCATCTCGACGATGTTCTTGATCTTGTTGACAAAATAAACATCCCACTTCGTGAGTTCTGCTATCTTGTCAGCATCCATGCCGTGGCGTACGGCGTCGGCAATAGCCCACAGCCTTTGATCAGTAGCTACCTTCAGTTCGTTCTCCAGCTCTTCCTCGGACCAATTGCCTGGATCAATGTATGACTTATCAATCTCCAGAGACCTTAAGGCTTTCAGCAGTCCTTCTTCAATGGTCCTGCCGATAGCCATTACCTCTCCCGTAGACTTCATCTGAGTTCCCAGAGTCCTGTCTACCGTGCGGAACTTATCAAAAGGCCAGCGCGGGACTTTGATCACCACATAGTCGATTGAAGGTTCGAATGCAGCGTAGGTCTTTCCTGTGATCCTGTTGGGAATTTCATCTAAGGTATAGCCGACAGCAATCTTCGTTGCTACTCTGGCAATCGGATATCCAGTGGCTTTGGAAGCAAGCGCTGAAGATCTTGAAACTCTTGGATTTACTTCGATTACACGGTACTCCCTTGTTTCAGGGTCAAAGGCAAACTGAATGTTGCAGCCGCCTTCAATCTCCAGAGCCCTGATGATCTTAATCGTAGCATTCCTGAGGCGCTGATGATCTTCATCGCTTAACGTCTGTACAGGCGCCACGACAATGCTTTCACCAGTGTGGATACCCATAGCGTCGAAGTTTTCCATGTTGCAGATGATGATACAGTTGTCGTTTGCATCACGCATCACTTCATACTCAAATTCCTTCCATCCCAGGACGCTCTCTTCAATCAGCACCTGGTGGATACGCGAATAGATCAAACCGCGGCCTGCAATCATTTCCAATTCTTCTTCGTCGTATGCTATGCCGCCTCCTGTACCTCCAAGAGTGTATGCAGGCCTGATCAAAACAGGATATTTTCCCAGTTCTCTGGCGGCTTCCTTTGCTTCTTCAATGCTGCAGACGGTCTTGCTCTTAGGAATCGGCTCGCCGATCTTGAGCATAATCTCTCTGAACAGCTCACGGTCTTCAGACCAGGCGATGGCCTCCGGCTGTGTTCCCAGCAGCTGGATTCCCAATCTCTTCAAGGTTCCGTTTTCTGCCAGCTCAGAACAGATATTCAGCGCGGTCTGTCCTCCCATTCCTGAAAGAATTCCGTCGACATGCTCTTTCTCTGCAATCTTAGCAACGGTCTCAGCTGTAAGTGGCTCGATGTAAACTACATCAGCCGTATCCATATCAGTCTGGATTGTAGCTGGATTGGAATTTACCAGAACGGTCTCGTAACCCTCTTCCCTCAATGAACGGCAGGCCTGTGTTCCCGAAAAGTCAAACTCGGCTGCCTGGCCGATTACGATCGGACCTGAGCCGATTACTAAAATTTTCTTAAGATCTGTACGTTTCATCGGGATTCCTCCAGCTTCTTTTTGAATTCATCAAAGAGGAACATTGTATCGTGCGGGCCTGCGGAAGCTTCCGGATGATATTGAACGGCGAAAACCGGCAGCTCCTTGTGGGTTATTCCTTCGACAGTTCCGTCATTGACATTGATGTGGTCTGCCACAAAACCGGTGTCTTCCAGCGACTCCTCGTCAACTGCATATCCATGGTTTTGGGAAGTGATGTAGACTTTTCCCTTGTGCTTTATCGGCTGATTCGAGCCGCGGTGCCCGAACTTCATCTTGTAAGTAGTGCCTCCAAAGGCCCTCGCCAGAAGCTGGGTTCCATAGCATATTCCCATAATGGGGTAGTCTTCCTTGATGGCTTTGACGGTCTGGATGGTAGACTCCTGAATTGCTGGATGAGCCGGATCTCCTGGACCGTTTGATAAAAAGACACCGTCAATCTCCTCATTCCTGAAAAATGACTTGTCAACGTTATAAGGCACCATGATGACTTCAAACCTTTTCTTCAGTTCAGAAAGAATGCTGCCTTTCACGCCGCAGTCGATCAATGCTAGTTTCTTAGCGCCTTTGTTTTCAAAACGCACGATCTCTTTAGTGCTTACTTCTCCCACCCAGTTTTTGCTGGAATATGCAGGCATTTTACAAACTTCATCTAAAAGTTTCTCAGGGTCATCGTCAAAAGTTATGGCACCTTTAAGAACTCCGCGGGATCTGATGTCAAGAATAATAGACCTCGTGTCGATTTCGCTAATGCCTGGGACCTGATATTCTTTTAGATAATCATCAAGGGATTTTCCACCGTACATCTTAGAAGGGTCTCTGCACGCTTCGCGTACTACATAACCCGCTACCTGTACGGAATCAGATTCCGAGTATCTTGGATTAATACCATAATCTCCAATCAATGGGTGGGACATCACAAGTATCTGGCCTTTGTACGACGGGTCTGTCAAGCTCTCTTGATAGCCAGACATACCAGTGTTGAATACGACCTCTCCAACGATGGTCTTTTCAAAACCAAAGCCAGTGCCCTCTGCGATTGTCCCGTTTTCAAGGATGAGGAAGCACCGTGCCATCAGAAGACTGGAGTATACTGGTACGATACTTAAGGCTTATCCTTTCGGTATAACATGCATAATCTATTTTGTCGGAATGGAGACATCTAGTTATTAATGATAAAATGTATTGGCCCGCCCAATAGACAGATTGGAGATATCATCAATATCAATAACCTGCGCTCACAACGGCGGCGATGGCATGTACCTAGAAGAAAATGTTCGTCCTCAAATAAGAGCTATGATGCGCCCTAAACATGGTGGAGACGTTTGGGGAAAAGGGAGTGTTTTGGACTACAGCTCCAACGTCAACCCACTTGGCCACCCAGAAAGACTGAATGAATATATTGAAAAAGCTTCTCAGGAACTCATCAATTATCCTGACGATTCAGCTCTGATCATAAAAGAAGCCATTGCTGAAAGATATGATGTGGGTGTAAACAACGTCATTGTCGGTGCCGGCTCTGCAGAGATCATCAGGCTGTTTCCTGAGGTGTTTGTCTCTCCCGGCGATAAAGTTTTGATGCCTCATCCGACCTTTTCCGAATACAGCTTCGGCTGCAGGCTGATGGGTGCTGAGATTATCGATGCGTCCCTGCCGGAAGAGAATGATTTCCGGCCAGACATAGGCAGCATTATCAATTTACTGGATAACACTAAAGCAGTATACTTCTGCAATCCAAATAATCCGACAGGTAAGATTGCTGCGAGGAAAGAAGTTTTGGAGCTCGTCTCAGAAGCTGAGCGGAAAAACACAATGGTGTTTCTGGATGAGACCCTTCTTGAACTGTCCAGTAAAGACAAAGATGTTTCCTGCGTCGGCAGCATAGATTCGCATCAGAATCTGTTCATCATCCGCTCGTTCACGAAATCGTTTGCCATGCCGGGTCTGAGAATCGGTTATGGATTCGGAAACGAGGATTTGATCAGATACATGAACACAGGACGCCTGACCTGGAATCTGGGAACGATTGAGCAGCGCGTAGGATCTATGCTGATAAGAGAAGAGCAGGAGCATGTAAGAAAGGCCGTTGATCTCTTAGATTCGGAAAAAATCAGAATGTATTCTGAAATGATCAGAATATTTCCATATGCTGTTCCTGATACCGACTCCTACTTCTTTTTCTGTCCGCTGTACAAACTTGGAGTTAAAAGCCCTGAGTTCAGAAAAGCCATGCTTGAAAGGGGCATTTTAGTAAGAGACTGTTCGTCGTTCGGCAGTCCGTGCGAGAACTACAGCAGATTCTGTGTAAAAACTCCTGAAATGAATGATGTGTTTCTTAAGTCTCTGAAAGAAACGATTGAATCCTTGCGGGGCTGCTGACTTGATGCTGGTGGCGGTTGCGCTGCTGATACCGATCTGCGCGCTCTTCATCGACCTGCTTTTCGGAGAACCGCCGAACAAAGTACATCCCGTTGTCTGGATGGGCAAAGTCATAGGTTTTCTGGATGAGCGTGTGCAGAGAAAATCCCAGAGACACGACCGTATCTGCGGAGTTTTCGTTTCACTCATTCCCATCCTGTTGTTTACACTGGCAGTTATTCTGATCCTAGGGGCAATAAGAATTTACGGGGGTGATCTCGGACTGATAGTCTGGGAGATTCTCAGCGTTCTGCTGTTCTCTACACTTTTCGCTATCAAGTCTCTTGGTACACACACCCTTCCAATGATGGATGACCTCAAGAACAATGATATTGAAGCTGCAAGGAAAAAAGCCGCCATGGTCGTGTCCAGGGACGTGAACAAGCTTGATGAGCCTCATCTGATTTCTTGTGCTTCAGAGACTGTGGCTGAAAATCTTGTCGATTCTGTAATCTCGCCGATGTTCTACTTCGGAATTGCAGGCATTCCCGGGGCCACAGTGCTGAGAGTGGCCAACACTGAAGACGGAATGATCGGGTATCTCAGCGAGAAACATAAAAATGTAGGCAGGTTCGCCGCCAAGCTGGATGATGCTTTGCATTACATCACTGCCAGACTGTCTGTGCCTTTTATCATGCTGGCTTCAGCCATTCTCGGATATGATTGGAGAAATGCCTGGAAAGTTGCTAAGAGAGATCATGTGCAGACCTCCAGCCCTAACAAGGGATGGCCCATGGCTGCCATTGCCGGAGCTTTGGGAATAAGAATGGAGAAAGAAGGTTACTACTCCTTAGGCGACGGGGAATTACAGAATGATCCAGAGATCATTGCTAAGACTGTGCGGCTGATGAAGGCTACCTCGATTTTATTTTTCATAATCGTCCTCATGCCATTGTATTTAATTATCGGAATAACAGTGCAGATGTTCCTTGAAAACGCTTTATTTGGATTACTTTGAGGGGAAGATCATTTGTTAGATTACAAATTAGAAATTTCAGATTATAATGACAGGCCGGTTGCCATAGTCAGGCTGCCTTTCAAACACAAGAGCCTGTCTTCTGCTATAATCGGTGGCGGGGTCAGCGAAACTGATACCGTTTTCATAATGGAAGTTCCTGTCGGTTATGACGGAACATGTCCTGAAGAAGACCTTGAAAACGTGCGCAGACACTTCGGACTGCCAGAAGACAGCATTGGTCTGATGACTGCCGCAGATATCCGCAGAGTTATAACAACAGAGTCCTGCTGCGAAGGCGGCTCTGAAGCTGCTGCCATCGTCACTGCCGGCACTACCAATGCAGTTACAGCAGGCGAGCGTCTCCCTCAAAGCGTAATCGATACTCTTCCCACACATAAAGCTGGAACAATCAATATCATAGCGGTTCTCTCTGAACCTCTGCAGGACTGCGGGCTGGTCAACGCTGCCGCCACCATTGCTGAGGCCAAAACAGCAGGGATGAACGACGGGGGTGTTTGCGGAACAGGAACTACCAGCGACGCTCTTGCCATATTATGTCCCAAAGGAGAGACAGGAAAATATGCTGGCACTGCTTCAGAAACTGGGATAGCCGTTGCCAAGGCCGTGAGGTCCGCTGTTGCCCAGTCAACAAGAAAATGGAATAAGCAGTCAGGAAGAGCTAAAACCGCCTTTGAGAAGCTGGATGAGCTGGGCGTAGGAGAGGCGCAGATGTGGGATGCCGCTTTAGGATTGTATTTTCCCGCACCTGGCTGGGAGTTGGAGACTGTTCACTCTATGTTCAAAAGGCATCTGAAAAACCTCGAGAAGGATGTGAATGTGAACTCCATGATCTACGCAGCCATCAGGCTTGAGGAGCAGGGCAATGCAATGAAGCTTCCCGGCCTGGAAGATATGTTTCAGGATGACCCTGTACATCTGGTTGCCGACGAGCTTTTGGGAATTGCTCTGTCTCAGTACATAGCAGGCACGAAGGGACTTTTTGAGTACATCAGGTATGATAAGAGCAAACCCGGCATCCTTGGAACATTGGGACCGTTCTTGGATGATATTGTCGGGTCTGTAATCGGCTCGGTGATGTCCAATATCTATACTGAATTACTGGAGGAAAAGGATGACTGATGAGGCAGAGAAAAAAGGCAGCAGTAATGTTTTGAAAACACAGCTGTCCATGTTCAGCATTATTCCGATAGACAGCACGCAGGAGGATGTGGAAAAGTTCTGCAGTAAATTCTGGACGATTCCGCTTTTCGGTCTGGTATTCGGACTGATATTGGGATTCATTTTTCTGATTTCAACCTACCTGTTTTCCCTGGGACCTGCAGCGGTGATTACAATTCTCATGGGGCACGTGCTCAACAGATTCCTTCATTTCGACGGCCTGATGGATTTCGGAGACGGAATGGTGGCTCATGGTGACAGAGAAAAGAAAACCAAGGCTCTGAAAGATTCCAATGTGGGAGCCGGCGGTGTGGGAATAGGTATTCTGATCGCCATTCTGACCATCTCTGCCCTCAGCACCTGTGCAGGATTCAGCGTGTTTAGCAACAATTGGCAGTGGGCAATCTTGTTCTTCCCCATCGCCGCAGAGGTTCTGGCAAAGAACAGCCTTTACATCACAGCAGCATACGGTACAGCATCAGGCAGTGGTTTAGGCAACATGTTTGTCAACAGCGCAAATACAAACGATGTGCTGAAATCCATTTTGATTTCCGCAGTTATCGTGATCCCTCTGGCCATCTTTATGCTCACTGGACCGCTCTTTTCCATAATTAAAAGTCTGCTGGTCGGTGTCTTCATGCTTCTGATCAGCATGGGAGTCGGGTTTGCTGTATGCAATGTATCAATGAAGTCATTCGGATACGTCAACGGCGATGTTCTCGGAGCATCGAATGAATTGGGTAAGGTAGGAGCTCTTCTGGGAGCTTTGATGGTGCTGTGCCTTCTATGAAAATAGATGCTCTGATAACAGCAGGCGGCAAAGGCAGCAGAATAAAAGAGATCGGTACTGAAAAGCCGATAATCAATATTCTGGGCAGGCCGATTATAGATTACGTAATAGACGCTCTGAAAGCAGCCAGCAGCATCAAAGACATTTACATTTCTGTAAGTCCCAACACGCCGCTTACAAAACAGCACCTCAAAGATATGGATGTGAACGTAGTCGACACATCTGGTGAAGAATACTGCATAGATTTAAACTACTCAATGAACCAGATGACTACGGAAGAGGTCTTCATCTGCCCTGCAGATATGCCTCTGCTCAGCCCATCCGGGATTGATTCTGTCATTGAAGGGTACTATAAGTCTGGTGTGCACTCCTATTCAGTGGCCGCACCTTACTCTCTGCTGACTTCTTTAGGCATTAAACCCACATACAGCCTGCCAGTAAACGGTGTGCAGTCTGTATTCTGCGGTGTCTCTGTGCTTGACAGACTTGACATGCTTTCAATGAAAAGTCTGACTGAAGGCTACATGCTTACAGAAAATATAGATCTGATAATTAATATAAACACAGTAAATGAGTTAAAAATAGCTGAGGAGGTTTTAGCCTCCTCTAATAGATCAGCGTCTGGATACTAACCTGACGTAATTCTTTTCAATTTCATCGAGCAGATTGCGGGCATTGATTTTTCCATCAGACATCAGCATAGCTGCAATTGATGACCCTCCTGCTCCGACACCTTCCTTCACTAATCCCTTCTCATAAACGTTCAGACCGTCATACTTAGATGTGGAGAAGTTGAGATCTGCTGCCAGAACCGGCACCTTTGCAATCTGTGAGACTAAACCGATGATGTCTGAAGAGCTGTCTTCAACAATCCATCTGGTTGTTCCCAAGGCCACGTTGTCCAATACCGAGTCATCCATGCCTTTGATTACTGAAAGCACTGCCGCCATCTGAGTTCCACCGGCAAGAAGCACGGGAACTGATTCTGCAGCTCCAACAGCCAGTCCTGCAGCGGCGACAATCATCGGATCGCCCAGAGCCTCTACTGCCATCATAGGATCCTTTTTCAGAATTGATTCGCTGATGCCGCAGTTTCTCAGACCTTCCTGGACAATGTTGTCTTTTAATGACGAGGGATTATCAATCATACTGCTGGAAACTTTTCCTTTTGCATCATATCCCAAAGCTGTAAGAACACCATAGGCGGTGGTTGTACCACCGGCGATTGATTCTCCAATGACAAGATAGTTGCTGATTTTGGCGAGCGCTTTTCCAGCCAGGACAGCTCTGTCAAATGTCCTTTCTGCATTTTTAACAGCTTTTCCAGTGCGTATGTCTTCACCTGGAGATCCATCCAGCTCAAAATAGGGAACGTGTGGTTTCACGCGGGTTCCTGCATTAACTACAAAAATGGGCATTTTCGACATTTTTGTAGCGCTCATGGTGATAATTCCTGGAGTAGGTACTCCGGTAGGCGTCACTGGAACTCCATCGATACATTTGCATCTGCCGTAATGCAATAATTCCATATCGGCAGCTGGAGTGGTGTCTGTGATGTCTGGATTGGCTCCTGCAGCTGAGACCCCAGGGATTTTGGCTGTCTCTGTGTTACCGATAACGCACACATACGTCGGAGTTTTGCCTATCACGCGTTCGATAAATTCCTTGCCTAAATCCTCTTCTAAACAGAGCCTGATATTTTCTGGGATCTTACACGACATATATGCTCACTTCCATTACGCATTGGATGCGTTTACCCAAATAAACCGCATGGGATATATAAGAGAAACGGGCAGACAAATCATATGGAGAATATCTCCATCCAATTTATCAATCAGTGTGCTGCATTATAGAACAGAAGAGATTTTCAATCGGGTAGTGTGCAGAGGTATTTTCACAGAAATTTATTCCTGACTTCATCGATTTTGAGATGTTAGAAACTGCAAACGGCACCGGCACCGGCATATGTTGTCCATTGATGGAAGAGGTGCCGTGGTCAATTATTAATGCTACTCTGTGTCCTTCTAAAAAGTCTAAATTATTACAGAAGAACTCATCGATTTCAGCAAGCATGTTTCTCTTACTCTCTGGTTCCGTGCGGTGAGAGACGTCATCAGTCTCATCAACATGCAGGAATACATCATTGTGCTGAAGCATTTCAAGAGACTCGTCCATTCCCACCCGGAAATCATCCACGCGCTTGCAGCTTATTCCTAAAAGTCTTCCTACGCCAAGTGCAGATGGACTGCTTGAAAGGATGGTGAGGTCCTTAGACTTGGCAAATGCACCTTTATGGGCTGAGTTTTTAATTGACCCTCCGCCCCAGGGAAGGAATGTGAGACCATCCAACTCATCTGCAACGGCTTCTATGCATTCACAGAATGGATTGTAGTCAGGATTCTCAGGAAGCGGATAAGGCGGCATAGGATAATCATACTGGCCATTTTCAATGGTTATGACGCCTCTGCCATCACTGCCGTGAAAATAGAGTTTTGGCGCCATGCCGTTCAGGAGACTTATTGAATTAATCATGCACTCTTGCAGCTTGAGATACATGTCTGCATTCACTCTGTAGGCCCACTCAAACTTTCCATTCCTGAAGCAGGCTGGAGAGAAGCGGTATGCTACAGAGTTCTCATTCAAAGGTATATCCATGCCGTGTGCTTCGATAAGACCTCTGGGTACATCACATACTTTACCAGTAAAGAATCCCAATAAAAACAGATGAGTGTATTTCTGGCCTTCTGTCCATCCGAATAAACCGTTGGAAGCCACGCCGTCCATGAACTTTTTGTCCAGAGATTCTAGAGGTGTCTTATAATTAAAAGCAGGTATTTTTTCATCTGCTGCACCATCTAGCATTATTATCAACGTGTTCACGGTTATCCTCTGCGTCGGAAATGGCATTGAAATATAAATCAATGCTCATTGAACTGTCAGAGCATACACAAGAGTATTATATCATGTAGTAAATATCAGGAGCTGACAGGGATACGAATCGGCGGAAAGAATTAGCTATGGCTGTTCTTGTCCGCCGAACACTATATTTCGTGCTAGCAAGGGTCGGCAGGGCAGCGTATCCCCTTGTCACAGTTATGAAATACTGCCCTACTGACCCCTAGATACTTTTGAATTCTACGTTTTATTTATAAACAATATCATCTAAAACGATCACATGCTAAACATGAATATCATAATTTTTTCATTGATGTGTTAGGTTAGTAGCATTACTGTATGTCAAAAATAAGAACAAATTAAAATACTTTGTTTTTATTTTGAGAGCGGAAAGGAGCAAAAATGCCAAAAGTCGGATACACCGAGGCTGAACGTAAACAGATCAGAGAAGCTTTGTTAGATACAGGACTTGAATTAATGGCAAAACAAGGCATTCAGCATACGACTGTTGAACAGATATACAATCAAGTCGGTATTTCACGCACATTTTTCTACTCATTTTTTCCAACAAAAGAAGATTTGATTGTAGAGGCATTTTACCATCAGCAGCCCCGCATAATTGAATATATGCAAAATCTGAAAAATAATCCAGATTTGAGTTTGCATGATTGTGTAAAACGGTTCATATATGACTGCTGTTACGGAAAAGAAAATCATTTTGCCATTATGACCGTAGAAGATCAGCAGGCTATTTTTAAACATTTATCTGCAAAGAATAACTATACATTTCGAGAAAGACAAATTGATACTTTCACTAAGATTTTAGCAGTATTTGGTGTGTGTACAGACGAATCAAAAATAAAACTGATATGCAATCAAATACTATCAATAATAATCGTTCGTAAAGCAATTCCCGATAAGCTGCCTTTTCTTTTCCAAGAGTCTGCCGATGAAATGGTAGACTTTCAAATTGACACTTTAGTAGAGTTTATGGAGACGCTGCAGAAGGAGCGTGAGTAATTTACTTCCATCAAGATTTAATTGATATGGAGAGATAAATATGGTAGATGTTGATGAGATCATGAGACGCGCCAAGGAAGCCTCGGAGAAGGCTTCTAAATCGCTTGAGGAATCAATGGAGAAAAGCCGCAAGATAAATGAGGAGGCATTTGCAAAGTCTTCAAATGATGAGGTGGATGAGCAGCAGAGAGAAGCTGAGCAGGCAGCTGCCAATGCCCAACGCCAGGTTGAAATCATGGGGCAGATGTTCAGTCCAGAAGACATTGCACAGATAGCAGCTAATGAAGAAATGGTCCAACGCATGGTTGATGAACGAGTGTCTGAAGCCGCTGCTCTGGGAGTAGACGGGCTGATGGAGCAATTGTTTGGCGAGAAGATGTCCATAATCTCAGCCGCAATGGAAACACTGGAAATGGAAGAAGGCGATGAGGATGAGGAAGACAGGGAGCTTGATTTAGAGTTAGAAGAAGAGCTCTATGGAATTTTAGATGAAAAGCTTGTTCAAATTGCAGCTCTTCCAGAGACAGAATCTGTTCCATATTTGAAAAATTCACCGCAGTGGGAAAACTTCGGCATCCTTCTTTCTGGCATCATATCCAACCTCAACGGGCATGAACTTGATTCGATGGATGTGGAAGAGCACGTTCCAGTAATGGAACAGCAGATTGTTTCCATCGTACGCAGGTCTTGGGGCATTAACGGACGCAGTGAGCTGCTGGATACCATCCGCTACCTGATGCAAGAAGGATACATCTTAAGATATGCAATGTACTGTGAAGCAGCATCTCCGGAAGATCTGATGGATGAGGATTTAGATGAAGAAGAGCAGGAGTCTGTCCGTCGCGGATGGCGGTTCGCTCAGCATTATAAAACACACTATGCACCAGGCTTTCTTGCCGGTTGGGATATTGGCCGTGCGGCTATGTTGACGAGATGGGGCTGCTACCTCGGCTGGATTACTCCCGGAGAGGCAAGTGGCATACTGTGGGACCTCTCCCAGCGGGCAATGGAACAGCTACACAGCTGGAGGGAGTTTGCACAATCCTACCTGTTTGGCGGTCTGATGTGGAAACTACTATGCGGAGACGGCAATGCAGAGATTTATCTTGGATATCTAGCAGATGCTGTAACCGATTTACTGACCAGCCAGGATGAAGATGATGGTCAATGGAGAAGATGCCCATGGCCCGCAATGCCTAACATAGGCTTTGCAGGATGAACAGGATGCAAGAAAGGAGAGTGCATTATGAAAGTATTTGATAAATTTGTAAATAAATATGTACCTGGAGAAGAACTGCAGATACCATCTTCACAGACATTGGAACAATTTCAAGACCTACTTCCAAAAGAACTTCTGGAATTTTGGCGGGAGTATGGATTTGGAGATTATGGCAACGGCCTGCTGAAAGTAATCAATCCAAATGACTATATGGGCAGCCTCTACAAATGGTTAGGTGAAGAAAATCCAACCAGGCTGCCGATTTTAATGACTGCTTTTGGAAATCTCTTCTATTACCGCAAGCTTTCAGAGACCGAGAATGATGTATGTATGTTAGACATTCATTATCGTCAGATAATAAACTGCGGTAACAGTTTTGGTGAATTTTTCGAGAATTATATTGCAGACGATGAAATCGAAGAAAAACTATTAAATAAGGAATTATTTGAAAATGCAGTGAAAGCAAAAGGTGCCCTGGATGAGGATGAAATATACTTCTTTGCACCAGCATTGGCCTTGGGCGGAAGTGAAAATGTAGACTGCATCCAGAAAGGCAACGCTCAAGTTCATCAGCAGCTACTGTTTGAAATGGGTTCGGATGATTCTGAATCAGATGATGATGGAGATGCATGGTCAAATGCATACGAGGCAAATCCACATGTCTTTGAGAGGGAAGATGGTGCAGTGCTTGTAAACTTTACACTCACAGAGACTGCAGACACAATTTTACCGATAGAACCGGAAACATTATATGCTGTTGAAGGAAAAGAGATCAGTCTGTGGGCACTCAGCTTCTTCAGCCTGACTAAAGATGAGATGCTGGATGTGCTGGAATATCATGAAGCCTTGGAGCGTCTGCAACCATACATTATAGAAACTCGTGGAAGCTATGTAATGCTTCGAGGTTTGACTCTGGAGGAGATGGAAGCTGTACTGTCAGAACAATGAACTCTATGCGGCTTCAAACGAAGAGCTTCTGACGTATTTTTATAAAATAAAACATAGAGATGTGGTCACACATCTCTAAAATTTTTATCAAAGCATTAAGAAGCTACACACATGAAAGGAAAACGCAATGATGATAAAATTCGTAAATTAGTTTGGCTGTATGAAATACATCTGATGAGTGGGATATGAAATGCGAAGTTTTACGGTTCAGTTAACTTCATTGGAAAAAGAAGTTTTTGAAGAACTGGTGGAATGCAATCCAGGAGTAACAGAAGAACAACTCATAGAGACATATGATCATAACCGCTTCCACTACTGGGCAATGGAAGCGCCGCCATCCATTTCAAAACCGGCTCTGATGGATATCTCTCCACTATCCCGTCTAACTAATTTGGAACAGATTGAATTGCATAACTGCGCAGTTTCAGACCTATCACCGTTGTCTTTGCTTTCCGACCTGACTAAAATACATATAAATAACAATAAAACAAATATTGCATCCTGTGATTTTCAAAGACTTGAAAATCTTTCTTTTTTATGTTTATCTGATTTTAAAGTTGCAATACCAAAGATAAGTGGGTTGCAAAACCTGAAAAAGATCATTCTGCGAAACTGCAGTATCTGTGATTTATCTCCTCTTGAGAATCTTTCGAATCTGGAGTATATTTGGATTGGAAACAATCCAAACTTGCAAGATCTTTCATCTCTGTCTTTCTGCAAAAACCTAAACGAAATAATGGCAAATGATACTGCTGTCAAGGATATCTCTCCACTGAAAGATCTGCCGCATTTACAAAGGTTAACGTTGAGCAATACTAAAATAACGGATGTTTCAGCACTTGCAGAAATCCCCACACTAGAAATGATTTGGCTGTATGGTACACCTGTCACAGATGTCAGTAGTCTTGCAAAACTTCCTTTACTCAACGACCTTAACTTGATAAAAACGTCAGTTACAGACTTATCAGCATTTCAAGATAGGATGAGTGTTATCCACATTGAACGCAAAAAGCTGGGAAAGAGCAAATGCAAGAAATCTATGACGGAAATCAAACAGGAGATTGTTTGTCTGAAAGAAAAAGTCAAGGAACTGGGTATTGTACTACATCCTTGTCTGAAAAATGCAGAGATTAAAATGTTTGAAGAAAGCCATGGTGTGAAGCTGCCGAAAGAATACATCGCGGTTTTGACACAAATTGGAAACGGCTTTTATTGTGAGCATTCATTGAACACGTTAGAACAAACAGTATTCGCACCAAAACATGTTGCAAAAAGATTTGATTTCCATGAAGCATGGATATGGGAAGATGATGAAAATATCGATGAAGCTCGGATCTGTGCTGCAACACAAAATGGACAGCTCCGGCTTATAGATGTTGGATGTGGGCGCAGTTTCAGTTTAATTGTATGTGGAAGTGCAAAAGGAGAGGTCTGGGAGATTACTGATGTAGGAATATCCCCCTACAATAACGGAGCGGACTTCCTTTGCTGGCTGAAAGATCTTCTGGACGGAAAAATAGATTGAAAACAGCAAAATACTGAAGTTTACGTTTGAAAATTATTTTAGAACTAGAAGTATGCTATTTTATTCCATCCAAATATCAAAATTGATAGCCAGTTCAAAAGCTAATTAAGAATCATAACCCAAAATGACAGTTCGAGGTACTAAAATGTACATCAGCCTTAATGAATTCTTGGCACTTGCTAAGAAATATCAAGCGCTAGGTGCGCCTACTCAGGCGCTGTTGGATGAAATGAAACGTGGAAACTTCAGAGTCTGTGATGAAGTCAGACTAGGAAAACTACTGGAGTTTCTTACAGACTTAAAGTATGTTCACGGATGCAGTGAAGAAATTCATAACATGGCTGCTGCTGTTGAAAGGGTATTGATTCAGTCTAGTAGTGAAGATGAACAGATGGTCGTAGCAGAAAAATGGGTCCCGGAGAGAGGATTTCCCGGTGCAACACTCTGGATTCAGAGAGAGGACGGTAAATGGGCTGTGTCTCCTGTGCCACGAGAGGGCATCTGCATGGGAAAGCGTGTCGGAGATTTAGAAAGCGGAAAATGGCTGGAAAGACCTCTTGCACTGCTTGTTGAAAAGAAGTGATTAAACCAGCTTCTGAAGTGCTATGGCACACTGCCCCGTGGAGATTCCACCATCTCCATTCGGCACCCTATTGTGACAGACAAAATGGAATCCCTTTGATTCCACCAAGTCTTTTACCATTGAAGAAATAGGATCATTGTATGAAACGCCGCCTGTGATCCCTATGGTTTTGATTCCTGCCGATTCTCCTTTGTCTACTGCAATATTTACCATGGTATTCAGCAGAGCGTAGACGAATGAATATGATAAGTCAGCGGGAGTGCCTGAAGTGTCAGTCATATCTCTGTAAAGCTTTGAAGTCAATAATATGTTATTTTTAACTTCCACATTAAAATCAAATTTATTCTCTCCTGCCGCAAGGATTCTTTCCAGCTTCATTGCAGGTTCTCCATCATATGTGCGTTTTTGACAGACTTCAAAGTAACAGGACAAGGCATCAAGAACTCTGCCAAAGCCTGTGGAAGTAGGTGCGGCAGGCATCATTTTACGGAGAATGGATGCTTCCGCGTCTGAAAAGTAATTATTTGGTTTATTGATCATTTCGTCAAGAGAAAATACCAGCCGTCTTGGATCATAGACTGCCTTTTCTCCCCCCAGGAGAGGAATCGGTTCAAGATTGGCTACCCGATCAAAAGATGAGAAGTCTGCTCTAAGAACTTCTCCACCCCATGCCTGTCCATCCAGGCCATACCCTGTGCCGTCTATTGCAAGCACCATGGCCTCTTCAAGGCCATTGTCAACCAAAAGAGACGCCGCGTGAGCCCAGTGGTGCTGCACTTCTATCAGCTCTGCACTGAACTCTTCTGCCATTGACTTTGCCAGAGGGCGATTGCTGTATCCAGGATGAAGATCCATTGCAACGATCTGCGGAGTTGAGCCTAAAAGCTTGAGGAAATATCTTGTGGCATTCTCTAAAAATCTGATGACTCCGGGGCGTTCTCCATCTCCTATATACTGCGTTGTGTACAATCTCCCGCCCTTTGCTACCGCTCCGCAGAGATTTTCCTGTCCTCCCAGGGCCACTGCCTGACCCTCTTTGCATTCCAAATATGAAGGTATATGTCCCCTGGACTTTCTGATATATTGTGGATGGCTGCCGAACATCCTCAGAACAGAATCATCGCAGCGGTTGATTATTCTACGGTTATGCAGTAGATATATGTCCACCCCAAGCTCCAAAGCATCTTCGTCTTTCAAAACCATCGGTTCTCCGGGAGCATTTGCTGAAGTCATCACCAGTGCATCATGCTCAAGATAATGGAAAAGAATGTGATGCATAGCAGAATAAGGCAGAAACACTCCGATGGTGTTCAATCCAGGAGAGATCAATTCTGTCAGTTCAGTATTCTTCTTTTTAACCAGAACTATCGGCCTATTGGGGGAGGTTATCTCCTGTTCCTCATAATCTGTCGGTGTACAATAGTTTTTGAGAACATCCATATCTTTCAGCATTATGGCAAAGGGTTTCTCTGACCTTCTGTACCAAGACCTGAGGTGTGCAAGCTCATCCAGATTAGAGCATATGTGCATGCCTCCCCAGCTTTTCACTACACCTATAGCTCCTTCGTCAATCTGTCTGGCAAATTCCTTAACTGGATCTTTATCAATTCTCTTTCCGTCTGAATCTAATAAATAATAGCAGGGACCGCAGGCCGGACAGGAAATTGTCTGATGATGAAACCTTCTGTCTAATGGACTGGCATACTCTTTAGAACATGGTTCATCCGCAGGATATTCATCCATAGAGGTATTGGCTCTATCATAAGGAAGATCAGAGATTATGGAAAACCTGGCTCCGCAGTCTGTGCAGTTCGTGAATGGATAAAGGTACCGGCGGTTGTAAGGATCAAAGAGATCGTATCTGCAGTTATCACATATTGCAGTATCATTGGGTATGCTGGCTCCCTTTCCCCCACTGGAACTGTTTATGATCTTAAATCCATCATAGTCGTTGCTGTCTTCTTCCATCTCTATGCTGTCTATCTTTGCAAGCGGGGGCAGCTCAGACTTCAATTTATCTATGAAAACATTCTCGTCTCCGTCTATGGCCACAACCACATTAGAGCCGTTGTTCTGCACATAGCCGTTATAGCCCAATTTAACCGCGGATCTGTACACTGCCGGACGAAACCCAACGCCTTGAACTATGCCGCGGAAAATCAGCTTCATTGACCATACTAAGAAATGAGTGCTATTTTACAATTTTCCAGGCATAGTCCTGTACCTAAACATCTAAAAACAGTCTCTGCTTTGCAGCATTTGAGTATATGACAGACGGTAATGAAATCAGAGACGGCCTGTACTATTCAAAAACCCATGAATGGGTGCTGATTTATGGGGAAACTGCAAAGATAGGAATGACCGATTATGCACAAGAGCAGATGTCAGAATTGGTATATGCAGAACTGCCTGTTATAGGGAAGAAGTATCAGCAAGGAGATTTGTTCGGACAGGTAGAGAGTATCAAGACCGTCGCTGCTGTCAGCTGCCCCGTAGACTGCGAAGTCTTGGAGATTAACTCTGAAATATTGAATGATCCACTGATCATAAACCAATCACCATATGACAAAGGATGGTTTGCCATAGTTAAACTCGATAACTGTGATCTCTCTGGACTTTTGAATCCTGAAGAATACAAGAAGCTTATTGGTGCCTGACGCATATTTAAAAATGAACTTCATCAAAATTAAAAAACTACTACAAACTAATGTTTATCCATCTGCATAATCTCCCGCCTCAAGGAGTGAGCGGATGGATATCATCCCCTGTGAATGATTGCATGGCTGATGTCGTTAACAGGGTTTCTCATCCCTTTGAGAATTGTCTCTAAAATTCATCATTCTGTGTGTTTTGACATCATCAAAATTAAAAAATCATCAAAATTAAATCTTTGGATTAGTGATCCAGCTAGATTTAAATGTTAGATTTGAGACTCTCTGCCTTCTTTCTTACAAATGAACATTTTGAAATCAAGTCGTAGTCTAACGATATGAATGAACTGCTTACATTCATAAGTGCATCCGAATATGATTTTCCACCGTTTTTTCTATACTTTGTTGAGCAGCACAAAACTATGTTTTTTCCCCTAGATACGGAGTATCTCACTGCCGGTTCAAAGTCTGCATCACCTGCGATAAGAATCATATTGTCTACTTCGATCTCAGGATCAAGCGTATGTACAATCATATCAACAGCCAGCATGACATCGACACCTTTCTGTCTGGTCACCATTCTGCCGGTTTCATGATCGACAAACTCTGTAAGCCTGCCCAACTTTACTTCAAACTGAGGAGTCTTGCGGATGTCATCAAAAAACCTCATTCGGTTGGCATATGTCTTTCTTCTTTTGGCGTTGTCTGTAGGCTTGTTTATCGGCGGAGCATCATACAGATATGCTTTGGACATATCACAGGAAATCATGCTGCAGAGCTCATGTGCAAAGGCTGAATAATCTAAACGCGTCCTGCCAAAATCATTCTCCAGCGTTTTTGCAAGGTAACCATTGTCAATGAGTACGACAGCTTGGCTCTCCATGGTTGGCAATAACTCTCAAGAAATATGTATGTTACTAAATGAACTGAGTATTATTACAGCATTTCAGACATGCCGCTGCGTTATAATCTGCAACATGGAATTATATTATAGATAAGTGTATACGCACTTCTAGTTGGTGAATATCCAAACAAAGTGAAGGTTGATTGGGTGATTATGTGAAAGATTGCGACAAATCCACAGATACTGGACAGGATGCACAGAAAAAAGATTTTTCTGAATTGGGAAATGATCTTGTTGAGACTTTTCTAAATCTGGGAATGAAGGAAGAAGAACTGCGTGCATTTATCTATAAAGAACGAGGGATGGAAGATCTAGATATTGCCTATAAACTCAGGATTCCCTCCATAGATGTTGGAAAACTGATATACACAACATACAAGGATTTTCACAGCCTGTTTAAGGCAGTAAACAACAGTGAAAAGGAGTTTCTTGTTACTCTGCCTTCAACACTTGTCAAATGGATGGATGAAGAGATAGAGTTAAGAGGTTATGAATCACGTGATGATCTCATACGCTGGGTAATGCACCATCATTATCAAGAACTGCGGTATGGAATAAACATTGAGCACAATGATCCATTGTTCCAATCTTAAAACTTTAAAAAAGCAACATAATCTGACGTTCCTGAGCGACGTACCGATAACGTCCCCAAAGGCTCAGTCTCAGGAACCTCAGTGTTACAATATACTATGCACAGTTTTGATATTTAAATTATTCTGCATATGAGATCACAAGGCATATTTTGTCACAATGATTATCAGATTTAATGAACAGCAAGCTTGTGAGAGACAATATACCTGAAATAACAGCGGCACAAGGCAAGCAGTTTAAATTTAACACAGCCAGCAAAGAAGAGATGTTAAATCTGCTCATCCAAAAACTGCAGGAAGAAACTTCTGAATTTTTAGAGGACAATAATGCTGAAGAGCTTGCAGACATACTGGAAGTCGTGCTGAATCTGGCAGATGAAATAGGCATAAATGAAGCTGAGCTTTTTGAAATCATGAAGAAAAAGAGGGAAAGGAACGGAGGCTTCAGCAAGAGGATTGTGATGAAGATTACTCCGTAATCCTGCTGATGTCAACGTTTTCCTTTACCGCCTCTGTTATTTTGAGAATTTTACTCTCATCCTTCGGTGAGATATATGCCAAGTGTCTGTTGACTGTCTCCACAGCACCCATGGTATCCATTGACGTTAAGAGAACTGTAACGCCCTGCTCATATGCTAAGGACAGAACTGCATTTGACGGCTGGAATCCTCCGGTGAGTACGAGACATGCCAGATCAGTCGATAATGCGGCATTCTGAATGTCTGCTCTGTCCCCTCCGGTTATAAGGGCTTTTGCCGGCATCCTCCTCATCTGCGCTACTGCGGACTCAGAGTTCATGGCACCGATCATTACATTCTCGATTTCTGCATCTTTTCCATCAATCAGAACTTCAGCAGACAGCAGCGAGGCTATTTCAGAGACTCTGAATCTTTTGAGCTCATTCATAGGGGGAACTGCACCGAGTACGTTAATGCCTCGGCTCTCTAGAAGATCGATGTATCTCTTGTCCTCGATCTGATTGAGAATCACACCTTTGAACAACCTAGGTGTGTGCTTCATAAATGAGTTCAACATGCAGATCTTATCTATTGCCTGAGAAGTTGCAGGAGATACCAGAATTATCTCTGCGCCGAGATCCCTTGCGATAGCCATTCCTGAAAGATTTCCTGTCCAGCCTGTAATTATGTCCCTTGTGCCTTCGATGATCATCTTTTCTTTAGACACCTGCTTGTAAGCGGCGCAGACTTCATCAAATGACGGTGGAGAAAAGACATCGTAAATGAAAGGAGAGAGTTCTTCAGGAGAGTATGGAAGATCAAGTGCTGAAGCCATCAGCAGGGCGTCTCTGTCGACCGCACTGCCGTTGAACTCAACTGAGGATTCCTTGAACGGCTTGAAGTATCCAACGCCTCCCAGACTCTTTGCCAGCCCCAAGGCAATTGCACTTTTACCTGACCTTTCCATAACTGAACCAATGTACAATGGTTTCATTTTTTCTCCCTCCTAATTACAACTAAAGCATCAACGGCACAGCAGCCGACTTCCCCAGCCATGACTGGATTCATTTCAAGTTCTGATATTTCAGGAAAATCCAGTGAAAGCTGAGATATTTTTAAAATTAAAGATTTCAAAGCTGCAATGTCTGCAGGCTTCTTACCCCTGGCTCCAGCAAGAATCGGGTATGATCTTATTGACTTGATCATTCTGTCAGCCATCTGGGTTGTGATGGGAACCACCCCTCTGCTTACATCCTTCATTATTTCTACAAAAATTCCGCCAAGACCAAAGGTGATTACCGGACCAAACTGCTTATCCCTGACCATTCCTACAATCAGCTCTCTGCCGCTAAACATCTCTTCAATCAGGACGCCGTCTATTCTTGCTGCCGGAACTGCAGTTTTGATCTTCTCCATCATTGCAGAGTAAGCTTCCCGAATTTCCTGCTCATTTTGAAGATTTAATGAAACTCCGCCTACGTCGGTCTTGTGTGCAATATCAGGAGATGAAATTTTCATAACTACAGGATAGCCAATAGAGCTGGCAACTCTCACTGCTTCATCCACAGAAGAAGCAAGCTCTTTTCTGGGAGTCTTTATATCGTATTCTTGAAGAATTGATTTTCCTTCTGATTCTGTGAGAGAAGTCCTTCCCTCAGCAGAGGCAGTTCTGATTATATTTTGTATTTTATCCTTATCAATGATGAACTTATCCGGAAGATCCTCTTTCGGAGATTTCTTAATGTCTAGGTAGGAAGCCATTGCTCCTAAAGCTCTCACTGCTCTTTCTGGAGACGAATATATAGGAATGTTGGCATCCCTGAGAATTAAAGAGCCTTTGTTGATCTCTTCTCCGCCCACCATTGCCGCCACGATTGGAATTTTAGCATCTTTGAACTCAGCAACGGCTTTTGCAGCCGAAGGAATGTCTATTGTGTCCGTGGGAGCCATCATGACCATGAGCATATTCACGGCAGGATCGCTGAGAACAGCATTCAATGCTGCCGTAAGCCTCTCTGCCGGTGCATCTCCCAGCACATCTATCGGATTGTAGACTCCTGCAGCTTTAGGCAGTTTTTCATGAAGCATGTCGATGGTTTCCTTTGACAGCTTTGCCAGAGATAGTCCGTAATCAGATACTGCATCGGCGGCCATGACTCCCATCCCGCCTGCATTTGTCACAATAGCGATGTTTTTTCCATCAGGAACTGGCATGGAAGAAAACACCTGCAGATAATCTGTCATCTCTTCGAGATTGTGAGCTCTGATCATTCCTGACTGTTTGATCGCCGCATCATATACGCTGTCGCTTCCAGACATCGCTCCTGTATGGGAAGAAGCGGCTTTTGCACCTGAATCCGTCCTTCCAGATTTTAAAACAATTATCGACTTCTTCTTAGAGGTCTTTAAAGCCTCTTTCATGAACTCTCTGCCCCTGTTCATGCCTTCGATATACATGCCGATTACAGAAGTGTCATCATCGTCTGCAAGATACTGCAGAAGATCGGCCTCATCAATGTCCAATTTATTCCCCATCGATAGGAATTTAGAAAAGCCAATATCATACGCCTTAGCCCAGTCAAGCATTGCGGAGCATACTGCACCTGACTGAGAAGTCAGTGCAATGTTTCCTTCTCTTGGATAAGTAGCCGTGAAAGAGGCGTTCATATTGTTTGCCGTGTTCAGCAGGCCTAAGCAGTTCGGTCCGAGAACTCTTATACCATAGTTTTTGGCAATCCTTCCCACGCCGAGTTCAAGCTCCATCCCCTCGGCTCCCATTTCCCTGAACCCTGCTGAGATGATGACTGCTGCTGGAACTCCTTTCTTCCCCAGATCTTCCATCGCTGCAGGCACTGCCGCTGAAGGGATTGTTATGACTGCCATGTCGACTTTGTCTTTAATTTCTGATATTGATTTGAAAAATTTGTACCCCAGGGCTTCGCCGCCTTTGGGATTTACCGCATAGATGCTCCCGGCATATCCAGATGCAAGAAGGTTCCTGAGTACCATGTTTCCTATCTTTGCAGGATCTGAAGACGCACCTACAATTGCTATTGACTTGGGGTTGAAAAGTTCCTCTGCACCTAGCATCAGAATAGTATACGCGTTTCAGAAGTTTAAACTTCTTATCCAGAAGAAGGGAGAGTTTAGATATTAGGTAGGGATTGATGTCTAAGAACATTCGGTGAACATCCATGTCAAAAAAAGACTTGTTAAAGAAAACGGTTAAGCACGTGGACGCGACCAAGTACGATTCCACACCAATCATCAACAGCATGAGAGAAATGTCCTTCAGCTCAAGAGATACTGCCAGAGCTGCAGATATCTTGGTAAAAATGCTGAAAAACAAAGACTGCACAGTCATTCTCACCCTTGCAGGCAGCAGCAGCGCGGCAGGCTGCATGCAGATCTATGCTGACATGATAAAATACAACATGGTAGACGCAGTCGTATCTACCGGAGCTTCAATAGTGGATATGGATTTCTTTGAAGCCTTGGGATTCAAGCATTACCATGGCACACAGTTCATCGATGACAATATGCTGCGCAGCAATTACGTTGACCGCATATATGACACATATATTGATGAAGAACAGCTGCAGGTCTGCGACAGCACGATCAAGAAGATCGCCGATGGCCTTGAGCCCCGCCCGTACTCCTCCCGTGAATTTATCAGAGAGATGGGAAAGTACCTGACAAAGAATGCCAAGAAGAAGGATTCGCTTGTGCAGCTCGCCTATGAGCATGATGTCCCTGTGTTCTGCCCAGCATTTTCAGACTGCAGCGCAGGTTTTGGACTTGTAATGCATCAGCATGAGAATCCTGAGAGTCATGTAACCATCGACTCAGTGAAAGACTTCTACGAACTCACCAAGATAAAGATGGCTGCCAAGACTTCTGGCCTGTTCATGGTCGGCGGCGGAGTGCCTAAGAACTTTGCTCAGGATACGGTTGTCTGTGCAGAATGCTTAGGAAAGGAAGTTCCGATGCACCAATATGCTGTGCAGATTACTGTAGCTGATGTCCGCGACGGAGCCTGTTCTTCTTCCACACTGAAAGAAGCCTCATCCTGGGGAAAGGTTAGCACCACATATGAACAGATGGTTTACGCCGAAGCTACCACAGTAGTGCCTCTGATCTTCAGTTATGCGTACCACAATGTAAATCTCAGTACACGTAAGAAATACCAGTGGACCAAGTATCTTGACTCTGAAAAGTCCAATGTGGCTGCCAAAGCTAAAGCTCCGCAGAAAACAAAGAAGAGCCCGCCCAAGAAAACCGCAGCCAAAAAAACTACTTCGCGATGATCCTGGGTGCTTCGGCATCCTTCATTTCTTTTATCCTGTGGGGAATCTGCAGGATGTCCATTAGCCGCAGGGCGTCATAAACGCTTCTCGCCGCTGCACTGTTTTCAAAGTAAACTCTGATCTCCTTACAGCTTTTCGCCGCATCATCCAGCAGTCCTTTGAACCATGCCAACTCCGCATCTGTGTATTGATACTGATTGTCACCGGGATATTCTGACTTTCCTTTTCCCCTCAGCCTGATGTAAACTTTCTCACCGCTGCAGTCCATCGGCAGGGAAAACTCATCAGAGAGTATACATCCTACCCGGTAGTCATTCAAAAGCTCTCTTGAAGATTCCAAAAGCCCGTTTTCATCAAACCATGAGGGATTTCTGAATTCTACAATGTAATTATAATTGTCAGTGTCAAGAAGATCCAGAATTCTGCGCATGTTTTCTCTGTTTGAAAGATTATTCTGATAATCCAACGGTGTCTGAATCACTGCGGATCCAAGTACCCCGCCTTCATTCAGAGTGTGTAAGCACCATTCTTCAAACTGCAGTGCCCTGTCGGCATCCTTGAATATTTTTGACGGCAGAGTTATGGAATAATCAAAATTTTTGAGAGTTTTTCCTCTACTCACCCAACCATTGATCAGATATTCATTTGGTTCTCTATCAAATGTGGTATTGATCTCTACAGTATCAAAAAATGAGGCATAATACCTCAACCATTCTTCTTTCCTGCGTGCAACATCTAAAGGATAGAAGCGTCCAGCCCAATCCCCGTATGCCCAACCACTACACCCGATAAGAACAGCCACACTCTAATTTTAATGTCAAGTAGGCCGTTATAACCTTTTTCCGTTTTTAGAACGGAAATGCAAATGTGTGTATTTTGCTCGCTGATATGAGTAACGCACTTGCAAAAGGATATATACCAAACAATATTTACTTCGCCCGGTTAAATATGGCATCTAAAAAGAAAGGACAGGGATTTCAGTCAGCTGCTGGTTTGATCCGCTATTTTGATAACGAAACTTCAAAAGGTCCCGTTCTTAAACCTTGGACTGTAGTCGGCATAATTATCGCAGTAATAGCCGTAGTCTGCATTGCAGGGTTCATTTGGCCTGCAGCATGAGCTGAAGATCCGCTGCTAGTGACTGAATAGACGTCATTCTCACTGCTAGTGAGATTATTTTTTATTATCTTTAGAGTAACCTTCACGGAACCCGTCACTCAGCTCTCTTGCTGCAGTTTTGGCACGGCTGAATATTGATCCCAGCGTACTTCCTGCCTTATGAGCTGAATGTTCCACAACATGGGCTTCGTCCATTTCTCTAGCCTTGTTTTCCATCATATTTCCCATGTCTTTAGCACGCTGCATAGTCCTGCTGCCCATATCACGGGCTTTCTGGGCCATGTTGTTGCCGTCTGAAGAATCGGAATCTGAATCCATTACTCTGACTTTGTGGGATTGTGAAGGTTTGTTTTTCATTTCATCAGAGTAGATGCTGTGCTGTTCTCTTGATTCGTCTCCTACCGCCCTCATTCCCTGAGGTGTGGGAGCATATGTTTCTCCGACAATGCGATACTTTGGATCATGATCTGCAGGAGTGCGGGAAAGGGTCTCTTCTCTTAGCTGAAGTTCTTCTTCAGAGTATTTTTTCAGATCTTCCCTTGAAGAATTATTGTGCCCCCATGAGGCCATCATAGCTCTCTGATCTTCTCCATATCCGCGATAAGGGTCGGATTTGCTGTTTTGAACATTGTTGCGGAGTTCTTCTTCCCTGTGGCTCATGAAACCGTTTTCAGAAGTGTTTCCTTTCTGAATTTCTTGGCTGGCAAGAGTAGCTCTCATATCCTCTCCACCATTTTTCATGCGTTCTACACGTTCTCTTGATTCAAGCTTCATTCTTATTTGCTCTCTATCATTATTCATAGTAGCTCCTCGATGCCAATTAATCTGTGGCTACGTTCAAACGGATGATATATGACATTATCCCGATTCTACGGCGGACAAGCAAAAGAATATTATCAACTGGAGTGATGTTCTGAGTGTGTCTCAGCCCTTAATCGAAATGAAGAATGTTTTCGTAAGAAAGGAAGACAAGAACATCTTGCATAACATAAATCTGAAGATAGAATGCGGTGAGAGAATTGTCATTCTAGGGCAGAACGGCTCCGGCAAGTCTTCTCTGGTAAAAACCATGGTCGGGGAATATCGCTGCGACAGTGCTACCAATGGAAGCGTGAAAGTTTACGGCAAAACCCTCTGGAACATTTTTGACATCAGAAAGGCTTTTGGCATTGTTTCTAATGAAATTCAGGCGGATTTCCGCAAAGATGTGACGGCTGAAGATGCCGTCCTCTCGGGATTCTTCGGGTCTGTAGGGACTAATAGATCTCAGAGCATTGATGAGGAGATGAGGAAGAGAGCCGACTCCGCACTGAAAAACGCCTGTGCTCTTCAGCTTAAAAGCAGACACTTAAAAGCATTTTCCAGCGGAGAGATGAGACGTGTCATTATGGCTAGGGCTTTGGTGAATGACCCTGAAGCTTTGATATTAGATGAACCGATGAACTCTCTCGACATAAGCGGAAAGTACCTCGTGAGGAGGTCAATAGAAGGTCTGGTAAAGACCGGCCATACGATTATAATGGTTACACATGACCCTGCAGATATCGGCCCAGAGTTTGAACGTATTATCATGATAAAAGACGGCACGATCATCAGGGACGGCGGGGTTGATACTCTCACAAGTGAAAATCTCAGCGAACTTTACGGTGTTTCTGTCAGCGTTCACAAGATTAATGGAAGGACTATCGCTGAGTACTGAACATACGAAATGTTTTTGTTCTTGTCGCATACTGAAGGCACTTGATGAAGATCGGCATTATCTCACTGCAGGGGGCTGTCCCTGAGCATATAGATATGGTATCCCAGGCTCTCGACAACCTTGGGTTAAGCGGCGAAGCAGTTGCTGTACGCCATCCAAAAGAACTGAGTGAATCTTCTGCATTGATACTGCCCGGTGGAGAAAGCACCACGATTTCTAAACTTCTCAAAAGATTCGACTTGCATGACCCTTTGATAAAAGCTGCTGAAGAAGGCGTTCCAATCATGGGGACCTGCGCCGGCTGCATTTTAATGGCCAAAGAAGGAGATGAAGAAGTAGCGAAGACTAAAACTGAGCTTCTCAAAATTATGGATATGAGAGTCGACCGCAATGCCTTTGGCAGACAAAGAGAAAGTTTCGAGGCTCCGCTTGATGTTAAAGGATTTGATTCTCCATTTCCCGGGATCTTTATCCGGGGACCGCTGATCGAAGAAGTCTACGGAAAATGTGAAGCTTTATCATACTATGATGACAAAATCGTCATGGCTAAACAAGACAATTTGATAGGTTTGAGCTTCCATCCCGAGCTTTCCGGTGACTCAAGAATTCATGAGATGTTTCTTAAAATGATTTGAGGTCATTGAAACTCCCGGTTGCAAGACGAACTAGGGCACAATTTTTCTTCTATTTTTGGACAGCTAGATATCATTACATAACTGTAGAATCCTCAAAATGGGTAAGTTTCTTAGATCAAGTGTGAGTGAAAATCATCAAATTTTAGGGTTCATTTTGCTGCATTTTGAGTATTTGCAAATACATTTTTATTATGCAGTTAAAAATGCAATAAAATGAAATTATATCATGAAAAATTGCAGATAAATTTAAATATCAAAAAACTTGGAATTTTAAAAAATATCAAGTTCCGTATTTTAATGAGTGATCATTTTCGTTATACTCGCGCGCGCCCGTGAGCGCGCAATAATCCCTGCCCGTCATTTTTTGCAAGTTTGCTTCATTTCCACTGGAACTGTTTTTTCGAAGATTTTTTGATTTTTTGATCAGTTTTTCACTACGCTATTTTTGAGTTTTAGTCTAAAATGCGCTTACGTTGCAATGCTCAACATTTTGAAAATGTTTGAGGTAATTACACCTTTTAACTTCGTGCAAATACGCAAGCATCGAAAATGAGAATGAAACAGAGCTAAGTGTGCTTACGCTTTGCATAATAGTTTTCGATTCAATTTTTCTACTTTTCTAAAACAGCATTTTCTTTGCAACTTTTCTTGTTAGAAAACGACTGCGGAAACGCCTATTTTATCAAAAAATCAAAATGTAATAAAATGAAATTATATCATGAAAAATTACAGACAAGCTTAAATAATTAAAAATGTAGCTTTTAGATATATCTTCGTGTACAGATATATCTACATGGGTGTTTTCGTTATACTCGCGCGTACCCGTGAGCGCGCAATAGTCCCTGCCGGCGATTTTTGCGACATGCCTGAAAATTTACTCGAATGTCTTTTTGAAAAATTTCGATGATTTTTTGATGATTTTTTCACTAGTCTGCTTTCAAATTTGAGCTAAAATGCACACTTACGATAAGATGCTTAAGATCTCAAAAACGTTTGAAGCGTCATTTCATTAACTTCATGCACGCATGCAAGCTATCTGTTTTCTTAAACAGCATTTCTGTGCAGTTTTCATTTCCGTAAACGACCCTAGATGTCTATTTTATCAAATTATCAAAATGTAACAAGATTAAATTATATCACGAAAAACTGCAATTAAACTTAAATATCAAAATCATGTCATTTTTTAATATCTAATTGTTAAAATATATACAGACAAGCAACTTCCTTATACTCGCGCGTACCCGTGAGCACGCAATATCCCCTGCCCGTCATTTTTTGCAAATTGCTTTATTTCCACTGGAACTGTTTTTTGAAGATTTTACGATTATTTTATGAAATTTTGAGTCAAATACGATTGCGTTGCAACATGCTCGACACCTCAAATGCCGCCTAAACGTCCCCTTCAATTTACCATGTGCACGTAAGGCTCTCAACAACAAAAAACAAGCGAATAAGCTGTAAAAATGGCTGAACTAGATGTGGCGATGCTTCGAAAGTGGCTAAACATAATTCTATAAGAGTCACAGCAGACGAAATAACATGAAATCATCGCAAGATATGCTGCTGGCCGCTGACTTCATTGTTTGCATAACGGCCAAGAATTGAGAACTTACAGTCATCAGCAATTTTGCTCAAGCATGGAAACACAGATTATAGCATCCAGAAAATGAATGTAGGATGTGTCTAAAACTCTGCATCTGATGAACCCAGCAAACGATAGATCCTGTTCATCATAGGTGTGCATTGTTTCCTTCATCTCATGCGTTTTAAGTCATACGAAAACTCATTGAAAATGAGTATTTTGTCATTTTTCTTGAGTTTTCAAGTTTCTTTTATTTTTTCCCCTATTAAAACTATCGAAAAGCCAGATTTTTATATTGAGTGATTCAAAAAAAGTATTGAAATACCCTTGTTAGATATGGTGATCAAGAACAAAAAAGGAGGTAAATCAAAAAATGAAAATTTTAAAGAAAAATGATTGCTTGAATGAATTTTTGAAAGGAAAAACTGCTGCAAAGAGTTCCTATTTTGAGTTCATTTTTACTGCGTTGATGATAATTTTAACTGTGATACGAAATCTGCGTTTGATTAAGCAGTCGTTTGATAGAGATTGTACAGAAGTGAATTGTGTCAGTGATGAAAATAAACACTTACTCACAAGTCAAAAAGAATTGAAAAAACAAAACAATTGGCTGATGATGAAAAGTCATTGTTGTCTAATGAAGTCTTAACTGCCAAATGATTTAATGAATTGAGTATGTGAGTGAAAAAAGTATTTGAATTCAAAAGTTTATAAAAGAAAAAAATATAAAGGAGTTTACTGACGCTTTCGCGTTCAGTAATTTGTTTTGTTTGTTATCATCACTGCTTTTTCTTCATGAAGTAATATGCTAAAGCGATGATGATCAGAATGACAATTACTGCTGCAACAGCGTAGTATATTATATTGTTATCATCTTTCTTTAAGTAGGAGACTGCTGTATTTTACAGCAAACATATGAGACGAAACCTCCGCATTGATTTAATAACATAGTACAGAGTGTAGTTGTGCGTTATAACGCCTTATATTCAAGGCAGAAATCATTACTGGCTAAAACATTCTTTGCAAATTTTTCTATTAAATTAGATTTTTTTAGATATTGAACTTATTTATTAGGCTATTGTTTGATTTATTCTATATTTTCATAGTTCCAGCTTCTTTAAAATCATGAATGATAACTCTGCAATAAAATTCAGTACAATTCTAACTGGATGTTACAATTAATAATATGGTCTACACTTAAAAATATCTATGAGCTGTAACTAGCCAGCATGTGTGAATATTTTGCCATATTATTAAATCGTGCGGAGGTACCGATGAGAGTGCAAACATGCTACCATTGATTACAAAAGATCTTAGATCGAGTTCATTACTATATTTCCAGATTAGTCAATTGCAAATTATTTATAATTACAATAAATAATTAACTAAGTAGGCACTTCCCTAACGGATTATAACTGCCGATCCTGATTATTTATTCTTTGATGGCGTTAATTATACTCTCTAAGCGTGAAAGATATCCGTTTTCTTCTACAATTGTACCTGTAACGATAACGTCTGCTCCTGCATCCTTCACTTCTTTTGCCGCATCTGCATCGCGGATACCTCCGCCTACAATCAAAGGCACAGATATTGATTTCTTTACATAGTAAATCATGTCAGAAGGAACGTGTGCTGGAGCCCCGCTGCCGGCCTCAAGATAGATTGAACGCATACCTAAAAGCTCTCCGGCCATAGCATAAGAAGCAGCAAGCTTGGGATTATCCCTTGGAATCGCGTCTGCTTGACCTACTTCGCCGACTTTCATTCCCGGCTCTACGATGATATACCCCATTGAAAGCGGCTCCAGGCCGAGCTTCTTAACGGCAGGAGCACCTGCAACCTGTTCTCTTATGACCCAGTCCAGGCTTCTGGAGTTAAGCATGCTCATAAAATAAATAGCATCACAGTTTGCAGACATCGCGCTGGCGCCTGAAGGGAAATAGATGGAAGGTATGTTTGAGTTGTTTTTTATTTCCAAAGCGGTTTTGTCAAGATTATCTTGTGTAACTCCTGTGGAACCACCGATCATGATGGCATCGGTTCCAAGAGCGCAGGCATCTTTGGCGATTTTTCCTGCCTCGGAAGGGTCTTGAGACGCAGGATCGATAAGAGTCATGTGTAAAGCGCCGGTTTTCAACTTCTGCAAAATATAATCTTCAACACTCATAGTAACCCACCCAGTAAAAATGCGATCAACGCAACAAACATACCGTATTTTGCAAACTTTTGTCCATTTTTAGGACTCTGATGGAGAACTGCAGCAGAGTATATGAATATTGCATCTGCAACCAGAACTACCGCCAGATATGCTAATTCAAACCTTCCTGACAGATAGGGTTCAAAGGACAGGATAACTGCGACAATGAATAAAATTGAGGAAATAATTGAAGCATTCTTCTTTCCGATCTGCTTCGGAAGAGTTGTACGGTTAAAGTCTGCATCCATATCCTGCACGTCTTTTATGATCTCTCTTCCAAGTGTAGCTAAGAAAGCCATTAAGCCCATGGGAACTGTGACTTCAATGTGCCCGGTGATGGCCCCTCCCAAGAAGAACAAGGCTGAGGTCAGCCATGCGATGGATAGATTGCCGATGAGACCTAACTTTTTAGTCTTCAGCTCATAGGCGATCATTACTGCAGCTGCTACAATGGTAATGATAAACGGAACCAGACCTAAAAACACGGAGACTGCACAGGCAATGATGAATGTAGCAGTTGAGATGTTTTTAGCAGTCTGCGGCTTTATCTTGCCGGAAGGCAGAGGGCGTTCCGGATGTGCGAACTTATCCAAGTCGCTGTCCAGATAATCATTCAGGGAGTTTCCACCGATGATGAAGAAAATTACAGTGACACATCCCAGAATTAACTCAAGCGGATAGTCTACTATATCCCCGCCGACGGCAATTAACATCCCGAGAACTACACCAAATGCTCCCATGATGCAGTTTCCAATGCGGAATAGCTGCAGATATCTATTCACGGTGGTCAATCTACAATTGAGATATAATCTCTTCCACTGCTTGCTTCGCAATTATTATAAGGAACCGGGCTGGTGAGTGAAAGGATGCCCGCTGATGCAAACGATGAGCTGAAATGGATCTACTCGCTCGTGGAGAGCCACTTTCCCATATATGAGTCGAAAGTAGATGCAAACAGCATCAGGCTCTATGTCAATCCAAAAGACAGAAGCACAGTAAGCGCAGAATTCAGCGAGATTCAGAAAGAGCTTAAAGATAAGGGATTTATGGCTGCCTTTGACTACACTGGCGGCGAATACATACTGCTGATCTTTAGAAGCCGCGTGCAGCAGCAGACAGCTAAGAAGAATACGCTGCTGAATAAGCTCCTTCTAATTTTGACATTTGCCACCACAACCGTAGCGGGAATGGTGCTGTGGTCCGGCTATGATACTTCATCAGGCATGTGGACCCTGCATACTGCATTGATGGGCGCTGTGACTTTTGCAGTTCCTTTGATGGCGATTCTCGGCATACATGAACTGGGACATTATTTCGCTGCCAAAAGACACGGCATCAGTGCTTCGCTGCCGTATTTCATTCCCTCGATCCCGCCGTTTGGAACATTCGGAGCCTTCATATCCCTCAGAGAACCGATGCCGAATCGAAAGACTCTCGTGGATATAGGAGCGGCAGGACCGATATGCGGCTTCCTTGTGACCATACCTGTGGCACTTTTAGGTCTGTATCTTACAGGACAGGGAGGGATTGTAGCCGGAGATATTACTGCAGGAGCGGTGTACATTACAATCCAGCCAATTTATGAACTTATGACTTACCTCTTTCCGTCTATAGACGGTCTGGTAATGCACCCGACGGCCTTCGCTGCCTGGGTGGGTTTCTTTGTTACCGCCATCAACCTGCTGCCGGTAGGACAGTTAGACGGAGGTCATATTGCCAGAGGTCTTTTTGGAGATAAGGCGAAATACCTCGGATATGCAGCATTTCTAGTACTGATCGCCTGTGCTCTGCTTTACGACGGATGGTTTCTCTTTGCCCTGCTCATTATTCTGCTTGGCATAACACATCCTGCACCTTTAGACAATACCTCTAAGATAGATAACAAAACCAAAGCGTTCGGGGCAATCACGCTGCTGCTGATTCTGATAACATTTGTACCGCAACCGCTGCACATAGCTGAAGCTGATTACTCATTCAATGTTGAAAATATACAGTATCCTGAAAACTCAATCATATTTGAACTAGTGAATACTGGAAACACAGGATACGACGTAGAGATCTCTCTGGCAGAAAAGGTAGAGTATAAAATGTGGGCAGATGGAGAGGCCTTCGAAGGGAAGGTGCATCTCGACAGCGGAAGTTCCAAAGAGATAAAGATAGAGGTCTACTCAGATAACCCTGATCTAACGAGCGCTACTGCTTACTTACGCTCTCCTGGAGATGAGGACATTCAGACCTTCAGTCTCACTTCCTGAGAAGATAGTAATGCCTCGTCAGAGACCTGTGCACCCTTTGAAAATGACTTTCGCGTATCTCCAAAGAATATCTGTCTTGCGGGCACTCCCTAGGCAGCACGATGCCGCAGACTTGTCCCTCTGAAAGAACTTCAGACACTGCCTTTAAAGCCCTGTCGTAAAGAGATGTTAGCTCTTCATTCCTGGTGCTGGTGGAACGGCCGTACGGGGGGTCTGTAACTATTGTCGTGATGTTGGAAAATATCTCGGGAACACTTCCGATGTCTGAGACTTCCACATCGGCATCGTATCCAAAATACTGAAGATTCTCTCTGCAGCCGTCTACCATAAAGGGATCAATGTCTGAACCGGAGGCCTTTATGCCCATAGAGGCTGCTTCAAGAAGAATCCCACCGGTGCCGCAGAAGGGATCCAGAAGAGTCTCTCCTTTCTTTACTCCTGTTAGATTGATAAGTGCTCTGGCATAACGGGGATGAAGAGAAATAGGAGAAAAGAAAGGTCTTTTCGCCACTCGCCGGTCTTCAAAGACTGCTCTGTCCATCTCGCATTCAGAAATATAAAAATGGAGGCCGAATGACAGCAGC
The DNA here is from genome assembly GCA_944319735.1 of uncultured Methanomassiliicoccus sp. GTDB lineage: Archaea > Thermoplasmatota > Thermoplasmata > Methanomassiliicoccales > Methanomassiliicoccaceae > Methanomassiliicoccus_A. The sequence continues at coordinate 183,571 of CALUEU010000003.1, read as the reverse complement.
ACTCTTAATTCCACATCAGGATTTTTCAGATCTACTTTGCATCCTTTTTTCACCTTGGCCCCGATGGAAGCACTCAGAGCCGCGGCATTCACCTCGCACATGGACTGTCCGAACTTTTTAGCCCTCACAGCAAAAGTCCCTTCAGGAAGATTCAGAGATGAAGCGAATTCTTCGGCTTCCTCCAGTCTGCAGGATCCCAGATATCTACCGATGCGTCTGGTCAGTGATATCCTTTCACAAATATTCTTTAAAAATTCAGGTCTGAATGAGATCACTACGTAGCCTTCTCCAGAAGCAACTACGTGTGACTCGTCGGTTTCAGAACTGCAGAGGGCGACAGCCTCTGCTGCGGGAAAGGTGTCGTGCTCTCCCGATAGTTCAAAAAAATAAGGAATGAGGCCTCTGTGAGGCTCCATTGGTTTAGTCTCTAACTCCTTCTTCGCTAACAGTTATAACTGCCTCCGCTTCGGGGAGGTTCGGAGAGTCTATCAATCTTGCGATACGTTTGCCGCCTTTGCTCTTGCGCAGATAGAGACGGTAAGTAGCAGCATGTCCGACAATATGACCTCCGATAGGCCTCGTAGGATCTCCAAAGAAAGCATCTGGCTTTGAAGACACCTGGTTTGTAACAGCAATCACGGCATTGTGGAGATCTGCAAATCTCAACAGATCATGCATGTGCTTGTTCAGGTTCTGCTGTCTTTCAGCCAGGGATCCACGGCCTACATATTCTGCACGGAAGTGAGCGGTCAGAGAGTCTACAATCAGCAGTTTAACATTCATCTCATGAGCCAGTTCATTAGCTTTTTCTACCAAAAGCATCTGGTGGTGGGAGTTGAATGCACGTGCTACGTGAATCTTCTTCAGTACTTCCTCCGGGTCTAAATCCAAAGCAACGGCCATCTGCACGATACGCTCCGGCCTGAAGGTGTTTTCAGTATCGATGATGAAAACGTCTCCGTTCAGTCCGCCCTCTTCAACAGGCCTTGTAGCATTTACGGCCAGCTGGAAGCAGATCTGTGTTTTTCCGCTTCCGAATTCTCCAAAGAATTCAATGATAGACTGACTTTCAAGCCCTCCTCCCATAAGGTCGTCAAACGCTTTGGAGCCTGAGCTCAATCTATTAATTCCCTTTCTGCGTTCCAGAATGATATCTCCGGTTTCAAATCCGCCTACATCAGCCATCTGTTTTGCAGATGCGATGATCTTTGTAGCCGTGCTTTCTCCGATCTCTACCAATTCTGCCAGGACCTTCGGGGATTCTACCGCGATAGCCATTAAATCGCTATATCCGGCGTCACGCAATTTTTCCGCAGTTGCAGGTCCAACTCCAGGCAACTCTTCTATGGTGTTTCCGGTCATTTTATACCTCAGGTTTGTAAGCTCCGCGTTAGCTTATATACTTATTTTGGGGGTCGGTGAAAGTACCCCCTTCTGCACATTATCTTACAATCATGTGCGAAGATTGAAATTTTCGAAACGTATCCGTCTCCCATTCGACACATGACGGCATGGGGGACTTGACACGATAGATCTTAAAAATATCAATTACAACAGGATTTTCAAAAGGTATGACCTTGATTTGGAATCACAGGAAGATCCGGAGGAGCTCGTTTACAGAATGGTTCCTGAAGACGGACACCTCAGAAAAGTAAGCGAAGATATCGTGTTCATGCGTTACAAAGACATTTCAGAGGATGTTACCTCAGCTATGGGGGCATTCAGCCCTGAAGAGGTTATTGAACAGGGTCTGATTAAAGGCATGGAGATTGTCAGCGAGCTTTATGGCCGCGGAATATACTACTTTCCGCATGTGATGATGGCCGCAGACCTCATGGACCGCGGGCTGAAGATGTGCGAGTCTCATCTAACTAAGGAAAGAGAGACAAAGGGCAAAATCGTGATGCATGTGGCTGAAGGAGACCCGCATGATATCGGCAAAAACATTGCCGCTGTGCTTCTGAAATCAAATGGTTATACCATCATAGATATGGGAAGAGACGTGCTGATGCAGGATGTTGTTAATACAGTGGAAAAAGAAAAACCTGATATCGTCACCGGCACGGCCCTCATGACTACCACCATGTCTGCTTTCCCCAAGATCGCCTCAAGGCTTTATGAAAAAGGAGTGGAGATTCCTTTCATGTGTGCAGGCGGAGCAGTCAACAGAGATTATGTTGAGTCTTTCCCGATGGGCATATACTGTGTCAAAGCCGCTGACGGCCCGGACTTGGCTAACAGGATCGTGACTGAAGGATGGGACTGGAAGAAGATCAGATCCAACTGGGACCGCATCATTGCCAAGAACAACAAAATGAGGGGTGAGTGAAATGTCCTTGAAGCGCTACACAAGAATGGAATACACTTCTCCGGACGACATGGTTTTCGGAGAGTCTAAATATCCTGTATCCTACGGCCTGGGACAGGTCATCGGAGCAGGCATAGTTGTTCCTGAGATTAAATTCGCTCCCAGGGTTGGAAGTGAAAAGTCTCCTGAAAGTCTGAGAAAGGAATTTGTTGATTACATCACTAGAGATATTCTTGACAGAGCTGTAACTTTGGGATTTCCTGCCGTGCAGCTGGAAAATGAGCATATTTCACACATGACCAATGATGCAGAGCATTATGCCAAGCCGATCGTTTCCGGCCAGAAAGAATTAATGCAGAAGTATCACGACCAGTATGACATCGCACTTTCAATCAGACACACCATTGCAGATCCGAGGATGGCCGAACTTGGCCTGAGGGATGAAATGGATAACAAACACTCCTATCCTCAGAAGATTATCGAATCTTGCCATGTAGCTGCTGAAAACGGCGCTGATCTGCTGTCCATCGAGTCCGTTGGTGGAAAGGAACTTGCCGATTATTCTCTATTAAGGCAGGACATCAGGGGATGGCTGTTCGGTATCGGTTATCTGGGCTCGATAGATATGGAATGGCTGTGGCCTCAGATTATTCACATTGCCAAGAAGAACAGAATCAGGGCTGGTGGAGATACCTGCTGCGCCGGTGCCAACACAGCAATGTTTCTGGCCGGTGGATATATGGACAAGGAAATACCGAGAACATTTTCTGCTGTCACGCGTGCCATCGCTGCCGCCCGTACTTTAGTAGCATGGGAAGCAGGTGCTACCGGACCTGATAAGGACTGCGGTTATGAAGGTCCGATTGTTAAAGCTATTTCGGGCAAGCCTACTTCTCAGGAGGGAAAGAACTCCCACTGCGCCCACATGGATCTAATGGGCAACCTGATTGCTCAGGTCTGCGATCTATGGTCTAACGAGTCTGTGGAGTATCACCCCGAATTTGGCGGATCTTCAGTTCAATGCTGGTTAGGAAACATCGGCTATGAAGCTGCACTTATGAACACAGCGAAGCAGCTCAAGCAGGACCGCCTGCTCCGCGATCTGTATATGGCAACTGACAGATACAGAAGCCCTGAAGCGTTTATCTTGGCTTATGACAACGCTTACAAGATTGGGCAGGCGATCGTTGAGTACGGCGGGGACATATACATGAGAGCTAAGGCTGCCGCCATGACTGCCGCTAAGCTGATTGAGGATGAGAGTAAATTTGGAAGACTGAAACTGTCTAAGCATGAGCAAGACATGCTGAGAAAGATCATTACTGACCTGAGTGCTCTTCCCGATGAAGAAGGAAAGTTTGTAGATCAATGTCTTTCTGTTTACAAGGACGTGCCTAAATTCAACCCTAAGAACTATGATCTTTACTATTGATACACACGGAGAAATAATCAATGAAGATGCCGGAAGGAAACATCGAAACGATCATGTTTGCTCCGTGTGGGATGAACTGCAAAGTCTGCTACAAGCACTGTTATCACAGAAAGCCTTGTAGCGGTTGTTTGAATAGTGACACTGAAAAGCCAGAACATTGTCGTAAGTGCAAAATAAAAGATTGTGTCAATAATAAAGGACTGTCTTATTGTTTTGAATGCTCTGATTATCCTTGCAAGCTGATAAAAAATCTTGAAAAAAGTTATAACATAAGATATCAGACAAGCCTTATGGAAAATAGCGAGTTTGTTAGGCTGCATGGTTTAGAAGTGTTCATGAAGAAACAGAAAGAAAAATACACCTGTTCCGAATGCGGTGGCATCATCTCCATTCATGACAAAGAATGCAGCGAGTGTCAGGAAAAAATGAGATGAGTTTAGATGGTGTTGCATATTTTCTTTATTTATTTAGAATATTAGATTGATACTAATAAAAACTAAAATAATCCACTTTGAACCGTCTAAATAATGTTGATGTGAGAAATAAAATAAAAAGGAGTTTACTGACGCTTTCGCGTTCAGTAATTTGTTTTGTTTGTTATCATCACTGCTTCTTCTTCATGAAGTAATATGCTAAAGCGATGATGATCAGAATGACGATTACTGCTGCAACAGCATAGTATATTGTGTTGTTATCATCTTTCTTGTCGTCTGGTGTATCAGGAGTTACCGGTTTGTCCGATTCCTCGTAGCCTATGACATATTTTGAAAGGTGATCAGTTTCGAATATTACCTTACCGTCTTTGTAAGTGCAGTTCACTTTTTCTAATGAACCGTCTTCTTTGACGTAATATACTACAATGTTTTCAGGATCCTCGCCTGGTTTTAATGTGTAAGGTAATGAGATTGTAATTGTCTTTCCATCAAAGGATGTTATATTCTCATTTCCTGCTTTGATGTTAATGTCATAAACAGGCCTGTCTCCTACAGTTTCTTTCTGTTCTTCTGTCAGTTTGTCTTTAGCATCTTCTATTTCGAATGAGATCGAATCTGCATCAGTTGTTTCTAAGATTGAGTTGAGAACTTCTTTTTCTATGATGATATCTCCTTCTGAAGTTTCGATTGAGACAGAATTGATGTTGTTATTGTTCTCGATCTTCTTAGAAATTGTTTCTAAGTCTGATTTAGAAACAGTAACTTCTGTGTATTCTCCTTTTACATCGCTTGTGTCAATGATTGATATTGAGTCGGAGCCGGATGAAACTGCTTTATGAACTAACTCATCTGCTTTTTTATCATCAATTGATGGAACAGTGACGTTATTGTTTTCATCAGGAATGATTGGCTCTGGTTCAGGATCGTCTGTTGGAGGTGTTACAGGAATTCCTGATCCGCCTGTGTATGTCCATTTAGCGTAGAGAGCTGTGTCTGCGGTTATACTTAATGGGAATGTCTGTTTTTCTCCGCCTGTTGCTGCATCATACCATCCGTCGAATGAGTATGAGCCAGATCTTAAAGGATTAACTGGTTCAGAAACTGTGCTATCAGCAGTAATTATTGAACACAATATTCCTGGTTCGGAAGAAGTGTAGTAGTATCCACCATTGGGATCAAAAGTAACTATCTTCTTATTTTCATCTGATCCAATTATAAACAAATCTGCATAACTGTAGCTGTCAATACCAGATAAGGCCAGAATATTGTTTTTAAATTCTATATCTGCATTAGCTTTCAGAATGTTTCCATTGTCATAGCCAATTCCATCCTGTTCACCAATGTTAGATGAGAATGTATTAGATGAGTAATTCATAACAAATGTATTGTTCTCTATTGAAATGTTTGAATCAATATTAGCGGAAAGAGATAACCGAATGGCGCGACCTCCTGCTTGAAGCACTTTACCAGATTCAAATTGTGCCTCAGAAACACAGTCTTTGTCTGAGTCCCAGTTATCAATTACGTTGTTTGAAACTATTATTTCAGAATATTTCAGATTTATGATCTGTATTGCATTATATGCTATATCTGAAATATAATTGTTTTTTATAATAAGTGATTTTCCATCTGCACCGCTTGATTCAACATAAATTCCTCTTCCTGGATTGGATTTACTATCTTCTTTAGATACGCCAGACATAGTATTTTTATCTGCAACATCATCACCACCGATGGTTACATTTCCAGTGCATTTGTTGATCAAAATTGCATTTACATAATAACCAGGATATTTTTCAGAGTAAGTGCGTTGCTCTCCTGAAATTGAGTTGAAATTACAGCCAGTGATGAATATATTGTTCTCTACTGCATCTAAAATAAGACCTTTTGTTGTGAAATTTGTGTTTTTAACTTTAAGGTCTCCAGTTCCTTTAATATTTTTTATAACTAATCCGTTTTCTCCAACTGATAAGTCATCAAAGATTAATTTACCATTATTAGTTAATGTAGCATCAGAAAGATCTAACATTCCTCCCTTAATAGTCCATGTTTTATCAGAAGCAATTGTGTAAGCTTTTACTAGGGTATGAGTTGTACTTCCATTATATTCTGTGAATTCTTCACCTTCAGAAAATTCATGCCCTCCTGCTGCAATGATTTTATCTCCATCTCTGAGAGTTAAATCAATACTAGCATCATCCAATCCAGTTCCAAGATACATGTTGGCTATGGTTCCACCAGTAACTTTCAATGTGGCCGTTCCAGTTACAACTCCTGTTGTATCATCAGAATTTTGAGAAGCTCCCACATACAGATTGTTGATATTTCCATCAGTGACTATTATTGTTGGATTTTCTAATGAACCTCTATTAACAGAAAATACCATTTCAATGGTTCCTCCATTAATATTAATGGAAGCTGTTGGTTTTGTAGATCCGTTTGATCCACCTGCAATGAGTTCTGTTATATTGGCATTTCCAGAAATTGTGATTTCTGCGTTGTTCACCTGAGAGTAACCTTGACCTCCGCCCATTACATATATCGCTGTTCCACCAGAGACATTTATCGAAGCTGTTCCTGAAATTGTAGTGTATGGATTATCAATTGTACCTGGAGACGGCATTCCTTTAACAGAGCATGCTCCACCGCCCATTATGAAAGTGGTAGTACCACCAGTCATGCTGATGTTAGAATTGGCTACGGTTGAATAAAGAAGTCCTCCCCCATAAATTGTTGAAAGTTTTCCACCAGCGATTGATATGTTTGCAGTTCCAGTTACATCTGCTTTGGTCGACTCAGAGGTTCCGTAACCCCCGCCATAGATATATGCTACCATTCCATCATTCATAGTGATACTTGTAGAATCAACAGGAGCATTCTTTGATCCTCCAAAGATTGTGAATTTTGAAAGATCGAAATTATCAATAAATGTTATATTATTTCCATAAGTTATCTTAGAATTTGTAGTCTGGGTAGGATCGGATCCTTTTGAAATTGTTATTGCATTTCCATTGGCAAATATACGGTTATTTATATCAATAGTTAATGGCACTTCACTATCTGCACTACGAGTTCCATCAACTAAAACAATATCTGTTTTAGGGTCATCATTTAATTTTACTGTATGAATCCGTGAATAAGTATGATTGCCTAAATCGGAAGTTTTTAATGTTCCATTTGTGTCGATATAGTAATCTCCAACATATACATTGTAAACTGCATTGTTTATCGGTGTATTAGCAATTTTGATATTAAGTTCAGTATAATCACCTTTTACATCCTGACCATATGAACCCATGTTGAATACAGCAATTCCCATACCCCAGCTTGTAGGTCCGTCTTCCATCTTGCCTTCAGCATTTAATTTAGATTCACTGGGAATTCCAAAGACGTTGATTGTTGCATCATCAATGGTTACAGTACCTGACCTTATGTCAAATCCTGTTTTTCCTGTAAATGTCCCACCAGTTACTGTTAAAGTATCACCGCCAGGGAAATAAATCGCTGCAGTGTTAGTTGAAGTATATTGTCCTCCGGTTATTGTTATCTTAGAACCGCATGAATTGCTGCCGACATTAGCAGTATTTCCATTTGTAGAAATTGCAGAACTAACTGCTGTTATGTTTGAACCATTAACAGTAAGATTTGCTTTACCGAATACTGCTACACCGTAATCTGCACTTGTGATGTTTACATTATTCAAAGTTAGTTTGGATTCCGATGCAGAAGGTGTAGAATTTGCAGCTTTCATTGATCCCACTCTGATCGGAGATTTACCGGCTGCAGAGCTATCGTCACCTTTGTAGACGATCGTACCATTCTTAATAGTTACTGTTGCACCCTCTGCAACAACGAGTCTGTTAGAGTTATTGTCGTTTATGGTGTTGATTGTTAGAGTTTTACCATTGAGATCAAGTATTGTTGTTTCATTACTATTACTCTTGATACTAATAAATGGATTGTCACCAGACAAATTTAGAACAATATCTTTTGACAGTTGAACACTTTTTCCATCTTCTAAATTGCTCTTTAAACTAGCTCCATCACTAACAGGAACTAGATTAGAGTTTGTTGCGTCACTCAAAACAATTGGATCAGAGTCGGAATTTCCGATCCCCCCCCCCCCCAGACATGTCAGTCTGGGCCAAGGACACAAGAAGCATCAAAGCTGCAACAAAAACAGCTGACGCTAGTATTAACTTAGCCTTATTTTTCATTTGCTCACCATTAAATTACATAATGTAGATTCAAAGAAACACTGGATCAGTTATTTTTCACAGTATTTATGTCTCCTTAATCCACAATTGCAAATATTACGAATCGGCATATTTGAAAAATATATATGCTAGTGAGGTTGGGATTCTCATATATGAGAAAGATAATCGAATTTTATTTAAAAAATTAAAATGAAGAGGTTTGGTTAGTGTTTATTCAACACTTACCGAACTTCTCTGCAGTTCTTTGATCTGGAAGCATTTCTGCGGGCAGGCGCGTTCACACCTCAGACAGGCTGTTCCATTGCAGCGGTCTGAAAGTACCTGAATTTCATAACCTTCCGCAGCCTCACTGACAGAGATTGCATCCTCAGGACAGTCTTTGACGCATTTCTGACAGCCGGTACAGCCGCTGAAAGATCTTTTCAGGCCGATACCGATTTCACGGAGCACCTTGAGACCACTGTCTCCCAGATCAGGAATATCTCTCTGCACGACTCTGATGACTTCAGCAGGCTTGATGGTAGTAGGCAGAGGCTGAATGTCAGACAGCTCAAGCATCATGTTGTACGTCTCCATGGGCATACCTTCCTGCCAGTAAGCTAGTTCCTGAATGAACACAGCCTCAAAGATCTTGTCTGTGGCAAACATGATGTGGTTGGCTCTGATGGAGTTGGCTAAAGACTGCAGTTTGTCCATCATTTCCGGATCTTTGACAATATCTGTAGCCGTGGAAAGAGATGTATTACCAAACTGATAGATCTTGTCAACAGACGGAGGCAGCAGACCAACTCTCTGAGCCTTCAAAGCATCCACATAGGTACCAGATGCTCCACTCATGAACATTGTGTCAAGCTCGTCAAACTTAATTCCAGCAGTTTCCAGCAGAGTGAAGTGACCGGCTCTCATAGCACCGAAAGTTTTGGCAGCCTCTAAGAAATCATTTTGAGTGAGGATGATTCCATCTTGCAGGTGCAGGCAGCCGTCGGTAGTGGTAATCTTGGATTTTACGATCTCTCCATTGTCGAGAGCAGTGGCGATTGCGGCGATCACACCTGTTCCGGTGATACCTTTTGCCATGCCGTGCATCGGCCCTTCTTCAATTACTGTTCCGGTATTGACCTCAATCGTGTCTCCTTCTCCAACAAGCATGTCGTCTCCCAGAACTCTGCATTTCCAATAGAATCCAGATTCCACGTCAGAGATGGCACCGGGTGAGGCAAGCATACCGGCCTTGATCTGCTGTCCTTCAATGGCAGGACCAGCGGCAGCAGAACCTGTAAGGATCTCATCACCTACCTTCAAAGCCATTTCTGCATTTGTTCCGTAATCCGTAACTAAAACATTGTCCTCGCGTTCCAGAAGCCCGGTATTATACATCATAGCAAGAGCGTCTGCTCCGATTTCATGCCTGATGGCCGGAGGAATGTATACTGGAACACCTTCACGAAGATTCAGACCGAGATCAACAGCAGGTATAACCTTAGCATCCCTTTTCTGAGGCTCTACCCCCTTAGATTTAAGAGTGTTTTCTCCCACATATGCAAGATCCCTGACTTCCATATTCTGGAACATGGAGAGCTGGATTGGATTTCCGCAGATGGCTACCCTCTCAACTTTATTAAGATCAATGTCGAGTTCCTGCATTAAACGGTTAGCGGTATCGATTAAAAGTCTGTTAGCCAGATTCTGATCAATTTCAATGCAGAATGTAAGATGATCGACGACGTTTGCGCCGGGCACCGGGTGGCGGACTGTTATTGCTGTAGAATGTATCTTCTTGCTGTCCAAATCCACGGCATGCATCCTCATACCGCTGGTTCCCACATCTATTGAGACTCCATACATATTATACACCTTCAAAAATTACGTTGTGAGCGTGCTCATGTTCATGCTTTTTAAAATTTAGTTTGACAATATTATCGATGTCTTTCAGACAGTGTGTCATGATCGTTTCAAGTTCTTTGTCTGAAACTCCCATAGTCGCAGCCATAAACTTTATTTCACCGTCAACAACTGGATCATTCAGATTGTCTTCCATGTCGATGCCCATCTTAGGATCGACCATGTTGAGCTTGAGAGTGCCGTTGGCAGAGATAAAAAGCTTGACGTGTCCAAGCAGAATGCCTCTTTTCTTAACAATCTCATCTGCTGTGGAAATCACCGTGGCTCTGGCAGCCTCCACCAGTTCTTTCTTTGAAACACTGCCGTGAAAATGAGCTTCAGTACCGAAAGAGCCGGCGTCTGCAGCCTCTTTGGAGTTTTCAGTCATGCTGATTCCTCCAGAATTTTAACCAGGCTGTCTACACCGTCTCCGTTTTTGGCTGATATGAATACAATCTGCGCTTCCCTGTTCACTTTTTTGACGATTTTCTCAGTCTCTTTGATCGTGTTTTCATCGACTGCATCAATCTTATTCACCGCAACGATGTCTGCACCGGCTATCTGCCTGCTTACAAACAGTTCAGCCTCTTTGAACAGACTAACAGCGCGGAAGGCATCAATCAGAGAGATGGTGATCATCTTTTCTTCGCCGACCATAGCGGTTCTCACCAGCTGCACAATCTTGGTAGGGAAGGCAATTCCCGTAGGTTCAATAATTATCAGGTCTGGATCGTAATCGTTTTTGATCTGTTTGAGAGTGTGCTGCAGGCTGCCTGACAAGGAGCAGCAGATGCAACCTTCCGCCAGTTCAACAGATTTCAGTCCGCTGGAATTGATTACGGAGCCGTCTACACCTACTTCCCCTACTTCATTGACAATTATAGCTACACGCTTTCCATTGGCGCTGAGTGTGGTACCTAGCTTAATCAGCAGGGTTGTTTTCCCACTGCCTAAAAAACCGGCTATCTGGCAGATTATCATCGATATTTCACCGTGTTTGGGATTCTTAACATTTTCCCGAATTTGTAGTAATATATCTGCAATAATGTAAAAAGTTTGCACCGATTCATAAAAATATCAACGGCAGGTGCTGCTGTCCTGAAACCGTTTGACTGTGATGTCCTTACCCACTGACACCTTCATTAAGTCTTCACCAGCCACGACTCTTGTGCCTGAGTTCTCTTTAATGTACTTAACCTGCTTATTCACGCCTTCCCGCAGCAGCTTCATTCCAAAGTGGGTTAAAAGCACCATTTCCGGAACTATCTCCCTGGCAAATATGGCTGCCTCTTCTGTACACAGATGGTAAGGAACTTTAGAGCCCAAAGGCCTTGTGAGGTTTAAAATCAAAATGCGGGCGCCTCGGTGTGCAGCTATGACCTTGTCAGTTATTTCGCTGTCACTCACATATGAAACGATGCCGTTTCTGGTATGTATCCTGAAACCTACACCATAAGGGTCTGAATGCTGTGTCGGTGCCGCATCAATCACAGTGTTTCCGATTCTGAAACGGTCCCCGGCAGAAACCGCAGACACTCTGGCACAAATTGATTTGTGGTAATCAGAAATCGGTGAATTGAAGTCTCCTTCACCCATGATGATGCTTTTACTGCCGATGAGGGCTCCTCTCTTAACCATGCCGCCTTTGCTCATTCCTTCAACAAGGACTTCAGCATCCGAATAATGGTCTGGATGGCAGTGCGATAAAAGAATCCCGTCTGTTTTTATGGGATCGATGGAAGCCCGCTTCATGTTGTACAGGGCAGACGGCCCCGGATCGATGTGAAGCTTCAGACTGTCAACAAGATAAATGCCGCCGGTTGCCCTGGTCTGATACATAGTGGCAAAGCGGCCTCCGCCCGTTCCTAAGAACGTTAATCTTGTGGACTGACTTTCCGGCATAATCCTCAAAACATTATCTTTTCAAAGTTTCCTGACATATCTGCCAATTCAGCAGTGCCGTTTTCAATGTAGAAGCAGGCGAATTCAGCACCTGTTTTTTCATTGTAAAGCTTGGCAACTGTCGGGTTTGATTCTTTGGCTCTCTGCAGAACCTCAGGACTTTTATCTTCAACAGCTTTACCCCTGATTCTGATCCATTTTCCATCAGGGCTGGAGGTGCATATCTCTATGTTTGGATTGGCGATAGTCTGCAGATAGGATTCTTTCTTCTTGCCCATGCCGATATACAGCCTGCCGTTGTATTCCATGAAAAAACCGAATGGTCTCACACGAGGCTCGTTGCCATCAACCGTCGCATAATAAAAAACAGGATTGTTATTCAGGAATTCTAGAACCCTCTGCATAACTCAACCCTATTACCTACTATGATATAGAGTTGGTTCCCCCGCAGAGTATATATCTTGTTGAATTCAATCAATCGTTGTTATCATGCGCACTCTAATAAAAAACGGAAAGATTGTGACTCAGAACAGCAAAAGGGAGATTGTAGACGGAGACATCCTGATTGAAAATGACAGGATTGTTTCCATCGGCAAGTGCGATGAGTCTGCAGACAAAATCATAGACGCTTCTGGAGACATAATTCTCCCCGGCCTGATTAATACGCATACTCATGTTTCAATGACCTCCCTCAAGGGACTGGTGGATGATGTTACATTTCCTGCATTCCTTGACAAGGTCTTCCATCTTGATGATCTAAGAACTCCCAGAGATCTGGAGGCCGGGGCTGCGCAGGGCTGCATCGAAATGATCCGCTCCGGCACTACTACATTTTTAGATCTTTACTACTCAGAAGATGTGATCGCTAAAGCAGTTGAGAGGTCCGGAATCAGGGGAGTTCTCGGGTGGGCCGTGCTTGATCAGCAGTTTACTACTCAGAAAGGAGATCCTCTTGACAACTGCAAGAGATTTTACAATGAGTTCAAGGACAAGGAGAGAATCTATCCTGCTGTAGGACTGCAAGGAGTCTACGTCTGCTCCACTGAGACCTTTATGAGAGCTAAGGAATTTGCCCTGGCAGAGGATCTGATACTCACATTCCATTTATCAGAGACAAGGAAAGAGGTATCAGACTGCAAGAAGAAAGAGGGTTTCAGACCAGGAGACTACCTGGCCAACATCGGTTTCTTTAATGACCACTGCGTAGCTGCACATTCAGCCTGGCTGACGATGAATGAAGTCAGGGCCATGGCTGCAGCGGGCGTGAAGGTGTCTTCCTGTCCTGTCTCAAATATGAAACTCGCTACCGGCGGAGTTGCCCCAATACCAGAGATGATTGATGCAGGCATGACTGTATCCCTTGGTACCGACGGTTCCACGACCAACAACTCTCTTGACTTATTCGGAGAGATGAAGTTTGTATCTCTTTTGCAGAAATCTTCCAGATGGGATCCGACAATACTTCCGGCTCAGCAGGTGCTTGACTTCACTACCATTAATGCAGCCAAAGCCCTGAGGATGGATTCGGAGATAGGATCGATAGAGGCAGGCAAGAAAGCAGATATCATCATTCTTGATGGAAAGGCTCCCAACCTGAGACCCATTTTCCCAGAGACTCTTGTTTCCAACATTGTTTACTCGTCATATGGCCTCAATGTCAAGACTGTTCTCTGCGATGGAAGAGTTGTTATGGAAGACAACGTCATCAAAACCATGGATGAGTGGAAAGAGCTTGAAGAAGCCAATGCGGCTGCTCAGGAGCTTCACGAATCAATCTAAACATACACAGGATGATTTGTTTTCAGATCATCCTCAAATTTCAAAATCATGAGAAAAACCATATAAGAAATAGTTAGCATAACAGCGTTAACAGTTATAGGGTAAATGACATACAAACTCTGTTTCTGAAACCAGGAGGCGGCCGGATGATATCAAAATATGATTTTCAGTCATACATATACCCAGATAAAGTAAACATTATCATTAACTCACGCGGCAGGCCTGATTATTACAATTGTTATGAGCTTACAGAAAATGGCATCAGAGCTTACATATCCAAACTGGAGTCAATAGCAAACGGAGAAGAGTACGAAAGCTGGGATGATAACAAGCTGTCTGAAATGCCTGCTGACAAAGAAGGGTTCTATGCACATCCGTGCTGGGTGCAGCGGATAATCAGTGCAGTACCATTTGGAGAGATCAAATATCAAAGCGTCTGGACTGAAATTAACAGTAAGGACTTGATAGCTGCAATAGCATCGTTCAGAATTCAAAGAAAGGTTGCCGTCAATGAGAAAGGAAACTTTGACATTGACAAAGCTGATGAAGATGTTGATAGATTCGATCTAGAAGAAGTCATAGCCAATATTGAAAAACAGAATTTTTGATTTGAATGATTCACATCCCCCAGCATAAATGCATTATAGGTTTTTTTCTGCAATCTCTACTTCTTTTTTCAGCTCATCTACTTGCATTACTTTGTCAATATATAGCCTCAGAGCATAACAAATCAGGTCGTTTCTATCTTTGAATGATTTAGATTCAACTATTTTATCTGCATATTCAAGCAGTGCTGTTGGAAGCATGATTTTCAGTTCTTCTTGTTTAATTTTCACCATAAACCCCACATATGACGCCATATGTTTCCATAGATATTATAAATTATCGCATCGGATGAATAGTGCTAATGCAAAAAAGATCGAACAAGCCGTCTTTTAAAGTATTTGCTGATGAAGACCTCATGGACAGAATTGATGAAGTAATCCAGCAAGAAAAATACAATGGCAGAGGTGAGTATGCATTGTTTTTAATTAGGCGGGATCTTGCAGAACGTGATCATAAAAAGACGATTGATAAAGAACATGAAATCTTAGAAGACCGCAAAAAGCGAGAGAAAAAGTAACAGCAGATGTGAGATGAGTTTGCTTATCCCAATTTTGTCATCTGCATATTATTATCAATAATGTGCAAACAAACAGCAATAAACTGAAATTTATCACTGATTTTTTGTATTGTTGAATTGAGTCCTTATTAGGTTAAACAAATTTGAAAGAAGAATACATACGAGTGCTGAGATAAGCATCCAGTTATTCTTATCTTCATCAAAAATTCCTACTAACAAAAAAATGATTCCTGCTATGGCTAGTCCTGCACTTGCAATGATTAACAAGGTTGTAGTTGTATTTTGATTGTCCATTTTCTAATCTCCACAATTTCTAATAAATAATCTTGATAAAAATAATCGTCTTCCTTGCCATAAACATTTCTCCAAATTGACATGCTATCTGTCAATTTTGTATTGTTGTCTATGCAGCATTTTGCCTCTGTAGATTGCTCTTCCAATTTAGTTAAATTTGAATTTTATTACATACTGCATTCAAAGGTATTCAGGAACGCAGAATTTTAACAGTAACCAGATTCTGATTCATTGCACGGGAATAGTTGATTGATGAACAGATCCCTTTGACGAGAAGAAGACCTTTTCCATCCCCGTCATACTTGATCGGATCAAATATCGGTCCATCGTCTTTTATTGTGATCACAATGCTGTCTTCATTTTCTCTGATATTAATATCTAAATAGTGATTTTTTGACTCGTTTAATCCATGTTCAATGACATTCAGTGTCAGCTCTTCACAGCACAGCTCTATGCGGTTTGTCATGGAAGGCGGAAGACCGCTTGAAACCAGGTATGAGTGGAGCTCATCCATCATTGATTTCATATCGCTTCCGTCTCCTTTCATGGAAACATCAAACAGAAGAGCACCTTCTGGAGCAGTCTTCTGCAGAGTAAGAGCTGTAAGGCCGCGCTTCTTATGAACGATGTAGGCGGCTACCACAGTTCCAGCAAATACTATCAGTTCTCCAAATGCGAATGAAGCCCAGATAAGATCGTTATCCATGGGAACCAGAATAAGAGCGACTACTACCACCATCAGTGCCTGTGCGGAAGATACTGCTGAAGCTAACTTCTTGTGCCCCTGTATCTGGTAGATAATCATCAGCATGTAATTTATGCCGTATATGGGCAGACATAGGGCGAATATCCTCAATGCAGGCTCTGCAAAGCTCACAAGTTGCGGATCAGTTAAGCCGAAGAACGAGGCGAATGCACCCGGAAACAGGAAGATGAGTGAGACTAAAACCGCCAGACAGAGTATGAGAACCTTAGTAGCAGCCTTGATGACCAGATTCATACCTTTGTAATCTTCAGAACCATGCAGAACTCCCCCGATAGGCTGCATAGTCTGGGCAGTTCCGCCGATAAACATTGAAGCAATCATCATCAGGTTCAGACAAACGGCCATGACGCTTACACCATCTGCACCGAAGTACTGAAGAACGATTGAGTTCATTCCAAAAAGGCGGACTGTCATGAGAGCAGACGCCAGAGCCACCGGGGCCCCCATTGCAAATATCGATGCTGTGAATTTGAAATCTGCAGTTTTGAATTTGAAGACTCTTTCCTTTTTCCTGACATGGAGAAGAAGAATGCAGACTCCCACCAGATACCCTAAAGCAGTGGCAAGGGCAGAACTTCCCACCTGCAGATTCATGTACTCTATGAAGACCACATCTAGACACAAATTGACAATGTTTGCAATGACCAGAGCTGCAGTGGCTAGCCTCGGGTTGCTGTCTGTCCTTACAAAAACACAGATTCCCGGCAGCAGCATATACAGAAGGCTGCTCAACAATACTACTGATGCATAATCTTTTACTAAGGGGGCTAGAGAAGCATCTGAACAGAGCACTGAGACAATTTCATCAATGAATACTGTCCCGATAATTGTTATAATGATTCCTACAATAAAATTAATTATTACTGATGTTGTAAAAATCTTTGAAGCTTCTTCAGTTTTGCTGCGGCCTATGAAGATCGCAGCCAGTGTCGCCCCTCCCACGTTGATCAGGATGGTGATGGCGCTCAGCAGCTGTATGAGCGGTGATGTCAGATTGATGGCGGATAGAGACTCAGGACCAAGAAGATTTCCGACTATTACGCCGTCAATCACAACCCCCAGCGACAAAGCCATTGAGGCTAACACTGTAGCTACCAGATAAGTGCGGAATGCTTTGTTGACCAGATAGGGGTTGCGTTCTAACATTTTATCAGCGCCTGTCTATCACCGACTTGAGCTTGATGCTTACATTGTTGATAACAAATTCATCTGGAGAAAGTATTCTGGCTTCGATTTCCACCAGTCCGGTGGGAACAGTCTTCGTAAATGAGTCATATCCGCTGTTTAACAGGACTTTTGTGAGCTCTTCAGAAGATATGGATATGTTTTCCATGCAGAAGATCATCTTCTCATTGAGATCTTTTCTTTCCAGGATGAGCTGCAGCCTGCCGCTGTAATTTAACTCGTCAGAGAGGATCTTTCCTATTTTCTGATAATTAAAGAAAGTCCCTCCCATGCGGATGATGTCTCCATATCTTCCCAGCAGCTCAAACCTCGGCTGCTTTCTGCCGCATTGGCACTGGCCTTCTACCCAGCGTCCGGTGTCTCCGATTTCATATCTTTCAGTATGACCGTTTTCTCTCCTGTATCCTGTAAAAATGAGTCTGCCGACTTCATCTTTTTCCACAGGCTTGTCTTCATCCATCTTGAGAATCTCGAGATGCTGGATATCGGAACAGACGTGATATACTCCCGGAGGACAGTGGCTGCATGATATGCCCATGGTGCCGGTTTCGTTTGCACCGTAAAGCACAGGTGCGATGATCTCAATCCCAAAAGATTTTAGATATTCCTTCTGTCCATCAGACATGTGCTCTCCGGCAAAGAATATCTTTTTAATTCTCCCATATTTTTTAAACTTCTCGGCATTCTCCTCAAACAGCCTGAGTATATAGCTCGGAGCTCCGAGAATGGCAGTGGCTCTGCCTTTAATCATGAAGTCTGCGACCATGCCAAAATCATCCAAACCGCTTATGCTCAGATGCGGTGCATTCATTTTATCAAAGATGGAAACAAAGCAGTTCATTCCGCCGTAGAGATTTCCGCATTTGAGGAGATCGGCAAGAACATCCGTTTCAGGATCAAGACCGCGGGACAGCAGCGCCTCAATGGAGGGTTCGATTATGTATCTGTCAAAGTCATTCTGGGTGTAGCTGCAGAATACTGGATCCCCAGTAGTTCCGCCGCTTTTCATGAGCACCCTGGTGCCGTTTTCCGGCACAGGCGGATAATCTGCCTTGCCCTGAATTTTTCCTCTGAAGCGCATCTCCTCCGGTTCCCTCAGCTCTGAAAAGTTCAGAATTCCCGTCAAAGGCAGCTCGGTGCGCATAGAGACTCTTTTCAGGAATCTCGGTAAAGCAAACACACCGTCATGCGGCTCTCCGGTATAGCTTGCACTCATGGACCCAACCGGAGTCACACGGGTAACTCCTGCCCTGTACATGATGTCTGTAAGCATAGCAAGCTCATCGAGCGTGCAGGCGAGACCGGCGGTCTGCAGATACTGCCTCATGCCCCTGAGGCGCTTTATTACCTCATTATGAGGCATCGGTGAAATCCAGACTGTACGGAAAAGCGGAGAGGGCATGAATTTAGGTGTATAGCAGATTAACAGCCTGTATGTGCGGTCTTCCGCCTCGATTATGTCTCCGCCGTTGAAATATATGTCAGATTTGTGAAGCTCAGTAACTGTGGTAATCTCTGCACTCTGCGCAAGATCTGGCATTTTCTGAGGTATACCGCAGGAATCCAGTGCCTCACTGAGCATCTTGGCAAAGCGGTCAACATCAGTTTTGTTATCTGTATCGATAAGAACGCACTGCGGGCTGGAACAGGACTGCTGTTCATTGCGGCAGATGCTCTGCACCAATCCGCTTACTGCAGACTCCATTGCATCAGGCGTGATGTATGCAAAGCTTATTCTGTGGCCCCAGGTGACGATCGGAATTCCCTTGGGAGTCATCTCCCTGATGGCTGAAACTGCATCTTCTCCTCCCCATACGCTCACACAGTCAGCGTTGGAGATTATCTCCGAGATAATCTCCTTGTGCTTGGAAGACACCCTGAGCATGTAAAGGAACTTTGAAATGTTGGCATACATGCTCAGCTCAGAAAAGAACCAGGCGGCAAAGGAGCCTATGTTGCTCGCCACCTTGATGATGTTGATGTTTCCGGTCAGAAGTCCTTCCACTGCAGCCATCGGCGCCACGATTATGGAATTGCCGGCGGTGATGTGTACAAGAACGCCCATTGGACTCCAGGCCTCGAAGTTCTGGGTTTTATAATTGATTCTCCTGATTTCAAAAGGCCTGTTTGTACCCAGTTCAGCATAAAGCTTGGTTGTCAGCGATTCTCTGGAAATGTTGTGAGCCAGCTCAGTTAAGAACTCTTTAGGATTTTCACATCCGTCTTCAGCCAGAGCAGACTTCATGCGTTCATCTTTATACTCCAGCATCACTGCTGCCAGACTCTCGCAGGCATTGAGAACGTCTTCAGTTTTCAAAGATTCCTGAAGCGTCTCGTTGATCTCCTCAGGAAGTTTACGAAGACTGTTTAATAAGTCCTTATCTTCAATCAGTGAACCTCTCCATATGTGCTTCATCATATCACTTCCTTAAGAGCTCTGCAGCAGCAATGGCGCAGCTGCGGTTTTTGGTCGTTCCTGCCCTTCCCAGAATCTCAAACCAGGGGGCGTCTATCCCGCATCCGCAGCTGCCTCCCTCATGCAGAACGGCCAGATCACCCAGCAGGAGGCTGACTACCGGCACGCCGGTATTTATCGGACTGATAACATTCAAAAACCCGGGTTTGCCGTAGGGGAGAACCTCCAGAGTCCTGACATCCCTAATCAGAACACGGCTGTAAGTCGGGACGTGAAAGTGGTGTCTGTCGCAGTCCATGTATGCAACCCCGTGCTCTACAGCTCCGTAGCTCTCATGGCAGCGGGATTCGTCCAGACCCAGCCTCTCTTTGATGTAGGCGCGGAACTCCTGGGGGCTCAGCTGCTTATCGACAAAGCCTTTCCATCCTCCTCCCATCATGACCAGTGACTTTGGGTTGAGCTTCAGCGGCGGGTAGCCCATATCTTTCATTTTTTCCAAGGTAAAGTAAAGAAATGCCGGGAATCCCAGAAGTCTTACGGGCAGACCCTTCTGCTCAAACCTGAGCAGGGCGTCAATGCAGCCGAAGAGATCGAACTCATGGCCTTTTCCAGTGTACTTCAGGGCATACACCAGCTCATTCTCTTTCGCATATCTGCGCATCATCTGCCTTGTTCTCAGGGTTCCCACATTCACCCCTTCTGCCGGTTCGTAGGAATAAAGCAGAAAGTTTGTAGGCTCGTCAGTAATCATTCCCAGTCTGCCGGCCTCCATGTCTGCCGACTTGTCAGAAGCGAAGATCGTCCAATTGTCAAAGAACATCTGGCTCTTTTGTCCTGTGGTACCAGATGAAGTCAGGGTGATGGCTATGTCCTCATCCCGTGCAGTTTTTATGACGTGGGTCTTGTAAAAATTAGCATGGAGAAATGGAATCCTGGCAATGTCGTCAATGTTGTTCAGATCATCAGCTGAAAACTTATTTCTTGACATCCAGTCTCGGTAGAAATCATTCTTCTCAATATGCCTGGAAAGGCACTGCTTAACAGCTTTGACAAACAGTTCATCATCATACTCATAAGGATCTGGAGATGCCCACAAATCACTGAGAGCTGAAAGATTCTTACCAGGCGGTAAAACATCTGGATCAGTGAGATTTCTAATACAATAGTCCATGTTATCAACCTTCGTTAGGGTCTAATTTGCGTACATGACTGATTAACGTCGTAAACGGTTCGATTGTGTGGAGAGAGTCGTAATCAACTATGTCGCTCAGGAGACACTGCATAGTCAGATAATCTCCGTTTTGAGTGCAGGGAAGAATCCCTGTGCAGAAGTAGTCAAACTCTTTTGCCTTCTCATATGCATAGGGAGCACACGCGTCAGACATGTTTATGAACAGCTCCACAACTGCACACTTTTCCCGTTTAGTTGCTAAAAGAGAATTTTTTAATGCGGAATGGATGTCACTGCCTGCATGTTCAATGAATACCTTTCCGATTTTCATTCTTTGATTGATATCGGTGATGACTTCACTCAAAGAGCCTTCCGGCGGAAGAGAACCGTCGGAGATATTTCGTTTCAGGTTTGAAAGCGAAATGATGAATGAGACCAGTTCCCTTATCTCGTCTGGAACATAAATTTCTTTTAATTCATCATTGAATAAACGAAAAGCCACAGCCACATTGCCTCTGTCCCCCACGTCGTCATATGTGGTTACCAGATCATAGTTGAGATAATGCAGGACAAAGCCGCAGGCGGTGAAGTTTGTTTTGTTGCAGATCTTCTGCGTATATGGATGATAAACGACAGGCTGCGCAGTCAGCGCATTGAGCTTGAAGTCGTTCTCTGCAATTTTAATGATCTCGTTGGTAAGTTTGCTCATCAGGGAATAGTTTCTGAATTTCTTTTTCACCACTCCGATGCCCATTTCTGCAATTCCAGGAAAATGGGGAGAGAATATCAGCGCCAGGTGTCCGGCGATCTCGCCGTTTGGGGCTGTAGCGACCAAAGAAAAGTAATCATGCCTCTGGCATGCTTCATAATACTGCTCCGGATAATACACCAGTTCCGAAGGATACGTGTATCCGAACTCATCATACACACACTGCGACATTTCAATGGCTTCATTCTTGCGCAGAGGATGAATGTCGAATTCCAGATTCTCAAGTTCGCAGACTTCTTCTTCCTGGGGGCTTTTGGTATAGGAAGGCAGGGCGGTCAGATGCTTGATTAAATGCTGCTCCCTGCCTTTTCCACCAAGATTTTTGAAAATGATGCCGTCTGTCAGACCCCTCATGAGCTTGATTCCCGCCGAAGATGACAAGTCATCGCCGACATTTTCAAAATCATAGGGTTTTCCTTTGTCATGGATGATTATCTCAAAATCCATGCCGGAAATGTCTACAGAGACGTTAAAATATGCGTCTTTTTGATCAGGAAATCCAAAAGTTATGATGTTGATCATCGCTTCTTCAAGTGCGATCTCTAGTTTGCTGATGTCTTTCCTGGATATGCCGCACAGTTCTGCCACACTGGCTACCGCAGCCTGGGCCACAGGAATGGAATGCGGATCAGACAAAACACGCATATTTATGAATTCCATATTATGTATCCACCTTAATCAGCTGGTCGATGCCTGTGATGCTCAGCACATCGATGACAAGATCGTTCGGATTTGAGATTATCAGAGCAATATTTCTGCTGTTTAGATCCTTCTGAAGCTTCAGCAGGGATCTGAGGCCTGCACTGGATATATACTCAAGAGCAGCAAAGTCAAGGACCATATTGGTAACACCGGCTATGTCTCCGCTGGACAGGATTGCATCTAACTCTTTTTCAAAATCCAGATGGGTAATGGTATCCAATCTGCCACCTACAGAAACCAGCAGGCTGTCTCCTTTGGATAACTTGGCGATATTCATAAGCAGGCCAAGATAACTTTAGAACAATATGAACTTAGTGTAGATTTTTCTTTAGAATTAATATGTTCTCGCCGCCTTCGTTCGAGTAAGAGACAGAATCCATGAACTTTTTAACCAGATAGATCCCGTATCCCCCTTCGGACCGCTCTTCAAGAGCCAGAGTCGGATCTGGATCATCCGATTCCAAAGGATTGAAGGGAATGCCGCGGTCTTTAAACTGTATCTTGAGCTCGTCAGCTGCATCAAACATTATACAGATTGCACCTTTTGAGTCAGGATAAGCATAGTTAACAATGTTGATGAATATCTCCTCTACAGACATCAATATCAATGAGCGTAATTTTTCATCATCTGTTCTTAATGCGGAGGAGATGAGTTTCTGCACAGGTACAAGTGACTCTTTTTCTGCAGGAACGGTTATTTTTGTAGATGATCCTGTGTATTCCAGCGCCACCATCGTAATGTCATCATGAGCTTGTCTGGAGAAGGAGTTTACTTCGGAATTGACCAGCTCGACCAGCTCTTTCATGTCCATCATGCTGGAGGTTTTCAGCAGATTCAGCAGTCTTTCGGTGCCGTATTCCTCCCCGGCATCATTCATGGCCTCGGTTACACCGTCAGTATACAGTAAGATAACGGCGCCGTCAGATAAAGTTACTTCAGAATTTTCGTAGGTCGTAGGGACTATGCCCAGCACGGGCTGCTTTTTAACACTCAGATATTCTAAAGATTCGTTTTTTATAAGGGGCGGGTTGTGGCCGGCGTTGGCATAGGTGAATGTTCCTGACTTTAAGTCCAAAATGCCGATGAAGACTGTCACAAACATGCAAGCATCATTGTTTTCCAGCAGCTGGAGGTTTGATTTTGATAATGCCTCTGCGGGAGAGTTTGTAAGAATGAGGTTGTGTTTGATGATCGAGTGCGCATGCATCATGAACAGAGCCGCCGGTATGCCTTTTCCAGACACGTCGGCGATCATGACAGCTACCTTTCCTGAGTCCAGCTCGAAGAAGTCATAGAAGTCTCCTCCGACCTCTTTTGCAGGAACCATCAGGGATGAAATGCTTATGCCCTTCTTGCCGTTGAACTGCGACTGCGGAAGAATTGAAGTCTGGATCAGCTTCGCGGCGTTGAGCTCTGTCTCAGTCTTCATTGACTCTGCTGTAGCGGATATCTCGGTAAAAATGAGCCTGAATATCAAGATATAGATGATCGGCAGAGCAAGAGACGTGACGAGATACTGAATATTCATAGTCTCTTTGATCGTATAGTCGCCGATGTACCAGGCACAGTAGACCACGATGAAAGTAATGTAGCTGAGAATCGGAACAACGATGAAATGGGACATTTCCCCGTTTGTGTCGGAGATCAGCTTTCTGACTTTGTCTTTAATTAAGAAATTATATGCCAGAGTGATGATTATTAAGAGAACGGCCTGCAGAATTGCATAAATTATCTTTTGCATTAATGCATCTGTCTCACCTGTCAGATTATTGTAGGCAAGCATTGCATAGTCGCTGAAAAATGTACAGATGATCATGGAGATGAGCACTGCAAAAGACGCCACGAAGATCTTAGCAGAGTTTTTGCCTTCGTAACACTTCACAACCATCAGGTACACGAAGAAAGTAGTGATTAAAATCGCTGATAATTCTGCCAGCATGTTGACTATGCTGGTCATGTTGATTTGCCGGCTGAAGAGATTAAGTTCCAGATCTGCAGGAAATTGATTTGCATACAGCCTCAGCGGTATTAGTAATATATACGAAACAATAAACAATATGATAAAAAAGGACAAAGATTTCTCTACAGAATATTTTCTTTTCAATGTTACATCTACAATCAGCAGAGAAAAGATGCCGAACAGCAGTATGGAAAAGGCTTCCAATGCAGCAGAGGCCAGAATCGCATCCATGAATATCACAGTTTATTGTTATTTAAAGTTAAAACCCCTTCACAAACTCCTTGATTTTACCGCCTTTCGCGTTGTGCCTGGGTGGTTCTGAGCTTAACTTAACGGTAACTTCCCTGCATCCGTTGTTGAGTAGGTACTCATTAAGTTCTCTGCTGAAATCATTGAGTATTTTTTCTTTATCTGCGCCATTGGCAAACTCCGCCCTCAGTTCAAAGCATCCTTCAGAGACATGAGCCACCTGGTATGTGTAAAGATCTTTCACTTCGTGAAGACTGTGCAGAATAACAAGGCCTGACAGCCTCTTCCCTTCAACCTGGATTTCTTCCAGAACCCTTCCGTTTATTTCCATGATGGGAAGATTCATTCCGCATCCGCATGTCCTGGTGATCTTTACGCTGTCATTCATGTAGTAGCGGATTACAGGCTGCACATAGTTTGTGAGGTCTGTGACATATATGCCTTCAGACCATTCTCCGTCTTTGACCGGATTACCATCTTTGTCTATCGGCTCGATTATGACCCAGTCGTCATTTATGTGCAGATTTCCCAGTTTGCAGGCCATGGCTGCCTCTCCGCCCTCTGTGCTGCAGTAATTATTCAAAACTGGACAGTTAAAAGCCGCCTCGGCTCTGCAGCGTGTTTCAGGAGACAAGACTTCTGCAGAAAAACCAATGGCCTTGAGGTGGATTGACAACCTTCCCTCCTCTGCCGCACTGATCAGGGGTCCGATGGTTGAAGGATAGGCGGTGAGCAGATCTGGCTGAAAGTCATTGAGTTTCTTG
Source organism: uncultured Methanomassiliicoccus sp. (assembly GCA_944319735.1). Classification (GTDB taxonomy): domain Archaea; phylum Thermoplasmatota; class Thermoplasmata; order Methanomassiliicoccales; family Methanomassiliicoccaceae; genus Methanomassiliicoccus_A. Next base: position 158,218 of record CALUEU010000003.1, on the reverse strand, counting down.
ATTATGCTCTCGCTCCCTTCCTGCAGAGAAATGGCCAGCATGTTATCGCTATAATCAGGATTTAAGGCCTTTACCTTCAAAAATGAGGAATAAGACGAGACGCTCGGATCTGTAAAGATGATAGTTGCCAGTTTATTGTATTTCGGATCAAGTATGTGTTCATCTACATTCTTAAGAAACCTGGTCTGTATGAGGGTGCCGTGAATGATGTTGTGGTAAGAGTCCCTGACCATCGGCATCGGATTTCCAGATGTCCCAGAGGTCATCAGCGCAGAATATTTTCCAAGATACGAACTGCGTGTCTCGATCGGGGTGTTAACATATTCGATGACGCCGTCATAAGTAATGTCTGGATCGGTAACCCAGTCTTCGTAGCATTTCATCAGTTCTGATTTTGTAACTGGCGGAAGGTCCTCCAGTGAGAAGTTATTTTCATCAATGTCAGAATACAGCTTTCTGAAGTAAGCCGAGTGCTTCTTAGCGTAGGATACCAGCATCTTCAGCCTTTCATTAACTATGGCTTTTTTCTCTTCCGGCAGAAGTTTTTCTCCTTCCCTGCACAGCTGGACAGCCTCTTCCATTGAGATTTCTATCATAGACACCACGCTATATCCATCAGAATTCTGGAGCTGCAATAAGTCTGTGTTTACTTTATATTTGCTGCCTGTAAGGAAAATAAGGCGTTTAACCAAATAGTGTTTGTTGAGTTCTCAACATATTTATATACTAAGATTTGTTGAGACCTCAACATATTGTTGGAGATGCTGAATGACTCAAAATGTGAGAACATCAGTCGACAGCTCGAATATCGACCCTAAAACCCGCAATATGATCATGATAGGCTTGGCGCTGGGAATGATCGTCGCCTGTTTGGACGGCACCATTGTATCAACTGCGCTGAAGACCATTGCCCAGGATCTTAACGGGATGGATCTTTACTCATGGGCCATAACTGCATACATGCTCTGCGAGACTATCCTTATCCCCATCTCAGGAAAATTATCTGATATCTATGGAAGGAAGCCTCTCCTACTAGTAGGAATTGTACTTTTCTTAGCCGGCTCTGTACTGGCAGGATTGTCTACAAGCATGGTTGAACTCATTGCCTTCCGGGCTCTGCAGGGTCTGGGCGGAGGAACGTTAATCCCGGTAGCCACTGCGACAGTGGCAGATTTATACCCTCCCGATAAAAGAGGAAAGGTCCAGGGAATGCTGGGGGCGATTTTTGCCATCGGTTCTGCAATCGGACCGCTGCTGGGCGGGCTTATAACTGACAGCGTCGGCTGGCACTGGTGCTTCTTTATCAACGTACCCATCGGCATAGTGATGATCGCACTCACAGCTGCAAAGTTCCCTTCAATCAATGTTCAGGAAAAGCCGTACATCGACTACACTGGAATCGGCGTTCTGAGCGTATTCATTGCTGATATACTGCTTCTCTTCACCTGGGCAGGGAATGACTTTGCATGGATCAGTGTCGAGACGCTGATCATGGTAGCGGTTGCAGCTGTTCTGTTATTCATATTTGTGAAGATAGAACACAGGGTGAAGGATCCGGTGATGAATCCTCAGATCTTCAAAAATAAAGTGATGATCAACAGCAGTGTGATGATCTTCGTCTTCGGAATGACGATGATGGGTGTGTTGACTTTCATCACCGTCTTCCTGCAAATGATTATGGGTTATACTCCTACTGAATCAGGCTACGTTACGTTGGCGCTTGTAGCTGGCATGATGATTACTTCCATCTCAAGCGGTGCTCTGCTGAACCGCACAGGCTACAGACCATGGCTTGTAGCCGGTCCGGTGTTTTCCTTCATCGGCCTGGTTATGATGAGCTTTCTGCACAACGGCAGCGACTTGTGGTTTCTCCTGCTTTCGCTGTTCATCTGCGGCTTCGGATTCGGCTGTGTAATGTCTGTAATCATGATACTGGTGCAGAACAACTCTTCAAAAACTGAAATGGGGATGGCAACCTCCACAATCAACTTATTCAGGAATATAGGGGGCACAATAGCTACCGGGCTGTTCGCTACAATAATTTCAACAGTATTTGTGCAGAAGCTGAATGCAATTCCCGGGCTCTCGGAATCAGGTCTCCCGATGAATACTTCAATTCTCAATCATATCGGAGAAATTCTGACACAGTTCGGACCTGGTTATGTGCAGACGATCATAAGCGATTACGGGGATGCAATTGCTCTTACATTTCTGGTTGCTGCAATTCTCATAGTACTGGTGGCATTGATTGCAGTGTTTATGAAAACCCAGCCGATCGTCAGTATCAAGGAGGATGGAAGTCCTGAGAATATCGAAAAAGAAAAACAATAAACCGTTACAGGGAGTTTACCTCTCAATTGATCAGGGCGCAAGCCCTGGTTTCCTTCCTGAGATACAGCCCGAAGGTGATGATATTGCCCGATGAAGAGATGCCGGAATGGAAGATGTTTCTCCCGTCATACGTGCATGCAATATCCAAAGACATTACACAGAGATCTGCTGAGATTCTTAATCAGTATAATTTGAAGGCCTGTTATCTGCCATATCTTGTTACCCTGTTCCAGAAAGGAAAAGCAACCATGAAAGAGCTGACTGAACAGACCGGTACTGATAAATCAAACACTACCAGAATAATCTCGGAACTCAGAGAAAAAGGAATTGTGGCTGACGACCGCAAAAGCAAGAACAGCAAAAAATACAATGTTTTTTTAACAGATGAGGGAAGGAAACTGGTTATAAAATCAAAACATGAGTTTGAATCATCTATAGACAGTCTCTTCTCAAACCTATCACAAGAAGAGCTTGACATACTGATTGAAATTATGAGAAAGACTAAGGATTTCATTAATAAAAAAACAGATTTAAAATTTTAATATTTAATTAAATAATTTACAAAATTATCACTCTGTCCCGTCCGTAAGAATGTTCTATCACGGCATCAACTCCATAAACTGCTTTTATATTTTCTGGGGTCAATACTTCATCTGGAGAACCTGCAGCAACAATATTGTCGTTACACATCATCACAATACGGTTACAAAACCTCATCGCAAGATTCGTATCATTGATCAGTTCATATGACCTTAAGATAATCTATACATCCTTTATAATTTCTTCAGTTCAAAATATGACATATCATACTACATATGATGTGTTTGTCAAGAGTGTGAGTTGTTTTCACGCGACCCATAAAGTTTAAATTTTCATGAAAGATAGTTAGCATAAAATCATGTTAATTTTTTATCTTTTAAATAATATAGCATATCACGAGAGAATAAAAGAATCAATAATGTATTAGATGAAAAGAAAGATGAGACGTATGAAACTAGAAAAAAATGATCCAGACCATGATAAAAAATGTGAGGGGTGTTGTTTAGACAAAAACACCGATGTTCAGATAAAAATTGACACTGAGCATTTGAAAGAATTTCATTCGGCATTTGATAATATTCGACCAATTGCAGATAGTCTCCTTGATGTCATATCCAAATATGAGTTTAGTGATTTGACAACTGCCATATTTTGTCTCAATTCATGGAGAAAAAATCGATCTGCATTAACTCAAAGGTTGTCATTGAATATGGCTTTATCAGAGTGTGGTAATTCTGGAACACAGCACATAATAAGTTATTCTGAATTTGAAATGTTTTATTATGAAGTCTCCAAGTTTCTAACTATCACTAACCAAGAAGAGTACATTATGGATGATTATGGTGAAGTGTTTATCAACCATTTTGGGAAAACATATTCAACTATCACTGGAACTGGTTACCAACAAGTGTATGGTGCAATTCGCCATATGCAAACATTAGCATCAATTTGTAATCGCAATGAAGAATTAAGCACAATTTTAGAATACGTAAATACGATTATTAATCTCACAAAAGAAACTAACATCCCCAATTCAGATCACAGTATCACGTTTGAGATACCACCGGAAGAATATTGGAATACAATAACTAGAATGTTCAATAACCCAATATTCCAAAAACAAGCTACAGCAACATCTCAGATTATGTGGCAACAATTAAGCCCCATTGAAATGAGACATTTCATTAAAAAAGAGTCAAAGATGTATCCACTATTCAATGAATCAATATTAGTTGATTGTTACAAGATTCTTCTATTAAATGCAACACCAAAAGAGAAAAAAGAGCATATCACTCAAACAATCTTATCATTGGTTGAAAATTCGTTTAATATGTCTCCAAATACGCCCAATAGAGCATTAATAAAACCTGCAATCATAGATCGTAAATCTAAAGAAGTTATAGTAAAGGGTTTATTATTTGCAACACGTTGTAATGAAAATTGCATCTTAATAGTTATTGATAAGAACTCGTATGATGATGATCAGATACGTGCAACCATCCAACAGATTGCAGACTTAAATCATACAAAAGGTCTACGCCTAGCTGAAGGAGTATATAGGGAAGACATTAATGGCGTATACTTGATAGATTTTGATTGCGATTGCAATATAATCTACATGATTATCGATCCGTTTACAGATATTACTGCTAACTGGAAGTTTCGTGAATCATCTATAAAAGAGTTTGAGTGCAGTGCAATTGATGCTATCTATTTAATAGGTTTCGCAAATAACTTAAATGAAGTTGTTGAGTTTATACAATACAGTATAACTAACCAAGTGTTAGTTTCATCTAGGAGCGGATTGAGTGGATACTTTTTTGCTTGGAAAGATTTGAATCACGTTATTCCATCTGGTGCGATTGAGTATGATAAAATAATCATTGATCGTAATGAAACAGAAGAATATGTTTATTCATATTTTAAAAATATGCTACATGAGTTTCCTAGAAATAATGCTGGCATACTTAATGATCCTTTAAATTGGGTTGCGGAAGTTAATCTTCAAAAAAATATCAGAATAATTCACAAAGGCTGCCACGGCTTTGGAGGTGAAATTAAAGCATTAGGCCGTGACACTTACGTGTTCATGTCACACAATGTAGATTTCTTTACAAAAGAAGATTTTATACAATATGGAGAGAGCCTTACTGGAATTATCGATGAATTAAACCAACGCTTATTTGCACAATATGCTGATTTGGTATGTGATATCGACATATTAACTGGAAAAACACTCCAGATATTATTCATGCCTTGGCAATATGCTATAAATCATTCGTATCGATTCTTACATGACTCGTCTCGAGAAATTGTATTTGGTGATGAACATGTTGAACCAGATCGCATAATAATTAGATATAGTCTTGATCCCCTAGTAATCACAACCATATTTCAAAATGGAACGGATCGACAAGCAGAGCATACATACTTCCTGGAACTGCTACAACCACTATGCAAGTATTCACCGGAAAAATATAGTCATCTAGAAAAAAAATTAGCAGAACGTTCTTCACTTAAGAAAACAGTGGGCGTGTTTCAGATTGATCAGAAATACTATTTTTCAGATGAAAGTATTCCTACTCAGATATCGGCAATTAGTTTTACCAGAGTTAGGAAAAAAATTGCAAAGATATGTTTTGAATCGGGCATTAAACCTGGAGAGTATCATGGAAAAGAAGCTACCGCAATAATTAGGAAAATGCAAAAATATATGGTTGAAATATTTGAAAAATATATATCATATTATGATAAATATGATTTGCATAATGAGATATTAGAGTATTATTCAATACAACGACATGAGATTACACTCTGTATTAAAAAATACTCTGCACTATCAGAATTAAGTGATGAAGTTAAAGACAACTTTGAAAAAGAGACTATAAAAATCAGAGAAGAATGTCGTAGAAATATTAGGATGGCGGGATACTTACTAGAGAGTAATTTAGCGATTGAACATCAAAAAGAACCAAAAAAATGTTCAATGGAAGATTTTGAGTTTATTCTTGCTTTTGCAGATTGGCTTGTCGTTCTTCAGGATTGTGCAGACATATGTTATTATTCAGATTCCGAGATAACAGTGTCCATAAGTTCTGAGTACAAAGTAGACACTATTTTAAATGAAGTTGCAGGTAAAATGTATGATTCGGTGATCTTAAGAAAATATGATATAAAGGAATATTCAATCAAAGATGATGCCATAGATGTAGAATTTTTAAAAAGTGCATTTGAGGCGTTTAATCAAGATACAGGTATCAACATAAGGCAATTAATATTGTTTATGGAATATATGCAATCAGACATTATACAAGATGCTACCAGTCTCAGAACATATCCAAATGTATTTGAGATTGAAAAATCAGAATTGATTCAGAAATATAAGGAATATTCTAAAGACATGCCTGATTACAATATGGTTATGACCATTATTGATTTTCTTACACTTGATACCACTGCACTCAAAAGAGTTAATGGAAAACAGCACGATGTTTTGCCTATTTGGGAACGTGAAAAAAGAGATAATAGATTTGACATGAAACCGATTATCATACATGACAATAGATGTATCTTTTCTCCAGTCACTATAAATGGTGCATTAGAATCATGGAAGAATGGGATGTTAAATTGGTATTTACCGTATGAAATAGGCCTAAGTAAGTTGAAATCTGTCTTAGATCAATGGAAAAAACGATATGAGGATTGCATGGTGCAAGATATTGCACAGATATTCCGCACAGTAGGCTTTGATACTGTTGTTACAGAAGTAGATCTTAAATCTCGTTTCCCTCAAGAAGATTATCCAGCAGAGCTCGGAGATTATGATATTATTGCAATAAGTAAAACAAGGCATGAAGTTTGGATAATCGAGAGTAAAGTGCTACATAAAGTTGGATCCATCTATGAAGATCAAATGCAACAAAAAAGTTTCTTTTACCAGCATAAAGATGATGAAAAATTTCAAAGAAGAATCAACTACATGATGAAAAACAAAAATAAGATTCTTATGTCGTTTGGCATCAACGATTCAGAGTATGTTGTTGTTTCATACATGGTTACAAATAAGCTTTTTGTGTGCAGATACAAGGAGATAGAATTTTCTATTATTACATATGATGAGCTTGAAAAAATTCTAAAACTAAATAATGATTGATTTGGTATATGCAGAAAATATTTATAAAAATGGTGTTTCAGGGCATGATTTTTTTCAATTTATTGAATTGAATTCTATAGATAATCTTACCTTAAGATATAACCAACGATCATGAGTGAAAAAGAAAAAAGAGTTTTAGTTCTGCAGGTAAGGCAGAATCAGATCATACACAGAGCCGTATCCGAAATAGATGCATACTCCTTCTGCAATGCACACTAAACCTAGTATGAAAAGTAAAGGCCACCAGTTCAGGACTTTACCAAATATCTTGATGATCGACTCAGCAAAATTGAACAGCATGTAGAAGATAGCACCGATTACGAACGATACGATTATCCTCGGCCATCCTTCAGCCAGGAATGATACGTCTATGCTGCCTACAGTAGTCAGCGTTCCCAAGGAAATGTAAACTATAGCCATTACCAGAAGTGCGAATAAGGGGGATATGTGAACATTCCTGATCGGCCGTATAATCAGAGCAAACCCTGCAATGGCAACTATCAATGCCGTACTGAGAATCCAATCCTGATAATTAACCAGCGCGACAATAACCATCAATATTCCAAAAATAAATCCCAATGCGGTCAAAGCCTTGTATGAAAAGGACTCCTTTTTCCTAACATACTGAATTGCGATTATAACTGCCAGAAGACCCCCTAAAATGAGGACTATTTCCAGAATATAATCGTTAACCACATTCGAGATGTCGGTCATATCCATAACACTTGTATGTCAGAAATAGGTTATAATCTTAGGTATAACTTAAGCAGATTATGAGAATTTTCAGCGCTGTCGTGTAGATGAACATGACAGCTTAGAAGAATAGTGAAAAAACTTGAAGAAAAGCGTTAATATTTAGAAAGAGTTGGTATGCAATCTAATCTACTTAGAGGGAAAGAGTTTGCAGATTGTAAGTGAACCTGAAGTCAGATTTGAAATCCCAGACTGGGACTCATTGAATGATATGGGAATGATGTCTGCAGATATGCATTTCCATACGCGTCACTCAGACTCCATGACGGATGTCAAGGAAGCTTTGAAGCTGGCCGGAGAGAGGAAAGTAGGTTTAGCAATCACCGACCACAACCTGATCGGCGGAGTCAAAGAAGCATTTCACAGCAGATGTTCAACGTTTGTGATTCCCGGAATAGAGATTAGTGCGTGGGACGGTCCGCACATTCTTGTATACTTCTACGAGGCAAAGGATTTATACGCATATTGGGAAAAAAATATTAGAGATAAAATACAAAGCAATCCCTGCCTTGCAATAAGGATGAGTACTCTGGAAATTTTAGACTCCTTGGAAAAAGAGAACTGCGTGATCTCTGCTGCTCATCCAATGGGTTATTTTATGTTTAACAAGGGAATGCAAAAATGCATAAACAGAGCGTATCTGACAGAAGACACGGCCTCACGAATCGATGCTTATGAAGTCATCTGCAGCGGCATGAATCGCAAGTCCAATTTAGAAGCTCTGCAGTATTCAAGAAAATACAATATCGGCTGCACTGGAGGGACTGACGGGCATATGCTCTGTGAAGTCGGAAATGTCGTGACCTCATCCAAGGCAGACGATATCGATGAGTTCTTAGACAATATAAAAAAAGGAAAGAATGAGGTCATAGGAATTGAAAAAGACACTAAAATGAAGATAGCGATGGGCGCATCTATGTCGCCATATTATTTCCAGCACATTCCTTCATCGCTGGAGATTCATTACAAACAAAACGTGGTCAGAGTAAAACATTACATTGACAGTTTCAAAAAAATAGATTAGACAGAAAGTCACTGAAGACTTTCCATCATTGTTGAGACACAGGTTTTGAATTTTTCTTTCAGAGTCCTAGATTTGTATTGCTCTTCAGTATACAGGGTGCAGTACTGAAGATCGTCTAAGAACGCCTGTTTCATCTGTTCGCCTATCTTTTCAGAGTAGATCATGGCATTGGTTTCAAAATTCAGCTTGAGACTTCTCTCATCAAGATTTGCAGACCCGATTGAACAGTATTTGCCATCCACGACAAGAGTCTTGGAATGAACGAATCCCCTGTGGTACTGGTAGATCTTCACATTATTCCTCATCATCAGATGGGCATTATAGAGACTGCTCCAATACACAAAGGCATGATCCACCCTGTCAGGAATGATGATTCTCACATCTATGCCTGAAAGTGCAGCCAGTTCAAGAGTGTCTTTCAGCGTCTGGTCTGGAACAAGATAAGGAGTGTGTATGTAAATCGTCTCCTTAGCCAGCATCACCAGTTTGAGATATTCTTTCTGAATGGGATTGTTTTTAGTATCGGGGCCTCCCGAAACCAGCTGCATCTTGTCAGAACCGCAGCTTCCGCAGGGCGGGAAGTATTTGACGCTGACATCAATATTTTTCTTAGTGGCATACTTCCAATCCATGAAGAATCTCATATTCATTACTGCGACGGAGTTTCCAACTACGCGTATGCCGGTGTCTCTCCAAAAGCCGAAAGGACCTTTTCCAAGGTACTCGTCTCCAATGTTAAATCCTCCAACGTACCCGACTTTTCCATCAATAACGGCAATTTTACGATGATTTCTGTTGTTCTTCCTAGGACTGAATAAGACAGTCGGCAGGCTATGAAACAGAGAGAATTCTCCGCCTGCTTTTTCAAGTTCTTTGATTCTTGTCTTTGGACCGCTGTTCATGCCGATGGCGTCAATCATTAATCTCACTTCAACGCCTTCGTTCAGCTTTTTAATCAGGAGATCCATCAGCTCATTGACGAGGGCATCATCCCTTACGATATAATATTCAAGATGAATGAATGTCTTTGCATTCCTTATATCCTCAAAAAGATCTTTGAACTTTTCATTGCCATCCAGATAAAGTTTGATATCATTATCATCGATGTAAAAACTAGCGTTTGCACGCATCATCGTAGCTGCAACATCGAGGTACTCTTTATCGAGCGGATCGTCAACATACTTCTTTCCTTCATCAATAAGAGATATAACTTTTTCATTGAGCTCTTTGATCTCATCTTCAGGCATTCCCTTTACTTCAAACCATTTTTTACGATAGAATGTCTGACCGAACAGCATATAAAGTATGAATCCGGCAAGCGGCATGAATGCTAGCACTGCAATCCATATTAACGCTGATTTTCGGTTTCCTTCTAGGGTAATCAACACAAGAATGAGGAGGATATCCGCGAAGAAAACAATCAGAGCTAGGAGTACACCGATTGTCATCAGGGGGGACAACAAGACTGGATTAATTAAGATTATTGTGAAAAAATGGTCCCGACTCCCGGATTTGAACCGGGGACCTGCTGATATCAGCGGCTGAGGAACCGGATGTACCGGGAACCCACTACAGTCAGCCGCTCTAGCCAGACTGAGCTAAGTCGGGAGTTGTCTCCCCCATCTGTGAATTGATATAAATTCGTTTCCATTAGGCAGAGGTGTTTTGATTGCTGCATTTAGTGCTCTGATAGCAGATAGTAGCATTGAAAAATGATGTCTAAAAATATTCATAGTTGTCAAAATCTGTCATCTATCTTTCTCGATTTATTATGATTTTAAGATATGTGTTATCTACCTGAAGGTATTGTCGAATTTATGCAAGTACAGAAGAGTATTGCAGCAATTATCCTTGTTGCAGTCATCGTGGTTGCAGGTGTTGGAGTGTATTTTTTTACTTCAGCCTCCGGCGATGATAAGACTAATGCTGCAAACACTGATTTTGTCGGACAGGAGATTGTGCCTGTAGACAATTTGGATAACGGCATCGTTGCCATAGGCCAGGACAGCTTCAGGTGGATGACATACTTCGGTCTGGCTGACAAATGTGTCATGGTTGATATGAACGATATGTCCAACTATCTCGGAAAATCATTCATGTATGTTGGCCGTGCACAGGTTGACATAGAAGGTGGCGATTCTGCAACACTGACCAATTCTGACCCAGCAAGGAAATATTTCACACATACCAATGGAGGCATTACCTCAGATGATGTTAGAACTATAATTGAGCTAAAACCATCAATTATGATTGTTCCAATTGGAGTTTATGAAAAGCACCCTAATGAGATGAAGGCCATTGATAATGCTGGCATCAATACACTAGCGATAGGTGAAATCTATACATTCCTTGACTCAAAGACATTTGCAATTACTAATAATTTAGAAAAACAGATAGATATTCTTTCTAAAGCGCTTGGACAGGAAAAAAGAGGAAATGAATTAAAAGCTGCTTTTGAAGAGATCGTAAATGATATTAAAAGCATCTCTGGAAAAGTCACTGAAAAAAGAACTGCATTTGTCGGATCGGTTTCTTACAGCGGACCGCACGATATTAGCACATCTCTTGCATACTATCTGCCTTTTGAACTTGCTAATGTAACCAATATCCTTAGCGGTTCTGCAGATTATACTGGATCAGGAGTCAAAGAATACTCAGCTTCAGACATTAAAAATGGCATTAAAGAAGATACTATTCTATTTGTAGATGCATCTGGGTATTCAGTCAATAGCAATAACAACGCTCAAGGAATTATAAAAATGTTCGAGGGTCATGAAGCATATCTCATCGCCCCATATATCTGGACTGGGATTAATTATGAGAGTGTATTCATTGATGCATATCAGATACTAAGGTACGCTTACGGTGACTCTGTGATTACTGAGGATCAGATGGACGAGAAGATAAATCATGTCTATGATTTATTCTTTGGAACTCACGAATCTAATCGTAACATTTCTGAATTTACTAAGTTTAGCTCCCCGCTTCCAGAAAAAGGAACCAGCATCTTTAATGACATGAGTGAATTCTACAAAGATGCAAAAGGCAATCCCATCCGTGGGGAAATCTCCATAGATTCAAATGGGAAGATGAGCGTTACCGAATAACCCCAAAATGATCTCCTCGCTTGAGGGGATCCACAACAGGTTATAGCATGGAAAAATCAGGGATTGAGAAGTTTAAAGAACACAATAGAAAAAAACTGCTGGTGCTAATAGTTTTAGCTCTAGCCATTATCATAGTGTCTTTGATAGTCTTATATATCAATGCAGACTTGAACTCCTTCTCAAACCTGTTTAATATTTTATTTAATAAAAATGATCCGTCTAATGACAATTTAGACCGTATTCTTGTATGGGATTTGGGCATACCAAGAATATTATCAGCAATTTTAGCTGGTTTTGCACTCGGCATAGCCGGAGCAGTTATGCAGTGCGTGCTCAAGAACCCTCTTGGTTCTCCATATACCTTAGGAGTGTCGAACGCAGCTGCATTCGGAGCATCGATAGGGATAGTAATCCTGGGTGGAGGAATCATCACCGGACAGAGTGGTGTTACAATTACTATCAACAATCCATACATTGTTGCAATAAGCGCATTCATATGGTCAATGGTAGCAACCGGCATCATAATTCTGCTGGTTAAAGTTACAAAAGTAAGTCCTGAAACTATGGTTCTGGCAGGAGTTGCCCTGAGCTCCATTTTCTCTGCAGGAATAAGCTTTCTTCAATACATGTACAATGAGTATGCACTCTCTACAATCGTCTTCTGGCAGTTCGGATCGATGGGAAAGGCCACATGGGAAGAACTGGCATTAATTTTTATAATTACATTAATTGTTATACTCTATTTCCTTTACAACAGATTGGATTACAATGCGCTTGATGTCGGAGACGATGTTGCATCTTCGTTGGGTGTTAATGTAAACAGACTCAGATTGGTGTCTCTGTTTGCCGCTGCCTTGTTAACTGCAATAATCGTATCATTCATGGGCATAGTTGCATTCATCGGTTTGTTGGGTCCTCACATTGTCAGGAGGCTGATAGGAAATGACCATCGGTACCTGCTGCCAGGCTCGATGTTTATGGGTGCTCTAATCCTCTTGGTTTCAGACTGCATCGGACAAAATCTGATGGACTTTACTTTACCGGTAGGAATTATCACTTCATTCTTAGGCGGACCGCTGTTCCTGTACCTGCTGATCAGAGGATACAGAAAAAAGAAGATCGATATCCGCAAACTGATCTCTTCGAGGGGAGGTTCTAAATGAGTCTGCTTGAAGTAAAATCAGTAAGATTCTCTTACGATGATGAAAGGGAGATTCTCAAAGACGTGAGCTTTGATGCAGATCATAACAATATAATCTCAATACTGGGACCTAACGGCACAGGCAAAACAACTCTGCTGAAGTGCATCTGCAATATTCACAGACCGACAGCTGGTGAAATATACATTGATGGAACAGACATTCTGAGCCTTTCCTCAAGAGAGTTGGCTAAGAGAGTTGCATATGTTCCTCAGAAAACGTACACCTCCAGAATAACAGTCTTTGATTCCATACTAATCGGAAGACGTCCGCACATAGAATGGGCAACGACGCAGAAAGATGTGGAGATTGCATGGAGCATTATTGAATCACTGGGGCTGAGCGATCTTTCACTTAAGTATGTGGATGAAATCAGCGGCGGAGAGTTTCAAAAAGTGCAGATAGGAAGAGCAATCACCCAAGAACCAAAACTACTGATTCTTGATGAGCCTTCAAACAATCTAGATATTGCTAATCAACACATCACGATGAGAATGATTAATCACGTGGTCAGAGAACACGGCCTGTGTACGATAATGACTATGCACGACATCAATCTGGCAACATATTATTCAGACAAATTTCTCTTTATCAAAGACGGAGAGATGATCGCCTACGGAGGCAAGGAAGTGATTAATCCCGAAATTATACAGTCTGTGTATGGCATAGAGGTTGATGTGCTTGACTATAACGGACAGCCGCTAGTTGTCCCGAAGAAAGACCAGCCCCAGTATGACGGGTTGGTTCCAGCTGGAATTGGTGGCTATAGTGACTAAGCAGGCACCGTTTCAAGGGGAGAATATGTCTCCCCAGCAGGTAATAGAATTCTGGAATGATTACGCTGACAATTATACATCACTTCAGCAGGGAGATATGCCTGAAAGGATAGTCAATCGCTTGTTTGAAGCGGGAGTATTGAAATCAGACTACTCTGTTTTAGAGATAGGATCAGGACCTGGAACATACTCGCTGAAACTGGCACCGAAAGTCAGGATCTTGACCTGCATGGATTCGTCTGAAAATATGCTGGATATCCTTTTTAAATCTGTAAATGACAGAGGATATACCAACGTTGAGAGATTTTTAGCAGACTGGAATAAATATACTCCTAAAAAGGGATATGACGCCTGCATTGCAACCTTATGTCCAGGTTCAGGATCTAAAGAATCATTGCTAAGAATGGAAAGATCTGCCCGCAGAAGCTGCATAATTGTATCGTGGTATACTAACCATGGAGACGACTTAAACGAAAAAATATGGAAAGAGCTGGGACGCGATTACTCATATGACATTAGAAAAAGCACAGGGGTTCAGGACTGGCTCAAAGAACATGGACGTGATTTTAAATTAGAAATGTTCAGCACTCACATCATTCAAGATGTTTCCCTTGATGAAATGATTGCTCGTGAAAAGTCTGCATTTAGGGCATACGGGCAGGGAGATGTTGAGGACATCGTTAGAAAGCTGCTTGAACCGTGTACAAAAAATGGAATGGTGCGTTTCGACCATGTCAATGAAATGAAATTAATCTACTGGGAACCAGCAGAATAAAAGAATTACATAGTGCGGATGACCGCACTACAAAACTTGTTTATCCGATGTAACGGAGATCTTCCTGAGGTGTTTCATCGAGCTGAGGAGTCTCCATTTCTTTAAGTTTAGAAGCAATCTCATCAATCTGCTCTGCTTTGCTTTCAAGATCGGTGAAATCAATTTCAATATTGAGCAGGGAAGCTAAGATTCTAAGAACGGCTTCGGCTCCTTTTGGATCTACAAAGTAACCAGAGGTCTCTCCCATCAGGCAGACCGCTTCCATACCGTAGATTTTTCCCAGTCCAAGCAGCAATCCGCTTGCACCAACTATTCCAGAACCTGGTTCTCCCTTGGAGAATACAACGCCCTTCTCTTTCATTTCTTCAACTAATTCCAAAGAAGTTGCAGCTCCGAGAACTCTGGGATCGTCAAGAATTTTACCGACGCCGTAGCCTCCGAGAGTGTAGATTCTTTTGGCCTTGTACTTTATAGCCATCTGGAGAAGATAGTCAGAAATGTCATACTGCCCTTCTGGGGTTAGACCCTGGAAGTCTCCAACAACGATCAGCAGATCAGGACGGCTGTTGTCTTCTGATTTTGAATAGTAAACCTCATTGTTCACTAATTTAGCAACACCGTCATCATCAAGAACTACTTGTGGAGGAAAATGAACAGAATAAATATCAGCGAATTTTACAGCCTTAAGCTGATCCAATAAATGCTCCGCAGCTAATTTTCCTACATTGCCAACACCGGGCAATCCTTCAACAAGGATTGGATCGGTAAGATTTGGCTCTTCGTGGATAACTGATTTAATTTTTTCCATAAATACCACACTCTTTTCTCAGTCTTCTGCGGTACTCACCGTATCTGTCCTCTGGTGAGTATCTGGGAGGAATTGGAACGTCTGTCTTTTTCCCGCATCGAGGGCATATATCATAAAGCGTGTATTCAGAACAATCCTGACATTTCCTCAATTGCGTTTTCATGTTCCACCAAAAAAATTACTTAGCATCACGGTGGAATACTGCTTTTCCTCCAGAAGAGTTGAGCGTATCCACAACAGCTGCAGTTACGAGTTTCATGTCTTCTTCTGCAGTCTTATAATCAACTGCTTCAACAACAACGCGGTACCTAGGAGCGCCGATATATTGAATCTTGACTTGCTCTGTGGATGCTTCGATGCCTGCTATTAAAGCCTTCTTGATGAACTCCACACCATCAGGCAAGGGGCAAACCAATTCCAGAGTGCCGCTGATCTGAACGAGCGAAGGAGTTACATTTTCTTTAGCAACTTCTACGAATACATCCATCCAGTCTCCTTCGAAGCCTTCTTCGGTAAGAGATTCTGGATGTACTGCGATCTGCTCAAATGAGCCATACAGTGTCCCGAAGACTTCAATCAAGTCGTAGCCGAAATCGTCATAGCAGGATTCTTTAGTCTTTCCCAGACGCTCGGCGACAATCTCAAGAAGCTTGTCTGCCTTGTTTTCATTTTTCCATTGCTGGATCTTTTCTCTTTTCTGATGTTCATTGACGGATTTGAGTGAAAGATCGATGTGGCCTTTCGAGGAGTCTACTCCAAGAACTTTACATACAATTTTCTGTCCTTCGCGGACATAATCACGTATGTATTTTACCCAGCCAGTAGCGACATCCCTGATGTGAATGAAACCTTCTTTGTTATCGTATTCATCAAGTGATACGAAAGCACCGAAGTTCTTAACGCTTTGAACTGTGCAAACGACTAATTCGCTTTCTTCAGGGAATTCGCTAGTACGGGCGGCCATTCTTAATCAACTACCTCAATTAATTCTCCGCGCAATTCACCAGCGCCACCTTTTGATTTTACAAGGGTGGAACCGCACACGTTGCAGCTTACGTTCATTGCAGGGTTTTTGAAAACGATCTGCTCGTTGCTGCAGTCTGCGCATCTAACTTTAATAAATTTTCCAGTATGTACGTCAGCCATATCTTTCACTCCTGAAGTTCAAATTTCTTTGATCTGAAGCATGGTCTCTGGTGAGCTTTCTTGCAGACTTTGCATCTGTAACGCAGGGAGATTCTCTTTGTTGGTTTTTCTCTTCCTTCCGGCTTAGGCCTTGGGAATCCACCATATCCTGATGTAACCTTTCTGAATCTCCTCTGACCCCATTTTCGCTCACTGGCTTTCTTTTTCTTCACTCTCTCTACTTCGTGGTCTGTATGGACCTTGCAGTTGGGACAGTAGGTTTTAATCGTGTGAGGCATCTTCATGCAAACACCTTGTTAATGTAATCTTATGCGACATCCTCACCATTGATTCTCAGTTAAGAGACGTGAAAGGCTGTCATAGCAGAGCATAATGTCTGCTTCTTCTATGTGAACATATCCTACTACTTAAGCATTTTTCCAAGTCGTGAGACGCTGGGAAAAACAGAATACTTACAAAGAGCGGGTATATAGTTTGCAGCGTAAATACGCAATCCACTAGATGATTTTTCTGCTGTCAAGATGATTTTGAAATTATACAATAAAGCAGATTGCAGTCCCATTAATAGTAATAATAAAGTAAACAATACAGTGAATATATTATGCGGCAGGGATCGAATGAGTTCCAAAAGATTTTCAGTTAATAACCGACAGACTCTGATCAGCGAAGAGAGAATGAAATTACAGCCGGCAGAAGGGATCATCAGCCGAATGAAGCTGAGCAGAGATGATATCGTAGCAGACCTGGGCTGCGGCATCGGTTATGTAACAATACCTTTATCAAAAGAAGTAAAACACGTGATGGCATTAGACGGACAGCAAATGATGCTGGATGATCTGATCGCCAGAACTCCTGAGGACCTTAAGGGCAGAATTACACCGGTTCTGAGCGAGCTTCCAGAACTTCCTTTTGAAGAATCTTCACTAGACAAGGCGGTCATGGTCAACGTAGCTCATGAGATCCAGAATACAGAAAGAATGGTGTCTGAGATAATAAGATGCCTGAAAGAAGACGGGGTTCTGACAATCGTGGATTTTAACAAAGTACCATTGCCCTTCGGACCTCCGTTTGAAGAGAAAATACCTCTCGAAGATATGGTCAGACTTTACAGTCCGATGGAACTAACTCAGAAAAATGTATTTGACATATATTATCAGATTGATCTGAAGAACAATAAGAATTTGAAAAAATGAGATTCTAAGGAGTCTGCAATATAATTATTCGTCCGTATCTGAAAAGAATAGTCAGAATGCGGACATAGTAATCACCATTAGAGATTACTGAGAAAATATTAAGCAAGTTGAAGATAAGATTTTGAAAAAATATGGACAATTTTGAAAAATTAGGAAAAAAATTGTCATATTGGATATATAATTAAATTTCAATTTTTATAAACAGTTAGAAAAACGATTCACAACATGCCAATGTTTCCAAAATATCCAACTCAAATTTACGTATATAATACTCTATGGTAGCATATTTTACACTTGTAAAGGTGTGATGCAATAGAAAAGGATATATAATGCAGGATAAATAGTTGAACTAGATAATTTATGAACGAAAGAGGTTTCAGCAAAAAAGATGAGACTCTTGTAAAGCTTCTCATGCGCACAGGCATGGCGAAAAATGTTGCAAAGACACTGGTATTTCTCAACAAAAAAGAAGAAACTACCTCAGTTGAGATAGAGATATCTACCGCCCTGAGACAGCCAGAAGTATCTATTGCGATGCAAGAGCTGCGCCACAAAAAGTGGGTTGTGAAGAAAGACATCAAGAAAGAAGGTAAGGGAAGACCAGTGCACTCCTACAGATTGGCTATTCCATTTGAAAAAATAGTGGAGGTCATAGAGAAGGAAGAACGGGCAAAAATAGATGATATTGAGAGCAACATTCAGGCCCTCAAAAAAGCTACTGACACTCAGTAAGCTTTCTTCTCCAAAACCTTTGTTTCATTTTCTGTCCCTATGACCACGTGCGATGCGAGGTCAAGGAACAACCCATTTTCAACCACCCCAGGAATGGAGTTTAGTTTTAACTCTAAACTGTGCGGGTCTGAAATTCCTTCAAATTTACAGTCATAGATGAGGTTGCCGTTATCAGTAACAAAGGGAGAAGCGGCTCCTCTGAGCTGAGCAACACATCCTAATTTTTCAATAGATTCTTTTGTCTTCTTATGACTGAACTTCGTTACTTCCACAGGCAGTGAGACGCGGGTTCCCAGCTGATTGACGATTTTAGACTCGTCAACAATGATGATTTCTTTTTTAGAGTAATACGCAACAATTTTCTCCCTCAGCAGAGCACCGCCGAGACCTTTTATCAAATCGAAGTTGGGATCTACCTCATCGGCGCCGTCAATTGTCAGATCTATCCTGTCAACGCATTCGAGTTCAGTCAGCGGGATGTTGAGAGACTTTGCCTGCTTTTCAGTTTCAATAGAGGTCGGAATACCTACGAGGTCATATCCAGCTGCCACAAGCTTTCCGATCTCATCAACGGCAAATTTGGTAGTTGAACCGGTGCCGAGTCCCAAAATCATTCCGTCTTTCACATACTCTACGGCTCTCTTAGCTGCCTTGATCTTCAGTTCACTCATAAAAACCACCAAATGACTTTTTGATCTCTTCGACCAGTCTGCTAACTACGAACTCATTTATCTGCTCGCCTAATTCTTTAGTCGCGTCCTGTGCATCGCCGACGTAGCCTTTGGGCATACATCTCTCCGGGTCTGAGACAATGAGATAACCGCAGCTGACATAGTCTCCACGGCAGGGAGCCTTTCTCGCCAGATCAGGACATATGTGCATAACCCTTGAAGTCTCAACCTTTCCGCCGTGTCCATCCCCGGTCTGATCAATTGGAAACTCGTCTACAAGATCATAGTCGGAAAGCAGCATGAGTTTTACATCCCTCTTTTCAGCAACTTCTGCACAGCCCTGCCTCAAGGCATTGAGATGTGAGGAGCCTGCATGACCACTGATAATGACGATCTTATCTGCACCGTTATCAATCAGAGAATTAAGGATATCAATGGCAAGATGCATTGTTGTAAGAAAAGAAATGGAAATTGTCCCCGGCATGTTCTTTGTAGAAGAATGATGCGCATACCTGACCGGAGGAGCAACGAGTCCGCCGATCAATTCAGCAACTTTGTCTGCAACATACTCCGGCTGCACGGAGTCGGTAGATAACGGCAGATGCCCCCCATGGGCTTCAGTCGCTCCGATAGGCAAAAGGATTACCGGTTTCTTGGCCATCGCCTCTTTGAACTGAACAGAAGATAAGGAGTCTAATCTCATGAGCATCACTTTCTCTGGACATCAATGAGTTTTGTACCGCAGACAGGGCATACTCCTTTCTCAAGAGCGTCAAGACCGAATTTTTCCTTGAGCTCTTTGTTCTTAGTTTCGAGCTGGTCATTGTCTAAATTCCGGTTACATTGAGGGCAATACACATGTCAAGAACATCAATTCTCAAATATAACTCTATTCAAAAACTCAGATCACTTTTCGCAAGTATCATATTATAATGGAATAATAGAGCGGTGTGAAGTTAGCAGCGCTGTATTCCGGCGGAAAAGACTCAACCTTTGCGGCATACCTGATGGAGCAGCAGGGGCACGAGGTGGATTTTTTAGTAAGCGTAGTTCCGGACAACCTGTATTCATGGATGTTCCATACCCCCAACCTCAATTTAATTCCCGCCATGGCAGATGCAATGGATAAGAAGCATGTCAGCGTGGAAAGCCATGGAGAAGAGAAGGGGGAGCTGGCAGCGCTGAAGTCTGTTTTAGAAAACTTAGAAGTCGAGGGGATAATCACGGGAGCGATCGCTTCTGACTATCAATGGGACAGGATAAACCACATCTGCGAAGACCTAGGCTTGAAAGTGTTCTCACCGCTGTGGAGAAAAGATCCGTTGACCATCATGGAAAATATGATTGAGAGCGGAATCAAGGCTGTAATAGCTACCGTAGCCGCAGAAGGACTTAATGAAAAATGGCTCGGCAGGGAGCTGGACTTCAAGACACTGGAAGACCTGAAGGTTCTCAATGAAAAATATAAGGTTAGCGTGTCGGGAGAAGGCGGAGAATACGAATCACTGACGCTGGATTCTCCGCTTCATAAAAAATCAATGGAAATCAGATCGTTCGAAATTATTGAGTCAAGGGACAATTCAAGAATGCAGGTGAAAGAAGTTGTATTCAGGGACAAACCAACACCATCATTCTGAGATTTTCTTACAGACGCTGAGAATTTCATCATAGTCGGGTTCCAAGGCAGGGTTGTCGGTAACCCACTTGTAGACTAGGACGCCTTCTTTATTTATGATAAATACAGCTCTTTTTGACCTTCCTTCCAAGTAGCCGATGTCTCCTTCAAGTACGCCGTAGAGTTCTGTAACAGCAGCATCAAAATCAGCAAGGAGGGGAAAGGGAATTGTGATCCTTGTCTTCCATCCCACATGTGTAAAGGTGCTATTGGTGGAAATCCCTAAGATCTGTACGCCGAGCTCCTGAAACTGAGGATACATCTCACTGAGCTTCATGAATTCAACCGTGCACATCATGCCGAAGTCAGACTGGTAAAAGGCGAGAACCGTATTGTATGAAGCATAGACGTCGCTGAGCCTGATCATAGTGGTATTGGCTTCAGGAAGCTCAAAATCTGGCACCAGATCTCCAACTTCAAGAGTCTTCGACATGAGTGGTAAATAGACTTAGAAGTATTTCTAAATCATCAAAAAGAATATATGTGCCTCATTAAAATAAAAAAAAACATGGAGGTGTTTGAGAAAGACGGGCATCAATCTCAAACCTCGGGATGACTTATTGTGAGAACATATCTCACAACCTCCGTAACTTAATCACAGCCTTCCGTATATAACCGATTTGGGGAGGGGTCGGTGAAAGTACCTCATTGTTTTTTCTTAATTTTATGACGTACTTTTACAGCCTCTCCGCGCCTGCTATCGGCCATTTCCGAACCGGACATCAGGGATACGCCAGCACCTGCTAATTCGCCGTTTCTCCTGATGACGACTTCGTCTCCGGGGCGGATGCGCTCGTCTGCAGAGACAATACCCACAGAAAAGAGGCTGCCAGTAAGGTCAAAATCACCAATTTCTATCACATTGAGATTTAATTGTGAAAGTACCTCCGCCCCTTCAAGGGTCAAAGAGATCATTCCGCGCTCGGGAGTGAGCATACCAAGCTGGACGCCGTCTCTCATGATTTTGAGATAAGGGTACTTTCCAACCACGGAAGCGTTGTCCAGCAGGGCTGAACCTTCTTTTCCGAACTGATACTTGCACATGGAACGGACCATCTCAATGCGGTCCAGAGCCCGCGGCACTTTCTCCACGTTCTGACATTCTTCCATCAGAACCTCCCTCAGTCTGGAAAGAGCTTCAGGAGAAGTAGCAGAATTCCCCTCGGAAGTGTCTATGCAGTCCACAACTTCCTGAACAAACTCACTTTCAGATCCTAGGTTGCAGATAACTTTTTCAAAGCCGAATGACGCAGCGTGCCTAACCAGCTTCTGAATCATGTCGATCTCCTCAAGATCCCAGTTTCCTGTAACCGGGATGTCGTACTGGGAAGCAGGGTAAAATGTCTCAAACTCTCTGGGAACAGTTCCCAGAGGGGAAGTTATGATTAATTCCTGGATAGCGCAGGAGTTGGGAACTGAAAGCAGGACTTCCTCAAACAGCCTGTGGCTCTTGGAGGTGTAATAAGGCTTCTTGGCAGAGCAGGGGATCATCAAAAGAATCTTCTTGTGCTTTGGAGGCTCCCATCTTTCCATCACCCTCTCCCTGAATCTTCTGACATCCGGCCTCATGAGAGACGCTTTGGAATTGCAGCAGAAGTTTGGTCCCGTGACGGAAGTGAAACGCTCCTGAAATGCGTAATGCTCTAAGTCAAGCAGTCTCAGGGAGGCAACAGCCCAGGCAGAAGCGTTGACTCTTGTTTCCACAAGTTCCCTCAGCCTGCCGAGGCTGATCATATGCCTGACAAGAGCAAGCTCATTGAGAACTTCAGTCATGTTTCTCTCAAGAAGGTCTTCCTGAGCAATGCCCAGGTCTGAAGCCTTATAAGTTCCAGAGGTCAGCAGGGCAAAGCCTTTCGCCGTTTCATAAAGCACTCTTGAATTGTCAAAGAGGTCTATTCCGCAGTATGCTAAGAGGGCCAGGTTTGAAGGTTCCATCAGTCCCGGGGCAAAGATGAGCTTGTTGTAGCCGATCTTAGATCTTAATGAGACAATAGAATCTGAAAAAGCCCTTGCATCTCTTTTCAGCTCAAATGAGTTGTCAAGTATTGCGACGTCTCCGTCTAAAATCGGTTCACCCTCAGATTTCCTGTCAAAGGGAGTGTGGATGTCACCGCAGAATTTAGAAAGCTGTAAGCCAGAGTTTGATATCACCAGGCCTTCATTCCACGATGCCCTGAGGTCGGCTGCCGGAGGAGCGGAAAAGCTGGCAGTATCAGAATATACAACATTTGGAAATTTAATGACCGTCTGTTCTGTCATCCATTTTCCTGCACGCGCCAATCCACTACGGTCAGTGACCTCAATCATGCCGAGATTATGAGATTCTAGATTTAAAACAATGCTCAGAGAATATATGCGAGAGCTTAATAGGGAGAGAGATTATTCTCAGATGACCAGCATGAGCTTCAAAGGTATGGACATAATTTCTGTTTCTGACCTCACGAAAGATCAGATAGAAGAAATACTGAATCTGGCTAACAAGATGATCCCATATGCCAAGGGGGAAAAGACCACTAAGGCATTGGAGGGGAAAATTTTAGCAAATCTTTTCTTTGAACCTTCCACCAGGACCAGGCTCTCCTTTGAGAGTGCCATGATCAGACTCGGCGGAAGCAACATAGGAATAACTGATCAGCAGAACTCATCAGTAGCCAAGGGAGAGACTCTCGCCGACACGATTCGTACAGTGGAATGCTATGCTGATGCGATAGTGCTGAGACATCCAAAGGAAGGAGCTGCAAGACTTGCCGCTAAATTCTCTGAAAAGCCAGTTATCAACTGCGGGGACGGTCCCGGCCAGCATCCGACCCAGACATTGGTGGATCTATTCACCATGAGGAGAGAGCAGGGAAGCATGAAAGACAAGAATGTAGTGCTTGTCGGCGATCTGAAGTATGGCCGCACTGTCCACTCTCTCGTCGAAGCTTTAGCCCTTTTCGGAGCCAACCTGACATTCGTGGCGCCTGATATCCTGCAGATACCTCAGGAAAGTGTCAAGATCTTAGAAAAAGCAGGGGTATCCACCAATCTGGAAAGCAACCTGGAGAATGCTATCGCCGATGCGGATGTTCTATATGTTACAAGAATCCAGAAAGAAAGATTCCCGGATCAGAGTGAGTATGAGAAGGTCGCCGGCAGCTACAAGGTGGACAACACAGTGCTGAGGGAAGCCAAGAAGAGCCTGACAATCATGCACCCGCTGCCGAGAGTCGATGAAATCGCACCGGAAGTTGATTACACCGAGAATGCAAAATACTTTAAGCAAACATTTAACGCCGTTCCCATCAGGATGGCTATTCTTTCACTGATCATAGGGGGGCAAGTATGAGAGACTTCAGAGTGACTCCGATCCGTAATGGTACAGTTATTGATCACATTGAATGCGGACAGGCGCTGAAAGTGCTGCATATCATGGGCGTGGGAGAAGTAAGGTCCACAATATCCGTGCTGATGCATGTTCCTTCCAAAGACGGCGGATGGAAAGACGTCGTCAAAGTGGAAGACCGTGAACTTGACCCCAGAGAAGTCGATAAGATATCACTGCTGGCACCGAATGCTACGATCAACATCATCCGCGACTTCAACGTGGCTGAAAAGTACAAGGTGAAAATGCCGGAAGTTGTAAAGGGCATCGTAAAGTGCGACAATCCCAACTGCATCACCAATGTGCAGAGGGAACCTGTAGACACTGAGTTCATAGTCGAATCCAAGTCGCCCGTGGTATTGAGATGCTTATACTGCGACCGCATTCAGGGAGACTTCACGGAGCGCTTAATCTGATGGCGTCGAAAGTCTACGTGGTTACAGGAATGCCGGGGGCCGGCAAAGAAGAGTTTGCTCAGACAGCGGTAGCTGCCGGATACTCCCTGATAAGAATGGGGGATGTGGTACGCGAGGAAGCTGTCAGACAGGGAATAAAAATGGATGACCGCGGAGTCGGAGGCTTTGCCTCTGATGAGCGGCAGAAGCATGGTGCTGACATCTGGGCTAAACGCTGTATTCAGCGCATTGAAAATAATTCAGTCATTGACGGCTGCCGCAGCCTTGCTGAAATGAGACTTTTCAGGGAGAAGTTCGGAAATGATTCTGTGCTGATAGCAATAGAAGCACCGGAATCTATCAGATTCGAGAGACTTCAGAAACGTGGCAGATCCGATGCTCCCAAAACTTTTGAAGAGTTTAGAGAAAGAGATCTGCGCGAAATCAGCTGGGGCCTGTCAGACTTGATAAAATCTGCAGACCGGACCATCGTCAACGACGATTCCCTTGAGTCTTTTCACGAGAAAGTCAGAAAGGAAATCAGCCATGATTAAATACAAAGTTGTCCAGCTCTGCCAACAGGATGCACTTTCGATCATTCCAACCGAAAGGATCGCAATAGATATGGAAAAAACAGCTGAACATCTTATTAAAAATGAATTTTCAGCAGAAAATGAAGGAGTCATGGTCACTGCATCGAAGGATGGCATCGGGATTTCCATTTACAAAAACGGCAGAATTCTGATAAGCGGCACAACCTCAAAGGAAAAGGCAGATGAGATAGGCCGCGACATTTATTCTATACAATAACTTTTACACTTCCAGAGAATAAAAACAATTACAGCCTAGTTTTATATCATAGAGTCGATTCGGTGGCGTGATCACACTAGCAAGCCTACTTGTGGTCCTGATACTATGTACAGTGCTTTCAGCACTCTCGTTTTATTTTGGACTGCTCACTAAAAGTGGATCAATAGCCTCATTTTTTGTAGGGCTAGCCATAGGAGTCTTGGGTGCTCCCAGCTGGTTAATCTTACTCATATTATTTGCACTGCTAGGATTTGTAGTCACTAAATTCAGAATGAACCTGAAACAGGAGCTCGGAGTACAGGAAGGAAAGAAAGGCGAAAGGACATACCAGAATGTCATCGCCAACAGCCTGGTACCGCTGCTTGCAGCAATAGGCGCATTTGTTCTTGGAGATGAGTACTACACCTTGATGGCTGTGGCATACATCGCTTCGATCTCTGTGGCGGCTTCAGATACAGTGGCAAGCGAAGTGGGCAGCCTGTCCTCTAAGGTCTATATGATTACCAGCGGCAAAAAAGTCAAGGCAGGCATAGACGGAGGAATCTCTGTTGAAGGCACCATCGCATGCATAGTGGGAGGCATGGCGGCGGCATATTTCGGATGCTCCTTGATATTCTCAGAACTCTGGGGAACTGCATTCATAATTCTAGGGGCAATAGGAATCATCGGCTGCATGATTGACAGCGTCATCGGAGCCACACTAGAAAGGCGTGGCATAGTCGGCAAGCTTGAAACCAACATACTTTCAATGGCCTGCGGAGCGCTGATTGCATTGGCGATATGGATGCTCTGATCAGAAAAATATAAATAGAAAGTCGTCATCGTCTATTTTGGTATGACGGCCAGAGCGGCGGGGATACACCCGGTCCCATCTGAACCCGGCAGTTAAGCCCGCCTGCGTTTTATGTTGTACTGCGGTGCGCGAGCCCGCGGGAACCATAAGACGCTGTCAGCCACTCTTTTTTACATATTATTTTGGAGACCTTGTCATCCTGAACATTTAATATCGTGAATGTCATGCGTGATTCTGTTTCAGATGATGCTAATAAAGCTAGGCGGTAGCGTAATAACCGACAAGACAAAGTACAAAACGCTTCGGACCGACGTTCTTGAAAGGCTTGCCAAAGAGATTAAATCTTCAGGAAAAGATGTTATCTTAGTACACGGCGCCGGTTCATACGGCCACATAATCGCTGCTGAAAATGAGCTTCAGAAAGGCTTCCTCAGAGATTCACAGATTCCGGCGGCTTCACAAGTCATGGAAGATGTCAGGACCTTGGATGCAGAAGTCATTAAATGTTTTAACAGCGCAGGAATGCCGTGCGTGTCGCTCCCGCCGAGTGCAATTGCAAAGCTGCAGTCTGGAAAACTGAACGAACTGGACTGCAGAGTTTTTCAAGATTATTTGGACATCGGCATAATGCCTGTAACTTTCGGAGATGTGTGCCTTGACACAGAAAGAAAATTCGGCATATGTTCCGGAGACCAGCTGATGACAAGAATTGCAGAGCATTTCAAGCCAGAAATTACTATCTTTTGTACAGATGTCGACGGAGTATACACTTCAGATCCGTATTCAGACAAGGATGCACAATTGATTGAAATAATAAACCAGAATGTTCTGGATGAGCTGCCGAGAACCCAGCACTGTGCTGACGTGACCGGAAGTATTTTCAAAAAAATTGAACACATGATGAACATTGCCGAGTACAGCAGAGCAATAGTAATCAACGGCTTGGTGCCAGGACGCCTGAAAGCCGCATTGTGCGATGAGGAAGTAATCGGATCCAGAGTGGAGGGTTGCAATGAAAGGAATTGAAAGCAGAAAAGACGATCACATACGAATTTCCCTGGAGCGCGAGATAGCCGCATCAAAAAATTACTGGAACGAGGTAAAACTGGTGCATGAAGCGCTGCCGGAAGTGGATTTTGACGATATAGACTGCTCCACTACGTTCTTAGGATGCAAACTCTCCTGCCCGCTCATTGTTACTGCCATAACCGGCGGATTTTCTAAGGCGGAAGATGTCAACAGAAACCTTGCCATCGCTTGTTCGAATCTAGGAATAGGATTGGGAGTGGGAAGCCAGAGAGCTGCTCTGGAAGGGGGAGATGACAGAAGCTACAGCGTCATAAAAGACTATGACGTGCCGCTTAAGATCGGCAACATCGGAGCTCCTCAGCTGATTAAGCAGAAAGATAAGAGGGCTTTGACAGAAGAAGACGCACAGAAGGCAATTGAAATGATTGGTGCCGATGTGCTTGCCGTCCACCTTAATTTCTTACAGGAAATGGCTCAGCCGGAAGGAGACGTCTGCTCTGTCGGCTGCTATGACGCCATTCGTTCATTGTCAAGAGACTTACCGATTATTGTAAAAGAAACTGGTGCAGGAATCTCGCACAGCACGGCTTTGAGGCTGAAAGGAATCGGCATCAGAGCTTTGGATGTCTCAGGAGTAAGCGGAACCAGTTTTTCCAAAGTGGAATCGTTCCGTTCTGAGAATATGAAAGATGAGGAAAGCGCTGAACTGGGGAGAGTTTTCGGAGACTGGGGAATTCCGGCTCCGCTGTCTGTACTCTCCGCCAACGTAGGGATTCCCATCATAGCAAGCGGCGGAATAATGAACGGACTGCATGCAGCAACCAGCATAGCAATGGGTGCCAGATGTGCAGGTTCCGCCCGTGCAGTCTTGAAATCGGCAATGGAGTCGCCGCAAGCAGCAGAAAACTGCCTGCGCCTGATGATCAGGGAATTCAAGACGGCAATGTTTTTAACTGGATCTAAAAATATAAAGGAACTTTCAGAGAAAAGATTCATATTGACTGGTGCCGTCAGAGAGTGGGCATCATACCTGGAGGAATAAAAATGGACGTTTCAAACGAGATAGCTACCAGAGCTAAAGTAATCAACAAACACATAGAATCATATTTGAGCGATGTAGACAACAAAAAGCTTGGAGAAGCGATGCGTCATTATCCCTCCGCCGGAGGAAAGCGTATGCGCCCCATTCTGGCCCAGGTTGTCGCTGAAGCGGTGGGAAAGGCCGGGGATAAGGCAATACCGTTTGGATGCGGCATAGAATTGATTCATAATTTTACAT
This sequence comes from uncultured Methanomassiliicoccus sp., assembly GCA_944319735.1. Classification (GTDB taxonomy): domain Archaea; phylum Thermoplasmatota; class Thermoplasmata; order Methanomassiliicoccales; family Methanomassiliicoccaceae; genus Methanomassiliicoccus_A. Next base: position 129,665 of record CALUEU010000003.1, on the reverse strand, counting down.
TGGTACACGATGACGTTATGGACAACGACTTAGTCAGAAGGGGAATTCCTGCAGTGCATGCTCTGTTTGATGTTCCTACAGCCATAATCGCCGGAGATGCCCTTTTTGCACGTGCCTTCGAAGTAATTGCAGAGACTGAGGTTGATCCTTCAAAATGCCCTACACTCATGAAACTGGCTGCAAGGTCGATCTATCTGGTCGCAGAGGGTCAGCAGGATGATATGGATTTCGAGAACATACCTGCTGAGCAGCTTAAGGAGGAAGACTATCTGAAAATGGTCTGGAAAAAGACTGCCGTCCTCTTTGAATGCGCTGCAGAAGGCGGGGCAATAATCGGAGAAGGAAGCCCGGAACAGATAGAAAAGATGAAAGAATACGCTCACATGCTTGGTATCGGATTCCAGATCTGGGATGATGTTTTAGCACTCACCGGAGACGAGAAAAGTTTGGGAAAGCCTGTGGGAAATGACATCAGAAATGGAAAGAGGACAATCATCGCCCTCCATGCCCTGCATACGCTGGATGCAGACGACCCCAGAAAGAAGACTCTCCTTGCGGCACTGGGAAATGCAGATGCCACTGAAGAACAGATAAAGGCTGCAATCGAAGCGATTCAGGACAGCATTGAGTATGCAAAGGAAGAATCCGCAAAATGTGCTAAGAAAGCTAAAGATGCTCTCTCATGCATCAATGACGGACCTGAAAAAGAGTTCCTGATCGGGTTGGTAGACTTCGCAGTGGGAAGAAGCGTTTAAGCTATCCCGTCTGAAGTTAAACGAAACTGGGCCGTGAGTCCTTCGGGAATGCTCCTGTGTTTGATCAGCACAACACGGCGCATACCCACACCGGCCCTGTCAAACCTCAATATAGACTTAGAATTATGCATGAGGGCATTTCCGCCGAGCGATTCGAACATGCCAGTTTCTACGTCTGTGTAGACCTGCGAGGTAACTAACACAGGAATCTTTTTTTCTCTTGCCACCGAAGATAATTTTTGAGACTGCCCGACTAAAGACTTTCGTTCAGAGCGCTCGTCTTCTTTGCCGGTAGGCCTGTACAAGGAAGTAATAGAATCAATGATAATCATTCCTACGCCGATATCGCTCTGCACCATTTTGATTGCCTTGTCCACTGCACGCTCCTGGCTGTCGAAGTTTACTACATCAAAGACTAAGAGATTCTGCATCACCGTGTCGAAGTCTTCACCGGTAATCTGCATCAGCCTGTCAATGGAGATTCCTTCGCTGTCGATATAAATTACTTTTTTTCCCTGTTTGATAACCTCTTTAGCCAGGATTAAACAGAGTGTTGTTTTGCCGCTGCCTGCCTCCCCGTAAAGCAGTGTCATGCTGCCAGATTCAATTCCTCCGTCCAGCATTTCGTCAATAGATGCGCATCCAAGAGGCAGCCTATCCATGATTGTCAGAAACACCCTCCAATATGATAAATTTTCGATGCAATAAACAGCAGATTAATTATTAACATCGCGTTAACCTCTGCGTGGAAATAGTAAGGCGCGGTGCAGAAGCAGAGATCGGTAGAGATATCTGGATGGAAAGAGAAGTAATTGTAAAAAACAGAGTTCCTAAAACATACAGGCATCCTGCACTTGACATATCCTTAAGAGCATCACGCACAAGGAACGAGGCCAGGCTGATAAGAGATGCCAGGATCCTCGGGGTTCCTACACCGATCATCTATGAAATTGATGAAAATGAAGCCAAGCTGGTTATGGAAGAGATCAAAGGTGAGCGGGTAAAGGATGTACTTGAAACCGCTGACAAGGAAACTTCAGAAAAAATCTGCCGCCAGATAGGAAAAATGATCGCTGCACTTCATGCCGGAGAAATTGTGCATGGAGACCTTACCACATCCAATATGATCGTCTGCGATGATATTGTGTATCTTATTGACTTTTCACTGGGATCCAGAAATGCAAAGTTAGAAGAAATGGGCGTGGACCTTCATCTGCTTAAAGAAGCGTTTCAGTCGGCTCACTCTGAAAAGCTGGATCTGTTTAACATCATTCTAGAAGAATACAGCACTGACTTTAAAAACGGCAAAGAAGTGCTAAAGAAGATGAAAGAAATCGAGGGCAGGGGCAGATATACATGAAGCTGCAGGTGATAACTTCCAACATCGGAAAACTGAATGAATTTCGTGCCGTTCTGCCGAATACAGAGATAATCCACAACAACGAGGACTGCTACGAGATACAGGCAGACACTTTGGAAGAGGTTGTCATTTCGTGCATAGACCAGTTACTGGCAAAAGGTCTGAATGACTTCATACTGGATGATTCGGGATTATTTGTCGACGGCCTAGATGGATTTCCAGGAGTCTACTCTTCATACGTGTTGAGGACTATCGGCAACGAAGGCCTTCTGAAGCTGATGGAAAATGTGCCGGACAGAACTGCCAGGTTCAAATCGTGCATCGGGGCGCACATCGGTTCACATACTATAATCGCGCACGGCGAATGTCAGGGAAAGATTGATTTCGCACAGAAGGGAAACGGCGGTTTTGGTTTCGATCCAGTTTTTATTCCAGACGGATACGATGAGACTTTTGCAGAACTTCCCTTGGAAGAGAAGAATAAAATCTCCCACCGCGGGAATGCCATAAGGTCATTTGCCAAACAGTTCGAAGAGATTTTCAGAGCATCTGACTGAATATTTTATCTATTGCTTGAACACACAATAGACCATTGTGAAACTCACAGACAGGAGGATAGTGGTAACGGGATGCTCTGGATTCATTGCCAGCCATCTGGTTGAAAAACTGATTGATCTGGGCAATGAGGTCATAGGCATCGATAATTTTTCTGCCGGCAGAAAAGAATTCATGTCGCACGTGGAAGGAAATGAGAAGTTTACGTTTGTGGAAGGCGACTTGAGAACAATGGATCTCAATCACCTGTTCCAGGATGTAGACGTCGTATGTCACATGGCTGCGAATCCAGATGTCAGAATCGGCTCTGAAAATACTTCAGTACATTTTGACCAGAATATCATGGTAACCTACAGGATTCTGGAAGCCATGAAGAACTGCAAAGTAGGCTGCATTTTGTTCCCGTCTACCTCTGCAATATATGGTGAAACCACGGTGGTTCCGACCAAAGAAGATTATGGGCCACTTATTCCCATCTCGCTGTACGGAGCTTCTAAGCTGTCTTGTGAAGCTTTGATTGATTCATACTGCAATACGTTTGATATCAACGGCATCATCTGGAGATTTGCGAACGTGGTGGGCACCCGTTCTACACACAATGTTCTTCATGATTTTATACGGAAATTGAATGAAAACTCTGCTAAATTGGAGATCTTGGGAACTCCGCCGGGAACCTGGAAGTCATACATACATGTAAGCGACTGCGTAGATGCCATGCTTGCCAGCGCTCAGAAAAATACTGAATTAGTCGGGATATATAATATCGGCTCCAAGGACTCAATTTCGGTGCTTGACATAGCAGACATCACAGTCAAAGAAATGGGTCTGTGTGATGTGGAATATATCTGGAGCGGAGGGGTGAAAGGCGGAGGCTGGAATGGAGACGTTAAAAGAATGCTCCTTTCGATTGATAAAATATCCAATCTTGGCTGGGAGCCTAAGCTGGGAAGTGCAGAAGCAATAGGCCAAGCAGTTAGAGAAATCATCGCCAAGTAACGCAAAGTTTATTGATAAGTTCGTTATCTCAGGTCTCAACACAGGGTCTGTGGGGTAGCTTGGTCCATCCTTCGAGCTTTGGGAGTTCGAGACCCCGATTCGAATTCGGGCAGACCCACCATTTTCTAATCCACCATTTTTGATATGCGTTATTGTAAATCATGCAAATCGTGTGTTTTTGAAAGTGTAAATATCCATTTTTGTTGCATCTTATTAGTATAAAAATACTCAATGTCTGCAATACAGCCGCAAATATGATATATTTCCGACATATGTCGGAAACTAAAAAGAGGTGTATTCACGGCAAGACCTACACGCTGCAGAAGGATATGCAAAGAACCAGCATATGACAGATTCATTCCAGACGGCATATCCTGCGGAGAGCAGATCGCATTGGCAGTTGATGAGTATGAAGTTATCCGCCTGATAGATCTTGAAAAAAAGACCCATAGCCAATGTGCAGAGCTGATGGGTGTCTCTAGAACAACGATCACAGAAATATATGAAACTGCCAGATACAAGATTGCAGACAGTATTGTCAATGGAAAATCTCTTGTGATCACAGGAGGCAACTATCACATCTGCAACGGATCTTCTGAATGCTGCTATAAGAAATGCTGCAGAAAAATCAGGTCAGAATGTGAAACCTTACAAAGAAAAGGAGCAGATCGTATGAGAATTGCAGTTACTTATGAAAACGGAAAAATATTCCAGCATTTTGGACACACAGAACAGTTCAAGATCTATGATACACAGGACGGAAAGATAGTTGAAGAGAAGGTTATAAGTAACGACGGACCAGGCCACGGCGCATTAGCTGTATTTTTAAAAGATAATCAGGTAGATGTTCTGATCTGTGGCGGTATAGGCGGCGGTGCACAGAACGCTTTATCAAGTGCAGGCATTAAATTATATGGCGGTGTCAGCGGAGATGCAGACGAAGCAGTCAGAGCATTGCTTTCTGGTACTTTAGGATATAATCCCGATGTGCACTGCAATCATCACGGTTCTAATGAAGAAACTCACAGCTGCGGCAGCCATACATGCCACTGAGATGTTTCTATTTTATTGTGATAAGTAATAAATCACTTATCAAACTATTTTTTTAGTTTTTATAATAATTAAGCTTGACATTATTTCAAAAATGTCAGAGAGATATAAATGATAATTTTTTTAAATACAGTAAAAAAATACATAACTTACACCACATTTCTGATGTAAGTCCATGCAAATTTCACAAATTAAAATTTTACATTTAGACGATGATATTTCTGAGTTGATGAATTACCAGCTGCTAATGCAATAAGCTCTGAGATGTGAAGTACTGGAACACCATTGACAGTACTGTCGTATTTAAATGTACAAAACGGACATCCGACTATTACTGCATCTGCACCTTTGATCTCAGCTTGTCTTTCAATCATAAGCTGATTTGAAACCCCTTTGATAGATTTACCACAGCAGCCGATTTTATTACCAATGGGTGTAGCTCCAGTTGCACGAACAATATCTTCAAATTCTTTTGTAAAGTATTCAAGAGCGCATCCAGGTTCTAAAGCCACCTTTAACGAGACTCCGGGTAATTCTGAAATTTTGTCTTTATTCTCATAAAGAAGTTTTGTAATATGCCTCGCATTGACTCCTGAATTTTTAAGCTCGTCTGCACATCCTGGGCAGATCGTTATGATCTCTCTGTCTTTTGCCTGATCTCCCATTTTGATCTTGTATTCATCCCTTTCAGAATCAGATAAACTCCTAAAAGGCACTGGGAACGTGCAGCATGTAGAGTTAGGAAGCTCCGAGTGTTTGATTCCAATAGCATCCATTGCTATGCCGGTTGCATACTTCAAAAAAGGAAGCTTGCATTCTACAGTACATCCTGCCATTAAATACGCATCATCACCAGTTGGAATATAAGGAAGTTCAGTACGTGAGGGATGATTGCCTGCCTGCATAACATATCCTGTTTCATAGAATGCATCTGGAATCTTTGCATTTGATTCCTTGCAGTTCATATACATCATAACTTTAAACGGGTTTGTACTTGAACATACACTGGAACATCTGCCACAGCCGATACAGAGAGTTACATTTCCGTCTTCTCCATTCATTACACTCTGGGGGCTGCACCCTCCATGATTATAAGACGGGCATGCTTCATCACATAACCCGCATCCTATGCATTCAGACATTAACGATTCAATATACTCAGGCAAGTCGGACATAGTTACACCAATGTTAACTCAATATATCCATCTTTAGCTAAAACATGGCAGATGGTAATGTTGCAGATATTGTACTTTAATCAATTAATGCTGATTCATATTTGGTAAGATATCATAGGACATATCTATGATTAAAACTTAATTTGTATAATATTCTAAATTCAAAAATGTTTAGAACCATAATAAAAATAGTGTGATTATTACAAATGTAACGATCTCTTAAGTGATCGCAATAAAAAAGTAAAGATAAAAAGAGTCCTCCGAAAGGAGGACGGAGAGAATCTAGATGAACTTATTTTACAGTCTAGTACTAGCATATTATAGTTTTGCCTGATTATGTCATAACATTTGTGAAGAAAGATAGAATGCATCATCGATAATAAATAAATGAAAATGAATATCACCAATTGCGATGAGTGAGTGTATAAGCGAAAACGATTCTTTTTACAAACTTCGCATGTTTGTTGAAGACCCTCATGCAAAGATAATTACTGGACCTAGGAGACTTAGTAAAACAGAGCTTCTGGAAAGAGTTATAACTGAAATTAAAGAAATGTATCCTTCATCCAACATTATAAGATTGAACAAATACACATGCCCAGAGTCCACTTTGAAAAACTATACTGAACTTCTAAAAATTGTTTATAAAGGTCTTAAGGAAGGACATAAAAATTACATCATAATCGATGAAGCAAACACAACGTCTGACTGGGAGAGAATAGCCGAAGAGATCACTGCAGAAGGAAAATACGAAATCGAGATGTATTGTGGACAAGATCTCTGCCATCAGGTTCCAGCATGCATCAGATGGATAAAGACCAATGCGTGAAAGTATATTAGCTCACTTCATTGAGTAGATCATTTAATTCACGATGATCTGAATCTTTGTCACTTATTTCAGATATCAGACTTTTCATGTAGTTTATATAATCAATCCATTGCTGATCTGTAATCATGTTCACAAAATCCATATTTGACATGCTGGAGTAGTCGTCATCAATTCTGAAATTATCCAGAAACGAATCTTCATAAAATGATGTTACTTCGATTATTTTATCTATTGTCTGATCGCCTCGTATGTATTCAATGGCTGCTTTAAGGCCTTCATTTAACTCTCTATAATATTCCTGCCGCGTAGTCGTAGCCTGCTCGTTCATGCATAAAACATTAGAGCAAGTAATAGGTAAAAAATATGCTGGTCAGAGTTGAATACCAGCATGTTTTTGGGACCCATTTCCTGCCGGAATGGAAATGGGGATAGAGAAGTGAGTAGATGGTCTATCTCTATAATATTGGATGGTATATCCAATATAAATAGTTGCCCATTAGGTAGTATACTTAGAGGATAGAAGATGTTTTAATTGAGTATAATAATTAAATTAATAAAATAAAAGAAGAACTAAGTAGTATTTTAGCTATGTACCGATGTGAGCAGCGAAATCAAAGGACGCGCAGCATCATATGGATTGTCACTCATACTGCTGATCATTATTGCATATTTTACGAAAGAAAAGATAGTCGAATTTGTGAATGTTGATTACTGGATAATTTACTTTGTCGTTTTTATAGTAATCTCAACAGTATTGTATGTAGTGATTCATGAATTTGGTCATACCCTATTTGGATGGATGACTGGATATAAACTGGATGCTTTTGCAGTGCTTGGATACATGTTTGCCAATATAGATGGTAAATATGTTCTAAAGAGAATGTATGTTCCTAATGTAGGCGGCGCCAACTTTATGCATCGTGATGATGATAAAACAAATGCCCCATACAGCCTTTACATAATGGGCGGAGTTATCCTAACTGCAGCTACTACTATTGTGTCTATTGCATCAATGTTGCTTATCAATAATGCATTCATTACACTGTTCTTCTATGCAATGGTCTTATGTGGGATATTTATGACAATTTATAACGCAATACCCATAAAAGCTAAAACCGGAGTCTACAACGATGGTATGGTTTTAAAATTGTTCAAAAAAGATGCTCGTTCACAAGAAATATTTAACAAAACCCAGTGCGTAAGTTTACTGGCACTGAGAGGAGTGTCTATCAAAGATGCCCCGGAAGAGCTGTTTGAAATTCCAGAATCGTACAAATCGGTACCATTTGCAAATGAACTTAGACTCAATAAATCAGAATATCTGATTTACAATGGAAGGCATGCTGAAGCAGAATCAGAGCTTGAGGACATAATACGCAATCTGGATGAATCAGATAATGCTTTGAAAGACATTTCAACCTGCTTACTACTCATGGATTATTTAATCAATGACGCTGACGAAGAGAAAATAAAGAATGTATATCAAAACAACAAGAAAAACATGGAAACTTTATCAAAATACTACCTAACTGCAAAATATGTTTCAATCGCTTACAAATTAAAATTTGAAAATGAGTGGAATATCGACAAAGAAGTAAGGGAATTCTATAAGCTAGCTAAGAAACAGGATCTGAATTCCGGTCTTGAATTGGACATGATGAAAAAGCTGCTGAGTGAAAACTCAATGTCATGCCTGATTCAATCAAACTAATATTAGGAAGTAAAAAGAGTGCAAGCGCCGGGATTCGAACCCGGGCAGTTAGCTTGGAAGGCTAAAATCCTAACCAACTAGATCACGCTTGCGTACTTCCCCCTTATTCTCAGTTCCTTTATAAGACTTTTGTTACATTATCAATAAAATAGAGAGGATGAAGTGTCTGAACTGACAAGAATTCTAAGTAAATAAAAAAAGAAAAGCCTCAGAGAGGCTTTGTTAATTACATCGAAATGGTGAACTTCGCGTCTATTGAAGATATTTGGACAGCATACATATACTTCCCGCCCAGCTCATAAGGAACCCAAGCGACAGTTATCATATCCTCCATGGTTACAGAGGTTCCGCTGGCAGAAGGTTGGATTGATCTAAACATGGACCAAACAGCTCCATCTTCATCGTCAAATTCGCTGTTAACTAATATCAAGCCATTTGCCTCTACAATGCTCTGAACAAATTGGTCTGCAGCTTCAAAGTTGAAGTCTGAGCTTGTAAAGGATATGATTCCGATACTTCCTGACAGATCTTTGTATATGCCCATTGCTTCCTTAATCACTAATATCTCTTCAGGGATCATGTTTGGATCGGGAAACGCTGTGTTCAGCAGATTTAACAGCTCGCCCATGTCTATTTTCATATCCATGCAGTAATCAACAACTGCATTGGCATAAGGCTCCGGGAACTGGAATCCAGCAAAGTTTTCAACCCAGGGTTCGTTAAACTGCAGATTGTTTAATTGAAATCCTGGGATAGATATATCGTTGAGATTCATGCTGATTGAAGCATCAACTACAAAGATGCTCATTTCAGGATTATTGCTTAAAAGATCATTATCTTCAATCCCATCAAATGTAATTATCACAAGATCTTCAAATGTAAATTGTCCATTTGCCACTTCCAGTGTTTTTGCTAATATGACTGGAGAATTATAATGTCCGTCATCAACTGTAGCGCTGATGAGTTTGAGACCATTCTGTTTCTGGATATTATTGACTTCCTGCCATACTGCATCATATGTTAGATTGCGACCGTCTTTGTCAACTACATTGATGTAACCCATCTTGCATTTGATGTTGCTCAGTCCCTTTAAGAAACTCTCGAAACTTTTGCGATCTTCATTGCTCATATTGTCTGTGACGATGATTTTATCCAATAATGCAGACAGAGATGAGCCGCTGAATTCTATTTCAGCCAGATTCTCAAATCCAGAATTAGCATAAGGAGCAGGAATTGTGAAGCCAGCCAGATTGTCTATCCAAGTTTCCGAAGATGATTTGGATTTCGTTATAGAAATGCCAAGTTCTTTCAGAGGATCGAAGTTGAGCAGCACTATTGACAGATCTGAATCATCAGACTGATAGAATGGAGAAAATCCGTCTTGACCGCTGTATGATCTCAGATCACTATCATCTAAATCAACTACTATGAGATAGTTCACTCCGCCAACGGATTTTATGCCTATCCATGTATTGGTGCTTGTAGATATATCTTCAGAAAAGGTATATTGCTTAAATCCATTGGATTCTAAAGATTTGATATAATCTTCAAACTGGATTTTGCTGTAGTCATCTATTGAAACTGATCGAAGCTCCCAGTTAAGATTAGAGATATCGATATATTTCAGAAGATCTGATGGAATGTCATCGGAGTCTTCAGTGTTAAAGAAGTCAAATAAGCTTGTTCCGGCATAGTTGTCTATTTGCTCAGATGCATGTGGAATACCGATTCCAAACATATCTGGCCACAGAAGACCATCATATGCAATTATGTAATATGATGAATATTCAGCGTCACACTCTACAAAATTTCCTTCTGCAGAATAGTCAGTGTCTACAGATTCAGTAACACCATTGAGTAATGAGTAAACCTGAAGTTTTGATGCAATCTCCCCGTCTTTAAGAGCATAATTCAAGTAAAGAGTGATGAAATCATCTGGATCTAAGACTGCTTTATCATTAATTGTGAAAATTACGTTATAAAGCGGCCTGTCCCCTATGATATCTGATTCTTCACTTGACAGGGCTGATTTATTTCCTACTGTAATTGAGAATTTGAATACAGAATTGCTGGTGATGTTGTTGTTTTCACACAGATCTTCAAGATCTAATAATACAAATCCATTGGATACTGTCAACATTACTGTTTCCAGATAGTCTTCCATCGCTAAAATATCAGAACCTCTGACAGCAATTGAATCCATCTGTTCGTTTCCTAGATTCCAAGGAGTTGTGCCTGGATTATTTTCTATTTCATTCCAGTCATCATCATCGAGATCCATATATTCAGCCCATTTGGCGAAAAGCTTCGAATCACCAGATGGAAGCTTATCAAATGTAAAAGGGGCGGTCAAATTTTCATCTGAATACCAGCCGAGGAACTCAGATCCGGTTTTTGTTGGATTGGGTGGAGCAGCGACAGGCGTTTTCTCATCAAAAGTTATTGGAGATACTTCGGTTCCGCCGTTGCTTTCAAAAGACAAAGTGTATCCATCTTTAGAATCATTGTTTGAAGATACATAATACACCGCCACGCCAATTACAACGACCGCTAATACTATTGCGATTATAGCCATTGTAAGTTTCTTTGACATAGATTTCCCTCAAGATTATTGAAGTTGAAATACGAGGGTACATGTGAGTGTCACTATTTCTATATGGCGTCGAGATATCATTTAAAAAATACAATCATATATATCTAAAAAAACTAAACACGTTTTGGGGGACCCCATCCAGTCCCCCCATGTGCATTAGGAGTATTTCTTAAGCTTCTTTCCCATCCTAAGAAGAATAATATCATACTCTGTTTTTGTTTGCATCCCATCATGTGTGTCAGACAAAAGTCAGACAATTTTCCATATTAAAAGATCTGATATATAAAATATACCTTTAAATTGGCTCATAAATCTGTGAATATTCGTCATCCAATATTACTACCATACTAGTTGTCAGACCAAATGCAGACACATTGTCAGACTTGCAAAGCTTTTTGACCTTCCTCGATGATACCTTGCCATTCGGTGATCGGATGGGATTCATAGAATCATTAAGAGACAAGGATGCTAAAAGTCTCCAAAAAGCTAACAAAGCAATAGAAACTGCACAAGAAGCGTTAGATTCTGGAGACATGAAAACTGTCTCTGAACAGATCGACAATGCTAAAGAGATATTGCTCAGCAACAAAGACAATGAGTTTGAAAATTATCCAACGTTTCCCGAATATCTGTTAAAGCTTTCAGCTATGCTGTTGCAGTTACAACAATATGATGATGTTATCACCGCATCAGACAAAGCAATAAATGTGAACAGCGGACTTTTAAAGGCATGGCACAATAAATTTCTAGCACTCGAGTCCAAAGGATCATACGAAGAAGCATTGGAATCGATAGATCATGCTATTGAACTTGATGCATACAATAAACAATTAGCGCTTGATCATGCAACCATCCTCACTAAAATTGGAAAGACGGATGAAGCCATCCTGGAAGCAAAACAGCTCATTGAAAGGGATCCTGATTACCTACCTCCTTACGACTTGCTTATCGAATTTGATGACCCGACTACATGGGGTACAAAAAAAGCTGAAATCCTCATGAATTCCGGACAGAGTGTCGAGTCCATTCAGACACTGGATCAAGTTTTGGATCATTCACCTGGCGATATTCAGGCAATGCTGCTAACAGCAGATGTGATGAGAAAGGAAAGCCAATATGTAGAGGCTTCTAAGGTGTATGATGAAGTCCTCCACATAGATCCAAACTCAGTAGAGGGCAATTTGGGAAAAGCGAGAACACTTAGAGCTTTTGAATCCGTTGAAAATTCCATTGAGTACTACATATGCGCACTTAAGAATGATTCAGAAAACCAGGAGATTAAGCTCGAATTAGCATCCGCATATGAATCCCTCGGGATGATTGAAAGGGCAGAAGCGCTCAACAGGGAAGTCCTGAAAAAAGATGAAAAATGCATTGAGGCAATGGAAGGAATTTACCGTACGACTCTTACTCAGAACAAATGGGAAGATGTGATCGAGATCGCATACATGCTCATGCAGTATGAACCGAATGTAGAATACTGCTATTCGATAATTGACTCATTGGTAAAACTCCACAGGATGGAAGAAGCTCTTGAAAAATCAGAGTCTGCACTGCTTTCATTCCCCGATGATTTTGGACTGCTGGTAAAGCGCAAGAACATCGCCATATCAATTGGAATTAATGAAGAAACAATACGATATATCGAAGCCGTACTTGAAAAAATGCCGGACGATCTCGAAGCAATGTACGAGACGGGCGTGGCATATAATGCAATACAGCATTACGGCGATGCGATTAAGATATTAGAAAAAGCGTCAAAAAACTTCCCTGAAGAACAAAAAGTTCTGGAAGCGCTTAAGGATGCATACAAAGGAGATGGAAGAGACAAAGAAGTTTTAGACATTTCACTGGAAATTCTCAAAATGAATCCAGAAAATATAGGCAGCCTCTTAGATTGTGCCATTGCATACGACAGGCTGGGAAAGTCTGCAGAATCAATAGAGTACTATGAAGATGTTTTGAGAAGGGATCCCAAAAATACGATTGCATTCCACAACCTGTGCATAGAACTGTTTTCAGAGAAGATGTTTGCCCGCAGCCTTGAGCTTGCATCAGAAGGTACAGAAGTATTTCCGGGTGATGCTTCATTCTGGAGGATCAAGGGTGATTCTCTCTATGGGCTGTTCAGGTTTGCAGAAGCTACAGAGGCACTCAACAAAGCGTTAGAACTTGATCCAACAAACAAAGACATCTGGTGTGCTCATGCATTGTCTTTAGCATCGGACAATAAATTCGAAGAGGCATTGGAATCATATGACAAGGCTCTTGAGATCTGCCCAGATGATCCTTTTATATTATACAATAAAGGAATTGCCTACGCTTCATTAGATCAACATGAAAAAGCCATCGAATGCTTTGACAGATATCTTGAAATTGATGACAGTAACCTTCAAGTCTACGCAGCAGAAGGCAAGTCGTTTGCAAAACTAGGCATGCATGTTGAAGCGGTGAATAGTTTTGACAAGGCCCTATCTGCAGGATACAGAGATGTAGGAATTATAATTGATAAGAAAGAATCATTAAAAGAACTTGACAGACCAGCGGATCTTCTTGCTACATGCAATCAGATTTTAAAATTCGATCCGGAGAACAAAGCAACCCTGATCGACAAAGGAAATGTTCTTCTCAAGATGGGGAGACTGAATGATGCTTTGAAAGTGTACAACAAAGTTCTTGAAATTGATCCTTTTGAAGAAGATACGCTGGAATCCAAAAGAGAGATTCTGGAGTCTAAAGAAGATTATCTGGGAATAATCGAAGTGTGCAGCACGCTGATTCAAGTAAATCCGGAAAACATCGATGCATATTTCAATCGTGCCGAGGCATTACATACTCTGCACCGCAGAGACGATGCTCTGGAAGATTACAATCATATTTTGCTGATCGAAGCAGATAATGCTCTGGCAGCAGAGAAAAAAGCCGATATTCATATGGAATTGCAGGACTACCTGTCCGCTGCCAATGCATATGACTATGTATGGAAATTAAAACCTGAAAATGCTGTATTGGCAGATAAGAAAGGAAAGGCTCTGCTTCTTAACGGCAATGTTGATGAAGCTTTGAAAGCATTTAATGATGCGATTAAAATAGATCCGGAAAATGATAACTTTTACGTGGACCGCGGTCGCACATATGCATACATCGGAGACGTCGACAAAGCTTTGGATGAGTTGGATAAAGCTCATAACCTGAATGCAAGCAATGCTGACGCCTGGCGGGTAAAAGGAAATATTTATTTCAAACTCAATGACAAAGAGACTTCTGTAAATTGTTACAGGCGCGCAGTTGAATTCGGAAGTACAAGCTCAGAAACATACCAGGCTCTGGCAAAAGCAGAAGAGTCCCTAGGCAATCTGGATGAAGCATTAGAAGCATACATGTCTGCCACTAGAACAGATAAAGAAAATTCTGTCTTATGGGCTCACATCGGTACAGTGCAGGCCAAACTAGGAAAACTGTCTGAAGCAATATTCAGTTTTGACAAATCTCTTTCCATCGATAATCATAACACAACTGCATGGCTGAATAAAGCCGCTGCCTTGGGAAAAATGGAAGATAATGTCGAGGCCCTTCAGTGTTATCAAAACATATTAGATTACGAACCTGAAAATAAATATGCCTGGCTTGGACAAGGCCGCATATATCTCCGCAATAATGAACTGGATAAGTCAAAATATGCCTTTGAAAGATCTCTGCATATCGATCCAAACTTCAAGTTAGCGCTTGATGGAAATGCAGAACTCAATGAAAGGATTAAAGAAGAAGAAACTGAGGCTTATGCCGCTAAATTATTGAGATTTGAACATAAACGTGCGCGGAGCATAAGCAGAGATGAGGCATCAAGAGATGTGGGAATTCCAGAGAATTTCCTAGACCTCGTCAATGAGCGCCTAAAGTCCAAAGAAGATGTAGATATTGCATCAATGACAACCGAAGAGTTTGATGCATATGAACAGATTTCTAAAACAATCCTTCTCAGAACTTTGGGAAATCCAGAGTATGAAAGAAAGGGGCTCTACCTGTCAGAAGTATATACTGCAATGGATGAACCTAACATCACAAAGGCAAAGAGGATTTTGTCATACATAAGTCAGGTAAACACAATGAAGTTCCCCACACAGGCTCCAGACAAGGAGACTGAGCGGCTTATCCGCATGGTGTTTACTATGCCTTCAGAATATTACACAACCCTCAAACTCATGGAAACTCTGGACATCGGAATATACATGGCCAGACAACTCATGACAATAATTAATTCATCAAATGCGGGAGTATACAGGAACAATCCAGAATATCCGGAAGAGTCGTATGAACCTCAGACACCCAAGAAAGATATTTCACTGTTTAAAAAGAAACAGCCTGAAGAAACTAAGATGCAGAGACCAATCGACAGGTCAAAAGCTGTTGATGTTTACTACAACACAAAATCTGCCCAATACCGTGGAAGAAATTGCATATTCCATGACGAGCAGGTAGTGGCGGCATGTCCAAAATGCGGCACTCTGATGTGCATGCAATGTGCCTCTAACTTTGAATCTTGTCCCCGTTGCCATATACCGCTCAATTTCAAGAGCGGTGAGGAAGAGGATCAGGAAGGATCAGAAGTAGTTTTGACTGAGAAGCAGATCAAAGCTATGCATCAGAAATGGGCAATGAAGAGGATGGCTGACGCAGAACGTACTCAGTTAAAGAAAGACAGTTATCATCAGTATCCTAAAACTGACAGGGAAGAAATGTCTACCAGGCTGATGCGTAATGCAGGCATACTTCCTGAGGAACCGCTGAAAAAGAAGAAGGTATTTCAAGAAGATGAGGAAGAAGATCAGTCAGAAGAGAGTCACGGTGGAAGAGGGGATTACTACAGACTGTGAGATCAGCTGTAATCCATCAGAGTTCCATTTTTCATGAACTCTCTTAAGACTACAGTAGCATAACATCCTTTGTTCAGCGAGAATGAAAAGAGTGTGCAGTCATCAAGCACACGGCTTTCCATTTCTGAAACTGTTCCGAGGATCTCTCTCCTGCTTCCTTTAGAGCTGCATTGATGGATCAGCGGAATCATAAAGTCAGATGGGGAAAGATTTTCTTCCTCAATTACTCTTCTTTCAATCTCACCGGGAGCTCCTTCGGATAATACTGAATCAGTGCCAAACAAGACAGAGCTCACAAATGCTTTTCCTTTTTTGACCTGTCTTTCCACAAGATCAATGTTATTTTCTGTAGTGGGTACACCATGATCATGATCTGGGAGACCGCTTCTGTCTGCAGGCAACACGATATCTCCAATCACGGGTTTGTTTAGAGGAAGACCCTGCCTTATGCGCTCACTCAACATCCTGTTGAAAAGATATGATTGGTAAGCATGAATGAACATCATCTGAAGGTTTGGAGGAAGAACCTCAATAGAACCTGCATAATCTCCTGGATTTCTTACAAGATATCCGATCATCATGCGTTCAAATGTAAGCGTTTTTGGATAATATTCCAAAGCCCTCTCAAAATCTCTGTCAGCTTCAAGTTGTGCTCTGGCCTCCCGCGTATCCTCCCCTTCTGTGGGCAGAGGGTTGGCGGCATAAGTCATAACTGCCTTTTCCAGATCACCTTTGGCTATCCATTTTCCTACTAAATGAGTTACCGGCCTGACCGCACCAAATCGCTGCACACCAAAAAAATTAGGAAATCCACCTATTTCTGAAAGCTGAGCTTCAGTCTGAGAAATAGAAGCCTGAATCTCTTCTCTGCTGAGCGAAGAATTTCGGCATTTGATGATGAATTTATTTCCAATTAAATCTCCAATTGTGAGCGGCTTTTTTGATCTATATACATCAGAGATTGTTATCTGATGAAGGTTTAGCTCTTTGACTGCATCTGCAGGAGCCTGGAATGACATTAGCTGAGAAGTTATTCCTCTTTTGTCTTTGGTACCTGCGAAACCAATCTTATCTCTGCTGATCCTGAGAGCTTTTGAAAGTTCTCTTACCAAACGGTTGGTCTCCCAGTTTTGAGACGTTACTTTGGCAATAGAGTACGTACCGCTGCTATCTTCAGCAGGAGGCGATGAAATCTCATCAACAATAAAATCTTCAGGCGTTTGTTTAAGCCTGCCTCCAATCCCAGAGGAATCTGTAAAAAATACTTCGAGGCCTATTTCAGCCTCTGCACCTGTGCATTCTTGCATTTACTTTAAATTCTCCAGCGCTTCTTTATACTCGTTTGACAGAGTTTTTGCTGCTCTTTTGAGCGCTGTCTGAGGCTTTCCATTATTGACCTTTATATACAATACGGGCAAATCTAATTCTGGATGGCCTGTTATATGCCTCACTTCATCTACTCCCTCATCTTTGATGAGTTCATTGATTATCGGTTGAATGAGTGTCATATCGGCATCTAGGATTTGGATTCTTATGGAGTCCTTGTCCTTATCGAGGAGCTGAAGTTCCATAAGGTGCTCCATACTGCGCCACTTATATAATCTTTCCTCGTGACACGATATTATTGAAGCATCAGTTTGATTGTTTCAGCTGTTTGCGGTACATATCGGTGATCTCAGCACTTGTTGTAGCATCTCTTGCTTTTTTATCGACTCTGAGCGTACCTGTGTATCGCGGAAACCTTATGGCAAAACCTGCATCCTCGCGAATAGTTCCTCTTTCACAAGTATGAATGGGAGACAAGGTTATTTCTGCTCCCCTCACTTCCAGAACTATGGAAGGTTCAAACCAGACATCAGCTTCCAGCTTAGAATTCACCCTTGAAAACTTAGAGTCAATCTTGGTTTTGTTGAGCTTTTCAGGGATTGTAGCTAGATCAGCATCGTTGAATCCACTTCCCAGCTTGCATACTGTTTCAAATGTATCGTTATCAGGGTTGTATGTTGCCATGAGGAGAGCTCCGTATGTACCGCCACGTTTTCCTCTGCCGTAAAAGGCCCCTACTGCCACCAAATCAACCGTGTCATTCATTTCTGATCTGTATTCTTTCTTATATTTGATCCACAGATAGCCTCTGGCGCCTGCTCTATATATTGAATCATTGGCGATTGATTTTGCCATCAGACCCTCACAGCCGTCATCCAGAGCCTGCATGAAAAACTCCTGCACATCTTCTGGATTGTCCAGTATTCTGGCTTCTGAAAGTTTTACAGACTGAGTGACATTTACACATTTTGACAAGGTTTCCCTGCGCTGCGGCAGAGGCTTCAGTGTAAGATCTTCGCCATTAAAATACAGACAGTCGAAAAGATGGAACCTTACTGGATAGTCTTCAATAGCTTCATTCAAGTCGTGCTTCCTGCCACGTCTGTGAGATACTTCTTGAAATGGAAGGAACTCTCCGGTGTTGATATCAATGGGAACACACTCCCCTTCAACAATAGCATCAGTGCCAGTAATTGCTTCTCTCAGGGCTTCTACTACATCCGGAAACTGATTTGTCATGTCTTCAAGGCGTCTGGAGTACAGTTTGACACCCTCATCTGAAATATGAGCTTGAATCCTGAGTCCGTCATATTTGTATTCAAACATGGCCTTGCCGCCAAGACGTTCTAGAAGCTCCTCGGGAGATGATAGTCTTTCAGCAAGCATGGCACGTATGGGGTTGCCAACGTGTACTTTCATACTCCTGACGCCGTTGATTCCATCCTGACAGAGAGTTTCTCCGACTAAACCTAAATCAGAGGTTATGTTGAATGCTCTTTCAATTTCCGGTTTGTCGGCTTTTGTGGCAAAGGCAAGAGACAAGGCATCAATCACTGTCTGAGCTGCAATTCCGATTCTCATTCTGCCAGTAGCAAGTCTTGCAATATATTTCGCCTCGTTTGGTTTGGCATCGTGAAGGATATCTGCCAGCAGTTTCATTTTGAGATCCTGAGATCCATCACCGTCGGCTCTGCAGATATTTAACAAAGCAGTATGGACTCTTTCGAGAGTTAAATCTTGAGAAAATAATGTAGTCTGGCTCTTATTTGCAAAAATCAATTCGGTGACTTTTCCAGTGTCACCCTCTTTATCCCACACTTCTTTTATTCTGGATCCTTTCTGACCTGTAGCCATGGCTAAAGCTCTAAGATATAATTTATCAGCCATACCAAGTTTTTCAGGGTAGAAATCGGGAACTATGTTTCCCTGAGTCATATATATGATGGTACGAATATTTTTACAATCTGAGGATTTGAATAGATTAGCAAGGATGTCTGCCATTTCTAGGCGCGATGCCGTAGATTCTATTGCCTCATAGACCTTTACAAGGTCCCCATACTGCATAAACCCTCCAATGTTGCATATGTTAAGAACATAACGCTGCCGTCATCATAATTGGGGATGAGTTTACCATATAGTAGCATCACAAACGATGTATATTGTATTATTTTGTATTTCAATTATCGTTTTATAGAATGATCATAGAAAAACGGAATGCGGGTTAGATAACACATTTGAGGCTGATTTAAGTGCACTCTACAGAAATTTTTATCATTTGTAAATAAATAAGATGTTGTAAGAAATATTGAAATCAAGATTAATTGATTTCAAATCTCATTTGAATGCCTGTATTCTGTGCATCCCATTCTTTCTTCAAGGCATAGAGCCTCTTTTTCATTTCCTGCTCTTTTCTATCGCTTGATTTTTGAGAGACTTCGTCTTTGGTTCCTGCGGTCATCATCACGATAACTCTTCCATCCCTGTTACGTCCGGTTCTTCCACGTCTCTGGATGCTTCTGATTTCAGAAGGAACTGGTTCATAGAACACTACAAGATCAGTATTGGCTACATCCAAACCTTCTTCTCCTACTGAAGTAGCGACGAGCACATTTATCTCATCATCTCGGAATCTCTGGAGCACTCCCAGCTGCTCTTTCTGTTTCAGACCTTTGTCGGTACCGCGTCCAGACTGCCCTATGAGCTTTGAGACTCTGACACCTTCAATCTTTGCGAGATACTCCATCACCATGTCGCATGTGTCCCGGTACTGAGTGAAAACAAGAACTTTTGATTCGGGCCTGGAGTTAAGCTGCTGGCTCACAACACCCATTATTCTTGATATCTTGGGGTGTTCCATTCTGGTATTGGAAACCATCTCCAGAATGTGATTAAATTCCTCTGATGATACTATTGCCTTAGAAGCTTTCGAACCTTTAGCGTCTTCAGAATCTTCTTTAATCTTTTTAAGATACAGTGCCAGCGGAGTTACCCCCTGTGTCTCTATCAGTTCAATTGCATGATTGACTTTGACGGCACGGGCCTGGACCGATAAAGCATTGTAAAGATTCCGGTTTTTCTCTCCCCGATTCAGTCTGGCTTGGACTTCCTTTTGAACGTCCAAAAGATGAGACATTGTGGCCGGCCTTCCAGGGGTCATTAGCCCTGTGGCTTTTAATTCTGAAATGTATTTATCATAAAGTCCCCTGAGTACACTAGCAATCTCTTGAATTGCATTGGGAAGATCTACGACTATCCAATCAACATAGTTCTCATGAACAAACTCAGAAACATCTTTGTCTAACTCTGTTTTGATTTCGATTCTTTCAATGTGCAGATTGGTACAGACTTCCATGATTTTCTGTGCATTGGAACCGGGGGAAGCCGTCATACCCAGAGATAATCCGTTTTTGAATTTAGAATACTCATCGGCTATGTAAACATAAGAATAATTCCCTACCGCCCTATGAGCTTCATCGAAGATTATCAGGCTGACATTGTCAAGTCCGATTCTTTCGTGCTTCAGGTCGTTGGAGATTACTTGAGGCGTGGAAACAATAACATCAGTCTGATTCCAGAGAAGGTCTCTTTCTTCAGGTGCTATTTCTCCTGTGAGGGTGCATATGGATCTACAGAGGATGCTTTTTTCCATGAACTCTGAATGCTGTTCGACCAAAGGCTTTGTAGGAGCTAAAAATAAAACTTTTCCACCTTTTCTTTCTAAAACTTCTGCAGCCACCATTAAAGCTACTACTGTTTTACCCATTCCAGTAGGCAGAACAACTAATGTAGAAGCGCTCAGGCAAGAATCTGCCAAATAGCGCTGATATCCTCTAAATTGAATTGTATCTTCTTTTATGAGAGGATGGTCGACATACACTGAATCTTCTATCAAGCAAAATGTAGAAAGAAATTTTGTTATAAAAGCTAATGGGGGATTATTATATTTTTAATAAGTTCAGTCCAGATAAATGATTTCATTCTTCAAATGGCAAAATATGAAAAAGAAGAGTTAGATGCAGCGGTTTTCGCTGCACCTGTGATTAATGGCAGCCAGAGCAGCCGCCACAGGAAGATTTGAGATTTGGATTATTTACGACTAGACCAGAACCGCTTGGAGTCTCAATGTAATCTACGGTAGACTCATCCAACAGTTCCTTTGTTTCGTCGTCATAGTAGAACGCGAAGCCTTCTTCTTGTTGAGTGTTGTCTCCATCTTTTGCTCCTTCCTGAAATGCCATTCCAAACTGAGGCCCGGAACAACCCATGCCTGCAAGATAAATTCTAATGCCGTAACCCTGCTTTTCATTTTTGTCAAGCAAGTCCTTAATGAAATCAATCGCTTCAGCGCTTACTTTTACCACTAGTAATCACCAAACCTAGGAGCTCAGTCGATCTATATAACATGATTGCCTTCCTACTTCGGTTTATTGCTAATTTATTGATCATGTCGCGTCGTGATTGGGTGTTATTCAGCATTCCAAAAAAATTCTGCAAAATTTAAAGACATTCATTTAAGCAGCATACGCAGAATCATGAGCTGCCTTGTACGGTTTACAGAGACATAATAATATAGAGCGTTTCCATCTCATGATCAGTGTCTGCTGAAGTATCTAAGGGTGATGATAGCCAGCATCTCCACGAATATACATCCCGAGAGATGAAACGAGGGGATATTCCACAGGTAGTTACAATCAGTAGAGACAATATGTCAAAAATCATCTATGATTCGTGGGGAGTTGAATGGGACGATGATGATCTTCTAAAGATGCTACGCCATAATTCGACATATAATGAAGTTTTTGAAATTGAGAATAAGATAATTGCTTATTATTCAATAGAGGTCAGGGACAGCATCCTCTTCATCAACTCAATCCAAGTTGATCGTGGATACAAAGGCATGGGATATGGCAGCGAAATGATGAAACGTATAGAGGAGATTGCATTAATTTACAATGCAGAAATAATTGAGCTGTGGGTGCAGATAACGAATATAACTGCCAGAAGGTTCTATAATGAAAAAGGGTTTAGAATGATCTCAAGGCAGGGCAACAACTACCTCATGAGGAAGTTTCTGCCCACACGCAACGACGATTAAGACATCGGAGCCTTCTTTTTCATCAGCATTGAGAACATTCTTTGCCGGCTATCCATATACAGTGTGGTCACATCCCTGATTTCTTCAATGTCAAAAATTGACCTGAACATAACATAGGGGTCTCCCCTGTCACAACATGTCCTTGCATTTCTGCATTGGACTGTGACAAGAATCAGATATCCTCCAGGTTTCAAAACCCTCCACATCTCTTCCGCATATTTTCCTCTTTCAACATAACCGATGTGATCGAACCAGCGATCATCATATACAATGTCGAATTCCCCTTCTGGGAAAGGAAGAGTTGTCAGATCTGAAGAGTATACTTTGATGTTAGCGCCTGTTTCTTCTGCCTTTGAAGCAGTGTCAGAAACTAATTCTGGATCCGGAGCGAGAGCAGCGACGTAGAACCCTTCCTGTGCCAGATATAATGAGTTAATAGCTTTGTTGCTGAGGTCCAATGCTGAATCTCCGTGGACCATCTTGCCTCCGACTGTATCAATCAAGACCTCATCTGGCCTATAATTACCGGGTGGGTTTTCTCTCAGTGAGTGCTCGCTGTACATTTTCTTGAGATCCATATTATCACCATTACCTTCACGGTTGAAATTATTCATGATCTTTTACCCTGTTTTCCACCTTTTCTAAATATCATCGCTATGGCAAATGCGATGACAGCAAATATCGTAGCAACTGTCCAGATTCTGTCAAATCCCTCATATCTATAAAGCTCTTCAAATCCAGGAATAGCATACGGGGCCATTACTGCGGCAGAAAGTGCAGGTCCTATTGCACCGCCGATTGTTCTGAACAAAGTGTTCATACCAGAAGAAACACCGAATTCATTCTTCGGGGTGAAGTCCATAACGACATTAATCAGAGAACTCATAGCCAGAGCAATGCCGGTTCCAAGAATGGCCTGAGAAACAGAAAGTTTCCAGAATACATCATTGAACTGAGTGAGAATTAAGAAACCTATAGCCATGATTGCGGTTCCAACTACCATTACATTTGTAGATCCATACCTCTTAGAAGCAATTCCACCAGTCATTCCAAATATGAATTGGAAAGCTGCCGTTGGAAGCATATGCAGTCCTACGATGAATGTGTCTGTAAACCCGTAGTATCCGCCAAGCTCAACCGGAGTCTCCAGAAAGAACGGCATTGTCTGATAGTAAAGGAACATTACCAGACCTGCAAAGAATGCAACCAGCGTGGCATTCATGATACCAGTGTTTTTGAACAGAGAAAGTTTTACAATCGGATCTTTTGCCCGTCTTTCCCAAAGAACAAATGCTACAGCAGAAATTGCTGATACTACAAAAAATGAGATTATTTTGAAACTTGTCCAGCCGTCGGTTCTTCCAGCCGTCACAGCATAGAGGAAACAGAATACTGAAATGCCGAGCAGGGCTGCTCCAACACCATCGACTTTGGCTCCTTTATCCGCTCCCTGCTCCTTCTTTACTACGAAGAATGCCGCCACTATCAGGAATACAAAGGGAATTGCCACAAGGTGGAAAGCAAAGTTCCAAGTGTCAACTGAAGTCAGCCATCCTCCGAGAACAAGACCTATTGAAGTACCGACCGCAAACATTGAAGAAACAAGACCCAGAGCGAACGGTATCCTGTCCTGTGGGAATACGTTCCTAATGACACTAAATGCCAGAGGAAACATACCCATACCAATACCCTGAACACCTCTGAAAAATAGCAAAACGAAGATGTTAGCTTCTCCAAGAAGAGAATTTGAGATAGCTATTGAAAAACCAGATCCTAACAGGCCAGCTAGATAGATGACCATTACTATAATCAGCAAGTTTCTTGTGCCGTAAATATCACCAAGTTTTCCAATAATTGGGGTTACCACACCCCCGACCAGGAGATAGATGGACAGAACCCATGAAATCCATTCAGCGCCGTTTGTAAAATCAGATGCAACCTGCCTCAGATCGGGCACTAGCATGATCTCTACAAACATCACGACAAGGCTTATCAGAGACAACAAGACTAAAACGGAGTAGTGTCCCTTCGTCGAAACATTCTGTCCATGAGGCAGCATGATCACCTTCACACGACCTTTTCAGGAAGTGTAAATCAAAAAAGTGGAACTGCGGGGTTAAAAATGATCGCACTAAACTTTTTCAGATGAAGCGCCCTTCTCCAATTAATGAATAGAATCCTTGTCGTCGGCGCCGAGAGCCTGATCGGACAGAATCTCTGCAAAATTGCAACTCAACGTGGAATGAATGTTGTCGGGACATACAAAAAAACTTCATGGGCCAGATACTGCCCAATGGGAATTATGGACCCCATGAATGCTGAAGAAGTCAAAGAAGTCATGAAACGATATCAGCCAGAAGTTGTATTCATAGATTCATCATGTGACAGCCCAGAATATTGTGAAACTCATCCTCAAGAAGCATGGGCATCAAATGTGGAGGGTGTTTTAAACATAGTAACATCAGCAAAAGAGTTTGGATCCAGAGTATTTTCAGTCTCAACTGATCTAATATTCAGTGGCGATAAGGGATCAAAATATGTAGAAACAGATGCTCCAGAACCGCTTAGCAAATATGCACAGATGAAACTAGAAAGTGAGCGTGTAGTTTTAGATGCATCCAAGCAAAACTGCATCTGCAGGGTTTCAGCCACATATGGAATAAATAAAGCCACGCCGAAGTACAACTTTATCACATGGGCGCTGGATCAGCTGAAATCCAACAGGCAGGTGAAGCTGCTAGAAGACCAGTATGTTACACCCTCATATGCTCCTGACTGTGCAGAAGAGATGCTGCTGATGGCTGATAGGATGTGTGCAGGCATATACCACCTTGCAGTTGATGAATGTCTAAGCAGATATGAAATGGGAATTAAGCTTGCTGAAACTTTTGAGTTAGACTCTTCATTGTGTGTAAAGATTAAAAGTGACGATGTAGAACCGATAGTAATCAGAGGAAAAAACACCTGCCTGGATTCATCAAAAGTAACAAAGGAAATCGGCAGGGGCCTTATGTCATTCCAAGACACCCTCAGAGAGATGAAAAGCAATGATGTAGACAGGAAAAAAGAGTGCTCTATCGAGTCAGGCAAAAGCAATAATTTCATAAAAATAATCTAAATTCCTAGACAGGGGAAAGGTATAATATCCAACACGCAGGTGCGTGTTCGATAATATGAATAAAACTGTAGAAAACCTCACTAAAGCTTTCGTCGGAGAGAGCATAGCTAGGAACAGATACAGTATGTATGCTTCAATAGCCAAAAAAGAAGGATACGAACAGATCGCAGAGATTTTCAGGCTTACATCTGATCAAGAAAAGGAGCATGCATCTCAGCTGTACAAAATGCTTGTTGCTCTCCAGGCAGAGAACAAATTTGACAGCGTGAAGATCGAAACAGAAGTGCCAATTCTAAGATCTACGACCATTGAAAATCTCAAAGCAGCAATTTCAGGAGAAAATTACGAACACGAAGAGATGTACCCTGAATTTGCAAAGATAGCTGATGAAGAAGGCTTACCCGATGTAGCCGCTAGGTTAAGAGCAATTGCTGTGGCAGAAGTCCACCATGAGGAAAGATATAAGAAAATTTTAGCCTCGCTCGAAGCTGGAGAGATCTTCAAAAAGAAAGAAGCGGTGTGGTGGGTATGCAGAGAATGCGGATACATGCATTTTGGAACCGAAGCTCCAGAAATCTGCCCGTCCTGTGACCATGCTCGTTCATACTATCAATTAAAATGCGAGGAGTATTGAAATCATGACTGCAATTAAGGAAATTTACTACTGCCCCGCCTGCGGAAATATCGTTGAAGTCGTAAACAGCGGACTTGGAGGTCTTCATTGCTGCGGCAAACCAATGGTAAAGATGAGTGAAAACTCTGTTGACGCGGCGGTAGAAAAACATGTTCCAATCGTTGAACCAACAGAAAACGGAATTATAGTTAAAGTAGGATCTGTAGAACACCCAATGGATGAAGATCATTATATCCAGTGGATAGAAGTGTCTTCAGATGCAAGGGTAATGAGAGCCTACTTAAAACCAGGGATGAAACCTCAGGCAGAGTTCACCTGCCCTTGCAAATGCACTCACATCAATTCAGTGAGAGCGTACTGTAACAAGCACGGACTCTGGAAGAAGGATTAATCCCTTCCTTCCAATTTTTTTTTGTTTTTCGGTGTAATTATTATACCTGCGAGGTCAGTTTTAGATACCATTGGTGAAACTATGGATTCTGAGGCCCCTAGATTAGGCATATTCATCTGCACATGTGATGAATTACTAAATAAAAAGTTAAAAATTAACGATTTAGAAGAGTATTCAAAATCTCTTAAAAATGTGGAATATGCAAGGGCTTTAAACTGCATATCTGACGATGGTCAAAAAATAATTTCTGAAGCGATATCACAGAACAAACTAGATAGAGTTGTTATCGCCCCTGCCCCTGAAGACAAGAAGATAGAAAAAGCGGTACTAAATGCTGGAGTCAGCCCGCATTTTATAGAATATGCAAATATCAGAGAGCAGGCTGCATGGGTTCACAGCAATATTGATGATGCCACTTCTAAAGCAAAACTGCTGATAGCAATGGCTGCAGCTAAAATGAGAGGTTCTAAAGCAGTTGCTGGCAGTGAAGGGGCGAATGTAAACACACAGACATGTTCAGGCTGCGGAATCTGTACTATAACATGCAAATACAATGCAATTGAATTCATTGAAGACGGAGCACATCGTGTAGCTAATGTCAACCATGACCTGTGTGAGAAATGCGGCGCTTGTGTTGCAGCATGCCCATCAGGGTCTATGAACATGAGCGGATTCTCAAATGAAGCGATTATCTCTGAAATTGAAGAGTGTACTCAGGGGCTTCTTGAATCCAAAGAGCCTTTTCCGCGCATAGTAATTTTTGCATGCAGCTGGTGTTCCTACCCGGCCGCAGACGCCGCAGGTGAAAAGCATATCGAACTGGACCCATCATTCTGCCTGATTAAGACTCCCTGCTCTGCCAGAGTTGATCCGGAATGGGTTATGAAAACTCTTTCAAACGGTGCTGACGGAGTACTTGTACTCGGAGGTAAAGAAGGACACTGTCACTATCGCGGAGGCAATGTCAGGACAAACAACCGCATGAATCTGCTGTCAAAGGTTATTGAAAGCCTAGGATATGATAGGAGAAGAATCGGAGTTGACTGGGTCAATCCTGAGGAGCCTGAGCTGTTTGCGGAGATTGTCAAAAACTTCGTGGCACATATCAGAGAAATAGGTCCCAACCCTGAAAGGGGGATTCCTTTAGAAGAGCAACCCACCTCTGCTTTACATCACGAATGACGGCTGGCTGCTTCTGCATCTATTGTGGAAATAAGTGCTTCCAGCCTTTTACCTTTTATTTTAAGTTCCTGCATGGTGATTGTTTCTGCCTGCGGGCAGAGCCCATCCAGCACATATTTTCCATCTTCATCGAGATTTACAGGGTATAATGCACAGCCCAAAGGCCTTGCCTGATACTCTTTACATCTGCTTTTTTCTGGATCGTAAAAATAACACCAGATTCCTTCGTTTTTCAATCTAGGTATATTATCAACGCCGATGTAGCTAAAGTCGTTCCTGTTGTAACCCTTTTTTTCTAAACGGGCAATATCGGCATTGGTGAGTTCCATCATGGTGTTTTTGCAACATTCTCTGCAATGTGTACAACGCATCGTTTAGTCATGGAGATGCAAAATAAAATCTTTGCCGAGCCGAAAGTAAATTGAACAACTTCAACAAAAAAGAACCATCATGGTTGACGCGGAAGATTTGGCGTTTCAAAGGATGGAAATGATCCAGACCGAAAATCCAGGCGCCATGACAAAACATGATATTGAAGAGAGTGAAGATACTGAATGGGCAGTAGTGACGATTGCAGACGAAAGCGGTGATAATATGTCAATAGAGGTAATAGAATCAGATACCAGCTGGAAACGCAGCGATCTGATTGATCATTACAATGAACTCGCTGAAGATGTGGAAGTAGCGGTAATTTTACCAGATGAAGCTTTTGAAGAAATTGCTATGAGGCTGGCCAGGGAAGGATCTCCAAACATAGAACTTCTTTCATATAGCGATCTTGGGCTTATTCCACGAGGCTGAACTGTGTAGAGCTAAGCATATATCTGACGGATCAGCCGTCAGATACAATTTCATACAATACATATGGGGCATGATTTAGGCCCGCTGAAGGAAGATGCTCAAATATCAGTTTACTGATAGGCATCCGGTTGAAAAAAATGGTCTACGAGCAGGCAATAAACGATGCCAAAGAACATTTTGGTAAAATTCTTGAAAAACAGCTCAAAAGAATTGAGCGTATGAAGGCTGATCAAGAATGGACTGATTATTCATCTCTCAAACCCCTCATAGTCGGGATATGCGGCGGAGATGGAATTGGACCATACATCTCTGAGCATGCAAAAACCGTGTTAGAGAATATGCTGAAAGATGAAATTGCATCCGGCAAGGTGGAAATCAGAGTCATTGACGGACTTACAATTGAAAACCGTGTAAAAGAGATGAAGGCTATCCCGGATGATGTTCTTGCAGAAATCAAGAAATGTCACGTGATCCTCAAAGGTCCGACAACTACACCTAAAAAGGGAGATCCCTGGCCGAACATTGAAAGTGCAAATGTAGCCATGAGAAAAGAACTGGATCTATTCGCTAACGTAAGACCTGTAAAAGTTCCTGAGCTCGGCATTGACTGGATGTTCTACCGTGAGAACACTGAAGGATCATATGCACTTGGAAGCGAAGGAGTCGACGTCACTGATGACCTGGGAATTGATTTTTGTGTAACTACCACTCAGGGTTCAGACAGAATCATCAGGCTTGCATTTGACTATGCAAAAAAGAACGGGATCAACAAGGTCAGTGTGGTTACAAAAGCCAACGTCGTAAAGACAACTGATGGGAAGTTCCTCAATATTGCAGCTGAAGTTGCTAAAGACTATCCAGAAGTTGAATGGGATGATTGGTTTATCGACATCATGACTGCCAAGCTGATAGATCCATACAGACGCAGCGGCTTCAAAGTCATTGTTCTACCCAATCTATATGGAGATATTATCACAGATGAAGCTGCCCAGATTCAAGGTGGTGTAGGAACAGCCGGCAGTGCAAATGTAGGAAAGAAATATGCAATGTTCGAGGCAATCCACGGATCCGCTCCAAGAATGGTTGAGGAAGGCCGCGCCCAGTATGCAGACCCATGTTCAATGATTAAAGCTGTAGCTATGCTCATGAATCATGTTGGATATGTTGAAGAGGCTAAAAAACTCGAGATGGCTTTAGATGTATGTGTCCAGTTTGAGCGCAAACTCAAGATGACAGGACGCTCTGACGGTGCCACCGGAGCTCAATTTGCAGACTATATCCTTGAAACTGTAAACGATCCGAACCTTGAGTCCAAGTGGAAGAGTTATCAATAAACGGTGTTCCAATGATCTTAGATGCAATAGGTCTAGCATTGGGTGCAGAATGCATAATCTTCGGACTGTTGGCAGTATTCGTACTGGCTAAGCCCTTGATTTCCGGCACTTGCAAACCAGATACTCTGACGTTCATTAAACTCAAAGGTCATATTAAATCAAAAGAAGCTAAAGAGATCCTTGCCAACCTAAATAAAAAAGGCGGATACAGACTCAGAGCCTGGGGATGCATTCTCATTGCTATCGGTGTATTCGTTGCACTAAGCGATATGAGCGAGCATTACAAAATGGTGTACATCATCGCCTTTGCACCGCTGCTTCTGGCCATTCCAATACTACAAACATGGATGTATGCAAGTGCCAGGCTCAGATGAGCTACTTTCATTAAACTGAAAATTCCGAAAGGAATTTTCATTCTACATTTTTTTATAAGCTTATCATTGACATCAGTTTATTATCTGAAGTATTCCATTTGACAATCATGCCTCTTGGAAATCCCATGAATGACGGCCCATACTACATAGAAGGTGGTGAAATTCAGAATGTTGAAATCACCATCAATGTTAAAAATCTTGAAGAGTCCCGTGAATTCTACAAAGATGCTCTCGGATTAGAAGAAGAAAAACCTGGCAGATTCAAAATACCAAATACAAACTGCATATTAAAATTAAAAGAAAACGATACGCAGGATGTTGAGATTACATTCATAACAGATTCTGTTTTCACACTTCACAGAAAGCTGATGGATGAAAATGTGAAGATTGTTGAAAAGCCTGCTAGAAATAAAGAAGGAAACGTCGAAGCTGTGTTTACAGACCCCGACAAAAATAGATTCAGAATATTAGAGGTCACTCAGCAAGCTGATTGACCTCTTCTGCTGGAGTGGAAGAAGTAGATACTGTCTGACAGATGTCTTTTGTAAGGTTCATCGTTTGTCCATTTTTCCAGGTAATGCTGATCTCAATTATCCCGCTTGAAATGTCAACAGAGAAGCATTTGAGGGTTGTAGTGTACATTGATGCTTTACCCCGTGTGGATGTTCTTACCTTCCCGATTTCAGCTAACAGCCCCAAAGAAGACATCTTTTCCACGATTTTATAACAAGTAGCAAGTGGAATTGCAGTTATTGCAGAGATCTCCCGTACAGTCAGTTCCCTACGGGCAGTAGCTGCGACTATTGTGAGGACTGGAGCATCTATGATAGAAGACGCAAGTTCCTCTCTGTATATGTTAGCGGTTCTTATCGCTTCAAGAATGCACATTTCCTCTTGATCAGAAATTCTCATGGCTGGGTTCTCCCCTAATAATTCTTCCCAAATAGAATTGAGTTTATGAAAGTATCGCTGATAAACTCTCAAGAAGCTATAATGGTAACCATATTTTAAGTAGAGGGTGTGTCGTAGTTTTCCCTCAGATCCACAATAGCCTTGCTCTTGGGAACGAAATCGATACTGCCAGCTTCAATAAATGATATCTCTGGCACTTCTATGAGATCGTTATCCAGTGCATCTTTTATCTCATCCAGACTCATCAATGCATCTTCGATCTGCCTGCGGCCTTCTAACTCATCACCTTTGTATTCCAAAAGGAAGCTTAGCTTATCTTTATAGCCTTCATGAGTTAGAGTCAGCTTATAACTCAAGACTCCAGGCACTGCCAGAAGAACCTCATCGAATAAAGCAGGGAATATTTTCTGCCCATATCCAATCTTTGTCTGCGTGTCAAGTCTGCCTTGGATTTTAGCAACCCTCCGTACCGTTTGGAAGCAACCGCAATTACAAGGAGCAGGCAGAATCTGTGAAATGTCCCTGCTGCGGTATCTGATCAAAGGAGTTCCCTCCATTACCAAAGAGGTCCAAATTAGTTCTCCACTTTCTCCGTAACCCTTTGGTTCACCGGTTTCCGGATCAACGGCTTCCACAAAGAAATATCCGCCGCTGGTGTGCATTCCATCATAAGCGGCGCATTCAATAGCTGTGGCTAGCCCCATTTCAGTCATACCATATTGAGCTAGCACAGGACATCCCCAGGCGTCAATCATCTGTTTGCGCATAATTTCAGGAAGCGGTTCTGCAGAGCAGATGATTGTTTTGACGCCGATTGACCTGAGATCATATTTGTCCTTAGCAAGCATTGTGATCCTGTAAATGAATGAAGTCAGACCGATGAGATAGTTTGTTTTATTATCTTTCATATTTTTTATCTGTTCGTCAACATCAGCTGTACTGGAAACTACTGAATTTAATCCAGCTAGCTTACATGCAGAGTCCATCATCAGACCTGGATCCCATGCTGAAACTGCCGGAAACATTACCTGCAGAGTGTCTTCATTAGTCATTCCTACAGATTTGACCGCTGCGGCGATGGAGTCGACAATGTTTAAAACATCATTCTGTGTGAAAAATACTCTTTTCCTGTTACCAGTAGTTCCAGAAGTAGTAAAAGCCCTCATGACTTTTCCCTGAGAAACTGCACAGAATGCCAGCGAGTTTGCAGCTAGATCGTCAGGGTCTGTAAAAGGCACCTTGCTGATATCTTCCATTGTTTTGATGTCGTCGGGAGATATGCCAGCCGCTTCATACTTCTTTTTGTAATAATGGCTGTTTTCCATTGCATATCGCATAGATTCGCGGAACTTATACAGCTGATATGTGTTAACATCATCAGCAGTGATCTCATCCAAAGAATCTTTTCCGACCATATCCCGCAATTCCTGTGATTTTTTAAAGTCCGCAAGAAATCTTGCATGGATGAGCTGTTCCAAAGAGTCTGTGCCGATGATGTCTTTTGAACTGAGCTTTCTGCGTGCTACTGCGATTTTAACTTTGGTCAGGATTCCCATGAAATATCACCAGAGATGTAAACTTAAAAGGTTTGGAAAGTCAGATTAATTGAGAACCTCATTCAGAAGAGAAGATAATTCTCCTGCAGAAAACGGCTTTGCAATAGCTGCTGCAAACCCAAACGCAGACGGTTCTACTCCGATTGGATCTCCCGCCATCACATCTGATGCGATTAGTTTTATTCCCGGAAAAGCAGCACTTATCTTAGAGATTGCATCCATGCAGCCCGGAACATTGATGTCAATAACCGCAGCTGCAAATGGATGGTTGTCAGTTGCTGCGTCGGTGCATAGATCTAATCCCTCCTCACAATCAGCTGCAAAGTCTGGATCATATCCTAAATGCATCAAAAGATCTGAAAGTGACTCAGATACTGCATCGTTGTCATCAATTATGAGAATTTTTCCAGATCCGTGAATCAGCGGCATTGAGAGATCAGGCAGTTTATCATAACCTACAGCTTTAACAGCCGCTTCGGAAGCTTCCTGCACCCTGATGAGCTTATCATACATTCTCCCTTCAGGAATGACATAATCTTTGACAAGGGCGATATTAGATAGTACAGATGTAAAGGCATCATTCAGAGGGTCCATGAATTCATTTGGATCTTTCTGAGGTAAGGGTTTCTGAATATGCATTACAGATTTTTTAAGCTCTGTTATGTCCACCAATATTCCCATCATGCCCTTGGAAGTTCCATCATGAGAAATGAGAGGAATCGATGATACCATTACCCACAGATCCGAGCCGTCTTTGCGTACGAACTTGATCATCCTCTCTTCCAGAACTTTTCTGTCTTCAGCATTCAACCATTCTTTATTCATGAAGTCTGTAGGAGTTTTATCATGCAGCTCTTCTTTTGAATAGCCAAATATCTCTGAAACGCGTTTGTTTGTGAATGTGGTGATTCCCTTATTATCTATCACCCAAATGGCTTCTGCAGATGAGTCAAGAACGTCATAATAATCTTCAATGCGCAGTGCAAGAGAATTTTTCAGCTCTGCACGCATTGATGAAATTTCATCTTCCATGTCTTGATTCATTTTTGAGATTTTTTCATGCAGTTCCTTGAGCTCTCCTTCCCTGGAAGAGACGGTATTCAGCATGCAGGTAATCTCTTCATCTTTAACAGTCAACATGTTATTGAATTTATTAATTTCATCCGATTTAGATAATAATTCTGAGCGTACTAGTGAAAGTTCTGATTCTTTGATATTCAACTCATTTTCCTTTTGCATCACTTTTTCAACAAGTGATGATATTTCAGAATCAGCCGAATCTTTAGAGGCTCTTAATTCAGCAATTAAATTGTTTGCCTCCTGCAGCTGAACTTTAAGTTCTGAATTGGAATTTTTTAACAGTTCCACTTCTGCCGCCGATGAAGTCATCTCAGAGATAGTACCTTTCAAGTCGGATTTTATTGACTCCAGCTGAGATTCCAGCGACTGCTTTTCATCAGCCAATAACGCTGCGGCTGCGGTTAATGTCAGTAATTCAGAATTTTTGTTATCTAAAGATGAACTTAAGTCGGATATGCTTGAGTTTGAAGAACTCAGCTGCTCCGTAAGTGATGAAACATCTTTGGAATACTTGGTTTTCAGCTCTTCAAGTTCTGCAGTTAATGACGTGAGCTCCTTGGTGCTGTTGTCTAAATCAGACTTCGCTGATGCCATTTGTGATTCTAGCGCCTGTTTCTCATCTGCCAGGGCAGCGGCTGCGGTTGTGAGTGTGATTATTTCTGCATTTTTGCTTTCAATTGCCGAGTTGACGTCTTCCAGTTTAGTTTGTGCAGACAATAACTCTCCTTTCAATACAGAAATTTCATTGTCCGAATCTGCTTTTAAAGCCGACAATTCTGCCTGAGTAGTGCTCAAGTCTGTTTGTGCCTGGATGAGCTTTTCAGTTAGCCTTTCAGATTCTTCTTTGAAAGCTGCCAGAGAGCTGGAAAGCATGGTGAGCTCCATTGTTTTAGATTCGAAACTTCCTTGGAGCTCAGAAAGGCTGTTTTTCCCAACCTCAATTTCATCCTTTAGAATTACAATTTCATTGTTTTTGGATGAGATGTCAGTCTGCAAACCGGACAGTGATCCATTTAACTGTTGGATCTCAGCACATTTTGCTTCGATGTCTGCTTGTAAACTAGTAATGGTCTTTTCATTTTCTTCAGAAGTTGAAACATATTTGGAAATTTCATCTTTCAAAGAGTTTACATTTAATTCGTAATTAATATCATTTGTAATATCCTGAGCAATACCGCGATAACCTAAGAATGTACCGTTGCGATGGAACAGGGGAACTGCTGAGAGTCTCAAGTAAACTTTTTCACCGTTGTTGGATGCACATAGATCAATGGGGCCGAACGATGATATTCTATACTTGGCTTCCTCAATAGCTTTAGACAGAGCTTCCTTGTCTTCATCACAGACGATCGATACCAGATCATTTCCAAGAATATCCTCTCTCTGTAGACCAAGGATATGAGTTACGGCAGTTGAAGTGTAATTAAAATTCCCGTCAGAATCTAGTTCCCAAATCCAGTCTGATATACCTTCTGCATATTGGTCAAATCTGAATTTTAATTCATTCAATGCAATATTTAGATCATTTTTTTCAGAATTACAGGATTTGATCAAGTTACCCATTTCACGGATATTGCCTTCACTCAGAGTAAGTGAACTTTGTAGATCATAGATACTGCGGATAATTTTAAGGGCGTATTCAAGTTCAAGATCAGAAAAGTCTTCATGCATCAGCCTCTCTGAAGGCGTGAAAAATGGATTTTTATATTCTACACCGTTGGCATAAACTGCTGGATGTGTTCTTAGAGCATCCATTACTGCATCTGATGAAAATTTTCTCAAATCATACATGCATACCATGTTGATGTTGAGGGGTGCGAGATTTAGGTTTAACTTGAGCTCGTATTCTGCCCTGTTCAAAACTTTAGGAAGAGTCCAAGACATGTCTGTAAAGATGTCCAGCTGCTTGAATCCATGGGCCCGTGATGCGTTGGCTATGCTAGTGAAAATTGCAAATGTCTGTTCAATGTTAAATGTTCCTTTTGTGAAAAATATTTCATTTTTTATTAGATGATTTAAACGCTCAGAGTCTTGAGCACTGTCTACATCAATACCTTGTTTGCTGAGCAGGTCAGTCAGCTCAAGATACATTATATCATCCAGAATACAAAGGCACATATGGTCCTCGTTAGAAAGACTGTTGATCAATAAAGGGACCATTGAAGAATGCATGTCCTCATCTGACCCATAAAGTACTGCAGTGTGTTTTACCATACCTGGGTTTTCTAACGAATTGTTATCAGCATCATTTACAGAGTTTTGCAATCGCGCAGCCTCCAAGACTTCCAGCACATCCACTAAAGTTGAGTCACTAATGCATTTCTGAATGTTAAACTATCGCTTTACCAGCCCAGAGTGGATTTTAAAGAACAAAAACTACTGTATTTTAAAAATTAAAACCTGTAAGAGTATAAAAACGTCTTATGTTCAATAGAACCTGATGGTAAATCCAGCCTGAATATATCATTGTGTTCCAGAGTGAAACCATTCTTATCATAATACTCATAATTGCATTGTGTATCAGTGACTAAACATAAATTATTGATATTTCGTGATCTGCATTCGTCCAGATAGTGAGACAGTAATGATTTTCCTATCCCTTTTCCTCTTATGTTATCATCTACCATGAAAAATATCAGTTCGCTGTCGGATGTGTTCTGCGCCAATAGTTTTTTGAAGGAATTATCTACTTTTAGATATTCGGAGCATCCATCATTGCCTTTTCTAAAGATCTTCAGATAGAATGAATGATATTTTGATTTAAGACTCCAGATTGTGTGTGTCTGTTTGTTAATTTTGATTCTGGCAAGTAATACTCCGACCACATTTCCATCCAAGACTGCAACTTCAGAATAGTTTTGGTTGGCAAGATCACTGTAAAGAATAGATGATATGATATTATTGGCAGTTTTAGAATCTCCTGCTGTAAACTTATCAATCTCCCATATCTCTTCCAGCATATGTCTTACAGCAGCGATGTCTGAATTGCACAATTTTCTGAAAATTATCTCATCCATCCTTTGATGACTAGGACATTTAACTATATGAATTTGGATCATTTTGAAAAAATTCATGTGAGAAAATATTTCAATAATTTATGCTAGTTTGATATGATCTTACAAAGCCTTATCTAGTGTCTGGATGATAGGGGATGTGGGAGGAAAGAATAATGCCGCTTACGCCTGAAATGGAAAGAGTAGGAGTAACGCCTGCTCTCATGAAAACTACCAAAAAAATGACTTGCCCGCGGTGTGGCTTGGAGTTCTCACTTTTTCAATCCCGTGCAATAGCCTGTAAGGGATGTTCTAAAGGTGCATATGGTTGCAATATGGCTAGATGTCTAAGATGTGACTATGAATTTCCAATCGGTGGGGTTCTTGTAAAGTCAAAAGAAAGAGAAAAACAGCTTGCAACCTATATGAATGGAATTTTAGATAATTACAATAAAAGTGTTGGTAAGAGTGGCAGGCGTTAAGCCTGCTCATTCTCTTACTGAGAGTATTTTCCAAAAACCTCATGACGATACAGTGTTTGTCCGTGAACGCTGTTTATGTTAAATAAGCAGAACGGAATAAGTTTTCCATCAGGAGTGATGGTATGAATACAGCACCCACGGAGACGTTCTGTTTCAACATTCCAGACATCTTGGAAGGGCATTGACGAAATTGTCAGATAATTGCTTTTAGCCCTCTGAATGAATTCGTCCCAGCTGCCAGGCTCGGGATCGCTTTCATTACTGCTATCCATGCTTTCATCCACAAATCTCCACAGGTCACTTACTTCCTGTCTAGTCTTAGAAGCAATACAGCAGGTATCTTTTGGTGGACCCATTGATCTATGAGTCAGCGGAAACAAAGATCCGTCTTCGAGTACCACAGACATTGACTTTATGTCGCAGTGAACATTTGTACAGGAAGTGGGAATGAAATTATCCACTCTTAATTGACCTTTCGTCTGTTTTTCTATTTCAACCAATAAATCTGGAAGAACTGTACGGTTTTCATCCTGCGGCACAATTGGATAACGACCGAAGTAGCTGAGCGGCTGGAAATGCACACCTTTCACAGTAGGTACGTTTTTCTTTGCAAAGTCAATAATCTGACCGATCTGATCAAGATTGATGTCTGGAGAGACCACGGTGACCAGTGTCACACCCATCTCAACTTTTTTGCAATTTTCAATTGTTTTTAACTTTGTTTCCAACAGGTCTCTGCCACATGTTTTCATAAACACATCGCTTGTAACACCGTCAAATGAAAAATAAAGAGAATCTACACCGGCATCTTTGCATCTCTGCAGAAATTCAATTTCCTCTGCAAACCTGACACCATTTGTATTCAGCTCAATGTAGCTTATGCTCATATCTTTTCCCATCTTGACAATTTCAGGAAGGTCGTCTCTGATAGTAGGTTCTCCCCCACTGATCTGGATGCAAACGTTTTCTCCTACGCTGTCAAGAGCAGTCTGATACATTTTACGAATTGTATCCAGATCTGGATGAAATTTATAGCCTGAACTCGCTGATGCAAAACATATTGGACATTTGAGATTACATCCGTTTGTAACCTCAAGAATAGCAATACAAGTGTGCTGTGTGTGTTCTTTACATAAGCCGCAATCCAAGGGGCACACAATTTCTTCCTTATCTACAGCACATACATTAGGCTTGGAAGGAACACATGCATATTTTTTCAAAGAGAGATAGTCGTCAACGCCTCTCCATATTAAAACCTTATATTTTCCATGCTCAGGGCATGTCTTTTCCAAGTAAATGTTATCATTTTCTGCAATTTTTACAGCAGGAATGACTTTTAAACATTCTGGGCACAAACTTTCTGTTTCCCCGATAATCTCACTCATGTATAAACACCATCAAACAACAATATGTTTTAGAATTATAAAAAAAGGTTGAAAAAGGCCTCAAGGGCCCGTAAGTGGTTTATGCTTTCTTCTTTTCGAAGAGACCTTCTGCTGCTGCAATGGTTTTGGTAGCCAGATATTCTTCGATCCATGCGTCTCCGCACTTCTCGCATACAACAGCTGGTCCAGACCTTGTGACACCCATGTAGGTCATCAAGACTGTTCCAATTACAGCTTTTTCATT
The DNA here is from genome assembly GCA_944319735.1 of uncultured Methanomassiliicoccus sp. Taxonomy (GTDB): domain Archaea; phylum Thermoplasmatota; class Thermoplasmata; order Methanomassiliicoccales; family Methanomassiliicoccaceae; genus Methanomassiliicoccus_A. Next base: position 90,860 of record CALUEU010000003.1, on the reverse strand, counting down.
GCAGGAAACACATACCCAGTTTGTTGGGTCTGGTTCATCTGTTGTTTTCTGGATTTCTCCAAGTACCATACGGTGTGAGTAGGCTGTCTCTACGTTGCCGTTGTCATCGTAAACAGCATAGATTGTGACCTCTCCAATGCGCTTCTTGGCAAGGTTCTTGGAACCATCGTTAAGCTTTCTGTTGCTTGACTCAGCAGTGTTGATGATATCAATAACGTCATCAATCTTCAGACCTCTCTCTCCAATGAGCTCTTTTACGCTGTCAGAGAATTTTACATCCATTTTCTCACCTCACCATTTTCCATAGGTACCGTAATCTTTAGCTGCGCGGGTCATTGCAAGGATGTTACCGGGCAGTGAGTACGGTGGACATTCACAAGCTGTACCAAGGATGTAACCGCGTGGAGCATCTCTTCCAGCTATTATCTGTTTAGCAGAAGCATCATAAACAACCTTTGGATTGGGGTTGATTAACAGCTTGGTATCAACAGATCCCATACAGGTGGCTTTGTTTCCATATTCCTGAACAAGTAAGTCAGATGGGAATGCTTCAGGTCCTTTGTATCCAATGTGTAACACAGTGAATGGAGACCAGATAAGGTTCTGGAATTCTTTGTAGCTTGTTTCGTGGTTTCCACAGCAGTGGTAGAAGATTTGTGGTCCTGCTCCGCCACGGAATGATTTGTCAATGTATTCTCTCATGTATTTGACAGAATATTCCCTGATGGCTTCATCAGAGAAGATATCATTGTTGGCTAGAACAGATGCTACGACTAACATTGCGGAACCAAAGTCTTTAGCGGTACAAAGTGCACCGTTAATTGCAGTCTGTGTAAACTTCTCTAACAGTTTGTGAGCGGCATCCTGCTCGACAAATGTCCACATGATGAAGTTCTCTACACCGCAGAGAGCTGCTGCTTCTCCTACTGGATCAAATCCATAGGAAATCGGAACGAATGTCTGAGGTATGTTCTTCTGCACATATGCATACAATCTCTTATATTGAGAATATGTCCATCCATCGTACAGCTCTTCAGGGCTTGGTACGTGGAGAGCATCTACATCACCGGGTTCGTGAAGAATCTCTGATTCTGGAATCGGCGGTAATGTGTCCTTGTATACCATCTTACAGCCTAGATCAGCTAGCCATGGAGATGCATAGAACCAGTGTGTCACAGGCAGTAAATCATAGAGCTGATAAATGTGTGCGAGACAATGGATTCCAAGTTCTGGTTTCTCGTAGAAATCCCTGATTGTATATCCGCATGCTACCGCAGCGTGTGATAGCATAACTGGATCTACATCGACCCTGTCGTATTTGTTATCGACAAAGGGATTTGCAAAACGCCTTGTAGAATGGGCATGCCATTCCATATCATACGGTGGAAATAACTCTTCGTATCCCATATAATCCCCAATACTGATAGAAGCGCGTAAATATATAAGACTTGTGACAAAAAATACTCTAAAAATGCAAAATTGTTGCAATATTAGTAAAATATGAGGAGTAAACGCAAAGAATTTGTAATATGAAAGGTCATAATGAAAAAATATTGCTTTATTTGAGTTTATTCTTAAATATTACATCGAATCTGGGCAACTGCATATTAGGCGTTAAGATTTACAAAGGAAATTAGAGGGTCTTAACATCTAATAGCCAACACACAAATATGTTTGCAATTCTTAGAATAATCCAAAATATTTGCAAAAAAATTTCAAGATTATAGATTCAATATGTACATAAGTTAGGATGTATATTCCAATAGCGCAATGATGCAATTCAAAAGATTTGAGGGCTGCATAAAACAAACATTCATATTCAGCCCATCGAGAATATAAAACCGTTTACAAATATGATTATAACAAAGGATTGGGATAGTCCGTTAGTGTAGTGTCCGGCAGCTTGTTGAGCTCTCTTAGTTTTGCTAACATCAGTTCCTTTCCAGCTTCGGTTGCAGCGTAGATCGGCACTTTCGTACCAGCTTGTAGAGTTGCTTTGCTCTGTGCAACTTCACGTACATATTTTGAGGCACATGCGGTGACTACGTCTGCATAGTCAAAAAATACATTTGCTTCAGTTTCAGAGATGCCTGTAGTATGCACACCAAAGATCATTATCCTGTTACCATATTTTTCACGAAACAGTTTTGCCTGCTGAGCAAACGGTGTTGTTACTCCAACTTTTAGATAACCCATGCTGAAAGCTTTTTCAACACCTTTGATTTGATCAATTTCTGCAGTTGCTGGATTTAAGATGTTTTCAGCGCCGATATCTGCAATTACTGAGTTGATAGGTTCTGTTTCAATAATTGCGGATATCCTTCCACCCATTCCCTGAATTATTTGAGCGTCTTTCAAAACTGCAGTACCGCAGCCGTCAGATGCTATTACAGCAGCATCAAGCACGTTTTCCTTGAGTGCAAGACTCAAGAGCTCGGAGATTCCAAAATTAAGAAAATAGTCAAGTTTTGTTTTTCTCTCTTCTGTGCACATTCCAAAATCTTTGATCCTAAATTCTATGTTTTCTTTGATGGATTGACAGTTCAGTTCATCGATGTTTCTGTGTTTTTTAAACAATGGACAGTATTTTACAACAGGCTCTGATACCTCGATTACCTTTCCATCTTCAATAACAACTCTTGATTTCCCCAAAGTTTCCATCACATGCCTGCTCATAATCTGCAAAGTGTTGGTATGATCTTAAAGATTGCCGTAAACCAGTGAAATATGTAATAAAAAGATGAGTTGAGAGGCTGAGCCTCGTCACTCTATAGTTTTTCCTGATGAAGAATGTGGGCCGTCTCTGGCTAGGAATAGCAGTATCCATGCAACAACAGCGAATAACGCGCAGATTATGAACACCATGTGGAAACTGTTGATCAGCCTATCCACCAGCTGTGGTCTGGTAAGGATGGCGTCAATCGTCCATACAGCCACAAACACAGCTTGCATGATTGCTAAACCCATGCTGCTTCCCATTTGGCGGAAAGTATTGATAAATGAAGATGCAGCCCCTTCTTCGCCTGATGTTGTGTGTGTAAAGATTATGTTTCCAATTGGAACAAGAGAGAATCCCATTCCAAAGCCCATCAGCAGCAATGTAGCAACGACCTGCACAATACTGGTTGAAAGATCATAAGACAGCATTGTCAGGAATCCAATTGCAGTAATTACGCAGCCTATGAGGGCGTATTTTCTACATTGCCCAGATTTATCCATCAGCTTTCCTACCAGAATGCCGGCAATCATGACTCCTATGGAGTTAGCCACTAAGATCAGACCTGCTGACATGGTTGTCTGTTTGAGTAAGCCTTCTAAATAATATGGAAGGAAGAAGTAGCAGCCGGCCATGGCTCCGAACATCAGAAGATTTGCAATGCAGGAGAATACAATGTTCTTATTACCAATCAGTCTGAGGTTTACAACTGGATCCTTTGCCCTTCTTTCCTGCAAATAAATGAGGACTAAAAAGGCAACAGTGCAGATTCCAAGTCCTATGACTATCGGAGATGTCCAGTTTCCTTTTCCAATATCCAACATATATATGAATGAGAATAGTGCAAAGAACAGCAGGATTGCCCCTAGTATATCTATAGACTTTTTATCAACTGCAATCTTGTCAGTTGCTATTGAAGACATTGATTTCATAGAGAGGAATAAGCAGGCTAAACCGATCGGCACGTTTATGAAAAATATCAAAGACCAGTGGACTGAAGTTAAAACGCCACCTAATGCAGGACCTAATGCAGTACCGATTGATGCCATCAGCGTGGTGATACCCATTGCCGATCCCCTTACGGCAGGAGATATGTAAGCTGTAACCATGGCTAAATTCATCGCCATGATCATACCAGCTCCCAGACCCTGGACGGCTCTCATCAAGATGATTGTTACCATCCCGAGACTTTGAATAAAGCCTGCTAAGCCCAAAACAAGAGAACTCGCGGTGAAAATAGTAATACCTATCAAAAATATTTTTTTGTAGCTGGTCAGCGCTCCTAGCTTTCCCCACAGAAGCATGAAACAAGCCAACATCATTGTGTAGGCAAGAAGTATCCATGAGGAAGCACTCGCACTGGCTCCAAACTCCTCTGAGATTGTCGGGATTGCAATATTTACAATGGTTGCATCCAAAGCAGTCATCAGTGTCCCGATTGAAATGGAAATGAGTACCAGTTTTTCAGTCGAAGACATCGAATATTTTGAAGGTTTAGAATTAACAGCTTGACCTGATCTTACTGTACTTTCAGTCAAAGATATCAAAGGGGAAAAATTGCAACTAAATATAATTTTTTAGGTCAAGCTTCATCCTCTTTAGACTTCAAAAGCTTATATTCCAAGCTGTCAAGAAGTGCGGCGAGAGATGCTTCAATTACGTTTGAAGATACTCCGATGGTGGTCCATGAATCTGAACCATCTGCACTACGCATCAGCACTCTGACTTTAGCACCAGTTGCTTCTTTTCCATCAATTACTCTTACCTTATAGTCCACCAGTTTCACATTTTTCAGATTGGGGTAAAATCTTTCTAGAGCCTTGCGGACAGCTCTATCTAATGCATTGACGGGACCGTTTCCGTTAGCAGCGGTGTGCTCCATCATTCCAGAAATATCAAACACTTTGATGCTAGCTTCTGAAGAAATATTTGCCTCAGTAACATCGACGAATATTCTGAATCCCTCTACTCTGAAAGGCGGGCGCAGACCGTCTTTCATACGGCGGACTAGAAGCTCAAATGAAGCCTCTGCGCCTTCGAACTGATATCCCTGTGATTCCATGTCCTTAATTCTCTGCAGGATCTTTTTACCATCTTCATTATCTAGATCAATTCCTAGTTCCCCGAGCTTTGCTTTTAATGAAGCGTTTCCAGACAATTCGGATATGAGAATCCTTCTTTCATTTCCAACAATCAGTGGGTCAATATGTTCATAGGTTCTGCTGTCTTTCAGAACAGCACTGACGTGAATGCCCCCTTTGTGAGCAAATGCGCTGACGCCCACATATGGAAGCTTTCTGCCCATGGTCATGTTTGCAGTCTCGCTTACAAACTTAGAGACTGCCGTGAGTTGAGACAGATCACAGATGTTTGTCTTCAGTCCCATCTTCAATTCGAGATTTGGAATTATAGAACACAGGTTTGCATTACCGCATCTTTCCCCTATGCCATTGATTGTACCTTGCACCATTGATGCTCCGGCCGATACAGCTGCCAGAGAATTTGCTACTGCGAGTTCAGCGTCGTTGTGAGCGTGTATTCCAACCGGCACATCATATTTTTTTACGACGAGAGCGGTAACCTCTTCAACCGCCGAGGGAAGCGAGCCCCCATTTGTATCGCAAAGTACGAGCCAGTCTGCTCCAGCAGATTCTGCAGCTTCCAGAACATGAAGTGCATAGTCTGGAGAGTTTGCATAACCATCAAAGAAATGCTCTGCACAAAATAAAACTTCCATGCCGCGGTTCTTCAAATAAGAAACGCTGTCAGCAACTATCTCAAGATTTTCACTCAGAGATATTCTCAATGCGTCAGTAACGTGAAAGTCCCAGGATTTTCCAAAAATGGATGCACACTTAACACTAGATTCAGCGATAGATTGTATGCTGGGATCGTTATTGCATGTCATCCCTACACGTCTTGTGCTTCCAAATGCAGTCAGCTTAGCATGGCTGAAGCTGGTGTTTTTTGCAAAATCAAAAAACGAAGAATCTTTGGGATTTGATGAAGGCCATCCGCCTTCAATATAGTCAATACCAAAGAGATCGAGTTTTGTAGCTATGTCCAATTTATCTTCTGTTGAAAAAGATATGCCTTCAGCCTGTGCTCCATCTCTTAAAGTAGTGTCATATATTCGGATTTTTTCCATCAAAACACCATCATTACTCTTTGTTGCGGATTATCGAGATTAAATCACTAAGCATTGCGCTTGCTGTCTCATTCTTTCCAGCTCCCCTGCCGGAGACTGTTATCTCACCTGCAAGGTCAGTGATTATGTTCGCCATATTCTGCGTACCGCCAATGGAAAGGGGATGACCCATGGGAACCAGCCTGGGAGCTACTTCCAGTTTGCCCCCTCCGATTTCGCCTATGAGTCTTATCACGCTGTTTTCTTCAGCGGCAAGAGCGATGGCATCCTCGGTAATATTTCTGATACCGCTGCGTACAACATCATAGTAATTAACATCCATGCCGAAAATTGCATTTGCCAGTATTGCAACTTTAGCTGCAGAGTCTACACCGTCGATATCATATGTAGGATCTGTTTCGGCGTATCCTAAATCCTGAGCTTCCCTTAAAGCCTGATAAAAAGGCAGACCTTCTTCTTTCATACGATTTAAGATGAAATTGCATGTACCATTCAGTATTCCTCTTAGGGAAATTATATTCTCTCCAGCCAGCAGCTGTTTTGAAAGGTTGATGATCGGCATCGCTCCGCCTACGGAAGCTTCATACTTCAGTTGCACACCGTTAGCATCTGCGGCTGCAGAAAGTGTGCTAAACTTAAGCGCCAGAGGACCTTTGTTTGAAGTGATTACATGCTTACCTGAATGCAGAGCTGACAGAATGTATGTCAGACCAGGTTCAGCATGATCTATATTCGTGGGCGTAGTGTCTAAAAGAATGTCAAAATCAGCTTCCTCAATGTAGCTGGCGACATCGTCTGGAATTTCTTTATCTCCTACCTTGCCGGTAGTTTTTTTCTTTTCTACCAGATATTTGGGGTCAAGATTGTCCCCATAGATCAGTGAAGAAGAGTCAAAGGCTCCTACTATGCTGACCTTTTCACCCATAGCATCAAAGAGGCTCTGTCTGGTGCCTATAACCTCTGCAATTCCCTGACCCACTGTGCCAAAGCCAGCGATAAGAACTTTCATAGTTCAAGCCCCCTGACTAGGAGATAATTTTTCTTTTGTGTTCGTTCATAAAAGAAATCGTCAAGAGTCTTAAGAGTGTCCTGTGAAGAGACGGTGCCTGTGATTAAAGCGGTATGAGATGAAGATGTTGCGGCGCCTGTATATCGCACATCGATGGATACGACATTTTCTATAGACTCTAAACCACGGGTCACGCTCTCCATTTCTGCTGAAGAGATGTCTCCGACCAGAAGATAACGGATTGGGTACGTTTCAATAAATGAGTTTATTTTAGCAACCTCTACATCCCTTTTTTCCCACTCATCAAGTATCCTATGGAAAACTGGATCTGAAGATGCTTCGAATGTAACGTTGACTGCTATCCTGCCGCCATCTTTTACATCATGGTGATGGACAACCCCGCGGATATTCCCTCCGCAAGAGGAGATCGGGTCTAGAGCACTGACTAGCTGCCCAGGAACATCTTTTAGCCTAAGATCAACGTTTATTTTCATCTTCATTCCTACCTACTTTATATCTTCAACATCAAAATGCTACTTGATATTAATTACCATCCAAAGAAAAACAGAAAAAGCGCCGAGGGTGAGATTTGAACTCACGAGTCCTTGCGGACACAAGCTTTCCAGGCTTGCGCCTTACCGGGCTGGGCCACCTCGGCATAATACCTACTGCCCAATTTTCCGGCCATCATTCTTGACCAAGTACATCAATATTTCGCTTAAAAACCAAAGAGTCTCTGATCGTAGGTCTCATTTTCTTAGCCCTTTCCACACATGACTTGTCAAGAGTTGCTATTGTCACATCAGAATTAAAGCATGAATTCTTCACCACCTGCTTTCCAGATGGATCCACTACCCTGCTGCCACCAAAAAACACTTGGTTTAGTTGAGAGCCTACTTGATTGACATATGTCATATATATTGCATTTTCAACAGCTCTGGCCGGCATAACTGTTTCAAATGAGTATTTGGAGGTCACTGGTGAAGCGGAGATGCATATCACTCCATCTACTCCTGCAAGCGCATATGATTTTACCACTTCAGGAAAGAATATGTCATAGCAGATTATCAATCCAAATTTAAATCCGCATATTTCTATAATTTTTAAATTTTTTCCAGAGGTGAAGTATAAACCTTCTTCAAAAGGTCCAAAGTTGGCTAGGTGGATTTTATCATATCTCTCAATTTTTCCGTCTTGATAAGCGATAACTGCACTATTTCTAATTAAACCTGCAAGGTCATCATTCACAGCCGCTCCAAATATGATGTTTGCACTGTGCTGTCTTGAAAGATCCGCCACTGTCTGAAAATTGTTACCATTGAGAGATTCAGATAGGATGGATACTTCATCCCTAATCATATATCCAGTAAGAAACATTTCCGGAAATACATACAAGTTGGCAGAATGTTCTTCCAGGACACTTTTTATTTTAGCAATATTCTCCTTTTTGTTGCCTAATGAACATTGAATCTGGCACAATGCTACTCTGATGCTGTTATTGCCATTGCAGGATTTCATTTCGATTCCAACTGTTAACTGAATTCAATAGTAGTAATTAGACTTTGATATTTCGAAGACAAAGGTATTTCATCATTTTAGAATGTGTGAATTAGATCATGATCAGACAGGCAAAAGAACAAGATACTGGAATGGTTCATGACATTGTCTGCAGGACCATAAAGGAAGCATATTCCAGACACTATGCTCCAGAAGTAGTCGATTACTTCCTAGACTGCCACAATACACAAAATATCCATAAAGATATTTCAAATGGGGATACCTACATAGTAGAAATAAACGGGGAATGTATTGGCACTGGCTCGCATAACGGCAATTACATTTCAAGAGTGTTTATTCACCCAGATTTCCAAGGTCGCGGATATGGAACAGAAATTGTCGATCACTTGGAAAAACTGATACTTCAAGATCATGAGAAGGTGTTCCTCCATTCTGCTGTCACTGGTCACCAGTTTTATCTCAGGCATGGATATTCCGAAAAAGAAGCTGTAAATACCACCATAACAGACGGTGCAGTGTTCAAATACATAGTCATGGAAAAGAATAATTATAATAATTACAAATCAAACATTAATAAATGAGTGTTTATACTGCGACAATTATCTTTTAAAAATGTGGAATAGTTCAAAATAAGCTGTAAAAACAATGACAAGAAATATAAAGGATGGCAAGCTTCAAATCACTTGAAAGGATTAAAAGTTGTGATTATAATGGATGATGATTACCTGGCGTTGCTCGATAGGGCCAAAACAAGCCTTCCTGAAACAATTAAAAACCACGAGAGATTTAAAGTCCCAGAGCCGGACATACTGCAGGAAGGAAAGATTACAGTCATAAGGAATTTTAGTGCTATTGTAGACGCGTTGAGGCGTGATCCAGAGCATCTTCTCCACTACTTGCTCAGAGAACTGGGTACTCCAGGTAACATTGAAGGTCAGAGGCTTGTTCTTAAAGCTAAAATTACAAGCACACAAATCAATGACCGTATACAGGGATATATAGACACATTCGTCTTATGCTCTGAATGCGGAAGGCCAGATACAAGAATCGTTAAAGATGGGAGAACCTTAGTGCTTGAATGCGATGCCTGTGGTGCACACCGTCCTGTAAATGTCAGAAGATCTTCAAGAGATGACTTTGCTATAAGAGAAGGCAGCGTCTATGAAATCATGATTGAAGATGTTGGAAGGAAAGGAGACGGCATCGCCAAGCTGGATAAATATGTAGTATATGTTCCCGGCACAGCAAAAGGCGCCAAACTCAAAGTAAAGATCCAAAAGATCTCTGGAAATGTGGCTTTTGCCGTACCAACGCAAGATCCAGTATCTCCCCAGTAATCTAAACAATGTGCAAGAAGCATGGCGATATCCATCTCCTTGCACACATCCTCAGATACAGCTGTTTTTGATCATTGCTTGCAGTGATCTCTTTATTTAGTGTGTTGACAATATGAATATGGAGATTTTACATGCAAGAAGTATATGACTTTCTGAAAAAGTGCCAAACATACTATTTAGCTACAATGGATGGAGACCAGCCAAGAGTCAGGCCTTTTGGGACCATTGATATTTTTGAAAACAAGCTATACATTCAGACTGGAAAATCCAAGTCAGTATCTAAACAGATAACCACTAATCCAAAAATAGAAATCTGTGCCTTTGACGGATCAACATGGCTGAGAATAGAAGCTATTGCAATAAGAGATGACAGAGTCGAACCTAAAGAACATATGCTGAACAGCTATCCAGAATTAAAATCAATGTATTCTGCAGAAGATGATAACACTGAGGTTCTTTACTTAAAAAATGTAACCGCAACTTTTTCTTCGTTCACTGCAGCACCAAGAACTGTAAAATTATGAATAAAATACACAGATGCTGCCGTAGAGGCATAGCATCTGTTTTAAGATTTTTATTGATTTTAACGGGATACTTTAAAGATGCGTGGAAGCATCTTATCTCATGCAAAGCGCACCCATTTCAGATCATTCGATGCGATTGGAATATAGAAACATATTCAGATCACAATTCAAATAAGGGCGAAGTTTGACTTTCTTTTCACCAATTCTCTTCATACCCCGTTTTTCATAAAACTGGTATGTACACATAGTATCTGTGAATAGATAGTATGACTTTGCATTTTCAGATTTTAGGTAATCGATAGCTGCAGAATAGAGGCATTTCCCAACGCCGGCCCCTCTGCATTCTTCACTTACAGCAAATAAGCAGATCTCCCCGTCAAATGACTGTTTACTGTTTTCTAAAAGCTCTGAATCTACTCGTTCAAAGCCTCCGAATACCTTTCCAATCTTTCTACCAGTTTTGGTTGAAAATAACAGCATCGCTGCATATAGCTGTGATAAGCTGCGTATGATTGCGAATCTTGGAGCAGATTTTTCGCTACTTGCTAATATCACTCCAACAACCTTACCCTCATTGACTGCTACACGGGCGAATGTAGATCTTTTAAGGCAACCCCTCAGATAAAGACGGCCTAGATGTTCTGCGTCTTTTGGATTGCTACTCAAGCTGTCGTACTTCCACGTTTTGCGGATTATATCTTCAATATCTTTGTAGTCTTTTTTTCTAAGTGGTCTTAATTTTGTATTTTCGAAGTTCGTGATATAACTCTCCTGTTCGGCACTGATACAGAATCACAATGCAGTTTCTATCAGCTTCCTGCCAATAAGGCGGAATGTAATCTACCTTGCAAGAAACATATAAACGATGCCCATCAGCGCATTAATGCGCATGAGTGCTGCAGTCAGTTCTTTTGGATCTTCTTCAACTTCTGAGCCACTTTAATCAAAAGTTCAGTTTTAGGCATGTTGTTTTCAACTAGAAGAAGCCCTTGTTTGTTCCACCATGCCGATGGGTGACTTTTTCCTTCTTCAGTTTTGTGGCCTAGTTGAAGCATATCAACTGCTTTGATGATGTTTTCCATTTGCGGATTCTGAGTGCTTAATTCTTTTGGAACTCTACGACCTTGAGACCTAGATCTGGAGCTGTCAAAATATTCTGGCCAAAGAACCCACGCTTTGTCTGCATCAAAAGCCATGCATTCTTCACTGTATTAGATGTATAAAAAAGATGCCTTTGCAAGATCTCAGAATGGGGCCCAGGGCAGGGCCCTATTTTGTTTACTCTGAAATCAGTACGGCGTTAACTGTTCCATCTTGTCCAGGTCTGGATGTGACTTTTGCAAGTCCTACTTCAGTCTGGATAATTGCACCACGGTTGAGAATGTTACGCTGAACGTAGTTAGGGTTGGCTGCATTTGTTTTTACAGTTACAATTTTTGTCCTGACTACTTTCTTAGTTGCAGGGTCTACGACGTTGGCGAATGCTGCGCTGAGCATTTTTACTTTAGAGTTGCCACCAAGGGTACGATATTTCTTTAAGCTCTCTTCACCCAGATTTGTCAATAGAGGTTCTCTACCAACTTCAAATCTGCGCTTCTTTCTGTTCCTTACCAGACGACCGCCTGTTGGCTTACGATTTGATTTTCCCTGCCAAAGTGCCATACTAATCTTCTGGTGCTAAAATATCCCCTGTATTAAAACTTTATGCAGCGTGTTAGTAGCAAAATTACAACGATCTTCAATGCCAGATCTAGTTTGCAATAATTTCAATAAAAGAGCAGACGATAGCGATATTGCAGATACTTCCAATTTTGATATATAATAAAATCCATCGTGTGAGAAATAAAAAGATAAAGTTTTATCAATAGTTACAGAATAAGTTTTTATGAAACTAGGTATAGTTGCATGCGACATCTTGAAACATGAGATTGAATTCCTAGTCTCCGATGATCCGGATTTTGTCCGGAAGGAATACCTGGAATACAGCATACATGTTTATCCAGATGAGATGAAGGCGAAGATTCTAGAGGCCATAGACAAAGTAAAAGATGATGTAGACGGAATTTTTTTAGGATTCGCTGTCTGCCAGGCTTTAGAAAATTTCACAGATGGGTTGGATGTCCCCACTGTAATGCTAGAAGGTGCAGACTGCATAGAAGTCATACTCGGTCCTGAAGAATATGAGAGAGAAAAACAGATTTGTCCAGGTACCTGGTTCAGCAGTCCGGGATGGGCTGAAAACGGTAAAGACGGTCTGATCAAAGAGATGCACCTTGATGCTATGATGGATGAGGGTTTCCCTCCTGAGATGTTTCTGGACATAATCTTCGATGCATATTCCAGATGTCTATATGTTGATACAGGAATAGGGGACAAAGAACACTACGTGGATCTGTCAGAAAAGTTTGCTCAGGAACTGGGATTCAAACATGAATGCACAGTCGGCAACATAAAAAGTATAGAAGTGGCAATTGCAAAACTGAAAAAACTTTTTGCAGATGACACATTAGAATCTTAAACGAATTACACGCCGGTTAATTAAAACCGGGCTTTGAGGATCTTTGGAGGAATCGTACTCAAAGCCATTGGTGAAATGTTTACTCTTCCTGAGGTTTTTCAGCTTCTTTCAAAAGTGCTTCTGCACCCTCGATAGCTTCTATCGCTTTTTCATGACCTTGTTCAGCAGCTTTCATGTACCATTCTGCAGCCTTTTTCAGATCACGTTCAACACTGCGTCCTTTTAGATACATTGTTCCTATGCGATATTGAGCTTCAGCGTCTCCCCTGTCAGCAGATTTTCTATACCAGCGGATGGCTTCCTCATCACTCTGGGGGACCCCCCAACCGCTCATGTAGGCACGGGCGATGGCATTTTCTGCTTTCGGATATTCTTTTTCTGCGGCTTTCATATACCATTCTGCAGCTTTCTTCAAATCTCTATTGACTCCTTTTCTGTTTTGATACATCCACCCAAGACGGTACTGAGCCTCTGGAAGCCCCTGTGCTGCGGCCATCATCATCCACTCAAGAACTCTGGAGTCTTTTTGAGCAACTCCCAGATCATCTAAAGCAATCATGGCAAGAGCATACTGGGAGCAAGCATGGCCCCTATCTGCAGCTCTCCTGTAAAGCTTCATCGCTTCCCTGGGATTGCGATAGACTCCCTTGCCATTCATATACATCCACGCTAAGCGGTATTGGGCTTCTACACCCCATTTACGTGAGGCATTGATATACCAATCCACTGCTTCTTTCTTAGCAGATTCATCATTCCCAAGAATGATTAGGGCATTTTTGCATTCCTGATTCCCCTTTTCTGCTCCCCTAGTAAAGCATTCTACAGCCTTGTCATAATTTTCATCTGTACCAGTTCCAGTCAGGTATGCCCATCCCAGATTACAGAATGCTCCGGGGCATCCTTTGTCTGCAGCTTTACGATAAAGTCTGACGGCTTGTGTTGGATTTGGTTCTGTTCCACGCCCAAGCATATACAGCTGCCCAAGGTTGTTCATTGCTAAAGAATGGCCACGTTTAGATGCTAAAGTGTACCACTTTACGGCCTCTTCATTATTCTGCTCTACCCCTCTGCCCTTCTGGTAAAGGATCCCAAGATTATACTGAGCCATTATGTGATTGTGGTCTGCAGATTTTAGGAACAGATCTCTAGCTTTTTCGTAATTTTGTTCCACATCCGTGCCTTTAAGGTAGATCATGCCTAATTCATATTGAGCGTCGCTTATATCCTGCTCCGCAGCAAGTGCATAGAATTTGATGGCCTTTTCTACATCTTTTTCAATTTCTGTTCCCTTCCAGTATTTGCGTCCCATTTTTAGCTGTGCGGACGCATCTCCGGATTCGGCCAACTTGATAAGTTCTTCGATTGCCGCTCGTGCAGACTCTTCAGCCTCTTGTGCAGATTTCTGTTCAGAATTTTCTGTTTCCTGCAGAGGCTCGCTGGGATTTTCAGATTCTGGGGATTCTGCCTGAACTGTTTCTGCCGGAGTTTCAGGCGTCTTTTCCGGTTCTGATTCGATCTGTACTGCACAGCATTCTTCTTTATTCACATCTTCCTTTACTGGACTTTCAACCGACTGGTTGTTCTCAGCAGGCTCAATATTATTAGTTTCTGACATTTTGCATCTCCAATCTCGGTATTTTTGCTCCTTGATTGAACTGTGTGCTACGAGTGACGGCATACAGATATATGCCGGTTACGATGCAGCCATCACTCTAGTTCTAGCATCTCGATCTCAGTTTTGTCTCCGTCGATTGTGATCATTGCGGAATATCCACTCATTGCAGGACCAGGATTTATAAAAATTGTTTTATTTTCTTCTATCATTCCTCTAGCTTCATGGATATGCCCTGAAAGAACAAGCCTGGGATGATATTTATCCACAATCGCTTTGATTGAGGTGCTTCCAACATGGGCACCACTGGGTATTGTATCGTTTATGCCCATTGGAGGTGCATGTAGAACAAGAACAGAATTTTCTTCCATGAGTGGCTCTAGAGACGATTCGATTTCTTCTTCGCTTAGCTCAAAAGGAGTGTTGAAGATTGTTGGGTTTGATCCACCAAGGCCTATGAAAGGAACTCCATCAATGACTGTTTTTTTCTTATGCATCAGATTCGCTTTTTCTTCAATAGCTTCCATTATCTCTTTTGGAGGGTCACAATTACCCGCTACAGAATAAACTGGAACTTCAAAGGCAGATAGGAAATTCTCTGCCCAGCTTTTAGGTCCAAACTGAGTAATGTCCCCTAAGATTATTACAAAATCTGCTTCATTCTCTTTGATGAGCTTATTTGCCCAGGAAGATACTTCTTCATTACCGTGTATGTCAGTCAATACAAGAAATTTCATGAAACCACTCTCAGAATATTACAACTGCTCTTGGTCAATGGCATCCAATAATAAAATACTCTATGGTTGTACGAATTGTAGAACATGCACATCTGCCAAGTTCATCCATAATAATTTATTAATTGACGGATCGAAATTAAAAATCGTCTAAAAATATAAGAGGGGGTTTTGATCCCCCATATGTAGAGTTTACATAAGCGATTCAATCCAATAACAGATGATGAACGCTCCAATACCAGCAACAGCCATTCTGGCACCTTGTACCCAAGGATTACGCTGTCCAGACCTTCCCATCATTGCTCCGACTGCAAACAATATGCCTATGGCAATTACCAAGCTTATGTATGCGGCGGTTTTTATGTTATCAGGACCTAGAATCAAGAAAGGAGACAATGTCGCCAGACCAGACATGATAGGAGCTGAAAGGTTTACGGCAGCCAATAAATAAGTCGTTGACTTTGAGATTCTTTTGAGTTTTGTATTCTCTAATGAAGTCAACATGGCGCGTTCCATTTCTTTCATTTTGATGGACTGTTCCATGTTTTCAGCTTCGTAGACACTTACTCCAGTTGAAATCCCAAGAGCGACGCTACTTGTTACGATGGTTGCCACTACAATGTGATAGTTAGGTTGACTGGAAAACGCAGAGGCGATCAAAATACCCAGTATGACAAAGGTACTGTCAAATATGGTATTTACAAAAAGCCTTCTTAGGGTTGGACCGGTTTCTGGTTCATGCAGAGCAGTTTTCATGTTCTGCAAAAATCCTTCGTCAGACAAGCAAAGACACCTACGTTATGTGATGGTGTTTAGTCCTGAGTTTCTAACTCATCGACCAGCTCTTTACCGGCTGAAACATTATCCACTGAGTGGATTACGGCACCTGCTTCTCTTATAGTTTCATCGACCAGATCATAGTCGATGGAGTTGCCTTTGATAGTTATTTTCACAGTTTCGGTTTCCTGATCAACTTCTTTTATGGAAACATTTACACCGGAAATACCCTCAAGTACGCTCAATTGCTGGGCCACGTCTATGATAGACGGATTATGCGGCTTTAGTACATCAAGTACTAACCTTCTTAAGTCGCTCAATTACGGATCACTTATCCAAATGATTGATCAATAAGCCCCTATATAAGAATATTTCTTTTCGGCATATTGGATATATTTCTATCAATAATTTTATTTCTTAATATTGCTAAATGAGCATATTTTGTTTAAAGCGTTTATTAACCACAAAAGAAAAGCCATCGTCTTGGTGCATCAACGAAAGATTAATCATGCGAAGACTATACTCCTCTATGCTCCCATTCAGAGAAGTAAGAGTCCTTGATATAAATTCAGAACACCTGGGCGTATCCATCGATTCATTGATGGAAAACGCAGGTGAAGCCGTTGCAGAAGCTATTGTTAAAGAGTTTGGAGCTGAGAAGAAGGTTGCCATAGTATGCGGAGTGGGAAATAATGCCGGCGATGGATTCGTAGCTGCAAGAAATCTTTTGAGATATTGTGACGTCACTGTATTGCTGGCCAGTCCTCCTGCAGAGATCAGAACTGAAAATGCAAAACGTGCATATGAGAGGATAAAACATGTGGCGTTTTCATCCGTAGGTGCAAACTTTTCTAACTTTGACATAGTCATTGATGCTTTGCTGGGCACTGGAAATCTCACTGAAGTAAGGGAGCCATATAGAACATTAATTAAAAGAATAAATGCAGCTGACACAACTATAGTTTCAATAGATGTTCCTTCTGGCCTTCTGACTGATGTCGCCATCAAGCCTCAATATACAGTCACGTTTACTGAAGTCAAGGAAGGAATGACTCCTGAAAACTCAGGAGAAATCATAGTTATGGATATAGGGATCCCTCAGGATGCTTACAATGCTGTAGGCCCTGGAGAATTTGTTTATTACCCAAAGAACCGTCCTGACTCTCACAAAGGAGAAAATGGCAAAGTACTGATCGTCGGTGGAGGCCCATATACTGGAGCTCCCGCCTTAGCAGGAATGGGTGCATTGAGAATAGGTGCTGATCTAGTACATATCGCTACACCAGCTGCCTCCTACATTCCTATTGCTTCATACTCACCGGATTTAATTGTTCACAAGCTGTCACAGGATGTTTTGTGCCCAGAAGATGTAGAGAAGATCATGGAAATCGCAAAGAACGTTGACGCAATTCTCATAGGTCCCGGTCTGGGTAAGGATGAAAAAACACAAGAAGCTGTGAGGATGATTGTTTCTAAATGCAGCAAACCGATGGTAATTGACGCTGATGCCATTACTGCCATTTCCTCAGACCTTTCAATACTGGACGGCAAGGAATGCATTCTTACTCCACATGCCAGGGAATTTAAAGTTCTTACGAATGAAGATGTCTCCCGAGAAGCTGCAATTGCTGCGGCTAAAGAGCTTGAATGTGTCTTAATCGTAAAGGGAAAGGAAGACATTATCACCAATGGAAAATGGACAAAAATCAACCGCACTGGGAATTCCAGAATGAGCGTCGGAGGCACCGGAGATGTTCTTGCAGGAGAAGCTGTTGCCATGCTTTCCAAAGAAATTTCTCCTTTCAATGCTGCCAGAATTGCAACGTTTACCAACGGAGCCGCTGGAGATATGGCATTTGAATCTCTTGAATATGGATTTACAGCCACGGATGTCATTGACAAGATCCCAGCAGTCCTGCGCAAGTATCTTCGCAGAATCTGATTGTCAAATCCCAACCTTTTTTTCTTATTACCTGCTGTGTGAAATTGATGACATCAGCTGTTCCGATTATAGACCATCTGGTCTTAGAAATTGAAGAGTTTAAGGCCATATGTGTAGGAGATTTGCATATTGGTCTAGAATCGGAATATAATGCTAAAGGAGTTCATGTACCATCTCAAACAAACAGAATGGAGAGAGAACTGACTCATTTGAGTGAAGGGAAAGAAAGACTCATAATCGTCGGCGATGTTAAAAATAAAGTTCCAGGATCTACCAGACAGGAGTATCGTGAACTTCCCCCGTTTTTCAGGAAGATGTTGCACCATTATGGAACTGTAGATCTAGTTAGAGGAAACCACGATACAAACATTGAAGAATTTTTACCAGAAGGAATTAATGTACACCCTTCAACTGGATTCACTTTGGGAGATGTTGGTTTTGCTCACGGCCACACATGGCCTTCTCCAGAAGTGATGTCCCGTAAGACTTTGATTATCGCTCATAATCATCCCTCAGTGGCATTGATAGACTCTTTAGGAAATGTAAGCAAAGAGCCATGCTGGGTAAAATTCAGAATGAAAAACGATGCATATCAAAGATATGTGGAGATTCCAGAAGAAGTCATTATGATGCCAGCGTTCAACCGTTCATTGGGAGGAAGTCCGGTGAATATAGACAAAGGTAAACTGCTAGGGCCTCTCTTTTCAGAAGGAATGGCAGACATAAACAATGCTGAAGTATATCTTCCTGATGGAATTTATTTAGGAACTATTGAATCTCTGAGAATCCAGCAACCCAGAAGAATTCGTACTCAGCCAAAACCTGAGAGTCATAAATATTAATTAGTTATATTTAAAAATATTTTCAATGATTAGATTATTTATTTAATAAAATCAAATTCTAAATCAAACAACATAACCAAAAAAAGGTAAAGGGGAAGGGGTTTGTTTTGTTGTTTCAAGAGCTTCAGAAATTCTGAAGTTCCTGATAGACTGATCCGTCAGCGTTCCTGACAACAGCTTTGATAGGCATTTTACCTGGTAAGCTGTGTGTAGCGCAGGAGTTGCATGGATCGTAAGCACGGTAAGCCATCTCAACCATGTTGAGCAGACCAGGAGAAACTTCCCAGTTCTTGATTAAAGCTTTTGCAGCTTTCCTAACTGACAGGTTGATTGGTGCGTTGTTGTTGGTTGTACCGACTACAAGGTTTACATCAGTTGTAATTCCCTCTTCATCAGCAACATAGTGGTGGATAAGTACACCACGAGGTGCTTCGATACAGCCGATACCTTCGCCTGGTTCTCCTGCTGGGGCTTTAATGTCTTTGTTGGTTATGCTTGGATCCTGTGCAAGGTCAAGGAGTAATTCTGCAGCGTGCATAAGTTCAATTACTCTGGCCCAGTGGTAAGCCATTGTATTGTGGACTGGTCCTTCAACACCAAGGTCCCTGAATGTTCCAAACATTCCTTCATAAGCCTGCTGAGCAAGCGGAGTTGTGAAACCGCTGGATGCGTTAAGCCTAGCGAGAGGTGCGCATCTGTAGATACCGCTTTCTGGTCCATCTGTGAATCCATTCCAGCCTACTTTCTTCAGGAAGCAGAATTTCTCATAAGACCATGGTTCAACGTGCTCTCCGATATAGTCCAGATAGTCGTTTGGATGGAATTTGAATTTCTCAGTTCCTTTCTGGTCGACTACACGGAGTGTACCGTCATAGAAGTTGATCTTGTTGTCTTTGTCTACAAGACCCATATAGTATGTCTCATTGTAGTAGATATCCTGGCTTGCAATGATGTCAAGATACTGCTGGTTCTTAAGGACGAGGTCGTTGAAGAGATTGAGTGTGAATTTAGCAAAGTCAACTGTGGATTTTGCCCATCCTTCAATCTTTACTCTGTCATCCTCAGAGAGAGGCTTGCTCATACCACCGGGAACACCGCATACTGGGTGTGTGGCTTTTCCTCCCAGAATCTCCTGGACTTTCTGAGCGTAGGAACGGTGTTTAATAACTTCTCCACCGATCTCTACACCTACTGCGTCAACTACACCGAGAATGTTTCTCTGTGCTGCAGGAGCAGCTGGTCCGAGAACGAAGTCAGCTGCAGCCAGGGCATAGAAGTGAGCGATGTGGCTGTGAACGTAGTGAGCTGCGTAAAACAGCTCTCTCAGTTTCTTTCCTGTTTCTGTAGGCTCAGTCTTGTATACACCATCAAGAGCTTTTGTTGCAGCGAGGTGGTGAGCACCGGGGCATACACCGCAGAGACGAGGTGTGATTTTGTTTAATTCATCTACAGATCTGCCAATACAGAATTTTTCGAATCCACGAAGTTCAGGAACCTGCCAGTACGCCTGGGCAACGTTTCCTTCATCGTTTAAGAAGATCTCGATTTTTCCGTGACCTTCTAATCTTGTAATTGGATCGATTGTGATTCTCTTGGACTCAGATTTGTGAGTTTCTTCGAATACTTTGGGACCGCTCATTGCTTAACCCCCGCATTTTTTTCTTGGACTTTCCTCTTAATGATTGAAACAGGCATTGTGAATGCATAGAATGTTCCGAGAGGATCTTTGATCTGTGTCATCAGCTTCAGGATTTCATCTTCTGACAATTGTGTTTCATTGTCAGCAGTTCTGAAAATTGAAGCTAAGGCGCTTAACATTGAGCCACCCTGATCCATAACGGATGCTGTTGGACCCATGCAGCCACGGCATGGCTGGTTAGCGTCTATGCACTTTGCCCCGCATCCTGCCCTTGTTGCAGGTCCGAGACAGATTACTCCCTGCTCTAGCATGCACTTTTCAGGATCGATGTCGATCTCATGTGGTAGATGAACTCCATCGATTGTTGTGACGTCTTTCTTTCTCTTGCATTCATCACACAGTGTTTTCTGAGAAGCAATGACTGTTCCTTTTGGAGGAAGTTCTGCTCCTTCTTTTACATGCTTTTCAACCACATCTAAGAATAAATTGATTAATTCTGTAGTTGGCGGGCATCCAGGCATGTAGTAATCTACATCCACTACGTCGTCAAGGGTGAGAACTGTATCGTACAATACAGGTAATTCCAGTTCTCCCTCTGGAGCTTGGTAATGAGACTGAGGCCTGACGTTATCTGGGTTGACACTAGAGAATGTCTTTCCGTATACATAGTCGGTCAGGTCTTTTCTGTTGGTTACGTTTGCGAGACCGGGTATTCCACCGAAGCATGCGCAGGATCCAAATGAAACCATAATCAAAGACTTCTGCCTGAGAAGCTTTGCTACATGCTCGTTTTCGCTGTTTCTAATGGCTCCGTTGTAGAGTGTAACAGTGATGCTCTTGTCGGGCATAGCCTCTACATCTTTGAGCTTTGTATCTACAGCGATGGGCCAGAAGGCAATGTCTGCCATCTCAGCAACACCTAGAATCTTTTCGTCGATATCCAGAAGGGCGACGTCACAGCCTCCGCATCCGGCTCCCCAATACTGTGCTATCTTTACTTTTGCCATAATTTTTACCCTCCTGTTTAGTATCCTGCAGATTCACGGTTTGGGTCTTTGTCTGCACCCCTAAGCGGACTGGGTCCTAGCTCTTTCATCTTCTCTGTGAAGTCCTTGATTGTCGCCTGGAACCTTGTTCCTTCAGAGGCGGAAACCCACTCTAAGTGGAGACGGTCAGGATCTAAACCATACTGCTCAAGTAACATCTTGAGTAGTGCAATTCTTCTCCTAGTTCTATAGTTTCCCCCGATATAGTGACAATCTGCGGGGTGGCAGCCTAAAACAAGTACTCCATCAGCGCCCTTTGAGAAGGCACGGAGAACATGTTCAGGATCAACCCTAGCAGAGCACATAGCTCTGATAACTAAGAAGTTTGTAGGCATCTGAAGCCTGGATACTCCTGCCAGATCTGCTCCGGCATAAGAGCACCAGTTGCAACAGAATGCAATTATCTTTGGTTCGAAAGTCTCGCTGGAAGTTGTTGCCATTTCTGATGTAGTCATGTTCAGTCACACTCCTCAAGTGCAGCATCGATTGCAGCGATGATCTGCTGGTTTTTGAATCCACGCTGTTCCATTGCACCAGATGGGCAAGCTGCTACACAGCAACCGCATCCTTTGCATAGACCTTCGTTGACGACAGCTTTCTTTTTCTCTGCGTCTTTAGGATCGACGACAATTGTGATTGCTTTGTATTCACAAACTGGTTCACAGATTGCACATCCATCGCACATGTCATCATTCACAGCTGCGATTACACCCTCACTCTTGAGTTCTGGTTTAGAGATGATGGTGATTGCACGGGCAGCTGCACCGGATGCCTGAGCCATTGATTCATCAGAGAATTTAGGCCAGTGGGCTAGACCAGCAAGGTAAACACCGTTTGTAGCAAAGTCTACTGGACGGAGTTTCATGTGTGCCTCTAAGAAGTATTTGTCCTTGCTGAGAGGTACTTTGAGCATCTTTGCCAGCTCTTCGTTGTCGGCGTGAGGGCGGATACCAGTGCTTAAGACTATCATATCTGGGTGGAGTGTTACATCATCACCTAGAATTGTGTCAAAAGCGGTGAGGGTTAATGCAGAACCATCCTGTGAAACTACTGGTGGTTTGTCCTCAGGTACACGGATGAATTTAACTCCCAGGCTTCCTGCTTCTTTATAGAGGTCCTCGCGGAATCCATATGTTCTGATGTCCTTGTGGAAGACATAGATGTCTTTTGAAGGATCTGCTTTTTTGAGGCTGATGGCGTTCTTGATTGCATTAGCACAACAGACCCTGCTGCAGTATGGAGCATCAGTGTTACGGGATCCAACACACTGGATCATGGCGATCCTCTTTGCTGGAACATTTCCGCTTTCCATCTTTGCTTCTAATTCTAACTGAGTTACAACGTTGCTGTTCTGTCCATACAGATATTCAGTTGGTTTGTACTCTTCAGCACCTACAGCTACTACAACGCTACCAGTTTCGATTTCTCCCTGGCTTGTCTGAATCTTGAAGTTACCGACGAAACCGCCGACATCTTGAACTTCAGTGTTTAAGTGAACTGTGATGTTCTTGTCAGCGTTGACTTTGTCAGCAAGCTCTTTTGCAAATGTGCTGATTTTTTTGCCGTCTTCTTCGTGGTGGATATTAGCTGCATTTCCTCCGAGGGCACCAGTCCTTTCAATGATATCGACTTTGAATCCCTGAGATGCGATGTCTAAAGCAGCTGTCATACCAGAGATACCTCCTCCGATTACCACAGCGGAGTGTGTAACTGGAAGCTTGCTCTCATAGAGAGGTTCAAGAAGTCTTGATTTAGCGACAGCCATACGAACGAGATCTTTTGCTTTCTTAGTAGCTCTCTCAGGTTCATTCATGTGAATCCAGGAACACTGATCTCTAATGTTTGCCATCTCAAAGAGGTATGGGTTAAGGCCAGCTTCTTTGATTGTGCTCTGGAAGAGAGGTTCGTGGGTACGGGGTGTGCATGAAGCAACAACAAACCTGTTGAGGTTGTGTTCTTTGATCAGGTCTTTAATCCTTTCCTGACAGTCGGCAGAGCAGGCGTATTTTCCTTCTTCTGCATATTCGACATTCTTCAGGCTCTTTGAATATTCAACTACAGCTGGAACATCAATTGTACCGGCGATGTTGATACCGCAGTCGCATACAAGTACACCGATTCTGGGTTCCTGACCTTCGACATCGATTTCCTGTACTGTGCTCTCTTCGAGGACTCCTCTCTTGTCAGCAATGTAAGCACCTGCTTTAGCTGCTGCACCGGATGCCTCTGCAACGGATGTCGGGATATCTTTTGGAGCTGCGAAAGCACCAGTTACAAAGATACCGTCGCGGCTGGAACTCAGTGGGCTGTATGTTGATGTTCCTGCGAATCCATAGCTGTTAAGGTCAATGTTGAATATCTTGCTTAATGATGTGGCGCCTACTGGGGGCTGAAGTCCTACAGAGAGAACAACCATATCAAATTCTTCTTCAGATACTTCATTTGTTGAAGGATCAGAGTAGCGGAGAATGAGATTCTTTGTTTCTGGATCTTCGATGATGTTTGCAACTCTTGCTGCACGGTGCATCTCGATTCCATATTCATTCTGTGCACGGACTTTGTAATCTTCAAATTCCTTACCAAAGGCACGGACATCCATGAAGAAGATTGTTGGTTTCAGTCCTGCTGTGTGCTCACCGGCAATGATTGCCTGTTTCATTGCATACATACAACAAACAGATGAACAATAGGTGTTGCCCGTCTTTTCATCTCTTGATCCTACGCACTGGATCCATGCTACTTTCTTTGGAGTCTGTTGATCAGATGGTCTGACGACATGTCCTCCGTATGGACCAGTTGCGCTCAGGAATCTCTCAAACTCCAATGAAGTTAAAACGTTCTGATAGATTCCATATCCATATTCTTTCTTTAGTTTAGCATCGAATACATTGAAACCAGGTGCTAAGATGATAGCTCCTACATCGAGCTCTTCTTCTACTGGTTTGTCATCATATTTGATTGCTCCTGCGGGACAATTCTTCTCGCAGAGACCGCAGCGGTCTTTGTTGAGTTTTAGACACTTTGTTGCGTCAATTGAATACTTAAGTGGTACAGCCTGAGCAAATGGAATGTAGATTGCTTTGCGGATCATGAGTCCTACATCGTATTCATTTGGAACCTTTACAGGACATTTCTCAGCGCAAATTCCGCAACCAACGCACTTGTCGAAGTCAACATACCTTGGGTTGTGAACGACTTTAACTTTAAAGTTAGGAGCTTCGCCATCAACTGACAAGACATCAGTTAATGTCATCAGTGTAATCATTGGATGTCTGGAAGCTTCCACAAGCTTTGGTGAAAGAATACACATTGAACAGTCGTTCGTTGGGAACGTCTTGTCCAACTGGCTCATTACTCCACCTATGCTTGGCTTATTTTCTACAAGGTATACCTTGAATCCCGACTCTGCGAGATCCAATGCTGTCTGTACGCCGGAAATACCTCCTCCGACGACTAAAACTGCACCCATTTTGTCTGCCATTTATGCTCCTCCTCTAGGATTTAGCTCGTAAAATAATTCAATGTTCAGATCGACGAGGTGTTTTGGAATAAAGGGATAGTCATTCCCGTTAGAACACCTAGCTTCTCGCCCGAACATGTTGCCTCCTTTTCGGGACAATGTTCAGTTTAACTTGCCTAACCGAAGCACAGCCCCGATGACGTAATCTTATACACAGATGCATGCCATTACAGCATGCAACAATTATAGTACGACTAGTGTTTCTGGAAAGAGATTACTGTATATTAACATATCGAGCTTAGTTTTATAAATGATCCCGACACATTAGGGGGAGCATTTGCAATCCTTTAAAATTATACGATTTTCGAAGATATTATAGGTGTTAAAATCCTACACTGTACTAATATGCCGTGTTTACCGCAATAAAACAGCGGATTATCGTTCAAAAAATGAGGAATGCAGCAAAAAAGAAAATTTTTATATTTTATAGAAGAACAATCAAGCAGTTTAGCTACTTTAGATGAGTTTTCTTCAAATTGCAATTGCAAAATTACATATTCATTGATAAAATAGCCACCCGTCGATGGTAGTAAAATCAAAAAGGGGACGGAGACGCTACATAGCCTTTGAAGCAGCTGTTAAGATGAGCGAAGATCAGTTGCTGTGTTCGCTACGTTCTTATTTTGAGAGTGCTGGAGCCCCTGTACCGAAAATCATTCAATTCAACGGAAATCGTGGAATTATCAGAGTAAACGGCACAAATGTAGATAAAGCAAGGGCTCTGATGAATAACCAGGACTTTAAAACTCTTTTAACTTCAGGTACGCTGCTCACAATCAGAGAGCGCTACTTCAAGCCCTGTGAAAAAAGATATTAAATGTTGGGCCAGAGGTAAATCGCCAAAACTAAGATATATATTAGAGTAGTGCTTTAATGAAGTTTCGTAGTTAGGAGTGATGTAATGCAAGCAGGACAGATGGCGTATGATAGGGCCATAACTGTATTCTCACCTGATGGAAGGCTATTCCAAGTTGAATATGCTAGGGAAGCAGTCAAGAGAGGAACAACAACAGTTGGGCTTAAGTTCAAGAATGGTGTAGTGCTGATTGTAGACAAGCGCATTGCTAGCAGGCTCATGGAGCCTAAGTCTATTGAAAAAATCTTTCAAATAGATGGTCACATAGGATGTGCTACATCTGGACTCGTAGCCGATGCTCGTGTTCTTGTAGATCAGGCTAGAGTAACAGCTCAGGTCAACAAAATTACCTATGATGAAGATATAAGCGTAGAAATGCTTGTCAAAAAAATCTGCGATTATAAACAGAATTTTACACAGTATGGCGGTGCACGTCCATTTGGAACTGCATTGCTTATAGCAGGTGTTGATGATCAGGGAATACACTTGTTTGAAACTGATCCTTCTGGTGCACTAGTATCATACAAAGCAGGTGCAATCGGTGCAGGCCGCACTGTAGTCATGGATTTCTTTGAAGAAAAATATGAAGAAGACATGGAACAGGACGATGCTATTGTTCTCGGACTGCTCGCTTTGAAGAAAGCTACAGAGGAAGAGAAATTAAACCCTAAGTCTGTTGAGATAGGAATAGTCTGTGAAGGTAAAGATTTCAGACGCCTTAACGATGCTGAAGTGGAAACTTTAGTAGAGAAGGCCAACAACGAGTAGGCTCGGATTTAAATGGTTGACATAGACGAGGCCATAATTGCTAGACTGGAGTCTCATGGGGAAACCTTTGAGGTCCTCATAGACCCAAAAGTCGTGCGTCTGATCAGAGATGGAAAGGATGTTGACTTATCAGAGTATATTGTAATAGAAGAGATCTTTCGCAATGCAAGAAAAGGCACAAGAGCTGAAGAAAAGAAGATTGTAGAAGTTTTTAGGACCTCAGATCCTTTAGAGGTAGCGAAAACAATTATCCTCAAAGGTGAGGTCCAGTTAACTACTGAGCAAAAAAGAGAGATGCAGGAGGCTAAGAAAAGAAGGGTTATCGCAGTAATAGCAATGAATGCGATAAATCCTCAGACTCAGGCCCCTCATCCTCCTGCCAGAATTGAGCTGGCTATGGAAGAAGCTAAGATACATATTGATCCATTTAAATCTGTAGATTCACAGGTAGAAATGGTGCTAAAAGCACTTCGTCCATTGATACCGATTAAATTTGATAAAGTCAAGATAGCCATAAAGCTGTCTGGTGAGAACTACGGGAAATGTTACGATTGTATAACTCAGGGTGGGAAAGTAATAAAAGAAGAATGGTCTCCCCAAGGGGGATGGATCGGAGTTGTCGAATTGCCCGCGGGTCTCAGAGATGATTTTCTTGCAACCCTAGCAGAAAGAACTAAAGGAGACGTAGAAACCAAAATAATGAAAGCTGGGTTCTAAGACTATTTTAATATACAATAATAAATACCGTGATAATTAGGAGATTAAAAATGAATGAAGAATTTTCAAAATCATCCCGTCAAGTTGTCATGCCCGGGGAGCTTCTTGAAGGAGAGAAGCTCAAAGCCGGTGCTGGCACATATGTTTCTGATGGGAATATTTATTCTGCAATAATGGGATTTAAAACAGTCAAATCAAACTATGTCAATGTTGTTCCCCTGAGTGGCAGATATATTCCAAATGTAGGGGACAATGTAATTGGAATTGTGGAGGACGTTGGTCCTTCAAACTGGCTGATTGAAATAAACTCACCGTATCCAGCACCACTGCATGTTAATGAGGTGCCTTGGAGGGTCGAATTCGGGGACACTTCCCGTTACATGAGAATTGGCGACGCTCTGCTTGTAAAAATCCTCATGGTCGATGAAACAATGAAAGTTCAAGTGACCATGAAAGAACAGGGGCTTAGAAAACTTCAGGGAGGAGAGATTGTTGAGATTGCTCCCCACAAAGTCCCAAGAGTCATTGGAAAAAGTGGCTCTATGATACAATTAATAAAAGGATATACAAACTGCAGAGTATTTGTCGGACAAAACGGCAGAATCTGGCTCGATGGGGAGACAGAAAATATCGGCTATGCATACCATGCAATTAAGATGATTGATGAAGCGGCTCACTCTTCTGGACTTACTGATAGAGTGAAAGCATATTTAGAATCTGTAGCCCAACCAGTACAAGAATCAGAGTGAGGTGTAATCATGTCTGGAATGACAACTGATATTGAATTAGTTAATAAAGATGGAATTAGAATTGACGGAAGGACTGCAGAAGATATGCGTCCTTTAAAAATTGAAGCCGGCGTATTAAATAATGCAGACGGGTCTGCATACCTTGAATGGGGTAAAAACAAGGTATTGTGTGCTGTCTATGGTCCAAGAGAATGCCACCCGAGGCACATGCAGAATCCTACAAAGGCAATTGTGCAGTGCAAATACAACATGCTATCATTCTCTGTGTCTGACAGGAAAAGACCGGGTCCAGACAGGAGATCTATTGAAATTTCCAAGATCATATCTGAAGCTCTCGAATATGTAATTTTCACAGAGAATTACCCAAGGGCTTCTATTGATGTATATATTGAAGTTCTTCAGGCTAACGCCGGTACCAGATGTGCAGGATTGACTGCTGCATCAGTAGCACTGGCCGATGCAGGTATTCCCATGAGAGATCTCGTTCCTGCTGTGGCAATAGGCAAAGCTGATGGCCACATAGTTCTTGATCTTAACAAAGAAGAAGATAACTTTGGAAATGCCGATCTGCCAATCGCTATGATTCCCAGAACCGGTGAAATTCTCCTCATGCAGATGGACGGCCATATGACCATGGACGAATTCAACACTGCATTGGAATACGGCAAAAAAGCCTGTGAGAAGGTTTACGAGATCCAAAAGGATGCTCTGAAACGTAAATACTCTATTCAGTCTGAAGATGCAGAGGAACCAGAAGCCGCTGTTTATGAAGAACCCAGTGAAGAAGGTGATGAGTGATGTCCGAAGGAATAGCAGAAATCAAGAGAGAATACATCAATAAACTTCTTCAAATGGGTCGCAGGGTTGATGGAAGAGAAGCCAATGAATACAGAGAAATCCAGATTGAGACCAACTGCATCGAAAGTGCACAAGGATCAGCAAGAGTGAAACTCGGAAAGACCGAAGTACTTGCTGGAATCAAAATGGATGTCGGAACTCCATTCCCAGACACACCAGACCGCGGAGTTCTTACTACTAACACAGAACTTATACCAATGGCGTCTCCAGACTTTGAAGCTGGACCGCCAGATGCAGGTGCCATTGAATTAGCACGTGTGGTTGATCGCGGTATAAGAGAGAGTGAAATGATCGATCTTCAGAAACTCTGCATAGCTGAGGGTGAAGAAGTTTGGATCAATTTCTTAGACATCTATGTCCTTGATTATGACGGGAATCTGTTTGATGCATGCTTCTTAGCGGCTGCAGCTGCTCTATCTACAACAATTGTCCCGGCTGCAGAACGTGAAAAAGGCGAGAATTACCCACTACCAATTAAGCATCTGCCGATTCAGACAACCGCAGTAAAAATAGAAAACTCTATATTGTTTGACCCGACTCTCGACGAAGAAAAGGTCGCAGATGCACGCCTTACAGTCACCACTGATGAGAACGGCGACATAAGGGCTATGCAGAAAGGTCTTTCTGGTGCATTCACGCTAGAAGAAGTTAAGCAAGTGATCGATTCATCTCTTTGCATAAGCAAAGAACTCAGAAAACTCATTGGGTGAGAATAATGTCGTCCAAGTCCACTGAAAAAGTAGGAAGTTCGGGAAGTTTCGGTACCCGTTACGGTGTAGTCGTAAGGAACCGTACCCGTGACATCATGAAGGTTAGGCGTGCGAAACACGAGTGTCCAGTATGCCACAGGAATAATGTGAAAAGAGTCAGCAGCGGCGTTTGGGAATGTTCCAAGTGTTCTGCAAAATTCGCTGCAAGCGCATACTCTCCATTGTCCAAAAAGGACACCTCTGGAGCTACACTCGCTAAAGCTAGTCAGGTTGATGTAGAAAAGAACGGTGAGTGAACATGTACAAATGCGGGAAATGTAACGAACCTATTCGTTCCAACATCAATGCAGTTGGAATTCAATGCGAAAAATGCGGTTCTAAAATCTTTTATAAAGAAAGACCGAACGTAAAGAAGGTTGTAAAGGCTAGGTGAATCGGATTGCCGAAGGCAGTCCTTCATTTAGATACCCCGCATGAAGCAGCAGTTTGGTCTGCCCTCTTTCCGGAAATAGGAAGGGAAGTCCCAAGAACACACGTAGAGATATCTCGTGAAAACGGAGGGATTACATTAAGTATCGATGCAGCAGACATCGGTGCGTTGAGGGCAGCTCTCAACTCATACTTAAGATGGATAGCGGTTTCAGAAGATATCGCAAAAATAGCAGGTGACTAATATGGACAGTGTAAGCCCACAAGTTCAGAATCAAATTGCACAATTCCAGCAACTTCAACAGCAGTTGCAGGCAGTACTTACGCAAAAACTTCAGATGGATGCACAGGTTAGAGAGATGACACGTACCGTTGAAGAGCTTGGTAAAGCTCCTCAGGATGCAGTAATCTACAAGAACGCAGGTTCCTTGATGATTAAAGCAGATGGTAAAGAGTCAGTTCTTAAAGATCTGGAAGAAAGCAAAGAGACTCTTGAGATCCGCTTAAAAGGCGTAGAGAGACAGGAAAAAGCTCTGAGAGAAAAATATCAGACCATGCAAGAGCAGATTAACAGAGCCATTTCCACTGGTCTTCCATTAGATAGTCAGTAAATCTTTTACGCTCCTCCGGGAGCATTTATATGTTTTTTAGCTAAATAAGTAATAATATCCGTTTGGTATACTTCTATTGATGATTGATGAGATTGCTGCAAAGCTCAGCAGCGGCAAAAAAATAGTTTTAATGCACGGCAATGCAGACCCTGACGCTTTGGGATCGGCTTATGCCCTATCGCAAGGCTTTCCTGATACATACATCGGAGCGCCTGGCGGCATGGATCGCGTAGCAAAAGCAGTTGCCGATAAGCTTTCAATAGAGGTTATTGAGAATCCTGACATTTCTGAATATGATTATGCGGTTGTGGTAGACTGCTCTTCACGCGACCAAGTAAATATAGACTTGTCAGAAATTGAGTGTGTGGCGATAGACCACCATGCAATCAGCGGCGATTGGGAAGGATGTTTGTCGCTCTGTGATGAGAATAGAAAAAGCTGTGCAGAAGTCATCATAGATATTCTAAAGCATGTTGATTTTAAGATGGATAAAAAGACCGGCCTAGTACTTGCTGCTGCAATGGTGACAGACAGCGGACATTTCAAATTTGCCGACTCAATGATGATGAGAAGCTTTGCAGATCTGCTGGATGAAGCTCAGATTGAGATGAAGGATGTTATAAGCCTTACAGATCTCAAACAGGATGTTTCTGAGAGAGTGTCACAGCTGAAAGGCGCACAGAACATGAAGTTTGAAAGAATTGGAGATTATATAGCTGCAATATCTCAGAGAAGTTCTCACGAAGGTTCGGTCTGTAAAGCTATGATCAATGTCGGTGCTGATGTCGCTTTTGTCGGATCTCAGAGAAAGGATGAGTTTAGAATCAGCGCCAGAGCCAAGCAGGATCTGGTTCAGAAAGGATTTCATTTAGGCAAGATTCTAAATGACATTACAGATGAGACTAACGGAGTAGGCGGAGGTCACGCAGGAGCCGCTGGACTCACTGGAAAAGGAGATGTAGAAGCTCATCTAAACATCTGCATGATCAGATCGCTGGATTTCTTTAGATTTATATCTTCTGAAGGAGAAAACAAGTGTAAAAGATAATATTCTATATATTCAATAAAGCGGGGATAGATATGGCAGACGTTGAGAGCTTTAAATGCAAACTGGTAACATATGATGAAATTACAGAATGGTGCGCTGATGTAGCTGATAAGGTTAGAGGAGCAGATTACAAACCCGAAGTAATAGTCGGCTTGACTCGAGGTGGGTGGGTTCCGGCCAGGATTCTATGTGATGAACTTCTTGTAAAAAAGCTGTATGCAGTAAAAACAGAGCACTGGGGAGTCACGGCTAACCCAGACGGTAATGCACTATTGACACAGGAACTGATAACTGATGTTACAGGGGAAAAAGTTCTGGTTATTGATGATATAACCGACACCGGTGCTTCTTTGAAGCTGGCAGTTGATCATGTAAAACAGAAAAAACCTGCAGAAGTGATGAGCGCTGCTTTGATACACATTGGACACTCTGAATATGTTCCTGATGTGTATTCATACAATATTTCTGGAAATGACTGGACATGGTTCATCTTCCCCTGGAATGTACATGAAGACATGAGAACGATCCTGCCAAAGACATTGTATGAGCCGAGAAGTACAAAGGATATTCAGAGTGCTTTCTCAGATCAGTTCCAGATAGAACCTTCCAACAACCTGATCTCCAAAACTCTGCACGACCTGAAATGTCTAGGAAAAGTCAAAGAAATCAACGGTTTGTGGGAACTGCAGTAATCAAAAATCAAATATGCTGCATTGTCCCCTGACCAGCGGGCGAGCATCAATTCCCAGCCTGTTGCGTATTTCCATTGCAAGCTCAGTGGCAAACCCATGATGTGTCAGCACAAGAGAAGGATTGCAGCATTCTGCAAATTTAATCAGCTCGTCAAAGCCTGCATGATCTGAAAGAGGAAAGGCTTCGTTGACTCCTGCCATATATTTGTAAGAAGGGTTCATAGCCCATCCTGAAACAGCTGCCGTTTGCATATCAGGCCTCCTCCAGGGGGCCTCCATAGATTTTT
Source organism: uncultured Methanomassiliicoccus sp. (assembly GCA_944319735.1). Lineage (GTDB taxonomy): Archaea > Thermoplasmatota > Thermoplasmata > Methanomassiliicoccales > Methanomassiliicoccaceae > Methanomassiliicoccus_A. Next base: position 58,253 of record CALUEU010000003.1, on the reverse strand, counting down.
TTCTGGAGTAAGGTCTGGAGATTAATACGAAAGGCTCTTTCAGGTTTTCCTCTTCTGAATACTTCCTGAATGACAGTTCTGGACAAGCGGATGAAGTAGCTCTTGAGACTGAGTCATCGAGCAGAGGGTCCAGATCATAGAGGATTCTCAGAAGATCTTGAGATTTTCCAAAAGGGTATGAATATAGGGCCACAGACTTATTTTGGGCAAGGTTGTCTTCCACCCAGTCATGAATTATTGCACCCATTTCCTCCTGCGGAGGAAAAACATACTCAGGCTTCCCAAATGTAGATTCAATGATCAAAATGTCTGTCTTATGCGGTTTAGCTCCTTCTACCCCAAACCTGTCTTTTGTAGAAAAGTCGCCTGTGTACAGTATCGTTTCTCCATCAATATTTAATCTAAACATTGATGAACCAGCCATATGGCCGGCATTGAACATTTCAATGTTAGGATCAGATCTAAGGGAAATCTGATGTTTAGTACATTCATTGATACATCTCAGAGTAGTCTCCGAACACACTGCCTCTCCTTTACTGATCTTTCTTGGCAGATGATCTGAATGTGCATGAGAAATGCAGTGTATTCCCTCAGATTCAATAAATTGAGCGTCGAAAAGATATCTGCCGGCCCCTGAGACTTCGACACCGTTCGATAAGACAATCTGAGACTTTTTACCCATTCTCGGCTTTCATGCACAGATGTATATTAATAAAATGTGTCTAAAATTCACTTTTGGCAATTAGCCCAACTGCATGACATAGTCATCCATGATGAATCCACTGCCTATGTCGGTCTTCTGTTCACTGACTTTGACGAAACCCATTTTTTCATATGCATTGATTGCACGGAAATTACCACGGTTTACTGTCAGAGTGATCGGCTTCCCGATTTCCACAATTTTGCTGACTGCTTCAGACGCGATTCCTTTTCCGCGGAATCTATCAATCACGTAGATCTTGCTCAGAAATACTTCGTCAGAATATTCCCTTATGCCCGTATAACCTGCAGTTTCCCCTTCGTAGATGAGAAAGTAGTAGTCATACCCATTCTGCATCTGCTCAGTTATCGCCTTTACAGACTGAAACTTTTCCAGCATATATTCGATCTGTTCATCAGATATCATACCTGGAAAGCATTCTCTCCAAATTTGATGGGCCAAGGAAGACAGTTCTTCAATCTCATCTGCAATTACTTTTCTTAATGTTATTTTAGACACGGTCCGCTGTATGATTTGGAAATTTTTAAGATTATTGACGAATGGAGAAACTTATCTTATCATCTACAACTTCAACATCAACCAGGCTTTCAATGCTGATACCGAGATCTTGAGATGCTTTCTCTGCACCATGATTTTTATTAAATAAAACTACAACGCCTTTAACCTGAGCTCCGACTGATTTTAAAGCAGGGATTATGGCACGGATAGTACCACCGGTAGAAATGATGTCATCGATGATTACGATTTCATCTCCGTTCGATATGCCATTTACATACATCATGCTCTGAGAATAACCAGTGCGCTGTTTTATGCAGACTTCGCCGGGAATGCCATAAGATCTCTTCCTGATTATACTGTAAGGAATTGATGTTTTCATAGAAACAGCAGTGGCAAGCGGGATGCCCATTGCTTCTGGAGACAGAATAAGATTGCATCTGGGAATCTTTTTCACAATCTCATCTGCAATTTCATTTAATAAATCTGCACTTATGCTTGGAATCCCGTCTGCAAGCGGGTGGATAAAGTAGCTGTAATCTCCTTTTTTAATGATCTGCACATCAGCAAGGCTTTCTCTCAGCTTATCTAGCATAATGAGGTGAGTGTATTCTATAGATTAATCACTACGCTTAAGTGGTTTGATAGCTTAATTGAAATCAGATTACTATGGAGATCATTGAAGAAATCATAGAGACACGTTTAGCACTTTTGAAGAAAAATAATCCTAATCTTATAATTGACAGCGACTGCATGGACACAGAAGACGGTATGAGGGGACTGATAAGAATTATCGAACCATCTAGTGAAGAAATAGTCGCTTTTGAGTTCATAGAGCCGGAAGGAGGCTGGTATGATGAAATCACAATCGAAGAGTATGGAGAGACTGCAGACGATTACGATGTTACCATCATAGTTCCTGACGAAGAGAAGAAAGATGCATCTCTGACAATTGAAGCGGCTTTGAGCAGGCCTTTGAGAGTTCAGGGGTATAATGAAAAAGGCAAGTTAGACTACTCTAATTGAATTTTATCAAACTTTGAGCGGGCATGGCATATCAACCTAAATCTCACCTGGATTTATAGTTGAATAGCCGCCTTACACTCATATATCTCACATCATTTGTAAGTCCATTCAGCACAAACGCTGTACTAGCTTTAGTGCCTGATCTTAAAGGCGCGTTTGACGCTACAGCCCCGCAGATACTGACTTCTGTAACTGCATACATGATTCCCTATGCACTGCTGATGCTGATAAGCGGAGCTACTTCAGATTCTTATGGCAGACGACAGATTGCCACTGCAGGACTAGGCATATTTGCAGTTGGCAGTGCGGTGATTGTTTTCAGTCCAGATCTGGGAGTATTTCTTGCCGGACGAGCTGTGCAAGGAGCAGGTTTTGCACTTGTCCAACCCATACTGCAGGCACTGTTGGGAGACATAGTTCCGCATGAGGAATTAGGAAAGGCGATGGGTTACTCAAACGGTGCCAGTGCAGCAGGTGTGGCTTCTGGTCCGATTGTAGCCGGAGTTATGGCATTAATAGACTGGCGCGGAGTGTTTGTATTTACAGGAATTTATGCTTTAATTGCCCTCTTTCTGTTTTTGAAGCTGTTTGAAAATGATCGTGTAACCGAACGCCCCAAAGAAGGAGTTGCCACAGTATTGAAAAAAGGAGCTCGATCAAAAGGAATCGTTCCCCTATGCATTGCTGGATTTCTTACATTTTTATCATACATTGGTATGATGTCGTTTGTTTCCGACCTGCTTTCACTTCCTCCACTCAGACTTGATGAGAGTTACATCGGAATAGTTCTGGGAATAGCGGGATTATCAGGAGTTGCCATAAGTCCGTTCAGCGGCAGAGTGAGTGATAAATTTGGCAGATTTTTTGGTTCCGCGATGGGCTTTTCCATCATGATAGCCGCTTTGATTTTGATTACTCTTTCATCTAACATTATTGAGTACATCATTACGCTGTCTTTGCTTAGAATCGGCACTTCATTTTCCTGGTCTTCTATGTTAGCCACGTCTGTAGAGATTTCTCCAAGATACAAAGGAGCTGTTTCATCCATATTCAATACCGTAAGGTACAGCGGTTATGCTTTGGCTCCAGTAGCATTCACTCCTCTCTACAATTCCGTAGATGTAAAAGCAATAGGTTATGCAGGAGCTATCGGAACTGCAGGGGCATTCATCTGCATTGCTGTGGCTCGCTCGATACTGAATAAAGAAGAAGGTAAACCATTCAGATTAATAAAATGAAAAGTTATAACTCTGCAGGCAGATATACATCTGCGGTAAAAATGACCTCCACGGTTACAGCTAATATGAATGTCTGTGCTAAGAAGACCAAAGTAATAGCTTCTTTGAATGATGCGGGAGAGATTGAACTTTCGTTTGAAACAGACTGCATAAATGTCAAAAAATACATAGATGGTTTTGATAAGATAAGCGTGGACGATGTTACAACTCTCACCAACAGTGCAGTTATGGACCCTAAACGAAGAGAACACTGTTCAGCAACATGCCTTGTTCCATCTGCAATTATCCATGCTGCCTGGCTCGAATTAGGCATGCTATCAAAATCAAGGACTCAAAGTGTAGGGTCTGTAAGTATAACCTTTGAAAAAGATTGATTGTCAGATGCGGAAATCTGCATCTGTAATTTTTAATTAAATGCATTATATGAATGAAAGGAAGCTGTTTAAGCTTCCTCGACAAAGAATTGATTGGGTTTTCCGATAGCAGTGATCGTCAAAACAGTCTCCATAAGAATTTTACTGTCAGAATATTCCATTCCTACCGTGTATTCCCTGTCGTCCTGAACGATGTTGATATCCACGTTTGATGCCCCTGACTTAAGAGCTCTGTTTTTAACATACTCACATCCCAGAGCCTTGCCGTCCTTCACGGCCTCGCTCCATTTTTCATACTCATATTTTCCAAAAGTAGCAAACAGAGTACAGTTGGGATCATCAATCATTCTGGAACCGGAAACCGGTTTGATAAGAATCTCTACCTGCTCTATGACACTTCCTGTGACTGCTCCGATAGCATTCCCTACTTCAGAATATTCTGGAAGAAGCAATTTTGCATTGAGTTTCTTAGACATTTGTGGATAATAAGCAGACACTGGTGCCCCGATACCAATTATCGGCAGATTCAGAGAGATGGAACAGCTGAAATCATCTGATAATCCTGAAATTGCTCTGTTTATCAATGATTTTGAGACTTCATCCATTTCAAATGTTCCTATATTCTCTAAAAATAATTTCTTAAGAAGTTCTTCTGATAGTTTTTCAATCACCTTTTCTTTAGCAAAAGAAAGAAAATCTTCAGGCGGCATATTCATTTTCAAAGCCTGATGTTTCACACCATATTCTGAAGCTTTACGGTCATACTCAATATAACTTCCGTCTGCATGCAGAATATCAGTAGGAGTCAGACCAATACGCTGGATTATTCCCAGTTCTTCCATCTTTGACACGTTGAATGCAAATGGGTGGAGATTTAACGATGCACCCGCTTCACTTAAGGAAAATGGCTCTTTGGAAACATATTCCAGAAACTTACAGTCATTTTCAGACAGCGGAGCGTCTTTAATATCTTTTATTTTAACAAAAAATTCAATATCCTGTACAATGTTGTTAACATTGATGCTTTCTAAATTGAAGAAAAAGCATCTCTGGGAGATTTCTTCTAACCTGGACAGCAGCTGAGGCCATTTGGTTGCGGCAATACACAATGGCATTACCCTCAGAGGAGTTAAGGAAAACTTATTTCCTTTTACAACGATCCTGCTGTCTCCACCTATGCCGGAAGTGTAAATTTCAGCAGCGAGAACTCTTGTTCTCTTCCCTCCGATCATGGCACCTTCCTTTTCAAGCCTGGGCTGACCGTTTCTTAAAATTCCTATATCTGTAGTAGTGCCACCCATATCCATGACGATTGCATCGTTGAGACCTGTAAGAGTCTTTGCACCGATCATGCTTGCTGCCGGACCTGAAAGAACTGTTTCTACAGGTCTCTCTACAGCCACTTCATCATTCATTAGGGAGCCGTCTCCTTTTACAATCATGAGTGGAGCATCTATGGCATATTCTGACATTACACTCTTCATTGAATTTATTAATTCTTTTATAATTGGAATTAATCTTGCATTCATTACTGAAGTGAGAGTCCGCTCATTAAATCCAAGACTTGAGGAAAGTTCATGGCCACAGACCACCGGAAGATCTAGAATTTTTGTTGCTAACTCCTTTAGAATAAGCTCATGCTCCGGATTCCTGACACTGAGATAACTGGTTATGGCAAGACTGTCCACTTTATTCTTAATGGAATTCATGAATTTCTCAGCACTCACAATATCAAGGGAATTTAGCTCTGCACCGTTGAGATCATGCCCGCCGGAGATTGTTATGCTTTCGTCAGCAATGATTGATTTATCAAAGTCTCTACCGACTGAGATCACACCTACACGGCATCCTTTCCCTTCCACTACTGAATTGGTTGCTAAAGTAGAAGAAAGAGAAACCATGCTGACTTTCTTCAGTAAAGATTTATCAAACAGTTTCAAGGAATTTCTTATGCCTATCGAAAGGTCATCCCTTGTAGTCAATGCCTTTGCTTTCGAGATTATGTTATTTGATTCGAGATCTATCAAAACTGCATCTGTGTATGTTCCACCAGTATCTATCCCCAGCCCAAGCTCCATTGCGAATCACCGATTATGCACATATCCCATATCATCGTTATATTTTTTTACAATACCTGAGATATGCTGAGCTAGATCACGCTGTTGATAATCGTTGTATACATTAGGCATTTCCTTGATCCAAAATTCTGTATCGCACTTAGCGCACCTCACTTTGGGGCAGCCTTTGTTTGCTTCTGAACATCCCTGACATGCAAATGTCCTTGCATATACCAGAGAGAATTCAAAACCACAATACGGACATTTAAACTTCTTGATTGAATTAGTAGTGTTGTATGAGAATCCTTTCTGCCTCATTGATTCATAGAATCCGTTGTTCATCATAGATTCGTCCCCGCTGAAGTATTATGTTTAATATTAATATAAAATAAAAAGGGTTTGGGTGAAGGCGCTTACATGCGTCCTTCAACCTTTGCTGTGTCAACCATTGATTTGATATTCTCCAGCTTGCAGTTGATATCAGGAGGAATCTCACAACCGCTTGCGATGCAGTAGCTGGATTTGAGATTGCGTTTGCACAGCGCAGTTTTGACTTCCTGACACAGATTGGTAGTTATCTTTGCCACATCTTCAGCAGAGGATCTGATGAATACTTGTGGATCTACCTGGCCTGCAACCAGACAATGGTCTGCATATCCTTTCTCAATAACTTGGGAGGCAGAAGGAGAGTCACTGATTAAAGGATAGTAAGCCATTGAATAGATTGAAGGTTTGAATTCTTTGATCTGTGTGTCAAGATGGGGCAGATCGGCGCAGTTGTGAATACACATAGCCATACCGTTGTCTACTGTCATCTTGTTTAGTTTTGATGCATACTTATCCGCCTCAAATTCGTGATATTCTGCATCACCGAGACAGGCGTAATTTCCCCACAGGTAATCCCAGCAGAGACCTTTGACGCCTGTTTTTGCAAATCCCTCAACCATCTGTGCGTCATAATCAGTCATGATTTCCAGTGCCTTGTGGACTGCAGAAGGATTTGTGAAGATATCCATAAACATTCTCTCTGCACCGGCAGACTGGGAGAGAGCGAGGAGAGGACCTTCTATAAATCCAGCTGTTATCACTTGATCATTGAGGGCATCTGCAAATATCTTAGTTCCTTCGAGGAGGACTGCAGATCTTCCTTTTTTTATATCCGGGACTTCGAACTTCTCATAATCTTCAGGCCCGTTTACAATGTGTTTATCGACAAACGGCGTATTCTGTTCATCCATCCTAACGCCTGCGCCTAAGTCACCTGCCATGACTGACAGGTCCATAAGGCCGATCGCAAAGTCAAGATCGAAATATTTCTGACCCTCTATGAAAGCCTGGGCAAACAGCTTTGGATCGTTTACCCACTGTCTGTATGTGATATTTCCATCACCTATGAGTTTTCTGCAGACACCGCATGCGATTGGATAGATTGTAAGCCTATCAACTTCTTCATTTGCTAAAGCTGCTGATGCCCTTTCAAGATGAGACATTTCAGCAGCCATCTCACAGCACCTCTTTGAGGTAAGATGCTGCATCTTGCGCGTTTGCACCTCTGTAATCGGCACCGATCGTCTCAGCAAAGGACGGGGACGTGGGTGCACCGCCGATTATCACTTTGCATTTAGAACGATATCCGCTTTCGATGAGGCCGTCGATTGTTGCTTTCATACCATCCATGGTTGGAGTCATGAGAGTGCTCATCGCAACAACATTGGTCTGGTCTGCTTCTGCTGTTTCCACGATTTTCTGCACGGGTACATCTTTTCCCAGATCGTTTACATCAAATCCTGAAGCAGTGATCATTGTTTTGACTATGTTCTTCCCAATATCGTGAACATCGCCTTCAACAACTGCAATTAGGCATTTCTTTCTGTTTTCTACTTCTGATTTGGGTATAGCGGGCAGTAAAATGTCAAGACCGCCATACATTGTGTGGGCAGACATTAAGACCTGTGGGAGGTAGACCTGGTATGCAGCGTACTTATCACCAACGATGGACATCCCCTTAACAAGGCCTTCGTTGATTGCATCGAGTGCAGTCAGTACGCTGTTCCCAGCAGCCAATACTTCCTGAGCTCCTTCCTTTGCCATATCTACCTTCCCACTCACTACCGCATTCGCTAATTTGTCTAAGAGTTCCTCTCTACTACTCATGTATTTTCCCCCATAATGAAGGCCATATTCTCCCATCTGGATAACACATGATTATGGCCGACTAGCTTATCCAGTAAGCTATCTTAAAATTGAATAATAAATTACACAATCCATTATTCATATTTTAAGCTGTACGATATTTAATTTATGAGTATATAATAACAATGATTAATAATACGGATGGTTCATCCATCCAAAACTTTAAATTAAGTAAGGATAATAAAATAAAAATAACTGTACATTGATATATTGAATACATGAAGTAGAAATTTTGAATACGATGCACACTCTGGCTAAAAGAAATAAAAAATAATGTATATTTAAATATGAATTAAATTGAAATAACCATAGTTAATAAGAATTATAACTAGAATTAATTACCTACCAAGTTTTAGGGTAGGTTCCTGCCGGCATGTAAACACGCTCAGTCTTTACAGCGATGCCTTCTTTAGCTTTCATCATCTCTTCGCAGGACATTTTTGCTGATCCTACTCCAATAGCTTCGCCTTTGAAGGTGAACATTGCTACTGCAGTTTCCTTCTGAATTGAAGAGTCTATTTGAGCTATACCAACAGCAGCTAAATCGGCACCATGGCAGACTGCATCAACTGCACTGTCCTTGACAATAACTTTTGGAAGAGGATCAAATAGAACTTCAAATGGTTTGACGATACTGCGTAGCCAAGCCTCGTCGTTTTCCTCTTTCCACATAACATATGCATCTTTTATATCCTGCAGAGTAACAGCATCATTCTCAAGCATAGAACCAGACTTGGTTCTCCTAAGATCTTCCATGGTTGCTCCCACACCCAGTGCATCACCGATATCGACACATAATGTCCGTATGTATGTACCAGCATCGCATCCGACTCTGAAAAGAACGTTGCGACCGACGATTTCAATGATATTTATGTAATGAATCGTCCTGATTCTCAGCTGTCTTTTTACTGCAGATCTTACAGGGGGCACTTGATAAATCCGCCCTACAAAGGTAGAGATCACTTCTCTGATTTCTTTTTCATCAGCATCACGATGAAGCCTCATTACGCAGACGTATTCCTTTTCAGATTTCAGTGTGAGATTTACAGATCTGACTGCTCGTCCTGTAGCTATTGGCAGAACTCCCGAAACTTTAGGATCCAATGTACCGCCGTGGCCAATCTTTTCCACACCAAGGATCTCTCGTACCCATGCCGTAGCCTGGTGTGATGTTGGGCCCTGAGGCTTATCCATATTGATTACACCTGCATCCAAAAGCTCTTCGATAGTGCGTTCAGACGGTTTTTTTCCTGCATTTAAGGGAAGAGGGCTTTTGTCACGGATAAGCATTTCAGACATAATCACGACACCTTGGAGATGATAATTTCAACTATTTCCTCAGGAGTTAGCATAGAAGAATCAATAACCAAATCATATACAGATGTATCCTTGATATCGATATTATAATAATTTTTATATCTCAATGCTTCACAGGTTTCCCGTTCAATGATTTCTGCTTTGCGCTGCTCATTAGTGCCGCCTTCTCTGTTGACGACCCTTGCAGCCCTGACATCTTCTGATGCATGCAGATAAATTTTGAATGCGGGGATGTTATTTGAAGAAAGCATGTAAGCAGTGAGCCTTCCTTCTAAAATGATATTGTCTGCAGATTTTGCAATCTCTACCATTTTAGAATCAAGCTCTTTGTCAACTTTAGGATCGGTAGAACAAAGAGATCCAAAGTCAGCTAATGACATATTGCGTTCTTTTGCAAGTTGTCTAAAAATATTTCCGGAGACGACTACTTCATAATTTAGCCGCTCTCCAAGAAGAGTGCAGACCGTGGTCTTTCCAGATCCGGGCGGTCCGCTTATTGTGATTTTCATTGGGCTGCCTCAGCTTCAGTGCTCTCAATTTCCTTGAGTCTTTTCCTGAACATCAGGAATCTCAAGAGACGAGACAGCAGCTGACCGAATGGTATGCTTATAGCGGAATATAACAGCATCCAATTGAAGAATGGTCCGATTCTACCGTTTAAGTCAACATCTGCCCATGGAACACTGATTGTCGAAACATCGCCGGCTAAGCCTGCACAAAACACACCAATCCATGCAAAGAAAGGAACGATGATGATCATTGTGATCGGCATAATCTTCATCTGTCCTGTTGACAGATCCATCGATTTCTGCATCATTTCCTGCTGCATTTCAGTCATTTTCTTGATTTTGTACTTGTTGTTTTCCTGATAAGCAGATCTTAATTCTTTGTTGAATGCACTAGTGATCTTCTGCGTCTCAGCCTGTTTGACATAGTCTGTTGCAAAGTGTCTGACGATTGTGCTCAGACCTATCATTATCATACCAGTCAAAAATAGAGCCGGCACGGGATCATTCTGTCCCAATGCTCCTAATGTAGGATCTAAAGCATATCCTACAAATTCTCCCAGCATGTTACGGATGTTCTGATCAAACAGGATGAACATGGCGAAGACGAACATCAGCATTGTCACTAGCATGCTGTTGTTTTTCTTCGTATTGACTGGTGGAGTATAGGAAGGGATTTGTGGTGGGGGATTAACGGGAATGATTACTCACCCCCGAAGAATCCCCTTAGCATAGGATGCATTTCCATCATCTGTTCGCGACCCATTGCTTCGTAGAAGTGGATTAAGATACCCACCGCAAGCAACACACCAGTACCTGATGCATTACCTACCGTACCAATGAGATCGGCTCCAGCTGCAAGTGCTCCCACAATTGCACCAGACAGGACCGTTACTACCGGAATATACCTCTCTAGCACACGTTTCAGAACTCTCGGATCTCGTCTGAAACCTGGGATCTGCATACCTGATGATTCTATCTGTCTTGCGACTGATTCGGGACCCATGTTTGTCGTCATGATCCAGAACTTGGCGAACAATATGGAACCAAATACCATCACTCCGAAGTAGACGAATATCTTGGCGATAACTTGCAACGGACTATGTCCATACGCATAGCTACCATATTGCGCCGGATCCAAGATCGGTAACAACCAACCTGAGAGACCGTTAGGTGTCGACAGATACCATGCCAAACCACCTTGCGCCGTCGTTGTGCCATCCGGATAGTATCCAATCCAGTCGTTGTGACCTATCAGTGGAATTCCTTCCAGGGTAGGGTTTGTATACAACAGCAGGGAGATGATACTGAAGTTGGCTAAGAGAGCGGACATTAAGATGACAGGTATGTTTGAAGCGTAGAGTAATTTGATTGGATATCTTCCTCTTGCTCCACGAGCTGATCCATGTGCCAATGGCAGTTCGATCCTTGACGATTCGATGTATGCCACGAATAGGAAGATGATTATCGTACCTATCAGAGCTATCATCGGATTAGGCTGTTGCAGCAATATCGATTCGTAACCACCACCTGCCATCTGCGCCGAAGACATGTTGAAGATATAGAAGAACGTCTTCGGAATCGTTCCTGCCGGCGGATTACTCAAGCTCAGATCGCCGCTGTCTACAGGATTCCAATTCAACGTACCCGTGAATATGGCTTCCGCGACACCCGCTGCGATGAACAATGATATACCGCTACCTATTCCCCACTTCGATATCACTTCATCCATGAGGAATACGAGATACGAACCTATACACAATTGCAGCACAATTATGAATGCCGCTAGCGTGCCACCGCTGATCAGACCTGTTGAGCCTACAACACCATCCAGACCTGAAATCAGAGATGGTGAAGGAGTAAGGTATCCGAACACTTGCGGTACAGATTCAATGACGATCATCGCGATTACCAGGAGCTTCTGTGTGCTCTGGTAAACGGACTTGTCCTGATCGTCAGTAAGATCTAATTTGATGATTTTTGCACCTACGAACAGCTGCATGATAATAGATGCAGTAACTATCGGACCAATACCAAGGTGCATTAGAGATCCTTGAGAACCGGCAAGGATAGTTCGGTATGGACCAAAAATATCGAGGATATTTGATTGATCCAAACCATACAGGTAAATGTTAGTCATTATAAAGTAGAGGACGAGCATCAGAACGACCCACATAATCTTGGTCCTGAAGTGGACATGCCCTTCAGGACGCTTGATTGCGGGTAGCCTATCTGAGATCGGCTTCAACTTATACAGTACACTCTTCTGTTCATAGGCCATAGTATCACTGGATGGTTTAGAGTTCTTCTACGATACTGCCGCCGGCAGCTTCGATCTTCTCTCTAGCGAGAGCGGAGGTTTCGGCAACAGTTACATCATAGGATTTTGAGACATTTCCAAAGCCCAAGAGTTTATCAACACCCATGCTGGTGAGATTTATCTTGACTTTACCGTCTTGTTCCACGGCGAAGCCTTGTTTCATATAGTCTTCAAGTTGCTCTTCCATTGTAGACAAGTTAATGGCTATTTTGGCAGAGACCATTTTTTGAGGACGTTTGAAACCATGGCGACCGAAGTGCAAGGGATCGTTTTTGAGCACCCACATATATTTGTGCTTGAGAAGACCGGCATTGCCGTGTCCTCCCATTTTACCTGCTCCCCTTCCACTCTTTTTACCGCGACCGTGTGTCCTTCTGCCTCTGAATTTATTTGTTCTGCTTGGCATTTTTTCCACCTCACAGCATTTTCTCGATAAGGGCGTTGATCTTCTCGCCGCGGTATCCCAAGGAACCGTGGGTTTTGATGTCCTTCTTTACAGCTTCATATCCCTGCCTTGGAGGGTGGAGCCTGAAGATAGGTTTGACGTCCTTAAGTGAGGCGTACTTGACCTCATCGTTCACTACACTCTTTACAAATTCGTCTATTGAAGCGAATTGTGAATTCTGTGACACGTATTCATCATCGATAGGTTTGTCACCCATGAGTTTGCCGCGGACTTTGATCATCTTGGCGAGAGTCTCTTCGGAAACTTCTCCCCAGGTAATGAAGTCTTTGCTCTTTTGAAGCATACCTTTCATCACAGCGTTCTCTGGAATGATCACGCAGTGGTTTACACGGGTAAGACGGAGCATATTCATGGTGTCCTCGATATCTTTGTTGATGTTTTTGTGTCCACGGACCCTGATTACAGCAAATGCCATCTAAATCACGCTCCCCTCTCTTGAAGGTCCTCTGCAGAGATGACGTCCTGGTGGATCTGTGCAGGTCCGCTGATGATCTTGAGTGCTTTTTCCTGAGCTTCGGATACACGGACTTCTGAAGTTCTTTTGAGAGCGTCAAAGACTGCTAAGGCATAGTTGACAGTGGTCTTTGTGTGTCCACGGGCAAATCCCCAGGAGTCTTTTACACCTGCAAGGTGCAGGATGCTCTTTGCAACATCTCCTACAGCCAAACCGATTCCTCTTGGAGCGGGTTTGAATGTAACCTCTACAGATCCGGATTTTCCCAGAACTGTAAATGGAAGAGAGTGTGCTGAACCGCAGCCGCATTCCCATGAACCGCAGCCCCTCTTAATTTCAATTATGTTCAATTTCGCATTATCGATAGCCTTGCGGATAGTCGGCCCGACTTCTTTTCCCTTAGCACGGCCAATTCCAACAAATCCATCTCCATTTCCTACTACACAGGTTACAGCAAATTTTACTCTACGACCTGAGTCAGTCATTCTCTGAACCATGTTGAGATCAAGAACTTCATCTTTAAGATCTGGAAGAAGAGCATCTACGATCTCTGGTTCTCTCAGAGGGAGTTTTGTAGCAAGAGCTTGGCTCATGGTGGTGACTTCACCGCTGAAGACCATCTTTCCCAATCTTGTTTTTGGAGTCCATTCGGCCATTTTAATCAGCCTCCATACGGCTCTTGACTTCCTCGATCATCGCTTCGAGATCGTCATTAATGTGCTTGCCTGCGAGTCTGTCCTCTGAAGGAATCACTTCCTCTCCGTGAGGTATGTCTACACCAGCGTCAAGCATTCCTTTGAGAGTGGCGAATATGTTGCCTCCCTTTACTGGCGTCCTGAGACCAATATCAAGTACTGCTTCATCAGCTTCATTTTTGACAGCCCTCAGACCGGCTAAGTATCCGGTAAGGTATGCTGCTGGAAGATTTCCAGTTGCTGCTGTCCATCCGAACTTTGCAAGCTCTTTGGATGAGGCTGAAGCGAGAATTTTGTCTCCTGTTTCGTCGTAAGCGATGAACTGAACGTAAGTGTTCTTAGAGGACATGCGCACAACCGCTCTCGGAATATGAGAACGGAGAAGGCGCTGTCTCTGCCTGTAATCGGTTTTGCCTTCCCTTCTTCTGCGGAAAGCTACCCTGTATCTTGGACCGGTTGCCATTTACTGTTCCTCCTCTTGTAAATATCCAGAGGCTTTCATGTGTGACAACAGGTGGTTACGGCTCTTGAACTGACCTCCCTTAGCTTTCCTGTAAAACAAACGGTAGGTCTGTTTGGAAATCTTTCCTGTGTCTCTTAGTTCTTTCAATTCTGCCCTGATTGGACGGATTGTTTGGATCCAGCGTCTCTTTCTTGGAGATCTAGCTCCAGTTTTACCCTTCCTGCTTCCAGGACCGCGCTGTCTTCCTTTTTTGCGCTGTGCAAGGTTGTGCCTTATACGGCCGCGGGAATTTCCACGGACGGGAAGAGCTTTGATTGTTCCAGATTCAATAGCTGTGCGTATATCTGCACGAGTGATTGCATCAGACAGTTCCTCAATTTTGTTAGGATCAATCCAGACACGGTTGACACCACATCCAAGAATATCGGCGGCCATGCGTTTTTGGTTCTTAAGATCCATATTTACACCGTCCTGTTCAATACTCTGATGCCGAGAGTGTCAGCTTTTGCCTGAATAGCTGTTCTCTTTTTTGCCCCAACACTTCCTCCGATTCTGACTGCTTCGGTGGCAGGGTTGATGCGGTCGAGGTCTTCAGTATTCCAAATAAGGACTTCTTTGAATCCAGATGGATGATATCCACGAACATCGCGGGGACCGCGGTATCCGATACTGACCACATTGGGGCGGTACTTGTAGTGTCTGCGCATTTTGCTGTGAATACCGCGGGGGCGTCTCCATTTCTGTCCGAGACGGGAGAAACGGAACCATTCCTGACGGTAGAACTTCACACGCTTGTGATTCATATAGTAACGAAGGTCAAGCAGCTCTTTGGTACGAGCGTCGAGCTCAGGCTTTTTGTTGACGACATAATCGCCAGACTCAACAACCTGAGATTCGACGACTTCTGCCTCAGCAGCCTGCTGTTCTTTGTCTTTCTTACTCATTGGCTCACCTTCTTTCCTTTAGAGGTTATGTAAATTCCATCCTGGAACACCCTAGGATCGTAGCCTTTGATGTGGGTGGCTCTCTCGATGTTGGCTGCTGTCTGACTGACGGCTTCTAGATCAATTCCGGTAACGGATACATCTGCACCCTTTACCTGAACTTTAACGCCAGGATAGATTTTAGCGTTACGTGGGGAACGCTCTCCAATGAAATTCTCAATGATAAATGTGTCTCCTTTGATGGATGTCTTCATAGGGAAGTGAGAGTAGACAATTTTCATTTCATACTCAAATCCAAGGGTTACACCTTCAATCATGTTTCTGATATGGGAAGCAAAGGTGCCTATCATGGCTTTGTCCTTCACTTTAGGGAATTTGCAGCTGACTACAATGTGATCTCCATTTAAGACCACCTTAGTCTTAGGATTGAAGAAATCCCTCTCCAATTTCCCTTTGGGTCCATTGATTGTCACGACGGCTTCGTCACTGATGGAAGCGCTGACGCCCTTTGGCAACTCTATTGTTTCTTCAATTATTCCAGCAAGTGTCATTTTACTCCCTCAGTATACGTAGGCTAGGAGTTTTCCGCCTACACCCATCTCTTTTGCTTTAGTGTGGCTCACTACACCAGCTGTGGTTGTTAGTATGAGTACACCAAAGTCCTGAGCGGGCAGGTACCTGGACTCGAAGCGTTCTAAGTCGTTCTTCTGCACTGAGTGCCTTGGCTTGATTACACCGCAGTCGTTGATCTTACCATCTAAGCTAATCTTGAATAATCCAGCTTTGCCGTCTTCGACGAACTCAAACTGGTTGATGTAGCCGTATTCCTGCATAACTTTGAGGACTCTTCCGATTAATTTGGAAGATGGGCAGATGGTGCATTCACTCTTACCAACTGAGGCTGCGTTTTTGATGGTCGACATTGCGTCGTTAAGTGGATCGCTTTGCATTTATATCACCTCAGCTATATTTTTTAAATCCAATCTCTGGTGCAACCTCACGGAAGCATTGCCTGCAGAGATGCATGCCATAGCGGCGCACGATACCGCGCTTCCTTCCGCAACGCTGGCAGCCTTTCTTTCGTCCGAACTCTTTCTTTGTCTTCACTCGACCACCTCAACGTTGTATTGGGTTTTCATGAAATTGATGGCCTCATCCCTGGTAACACGGTGATGTGCAGGGACTTTCTTTGGCATGATGCGCCTTTTGGACACCCTGTAGCCTGGCCTCATAAATACCACGCTGATGTCCATTCCGAATATTCCGATTTCAGGGTCGTATTTCATACCTTCGAAGTCGGTATAATCAGAGATACCAAATGACATGTTTCCCTCTTTATCAAAGGAATATGCTGCAACCCTTCCTTCCCTGATTGACAATGCTTTTATCAGGAATTTTGAAGCCGCTTCTCCCCTGAGGGTGACTTTGCATCCGATTGGCATTCCATTTCTTACACCCAAGTCACGGTTGGTGACTTTGGCTGTTGTAATCACTGGTGTCTGTTCGGTAACCATGTTGAGAACTTTCTGAGCTTTGTTCAGACGTTCTCCAGCTTCTCCGACACCGATGTTTACAACGACTTTTTCAATACGAGGTACACGCATTACATCGCTGCTCATAGAACTGCCTCCTCAGGCAGCGCGATCTCGGAAGCTTTGTTTCCGACGATGAACACGTTGCATTTTGTGGTGTACTTTCCATCTGTGAACTTTACGAGGTTCTCAGAAGGTAACCTTGTTATCTCATATTCCTCAACAACAGCGATGTTTCCTACATTTGCACCAGATGTGATCAGTGCGGTGTTTCCTTTCTCAAGAGAATAGGATGCAAGGATTTTCTGTTCGGGAATTGTGATCTTTAATACATCGCCAGTTTTGTACTGGTTAGCGTCCAGAACAATGTTTCTTCCGTCATGGAGATTCAACTGTGTCTTTCCGCCTGTGATTGTTTTCTTGTCATCGATACGGGCAAGCTTCCAGCTGGCTTCCTCTTCAGAGATCTTTACCATCTGGAGTTTTCCCCTCTTATCGAGGACCATGCGGTAATATGAGTTAATTGTCGGCAGGCCTAAGACATCCATCAGACCCATTCCTTGTTTAGGGCTGCGTGCGGTCTTACCGTCAATCTTGATCATTTTCTTCTGAAGCATGAGACGAACTTCTTTAGCAGTCTCTGCAAGACCAAGCATATCCCTCATAACTACAGTTACAGGTATGCTCTCTTCGAGTGAGTGTGCACCAGGAGAGGGTTTTGTAATCCAAGTAGAGGTTTTCCTCTTTACCGGCCAGCTCCTAGGCGCGGTCAATCTTTTCATTTCATTGCTCATTGTGAAACCTCCTTCTTGGAGAGACTCTCTTTGCGCATTGGGTCAGATAGGTTAAGTTTTGTAATTTCTACTTTGGAAGCGTGAACTGGACGTGCAACCATGGTTCCATCTGCTTTAGCGATGGTTACTCCTTCGATTACGATCCTGCCACTCTTTGTATCAACGTGTGTAACCTTTCCTTCAACATCAACGACGTCCTCGTCACCACGCATTACTCTTACAGTGTCACCTTTGACGACCTGTACAGCATGGATTCTCAGATCCTTGCGTAGTTCGTCACTGAGGTGAGAAGAGACCATCTTTCTGCGGATGTGAGTAGGTGCGTTGTAGAAGGCCTTTCTTTGTTTACGGGTTTTGCTACTCTGTACCATATTTTCACCTCAGATGATCGTGGAGGCTGTGGCAGCAATACGAGGCCATCTTTCTGCGGCTTCTCTTGCTACAGGCCCTTTGATATCTGTACCTTTAGTCTCGCCTTCCTCCGTGGTGATAACGGCGGCGTTGTCTTCGAATGAAATCATCATTCCATCTGCACGGCGGAATGGCCTGCGCTGACGTACAATGACGGCATATACAACCTGACGTCTCATTTCTGGAGTACCTTTCTTCACGGACGCAATAACTATGTCACCTACACCAGCCTTGGGGTACCTGCGGCTTGTACCATGGTACCTGGGAACTGTGATGATCGCGATCGTTTTAGCGCCCGTGTTGTCGATAACGTTGAGCACGGTTCCGGTTTGGGATCCGTGAGTCTGTCTTCCGGCAATACCTTTCATTGTCATTACCTCTTTTCAACGATCACGAAAGAGACAGTCTTGCTCAGCTGGCGGCATTCCATGATTTTTACATGGTCGCCGACTTTCACATCCAAACATGGAGGATTGTGAGCTGAGTAACGGCTTGTTCTCTTCTCATATCTTTCATACTTCTCTACATAATTCAGATAGTTACGCTCCACCACCGCAGTTTTGCCCATCTTTGTTGAGACGACAACCCCTTCGATGATTTGGCCTCTGAGTGATAATTCGCCGTGGAATGGGCAGTGCTTATCGCTGCAGGTAGCCTCTGGAGATTTAACATCGATTCCGATATCCTTGACTTCGTTAGCCATTGGGATCACCTTATTTTTTTAATCCGATCCTCAGGTCGGTACTGGATCTCCGATCCATGAATCAGGACGGATTCGCCCTGGTATGTGAACAGGAATTCGCTACTGGACTTGGGAACTGTTACTTCCCTGTCCCCTTTGCGGATGGTGAATGTATTCTTTGATTCGTCTACGATCGCACCGCAGAAATTTCCGCAGCCGAGAGACTGAACTTCTACATCCATACCAATGAATTCCGACCTCATGAGATTCCTCTTATTCACTTTCATCTTACGTCCGTTTTGAAGCCCATCTGTTCGAGGACTTCTTTGACCTTCTTCTTATGGTCACCCTGGAGCTCGATACGTCCTTCTTTGACAGTACCGCCTGCAGCACACTTGCTTTTTAATTTCTTTGCGAGGTCGTCCATGTCAATATCATTCTCATCGATGCCTTCGACAACGGTGACGATTTTTCCATAACGCCTGCTATCTGTGCTTATTCTAACTGTTTGCTGCTCGCGTGCGATTTCTTCACACATGCACAGCTCTTTGGGTAGCCCACATACCGGACAAATTTCCGCCATTAGTTCTTCTCCTCCTCCTTCTGGATGGTTTGGATCCTAGCAATGTTTGTCCTAAGGGCCCTGATTTTTCCGGGGTTGGCAGGAGCACCACCCATGGCAGCGGTCCCGCGTTCGTGCATTAGTTCGCCTCGGAGCTCTGCTAGTGTTTTTGACCGCTCTTCAGCAGTCATTTCCCTGATCTCTGAAGTCCTGAGAAGTGCCATTACTGCTCACCTCCCTGGTTTTCAGTTTCTTCAATCTGGGGTTCTTCTGCCACTGGAGCCTCTGCCTCAACTGGTTCGGCTGCTGGTTCCTCGACAGGTTCTTCCACAGGTGCCTCACTCTTGAGTTCAACTGGACGGAAATCGTCCTTCTTCTCCATGAGTGCTGCTAATTCTGGGAATTTTTCTACTGCCTCAGCTGGAGATGTAACGTCAATCTCATCAGGCAGTTTGGAATTGGGGCGCATAATCTCAACTGTGACACCAATTACACCGGGTTTGAGTTTTGCTACTGCGTAGCCTTTGTCAACATCCTGGATCTTTGGTTCGCCACAGAATTTTATGTATCCCTCTTTGAATTTCTCAGTTCTGTGTCTCTGACCGGTGAGTTTACCGGCAACGATAATGTGGCATCCACGAGCACCGCTGTCCATGACTCTGCGGATTGTAGAGTGGCCTGCACGTCTGAAGTGCCAGCCGCGTTCTAAGGCGAATGCTAGTTTTTCAGCCATAATCTGAGCGTTCAGGTTAGGATTGTCAACTTCCTGGACCTCTACCTGAGGGTTGTCGAAGTTGAAGTCTTCCTCAATAGCACGGGTGAGGTTTTTGATAGCTGCACCACGGCGTCCGATGATGATACCTGGACGCTCTGTGATGAGTGTGACCCTTGTACCCATAGGAGTACGCTGGACATCAAGACCTCCGAAACCGGCTCTTGTGACTTCTTTCATCAGGTATTCCTTGAGAAGAACCCTGCGTGTGTTCTCAGCGATAAATTTCCTTTCGCTTGCCATGTTCACTCAACCTCCTCAAGAATTACTTCGATGTTTACGGTCTGATGATTCCACTGGGTACTGCGACCGTGAGCACGGGGCATGTATCCAGGAATTGTGCGACCAAGGGTTGCTGCGATTACGGTAATCCTCATGTTGTCTGCGTCGAGGCCCTTGTATTCTGCATTGTGCTTGGCGCTTTCAATGACGCCGAGGATAGCTTGTGCAGATTTCTTAGGGTATCTTCCAGGTCCCACGTTTGGTTTGTGGGCAACACCGGAATTGTAGCGCTTGAAAGGAACAGGCCTCTTGAGGTCGATTACTTCTTCCAGCATTTGGATAGCTACGTTTACCTTCTTGCCCCTGATCATACGGCAGATTTCTCTTGAGTCTTTAGGGGAGATTGGCATTTCTTTGCCAATCGCCTTGGAGGTTACATCAGGGTTAGCATATTGTGTATATCCAGCCATTTAATCAACCTCACTTCAGCGGCAAGAACTTGGAACCTCTGGTAGCACCTACACCAGGTCCGGAGTGCTTGACATCTCCTCTAGTCATACTGAATTCACCGGTAAAGTGTCCGATCATCTCGGGCTTGATTTCAAACTCAATGAATTCTTTTCCATTGTAAACTGAAACTCTCTTGCCAACGAACTGTGGTATAATTGGAACGTCACGGCGGTGAGTCTTGATGATCTCTTTGTCGCTTGTTCTGAGAGTCTCAAAAGCAGTGCTCTGCTCGTCATTCATTCCCCTTCCAAGGGTCCTGCGGATTCTGCAAGGCAGCAATGATACCATCTCATCGAAAGGCATCTCGAGTAACTCCTCCATGGAATATCCACGATAGGTGAACTCCTTCTTCCTGCGGGCGGCAATGCCTCCCTTCTTCTTACGCTGCTTTCTGCGTGCAGATTTTGGATTGCCATATTTAGTAGCTTTTGCCATATGATCACTTCCTCCTTCTCTTAGGAGACAGGCGTCCTACCTTACGTCCAGGAGCAGCGTTCCTACTTACTGTGCTCGGGACACCAACGTGTGGGTGACCTCCACCACCATGTGGGTGGTCTACAGCGTTCATGGCGATACCTTTCACCTTGAAATAGGCCTTACTCTTGCTGCGGTATGCGTGATATTTGTTACCTGATTTAGCGAATGGTTTTTCTTTCAAACCGCCACCAGCTACAACACCGATTGTTGCACGGCAGCGGGGATCGAATGATTTGAACTCACCGGAAGGCATGAGGAGAACTACTTTGTTGCCTCTGCTGACGACGGTTGCGGAGGTACCTGCTGTGCGCACGAATTTTCCACCGTCTCCGGGCTGTCCTTCAATATTGTAAACAAAGCTTCCTTCAGGAATGTTTGAAAGTGATATGACACTTCCAGGTATGCGGTCTGCGGTGTTGTCACCGAATGTGACATTGTTTCCGACCATCATTCCTTCAGCTGCGATCATAAGGACCTTCTCACCGTTGAAATCAACTTTTGCTAGAGGTCCGTTTCTCCCAGGGGCATGAACGAAATCTTCAATCTTGCCGGTAGAAGCATCCAATCTAGGATACTTGATGTCACCGACGTGCCTGTGGCTTGGGGAGCGATACTGAGATCCTCCGCGTCCACGTCTCTGTTGTCTGAGTTGCTTACCCATAATATCCCTCAGAACACTCCAATTCTCATGCCGATGTCTTCTGCCGAGTATCCCTCAGCGAGTTTAATCGTAGCACGCTTTCCGTTCTTTGTGATCCTTGTCCACACCTTCTCGACTTTTACATCAAAGTGTCTTTCAAAGTCTGCTTTGATCTCGGCCTTGTTGGCGTCCCTTGTAACAAGGAATTCGATTTTGTTTCCGTCTTTGAACTTCTGGGTAGGGGTTCCGCTCATGAAGTTCATCGTCTTTTCTGTGACGTATGGATGAATTAAAACTGAATCTTTAGGCATGATTACCAGCCTCCGGTCTGTTCGAGTGCAGACTCAGTGAATACAGTCAGGCGACCTGCAGCTCCGCCAGGAGCGAGTTTTCCTGCGCTTAGTCCGCTGGTAGATACGACTTCGACACCAGGGAGGTTGTGTACGCCCTTGAAGATAGGAGCTTCATTTTCAGAGACAACGACGAGGATGCTTCTGGGAGTGCGGTATTTTCTGCCTCTCATTTTTCCTCTGCCTGCACGGATTTTCTTTCCGTCTTTTGCTCTGACAAGGTCGTCATATACGCCTAAGCTCTCAAAGACTGCAATTGCCTCTGCGGTTGTTGCAATCTTCTCAAAATCATTCTCTACAACCAAAGGAAGAGTTACATTTTCATCAAAGCGGTGTCCCCTGTTCTTTACGATCTCAGGGTTGGCAACAGCAGCTAGGGCTGACAGCTTTGCGAGCTGCTTCTCTTTCCTGTTCATCTTCTTAGAATAATCTTTCTCTGGCTTTGGTGGGAATGCACGCCTTCCTCCTACGTTGTTAGGAGATTCGGCAGCTTTGTTGCCCTGTGTAAGCCTTTGAACACGTGAAGTTCCGCGGCCTTTTCCCCACTGAGAAACTGCATGTCTCATACCAGCTTTTTCGCTTGGTCCATAAGGCTGGCGCTTGTTGGCCTGCTCTGCTACAACAGCTTTGTGGATGAGGTCTGGACGGTACTCTGTAGAAAATGCTGCGGGGAGCTCCACACTTTTGACGGTTTTGCCGTCTACTGAATATACATTTACACTTGCCATTTAGTTCAAGCCCCCTGCTTGGATTCTGTTGAGATGTAAACAACGTCAGGTGCATCTCCAGATACTTTTGTAGGCCTTACTGGATCCCTGATGCGGATCAGTCTCTTTGTGGGACCTGGCACAGAACCGTAGATAAGGAGATAGTTGTTGCGGACTGAACCGTAGTGGAGGAATCCTCCCTTGGGGTTGACTTCTTCGCCGCTTTCTCCGATCTTAATGATACGCTTGTTGAATTCTGTACGCTGGTGGTAACCCATCTGACCAGACTGAGGCACAGTTGGACGAACAAGTCCGGGCCTCTTTGGACCGAGGGTACCGATCATTCTGCGGTGCTTTGAGTTCTTGTGGGACAGAAGTTTTACTCCCCACCTCTTGACTGCACCCTGGAAACCTTTTCCTTTGGTGACTGCAGCCACATCAACTAATGCACCATTCTTTGCAAAATCAGAAATTGATACTTCTTTGCCCAGGATTTCCTTTGCGTAGGCAAGTCTCTCATCGATAGTTCCTCCGCCGATGCGGGTTTCCATAAGTTCAGGAACTTTCTTAGGAACACCAGTCACTAACTTAGGCTGTGTGTATGTGAGCACGCGGACATCAGCGATATCCTTCTCTGCCAGCTTTGCCCAGGCTTCCTCAGCATTGTAATTCTTTGGAATAGGCAAGCGCTTCTTAAGGAGCGAGTCCACGGATGGTGCCCAGGCTTCTCCGACAGTGCGGAGCCCGTAGCGGGTATTCTCATATACTCTTACAGCTGCCACTTTCATTGGTGGCACTTCTAGAACAGTAACTGGGATCTGGATTTCCTGTTTAGCGGTGAGACTTGTTTTGCGGTCATCGACCATGAACGCATGAGTCATTCCGGCTTTGTAACCGGCAAAGCCCTGAAGTTTAGGGCCTTCGCTAATCTCTGGCCAAGTATCTAATCTAGGTGTTTGGCTAATGGCTCTTTTTCGTGGCGAGTACGCCTTCGAGCCTCTTCTTGGACGTCTTTTGTTCGGCATGGTTCTCCCTCTCGTCTATTGAGAGAATCCACTCTCTGTTGCTAGCGCCCTCTGACATAACACGTAGTGCGAGTCAGCACCTCCGACCGTGGCGCGGTATTCACCCCCCGAGAATGGAAATAGAGGGGAAGTTGGGATGATATGACATTGCCCATAGCGTCTGGTCGAACGTCCTCAGCGCGTTCAGCTTAGAGTCCGATAAGAGTTCTTGTATATAAACATAATGACTTGAGATTTAAGGTACTGGCTACCCCATAAAAGCCGTGTTTGGGGCAGCCGAAAAAGAGTGTTAAAGCTTACCTTCTTTAGCTTTTTTCTGCATTCTCTTGGAACGCTCTTTTGATGAAAAACCAGTAGCTTTTAGCATGAAATCGTTGTATTTGCGGTTGGATTCGACCATCGCTTCTTCGGAAGCATTCTTGTCGGATTCGCTGTTAACTTCAAGCTCAGACTTGCTGAGGAATTTGACTTCAAATCTAGTCGTTGCTCCGAATGAGGTAACGTATGCACCGTTTTCTTCTTTGATATCCCCGAATGATTCGATCATCAAGTTTTTCAATCCGTCTCCTTCCAACTGTGCTCCGTGCCCTCTTTTTATATCGAATTTCAAGTATAATGCCTCCTGATGCTAAGTCAGCAGAAGTATTCCCTAATATTATGTCATATAATATTGCTTTGCTTCCTTTGCAAGAAACGTCATTAAAATAGATGCCCGGTGAGAGCTTCTATCTTCACTTTATCCCAAAACTGATTTTCCCAATAAAAATACTGATCCTTCCGTTTTTTGAAAATGCGGAAAGGCACATCTGAATTATCATAAATATGGCAAATATCTGAAATTTCAACAAGGTCGGGTATCAAAGTTAGAGCGCGATTGTATCTTGATATTACTTTATCTTCTGGTACATTATGATCTCCACGAGACGCTCTCATATCAATACGTGAAATATTAATTTGTGGATTTGAAGTCAGCACATAAATCGTTCTTATAAAATACCCTTTGTCTTTTGCTTTTGTCAACAATTTGAGATTCCTGTCAGTCGACATTACAGTCTCAAAGGTAAAACTCCTGTTTTCACTGAGGAGATTTTCACGCATTCGGTCTGCTTGCTCTGCAGCCTCTAGATCAGAACATTGATTAAACTTTTTGATCTCGTCTGCATTGACATACGGCTCAATAATCTTAATCATTTTAGCAATAGTGCTCTTACCGGAGCCGTTCGGCCCTGCAAATACAATAATCTCAGGCTTTAGAGGCAGCGACATGTTCCAAGTGCCCGTCTGGATATTCTTTATAGATCTTACCATCCGCATCGACACGAATAACTGGTATGCCCATGATTTTGTCTCTCTCTATGGCTAGCCTGACAGCTTGTACGAAACGCTCTGTTAATTCGTCATCCGTCAGACCGAATGTCAGATCGTAATCGTTACTCTCTTCTCTAGCTTCCATTTTGACCACAATTTACAATTACATTAATACTGCGATTATACTAAACTGTTTCTCATAGGTCTTTTTATTCGACTAAATTCTCTGAAACGTGCTTTTTTACGTCTACGCTGGTAAACATCAGATCTTGAAGTTCAATCAGGGCTTTCCATTCGCTGCGGCACTCACAGTCGACTTTCTCAAATTCTGCCGGGTTCTGGGAGTAAGAGAATTTCTCTATTGCTGAAAGCAGAGCCTTATCGCATTTTCCGCAGTTGTGAACTCCTCTTGCGGCTCCTCCTCCTGAAGGTGAAGAAAGCAGCCTGCAGCCTTCTCTGCCGGAACCATCCTTTAAGACTTCAATCAATGACCAGATCATCGGCGGGGCATAGCTTCCTCTTGACCATATGGATTCCACCAATGTGCTACGCTGAACATTGACTGGATTGACACTGACGCTTTCTGAAAACTGGGCCGCATACTTCACTGAAGCTTTGGCATCCTCCACAGCTGCTCTTTCAGTCAGGTATGGAGGCTTGAGAAGCAGGTAGGTTCTCAGAGGAATATTAAACTTATTCAGAACTCTGGCTGCCTGTTCATAATCTCCGACGGTGAAACCTTTGCGGATGCATTTCTTGAGGATTTCATCGTTGGCGCTTTCCAGACCTATGGCGACTGCCGACCTCTCTTTGACCACTGAAGCTAAGTTTTCTTCGGTGACGAATTCAGGACGGGACTCAAAGAGGATCCTCTGTGCAGGAGCGAATAACTCGAATATGTCCTTCCTTACCGCACTGGGAATCTCCTTGTCATCTAAAAATGAGCCGGAAGTATAGATCTTGACCATTTTTTCATTGCAGTACTTTTCTAAAGCCTTGGAGAGCTGGACCCGCAAATCTTCCTCAGTCACCGGTGCACTTACGGTGTTATATCCGCACATGGTGCAGCCCTTCTTATGAGCCCACCAGCACCCTGTTGTACGCAGAATGATGACGAAAGCATCTACCTTTTCTGAATTGATCATATCCTTTTCCCGCCATGTACTCACGGGAGTCTGGAGATCTTCCTTCCTTAGTTTAGCCATAATCTGATCAGCGCAAGACAGCCGACTAACATTAATTACCTTTCGGCCTGAAGCGATGGTAAGTTTATAATAAGGCCATCATATGCCTAGATTAAAGGTATACGTATGGCTAGAAAGATCGTTGTGATCGGGTCAGGAGCAGCAGGAATGACTGCTGCATCCTCAGCAAGAGCGACTGACAAAGAAGCTGAGATTACAGTATTCACTGAAGAGGAATACATCTCATACTCCCCGTGTGCAATTCCATTCGTCCTCGAGGGGAAGATAAAAGATTTCCAGTCAATCGTGATGCACGATCCAGCATTCTACAAAAATGAGAGGAACATTGATGTCAGGGTGAAGACAAAGGTAGCTTCTGTTGATTCTGAGGCTAAAACAGTCACACTTGAAGACGGTTCCTCGATACCTTATGATTCTTTGATTTTGGCTACCGGCGGTACAGTGTTTGTTCCGCCGATTGAAGGTGCAGACCTTCCCGGTGTCTTTAAAGTCCGCTTCATAAAAGACGGCATGATGATCCAGGAAGCAATGAAAACCTGCAAGACTGTTGTCGTTGCAGGCGGGGGAGTTATCGGCCTGGAGATTGCTGTAGCGCTCAAACATGCTGGAATGAAGGTTATTGTAGCCGAGATGTTTCCTCAAGTCATTCCGAGAATCTGCGATGCAGACATGGCTGCCAAGGTTCAGGCTGAGCTTGAAAAAGAAGGTGTTGAATTCCTAATGGGAAAACCACTTGGAGCCATTAAAGGAAATGGAAAGGTAGAGAGTGTCGTTGTTGGAGACAAGGAATACAAGTGTGACATGGTGATTATGGCTACCGGTGTAAGAGCAAATCTGCAGATACCTAATCAGCTGGGATTTGAGATAGGTCCTCTCGGTGCAGTTCACGTCACATCCACATTGCAGCCTTACCGCAGAGGCAGAGTCGTCAAGGACGTATACCTGGCAGGCGACGTTGTCATGTGCGAGAGTGCAGCTGCTCCCGGCCCCACTATGAGCCAGCTGGGTGCCACTGCGGTTAGGCAGGGACGTGTAGCTGGAATCAATGCTGCCGGCGGATATGCCACATTCCCTGCTGTTTTAAGCGCCTGGATTTCCCAAGTCGGCGATGTTCAGATTGCAGGAACCGGCCTCTCTAAAGGTCTGGCTGATTACTACGGCCTGCAGGTTGTTGAAGGATCTGCAGAAGGATCCAGCCGTGCGAGATACTACCCAGGCGGAACCAATGTGGTAGTAAAACTTCTTGCTGAGAAAGAGAGTCGCCGCATTGTAGGTGCTCAGATCTTAGGCAAAGAAGACATAAATGGAAGAATCAATTGGCTCACAGCTGCAATCATGAAGGGAGTTACTGTTGATGAGTTCGTCAGCTCCTTTGAGAATGCATACTGCCCTCCGACTTCAATGGTCAGAGACGTGGTATGCGTGGCAGCTGAGAATCTAATGAGGAATCTGTAAATGACTTCAATCGTCTTCCGCACCTTCGGAAACATCTCTGCCATCACCAAGCAGAACCAGATGAACATGGAGTTTGAAGGCTGTACCGCTGAAGACTTTCTCAACAAGCTTATTGAAGAATTCGGGGAAGACATGAAAAAGATCCTCTTCCCCGGCGGTTCTCTCTCAGATTTGATATTCATATTGATAAACGGCAGAAACATCGAAGGCTTAGAAGGATTAGAAAGCAAAATCAAAGACGGAGATGTGGTTTCTGTTCTGCCTATGACTGCTGGCGGATAATGTTAATTATTCTTCAGCATTTAATTTTTAATTATCAAAATTGATAATTAATTCATATTTAATTACTTAAATAGTCCTGATATCTCAGTGTTATTTTTGATTTTTGTAAACTAATATCTGATGTTGAGTGATAGATGCAGTTAATTATCCAGTATTACTAATAGCAGTATTATTATTGGAAATAGTTTCTATTTACTATTGTTTATACAGAGAATTCGTAAATTATACAAGGCACTTGTTGATGAGAGTGTAATTTAGTGGAAACGTTTATAATTAAAGATGCAGCAATCCAAACAGCTTTAAAATGTGAATGTATTAAATTTTAAAATTCGGTGAGTCTATGGGAATTTCAAAGAATGCACAGGTTGTCCTTGAAAGAAGGTATTTGATAAAGGACAAGGACGGGAACACGATCGAAACTGTCGATGGCATGTTCCACAGAGTGGCAAATGCAATAGCCTCCAGCGAAAAAATATACGAAAATGGCGAGGATGTTGATGAACTCGCTAAAGTATTCTATGAGATGATGACAAAGCTGGAATTCCTGCCCAACTCTCCGACATTGATGAATGCCGGCAAAGATTTGGGTCAGTTGTCAGCATGCTTTGTTCTGCCTGTAGATGACAGCATGGAGTCTATTTTTGAAGCTATCAAGCAGGCGGCTTTGATCCACAAAAGCGGCGGAGGTACGGGATTCTCGTTCTCCAGACTTCGCTGCGAAGGCAGTGTCGTAAATTCAACCGGCGGAGTAGCCAGCGGACCCATCAGCTTCATGAAGGTCTTCAATGTCGCCACTGAAGCTGTGAAGCAGGGAGGATCAAGGCGCGGCGCCAATATGGGAATTCTCCGCATAGACCACCCAGATATTCTGAAATTCATAGACTGCAAGTCTGACAATAAAGAAATTACCAACTTCAACATTTCAGTAGGACTCACTGAAGCTTTCATGAAAGCGGCTGAAAAGGGAGAAGATTATGACCTTATAGATCCGCAT
Source organism: uncultured Methanomassiliicoccus sp. (assembly GCA_944319735.1). Classification (GTDB taxonomy): domain Archaea; phylum Thermoplasmatota; class Thermoplasmata; order Methanomassiliicoccales; family Methanomassiliicoccaceae; genus Methanomassiliicoccus_A. The sequence goes on along the minus strand of CALUEU010000003.1, from coordinate 29,056 downwards.
ACCAAAGAAACAATAGGGAAACTCAACGCTGCCAAAGTCTTCAACAAAATCGTTGAGGCTGCATGGCGCAATGGAGAACCAGGCATTATTTTCTTAGACAGGCTGAACCGCGATAATATTGTTCCTTCTCAGGGAGAGATCGAATCTACAAATCCCTGCGGAGAACAGCCTTTACTGCCGTATGAAAGCTGCAACTTAGGATCAATCAACCTCACCAAGATGCTGAAAAAGACTGAGGACTCCTGGGAGTTTGACTGGGAGAAATTAGAGAATACGGTAAAAAATGCAGTGCATTTCCTTGACAATGTTATAGATGTCAACAAGTATCCAATTGAAGAAATAGACTTCACCACCAAACAAACAAGAAAAATCGGCCTTGGAGTCATGGGATGGGCTGACAGCCTTCTGATGATGAAGATTCCCTACAATTCCACAGAGGCCATTGAGCTCGGAGAGCGCCTGATGAAGTTTATTAACGACAAAGGAAGAGAAGAAAGCCAGAGGATAGCCGTTAAAAGAGGGCCTTTCCCACTGTTTGAAGAGAGCATTTTGCCTAAAGACAAGCCGCAGAGGAACGGAACCATTACCACCATAGCGCCTACTGGAACGCTTTCTATCATTGCTGAATGCTCTTCAGGAGTTGAGCCGATTTTCGGATATGTGTTTGTAAGAAATATCATGGACGGAACAGAGATGCTTGAAGTGAACTCTGTTCTCAGGGAAGAGCTGGAAAAGAGAGGTCTTTACAGTGAAACCCTCATGAGGCGCATTGCCAAAGAAGGAAGCATTGCCCACATTGAAGAAATTCCTGAGGATATCCGCAGAGTGTTTGTTTCCAGCCATGATATCAGTCCTGAGGATCACATAAGGATGCAGGCTGCATTCCAAAAATACACCGATAATGCAGTCTCCAAGACTGTAAACTTCAGCCATTCTGCTACCAAAGAGGATGTGGCAGAAGTCTACAAGCTCGCTTTCATACTAGGATGTAAAGGAGTTACCATCTACAGAGACGGAAGCCGTGACGAGCAGGTGCTGAATATCGGCAAAGTCAACAAAGACGAGGAAATACCGGCAGAAGAGCTTCCCGGAAGAATTGTTCCCCGCGGTAGACCCGATGTTGTATCCGGCGTTACAGAGCGTGTACAGATCGGCTGTGGCAAACTGTACATCACTGCCAATTACGATGACAAGGGAATCTGCGAGATTTTCACCAACACAGGAAAAGCTGGAGGATGCCCCAGCCAGAGCGAGGCTACTTCAAGACTTGCATCAATCGCACTCCGCAGCGGTATTGATGTAAAGACGATTGTCAGCCAGTTGAAAGGAATCAGATGTCCTTCGACCGTCAGACAGCCTGGGTTGAAATGCACTTCCTGCCCTGATGCAATAGCCAGAACAATTGAGAAAATTTACAACAAGCACATCGAACTAGGTTACTGGGATCCTGAGGCCATAAGCGTCAGCAGCCTAATGGAAAATGATCAGGTATTGACACATATGATCAAATTCTGTCCCGAGTGCGGAGCAGCCGTTGAGCATGAGGGCGGATGTGTTATATGCAGGCAATGTGGTTACAGCAAATGCAATTGAAGGTGGTTGAATGGATAAACGAATGATTGCACCTGTTGTGATCACAGTGCTGTTGTTGCTATACTTCATAGCATTCGGCGCACTCTGGGTAGCAATAGACGACGGAATGCCGCTTATTGTTGCAATAATGGGGCTGAGCATACCCGCAATATGCATAGTCGCATCAGTATATGTGCTAATAGAACGTATTAAGGAAATCAGGAGCGGAGTCGAAGATGATCTTGACAAATATTGAATACATTCCTGGCAAGGAGATAGAATTATTAGGCATCGTAAAGGGCAGCACAATCCAGACAAAGAACATCGGCCGTGACATTACACAGGGATTCAAATCCATGGTCGGAGGAGAATTAAGTGCTTACACGCAGATGCTCAACGAGGCCAGAGCTCTTGCCACCAAGCGCATGGTGGAAGAAGCTGAAAGCCTGACTGCAGACGCCATTATTAACGTCAGATACACCAGCTCAATGGTTGCTGCCGGTGCCGCTGAAATCCTGGCCTACGGAACTGCAGTAAAAATTAAATGATTTTCAGTGAAGCTTCCAAGCTTCCATTCTTCTTTTTAATTACGTGAGATATATTATCATAATCATATGTTTGTTTAATCCGGTACACGTGCTAGACAGTGTATAGCGGAATAGCTTTATACATTCTTACGATACGCAAATTCGATCAAAATGAATGCCGAAGAAAGATTAAGCCTGCTGTTACGCAACACAGAAGAAACTGTGACAGAAGAGGATCTGAAAGCTCTGCTGTCCAAAAAAGAAAAACCGCGGGCGTATATCGGATTCGAGCCTTCTGGGCTTGTGCATCTGGGCTGGGCCCTGTGTGCCAGCAAGATGCGCGACTTCATCGATGCAGACTTTGAACTCACTATTTTCATGGCTGACTGGCATGCCCGTATCAATGACAAGCTCGGAGGAGATATTGAAAGAATCCGCCTCTGCGCCAGATATATGGGAGACTGCTTCGCCGCTCTCGGAGTCCCGATGGACAAAGTCAACTTTGTTCTCGCCTCTGAAATCATGGAGAAAAACAGTTACTGGGAGACAGTAATCAAAGTAGGAAAGGTTACCTCCCTTTCCAGAATAAAGCGTGCCATGACCATCATGGGCCGCAAGGAAGATGATGCCGAGCTTGACTCTTCAAAGTTCTTGTACCCACTCATGCAGGCTGCCGACATCTTTGTAATGGATATCGATGTGGCATACGCCGGTATTGACCAGCGCAGGGCACACATGCTTGCCAGAGAAGCAGCTGAAAAACTTGACTGGAAAGTTCCTGTGGCTATCCACACACCTTTGATTCCCGGTCTCAGCGGCATGAACAGGATGGATCCAATCAGCGGAAAGATGTCTAAATCACATCCAGACAGCAATATCCTTATTCATGACAGCGCAGAAGATATTCAGAGAAAGATGAAGAAGGCTTTCTGCCCTCCTGAAGCTGAAGGAAATCCCGTATTGTCCGTATGCAAATACATCATATTCGGCAGGGGAGGAAATCTTGTCATTGAGAGACCTGAGAAATTCGGTGGCAACCTTGAATTCAATTCATATAAAGAGCTTGAAAAAACCTACCTTGCTCAGGAACTTCATCCCTTAGACTTAAAGAACGGCGTTGCTAAAGCACTCAGCGACTATCTTGCTCCTGTAAGGGAATACTTCGAGAAACATCCTGAAAATCTTGAAGCTCTCAAAGAATCAATGGCCAAGATGCAGTAAGCATCTTCCCATTTTTTTATTAATTTTATATTTGATATTAACTCTATGCCAGATTTAACGATTTTTAGAGTTAAGCGATGATTATTATTTTTAACAGATAAGGAATAATCTTCTGTTTCAGGCATAGATCATTGATTCCTGCTCTTTGCTTTCACGCTCAATTCTGCGGTTTCTTACCCACAGGCAGGTGTCGATGAATACCATCACAAGGTTCAGAATATACAGGTAGATTACAGCGTCATAGCTGTAGTATAACTTGTTGATGATGCCGGCAACATAACCAATCATAAGTGTTATCAGAAAAATTACACTCTTTCCCTTTGTAGACTTAGATCTCCACGAATTATAGATAGAAAAGGGCCATGCTGCTCCGAAACAGACCAGCATGATTATCTCGAAAATGCTTAACAAGCTTTTCAGCCCTCATTTCTTTGACATGATGAAACCTTCTTCGGGTGACAGTTCTTCACCTTCGTTTACGTTTGGAGGGTAGCTTCTGGGACTGTCATAATAGTTGGTTGGATAACGCTGTGTCTGAGGCTTAAAAACAGGCTGTATTTTTTTATAAGCAATGAAGTAGACCACTCCAGGGAAAATCATACAGAATAAAGCGACAACTGAAAAACATTTCAGATATCTGTTAGCCTGTCCGAAGCGGCCTTCATTCATGGATTTTATAATCAGGGGATTTGTCAACAGAATGAGAATTACTGAAACTGCTGCTACACAGATAAGAACTTCGCCCAGAAGAATTGTGCTACTGAACAAAAAGTAAAATCCAAGAATCAATCCCAGCGGGAAAGTAATGAATAAAGAAAATTTAGCATAACACAACCAGCACTTTGAGTCGTTGATCGCCGGCGGAAGCCAAGACGACGAAGCTGGGGCACATACATACTTAATTTTAGACATGTCAACACCGCAAGGATGCTTTTGCCCGCAAACGGGCTTGCGTCATTCATGAACATTAATGATTTAAATTTTTTTGGATATATGTGCACCCTGCATATTTTGAGCAAAGGATATTTGTACTAATTACAACCAGATGTCAATTTGCAAAGTGAAACAATAACGATACGTTTAAGATTGAAGTTCCCTTCTAGCTTCTAACCTGTCAAAAAGGGTCAGAATCATGAAATTGGAAGATTACAAACGTATCTACGACGAGTTGGAGACGGAGTCTGATGTTGACAGACTAGCTGCCCAAAACGATTTGGACAGAGAGCTTCTGAATGTCATCTACACTCAGCGTACAGTGCGTAAAACAATGAAACGCCATCACATAATAAAAAGAAACCTTCCCAAAATGCTGCGTGAGTGGAAATCTGGAAAAAGTATTTTGAGTATAGCGCAAAAATGGGATTTCTCTCCAATCTTGACCGGTCTGATGCTGTTCCAGCAGAGTGGGCATTCCAAAAAGCAATACTGGAGTTATGTGAGAGAGCCTGAAACGATAGCAGACCAACGGTTAAAAAAAGAGATTCTGGAGATCGTGAAAGCAGACAGTATCTATTCTCCTTGGGGAAATGACATTCAAGTCAAAAGAGGCCAGTGGGGTGAAGAAATGCTTCAGAACTGGCTTACCGATAACGAACTAGGATACCGCACTGAAAATGATCTACGTGGAAAATTCTCTAAAACTCCAGACTGTTTGTTGAATGAACCAGTCAAAATAAACGGACGCGTTGTAAACTGGATCGAATCTAAAGCTTCTTTTGGAGATAAAATAGAATTTAATAAGAATTTCAAAGGACAGCTTTCAAAATATGTTGAGATGTTCGGCAACGGAATCGTCGTCTACTGGTTCGGCTTCATCGACGATCTTGAATCCCCTCCAGGAATTGAGATTATGGACAGAAACATCTGCAGCCTTCCTATCGAAAAATGTCCTGAGGATGTAATCTGCCCGGAAGAAATTCCCAACAATGTAAGAGTCTAATCGACTGTTACGCTTTTAGCCAGATTCTTAGGCCTGTCAATCGGGCAGCCGCGTTTTCTGGCGGTATGATATGCAATAAGCTGCACAACAACTGTGAGCGGAATGGGAGACAAAATCCCTTCCACTTCAGGAATGCAGATCATTCTGTCAACTATTGCCTCCAAGTCTCTGTCGCCTTCTATTCCTATTCCCAGTACAGGGCTGTCCCTTGCTGCTACCTCTGAAATCGCAGAAAGCATTTTTTCATATGACATGTCCCAGACACATGATGCGACTGTAGGTGTATTGCTGTCCAATAGGGCCAACGGACCGTGTTTCAGCTCTCCTGCAGCATATCCTTCTGCATGAATATATGATATTTCTTTTAGCTTCAAAGCGCCTTCCAGCATTGTTGGGTAATTGATATGTCTGCCTAAGAAAAATGCACTCTGTGCATTTGTCAGCATGCCTACAGCGTCACATATTTCGTCAGATTTTGAAAGAACGTTAGAGACTGTCCTTGGCATTGATTTTAAGCCATGGGTATAACGATGAATTTCATCACGCCTTAAGGTTCTGGACTTTCCCAATTTCAATGCCAGCATATACATGGCCATCAACTGAGTCACATAAGTTTTCGTTGCCGCCACGCCGATTTCCGGTCCTGCCTGCGTGTAGAGAACATTGTCCACCTCTCTTGTTATCGTTGACCCGACTACATTAGTAACTGCCAAAGTGCGGTGTCCTCTCTTCTTTGCCAGCCTTGCTGCCGCCAGGGTATCCGCCGTCTCTCCTGACTGAGTTACCAAAATAACCAACGGATCTTCCCTTGTTTCGCTTGAATATCTGCACTCTGATGCTAATTCTACAGTGACAGGAATACCTGCAAGATATTCAATTGCATATTTTCCTACTAATGAAGCATTGAATGATGTTCCGCAGGCAATCAGCTTCACTGATGAAAAGTCCTGTGAAGGCAGGAAGTCAGAAGACATGATCTTATCAAAGTTTCCCAACAAGGAATCATGAATTGCTGAAGGCTGCTCAAAGATCTCTTTCAGCATGTAATGCTCAAAGCCTCCCTTCTGAGCATCTTCCGCTGTCCATGAAACCGTGATGTAATCTTTGTTTATTTTTTCTCCTTTATCATTAAATATCTCTACGCCTGAAGGCGTCAGCACTAATGTCTCTCCGTCTTCAATGTAAATTACTTTATTTGTGTAATTTAAAACAGCTGTCACATCTGAAGCTATGAAGTTTTCTTCTGATCCCAGTCCTACAATCAAAGGATTTTCTTTCCTTGCAGCAACTATTTCATTTGTGCCTTTTTTTACTGCCGCTACCGCATAAGTACCTTTGACGTTATCCAGTGCTCTTGTCAAAGCATCTCTTAAGTTTCCGTCATAGTATTCTTCTAAAAGATGCACAAGCACTTCTGTGTCTGTTTCTGAAGTAAATACGTGTCCCAGGCTTTCCAGCCTGTCTCTAAGTTCCACTCTGTTCTCAATAATGCCGTTGTGAACTAATGCGATGCAGTTCTTACAATCAACCATGGGATGAGCATTCTCTTTTGAAGGCTTTCCGCATGTAGCCCATCGCGTATGGCCGATTCCTAAACATCCTTCCATTGCCGGCATATTGCCGGTAAGCTTTGCTACATCTCCTTTGTCCTTGAAAACCTGCAGTTCACTTTCATTTACTACAGCAATTCCTGCGGAATCATAGCCCCTGTATTCCAGACGCTGCAGACCGTCGACAAGAACCTGCTGTGCATCTCTTGTTCCCGCATAGCCTACAATTCCGCACATTATACCACAATGCTCCTGTTTTCAAGACTGCTTCTGACTGTCGAGCCGCTGCTTACTCTGCATTCCGAACCTACAATGACATTGGGAAAAAACACTGTTCCCGAACCTATCCAAGAATCCTGTCCGATCATCACTCCCGCACGGTCTCTCCCTCTTGCTATTCCGTCAGCCAAAACTGATGATCCCATCTCAACTCCGCAGTCCACTGCCGATCTGCAGATGTGACAGTGCGTCCCTACTGCAATGTTATCCATCAGCACGCTGCCGGAAATGCAGGAATAAGGTCCGATCTGCACATCATTGCCTATGCTGGTGAATGATGAGATCGTAACATTAGGTCCCACATCGCAGTTTTCTCCTATGACTACCGGACCTTCAATGTAACATCCTGCTCTGATTCTGCTTCCCTCTCCAATAGAGACATTTCCTTTCAGAACCACTCCCTGTTCAATCGTTCCCTGTGTAAGCCTGCTTATGTTTTCCAGAGCCATATCATTTAGTTTTACCAGATCTTGAGGGTAGACTGCATCTGCCCAGCTTCCGTCCGTTTTGACTGCTGACATGCATATCTGATCTAAGTGAGAGGAAAGCACTTCTGAAATTCCAAGGGCTGAGACTTCTGAAGCATTGCTGAAAAAGTTTAGTGTTTGTTTATCAAGTAAATATATTCCAGTGCTGATGATATTGCTGAAATTTGTTTCCGGCTTTTCTACAATGGAGATGATCCTGTTGTCTTTCAGAGATACGACGCCGTACTTTGAAGGCATGATGCTTTCAGTGACTACCGCCAAAGGAGGCTCTCCGTTCAGCGCTGACGCTACTGTATTTTTATCAATAAAATTGTCACCTGCCAGAACGATTACCCTTTCCTCGTCTTTCAGAATATCCCATGCTGAAAAGACTGCATGTGCTGTGCCGATCGGCCTCGATTGAGATACATACGTGATCTTAGCCCCGAAGTTACGCCCGTCTCCAAAGTGAGACATGATCGTATTCTCAAAGTATCCTACGACAATGACGATGTCTGTAATACCATTGGCAACTAACGAATGCACTATATGCTCCAATACCGGCTTGTTCCCTATGGGAATCATCGCCTTAGGCCTTGACATTGTAAACGGACGCAGCCTTATGCCCTCGCCTGCAGCAAGGATTACTGCTTTCAAACTCCCCACGGAGTACTACTTTTCAGCAGGTAGGAAATATAGTTTTAGAAAAAACTTCGAAAAATCATCGGAGGCGGAGACTCCGCGCTCCTCACTTATTCTACATCATTGGGGTTTATTTTTCCGTAAAGCGCTGCTTTCATGCTCTCTACGTTCTTTGCGGTGGCCTTGATGTAAACGTCGCATGAGGTCTTGGGGCGGATTACCAACCTCTTTTTCTGACAATAGAGGAGCCCTCCCTGCATTGTAGACTCAGGCCTCTTATCCATATACACGCACGATATGCAACTAATAGGTTCTGTGTTCACGATTTCACACACGGTAGATGACTATTTGAAGATTTGCAGATCATAGTCACATGCTATAATTATGAAAAACATGCTGGCCTGCAAAAATGTAGTTAAAAAATATCTCACAGAAAAAAGTTCTAGAAAATGAGATATGTAAAAAAAATCAGTGTCATCAACATTAAACAAGACTGATTGAAACAATAATGCCAGATAAATTAAATATGAATTATATAATAATAGCTGCCCAAAAGAGGTTGAGCTGACTCTGCAGAGGTGAAGCTCAAATCTTCTCTGCGGGTCAGACCCTCGGGAGGAGGTGGTATAGCGCCACGTTTTTCCGTGGTTCTGTGTACAATTGTCACAGTCAATGATTCGATTGTGATAGTTGTCGACTGGCGATAAGTCAGTCGAAAGCGTGGTTCTACTATACCGGCCCTCAGGACGGCCACCTCAGCCCTTAATTCTGCACTCATTGTGAAGTATATGTTGCTTTTGACAGTATACCACTAACTTAAAATCATTTCAGCCTTGAACAGAGGAATTCAGACATCTCCACAGCTTTCAGCCTTTTAGGTCTTCTCAAATTCACCGCGCAGAAGGGGCATGGTGCCACAATCAGATCTGCGCCTGCTTCCTGAGCCTCTTTAACCTTTAGATCTGCGGTGGCATATGCTTCCCTTGGATAAGCAGCTAAAACGCCTCCTCCGCCTCCGCAGCAGTCTTTCTCGCTGCCACAGTCCAATACTGTAACGCCGGGCATTGAGTCTAGGATTTCTTTGGCAATATCCATCACGTGCGGCCCTACTCCCCGTGACAAATGACACGGATGGTGCAGATAAACTCTGACATCATCTCCGTCAATGAAGTTTAACTCTGCATCCTGAAGATATTCCAGAATGTGCAAAGCGGCGATGCCGTAGGACTTGTTGATCATCGTAGTACAACCGGGACAGACCGTCACAACCTTTTCAGCCTCTGAGAGAAGCGGATAGTTTATGTTTTTCAGCCTTTCCACTTCTTCCGCTGCACCCATTTTCGATAAGGGAGAACCACAGCAGACTAAGCCAGGATGAATATAGGGCTCCGCTCCGGCGGCTGTCAGCAGCTTGATTACCTCTTCCGGTCTGCCGGCCAGCCTGCCTTTTCCCACGCAGCCTGGAAATAGTAAAGTTTTTCCTTTTTCAGGGGCACTGTACTCCTTAGGTTCAACAGAGTGATCTGTTCTGTATGCCAGTTCAAGAACTTTCTTCTGTCCTTCGTTCTGAGGAGGGAACATCTTTCCCCTCATCTGCACAATGGCTTGAGTGATGGCGAGTTCTGAGGGACATACTTCCTCGCAGTAGCCGCAGGTGGTGCAGATGAATGCTTCCTCTGAAGTGTCATTGAACCGCGGATATTCTACTGCCAGTCTTCTCGGTCCTGAGAATTGATCTCTTAAATGTCTGTAAGCGTGACAGGCTGTAAGACATTCTCCGCACTTTATACAGCCGTTCATAGGGCATCCCTCACCTTTTCCGCAGCATTCCAGGCATTGAGCATGACATCCCAGAGCCCCTTATTCAGCGGATAAGACATTCCTGCCACGATCGATCCGCAGGCATAGACTCCCGCTGCCGCTCTGCAGCCGTGGGCGCATATTCCAGACGACAGCGCTTCAGTTAACTCTGCCGATCTGAGCCTGGTCGATGCAACCTCTGTAACGTTTATTCCCAACAGCGGCTCTCTAACCATGTTCCCATCCAAAACCAAACCGCCGCTGATGAGGTTGCCTCCTGCCAGCACCAGTGCGCCGTAAGTCATCTCCTGCTCCCTTATTCCTGACTGAATCAATGCTGACTGCGCTGTGATGTCTGTGACTTTTCTTCCTTCTAAGACCCTGGTGCCTGCTGCTTTTGCTGCCTGAATAAGACATTCATGCAGACGTTTTCCCGGCAGAGACAGCGGCGTCACGGCTTCCCTCAGCTTCCTGCCGCTTTGTTCTTCTAGTTTTTTCATTGATGATCTATAGTGTCTGATGTCAAAGAGAGGGGGAATGATAATCATTTCTTCAGGTATCTCTTTGAGAGATTCTGCCGTCTCATCCAGATCCGCCTGTCTGATCCAGTAGGGAGTGAGTCTGCCGGTGATCCTTGCTGCAAGATCAGGGTTGAAATCCTTGTTTCCTTCAATTCCTGCCGCCGCCCGGGCCTGAGAGCTGTCATCATAGTCTGATAAAAATGACTGGCTGTACAATGTTCCTTTGTTGGTGTATGCCTGAACTTCTCTTTCCTCTGTGAACAGCCCGTATTTTTCTCCCGCCTGTCTGATGAACTGTCTGAGCTCTTTGTTTTCCTCTGTGACCTTGATTCTGCCGCAGGACATTGCCGTCGCTGGTGTTCCTGAAGTGACCAATGCCACATTCATGCCGGCCTTGGAAAGTCTGTATGACATGGTGCAGCCTGCAGCTCCTCCCCCGACTACCAGAACATCACAGTCCATTCAGTTCCCTCCGCTGTGATCAATGTTGTAAACTTTGAAGAGGTGGGATTTGAAAACTTCCTGCCTCAGCTGCTGGTCGTAAAGAACTGCTTCCTCTCCCTTCCATCTCTCTGAAAGAAAATCCTGCAGCATCTGCACCGGGTCTCCCTCCATGCAGGAAACTATGTCGAATGCGCACAGACCGGACTGGCAATACCCCATGCCGGCCCGTGTCCTTCTCATCAAGTCGGCTGCGCATGTTACATCGTCCGATTTAGACCATTCAATCAGTGAGTCCCTTGAAACCATCTCACAGCTGCATACTTCCTGCTTTGAACGGAATTTCTCTAAGACAGGCAGTTCCTCTCTGTCCGTCCTGCACGCTGAGCTTATTCCTAAAAATCCTGCGGCTTCATCTGCCACTTTCTGCGCGATCAGCCTGTAAGTTGTTAATTTTCCCCCTACTACGCTAATCATATTGCTGTTCTCATGCTTCGTGACGTTGAAGTTCCTTGAGGCGTTTCTGCCTCCCGCTCCAGCTAACGGCCTGACGCCTGAATAAGCTCTTACAGTTCTCATTGAGTGCAGGCCGATGATTGTCTTCGATGCTTCCCTCAGCAGGTTTTCCACTTCCTCTGCTGTCGGTCTGATGCGGTTCAGGTCTCCCGGAGATGAAGTTGTTCCCACGATTGTTGCTGACCTGTGAGGTACGAGAATGTCTGCATCTGCAGGTTTTCTCAATCTGTTGATCAGATGATTTGCTGCTCTGCCGTCCACGACTGCCATTGTTCCCTTGTCGACCCCCACTTCAAGGTTCTGTCCCGCCATGGCCGCTATGCTGCCAGCCCATGCTCCCGCCGCATTGATTACCAGCTGCGGCTTTATTTCGCATGTTCTTCCCGCCCTTTCTATCCTGACACTTTCTATTCCTTCATCTCCCAGATTCATTGAGACTGCCTTGGAATAATTGGTGATAACTGCTCCCGCCGCTCTTGCTGAGGCGATGGTTGCGTTCACAAGCATGAAGGGATCTACGGCTGCATCCTTTACCTCAAAGGCCCTTGTAATGTCAGGATTCAATAATGGTTCTTCCCTCAAAACTTCTTCAGGTGCCAGCTCTCTTGTGTATATCCCTGCGGCTCTGCAGTTTGATTGAAAGCTGTCTGTGAAACTCCCCTCATCTTCCGGCAGTGCAACGAAGAAACCGCCTGTGTCCTCGATATAAGCAGATGCTGTTCTCTTGAGAATGTCGTTTTCTTCTGCACATTCCCTTGCACTTTCTTTGTCTGAAGAAGCATACCTTGCTCCGCTGTGCAGCATACCATGGTTTGAACCTGATGCTCCGGCACAGAAGTCTCCTTTCTCTATAAGGACTACACTTGCTCCCCTCATAGCCAAATCTCTTGCTATGCCAGCTCCGGTAGCTCCGCCGCCGATGATGAGGACATCAGATGAAGAAGGAAGATTGATCATTGCAAACAGGAGTGTGTATCCACGCTATTTTATATCTTTCGATAGTAAAAAGATACTTGATCCTGATAATAAAGAAAAGTAGCGGGGAGTCGATTTGAACGACCGGTCTCCGGGTTATGAGCCCGACGGGATATCCTGGCTACCCTACCCCGCTATGTATCTACAGTATCATAGATAGATAGTATTTGAATGTTACCATGTGTGATACTATGAGATTGAAGAAAATTTCAGGCAGAAGGGTGTGTTCAATCTGCCTGTTTTTATGATTTTGAATTCTTATTTTGCATTTAATGAAAGAGTTTCTGGAAGTCAATGCTTCCAGCGAGCATAGACTTTCATGCTCTGAGTTATTTCAGTATCTTCTGTTATTAACTCTCCTGATTCTGAGTACCAGCCTTCGAAGTTACTGTTTGAATGAGAAGGAAGTCTGTCTTTGAGAGTTCCTTTTCCGATGATGATTATTGACGCATATTTCTCTTCGTCATTCTTGTTTTCGTAGAATGATATTCTCTTTGTTGATGCTGCTACTGCTGCCATGAATCCTGCGAATAATGCGAAGATGAAGAGGATCATGAAGTTTGAGTTGTTTTTCCATTCAGCATATAATGTCAAAGAGTCTTCTTCGATTATTGTGTCGAAGTCGAATTTGTTCTTCAGCTCTTTATCAGTATACCAGCCATTGAGTTCCTTTCCTATTCCTGCTGAGATGTTAGGTTCGATTATCTTTGTCTTCTTACATGCTAACGTCATGTAGATTTCGTTGTCAATGATGTAAGTGACTAAGACGTAATCTTCGTTTAACTCAAACTTAGCGTATACAGTCATGTCGTCGTTTACGATTGTATTTGCTGTGAATATCTCTCCGTCTTTCGTATACCAGCCTATGAAGTCAAATCCTTCTTTGACAGGGTCTGCTTGCATTGCTCCGTTTAATGCTGTATGTATGTGAGTTGACGATATACCGTAGATTTCGTTGTCAACGATGAAAGTAACTGAGACTTCCTTTCCTGATATTGGATCGGATTCCCATATTGCTGTTAAGCAGACGTCTCTTGAAGGCATTCTGAATTTCTCGTCAGGCTGATAAGTTGTCTGAGTTACTGAGTCACACCAGCCTTTGAAGGTGTATCCGTTTTTCCTGAGATCTGCAGATTTGACTGTTACAAATTCGCCTGCGAAGTGAAGTTCCGCCTTCGGAACTTCTCCTTCTCCTCCGTTGGCGTTGTATTCTACTTTGTATATTGTCGGAGTCGGCGAGTCTTTCGGTTCCCATTTGGCATATAGTGTTATGTCGGCTGTAACTACGTCGTTTTCAAAGTCCCATTCCTTTGTTAATGCTTCGTCTTTGTACCAGCCTTTGAATTCATATCCTGATTTTGTCGGTTCTGCTGGTTTAGTTACTTTCTCTCCGCTTGCTACATCGACTGAGCTTACTTCGCTGCCACCGTTGGAGTCGAATTTTACTTTGTATGTGTCTTTGTCTGTAATTGTTACATGCAGATTGTAGGTTATCGAATAGTTTCCAATTCCATTGATTGTATTGAGACCTTCTGCCCAGATGAAGTCTTTTCCAAGATCTGTACCGATAGAAGTATATTCTTTAGCCAACACATCTGTAGTTTCCAATATTCCACTTTTGATTGTATCTCCTGTAACAAGCCAGTCTGGAGTTGTTCCTACAAATTTATATTGCCATTTGTTTCCATCAAACTGTTTTGTTTGAGTGATTTCTATAACAATCGTCTTTGGAGTGATTATTCCATCAGTGTATTTGCAGGTATAGCTGCCATTGTTCAGAGTGTACTCTGAGCTTAACTTGTAATTGCCTGCATCTGTTCCAGAGAGTGAAAATGTAAGTGTGATCTCTTTGCCTGTGCCTACCTTCTTATTGTCAAATAATGCAGATACTGATGCTATAGACACATCGTCTGCACCGATCTTTCCATTTGTGATAGATGGCGTGAGCGTTAGTTTTGCATCTCCATCGTATATTTTTTCATGAGATCCATCAACAGAGATTGTTAATTCTTTCGGAGTGATTGTGAGATCACCACTAGAAGTTACACTTATCTCATAACAATTCGTTCTGTTGTTTATGCCATCTGTCGTTGAGATACTTACAGTAATATCATTGCTAGATATTGGGTAAGTACCTACATCGTCTTTTGTTGTCTTTATTTCTACTTTAGTGATAGTATCACCGCTAGCTAAATCGCTAGGAGTGATATGATCATTCGGAAGATCGAATGCAAATGAAGTTGTGCCGTTGTATTCTGTAGTTAGATTATTCAGAGTGATTGTCAGAGATTTTTTACCCATTGTGACTTTAGAAGTGTCTGTAATACCGAAATCATAATCAGTCAAAGAAGAAACATCTGCAGTTACATTATATTCTCCTGCAACTAAGAAGTCTGTGACTCCATCAGAGCCCTCAAATGACAATGAATCGGTTGAGAAAGTTTGCAGTGTTCCAGCTGCATCGGCATATGTTGCAATTACCTTTTCTTTTTGATTACTTCCGTCATAAGTGTAAGGTCCACCAGACCAACTGATGATTACAGGTCTAGCTTCAACCATAGTGTGACTAGCAGTTTGTGGAATAGTCTCAGATCCAGCACCTAAAATTGTTTTATCAGATGAAGGCTGTTCATTACTGTATGACTTAGGATAAAGAATCTCCGCATTATATCTGTTTATGTCCCAGATATCATAATTTGTGTTTATAGCCTCTCCAGTTCCATTTTTATTAGTAAGGTGACTTATATCAAACCCATATTGAGCTTGAGTGTTTCCATTACTCATTACACTTGAACTTTTTTCTAACATTTTTGAATAAAGAATACCATCTAATGGTTTGTAAGTGCCAGATGTAAATTCAATTTTATATGTGTTCTGATTTATATCTTTTGACCTGAAATTATATGTGTCAAATTTAAGTTTGTTTGATTTATCTAATGAGGGAGTATCTTTTTCTCCAATGAATATGCATGAGATGCTGTCGCCAGTTGTATCAATTTTAGAGGGGTCCGTAAGATCATAACCATAGTACTTCCACTGATTTGCTTTAGGAACGATGAATATCGGCAGCTTCTTTATTTCAAATTTAATTTTGTTGCCGCTGTTATCAGCATATATTGAAATGTCATAGTTTGTATTGCCTGATTGTGAGACTGTAGTGTCATATTGTCCTACATCTTTGAATTGATTTTCACTACCATCATATGAAACGCTGATTCCTAACAGAGGAGTGCGTTTGCTTAGATCACTAGGAGCATATTCTTCATTCCATGCATTAAGATCCTTCCACTCTGATGGCTTTCCATTTATTGTAGCAGATACTGTGTAGCTAATTTCATCTAGATTGCTAATGGGGCCGCCAACATCAGTTTTATGAATCTGGCTGTCTAGATCCCCATAGTATTTCCACTGATGCTCATCAGGTTTAATGATGATTGGTAATTTTTTAATTTCAAATGTGACTGAAGGCTCTGATAATGATATGGTGTAGTTTGGATTTAGATCATTTGTATTATTATTCACCAACGTACCTTGGGATATTGTATAATCTGTAGCATCTGCAAATACAATATCAGTTACGCCTGTTAAACCAAGACTGCCAGTCAGTTCAGAATACCCACCGTTTCCAGGTGTGATTGTTGTGTCATATGTTCCATCACCATTTGGGTCTGCAGTAACTTTATACCCAATCCCATTTGCATTTGGGTTTGTATTGTTATCATAACCTGTATAAATGTAAGTTAAATCATCGCCGTAGTATTTCCACTGATATTCAAGTGGGACTATTTTGATGTCAAGAGGCTTTACATTAAATGTAACGCTTTTAGTACCAGTATAATTTCCATCATCAAGGGCAGTTATTTTGAGTGTGTATTTGTTGACGTTTTGGACAGTAACGAGATTATCACTCGAATCCAAAAATGATGTGGTGTAGTCATTTATAGTTATGATTTCCTTGTTTTCATCATTAAGATCCGATACATTATATGTTGGATTCTGTGCTTTGCCTGCATAGGTTGGATCATTAACAGAAATAATTACCTTCGATAGATCTCTCTTTTCTATAATAAACTTCGTTATTGCACTTTTAACGCTATTTATTTTATTCGTTACTTGAACATAATACGTGCCAGCATCAATTACTCCACCATCTGACACATTTGCATATTCATTTCCAGTTTTAATAAACCAGTCGTAAGTTAGATCGCTAGTTATCTCATCAGTACCCTGCATGACCTTTGTTACTATTTTTTCCGGATTGTTTCTCCAGTCCTTACCGTTGTATGTCTGATCACCAACAGTGATAGTCAAAGTGCTTGGCGTCCACTGTGCATATAAATTTAATTGATTAGTAATAAATAAATCAAGATATTTATATGTACCATTATCATTTTTTTCGAATATGTTGGCTCTGTCGGGTATGTCTGTTCCTAATCCATTCGATTTTGTATCCCACCCACTGAATGTATGTCCATCTCGTGCGAATAAGTTTTGCGGCAGAAGATGCGTTGAGTCTGCCTGACCGATATTGAATATCTGCTGTTTTATAGCATCAGGAACATAATTTGAGTGGAAGATGATTGTATAATCAATTGCTTTGAACTGAGCTGTTAGTGTATGGTCTTCGGCGATTCTCACTATTGAGTCTAAATTGACCATTTCATTCAGATTTGATGAGTACCAGCCTGCAAAATCATACGCGTCTTTTTTCGGATCAGAAGGGAATAAATTAGATATATCAGACGTATCAGGATTGTATGAATATTTCTGTCCATATTGAACTTTTATTGTTTGGCCTGGATTAACTCCCTCTACTGCAAAAGTAACGGTATATTTTTTTCCAGTAAGGTTCGCTTTGATTTCTGTATCACTTGAAATTTGAACAGTTATTGTTGTTTCTGTTCTGCCGCTTTCCCATGAAGTAAACTCATACCCTGATTTAGGTGTGCACATAATTGTGACATAGTTTCCCTCAGTGACAAGGAAAGAAGCGCTGTATGTTGTATATTTAGCATTACTTGGAACAGTTTCACTTGTATGAATGACATACTTGAAATCAGCGCTGCCATTAGGAGTTGCAGAGATTGTAACGTTATGATTGTTAGATGCAGACCATACAGCATAGAACGTGAGGGTAGTCTCTACAGCATATGTCGTTATATCTTCCGATGTAAGTATGTAAGTTCCATTGCTGCCGACTTTTGCATCCTTGTTTAATGACCAACCATTGAATTTGTATGATTTAGTGGGGTCACCAGAATTAGGAGGATTGAGTATTGTTCCTTCAGGCAGAGTTACAGTACCGTCTATCTGCACAGATACATCCGAAGGACCTGTCGCACCATCCTTGAGATTGCCACCGTTGTAATTGAAAGTGATATTATAGCTTATTTCTTCCCATCCGGCATAATATATCTGATTGCTAGTTGGAGAGAAGTTGTTATTGAAATCATTGGAAGACTTCCCGTCAACAGTATGAGCGTTTGCTGATTCTTTTGATTCATACCATCCTTTGAATGTATATCCCGTTCTGGAAGGATCGATCAATGTCGCCGATCCATTGCTGCCATCGTAATATATTTCTGTGGATGATCCTGATCCATCGTTATGATCAAATGTCAGCTTATATGCCCAGACGGCAATGTATGTTGTATTATCTACAACCGGCACTTGCGTAATGTCAACGATCTTTCCTTCACTGTTTTTCCATCCCAAGAACACCAGTTCACCAGGATTGGAAGCGTTCATCAGACTAGCACGGGTAAGTGGCACGATTTTTCTGGGATCAACCGGCTTGTAAGGCTTGTCATTGAATTCAACAAGCTGATAAGGCACGACTGTTGCACTATCCCCTGTGTCAAATACCACTGTATATATCGGGATTCTGTTTTCGATATGTATGGTGAGGGTAAGCGTTGAATGAATTGGCTCAGCGCTGCCTTTAGCGTAATAGTCCACACCAAACACTGCTATAACAGTTCCCTGCGTGTAACTTTTCAAATCTTTTTCGTTTTTAAGCGTGAATTCGATAGACGTGTTGAATCTGCCGTCGCTTCTGCCTATGGCGATGTTTTTCGAATCGGTTGTCAGATATTCTCCTGAAATGGCAAATCCATCCCATCCCTCTGAACCGTCCTGATTATTAACAGCGCTCATTATCAGCTGATACTGACTGCTTCCGTTTGGTACCGATGAAGAGTTGTTCAGCGTCACATTGTTTGAAGTTATAGATTTCAGAGTTACATCATAATAACCATTCCCGCTTCCTACCGGCGGTATGATGAAATTCCATGAGTATTCTCCAGTAGTGCTGGGGTAAAGATGAGTTTCTTGATTGTAAGATGTCCCGTGACTTTCCACCTTAGACTGTGTTTCTATCGATACAGAAATCTGTATTTCATCTCCAAAGAGAAAGGTATTTTTGCCGTCGGCATCGGTAAACGGAATCATCTCTTGAACGAATACGATTACTGTTCCTGCAGATCCTGTTACATTCACCCCGTCTTTATAATATAAAGTGAAATCCAACTCCGGCAGTGTCGTCCCGCCGATCGTTGTTGCAGGAGATTCATAGATGGGATCACTGAAATCAAAAACATCAGGATCAATCCAGAGCCCTGCGGGATAGCCTGTTACTGGATCAGGATTGAAGGAGTTGGGATTTACAGCCATATGCAGTCCGAAATAACTGTTTACATCTGCTACAGAAGCAGGCAGACCATCTGCTCCTCCCACAGCCCCATAATACGGCAGCAGAGTGAGACTTCTGTGTTCATCTGGTTTGCTGATGCTTGTGGCCTGAGAAGGATAAACTGTATAACCAACGAGTTTGTACTGTGTTCCCATGGTGGTCATCGGCAGAGATGCACTGCTGGTTGCTGTATTGTATCCAGAAGTGTCAGGATCTGTCGATTTTTCATTTTTGTTGCCGTCTGCAATCAGAGTCGTTGTGGAGCTCTGATGCGTTCCTCCTGCCTTCCAGACCCTGTAACCTCCTTCGTCAGAAGTATAATCTGTATAAGGCACAGTGCCCGTTGCAACATCTTTGAAGGTTTCTCCGTAAACGAATCCTCCTTTAGCCTTCAGTTCTCCGTAGATATATCCCCCGTAATATTTGGGATTCTGAAGATCCAGCTTGAAGTATCCATTGATTTCTCCGAAGATGTATGTAGATGAAGCTGCTTTTTCACCTGTTACTTCTAATAACGAAGAAGAGTTTGGGAAATTGATTTCTAAATCTCCAGTCAGCTCTTTCAAATCATGAGTGTATATTTCAATTCCGTTACTAGCTACTGTAATTTTTCCTGTAGTGTTCAGAGGTATCTTAGACAGAGTGTATCTGCCTTGAGAGTCTGCAATGGCAGAGTATGTCTTTCCATTAGTAACAAATGTTATAACTGCGCCTGCAAGCGGACTGCCTGAATTATCTGAAATACTACCAGAGATAGATGCTTCGTGTATCTGAAGCTCTGCGACGATGAGAGATATACCATTATTCAGCCTAATGATATTTGTAGTGTTTAACTGAGCGTCCTCATCGCTGTCTTTGTTTACCTTGCTGTAAATATTTCTTAAATCCTGCACGATTGTGTCAAGAATGAGAATGCTTCCTGATCTGAGTGTTAATGAGTTAACGTGATTCAACGAGTATAACGCAGTAACGTTGCTGTTGGAACCGTCGGACCTTCCTGGAAGCCTTATTGATGAGTTTACAAGAGTAACGTTTGTTACTCTCTGAATCGAGTAAATGATGAATTGATTCTGATCGTTTATCGCATTATAATTCGTTATCGTGATAAATCTGCTCATATCTCTGTCTACATAGAAAGTGCTGCAGGAGTTTCCGCTGCCGAACAGGCTGCCCTGAATATACATTGCCTTTGTTTCGCCTGATGTATTCGTTCCTGTAGCATATCCTGTTCCGTTGACGAAGATATGTGATGAACCGTAAACGCTGATGTAATCATAGTTTATTGTGGTAGCTGAAGGATCTCCCCTGTCTCCGCCTGCGAAGACTGTTCCGTTGATGAAGAGGTTGTTGACATATTTGCTTTTGTCATCTTTAAACGGATGAAGTTTACCGGCATAATTGCCGTCATTGTAATCATTGTAATAATGACAGTCTCCGTTTGATTCATCATCATAGGGCATTACGGAGTTCCAGCCGATATGCACATGAGTGTTACCGTAAATTGCTCCGAAGTATCCTCCTCCGAAGACGTTTCCGTGAATTGTTCCACCTACGATGTTAACGAATGCAGCGCTGAACTGATAATTGAGAATCTTTTTACTGCTGCCATCTGGTGCAGTGTATATGTTATCGTCGCGTATTTTAGCATCAAGACTTGCTAATTCACTCAAATCGATAGGCTGGTTAGGATGTATATCAGCAAGATACTGAATTAAATGTTTGAGGGTTGAGAATCCGCCGACATCTCCGTTCTCGCTTCCACTGTAGACGTGTTTGTTAATAATTCCGTTTGAAATATTAACTTCAGTTCTGCCGATTACTGAAAGTTTGTTGTATGCGTGAGCATGTTCAACAAACTTATATTCTGCCTTATTTATTGTATTACCATTTGCGTCTTTTTCTGTCCAGACACGCAGAGGATTGAGATTTTCTCCCTTGCCTGCTCCGAAGACGCTGCCTGAGATTGTCCCACCGTTGATGTTGACATGAGTGCATACATCATTCTGAATGTCAAGGTTTGGCTCTATTTGATCGCCAGTCAGTTTGATATGCGGAATGTTGACAATGACTGAAGCAGCAAACACAGTATCAACGTTTGAACCGGTGAATGGATTATCCAATCCAGAAGTGATCATTATCACTTGGGTTGTTGTTGAACCGACGATTCCGAATTCTCCTCCTCCATAGACATTTCCACTGACTGCTGTACCGTTGTTTATTGTAGCATTTGTCTCTCTTCCAACTGCACCTGAGAGAATATTTCCGCTTGTCTCAGTTCCGACGGTTCCCTTTCCTTTTCCTCCGCCGTAAACACTTCCGCTTATCGAAGAACCTTCAATCGTTACAGAGGTTGTCGCTTTGCCTTTGTATCCGTTACCACCTTGATCCAGGTCTGGTTTACCGTTATTGTAATAAAAAGCATCTCCGCAGAAGTCTCTCTCGAGAGCCCATACAATTTTGCCGTCGTATAAAGTACCAACCTGTTTAGCAGTGCCATCTACAAAGTGCCCGATGATTCCGAATTCTCCTCCTCCATAGACACTGCCTCTGATGTTTGCATAAGTGATATTCACAGTTGCGGAATCGTAGATTTCTGCATACTGTATTGACTGAACTCCTTCGGTAAGACCTAATCCTCCGCCGTAGACACTGCCTTCAATCTGCAGTTTATACTTCTTCTCTGATTCTGATTCAGTTCCTAAGGAGCCTCCATGAATAGATACTTCAGCAGTTCCATAAACCACTGCATAGCCTTTCAGATTGACTTCTTCACCGTTTGGACCGACTCTTAAGTCTCCTCCTTTTCCTCCACCGTAGACGTTGCCCATTATGTGAATTGTATCAGAATCATTATTAATTACAACTTTAACATCTGCTTTTATTGTGTTGCCTCTGTATTTTCCAAGCTCAGAGTTGACTTTTGAGTAGTCATCAACTGTATCGAAGCTGAAAACACCTGGAATCACACCGATTGATCCCATGTTTCCTCCGCCGAAGACACTGCCGTGAATAGTTACTGATGAACCCGCTGAAGAGCTGATTCCATCCGCTTTTCCTATGAAGACGTTAGTGCTGCCTGCAATTACTGCTCTTGGTCCGTATCCTCCGCCGAAGACGTTTCCTGATCCCCCATAATCGGAGTTCTCAGTAGACTTAATGATTGCGTTCAGGATTATTACGTTGGTTTGTGAGTTATTGCTGCATTCAGTTACTGTAGGATTTTTCTTTTCACCATTATCTGTTACAGTTATGGTTATGCCCATTGATCCTACAAGTGCATAAGCGCCTCCGCCGTATACGCTGCCTTCAATTGTTGACGCAGCTGCAATCTCTTTTCCGCTAATAGGAGCTACTTCTTCACCCATAATCGTGACGTTTGTGTTTCCGACAGCACCTGAAAGAATATTGCTTGTTGTTCCCCTTCCTCCGCCGAAGACTGTTCCTTCAATGAGAGAAGCATTTATCTTTACACTTGAGTCTTCTCCTGTAAAGTTTCTGACGATTTTATTAGTATCTTTTTCAGAATCAATGAAGTATCCTACAACACCGAGGTTTCCCCCGCCGTAGATGTCTCCGTGAATGTGTGCATTTGATACAGTTACAGAAGAGGTGTTGGTCACTGCAGCGTAGACGATGACGTCTAAGCTGTTCTGACCTTCTGAAGCTTCTATTCCTTCTCCTCCTCCGAAGACTTTTCCTGTTATATCTATATATAGAGGGGCTTTTCCAGGAAAGTATACGCCTGTGATGCTTACATTTGAATTGCCATGTACAATCGCATATCCGTACAGTGTTTTGTCTAAACTAACTTTACCATCTGAATCAGGCTTAATAGTGGTTGTAGTTCCATTGTTCAGAATGTAAAGATCTCCACCTTTTCCACCGCCGTAGACATCTCCGCCAACAGAAATTGAGTTTGTATCTTTACTATTCAGACTCAGAATGACATTTGATGAAACAGATTGAATCGGTTTGTAGTCATCTAGGAAGCTCTCTTCATTATCAGTACCTTCAAGATGTTCGATGAAACCGACGGAACCCATGTTTCCTCCGCCATAGACGCTTCCTTTGATGACGGCCTTATACTCACTTCCCATATTACTTGTCAGACTTGATGGATAATCAGTATCATTGGAAACTCCTATGAACACATGAGTGCTGCCTGCGACTACTGCTCTCGGTCCATATCCTCCGCCGAAGACGTTTCCTGAGATTTCTGCATTCAATATCACAACTATTGCTTTTGAGATGTTGTCAGAGTCTGCTATGGTCGGACGGATATCATTATCAACAGAACTTCTGTCTACAACAAGCTTGTTGCTTACAACCGCGTAGGCTCCTCCGCCGTAGACGTCTCCGCTTACTGTGGAACCTCCGCCGATGATAACTGTCGACTCACCTACTGCTCCCGAAATTGCGTTAGCAGTAGTTCCCATGCCTCCGCCGTAGACGCTTCCCGTTACTATCGAATCATTGATTATTATCTTAGTGTCAGTTCCTGTGTAATGTCTGTAATCTTTATTTGCAACTCCATCAGAAGCACCGTGTAGTGAGGGATTAGAGTCATCATAATACCATCCCAGAATGCTGAGCTGTCCTCCACCGTAGACATTATTCACATTCGCATTTGAAATGCTGATTGAAGTATTACCTGTCACGGCTGCATAGAGAATGACATCTATTTTTCCAGGAGTTGTTACATCTGGAACACCCTGTCCTGCTCCGTAAATGCTACCAGTGATCGTTATGTTTTCATTGCCCGTTCCTTCAATAAGTAAGTTAGAATCTCCGTGGACGATTGCATATCCCTTCAGGGTCGTATTTTGATTAGGGTTGAGATCTCCACCTTTTCCGCCAGCATAGATGTTTCCGGTTTTGCTATTACCATTGCCCCCAATTTTGATTGTAGCTCCTGATGTTTTTATTGATACGTTTGAAGAAATATTTGAGGGTTTATTGGTACCATAATCTTTGCCGAATTCTGGAGTGTCTACCTGAGAAGTGTTGACATCGAATCCGATCGATCCCATATCTCCGCCGCCGAAGACGTTTCCGAAGATTATGATAGCAGTTTGATTAGTATTCTGTATTAAATTATTCAAATTAGTGAGGTTAGCATCACCTTCGGCCTGCGGCGGCATTCCTATGAAAACATATGTGCTGCCTGCGACAGTTGCTTTAGGGCCGTACCCTCCGCCGAATACATTTCCCATTGAGGACGTTAATAAGTTAGATCCTGTTGAGTCAATAGATTCATCAGGTTTTATTGTTCCGCCGAGAATTACAACGTTTACTTTTGCATCGTTATTCGCGGCTATGATCTTGGGATCAATTTTACCACTACTCTTGTCTGGAGTTCTGTCGATGGTGACACTTGTTCCGCCTACGATTGAGTAAGCTCCTCCTCCGTAGACATTTCCTTTGATTGTTGTACTTCCGGAAACTATTGTTGTTGCGTTGCCCACTGCACCTGAAAGAACATTCTTTGGAGTTCCTTCTCCTCCACCGTATACGTTGTTGTATATCGTTCCCCCGCTGATTACTATGGTAGAGTTGCCTCCAGTGTAGTACCTGTAATCCTTACCATCAACGGCATTATCATGATAAGTTCCTACGATACCTAATTCTCCTCCGCCGTATACATTTCCGGTACCGTCTTCCAATGTATTGTCACTTTTAACTGTCCCGATTGACACGTTTCCTGAGATCTTAACCTCGGTGCTTGATGCAACTGAACCCAGAATAATTGTTGTCAGAGGAGCTTCAGAATGAATTGTTGTTCCGTCTTCTCCCTTTCCTCCTCCGAAGACATTTCCTGCAATTGTTGTATTATTTCCTGAAATTGTTACAGAAGTTGTTCCGTCAGTGAAGGTAAATTTCAGATTGCCTGCAGCATCTGCAGTTCCTTCAAGCTCTTTGAGTTCGCCTACAAGTCCCAGTTCTCCTCCGCCGTAAACGTTGCCTCTTAGATTGTTTGGATCCTCAATGCGGTTTATGCTTCCTCCAGTGATGTTTACATTGGTCTTTTGAACAGTACCGAGAATCAATGCTTCTGCTGAGACTAATTCAGACTGACCTTTTCCTCCTCCGAAGACACTGCCGTTAATTGTTCCTGAATTAATTGTAACATTTGCAGTTCCGCCTGTGAGTGAAATGTCTTTGCCGGCGGCGCTTCCTGTAAGCTGTCCTACAGGACCTAAGTCTCCTCCTCCGTAGACGTTTCCGTTTACTGTTGCTCCAGAGATCTCAACGCTGCTTGTTCCTGTGACGGTAGCGTTCACACCCTTTCCTGCACCGAAGACATTTCCGTAGTCTACACTGTTGAGCTCAGATTCATTCCCTACTGTTCCGCCTGAGACTGTTACATTTGTTATACCAATTGTGCCTTCTCCTGTAGATTCTGAGATCCTGAGATCATACGCATATGTGATTAAGTTAGTAGTGTCACTTAACGGAATCTGAGACATCATAGGAGAAATTAATATCGTGACTTGACCTACGAAACCGTTCTCTCCTCCGCCGTAGACATTTCCGTTGATTGTTCCGTTAGAGATCATTATGGATGCTGATTGTCCTACAGAGCCTGTTGTAACATTGTCAGGCTCTCCCATCCCTCCTCCGAAAACATTTCCTCCTTCAAAGTGAGTGTCACCAGGAGTGCTGCTAATTACACCTATCTGCCCTCCGTTGATTGTAACCTTGGTTGAACCACCTGAGATCATATGTTTGAAATTGTAGTCAGAATTGTCGGTAATTTTTTTACCGGTGATTGTTCCTACAGTAGCGTAACTTCCTCCACCGTAGACATTCGTGTGGATTAAACCTCCTGAAACAGTCACTTCTGTTCCTTCAGTGACTGCTCCAAACTGCACCAGTTTTCTATTTTCCACCATCCATGATTCTTTACTAGTATTGCTTGATGGGTCTGATGTGCTGATAACATTGCTTGATATGCTTTCAGTACCGATGACCTCATTTGTGATTTTTACTGTCAGTCTGATGTAATTATATTCAGTAACCTTATTACTCGAGATTGAGTGTCCATCAGGACTGGTGGATATACTTTCGAGACCATTTATTGGTTCAAATCCTGAAGAAAGATCGTTTGATCCTTCCCAGATATATTTGGATACAAAGCTGGGATTGGACCATAATGCACCCTCCATAGTTTCTTTATCAGCATCGTTCAGAATCTGAGTCATGTTATAGAGGCTTGCATTTATTGAATTATCTTTAATTTCAATAAACACTGATTTGCTGAGACCTTTGCCTCCGCCGTAGACGTTTCTGTGAATTTCTGCATTGCCTGAAATAGTCACATCGGTTGTTCCTACAACAAGTCCTAACTTTCCTCCGCCGTAAACGCTTCCAGAGTCCTCACTGTCATACCAAATCTGTTCTGAACTGCCGTTCAGATAGCCGATTTTACCGCCTGAAATAGTCACAGAGGTATTTCCGTAAACATTGCCTTTTTTGATTTCATTTGAGATTGTTTCAGTACTTGGATCCGGCGACTGAGATCCATCGGAGATGTTGCTCTTATCTCCTTTTCCTCCACCATAAACACTGCCCGCGATGTCAGAGCCTGAAATACTAATGGTAGTAGATGAACCAGAAACATTTTCAGTTCCTACAACTCCAAAGTCTCCTCCGCCGTAAACGCTGCCTAAGATAGTTCCGTTAGAAATTGTAACGTTTGTGCTTCCTGAAACTTTGCCGGCCCAGTCAGATGTGGGATTTCCTTCTCCTCCGCCGAAGACCCTGCCTCCATCTACAGTTCCGCCGATCGTTCCACCAGCAATCATTACAGAAGTGCTTTTTTCAACAACAGCGATGCTTCCTCCACCGTAGACGTTTCCTGATATGTTTCCATTTAAAACATAAACAGATGTGTCGCCTGTAACTTTAGCAATGTTTTGGTATCCATCAATACCTTCTCCACCGCCGTAAACACTTCCAGAGATTATACCGCCTAAAACAACAACTTTTGTGTTACCGATGACTTGTCCACTTACATCACTAAGCATAGAGAGCTTGTCATTTGGGATAAAATCAGATTTACCATATCCCCCTCCAAAGATGTTTTCATGAATAGTTCCATCTTGGATCTGTATATATACAGAAGACGGTAATGACATGCTTCCAATTACAGCATCTTTGCTTAGTGATGCAGCCGCTCCCCCACCATATACATTTCCCGCGATATTTCCGCCGCAAATGTATATTTTTACTTCACCTGACATATATGTGGGAGATAGGAAACTGGTATTGTTTGATGCTCTATATCTGCCAAGTCCAGCACCATATATGTTTTCAAGGTTTCCACAATATATTGAAATTTCAACATTTCCCAGGAAAGTGTTTGCTTTAGTATTACCGATGTTTCCTCCAACTAAGTTTATTGCTGCAATAGACGTTTTAAGATCATGAGATGTATTTACATTATATGATATTGGTTCATCATTAGTTCTTATAATTAGTTTAGCAGTTTTGAAATCCCTTGTTAAATTGACACCTGTTGTAGCATTACTGTCTAAATGTCCAGCAGCTAAAGTACCGACCCTTGCAGAATCAGATATAATGATTGTGGGGCATAGTGTTTCTACCTTATCATTGATGATATCTTCATAGCTGCGGCCGAAACCAGAAACTCTACCATAAACTCCGCTCAGTAACTTAATTACTACCTCCTTAGACTTACTTGGATCTTGGACTTCTTCAAAAGATGAGATATCTGCATGATCTTCATTTTCAAATCCTTTCGCATATCCCCCTCCCAATATAGTCAAAGCAGGATACTTAGACGGGATAGCATATGAATTATTTTCAGTATTGGATATGTCCTTTATAGAACTCGTATCGATATTTTCTCCCATTGTTAAATTGTTACCACAGCAATAGAAGAATGCTTGTCTGCATGATTTTGTTATTTTTATATTTTCAAAAACAGTATCTGCCCTCAGTATCAAACCTGAATTACTATTGCTGCCACCACCAAAATTGAGAGATGATTTGTTATCCTTACCACATATTGTAGCTGGTGTGTGGTTTGTACTATCCCACAACCTCACACCTATGTCTCCATCATTACTAATCTGAACTGTACCTGGAGTATAATTATCAACAATGATTATTCTATTAGTTGTTGTAGTCCCCTTAGGATCCAACAAAGCGTATGCTCGACTAAAAGTTTTTACAGCAGTGGATTCAGTTTTACCATCTTTTTTATCGTCTCCGGTTTGTGATAGATATACTGTATTTGATTTGTCATTAGTGGGCGTAATCCATACAGCATAGAGATTTAAGACAGATTTACCAGATTCGATAGTTGCACCTTCTGGTATTCCTTTATCATCATATTTTATATCATCATACACAAGATAATCATAAGCTGAAGAAGAGACTTCTTCTCCAATTGTGGATGGTAAATCTCCAGAATTGGGATTTGTTTTACTCCATCCTGCGAATACTTTTCCATCTAGTGCTGTCCAATCAGTTGGAAGCCTTGCAGCATAAGCAAATGTTCCGTCATACTCATTAATAGTTGTAGAATTATTTAGATCATTATATTTAATTGTATATGATCCAGGTATTGTAAGAGCACTTGGTTGATCAATTTCATTGAGAGCACTGTTGCTATGTGATGAAAATGTATTGTCGGTGATGCAGGAGCTCAGAGGAACTACAAGCATCATGAATGCTACCGCTAATGTAATGACAGTAGCAAAAATCTGAGATTTGTTCAGGACGATCCCTCCTGAACCACTTTAAAAAACTTTGATTCTATGTGATTTAATTGAAGAATTGTGTGCTTATCTCGAAGTTTGTTTTCCTGTACCCCCCCCCCCCAGAGATGTCGAGAGTGGTACGACAAGCATCATGAATGCTACCGCTAATGTTAGTAAGACTGAAGCT
>CALUEU010000002.1 GCA_944319735.1 uncultured Methanomassiliicoccus sp. | reverse complement strand
TGCATTCAGCAAGGGCGCATCGCCGTTAGAGTTTGTCTGTCCCCCATCCACGAACAAGTTGCTTGAAGATGCGAGAGGGACAGCTAGCATCATAAGCGCAACTAAGACGCTTAGAGCCATTGTCAGTCTCTTTTCTGTTTTCATTCAATCACCATTTTGCCTTCTCATCTCAAAGACTGAAAAAATCACTTTCAAAAAAAACAGAAAAAAGAAAAAAAAGAAAAACAACTTTTTTCAAAACCGCAAAACTGCAAACTCAAACTCGACAACAAACTCAATTTGCAACAAGAATTGCAATCGAATCGCAATCAAGCGAGTGCAGGCGGCTTTGGGTTGTTTTTGGCTTTTCTCTTCATTTCTGCTGGCTTCGAACGTGATCGTCCATGCGAAGAGTATGGTTGGTTATCAAAAGAGGGGAAGATCGGACATCCATATAAAATTAATCATATAGCTATCACGCGACCCATCCATCGACATTTATCATAGCCTTGCATGTTTTTCAGTTGAGCATCTGAAGTGGTTTATGCGCTCTTATCAGTAATGGGGGATATAATACTTATGATATAAACATCCAAAATTAGCCTAAAATATATTGAATTGAAGAGATAAACACTTTTTAAATAATAACTGCTAGTTTTATTATCTGATGTGAGAATGCTTAATTAACGTTTTGTATCAAACATAAATCAAAAATATTGTATTATATCAAACAAATTGTACAATATCAAACAGTATTCAAGAATTTACCCGGGGCTTGTAGACACTTATAAAAAAATATGTTTATTTTCATACATTTGAAGAATTTGAGGAAATTCAAGGACTAAATGACACATTTCTCAAAATCTAAAAAGCTAGAAACAGAGATCGCAACATAAACCTGCTCAAAAAACGCATCTGCGCTCTCCTTATGCACACAAGTTACACTAAAAAACAGTTCAATAGATAGCTTCTCCTTTACTAATATAGATATTATATCTTAGAATACGAAGGACAATGATCAAAAATATAAGCATAATTCTTACAGACATTTATCAAACATAAATATCACTTATGATAATAGATTATCAATATAACTCAAATATTTTTAATAAATAAATAGCAGCCAGCATAATTAGATAATGATAAGAATCTAAAATAATAAACTGAAATCACAAACAATAATTATACATTATTAAAAAATAAATAATAAGCATACAGGCTCAAATTCAAGGAACAGAGAAAAATCAGTGGAAAAATCAATACAATCTCGTTAAAAACAGGGCACTCACGGAGCACAATTCTAAAAGAAGAGAAAAATCCAAAAAGACATCCTGCAAAAATCTCAGAGACCACTAAGCATTCTAAAGACATAGAAAAAAGAACATTAGTATAGAATGTCAAAAAAATCTTGCTGAAACGCTATCCACCAGATAATGTGTCAATTCTATTAGGAATGATACAATCAAGGAGAACACCATATATCCTAAAATTAGACGTACATAGACCTAGTACTAACGCCTACATCTAGACGAAAAAAGCACTGTCATCAACATGACAAGGGTGAGAACAATCCTTGAAAGGCTTGAGAAGATTGTTAAGTTCATAAAGAACAAGGATTATGCAGTACTCCTTGAAATGTTGATTTGATTTTCCTGTTTACCGGTACTTCGATGAAATGGGTATTGAAGTCTACGGAGCTCATCCTAAGTATTTCAGCATGATCATCAAGAGCAATAAGAAAACTGATGATACGATGCTAACGTTATCTAGACATCTCAGATTAATGAACTTTGGCAAGTTGAATTGATAGTTGAGATAAGATCTTATGAAGTTCAGAGAAAATTATCAAGTAAAGATGATGAAATCAAGAAAATCGAATCATATTTAACGGAAGATGATAAGCCCCTTCAGCTCAAGAATCTGAGAACTGTGAAGTCAGGGAAGTTCTGCTTGGTTCATTTCATAATGATTTATACTTATCTTCAGAATTACTGGATTTTCAAACGTGATGAATCAGTCAACGCAACTTAATCGTGCATTATTCAAAGTCAAGAAGAATGATGAAAATGTTGCACTGCTTATTTCGATTCTGAAATATGATGATATTTAATGTGTGGTTTAGGCATCAATCAATTCAAATAAATCGATCAATTCTGCGCCTATCTCAGCATAGTTCCCTGCATAAGAGATTCAGGCGGCAAAGAAAACACAGCCACATAACTAAAGCAGGCGATTCGATGGTGAAAGCGATACTGAATCACTTACATTATTCATGCTTTCAGGCGAGGATAATGCATCGAGTATTAGAAAACAGATATTTCTCTTTAAAACACAGCGAAAATGAGTTAGATATTATAATTCACAGTAAGCTAAAGAAAGAAAATTAGATTTTAATGTCCCTCTTAGAGCACACATAGAAACAGTTTATGTTACAATTTAGAACATATTATTATACAAGAATATATATTGTTAATTTATGCATATACTTGCACTTTTATTTATATCATAATGAATATACGTATTCATCTATGACCATTAGGTCGTAGTTGCATAGGTGATAAAAATGAAAGGATCTAAAGTAATAGCAACAGTAATTGCAGTGATGTTGTTATCTGTTATGATCCCAACGGTTATGGGTGCCCCCATAACAGACGAAGCTATTTCAGATAGCGAACAGAAAATAGACCATATGCAATTTACTGACAAACCAGTGAAAATTTTTACAAATGAAAGCTCCAATAGTTTTTCATCTAAATTAAGCAAATACACATCTAACGTCGAAAAAGTGGATGATCTATTGGAAATCTCTAACACATTATCCGCAGATACGATGATTGTGTTTGATAACGATTGGATATCTGATAAGGATGTTACAACAATCGAGAAAAACGTTGATAAACTTATAAAAAATGGGAATCCTGTTGTTATAATTGACTCTGATCCACAACTACTGCTTGAAACTGGAAGAGATTTGGGATTTACATCATTCGCTGACAGTGCACAAGTATATGCAATGTGGTATTCACCGCAAACAGGAGCTCAATCATGCTGTAGCATTGGTGGATATGCAGATAATGCTGAAGCTATAGCCGCTGCGTACGAATGGGCAAATGAAACAATACTTCTTAATTCTACAACTTCAGCCTCTGAGGATCTAGGACCCGCACATGATAGCTTTTTCAGTGAAGTATGTGGAGATTATGGAGTCATGAGCTCTAGAACTACATATCATAAGATACTAGGAGATAATGATCCTAACAGAGATTATTATCTTGCGCACTATAGGTTTGAAGCCAATCCCAACGACAATCATTCAAAAGCCACAATGGACATAAATTGCGATGTAGATAAAAACAACTCTAACCAAATATTGTTTACATACTATCCTCAAACAACCGTTGGTACAACAACTGTAGGGGCGGATATTAGTGCTTCGTTAGAGGCTAGTGGCAGTGGATTTAGTGGAGGTATTAGTGTAGGAGTCAATTGGTCATATTCAGTTCCTGATGTAATTGTAAGAAATGGTTCAGACTTAGCTTCGAACTATTATCATGTATGGCATGATATTAATGAATGTACTAATTCAGGATATGATACTACACTTGTAGAACCAGGCATAGTAATAAGAGTGGATTCCAATCTTGGAGAATGCCATAATGAAGACACATATAAGGTACAATTCTGCGATGTGGTGATTCATGGGAAATGGCACAACAACTTCAAAGATTTTACAAAAACAATTAGTGTAGACATATATGAATAAGGTTTGTAAAACATACAAACCTTTTTTCTTTCTTTAGACAAAAAATATGCATTTTCCTTGTGAACTAGTGCATCATCAGTTAAAATCTCAGCATTGATTACTTGTCTTTATCACTGATAAACTCGCGACAATGATGGTTTTGTGTGCATCTAGTCCATGTATTTCATGTGATGTACTCCTTTTTACTTCACTTAAGAACGTATACCGCACTTTTATTTTGGTTATTTAACTATATTATAAATAAAAAGAGGGATGGCTTCCCCCTCAAGATTTAAGGATAGATTGTGTTGTGCACAGTGGTAGTAAATTCAGTAAATGTATTGTGCCAGACACCAGGAACGACCACTTTGCAGAATGTTGTCCTAAATTCCTCTGTAGTATGGTATGCACCATCTACACCAGTACTTACTTTTACCACATTTCCTGGTTCAACCATATATGCGTTATATGCTGTATTTTGCTTCTCATCGAATTCAAACCAATGATCCATGATGTTTGAACCGATCATAGAGTTATCATGATGAGTTACAGCGGGAATGTTGAATGTCCATAGCACTTCTGCACCTAAGTTGAAACCAGCATCGGTAAGCCCTGCAGTTAATTTTATTGGAATGCTTATTCCACCAGCTACGGCTTTAGGCTCATAATCATAGAGTTGTTGAGTCTGACCGCTTGGTGATGCTGCCGCAGGGGTTCCATAAACTACCATGTCTGCTATTGAGTG
Source organism: uncultured Methanomassiliicoccus sp. (assembly GCA_944319735.1). Classification (GTDB taxonomy): domain Archaea; phylum Thermoplasmatota; class Thermoplasmata; order Methanomassiliicoccales; family Methanomassiliicoccaceae; genus Methanomassiliicoccus_A. The sequence goes on along the minus strand of CALUEU010000002.1, from coordinate 312,443 downwards.
GTTGGGTGAAGGCGTTGCCTGGAAACGATAGTGAGTGAGATAATAATTGTAATTAGCACTGCTATCATCCAGAGAATAATAGAGATTGCTACCACTCATCACTCCAAAATCTCTGCAGTTGTATGAAAACTGACATAATGTTTCATCACCCAGCTGTGAAAGATCAAAGCCATTTGTCTGGGTTAATGTTGATTCGGAAGATAATACAGTATTGGCCCAATTGTATGCCTCCACTAAAGCATCTTCTGTTGAATCAAAACCGCCTACGCTGTAGTTGAATTTGACTCCAGAGGTTTCAGAGTATGCCACACCATAGAACTGAGCATCGTCTATATAGCTTACAGATCCCAGATGTTTGCCTACTTCATCAATAAGGTTGGTAGAGTCTGAAGAAATTATCACTGGTGCACCTTTTGAAACTGCCTGGTAGATATCTACAGCCAGTGAAGAAGTTTCTTTTGCTGCAGTCCAACTGTCATCGAGGATAACAATATCACCGCTTTTCACCTCACTCAATGAATTATTAGCCTTCATTTCGATGACATTTGTATCAAGTGAATCGTACTTCAAAGAATTATTTGATTCACTGGAAAATACCACAACGGGATTGTTCGACACTGCAGCATCAGCTTCGAGGGATTGCATTTCTGTATCCGATGCGGCAGAACATGCCGGTATCACCATGAATACGAACATTAGTGATACCAAGATCGCACCTACTCTCGATGTTGTATTCATAAACTCAGCTCCTTATTTGTATAATCACATTTAGAAAAAACAGTAGTATGATTATACAAACAGTAATAATATTTAGTGTATATATTACTTATTCATATTTTGTAATACGATGGATAATATCTCGTAAGTCATCAGATTTTTAAGTTTTATAAAAGCATATAAGCGAAATGTAACTGTTCAGCATAATATTCTTTCTACTGAATACTGATTGATGATCTAGTTTAGATAAAAAGTAAGATGGTAGGCGGTGTACCGACTATCATCCTTTATGAAAAGGAAGAATGAGTTTTGTAACGTATGGATGAAGATTCAGAGAGTTGATGAAACTATTCTCACTGTTACGCTTCATATACCAGATAGCATAGATGGATGCGATCAGTGCACCTGCAGTATCACATACTAAATCACGGATTGTATCCCATGGGCTGTACTGCATGTTGGTGCCAAACATCTCATCGACAACAAGTTCAAAGACTTCCCAGTAAGCACTGAAGGTAAACATTATCAGGAAGATGAACAGCGGAATGCTCTTTGAAGTGAACTTGGTATCTGGATCAAACTCATTTACAACCATCAGGGTGTAGAATACACACAGTGCAACGGTGATGGAAGAGATGGTATGAGTAACTGTATCCCAGTAGGGTATGAAGTCATATCTCAGCAGTAAGACTCCGTAAGCATGTAAGAAGATAGAAACTTCAATCAGCAGCACGAACGGAAGCGGAAGAGTGACCCACTTCAGCCTTCTGAGTATCAGAGGTGCTAAGCAGAAAAAGGCACAGAAAAATCCAGTGTTGACTTCATAACTCATACGCTGGGCCCGCGTAATTGAGATTATAGACATTATGATCAGGATTATGCTTGCCAGAATGCAGATTCCATCAGACAGTTTGCCTTTATCCATTTCAGTTCACCTCATAATACAGAGAGATTTCTGTCTTGGGAATCCTTTTGAAAAGACATCTGAGGAGATATCCATAGATTAAAGACAGGAAGGTTGTGAGAAAACACGGAAGCATCAGATGCCTGTTAGACTCAGTGTTGTCTACTCCGCCTTTGAAATCATCATTTGAAACCAGCCAGCCATCGGATACCATTCCAAAATAGATCATAAAGGTACAGATGATAGCGAATGCACAGGCAAATGCTATTGAAAACAGCAGAATCCAACGCTTTGAGATTTGAACATTCGTGCTGGCACTGATGGAGATCATCAGAAACATTCCACAAACCATGGCGGCAAATGTCTGAATGGCATAGGTGTAAACTTCAAGGTTATCTATGGAAACCGCAGCGTTCACAAGCACCAGTATGATGTATGCAAGGAACGGAATAGGGAACAGAACCGCCACTTTCTGATGATATGTCATATAGAAGTTCCTAGTAACAATCGCAGGAAGCAGAATTACAATTATTGCAATTATTGAAAGCAGGAACCATGTCCAATCGCCCCTTATTCCTGATAATATCAGAGTAAGGATTGTTACTAAGATTGAAAGATAATAAACTGCACGCATTGGATGCCTCAGATCGTGTATTCTGAGTGATCAAAAACCAAAGGACTATATGAAACTATATTCCAAAATATAACTTTAAAGACACTAGCTGTCTTCTGGTTCTTCGTCTAAAAGGCACTTGTTTTTGATGCAGATTCTTGCCGTATCTAACATTATGAGCAGACCTATCAAAACCAATATGAATGCTACAATCCAGCTATTGTTAAATGTAAGAGCGCCAACCTCATCAGTTTCGATTCCCTGGCCAATGAACAAAAATCCATACATGGCGATGAGCCTAAACAGCACTCCTTTGTACTTAACAGCCCATAGCGCAAAGAATGTGAATGGTATAATGAAATACCCAAGACGAATCATTGGATAAATCGAAAGGAAAATTACCGTGGTAAGCATGGCAGATCTCCAGATATCTAGCTTCCAACGGTATGCCAGATGATATGAAGCGATAAGAGCTATCACAGTGATTGCAAGACCCACCGAACCAGGAATATTAAATCCACCTTTTACAAGCAGATTGATAAGTGACATTCCCCCGCTAGTATTTCCAGATGCGTCGCCGCCTAAGAAATAATACCTAAAGAGATCTGTGATGCTTTCTCCAGAGGCTATCACAAAAGGTCCTATGATACACAAAGAGAATACTATCCCGATTAAAACTGCAATAATTCTCTCTTTGTTGCTTTTCATTGAGATTAATAAATTAGGGAATATCAGACCCTGGAGCATTTTTACCCAAGTTGCAATAGTCCCTGCCAAAGCTGAAGTCCTGATTCTGCCTGCCAAAAAGATTAGCACTGGAAGAATGTAAAAGAAAGCCACGATCGGTTCGTCTTGGATTCCCCAGGTAGCATCTACCACGGCATATGGGCAGATTATTGCCAAACATGATGCTAAAAATGCTTCATGCTCATTCCATCTGCGCAAGATCAGGTACATCAGCAATCCAGTAAATAACGGGAATAATGAGAACCAGATCTCAAACATCCATGATTCGCCGCCAAAGAACTGAGGCGGAACAAAAAGATAGTTGATTAACGGAGGTGACTCTACGTCAATGTCTTTGTATAAAATCAGCCCGTCCAAGATGGCTTGAGCCCTTTCTTGATAGTAACCTAAATCAGGAGTGGGACCGAACGTTGTATCTATCCACCCTCTGAGTAAAAAAACATCTAATGAGATAAATGAACCATAAATAATCAATGATAACAGGAGCAAAGCTAATATCTTCTGGTTAAAGCTCCAACGTTTAATTGTTTCATTTAAAGAAGTAACTTTGTTAGATATTAATTCTCCAAATGACTGATTCATGAGTCCAATCCCATAACTGTATTGTTATTGTTGATCCACGGATCATAAAGAACCAAGTGTTTTAGCAAATTTAACACTGATTATTTAAACTACATTAAGATTACTGGTATATAATATATTCAGTTATCAGAAAAAATGAATAAATAAAAAAATGTGCAAAGTGCACATTATTTAAAGTACTTCTTTGAAAACAGATCCTTTTGCACCGCAGACGGGACATTTTTCCGGAACTTCTCCGTACTCTAAGTCTCCGCAGACCGGGCAGATGTAGAGCTTCTTTGGTTCTAGGTCCTTTCCGGATTCGAGAGCGTTAGCGGCTAGCTTGTACAATGCCTCATGAACCTTCTCAACCTCGTTGGCCAAAGCAAAAGTGCGCACTGCAGCGGCATTTCCCTCAGATTCAGCTTCAGCGATGAATTCCGGATACATTGAAGAATGCTCGTAGTTTTCACCGGCGATGGCAGCCTGTACATTCTCTTTTGTTGATTTTATTCCGCCTGCAACTTTGAGGTGTGAGTGTGCATGAATGGTCTCAGCGTCTGCTGCGGCTCTGAAGAGTTTTGCGATTTCCGGAAATCCGTCTTTTTCAGCCTGGGCGGCAAATGCGAGATATTTTCTGTTTGCTTGGGATTCGCCTGCAAAGGCGCTCATCAAATTATCAAGAGTGGTCATAGATGATACCTGTTTTTTCTGAAGTATTTTGTAGTATTTCTAAATAAGGACTGAATTTAATACTGATTCTGCACGATCACACCATGCCAGATATTTCGGGATTCTTCCTCTCACTAAATCATGATAGGTAGTCATAATCTGCCGCGTAACCGAACCGACTCCGCCGTCCCCGATGATTCTTCCATCAAGGGAACGGACCCCCTGTATTTCCAGAGCAGTACCGCACATGAATACTTCATCAGCAGAAGCGACCTCATCCCAGGCAAGGTTTCTTTCGCAGACCTTGTAGCCCATGTCCAGAGACAGCTGCATCACCGTATCCCGGGTAATTCCTTCCAGAATGCCTGCTGAAAGCGGCGGAGTAGAAATGACGTCATCTTCAATGATGAAAATATTTTCAGCAGAGCCTTCAGCAACCGTACCATCGAAATTAAGCATTAATGCTTCATCGGCACCGCGGCGGCCGGCATCCCTCTTGGCCATGATTGAACCGATGTAACCGCCACAGATCTTGGCTGTTACCGGCATAGCCCTCCAGCGCGGTTTTTCCCATGCTGAGGTTACCACATCTATTCCTTTATCAGAAGCACCTGGAACATATTCACCCATCTTCACGGCAGCGACTGCAACGTGCGTCATCATATCTGAGGTTCCTAAAGCGACGGAGCTTCCCTGGCCGCCGAAGGCAATGGGTCTGATATAATCAGATCCTTTGTTTTCCAATACGGTCCTGCATACTCCTGAATAGACTTCTTCCTGAGAATAAGGAATTTCCAACCCGAGCAGCTTAGCAGAACGAAACAGTCTGGATACATGGTCCCTTAACCGAAAAATCAGATACTCGCTACCTGACGGATAAGCCCGTATTCCTTCGAAAACCCCCCAGCCGTACTGCAGACCGAATGAAAGCACAGGTACTGTCGCATCTTCAGCATTTACAATATTCCCGTCATACCACACTTTTTCATTATTCAACAAATCCCCGCTACTTTTTTGCAGGGACTAGTATATATCAAATTGGCTACTCAGAGTATTTGTATCCCGATTCTTCAACCAGATCAACAGCTTCCAAAAGTTGTTGCAGCGTACGATCCCAGGTGAATGTTGAAGCCCAGTCATAAGAAGCTTTGCTCATTCTTTCCCTGTCCTCCTTATCTGTCAGAAGTTTAAGAGCCTTTTCTGCCAGCATATCGATGTTGCCATCCTTTACCAGATATGCGGTTTCTCCATCCTTCATAGAGTCTCTTATTCCTGGTACATTGTAAGCCACCACCGGCGTGCTACAGATATTGGCTTCCATCGGTCCCAGGCCCCAGCCTTCCTTCATTGAAGCCATCATGCATACCCAGGAACTGGAAAGAATGCGGACTTTTTCATCTTCTTCGACTTCTCCTCTGAAATCAATATTGGATGAAATATTAAGCTCGTTGGCCACGGTCCTGAGGTCGTCATATTCACCTCTTCCCGCAATTATCAAACGGGCATCAGGAATTTTTTCTAGTATCTTAGCAAAGGCTCTGATTATATCATCAACGCGCTTGTAAGATTTTACTCTGCCCACGTAGCACAGTGTAGGCACATCGCTTTTAGGAACTGAAGCGGAAGTATCAATGTTCAGACCTGAATACACAATGGAGATATTGTCTTTAGGAACACCCAGCATTTCTGATACATCTTTCTTAGTGCTTTCAGAAACAACTATAAAATGCTGGTTTTTGTAAATTTTAGGGATGCTTTTTTCAGCAAAGTATCCTACATATGACAGGGGCATCGGCAGCTCTTTCTTGAAAATTTCCCAGCCCATGACATGATGAATTACAGGAACTACTCTGGCATCAGAATATATCGGAGAAAAAAACGGCACTCCATTGATGTCGTCAATTACAAGATCAAAATAATGTTTCTTATATGCGGTGGCTGCACGCAAGTAAAGAGAGAACTGATTTCCCATTCTTTTTACTTTCATGCCGTCGATCTCGTCTTCTAAAGTACAACCTGGATATTTGCCACAGAACAAAGTAACTTCATTAGTTTTAGCCAATCGTTTTCCGAGTTCATGGATAAAACACTCTGCACCCCCGCTCTGAGGATGTGTAATGTCCCTCCAATTTAGTATCAAAATTTTCATAGCATCCCTGCTGACACCATATAAGAGAACACTATACCTTTAATGATATTATATAATAATTCTAAAGTGAGGATTATCTGTATATATAATATAGCATAGAAAGATTCATGTGCTACTAGATGAACTGTACCAGGTAAAAGGTCAATATGAATGTAGTAGTTCTCTGCCGGAAACTAGATGGAAAACCTCTCACCGGATTTGAAAGGTATGCCCACAACCTAGTGGAAGGTCTAGATAAAAACAAGACAGAGATTACACTTCCAAACCAGCATCCATTCATTGATGTGAAACCTTCAGGGTCGCTTTTTAGTCCCCCGTATTATGATATTATATTACCAATCTGGTCATTAATGAGGGGAAAGGCAAAGGGGGATGTATATCATGCACTTACGGATTCACAGGCAGCAATTTTTCCCATAGTGAAAGGGAAGAAAATTGTAACCATGCATCATGTAGATAAGACTCCTCCTATCGGCATAAAAGAGAAAATTTTCCGTTCATTTTACGCTTTTGGAACAAAGATGAGCGTGAAATATGCTGATGTTATCATCTGCATATCTGAACAGACAAAAGAGGAAGTTAAAGAAGCATATGGAGTCGAGGATGACCGCCTGGTGGTAATACCTCATGCCGTTGGTCATAACTTCTGCATAATGCCTGAAGTTCCTAAAGAGCCGGTAGTGGGTTATGTCGGAGCCCTCAAAAACAGAAAAAATCTTGAATTTTTCATCAGAACTGCCGCAGAGTATACAAACATGTATCCTGAAGAATCTCTTAAATTCTCAATCTGCGGAGAAGGACCTGAAAGACAGAGATTAATGGATTTAAGAGACAGTCTTGGAATGAATAATGTTGTAGAATTCAAAGGCAGGGTGGCTGATGAGGATATCGTAAAAACATACAACTCATTTACACTGTTCTGCCTTCCTTCATTTCAGGAAGGTTTCGGATTTCCGATTATTGAAGCAGAAAGCTGTGGAGTGCCAGTACTGACTTTAAAAGGAGCGATGATGCCTCAGGAAGTAATCACTGCAGCTATAGAATGCACTGACGAAAAAGACATGGCGGAAAAGATTCACCAACTCATTACGGACCATGACATGTATGATGCTGCCATGAAAAAAGGAATCCAGCATGCTTCAATATATACTGTAGAAAAAATGACAGAAGAGACTGAGAAAATTTATAAAAAAGTCTTAGAGACTCAGACGCATTGATCTGAGTGTGTGCATAAAGATGTGTCATTTTTGAGATTTGATGCAGACATTCCCTGACTAAAGTTTCTTGCGTGAATCTCTTCTCTTCATATACCAGACTGAAGCAACCAGCAGGAAGACGGCGGCTGTCACTGCACTGGCATAGACTATCAGCATGTTATCATAAGTTTCCTGCCCAGTATATTCCAGGTTTATTGTATAATCTCCAGCTGGAACATAGTACGCATTGACCATGGAGTTAGCAGACACATGTGTAAGAGGGACTCCGTCAATGGTTGCCACCCACTTTGTCGAGAAGCTGTCGCATACCATCAGCCAGAACGGCTTGTCTGATGATGTGTGAATAGTGTATGAGGTGTTATTCTCATGAGTATAGCTTATCTCAGGATTTGTTTCTTCATCGGGATGTTCTAAAGGCAGTACTGCCACGCCATATACATTCATATTTTCCAGAGTGATCGTGTGCTTTCCTTTTTCCAGATGCACTCTGGCCTCAAGATAGCCGTTGTTTTCGCTCAGAGTTACCTCATTGCCGTCAATGTAAGCTGTTCCGCCTTCACCAGCTATTCTAAGGATGTAATCTCCACTGGAGGGCATATCGATAACAGTGGAAGCAGAAGTGCTGTCAAGGGATACAGTCATGGAATGCACAAACACAGATTCATGTCCCACAGATCTTACAACTACAGAAAATGGATCTCCTGTAGAGATATAAGATAATGAAACATTTTTAAGGTCATTTCCTGCAAATGCTACCACTTTATGCGGCTCTTTATATCCATCTGTCCAAATCTCCACAAGCACAGCTGCAGTATTGTCTGCCCCAGCCAGATCAAGAGATATGTAATACTCTGTTCCGGCCGTAGATTCTGGAATTGTGCCTAATGTAAATGCTTCTCCAGGTTTGAGTATTACCTGTTTTCCGTCTGAAGAGACTGCATTGAAGAATGCAGAGTTTCCAAATCCATATCCCTGATCTCCAAGCCATGGCAGATATGTTCCTTCCCACAGAGATGAGAATGCTGTTGGCACCATGATGGTTGTGCTCAATCCAGCTAGAACATCAGAGCTACTACTGACAGCATTGTTAAACTCGTCAACAGGTGCGATTAAAGCGCTATTGACACATATTTTTCCCGGACCCTGGGGAGACAATGTCACAGTATGTTTTCCCTCTGAAAGGTACACATTGGATATCTCAGTCCATGCTGCATGCGTGAATGTACTCCTGCAATCAATGGTTGCAACCTGCTGTCCATCTACTAAGATATTGACGATCCCGAAATCAGAGGAGTAAATCATATTCAACCAGAGAGTCTGATCACCGTCTTCAGACACATCAACACTGAATGAAAGATCACCTTTACCAGAAGTAGAGACTCCAGGGTGAGGAGTATATCCCTGACCATAATAGTAATCATTGTATATCCATTCAGAAGAGTCATCGTTTGTATGGTTGTTTCCTAGAGGAGACAACATAATCACTGCATCTTTAAGATTAGACGCTTCGATAGCGTAGTCTGTTATGGAAGATATGGCTATTCCGCCTAAGATATCAATGATATCCTCAAGGTTTTCTCCAGAGTATTCTGGAAGAACATTTACTCCATCCAAATCTGCAATGCCCATGCCTGCTAAGCCAACAAGATACTGCCTGCTGCCAATGACATACATGGATGAATCTGCCTCATGAATCCTCGGCTGCCAGTTTTCATTTTCAAAGATTATTGCTCCACTTCCATATTCTTTCCAGACGATCATTCCCACTAAAGATGCAAAGAGATTTTCTTCACTATCTGATGTCTGGACCTGAGAAACGATGAATCGTACGTCAGCTGTTCCGCCCAGCAGTTCGGAGAGATTTTTATAGCCAAATTTTTCTCCAAAGAGCGCTGAGCCTACAAACGACCAGTAATCTTCTGTTTCAAGACCAAAGGCATACATCTTACCGGAAATATATGGGCTGTACATGCCGACTTCTGGTGTCTGTGAAGATGGATAACCGTCAAATCTTGGAGCATTTGGGTCGTAGTATACCTGTGCATACGGCAGATTCAGAATTCTGAAATTGCCGTCTACACCGTGTAGATCTTCATACGGCTCAGAGTAGACCGACGGTAAGTCAAAAGATCTTACTTCTCCAGAGAGTATTGCCGAAGAGGAAAAAATCATACAGAATGAGATGATGACCGCGAGTGCTTTTGGATTTAAAACTTCTTTTCTGATCTTTTTCCAGCTTCCTTTTAGCATAGTGGGCATGGCCCTGATTTCTTTAGCATGAGAAATCAAAATCGCAATCATCAATGCATATGCAAATGCAGTCAAAAGATGGAATCTTGAGTACACACGTATTGAATCCATCAGAGGCACGTTTTCAAAGAGGAATGTAAAGATATTTCCAAAAGGCGGATTGGGGCCGCAAGCTAGACATATGAAAAGGATTGCAGGAATTGCCAATGAAAGCAGGAGATGTCTCTCTTTCTTTACTTTCAATGAATAAAATGCTAAGATTGGCGTTACGATTGCTGTGAGGTATATCAGCGGCCAGATACTGTTAATGAGCGACCAGGAACCAAGTCCCAGTGTTGTGTCAATGAATGTGTTTTCACTGGAGAACAGAATAAATGAATGTAGCAAGGAATAACTGCTAAAGATCTGAGCGTCTTGAATTGCATATGCAGTACCTAGAGTATACATGCCTCCGTCAGCAAATTTGGAGAAGGCCATCGGCAAGACTAGAATCGCTACAGTAATTATTCCAATAAATACAGTTATCAGAGAATTCATAAGCTCTTTGCGGCTTTTAATCAAAGGCAGAAGAGCATAAACAAGGATGAATAGAATCAGGAATATTGCAGAAATTAAAATCGTATGTGGGGCTCCGACCGTTCCCAGAATAAATGCCACAATCGGAACCAATGCAGCATAGATCATTTTTTTGTCTTTCAGGGATTTATAAAGAACGAAGAAGAGTATGGGGAATATTGCATAACCTGAAATGAATAGATGATGATTTTCTGTTACCTGTGACAAATAAACTTGAGAGAATAAGTATACAATACCGGCGGTGACAGCGGCCAGGCGATTCTTGGTGATGCCGTAGGCACAGCCATACATGGCAAATCCCGCCAGCCAGAAGAAGCCGATGATGAACATTCTAAATACGTCTGCCGAGGACATTCCCAGGACATTTTGAAGGATATAGTAACACGAACTAAGAGTAACAGAAGGGAAGTCGATGTGACCAAGTGATGGCATATCTCTCCAAGCAGAGAAATAAGAATTTTCCTGAAAGATTACACTCAGATCCGTAGGCGGGCCCATTCCATCAGTGCCTACAAAGTAACCGCCTGAGAGATAGTTTCTGAAAACTATCAAAGTAATTACAGCAAAGAATAGCGCTGGTACCAAGATATTCCTTACAGTGCGGTTTTGCAAAGCGTTGATCTAAGCACTCCCCTAGTCTGCCAGCTTGCAACCAATCCTATTTAAAGAAATTGGACCAAGCTAACTGGGAGAGATATGCGCTGTATAAAATAGTTACCTAATTCTAGAATATATTGTATATATCTCCCAATAGAAGGATTAAAATTACTGAAATCAACTGTATGGTAGGCTTTAGGGAGATGTGTTCTCATCTCTTTACGGGGGCCATCTGATGAATGACTCTGAATTTGGACAGTTTTCTGTAATACTTCCAGTCTACAATGAGGCTGAAAACATAGAGAAAATGATCTCTACACTGGATGGGCTGTATCCAGGAATTCGAATCCTGGTTATGGATGACAACTCTAAAGATGATACGATTAATATCTGCAGGGATATTGAATCCAGAAACGAAAAAGTGAAGATATTTGTCAGAGCTCCAGAGGATAGAGGTTTGACAGCAAGTGTTGCAGAAGGCATTATGCGCACAGAGACCCCGTATTTCATAGTCATGGATGCAGACTTCCAGCATCCTCCAGAGATTCTTGAAAGCATCATGGGAAAACTTTTGAACGGTTCAGATCTGGTAATAGGAAAAAGAACAGAAAAAAATGCTCTCAGCACTGCAAGACGTGTATATTCTGATGCGGCGCAGGGACTGGCAGCATTTTATCTCAAATTCAATGGCCAACCATTATCCCAAGACATTATGAGCGGTTTGTTCGGAAGTAGAACAGAAATGTGTCAGGAAATTGTAGAAAAAAATGGCGGAAATTTTGAGAGGCCTGGATTTAAAGTATTATTTGATCTTCTGAAGTTTATCAATGCAAATGCTACAGTATCTGAAGTAGAATATATGTTCGGTAACAGAGCAGGCGGAGAATCAAAATTAAACGGTTCAATTATCGTTTCTGTCCTAAGGCAGTGTGGTAAAACTGGCGGAAAGTTTGCGAAGGTGGCTGCCGTTATCTTCTCTAAAAAGTGAAATGCCATCGCCTAATTATAGGCGAATTTTGCATATCACTGTTTAAATTTTGCTGAAGTCGCCGATCACTGAATTTTTAATGACTTTGTCAGGCGCAACTGTGCAGTTCCTACCTAGAACTACGTTTTCAAGGACGCATCCTTCACCTAGAGTGCAGTTTTCTCTAAGCATCACGTGTTTAAGATAAGTATCAGCACCTACAGAGCTGTTGTCCCCTATGGCACAGGACTCAAGATGTGATTGTTTTCCGATAACAACATTTTTTCCAATATAAGAGGGACCCACTATGCTGCAACCGTTTCCCTGAAAATCTGATGAAACTATCCTGCCGACACATCTGGCATTACATCTATCTCCTGCAGTACCTTTTCTTTCAGCCATTGCAATGTTAGCGTCCAATAGATCAGAAGGTCTGCCTATATCTTTCCATATTCCTTGAAGTCTGGCTCCATGTAACAGTTCACCTTTCTCTAGCAGAAGAGGAAAAAGATTTTTCGAGAAATCGTATTTTGTATTGCCTGGAATATAATTTAAAACGTCTTTTTCCAAAACATAGATTCCAGCATTAATTAATTTAGAAAATATCTCTTCACCTTTTGGTTTCTCTTTGAAACGGTTGATGCGGCCTTCTGAATCAAGTCCTACTATGCCAAATTCTGAAGGATTTTCAACCTCTGTCAAAGCAATGGTGGCAATAGCATGACTTTTCTTGTGTTCATCTAATAGCGCCTTCATGTCCACATCTGCCAGCACATCTCCACTTGTAACGATGAAAGTGCTACTGATCCTATCTTCCAGAAGTTTAACGGCCCCGGCAGTTCCAGCAGGCTCTTGTTCAATTGTAAAATCCAGATTGATTCCTAAATCTAATCCTTGAAGTCTTGGGATTAAATCATCGGATCTGTAACCACATGCTAAATGAACATTCTTAATGTTAGCATTTTTAAGAGCTTCTATCGAATACTGAATGCATGGGATGCCTATGATAGGCAACATCGGTTTAGGCAGAGAATTTGTCAATGGTCTCAGCCTAGTCCCTTCTCCACCAGCTAAAATAACAGTATGCGTTGATTCTGACATCTTAATCAGATATGTTACTACCTTACTATTTACATTTGTCATGAATGAGTGGGTATCACTCAAAAATAATCATGCAACTAGTTTTTTATTATCTTTTTTTAAGCAATCTTCTACAAATGTGGCATATTTACCAAAATTTACATCTGCGGTGTGATGAGCTGCTACCTGCTGTTCAACTGGAGGAGGGCACATATAATCTCCATAGCACTGCTTTAAAACAGTATCATAGTCTTTAGGGGCCCAGAATTCAGCGTCTTCAAACTGTAGTTTTACTCCCTCTCCATATACATCCTTAGGAACCAATGATTTTTTCCAGTTTCCAAAAGAGGTTAAATTTGCAAAATAATCACCATCTTTCTGTGATTTAGACATTGATAAAGTTTCAAAAATTTTCCTACTGAGCTCGCCACGGAAAGGAAGAGCAAAAGGATAGAGCATTTTTCCCATGGTGCGGAATTTTTCCTGAGAGAATTTTGTGCCATGGGCGATGGCTCTGAGGGCAGACATCCAGAAAGCTGCATATCCTCTCAAATTAAGCAAGAGGCCTTTGTTTGTTTTAAGATCGTCCAGTGGCATCAAATCAACAAAAATTCCTGTATGGGTTTGAACGTCTTCCAAAGGTTCTTCTGGATAGGTTGTACCATTCAGCCTCAATCTCCCGCTAAATGAGTAGTAATCTTTTTTAGTTATATCACTTTCAATTGTGTACTTATCGCCCATTTCTTTTTGGATGACTTCATGAAATTTTATGTAATCTTCTCTAGGCATGAGCAGATCAATGTCATCATCCCAAGGAATGAATCCTTTGTGACGCACAGCTCCAAGAAGGGTTCCATATGCCAGATAGTAACGTATGTGATGCTTCTCACACACAGTCGCAATATCTTTCAGGATTTGCAACTCCAACAATTGAAGTTTCCTCAGAGTGTCATCCATGCAACCGGCAACGTATTATGAAAATATAGATTTAACTCCCTACAGATTTAATTATGAATTGAGCTTCCCTTCACCGTTTCTTATGAATATCGCACTGATTATAGCAGGGGGAGTTGGCATGAGAATGTGCCAGCCCATTCCAAAACAGTTCATGGAAGTAAACGGCATCCCTATAATCATGTACACATTGAGGACTTTTCAAGACCATCCAGAAATAGACAAAATTGAAGTTGTCTGCTTAGATGGTTGGCAGGACTGGGTCAAAAAGCATGCAGAAGAAGGCGGCATAACAAAACTCTGCGGAATCTGCAAAGGCGGAGATACGGGGCAGGCGTCGACAAGAAACGGTGTCATAAGTCTGATGGAAAGGTATTCACCTGATGACATGGTGCTAGTGCACTCTGCAAACCGCCCGATGGTTACAGCTGAAATCATTTCAGACTGCATATCCACCTGCAAAAAGTTCGGTTCTGCGATTACTGCAATCCCCTGCATAGATGCCATGGTGTATGATCAGCCCATGCATGTGATACCCAGAGAAAGGCTGATAAGAACTCAGGCCCCGCAGGCTTTCCCGCTTTCAGAACTGGCTTCAGCTCATGAGGAAGCTCTGCAGAGAGGAATCACCGGTTCTGTGGATTCATGCACACTGATGATTGAACTGGGAAGAAATGTGGCATTTTCAAAGGGCTCTGAAAAAAATATAAAAATTACCATCAGTGACGATGTCGATATCTTCAAGGCACTGCTGGCAATAGAGTCTTCATCCTAAGAATCCGCGCTGATTGGCGGCTCTGAGGATAGATTCCTGAATATCTTTGGAACCGTGGAGGTTTTCTGAGATATAGTTGGCTATTTTTCTGTGCTCCTCATCGGTCTCATAATCAAGATCTAAGAGTTTTACGGCACGTTTTAACTCAGGTACAGAGTCGAGTACAGCAGGATTCATGAATTTTAATGCATCCTTCATGCTGTGGTCGAAATAGGGAGAGATGTCACGCACGTAATCCAGATCTTTTTCAGTAAGGGCATTGAGACCCAGCAGTTCTGGAGGAAGACCGATAGAGTATAAAGCGCAGCAATAGCCGATTGCACGCGGGAGCTTTACACCCTCCATGCTTCTTGAATAACCAAACAGACCAATGTGCAGTTTTCTCTTTCTCCGCCTGGGAACGAAGTTGGAAACGTCCCAGATGACCGGTGCTAGCTTGATCAGCTGTTTTCTGTATTCAGTTGAACAACGGGCAATAATGTCCTGCGCCCTCTCCTCATCTATGAAGTGCGCTTTTTTCTTGCATGATTCATTGATCTTCTGAATTCCGTCTCTTACCATGTCGTGAGAATAGTCATACTTGAATGCTGATTGCACTGTAAATGTATGAACAGAAGGATACTCTTTCATGATTGACTCTACATTGTCGGGCTTCAGATTGCCTCTGAAAGGCGCAGAGCCGACACCGATGATCGGGTAGATGTCTACACCGCTGTCCTCTTCAAGCATCTGAAGATTCATGAGCGCAATTTTGTTCATCAGGATGGCGCTGAGATCCCCATAGTTCATAGCTGGGTCTGACCTGGCAAGGAACACTCTCTGATAATCGAGATCTTTGCCCGTTATGTATTCTTCAGTAATCTTTCTGGCATCAAGCATGTGGTCTAAATCTTCAAACAAAGGAATGACATTGATTTTTTCTGGCTCGAATGTTCCAATCCAGTCAGAAATGGGGGATTTGTCATCAAACAGCATGTGCTGCTTTCCGACTACAAAATCTCTATAATAGCTGTAAACACGGTCTAAAGATAGCGCTGAAGCGGTCATCGGCAGAATGACCTCGAAGATCGGAGGAATGTCGTTCTGGTAGAACAGCTGAGCAGTGTCGAACGATCTAGGGATTGATTCCAATGTCTCAAGAAGGATTTTGGCCTCGTCTTTTTCAACTGTCGGGTTAGGTACACGGAGTGTGAGGAAGATGTCTTTTCCCAGCTGGCGCTCTCTAAAGAATCCCTCATATTTTGAAAGAAGCTTCTTTACCACGAAATTATCGACTTCTTTGCCTTCACAATCCCACATCTGCTCATCGCATGAAAGATGAGAGAATACGTAGTATGCTTCCTGAATCTCGTCCTCTCCACCCATTTCAGGCGACTCGGCAAAGAAGGGAGCATTTACATTGTCGGGGTGCTGTGTACTCATACACCGTGGTATTTTGAAGGAAGTCATTATCAAGTGGACTTTTACCTAACTATTTAAAGATAATTGCTTTATAACTATGATTGATTCGACAAGAGTAATTATGACTTGATATACGTATAAATTATGAAAATTATAATAGAAAATCGATGTGAATTTAACGAAAAACGTACAAAGAAATAACACTCATTGTCCCATTTTTTAGAAAAGTAAAGTATTTACACAGTTTAATTTCAACGGTTAATGCAACAGAAGACAAATGAATAATACAATATTAATATTAACATTGCTATTACTACTACATATTTTGTTGTAAGAGGGAGTTGGAAGCATGGCAGAAGATTATGTTAACGGGAGGATTGGTGCTAATTATATGCGTGGAATAGAGGCTGTAGGCGGATGGATTAATTTTGACGAGAAGGGTCTTACATTCAGGTCTCATCCCATTAACATACAAACTGGAGAAACACGCATTGAATATGCTGATATTCGTGAGATAAAGAAAAGAAGGACGCTGGGAATTGTGCCAAACGGGATCTCAATCTATACAAACGACAATTTTGAGCATAAATTTGTCATCTACAAGAGAGAACAGGTCATAGAATTTCTAAAAAGCAAAATGAATTAATGATGTGCATCTGAATCCACTGTGCTGCTCAATCCTGTGTACGAGACAGCAGCCATTCCAGAGCATTTAGCTGTCTGATGCCGTTGTGAAACATGGGTGGATCATCATCCAGCGTGAGCAGATATTTAGGGTTGTGATCTGGAATCATGTCCAAGGGTGCTAACTCTCTTTTCAAAGTTGATTCTTCTCTGACGGTTGATGCCACTTGATAATATGCCGTACCTTCTTCACCAACTGCAATGAAGTCCACTTCTGAATTACCGACTTTTCCTATATACACTTCATTGCCGCGGCGTAGAAGCTCAAGAAAAACAATATTTTCAAGAATGTGCCCTAAATCTGCTGCCTTGTCGCCAAGAAGATAATTTCGCAGGCCGATATCTGCAATGTAATATTTCTCGCCTGATGCCAGATACTGCTTTCCTTTAAGATCATAGCGCCTTGCTTGATAGAGAATATAACTGTTTGTCGCAGCGGAAAGATAACGCTCCACCGTATTGGCTGAAATCTTTCTTCCACTAGAAGCGAGAGCCCCTGCAATTTTTCGGGAAGAGCAGATATTTCCTATATTGTCAAACATGAAACGGATTATGCTGTCCAGCACAGCTACATCTTGAATGTTGTACCTAGCCACGATATCTTTCAATACTATTGTATTGTAAATTCCTGACAGATACTCCCGCAGTTTGCCGCGGTTGGATATTTCTATTGCACCTGGAAAAGAGCTATTCTTACGATATTTTGAATACAATTCTGAAATGCTTGATTTATCTGTCTGTGCAGAAACATATTCTTTGAATGACAGAGGCATCATTGCAATTTCTACATATCTTCCAGAAAGTAGAGTTGCTAAATCCCCTGAAAGAAGAGATGCATTGGAACCAGTGATGTATAGATCGACATTTTCCTGAATATACAAACTGTCAGCGGCTCTCTGAAATTTATCCACTGCTTGGATTTCATCTAAGAAAACATAATTCATTTTTTCAGGAACCAGACGGCTTTTGACATGGTCGTAGAGGCTACGATAACTCAGCAGATCTTCATATGCCAGATCTTCAAAGTTGATAGAGATTATCTGTTCATCTGAAACTCCATTCGATCTCAGGTAGTCCTGATACAATTTAAACAGTGTGGATTTTCCACATCGGCGGATTCCCGTTACGACTTTGATCAAATCAGTATCACGAAGATCTATGAGCTTCTGCAGATACTCGTCTCTGGCAATCATTGTGCTCGTAAATAAGTGGGATAGTAGATTAAATTTTGCTCAGTTGACTGAGCAATTCTTCATTTTTTGGCAGTTTTGCTCAGTTCGTTGAGCAATTTTACAGATTCCATATTGGCGCATAATAAAATAAGCAGAGGATAATGTGCAGCGGTTGGCAGAAAAAAGATAAAGTGAGTGTATGAATAAAAGACCTGAACTTGACAAGACTCTTGATGAAAAGACTTTTCGAAGCTACTATTATTTAAAAGAAGAATTGGCTGCGTTCTGCAGAGCAAACAGACTTCCTGCCTCAGGCAATAAGATGGAACTTACAGAGCGCATTGCAGAATATCTATCAACTGGTGAAATCAAAGCGGCAAAAACAGTAAAGAAGGTAAAGAAAGAGATTACGCAGATTTCAGAAGAATCACTCATTGAGCCTGATTTTGTATGTTCTGAAAAACACAGGGCATTTTTCAAAGAAAGGATTGGAAACAGTTTTTCTTTTAACGTTCAGTTTCAAAAATGGCTAAAGGCAAATGCAGGAAAGACATATGCGGAGGCAGTAGAGGCATATCACAAAATCCTTGCAGAAAAGAAGAACAGACCTGCTGAGATAGATGCTCAGTTTGAATACAACGCTTACATCAGCGCATTTTTTAAAGACAATCCAGGAAAGTCTTTGCAGCAGGCAATCAAATGCTGGAACTACAAAAAATCAATGCCTGGCAGCCATTCATATGAAATGTCTGATCTGTCTGCATTGAAATGATGAAATTTTAAAAAAGAAGGCGCTCCAAATGGAAGCGCCGAGATGTTTTAGTGCCTGAACACACGGCTGCCGGTAAACACCATTGCCATGTTGTGTTCGTTGGCGGCCTGAATCACTTCTTCGTCACGAATGGATCCACCAGGCTGAATGATGGCAGTAGCTCCGACCTTAGCAGCCTCGTCGACTCCGTCCCTGAAGGGGAAGAAGGCATCAGAAGCCATGACTGAGCCTTTTGCATCCTCGCCTGCCTTGTGCCCGGCAATGAATGAAGAATCGACACGGGACATCTGGCCTGCTCCGATTCCTACAACTCTTTCTCCTTTAGCGAGAATGACTGTGTTTGACCAGATATGTTTGACCACACGGTTGGCAAACAGCAGAGTCTTGAGTTCTTCCTCTGTAGGGGCACGGTTTGTTACAACTCTGAGATTATCACGGGTAACTTGAGAGTTGTCAGCTGTCTGCACTAGCATTCCGCCTTTGACATATTTCATTTTTAAAGTAGGTGCGTCAGCAAGTGTCACAGCCTCATTGGTCCTCATGATCCTGACATTCTTCTTGCGGGTCAGAATCTCTAATGCTTCATCAGAGAAGGAAGGAGCCATGACAATCTCGACAAAATGCTTGCTTATCTCATCAGCTGTGGCTGCATCGCATTCCCTGTTCAGGCCGATCACGCAGCCGAATGCTGCCAGAGAGTCGACGTTGTAAGCTGTGACGAAAGCATCATAGATGTTGTCGTCGCAGGCAATTCCACAGGGATTTGTGTGCTTTATCACAACGGCACAGGCGCGGTCTTCAAATTCACGCAGCAGCGAGAGAGCAGACTCAATATCGAGAATATTGTTGAATGAAATCTCTTTTCCATGCAGTTTCTCAAGTCTTGATGCCGCTACCCCTTTAGCAAACGGATCAGCATAGAAGGCTGCAGCCTGGGAAGGATTCTCGCCGTAACGGAGGTCCTGAACCTTCTCCATGCCGATGGTGAGATATTTCGGGAACTGCTCTGTAGGGAACACTCCGCCAAGATATTCTGAAATCATGCAGTCATATGCAGCTGTAGAACGGTAAGCTTCAAGCATCAGACGTTTGAGCGTCTCTTCACCGATTTCTCCGTTGTTGCTGTCCATCTCTTCAATGATCGGACCGTAGTAAGAAGGATCTGTCACAACTGCCACGGAATTATAGTTCTTAGCGGCAGCACGGATCATAGAAGGACCGCCGATGTCAATGTTTTCAATGATGTCTTCCAGAGTGGAATTTGGTTTGAGAACTGTCTGTTTGAAGGGATAGAGGTTTACAACAACCATATCGATCTTCTTGATGTTCATCTTATTGAGCTGTTCCATGTGCTCAGGAACGTCTCTGCGGGCCAGTATGCCTGCATGGACGTTGGGATGCAATGTCTTAACGCGTCCATCAAGCATCTCCGGGAATCCGGTGATGTCTGAAACGTTCACGGTGGGGATGCCCCTGTCATTGAGCAGAGTTGCAGTTCCGCCGGTTGAGATTAACTCTACTCCGCGTGAGCGCAATGCATCTGCGAAGTCTACTATACCATTCTTATCCGAGACACTTACAAGTGCGCGTTCTATCTTGACCAAAATCAGGCCTCCACGAAAAGCAAACCGTGAGGTTTACCAGCTATATATCTTACCTTCCCATATGAAGCTTATTATCAAAAACGTCTGAATCAATCGGTAAGACAAGTGTAATCTTGAATTTTGAGAGGCATATCTTTCGATTTTGATGATTTTTAGATGTATTTTCGTAGCATAGAATATCCTGCAATATACTGCGGATATCGCTGAGAGATGACGAATTACAGTCTAATCGAGATCCAATAATAATATTACATCGTCGATTAACGAATGATATATTCAACAAATACTAAAACTAATATATAGCAGAATTTAATCAACATTTCATGGCCGACAAAAACAATATGCCGACCAAAGTTCTTGCAAACCCTGCGCCCTTAGGGCTTCTTGGTTTCGGGATGACAACGGTACTGCTGTCATTTCATAATTTAGGGCTGTTCCCCATGGATATTACAATCCTGGCGCTGGGAATTTTCTACGGCGGACTGGCACAGCTGATCGCAGGAATTATGGAGTATAAGAATGGGAACACTTTTGGAGCTACTGCCTTCACATCATACGGATTTTTCTGGATGGCTTTCGTCCTCATAGTCCTGAATCCATTCGGTGAAGCAAATACTGCAACGGCTGGAGGAATGTTCTTCCTGCTGTGGGGAATTCTGACGCTTTTCCTTTTCATAGGAACGCTGCGCTCCGACACTTCACTGAAAGTAATTTTTGGAACACTGGCGTTATTGTTCTTTATCATCGCTGCAGGTGACTTCACAGGCAGTGAGATAATTCCGATAATATCCGGTGCTCTGGGAGTTATCTGCGGAGGCTCTGCAATGTACAGGGCATTCGGAGAAGTCATCAACGAACAGTATCAAAGAGAGGTCTTACCTCTCTAAATTTTTTTAATTACTATTAGAATTGTATTCTATCGCTGCCTAGCTGATTTCCATCAATGAAGCAGAAATGATAATATCACCATTCTAAATACAGTTGGAAAGGTGTGATGCGTGTTCATAATCAGCGAAAGGATCAACGGGCAGTTCATTTCAGTAGGAAAGGCGATAGATAACAGAGATTCAAAATTCATTCAGGAACTCGCTTTGAAACAGGTAGACAGCGGCGCCCATGCTTTGGATATCAACGTAGGACCGGGAAGAGACAACGGCCCGGAAGACATGACCTGGCTTGTCTCAACTGTCCAGGAAGTGACTGATGTCCCTCTGTGCATCGATGCCTTCGGACCTAAAACCATGGAAGCTGGAGTCAAAGCGTGCAACAATCCGATTATCATGAATTCAACCAATGCAGACCCGGCGCGCATGGAGAAATATTTCCCCATCTGCAGGGAATACAACGCAGAAATCATCTGCCTCTGCATGGATGAAAAAGGAATACCGAACTCCGCTGACGCCAGAGCTGAAATGGCCATGCTGATGATGGCTACTGCAATGGAATATGAGATTATGCCTGACCGTCTGTTTCTAGATCCTCTTGTTATGCCAGTCTGTGCAGCTCAGGATCAATGTGCAAAGGTCATTCAAGCAGTAAACATGTTTCAGTCGCTCAATGAGCCGGCGCCGAGGACTGTAGTCGGTCTGAGCAATGTTTCTAACGGAGCAAAGAACCGCAGTCTCATCAACACAACATATCTGGCAATGCTCATGGGCGCCGGACTGTCTTCAGCAATCATGGATCCTGAAGACAAAGAACTGATGGAATCCCTCAAGGCCGGAGAGATCTTGCTGAACAGGTCGCTCTACTGTGATGATTTTCTGAGAGCTTAATCTCTCAGATCAGCATCTTCAATAATTCTGGGAACAACTGATTCCCAGGAAATAGCCATTATGTGCACGCCGTGCACTCCCTTTATCTTCTTTATTTCTTCAATGGTCTCATTGCAGATTGCCAGACCTTCTTCCTTAGGATCAGCGGCAGATTTCATCCTGGAGATCATTCCATCCGGCAGAGTGATGCCTGAGACATTGTTTTTCATGTGTTCGGCCATATTGTAAGATTTTAGAGGCATGACACCGGCCAGAATATGCACTTTTTTATCGAGGCCTCTGTCACAAACGGAAGACATGAACTCTCTGAATCTTTCAATATCAAACACAGCCTGAGTCTGAATGAAATCAGCACCGGCGGCAATTTTCTTAGCTAACCTCTGAACTCTGAATTCAAAAGGATCGGCAAAGGGATTGGCAGCAGCTCCGAGAAACAATTCCGGCTTCTCTTTAAGCTCGTCTCCTCCCCAGACCTGACCTTCAAGACGCATCTTATTGAAAATCATCAGCTGCTGGATCGAGTCGACGTCATAGACGTTCTTAGCCTCCTTCTGATTGCCGAAGCTCTGGTGGTCTCCAGATAAACACATTACATTGTGAATGCCGAAAGCAGAGGCGCCGAGAACGTCGGACTGCATGGCGATTCTGTTTCTGTCGCGGCAGGTCATCTGCAGTATCGGCTCGACTCCCTCCTGCAGGCAGGCCAGAGAAGAAGCGAAACTGGAGATTCTTACGATAGCGGTCTGATTGTCGGTAAGGTTGACGGCGTCGACGCAGTCTTTGAGCATGGCGGCTTTTTTTCTGATTGTTTCACACGAAGCAGACTTAGGCGGGCTTATCTCAGCAGTCACGGCGAACTTTCCTGATTCTAGGACGTCTTTCAAATGACTCATTCTAGACCCTCCTTGATTTTTTTCTCGTCTTCGCTTAAAACCATCTCTTTACGGATGATCTTTCTGGGACCGCCAGACCTAGAAGGGATCCAGTTTTTAGGCGGAATTATTTCTGAAAGCATCTCCAGGCAGTTCAGCCTCTTGAGGTTCTGGTAAATTGCATCCCAGGCGCATTGAGTATCAGGATTAATTTCGCATTTCCCGTTCTGAGAGCCGCCGCAGGGGCCGTTGAGCATAGATTTTGAACATCTTGCAATAGGACAGATCCCGCCGGTGAGATGGAGAGTACAGTCTCCGCAGCCACCGCATTTCTCCAGGTATATTCCCTGTTCTTCCGGTCCTCCCATGTTTGAGGTGTTAAGTCCAGGAAAAACGGGAATGCCGCTTACTTCCTGAATAAACTGCACTCCAACCCCGCATCCCAGAGACAAAATGACATCTGCTGAAGAAGCCTCTTCGGCAATCTCTCTGGCCCACTCCTTCTCACACTGCCTTTCTTTAGAAATTTCAGATATCTCCCATCCCAGGGAATTCAAGTCTGAGTACAGACCGAGAGCTTCAGACAAAGTGGCAACTTCCCTGTCACCGCCCGCCATACATACAGACGCACAGGAACGGCAGCCGGCAATCAGTATTTTCTTATTGTTTCCAATAATTGAAATAATCTCAGAAATTGGTTTTCTTTCAGCAATTATCATCTTTCGGCCCCCAGGATGTCGGGATGTCCCAGCCTCAGCACGACTTCTTTCATATTTTCAAATAAATTAACTAAATCAACTGCTTGATTAGGAGATAAGTTCAGAATTTCCAGCCTCTCGCCGCTGATGCCTATTTCTTCAAGAATGTCTCTGACTTCATTCACACAGCGTCTGGCCTGGTAGTTTCCAGAGTTGTATTTGCAGTTTCCTTCGACACAGCCCGCAACTATGACGGCATCTGCTCCTTTCCTGAAAGCACGCAGAATAACGGCCTCGTCAATTCTTCCCAAACATGGAAGTGCTAAGACTGCAGAGTTTTCAAGGCTGGCTCTCTCCACTGTTTCTTTCATTTTTTCACAACAAATTATCAAAATACTGCAGTCATTCATGCAAACACCTCAGGACATCGTCAACGGCATTTCTGAGTTCTATCCTTGAAACTCCTTTGAAAGAAATGGCAGAAGCAGGACAGAGATTTACACACAGTCCGCAGGACTGGCAGAGATCTCTGCAGATCTCAGACTTACCTTTCTCATTGATGGAAGGAGCATGAAACAGACATACTCTGACGCAGGTCATACAGGAAGCACATTTCTCCTCGTCGACTTCTGCTGAATTAAGCATTAAAGGAGTCTGAGAAGCTGTCACAGCTCGTGTTGCAGCAGCTCTGGCGGAAGTATCCATTTCCCTCGGCAGCAGGGCGCGTGAAGCGGTACCGCAGAGAAAGACTCCGTTCCTCATTGAAGTCACAGGACCTCTGCTCACATTTCCCAGGCGGAAATGACCATCCTCATAAAGATTGATGGAAAAGGCCTTTGCCCAGAGAGCAGCGTTCTTTACTTCCTGCTCTTCATCCGTAATTACTAAGTCAGGTGTAATATCCAGTACTTTTCCTGACGGCGAATCGGTTACTTTCATTTTGCCTGAAGAGTGCTTGATATCCTCTGCCCTGATGAAAATAATGCCTTTCTTCTGAGCCTTGCAGTACTCAAGTTCGTCAAGTCCGAAGGTCCTCACTTCCGGAGTAATGATATAAATTCTGCAGTCTGGATTGTTGTCTTTTATTTCAATGGCTTTCTCCACCGCCACGATGTGAGATGCACGGGAAGGCTTCTTGGCGTCAAGCAGAATTACAATCGTGCCGCTGCATTTCAGATAATTATTTTCTAAAATTGAAGATAATGTTATGCAGTCTGTATCAGAGACTTTAGGGGTTTCGTCTACGGCAATGACAGCAGCGCCGACATTGAATTTTTTAACTTCCCTGTCAATCTCAATCTCTGCCTGGAAATTTCCCTGTACGCCCGTAAAACTAAGAAGCCTGCCTTTGACCGTTTCAACGTCAGGCAAGAATGAAAAAGTCTCTTCAGGAAGCACCAGGCGCAACGGAACAGCGCCTTGACGTATGACCTCTTCCGCGGCAATCTCTGAAGATTTCCCTCCCCCTACGATGAGAATCATTGAAGGCCCTCCAGAAATGCAGCTGCCTTGCCTGCAGCAGCTATGCCTTCTTCCACACTTTCTCTGATATCCTTGGGACCGGTGCAGCAACCGGCGGCATAAGCTCCCTCTCCTTTCTTGATAAAGAAGCCGTATTGGTTGCATTCCATACCTAAAGAGGAAGCGAGCTTCTGTGAGTTCTGCGGAGGCTGGAGTCCTACCGCCAGTACAACAATGTCAAACGGATCTTCGCGGACTTCGTCTTCAACCGTGGCGTATCTGACTAATGGCCTGGAACCGATTATGACTTCTGCCGGCCTGCTTCTTACTACATGCACACCCTTTTCCTTACCATATTCAGCAAGTTTGTCATATTCCCTGTCAGAAGGCCTCCAGTCTCTGTAGAAAAATGTAACTTCAATCTCCGGCAGCTCCTTTCTGACTCGTTTCACAAGCTTAAGGGAGTACTTGCAGCACACCTTGGAGCAATAGGGGGCGCCGTGTTTGGCATCCCTGGAACCTACACATTGAATAACTGCCAGACTCTGAGGAGTTTTACCAGTTGAGGGCACACTGATGTTGCCGGAAATCATCATTGTCTCCAAATCTCTAGAGGTAAGGACGTCAGCACAGTCGGAATAACGGTACCTTGCATCCCTAGCAGCATCAAAAGTCGGCGATCCAATAGCTACGATTACAGATTTTACCTCAATCTCCGAGATGCCTGAAGATGACTGAAGTGAAAGTGTGTACGCTCCTGGTCCGCCGGAGGCATCGATTACATCAGAACTAGATATCAGCGTAACGAATGGAGACTTCCTTACCTCCCTCCTGATATCTACAGGAGAGCAGGCATCACATCTCTGACAGACCGGGTTTGCTTTGCAACACAAGTCTCTTGACAAGCCGCCTATGTGCTTGTCGGAATCTATCACTACAGAAGATACTCTCCTCCTGGAAAGCTCGAGAGCCGCGGCAAGTCCGGCAGCTCCTCCCCCGATGATCCCGACTTCGTACATATTGTTCCTCTGAGATGATGCTATAGTTTATTCATTTTATGAAGGAAGCTTGAATAACAGACAAGAATATAGCGGTTTGTGGCTCTGATATCATTTACGGTAGATGTCGACAGAGATGTTAATCAAGCAGCACAGGGCAGCCCTGATGCTGTCTGTCCTGACGGCTGCACCCGTTTCAGTTCATCTTCTGAAGGTTTGAAGATATTCATTGATGTTTTGAATGAGCTGGGAATTAAAGGCACGTTTTTCATGGAAGGCAGAACTGCTGAAGTCATCAGTGCAGACTGTGATTTAAGAGACTTAATGAGGAATCACGAGATCGCATGCCATGGTTACAACCATGAGGATCTGACAGGAAAAGACAGCGGAGTAATTCTTACCAATGAAGAAATAAAAGAAGCTGTAGAAAAAGGGATCAGAGCAGTAAGAGAAGTCTTCAAAAAAGATCCTCGAGGATTCAGAGCACCTTACCTTCACTATGATGACCGCATACGCTCGATAATTTCAAATTTAGGATTTAAATACAGCTCGTCGACCGTAAAGGCAGATGATGAATGCATCTGCGTCAAAGACAAAATTCTAGAAATACCGATCTTGAAAACAAGAGACTCAGGTGGTAGGTGGATGCAGTCTTATTTATGGCCCCTACATGAAGGAAAACGTTCTCCTGCCGATTACAAATATCTCATGTCAAAAGATGTGCCGCTGCTGGTGTTTGGAGATCACTCATGGCATGTGGTAGAAAATTACTCAGGAATGTTTTCAAAAGAGAAAGTAAAACAAAATAAGGAAGAGCTGAGAGACATTCTGTCCTACGCTCTTGATAAAGATTTTGAGTTTGTAACGCTGGAAGAGTACGCTGAAGAGTTCAGCTCAGACCGATGATTTTTCCGTCGTCTGTGTAATCAATATGCTTGGCGGCCGGATCGGTAGGCAGACCAGGAATCAGCATGATCGTTCCGCATATAGGAACGATGAAGCCTGCTCCAGCAGACAGAGTGACTTCTCTGACTTCCAGCTCCCAGCCTGTCGGGGCTCCCTTGAGCGCCGGGTTGTCTGAAATTGACAGTTGAGTCTTGGCGACACAGATTGGCAGGCTTCCTTTGCCTGACTGCTCTATTGATTTTATATCTCTTTCAGCAGTTCCCACATATCTGACTCCGGAAGCTCCGTAAATTTCTGTAGCAATCCTGTGGATTTTTTCTTTAATTGTCAATGAATCCTCATAGAGGGTGTGAAAATCAGCCTTGCCTTCTTCAAGAACCTTCATAACTGCCTGTGCCAGCTCTTTTCCCCCTTCACCGCCTTTAGCAAAGACTTCTGAAATTGCACAGGGCACTCCCAGCTTTCCGCAGTGCTTTCTTACCGCCTCGATTTCTTCATCGGTATCAATAGAAAAGCGGTTAATGGCAACTACAGGAGGCACGCCGAACTTCTTGATATTCTCAACATGCTTATCCAGATTGGCAAAGCCACGCTCCAGTGACTCTTCCCCTAGTGCATCATGAAGTTTGATTGCTCTGATAGAAGCAACGACGACTGCACAGTCCGGACGGAAGCCAGCCTGCTTGCACACTATGTCAAAGAACTTTTCAGCTCCCAGATCGGCAGCAAACCCTCCTTCAGTCACTAAAACGTCTGCAGTCTTCAAGCCGTATTTTGTAGAAATGACGCTGCTGTTACCATGGGCGATGTTGGCAAAGGGAAATCCATGAATGTAAACGGGGTCTCCTTCTAAAGTCTGAACTAAGTTGGGATTGATGGCATCCTTGAGGATTAACATCATTGCACCCACGCAGCCGATCTGTTCTGCGGTTACCGGCTTGCCGTGAATGTTGTAGGCTACGACTATCTCTCCCAGTCTTTTCCTTAAATCTGAGACGGAATTTGCCAAAGCAAGGATGGCGCTGATTTCAGATGCTGATGTGATGATGAACCCGCTTTCTCTCGGGATTCCACCGGTGCTTTTTCCTCCCAGACCGACAACAACATTTCTGAGTTCCCTGCAGTTTGTATCCATTGTTTTCTTCCATGTCACTCTGGTAGGATCAATCTGCAGCTCGTTGCCCTTTGCAAGATGATTCTCCACCATTGCCGAGAGAAGATTATGGGCTGCTGAGGCTGCATGAATGTCGCCTGTGAAGTGCAGGTTGATATCCCACATCGGGTAGACTTGTGCATAGCCGCCTCCGGTAGCTCCTCCCTTGATGCCAAACACCGGTCCCATGGAGGGTTCTCTGAGGCCTCCAGCCACCTTCACGCCCAAACGGCCCAGTGCTTCAATCAGACCGATTGATGTGACTGTTTTGCCTTCCCCGGCCTTAGTGGCGGTGATGGCAGTAACAAGAACTAGTTTACCGTCTGGCTTACTGTCGAAACGCTTGAGAATGTCCAGAGGAATTTTGGCAGCATATTTGCCGTAAAGATGCAGATCGTCAGGTGTAAAACCAAGTTTAGAAGCCGCAGACTGTATCGGTTCCATGCGTGCTTCGCTTGCAATTTCAACATCAGTCTTCATGAAGAATCACTGTATGTGCTGGTGATAGATTATGCATTATTAGAGACTTATTAACAGTCGTAATTTGAAAAATCATATTTAACTCGAAACGATCAGTCTTTCAGACTCAGAACTGCATATCCTTCTGCAAGCCCCGTGTAATTTTTCAAGATGTAAGATATCTGCTTTTTCACAGAACGGCCTGTGTACTCTGCACCATTCCATTCTTTGAGTACAATTTCATCTCCAACTGCAAATCCTCTGTCATCTTTTCTAAGTTCAAAACGTTTAGTACCGTCTGTAACGGCTTCAAAATATTCTGGCAGGATCTTCAGTTCGTGAATCATCATCTATCCGCTTAAGGTATACATTAAGATTGATTTATATTCACAGTAAATAGAGTGCCAAAGTTGATATCACGCATCTGCATGAAGTGTTGAGGAATTGAATGAGCGGATCACAGATTATTTTCGCTGTTGCAACCTGCATGGCAGTTATCGTCATCGCTGCGGCTGCATACTGGTATTTTAAATTTTACAAACTAGAGAGTTTTGTATGCCCGAAATGCGGCTGCGAGTTCAAGCCGAATGCCGGCAGAATGCTTCTGTCAAATGATAATTCAGAAAGTAAAGTGGTCAAATGTCCGAAGTGCGGCTGCAAAGAGCGCATGCAGTCTGTAAAGGCGGACAACAGTCTAAGAAGTGAATAATTTTTGATATTGGCAGTCTTGCAATACTCAATGGCAAGCCGTCAGAATAATCCATCATTCTAAGAAATTACAGACTCAGAGAATTTGAGTATAGAATGTCATAAAAAAATAAAAGTATTAATATCAAATAATATCATATGCCTTTGTGACAAACGGCCTTGATGGTCCTTCTGTCGCATTACAGGTCTCCGGTACGATTCTGGGAATTCATATGACGGCCCAGATTGAAAGAAGATCAGACATCATAACATTGTCTGGCGCCTGCAGTCTGACTGAGAATGACCTTCTCAAGCTTCTCTCAAATCTATCACCAGATTGGGAGAGAGAATTTCGAGAATCTCCGTTATATCCACTAGTTAAAGACTTGAAACTTGAAACAGCACTGATATATGACAGCCAGGGAAATCTTGCAACTGTTGGTCATGTTTTATCAAGCAAAGAGTCAGCTGCCCTAGGAATCCTGAAAAACGGAGGCAGTCTCTTACTGCTGCTGTCATTTACAGATCAAAGTCTGAATGATAAGCTGGGCGCTAATGACCAGTTCACAGATTTTCTAACCAATCTTATTGAAGTTGCCGGAGCCATGAATCTCTGCATCGGCTTCAAGAAAGGAGCAGTAACATCATTTTTAGATGCAGGCCGCAGACTTTCAAAAATAGAGAAGGCAGTCTTTGATAAAAGCGTGTTTGAAAAGATAGTTCTTCTGGATCGAAGGGAACTGGATAATCTGAGTATAATAGTTTCAGGAAAAGCAGTTCTTGAATCAAGCTCTCTTGAATTTCTGCGCAGTCTGGGAAGAATCATACCCAGCGGGTCTACGGTTTCTCTAACCGCCGGCTACGGATCCCCGTCATTTATTCTCATAAGGATAACAAAAGACTCTGAGACACTTGAACTAATGGATGACATCCTAAGCCTCAGATATCTAGACTGCTCCCTGCAGCTTGGATCCCAAATAGTCATAGATGTCAAAGGAATGCTGGATTTTGAGATTAACGGACAGGCGTCAACATTCATTGTAGATTGCAAAGCATCTGCATCAAGCTTTGGAATATCTGCTGAATATAGAGGGGCTCCGATATCATTCGGAGACTTGTTTTCATTACATCAGATCGGCCTTTCGATAGGAGAATCAAAGGGTCTGCTGACTTTTGGAATCTGGGGAATTGTGCAGCTTCAGAATATAGATCTGTTTGCTCTTTTCTTCGCTCAAGTAGAAGGCAAAGCGATAAGAATCCTGGCAATGGGTCTTGCGTTGAACAGGCTCAGTATATCCTCGCTGATACAGTCCCTGATGCATGTGACTCTGCCAGGAGCAGATTACTTTGATCTTATCAAACTGGAACCTTTTCCTCTTGAATCCACGACGATGGAAACTGCTGTATTTTCTGACCTCTCCAGAGAAGGCCTGAAGAAAATAGCTGAAGAATTCAATGCAGCGTGCAGCGGCAGGCTGGGAGGGAGGCCGTGCAGCCCGGCCAAAGGCGACTCCATAATTGTAAGGACAGACGGCAGCGACGGCTGGATTCTGACTGATGAAATAAACGTCAGACATTATTCTATAACCAAAAGCGGAAAAATCTCCCTGTCTCCTCAATTTTATTACTGTACAGAAGCGAATCTGTCAGCAGGCAGCTATAATCTGTACAAAGGGATGTTTGTATGTGCATCAATCGAGATTCTAAAACAGAGAATCAATATTTACGGAGAAGTTGACGATAAGAACGGCTTCGAAGTTTTGGTAATGGTTGCTCCGATCCAAAACTCATGGATCAAACTTACAAAATCAAGTAAAAACTGCGTATTGATGGAAACTGGATCCAACAGCATTGTGGAGCAATATCTCCATGACGGAGACGGCCCGGTATTTTATATTTGTTTGAAGAAAAATAATTACAGAATGTATCTTGATGCCTCTCTGGAGATTGCATTTCCTCCATTGAAGGCTGCTGCATACCTGTCATTCGAATCTGGATCGTTTTACTTATATGCGCAAATAGAATTTTTCCTGATAGAGGCGCGTTTGATGCTCTCGGCATCATACAGCGACTTCAATAATTCCTCATTCTTCTTCAAGATAATACTTGATTTCTCATTCTTTCAGGATATTGCTCAAACAGTAATAAACATCGTAAGAGATTTTGTTGCCAAGACTCAAGCCAGAATCACTGATGTTCAAAACAAACTTGCATATGCTCAGCAGCAGGTGCTGAGTTTACAATATCAGATTGATGAGGTTAACAGAAAAATTGATTCTTATTCCTATGAATTAGCACATCTTGAATGGTATTTATTCTGGAAAGAACCATATTACTTATGTGTACTAGGAGTGTTGGAAATTGAAAAAGCGGGCATATATGTTGCCATGGGTGTTGCCTATGCTGCTTTGGAGATCGCCAAATTAGCATTAGAAGCAGTAAAACAGGTCACTGAAGCAGTAGGCTGGCTCATACAGAAATTGGTGGAAGCCGTATCGTCAATATTTTATCTTAAAGAAGTCTCAATAACTCTTGATGCTAAAGCAAGCCAAAGCATGAGTGCTGCCCTGAGCGCCTGTTTCACACTCTTTGGGAAAGATTATACTGTAAACACTTCAGCATCTCTCTCAGGCGATGTCAGCGGTGGCATACACAACAGTGTATCCAACAATGTCACCAGCAGAACACGGTCTGAGTTGAACAACATGAATCAATTAGATGCTGCGTCATGCATAGATTCTGCCTTGAAAGACTATATTGAACAAAGCGACTTTCCATACACAGACTGTGATGAGTACCGCCAATGCATTTCAGATGGCCTTGAATTTGTATCTAAGTCAGCTAGTACCTATGGAGCTCTGGGAGCATTTTACAAACATATCTATGGGTATGATGATGATCTAATGGAAAGTAGAACCGGGCAGATTGTCAACAGGCTGAGCAATGCCCGTTCCCAGTGGATGGGAAACTTCGAGATGCTTCTCGATGTAGACTGTGAATCTCTGATTCAGCAGGTAAAGAGAGAAACGCAGGCAAACGATACTCAGAACGACTGCTCTGAAAACGTCCTTAAATCTTTAGAAGAAAAAGGAAAAAAGTTCAGGAATTTTCAAGAATACCTATTTGAACAGAGAGAAATTATTTCTAAAATGGATGAAAATTTCCAAGAAGCGACCAGATCTGTTCAGGATAGCATTTTCATTTCTCTTCCAGAACAAGACCGCAGCAACGATTCAGAAGACTTGGGAGAACTGTACTACGAAAGCGTTTTCAATATTTGTTCTGATTTTTCATTAAATGATGAAAATGCACCAGACAACTCCTTGGATAGATTTGAGTTGGAAGATAAAGAGACATATTTCATAAACCCGGCAAATGAGCCAATTGTCAATGTCATGTTCCTCAAGGTCTGTGAGAATTCAGAATCTCAGCGCCTGCAGAACATGAAATCAAGGGTTCAGGAGAATCTTGAAAGCAAACAAAAACTGAAGAATTACAGAGTAAGAATTCCGATAGTGGATGAATGAAGTAAAAAGGTGAAAAAATGGCAGATGAATTAATCAGTCAGCAATATGAATATCTTGCAGATAGTGCTG
Source organism: uncultured Methanomassiliicoccus sp. (assembly GCA_944319735.1). Taxonomy (GTDB): domain Archaea; phylum Thermoplasmatota; class Thermoplasmata; order Methanomassiliicoccales; family Methanomassiliicoccaceae; genus Methanomassiliicoccus_A. The sequence continues at coordinate 279,426 of CALUEU010000002.1, read as the reverse complement.
CAACAACACAGATGAGCATAGCTGTAGGATTCAAACTATTGAATGTTTCCCTATGTGGAACTCTGGAATCTCATGCAGACGAAAGTAAAGAACTGCTGATTATGCCATCCATGAATTATAATGCCGAGCCGTTTACATTAGCAGAACTGGTAGACGGATTCAACTCATTCCTGAAAGGCATAACCGGTACAGAAAACTGGTTCACGGCAGATGATATAATTAATAATTTAAAAAAATTCTTAAATGAAACAAATTTAAATACACTTAAGATTTCAATTCAGCAGGTTTTTTTACATGTTAAAAAGCCAAAAAGCGGTGAGTCTACAACAGAATATGCATTCAGTCTTAAGATATCAAAGGATTCAAATGCAACTCCAAAGGATTTTACATTTGCATCCATAGAGAGCTTGGCCTTTGGAATTTGGAATACTGACAATGAGTATGTTCTATCCCGTATGGGGTTGCAATCCATTGCACAGCAATTAAAATGATGTGATGAATAAATGTTCAATCTGAATAAAATGATAGAATATGTATGGAAAAAACTGATTCCAGAAATTGAAAATATACGTCCTGAAAAGGTACATTCAGACAGATATGATAAATTAGTTTACAGATACAATGTGGGACATATCGTAAACTCTCTTATAGACATTCACATGCAGGAATACATAGATAAAAATATGACGATCATGGGCGTCAAAGAAGGTGAGGTAAAAGAACTAATTATTGGCATGATTGTTAAACATATAGCAAAAAAAACTAAACTTCATGTGAATAAATGTTTCTATCGATTTTACCCAGTGGGACAAGGGTTGATGTGCGGCATATTCGCATGTAGATTTGATCATGAAAGGACTATTGATCACGGAGAAACAATGAGTGTTTTTGAAAGAATAATCGAAGTATCCTACAGGGCTGCCATTAGTCATTTGACAATATACGACTGTGGAAGTACAACAAGCAATGTATTCAAAGAAAAAGAGACAGTGTTCTCCCTGTTCAATGAGGACTGTAAGCAGTTTAAAGTAATCAAATATTCAAAAGATAAATATCTCGTAGATCAGTTAATCATATCTCATTTCGACAATGATCACATAAATGGAATTCCTGAGATACTAAAATGTTGCAATGTTAAAAATCTAATCTATCCTTTTTGCACGGATCTGGATAGACTTTACATGCTTTTTTTAGATCCGCAGCCAGAGATGGAAGGTAAAGAATTTTTTGAACTTCCAGAATATCTAAGTTTAAAGTTTCAAGCTGAGAATATGATTGAGGTTCGTACTGGAAATAATGTGGATGCTGGAATTAAATATTTTTTAAAGGATGGTGCGGGAATCCAAGGTATTGCTGGCACTCTGACATATGACCCGGCTGATTATATGAATGATAGTGGTGCATCAAAATCATATATCGCATACTTATCAGATGGAACAGATGCAGAAGGAAAGAATGTTAGTACGTATTTTGATGATGGTGTTTGGGCCCAGCAGATAATATTCTGCGTGCCATCAAAAAAGACGTATGAAGAAATTATGAATAAAGTCAATGAAACTTTTAAAAAAAATATTCCAGATTGGGAAAAATGGGATTGGGAAAGAAAACGTTCGTATCTTTTGCAACTATATCTTACATCATATATTAATTTCGACAACCTTCGTGAAGCATTCAATGGAATCTATCAGGGAGAGGGTACTGGAACAAATAACTCATCCATCTGTTATTTCTATGGCCCAAGTAAATCAAATAAATCATTAAACAAAGATTATGAGTTAAATTCTATTTCAGTGAATAGTAAAATGATTAGAGAAATACGAAAAGATCTGAACAGCAGTGGACTGCTGTTGACTGGAGATGCCTGTTTATTCTACGGCAGAAATGATGAATCAACAGAATCAAATCTTCATGCTGAGACGATCATAAAAGAGATGAAAAGTAAAAATGTATTTCCAGGGGCAATCTTACTTCCCCATCATGGTTCAGAGCATAATATTGATGCACAAACATGGGAGATCATGGAGTCCAGTACATCTGCTAAAACCTGGATAGTTAGTTTTGGAATAGACTACAGATTTGGACATCCCAATGCAATACCTTGTCAATTATTTGGAGTTCATATATGTCCAGTGATTCAAAAAGGCAAGATTGACGAGGACCGTGCTAAGAAACGTTTTCTGCCGGAACGCGAGGATTTGTATTTGATATGTAAAAACAAAATATCTGAAGCGGGACCTCAAGAATTGATAAATGATGTAGAATTACTTCACTGCACTCAGGGATGCTGCATTCTTTTAGAAAGTTACAGTATTTGATCTTAATTTTTCCTCTAGAAACGTTAAAATACACTCATGCCCTCGAAAGATGCAAGATGGCATTCGAGCTCTTGGATGACCGCATCCGTGCGGTTCTCAAAGAAAAGGGCATTGTAGAAGCTACAAAGGCTCAGGAGAAGGCAATTCCATGCATACTGGAAGGTAAAAATATACTCCTGGTGGCTCACACCGGCATAGGTAAGACTGAGTCGGCAATGCTCCCCATTTTTCACAATATTCTCCAGACGCCGGGAAAAGGAATAAGATGCCTTTACATCACTCCCCTGAGAGCTTTAAACAGAGATATGCTGGGAAGACTGACTGAATTAGGATCTGCTCTGGATATCCAGGTAGCTGTAAGACATGGAGATACGGCTCAAGCAGAGAGACAGAAGCAGTCTCAGAATCCTCCTGATGTTTTGATCACCACTCCTGAAACTCTGCAGGTGCTTTTCACCGGCAAGAGGCTGAGAGAGCACCTCAAAAATGTGAGATGGGTTGTGGTGGATGAAGTGCATGAACTGGCCTCGAATGAAAGAGGCGCGCAGCTGGCAGTCGGGTTGGAAAGACTGGCGGCAGTCTCAGGAGAATTTCAGAGAGTCGGTTTATCCGCTACAGTAGGAACGATGGAGGAAGTAGCCGGCTATCTGGGCGGAGACAGGGAAGTAGAGATTCTGCAGGTGAAGTCATCAAAGGAACTGGACATCTCTGTGAAATGCCCGGCGGTTGATGATCATGTTAAAGACTTGGCGGGAAGACTGCAGTGCGATCCGGAGCTGGCAGCAGCGATGGTGCTTTCAAAGGAGATCATTGACGCACATAGGTCAACTCTTCTTTTCGTAAATACAAGAGATACAGCAGAAGCTTTGGCGGCAAGATATGCAGTCTGGGATGAGAATACAAAGATCGGAGTGCATCACGGATCGCTGTCTAAAGACATCAGGATTGATACAGAAGACAGATTCAAGCATGAAGAGCTGAACGGTCTCATCTGCACGTCATCTCTTGAACTGGGAATCGACATAGGTTCTGTTGACTATGCTCTGCAGTATAACTCCCCCAGGCAGGTATCGAGGCTGATCCAGCGTATGGGTCGGGCAGGACATGCAGTGGGAGAAAAAACAGAAGGATCAATCATAGCAACTGAACCTGACGAACTGGCAGAAGCGATGGTAATCACCAGAAAGGCTGTGGCAGGAGAACTTGAACAGCTGAAAATAAGAGAAAAACCCCTGACGGTTTTGGCAAATCAGCTTGTGGCAGCGTCGATGGCCGGCAAGGTGGAGAAGGAAGCCACTTACAACATCATCAAGAGATCATATCCTTTCAGGAATTTATCACGAGACACTTTCAACGAAGTCATAGCTCAGCTGGTCTCAATTGGTCTGATCTTCGACAACGGCACAGACTATAAGCGCTCAAAGAGGGGAATGACATACTTCTATGACAATCTGTCAATGATCAGGGATGAGAGGACTTTTCTGATTAGAGAGATAAGCTCAAGGAGAATCGTCGGTACCCTGGATGAGTCATTTGTAGCGTCATTTGCAGAGCCTTATGCAGTCTTCATCACACAGGGAAGGTCCTGGAGAATCGTAGAACTAAGAGAAGATGAAGTTCTGGTAGAGCAGATCAATGATCTTGGTTCTATTCCTTCATGGACCGGAGAAGATATCCCTGTGCCTCTGGAAGTAGCAGAGGAAGTAGGAAAGCTGAGAAGGCTGAAAAACTTCAAGGATTACAACGGAGACAAGCTGGCAATAGAAACAGTTAATAAATATTTAGAAGAAAATGGAGAAAATGTTCCGTCAGACAAACTCATCACTCTTGAATTAAGCAAAAGAACAGCAATTATCAATATGTGTTTCGGAACAAAGGTGAACGGCACAATTGCCAGAATCCTCTCGATGCTTCTGACTGCCAGGATGGGCGAATCTGTGGGTGTAACTACCGACCCTTACCGTATAATCCTCGAACTGCCGAAAGAAATCGGACCGAAGGTAATTGAAGACACTCTGATGTCAGTAAAGTCAGCAGGAATCGAAGCATTGATGAGGATGTTTCTGAAATCATCTTCGTTCCTTAGATACAGATTTGTCTACGTAGCAAAGAAATTTGGTGTCATTGAAAAAAATGCAGATTACCGCAGCGTCAACTTCACCAGGCTGGCTGAGGCATTTGAGGGCACTCCGTTGTTTGAAGAGGCAGTCATGCATGTTCTCTGGAATGATTTTGATGTAGCTGGTACAAAAGAAGTCATAGGCCGCATAGAACGCAATGAGATTGTTTTTAAGGTTACAGGAAACACTCCGGTCGGGTTGGCAGGCCTCAGACAGTCTAAAGAGCTTATAATGCCTCAGAGGGCAGATCACAGCATTCTTATGGCACTAAAGAAAAGATTAGAAGATGAAACGATGAGTATGTCATGTGTAAGCTGCCAGAACCAGTGGAGAATGAAAGCAAAGGATGCCCCCTCAAGAATACTCTGTCCCAAATGCGGCGGCATGATGGTTGCTGCCCTTCTGCCGTATAACAGGGACAATATTTCATTACTAAAAAAAGATAAACCTACAGCAGAGGAAAAGAAAGAGATTAAAAGAATATACAAAAATGCCTCGCTGGTAAAAGACTACGGACCTAAAGCAGTGGTGGCTCTTGCAGGAAGAGGAGTCGGGCCTGACTCAGCATCAAGAATACTTTCAGGATTCTATGAAAATGAAGATGAGTTTCTGCGGGATATTCTCAGCGCAGAACTCACTTATGCAAGAACAAAGAGATTCTGGGGCTGAATGTTTACAGTTTCAAGCATGTAGTAAATCTCATAAAATTAATCATTCATTCATTTGTTAGATTATAACATATAAACTGCTTATATGTAAGTGAGTAGACGTTAATAAAAGATAGATAAAAACATAAGTATTATGTACTCATAATAAAATACCCATTAAGTAGAAGTGAGAATAAATGCCACATTTTCGTGATCCAATCCATGGATACATAGAAGTTAGCGAGTTAGAGAAAAAGATTATAGATTCTCCTCCTTTTCAAAGATTGAGAAATATACACCAATTGGCAACAACATATCTTGTATATCATGGAGCAGAGCATACTAGATTTGGCCACTCGTTAGGAGTTATGCATTTAGTAACTCGTGCGTTTGATTCCGTAGTTTCTAAAGATGATCATTTGTTTAGAGATGATGAAAAAGAAAATGAGGCTGTGGTTATATGGTACAGACAAATACTACGACTTATTGCACTGTTACATGATGTTGGACATGCACCATTTTCTCATACATCAGAAGAACTCTTCCCAGACAATCTAAGTCACGAAGATTATACTAGAAATATTATTGAAAATACTGAAATTTCCTCATACATAAACGAAATTGGAGTAAACCTTCATGAAAACCTTGCAAAAAAGTTAGGAGTGCCATTAAAAGATCTTGAAGAAAAATACAACATCAGATCGATTACACCACAGCTCTTATGGACAATCTATGGTGAAAAGCCTGATCCAATGGGAGAGAGAGGTTATATATGGCCAGACTTTTTTTTCTTAAAAGGATTTATGGATGGAGAACTTGATTGTGATAAAATGGATTATTTGCTCAGGGATTCGTACTATTGTGGTGTATCCTATGGAAGATATGATTTAGATCGGCTCATATCTTCTCTTACTGCCTATAAAGATAAAAACGCTAAGATACTACAATTGTCAATACAAAGTGGCGGAGTTCAGGCATTTGAAGCATTTGTTCTTGCTAGGTATTTCATGTTTATTCAAGTGTACTTCCATAAGACTCGCAGATATTTTGACAAAGTTTTAATAAACGCCCTCAAAGAAATTTTACCAGACGAGGAATATCCACAAGAATTATCAGAATATCTTAAATGGGATGATGTGAGAGTAATGTATGAAATGAAAATGTCTAATGGGGTTTACTCTCAACAATATTTGAAAAGAGAAGCGATGAGATGCATAAGAGAAAGTGGAGCTCATGCAGATGAGGATAAAATTAAGTTATGGCGAAACTCCTGTAAAAGAATAAACAAAGATGAAGGAGCGGAAGTTGCTATGTTTGATGAAATCGATAAAAAAGCACATAGACTAATTCCGTTTACACAAGAATATAAAAGTGAAATTGAAGTTAACGTACTCGATAGATATACAGGTGAAGTTAGAAGTATCATGGGAGACTCAAGGATATTGCAAGGCATAGTGCCCAAAATAAGTATCTGCAGAGTGTATGCTAAAGAATGCAATAAAGAAAAGATTGCTAGATTACTAGAGTCTGAAATTGATGGATGAGGATGGCAATGGATGAAAAATTAGTGAGCATAATTAAAAAAATTCAATCTACAGGTGGAGCACCTTGCAAAAAGAAAGTGCAGAAAATAATATACTTGATTGAAGAAGCAGGAGAGGACCTTGGGTATGAATATAGCATTCATTTCTATGGCCCATATAGTTCTGATCTTGACTATGCCATACAAAATTTATACAATCATGAAGAACTCAACATAAACATTACTCAATATGGACATTATATTTCAGTGGATGATTCAAAGTCAACAATTGAACTAAGCGATCTAGTAAATAGAATAGTAGATGCTTTTGGCCAAAAAGATCCATCAGATCTTGAGTTAATTACCACTACAAGATATGTTCAAGATAGAATTGATTCGACAAACAATTCTGATATTATAGAAGGAGTAAAAAAGATAAAAGGATCAAAATATGATAATATTCAGATAATTGATGCTATTAAAATGCTCAGTAAGGCAGGGTTTGTTAATAAAAACAATAAATATGATGAAAAAGACAATTCATAGAATCCTGTGAAATTTATTTTTCAGAGTTCCCACGTTTTCTATCTTCACTTCCACTTCATCGCCGTCTTCTAAAGATCCCACACCTACAGGAGTTCCCGTAGCGATGATGTCTCCTGCTTCCAGCGTGATATATTTTGTAATATACTCAATGAGTTCTGGAACGGAGAAAATCATGTCGGAAACGCTGCCTTTCTGTTTCAGCACGCCGTTTACCCTTGTTTCAATTTTTAATTCAGAAAGATCTGGAACATAGGCTATCGGAACAGGATCAGACATTGGAGCGAAAGTATCCACACTTTTGCTCAGGGCCCAGGGAAGACCTGCTGCGCGGGCCTCATCCTGCATATCTCTTGCAGTGACATCGTTGAATGCAGCTAAGGATTCTACATATTCCAGAGCATCGGCGGCTTTCACATTCTTAGCCTTTCTGCCGATGATTACAGCCAATTCTCCTTCATAGTCTACTCTTCCTTCGCCTGGAAAAGAGATTACAGAGCCGTTGGCGGTAAGAGAACTTTGAGCTTTGAGGAAGATTACCGGCTCCGTTCTTACTTTAAGATCCATTTCATCAGCGTGAGCTTTGTAATTCTGCCCGATGCAGACTATCTTCATTCTTCTGCCTCCGGCGTTGGTTCTTTAGGCGGAATAAATCCTTTGGCGATTATGTAAATTTCAGAGCTACTGTCCCTTGAAGCCTTTGGAGAATGCAGTTTGACAACCTGAAAGCTTGAGCGCACATCGTTGAGGAAGCCTTTCATCATGTCGCCTTCAAAAATTTTCATGACTAGATTTCCTTTAGGCTTCAAAACCTGCCTTGCAAAGTTCAAAGCATAAGTGCAGAGCTCTACAGACCTGGCATGATCCATACAGTAACTTCCGCTGATGTTTGGAGACATGTCGGAGATGACTACATCGGCCTTGCCCCCGAGAAGCTCTTTAAGTTTTTCAGCGGTCTCAGGCTTCAGCATATCTCCCCTGATGGTCTGAATGCCTTCCAGAGGTTCAATTTTCTGTAAATCAACACCTACAACCTTGCCCGTTTCGCCTACTCTCTCTTTGGCGATCTGCAGCCATCCTCCGGGAGCTGCTCCCAGATCGGTGACGGCGTCTCCTTGTCTAAAAATATGGAATTTCTCGTCTATCTGAGCTAGTTTAAATGAAGCCCGGGAACGATAATTCAGCTTCTTGGCCAAACGGTAGTAATGTTCTCGCTTTCTTTCAGCGAGCCACCTGTCGCTCATTACAATGCAATCTATGGCACTGCTTTAAACCTTTGGTTTTCTGAAAAGGATACTGGCCATCAAAAAGGATGGAATGATAACTGTGCAATCAACATAAAGAAATCAATGTTCATTGAAAAGTTTAGGTTTACCAAACATTTATTAGGCATGACTAAAATACAGATTTAGGTTAGCCGAAATAATCCTTATGATCTAAGGATAATCGGCCGGATGGTGAAAGTATGCTGCTATCAATGGCTGGATCTGGAAAAAGTGTGGAGATCAAGAAGATTTCAGGTAAAGACGAAACCAGGGGACACTTAGCATCCATGGGCTTCATAGAAGGAGAAAAAATTACTGTCGTTTCAAAAATGGCAGGAGGCCTCATTCTCGATATCAAAGGTACACGCATAGCCATCGACCGCGGCATGGCCAACAGAATCGTATGTGAGGGAGTTGCATGAAGACTCTTAAAGATGCAAAATGCGGCGATACTGTTACTGTTATCAGAGTGAAGGGCGAAGGACAGCTTAAGAGACGGTTTATGGATATGGGAATCACCAAAGGGTGCAGCATTTTTGTAAGAAAACTTGCCCCCTTGGGAGATCCCATAGAAATCACAGTAAGAGGGTATGAACTGAGCTTGAGAAAGGCTGATGCAGAGTCAATAGAGATTCAGTAACTAGCCACGTAAAATTTTACCGGTTCAACCGGTGCATGGAGGTTCGATAAATGGTAATCAGACTAGCGTTAGCTGGCAATCCAAACTGCGGCAAGACGACATTGTTCAACAACTTGACCGGCGCTTCACAGCACACAGGAAACTGGCCTGGAGTGACTGTTGAAAAGAAAGAAGGAAAGTTGAGGGGCAACAAAGACGTCATCATTACAGATCTGCCTGGGATATATTCATTGTCTCCATACAGCCCTGAGGAAGTTGTCGCAAGGGATTATTTAATAAAAGACAGACCGGAAATAATTGTAAATGTTGTAGACTCTACAAATCTGGACAGGAATTTGTATCTTACCACCCAGCTTTTGGAAACAGGCATTCCAGTGGTAGTAGCACTCAACATGATTGATGTGGTTGAGAAAAATGGAGATAAAATTGATTCTAAGAAACTATCAGAAATTTTAGGATGCGGTGTTGTAGAAATCTCTGCCCTGAAAAAGAAGGGCATGGATGAGCTTATATCTACAGCCATAAACACTGCAAAAATCAAGCAGGCGCCTGTTATTAAAGAAATATTCTCAAATAAAACTGAAAAATTCATTTTAGAGATCTCATCGGTTTTGAAAGGAAAAGTTGAAGATTGTCTCCTCAGATGGTATTCAATTAAACTTCTGGAAAATGATGAAAAGGCAGCTGAAGAATTGAGACTGAATTCTCAGGAAAAAAGCATAATCTCTGAAACTGTACAGAGATTTGAAAGTGAGTTTGACGATGACGGTGAAAGCATAGTCACCAATGAACGATATAATCACATTGCATCGGTTGTAAAAGAAACTTCTAAAAAGGCAAAAAAGGAAAAACTGAACACTTCAGACAAGATTGACAGGATTGTAACAAACAGAATCCTTGCCCTTCCGATTTTTGCCTGTGTAATGATTGCAGTATACTACATTTCCATCTCTACTGTAGGGGGATGGATGACAGACTGGGTCAACGATACGTTATTTGCTGAGACCCTCATCCCCGGCGCTGAATCATGGCTGCAATCTGTAGGTGCTGCAGACTGGCTCAATTCATTCATTGTTAACGGTGTCATAAACGGAGTCGGAGCAGTATTGGGTTTCCTGCCTCAGATGATCGTGTTGTTCATTCTTTTGGCCATATTGGAAGACTGCGGATATATGGCACGTATCGCATTCATCATGGACAGGATCTTCAGAAAATTCGGGTTGTCGGGAAAATCCTTTATTCCCATTATGATCGGAACGGGGTGCGGCGTGCCGGGAATCATGGCATCCTGTACAATTGAACAGGAATGTGACAGAAAGATTACTGCCATGACCACAACTTTCATTCCCTGTTCTGCAAAGATACCGATCATTGCCTTAATTGCCGGAGCGTTGTTCGGCGGTTCGGTCTGGATTGCTGTGTCTGCATACTTCCTCGGTGTAATCGCAATAATCATGTCTGGAATCATCCTCAAAAAAATGAACAGATTCTCAGGAACTCCTGCTCCTTTTGTGGTTGAACTGCCGCCTTACCACCTCCCGGGACTAAAGACAGTGGCGTTCAGCACAGGAGGAAGGGCGTGGGCATTCGTCAAGAAAGCCGGCACGGTCATCTTCGTAGCATGTGCCTTGATCTGGTTTCTGTCATCGTATAACTGGGCGCTTCAGCCTGTAGGAATTGAAGATTCAATTCTGGAATCAATAGGATCTGCGATCTGCGGCATATTTGCACCTCTTGGATGGGGGGACTGGCAGGCTACTGTAGCTACCATCACGGGATTCATCGCAAAAGAAAACGTGCTGGGAACATTCGGCACCTTGTTTGGCTTGTCTGAGGTATCAGACGGCGGAGAAGAGATCTGGAGCTTTGTTGCAGCATCATTCACACAGCTGTCTGCGTATTCATTCCTGGTCTTTAACCTGTTATGTGCCCCATGCTTCGCAGCAATTGGAGCCATGCGTCGCGAGCTGGGAAACAAAGGATGCCTGTTTGCTGTAGCATATCAGATGGTCTTTGCTTACGCAGTGGCTCTCTGTGTATATCAATTCGGTATGCTATTCATGGGCGGCGGATTCACTGCTTACACATTGTTGGCTGTGATTGCTCTGGCAGGAATTATCTTCTTCCTGGTGAGACCAGATAAGATGCTTAAGAGAAAGAAAGTGGAGGTTTCAGCAACATGAACGCCGCCACTGCAGTAATCGCTTTGATCGTGGTGTTTTGTCTTGCATACGCAGTATACAACATCATGAAGACAAGAAAAAACGGCGGCTGTGGAAGCTGTCCGTCCTGTTCGGGATGCAGAGTCTGCAAGATTGAAGAAGAAAACAAGAAAAACTAATTTGAGTGAGGTTCAGACCTCACTCTTTATTTTTTTGACTCTATGTATTTTATTTATGGCATACTGTATGATACTGAATCACTATATCTTCTAAAAGTGGCATAGTATAAATGAAAATATTGCTGTATTTTCTAAAAGTGGCATAGTATAACATAAAACTAAATAGGCAGTTCACAAATGAAAATGAATGATTTTACGTGTATCATAACACAATTTTACAGTAAAACAACAAAATCAACAAAAAAACAATCAGAATTATAAAAAGAAAGGAAAGTGGGCTTGCGCCCGTTAATAAGAAACGTTCTCAGCTTGTTTAACCGAATAAGGCAGCGAGACCTGCAGCAGCATCGTCTTCGCTGACTTCTTCTTTCTTATCTTCTTCTGCTGATTTTGGAACTTCAGCAGGAGCAGCGCCAGCAGCGGGTGCAGCGGCAGCTACAGGGGCGATAGCAGCGGAAGCAATAGCTTCATCGATGTTTACACCCTCAAGGGAAGCGGTCAAAGATTTAATCTTGGCAGCGTCGGGTTCGACGCCTGCGCTCTTAAGAACGTTTGCGATAGCATCCTCATCAACGGCCTTTCCGGCAGCGTGAAGGACCAACGCACTGTAGATATACTCCATTTATATTCCTCCAAATTTACTTAATCAAATAATCCTCCAAATCCAGCAAAGGAACCTCCTTCTTCGGAATTGGATTTTTCTTCATCGTCTTTCTTCTCTTCGGCCTGTGTCTCCTCAACAGCAGCAGGTGCAGCGGTGGCTGTAAGCTGCTGTGTCAAACGCTCGTCTCCAAGTTCCGGGACACGTGATGCAATAGCAAGCATTCCTACGTTTGCTTTTGCCAGGAGAATCTTTACATTTTCTTTTGTAGGTATTGCAGCTTCAACACTGAGTGATAAAGCTTCGCGGTAAGCCTTCGCAAGCAACGGTGTAATTGTCTCCTCTGTTGGGTAGACTATGCTCATACCGAGTGCTAAAGCGTTATGCGCTCCAGTTGCCAACAAATTAATGTAATGATCAGGGGGCACGTCGAGAACGGTTTTGTCATAGATGACGCCTTCTTCATACGCAGCTCTGAGATCGAGACCTACGATCATAGGCAGAATTTCTAATTTAGGCAAGAGTTTGGCTAAGTCCTCTGGGACTGCTTCTCCCTGTTTGACTAAAAGTTTATCCTTACGGATAACGATTTTTCCGCCTTCAATAGCTGCTGGAATTCCCACTTTCTGTAAGTCACCCACAATTGGGCCGGGTTTGAAAGGTGTGTCTCCAGCTTTGATCTCGATATCTTCAGGAGCTATGTCGCCAGGTTTCGCAGGAGCAGGTGTTTTAGTCTTCTCCATTGAACGGAACAGCTTGAAGGGGTTCATTGGTGTGGCAACAACTGCACACTGACCATGGACGTGTTCTTTCAGCTTTTCCAATCCCGGTTTCTGCTTTGCGGCCTCGTCCAAAGCAAGAAGCATGAGGTTGTTCCTGGTCATAACCATGGAGCTTGTTTCTCTCATATTGCTTCTTATGGCCTGCATTTGAGGAGAAGGAATCCCATGGAGATCGACGATGGCTACGACTTGTCCGTTAACCATTAGATCAGCCAGTTCTTTGACCTTCTCTTTTTTCCAAGATGCTACATGTGCCATCTCAGCTCACCTACAGAACCTTTTCAGACGGACCCATTGTCGTCTTGACATAGGCCGAGTCGATGTTCATTCTTCCTTTCTCAAGCTTGCCGGTAACCCTCTTGAATATAGCTTCGATATTTTCTGCAATTTGCTCAGGATCCATATCGGCTGTGCCGACAGGAGTCTGGAACGTTTTACGGTCCTTTGTACGGACGGACACGCTCTTACGCAAATTTTCAATTATTGGAGCAGGGTCCGCACCAGGTGCAATTGGCTTTGGCATTTTACCGCGTGGAGCGAGTACTATACCGAGCCTCTTACCAATCTGGGGCATCAGTGGAGCTTCAGCTATGAAATAATCACATTCTGAAGCAACCTTTTTGGCCTGTTTTCTATCGTCGGCAATCTTACCCAATTCATCAGGTGTGATTACCATATCGGCTATGTCTCTAGCTTTGGCAGCCAGTTCAGCACCACCGATAACACAGACCTTAATTTCCCTACCTCTTCCATGTGGCAGAATAATATCCTCCTGTATCCTATTCTTAGGATTGGAGAGATCCACATCCTTGAGGTTAATGGCCAAATCAACAGACTCTCTGAAATTCCTTTTCGGGGAACTCTCAAGAGCCTTTTTGACGGCCTCTAGGGTCGTTTTTTCAACCAAGTATATTCCTCCTGTAGTGCAAGTGAGCTAACGCTCTCCTACAGAGTGAGTGACTCTAACAAGGTACTATTCTTAAAGTTTACGGTCAGATAATGCTAAAACCAGGCAAATTATGCAATATCAAGTATACACCAAAGTCGCGTCTAGTCTTCAATCATAATATTTTATACTTTTTAGTCTTGAGTTTTCTTTCAATGGCACATGAAGAGCAGACTGGTTTTTTGAAGAACAGATATTTTCTAAAATATCCTGCACAAGATATGCATATTGTTTTTTCACAAAAACTGCACTTTAAGCCATGAGACTTCTTTTTACTAACATGCACAATTGCGCCACAATCATTGCATAATAATCCAGGAGACACTTTAGAATGACATATTTCACAATTCAGAAAATTTTCATTTGCGACAAAAAAGGAACTTGTATTATTTTCTGCCAAAGAGATGTTTTTCTTACGATTGTGCAGTAAAAATTCAACGTCTGAATGTGGTATATATACATGAGCTATGTCTTTGATTAGTATGTCTTTTTTAGAAGGCGTACAAGTTTTGGTGTAACTTTGATTGTTTCTTCCAACATAGCTGACATTTTTGGTATGTTTCTGGATTATGTATTCATAAGCATTCTTCGTCAGTTCATTCATTGTAGGTTCTGAACTGGATTTATCAATACAAGTCATATCTGCTGCAGGATCATAATGTTTGAATGAAGATGCTGGAAAATGTTTAGAGAACGAGTTACTACATAACGCCAGATCTTGTTGATTCAGATATATTGTGTCACTGCGGTTTTCTGTATGTATAAGCCCCACGGATGTGGAAAATGTTGCATTTACATCATATTCAACTTTGTAAAAAGGGACCAAAATTGACTTTTTTTGTTCTATTACCAGCTCAGATGATATGCTGTTTGGATAGGACAGAATTCTGCTCCCGATGAAGGATGATAAATGATCTTTGAAGATCTCTTCGTTTTCAGGAGGAATATACTGCATAGCTCCACTTTTATCATCTAGTTCAGACAAAAGAAGCATGTATCCCACACCATAAGCGATCTCTTTTAGTCTGTCCTGATCGATTAGATCAATGGGAAGCTTGTTTACGCTTATGTGATTTACAGCTTCTTTTGAAAAATGACCAGTGGTGACAATCATACCTCTTGAAATGTTTTCTGTCACCATTGCAGAATGTAATTTCTGTACGACTGGACGTCCTATTGAGCTACGTGGATGATGTTTACATTCAACAAAAATATCTCCATCAGGAGCGTGGATTATCAGATCTCTGCCCTTATCATTAACAAGCGGCATGTTTTCCACGGGTGATTTATAATATTGTGAAAAGATCTCTTGACACAGCACTTCAAAATTACTGCCAGTCAAAGTATTCAGATAGACAGTTTTCATTTATGTCCGTACTCCAGATACGACAAGCAATACTCATCTAATATATACATTATGGAGATATAGAAATCAGTAAAATTACAGTAGGATAATTATTCTCCCATGAAGAGGAAGTAAACAATCAAAATATACCCTAATATTAACATAAAAAGCGAGATAATCCAGAAGGATTTGAGGTACTTGCCTCGTACCTCTGGATCTTCCCAATCAAAAAGTTTGGAAAAGAGTTTCACTCTTGTGCCTCGGCTTTACCTTTGAGATGTTTCAAAGAGAACAGGTTGTCTCTTTCCATCTCTTCAAGACGGAGTTCGATGAACGCTTCCGCTTCCTGCAGTTCAGGAATTACCTTAAATTCAAGAGCATTGACTCTGCGCTTTGTACCCTCAATTTCATTGAGAAGCTTTTTCAGAGTTGTCTCGATCTCAGCTGCTTTGGTGAGTGTTTCAACCAATTCTTCGAATGCTTCAGTAGCTTCGTTGATGTATGTGGAAGTACCCACAATACCGTATCCGCGCTCTTCGATTGTGCTTTTGACTGAGTTTGCCTCAATCTCAGGCACTACCAATCCCATGACGTTCTTAGAACGCACAGAGATTTCGGGATGGGTTTTGTGGGCGTAGGCCGCAGATTTGACAGAGATTACTCCGTCAACAGCCATTGCAACATTGATTTTCCTCATGGCGACTTCATGCTGCTTGCTAGCTTCCTCACGAGCCTGCTTAGCTTCTTCTAGGATTTTGAAGAATTCGAGAATCAGGCCGTCCCTCTTCATCTTGAGGATTTTATAACCTGACTGCGTAAGCTTGATTTTACGCTTAACTTCGAGCAGTTCGGACCGGGTTGGCTTGACCTCTGTAGTTGCCATGTTCACTCACTCTTTCTGTGTGCAGGGTGATACTTCTCAATGTATTTCCTGTCAATTCTGGACAGTTGGTTCTCAGGTAAGAGAGCTACTAACTGCCAAGCAATCTCGAGAGTTGTCTCGATGTCTCTGTCTTCATCGGCGCCCTGCCTGACAAATTTGTCTTCAAAGGCGTCAGCGAAGTCAAGGAACTTCTTGTCTCTCTCAGATAATGCTTCTTTACCGACGATAGCCACGAGACCTCTGAGATCACGGCCTTCTGCATATGCAGCATAGCACTGATCTGAGATAGCTTTGTGATCTTCACGAGTCAGACCCTCTCCGATACCTGCATTCATTAATCTAGATAGGGAAGCTCCTACGTTGATCGGTGGGTAGATACCGGCACGGTATAAGTCTCTGGAAGCCACAATCTGACCCTCGGTGATGTAACCGGTAAGGTCTGGGATAGGATGAGTAATATCATCACCAGGCATGGTAAGGATAGGAATCTGTGTGATTGATCCTTTCTTTCCCTTGATACGGCCTGCTCTCTCATACATGGTTGCAAGGTCGGTATACATGTAACCTGGGTAACCTCTTCTTCCTGGCACTTCTTCACGAGCTGCTCCGATCTGTCTTAGAGCTTCGCAGTAGTTTGTGATATCAGTCAGGATAACCAGCACATGCATGTCGAGTTCAAAAGCGAGATATTCAGCTGTTGTAAGAGCGAGTTTAGGTGTAATCATACGCTCAATAGCTGGGTCATCTGCTAAGTTCATGAACACTACAGCACGCTTGAGGGCACCGGTTCTCTCGAAGTCAGCCATGAAAGCCTGTGCTTCTTCAGCGGTAATACCCATAGCAGCGAAGACCACGGCGAATTCCTCATCGGTACCGCGCACCTTTGCCTGACGGGCAATCTGGAGAGCGACATCGTTGTGAGGAAGACCAGATGCTGAGAAGATTGGCAGTTTCTGTCCTCTAACGAGGGTGTTCATACCGTCAATGCTTGAAATACCAGTCTGAATGAATTCCTTAGGTTCTGCCCTGGCCCATGGGTTAATAGCAGCACCTGTGATGTCCAGACGCTTTTCAGGAGTGATTGCTGGGCCTCCATCAATTGGATCTCCAGCACCATTCAGGATTCTGCCAAGCATGTCGTGAGACACTGGCATTTTCATGGTCTCTCCAAGGAACTTGACTCCTGCAGCGCGTTCAATACCGGAAGTACCTTCAAAAATCTGAAGAACTACGGTAGTTTCTGATGTATCAAGAACCTGGCCTCTCTTCTGGCTGCCGTCTGGCAGAGTAACAGTGGCCAGTTCTTGGTAACCTACAGGCTCTGTTTTCTCGACGAAAACGAGAGGACCTGCAATCTGAGAAATTGTATGATATTCTTTGGAAACTATGCTCATGCCTTTGCCTCCAGTGCTGCAAATACATCAGGAAGTTCTTTGGCAATCTCATCAAGTTCCTGATCTATTGTTTCTTCATACTTTGACTTGGCAAACCTGTCCCTGATAGGTAAAGCAACGATTGAGTCCACGCTTACATTGCTGCTTACCGCTTTGTTGGATAAATCAGCAAATTGTTTGATGAGTTTCATCATCTTGTACTGGCGTGGCATAGGACAGTATGTATCGACCGGGTGGTAAGCGTTCTGCTGCAGGAAAATTTCACGAATCATCCTGGCAATTTCAAGAGTCATCTTCTGCTCTTCTGGAAGAGCATCTGAACCGACTAACTGCACAACTTCCTGAAGTTCAGACTCACGCTGCAGAATTTCCATTGCCCATTGTCTGAGATCTGGGAAGTCTGGAGCCACATTGTCTCTGTACCACTTGTCTAAGTTACCAGTGTATAAAGAGTATGAAGTAAGCCAGTTGATTGTCGGGAAGTGTCTCCTTTCTCTTAATTTAGAGTCAAGAGCCCAGAATACTCTTACGATACGCAGTGTGTTCTGTGTAACTGGTTCTGATAAGTCTCCGCCTGCTGGTGAAACTGCACCCACTACAGATACGGATCCTATTGTTCCGTTGAGGTTCTCTGCACGACCGGCTCTCTCATAGAATTCAGAGAGTCTTGCAGATAAGTAAGCTGGATAACCTTCTTCACCAGGCATTTCCTCTAAACGAGAGGAAATTTCTCTCATGGCTTCTGCCCATCTTGATGTAGAGTCTGCCATCAAAGATACGTTGTAACCCATATCACGGAAGTATTCTGCAATTGTCATTCCGGTGTAAACTGAAGCTTCACGAGCTGCCACAGGCATGTTGGAGGTGTTAGCAATAAGAACTGTCCTCTGCATGAGCGGCTCTCCTGTCTTTGGATCCTCTAACTTAGGGAATTCAGACAGAACTTCAGTCATTTCATTTCCTCTTTCTCCGCATCCGATATATACCACGATTTCAGCGTCAGACCATTTGGCTAACTGCTGCTGTGTAACTGTCTTTCCAGTACCGAATGCACCAGGAATAGCACCTGCTCCTCCCTTTGGAAGAGGGAACATTGTGTCAAGAACTCTCTGTCCAGTGATTAATGGAATATCTGGTAAGAGTTTCTTGACGATCGGCCTTCCGATACGGACCGGCCATTTCTGTAACATTGTGATATCTTTTCCGTCAACGACAGCTACAACCTCATCGATGGTAAAGTCTCCGCTTTTAACTTCTTCGACTTTTCCGCTTACACCATGAGGCACCATGATCTTGTGAGTCAGGTAAAATTCCTGTACAGTACCGAGTACGTCTCCGCCTTTGACGACATCGCCGACTTTGGCGACAGGTGTAAAGGTCCATTTCTTAGAATGGTCCAGACCTGGAGCTGAAACTCCCCTGTTAATGAAGTCTCCCATCCTGTCCATCAAGACTGGAAGGGGTCTCTGAATACCATCATACACACTGCTCAACAATCCCGGTCCCAATTCAGCAACTAGGGGCTGTGCAGTATCGATAACTTTCTCACCAGGTTTCAACCCGGAAGTCTCCTCGTAAACCTGAATGATAGTCTTGTCGCCGGAGATTTTGATAACCTCACCCATAAGGCCCTCTTCCCCGACCTGCATAACATCATACATTTTCGGGGAGATGCCAGTCGCGGTTACGACTGGTCCAGCGACCCTGTAAATCTCTCCTTGCTTAGCCTTAGCCATATTAATCCCTCTCAGTCTTATACAAATCAACGCCAATTGCACTCTTGACTTTCTCTCTCAAATCGCCCTCTTCTCCGCCAACTTGCACTACGACCGGAGAAATGCTGTCAAGCGCCTTTTTACGGGCACTAGAGGATACGTGCGAGATGTCTTCCGAATCCACTGCTAGAATTCCAATGGAACGGTTTGTAATGAGTTCTAAAAGTTTGGATTCGTACTCTTCCGGTCCAACGGCGTATACATATTTCACACCAGCAAGACGGAATCCCATCACAAACTCTTCACTTCCAATAACTGCAAAGTCCATTAGATCACCAGCAGTTTTTTGATAATTTCGTTGTCCATTCCGCTAGCCTTTCCCCTGGCGATAATGCGGATGTTATCAACTTCAATCTTCTTTCTAATGATATAATCCAAGATAGGCAATACCGATAACGGATAAAGATGGGAAAATCTTTCTGCCTCCTTGGCCAAGTATTTGTCTAATTTCACCATTACTGGATTTAAAGATCTTGTAGTCTTGGCCTTCTCTAATGAATTTTTGATTTCATCATAGAATGAGTATTTTGACAGTTCATCAACTAGATTGTCAAATGTCTCTATGGCCGCAAGCCTGTTTAATTCAGTAATAGAGAGTTCGTTGCTGCCACCTTCAATGAAGTATACCTTTATTTTATCACCAGGCATGTTGTCCATCTTCAGTTTTAACAACGTTCTTAAATTCACAATATCAATTTCACGCTTTACGAATGAAAGAAATTGACTATCTGATTTCTTATTGGGATCAATAGATGCCAATAATCTTTGGTAATATACGAAATCAAGATAATCTTCTACCGCAGCTAAATTGCCATCCCGTTCAAGTGATAGGGTTATGTCCGCAGGAACCTGAATGCTCAGCTTGCGGGCAGATGTCTCAATAATCTCAGACATGCTGTCGATGGCAAGCAAAGCGTTTAGGTCTTCTTCACTAAGAGTTCCTGCAGGTACAAGGTCTTCCTGGATTTCTTCTACGGTGGCATTAGAGTACTTTCCTCTCAGAATGGTTTTGATATTCCACATATCCCATCTGCGAAGATATCCTGCCACGATTTCTTTCAAATCACCAGAGCAGAATCCAATGATAGATCTGTAGGTGTGAGCGAGGTTTCTGGAGGTTCCCAATTCTATGAGATCAACTCCGGAATACTTTGAGGCTAGTTCAGCCATCTCAGTTTTGTACTGCGTTTCACCCATGAATCTACCGATCTCATTGAGATCCATCATTAGCAACTTGGGGTAGTTGTCATTGGTCAGCAGGAGGCTTTTTTTCGATTTGATCCTTGCTGTTGCGTAAGCGTAATTGCCTTTCCCCCGACGCCCTCGTACAATCATTTGTTCACCAGTTTCCCTTTATTCGAACAGGATGTTCGATATTTCTTTCAGATCCTGATCCCAGATACCTTCTAAGATCGTCCTGAAGCGGAAGTCGAGACGGACTGTGCCGTCTGTACTTTCCAAAATCAGGCCCGATTCCATGTCAGTTTCTGTCAGTTTTCCCATTCCGTCGACGTCAGCCAAAAGATTCTTCTCTCCTATAGGGCAAAGAACCTTTGGAGATGGGATGACTTTTGAGCCTTGGTCGACGATCTTCTTGTAAATGCTGCTTTTCTCATTAGCATCCATTTCTGAAAGCTCGGCTAGCATTTCCTCGAAGGTGCGGTTGAGAATGTCTTTCCTCTTGTTGAGAACTATCTTTTTGGCATCTAATTCAGCGCTGGAAATCTCCTGGCGCTTCATGCGCTCAATTGATTCCTGCAGCTCTTTCTCTTCAGCCTTACGCATGTTCTCAATTTTCTGGTCGGCTTCCAAGAGTATCCTGGATCTTTCATTCTCCGCGTCCTTGACAATTTTATCAGCTTCTTTGCTGGCATTGCCAAGGATTTCGTCGGCTATCTTGTCCAATGACATGGAGTTAGCCTCTCTTACATGTTAATCCAGAGTAGGATAGAGATAACCAGACCGAAGATAACGATGGTCTCAGGGATAACAGTGAGAATAAGTCCCTTACCGAAGAGTTTCTCGTTCTCAGCCATTGCACCAACTGCAGCTGCACCGATGTTAGCTTCTGCAATACCGGATCCGATACCGGCCAATCCTACTGCGAGTCCAGCTCCAACTGCTATAAGTCCTTCTGCATCTACCATTTTTATTCCTCCGTTGCTATTGTGTGTTTTCTAACTATTTTTAGGGGGTTGAAGTCTACTCCACCGCCCTCAAAGAATTTGTTAAAGAGTTCAACATACTCCAACCTTACACTGTGGAGACCTGCTGAAATTATAGCTAGTATAAAGATCATTAAATGACCAATAATGAAGACTAAAAGTCCCAATACTAGCATTATGCCGCCACCTGGTGCTATCATTTCAAGGGCGATCATGTTGAATGCCAGCGCCATGCCTGCTTTAGACATACCGATGGCTGCTATCCTTGTATAGGAAAGCACGTTGCTTAAGACTTCAGGAGCCTCGATGATAGCGGTTCCTCCTTCAGCCTTTACTGCCATTAACAAACCTACTATGGCGAGTACCAATGCGATAATCAGATTTGAATCCAAAGCCATGGCTTGAGATGTGATTAAGTTCTCTATAGCCCAAAGAACTCCAAATGCAAATCCAATCATTACCAGGAGCCAAGAGAGTTTCTCGAACACAGCTGCTTTTAATCCATGTCTGATAGTTGTGTTGTAGAAACCGATTATCAGTCCCAGTATGAGATGGGCAATTCCTACCCATATGCAAGCGTATAACAGTAATTTTACACTGCCAAGCTTTGTAACGTATCCCAGTTGTACAGCGAAGTCACCAATGTTGAACAGAACATGAGGCAGAGATACTCCCAAGAGAGTTTCCCAGCTAATTGCTCCAACTTCAGCTGAATGGAATTCAATACCAAACATATCTCCGTACAAGAATAGTCCGAAGAATATTGAGGCAATACCTCCATAGAACAGCATAGTGGCAATTCCGCGCCATTCATCGCTCTTACATCTTTTCAGACCAATAAGACCAAGAATTGTAAAAGGAATACCGTAACCTACATCACCAACCATTAAACCAAAGAATATTGGGAAAAATATAGCGATGGTAATTGTAGGGTCAATTTCATTATAACGAGGAGTTGACAAAAGTTTAGTGAAGAATGTGAACCTTCCAACGGTCTTACCGTGCTTGAGTTCAACAGGAACTTCTTCCTCTACTTCTACCGGCTCCTCTTCATTATATCCACTAGGTTCCGCATGCTCTTCTTTACGATCTTTGGTGCACAATACTTCAAGATATACATTGTCACCAACTTTCTTGCTGAAGGCATCGGAAATCGAGCTAAATTCTTTCTCAGGCACCCATGCTTCGAGCACAAAGGAGTGTTCGGTGGCGCCCATTCTCAAAGGAAGTTCAGCCTTTTCGACGATGATGCTAAGCTGTTCATCAGCTGCGGCAATAAATGATGCATAATTGCCTCTGATTTCAGCGAGCTTAGCCTCGATGTCTTCTAATTGTTTATTCACATCAGCTATTTCACTTTCCAATTCAGCAACCATCTGGGACGGCATACCTTTTCCTTCAGGTATGGGGACTTCACTGAAGCCCTGCTGAGAAAGTGTGCGCTGAGCCTCTTCTAATTTAGACAGAGGAACAAATAAAACAATAAAAGAGTCGCTTCCCTTGAACAATTCGTATTCATTCTGTAATGCGTCTTTCAACGCAGTTTCAGGATCAATTTGAGAATATCCAGCAATTACGCCCAATGATGAATAACCACGATATAACCCCAAATCTAGGTCCACTTTTTTAAATGGATCCAATAAAGTTATGCGGCCATTCAATTCGGACAATCTGGTCTGCATCGAATTTTTAGATTCGACAATACCAGATATCTGCTTTTCAATCTCGTCCATTGTTGATTGAAGGGTGTCTTCTATCTGCTTTACAGAAATTTTTTCCTTGTAAGCACTCCCATCAATTTCTAGATCTTTTTCCATAGATCTTAGCTTCAAAAGCTTCAAAGAAGCATCAGAAGCTGCAGAGAGTGGGGATCCTAAAGTAAATCCTTCCTCTCCATCTGACGGAAAATCGATAACATGAACATTTTCGAGACTATAAAGAAGATCGATAGTTGCCGGTAATTGATCCTTGGTCCCAACGACCAATATCTTACTCATTGATTCCGGTAGCAGCATCGAATGTCCTCTCGAATTGTTGCTTGATCATCATTTTTGCTTGAGGGATTTTCTTTACAGCCGCTGATTCTAATGCTGCTGCATCGTCATTCCCTTTCTGCAAAAGCCCTTCTTTTTGAGATGCCAACGAAGCCTTCTGGCTTGCTAACTCTGAAGCGGACTTAGATCTAAGGTCTTTCTCTGCCTGCTGTATCTTTTCTACAGCTTCTTTACGTGCAGAGGAAAGAATCTCTTTCTCTTTAGTTCTAGCCTGCTCAATTGTCTGCTTAGCCTTAGACTCGGCATCTTTAACCTGGAGAAGTGTTTCAGATTTACCCACGGGTCTCTCTCCGGTGATTTTCTTTGGGAATCGGATTAACGTATATAAAAACTTCCTGATACTGTATTCATTATTTAACGAAAAATATGGTTTATGGGATCATATCAATAGATTAGATATGATTCTCAACGCCAAAAATATGATCTGAATTTTAAACAAATGTGATTTTACTCATTAAGAAAGCTTAAAGGATAAAATCTATAATTTCCCTTAAGAAGCTCTTCACTCTGAAGAATTTCATATTCATCAATTACATATGAAGAAGATATGTATCCAACTCCATATGAACTATCCACAAGAGTTGTTTCACATCCATAATATGTTTTATCATTTACTATCTGGTAAAATGGAGATACTCTACAGGAAGGATTCACATATGATTCTGTAAAATTATCAAGTGAAACAGCGGATATAGCATGCCCAGGAAGGACTATAATTGCAGAATCAAAACCACAGGCTTTAAACAAATTTGAACATAGAATAGCGGTGTCTTCACAGTCACCCATAGTATGATAGATTGTTTCCATTGGGTAGGCCCAATATTCAATCTGACCATATTCATAATAATCTGGCATGTTTGAATTAGGCGGATATGTATAGCAGATGTTTACAAACGCTAAGATAAAATCTGCAAATTTCTGATCAGATAATGATACTTCAGTTCCATAACTTTTGCAATAGAGTGCTTTTAAATTATCCGCAATATCATTTATTGTATCATTGATGATACAAAAATCTGCCATTCTATAATGATCGCTACCTGCTCTCAGTTCATTTGGTGATCTGAATAATGGAGTATATTGCAAGTATTCAGAGAACATATATTCAATGTCCATAAAATAATTTTGATTATGGTACGACCAAACATAGTATTCTGTGATATAATCATCATACAAGACATTTCCAGAATAGTATGAATGACTGCCGTTTATATCATTGTAGCAGCTAACTTTTATTTCATATTCTCCAGCCGTTGGTGAATTCCAGATTAGGACAGGTTCTGTCTTTAACAGTGTTTTGCCTTCATAGATATTAAAAGAAAAATAAGAAGTTGTTTGAAATGTGTGATGAAGATCTGTAAATGTCCAGTAAAAGTATTGATATTCAGAAGCTACCGAATCATATAGTGTTACAACCATCTTATCTTTATCATCAAAACTTACAGAAAGATCACCAGTAACAAAATCACCTGAGGCTGATACTGTAGCCGTTTTACTTGGAGGATTGTCTACAAAAACATAGCTAGCTGTAGGTAGATATACAATCGGATCTGCATCGTAATCATTAGGACTTAATTCATATTCATTTGTGTTATGATTAAATGATGATTCATTATAACTGGAAAAAATCAGAAGAAAACAAACAGAAACAAAGAATGCTGTTGCAATCCAGATATTTACTGATTTATTAAAATATTGATTACTTTAGTATCTGTTTTTCACAATGATGAGCTTAGATAAAGAATTAACACCGTTGATGCGATGTCCACAATAAGAACAGAAATTTGAGTTGTCGTATATATCCATCACGCATTCTGTACATAACATACTACGTTGATGACTTTATGTCATATGAATATTATGACTAATCTCTAAAAATAGAAAGTGGTTTTGTGTGAAATGCAGTAAATGACACTTTAATCATTTGTTCTCAACATATCTCCTTACGATTACATTGCTCTCTTCAAGAATTTCCCTAGATAATACATCAACATAATCATCGAGATAAACAACTTCTTTTATTCCCGCATTTATGAGAATTTTGGCACAGAGCACACATGGAAAATTCGTAATGTAAATTGAAGCATCCTTAACACTGACTCCAAAATAAGCTGCTTGAATTACAGCATTTTGTTCAGCATGTACTCCCCTGCATAACTCATGACGCGTACCTGACTCTATATGTTTTTCTAGCCTGACACATCCAGTTTCCTCACAATGTTTAAGTCCTCTTGGAGCCCCATTATAGCCAGTAGTAAGGATTCTTTTTTCTTTTACAATAACTGCTCCCACACTGCGCCGGAGACATGTGGATCTTGTGGCAGACAATTTTGCCATATTCATGAAATAAGTATCATTGTCAGGACGAGACGTCATAAACAGTTATTGAAATCATAACTTATCTACCTTATTACTAGAGCATTCTACTCAAAAGATCAACATAGTTTTTTCTAATGAATATATGATAAAGTTAAAGTGGATAAAGAGTACAAGTCTACCCTAAAGGCAATAATAGCCATTCCAGTTGCAATTGCAATTGTATTCGTAGCTTTGTTTGCATACAGTGGAATTTGGCCGCCTTTAGTAGTTGTAGATTCTGAAAGTATGCAGCATGGAGAAGAAAGCTCCATAGGCACTATCGACACTGGAGACATTGTAATTATCAAAAAAACAAAT
Source organism: uncultured Methanomassiliicoccus sp. (assembly GCA_944319735.1). Classification (GTDB taxonomy): domain Archaea; phylum Thermoplasmatota; class Thermoplasmata; order Methanomassiliicoccales; family Methanomassiliicoccaceae; genus Methanomassiliicoccus_A. The sequence goes on along the minus strand of CALUEU010000002.1, from coordinate 253,412 downwards.
TCATTTGAAGATATTACAACATATGTTGAAGGACTATCTACAGGACATAAGACATACAGCGGTTATGGCGATGTAATTATCTATAATTCAGAATATTTAAATAAATCAATAATACATAGAGCTATAATAAAATTAGAGTATGATGAATTGACAAATACTTTTAGTGCCCCTTCATTAAAAGATATAGATGAAAACTTATGGGAAGCTGATGGCGGCCATTCTTATTCAAACATTAAAAATGAGATTAAGATAAAAAATGTCCCTTACACAAATAGCGGAGAAATAATAATAAATTTGAAAAATATTTTATTTGATATGGGTTCTAATCCACATGGTGGAATAATTACAATGGGTGATGGAAATTCTAGAGTAGATCAAAACTCAGGAATATCAGACCTTGTAGAAGAAAAAGATATAACTGGAAAAGCAAGAGGGGAATTACCATGGTTTGGGATTGTGAATCTTATAGCAAATGGCCATAGTCTCAGTGATATACCTCAGAACAGTAAGATTGATTTTATTATTGCCTTGATATTAATCATAGGAGTACCAGTAGGGCTGAATGAAATTATCAATTACAAGAAGAAGAAATAGATTAGATAAGAGTTGTTTGATTCTTCGGGCGATAATTTTTAAGTGAATGTAACAACTCATCTTCTTCGAGTATCTTTTTAGTTTCGTTTATGGGAACAGATAGATCTATCTCTTTAGTGCGACCGCCGCGTCCGAATGATTTTACTCTTGCATGTACAATTCCCATCATATCTAGCTCTGAAACTAAATCTGTGACTCTACGCTGAGTGAGAATCTGCATATCTATAAATTGAGAGATGTCGCGGTAAGTTTCGTATAATTCTCCTGTAGTAAGTTTACCGTTTCCTCTTTCTTCATTTATTATGATACTCATTAGAACTAACTTAGACTGAGTAGGAAGAGTTTTGATAGCTTCAGTAACACAATCTAATTCAATCTTGTTTTTAGCTTTATAGACATGGGCTTCGGTGACTTTATCATCGCCGTTACGTTCAGCTATTTCTGCAGCTACCCTTAACAGATCTAATGCTCTACGAGCATCACCATGTTCTTGAGCAGCTAAGGCTGAACACAAAGGAGGTACACCAGGATCTATAACATCAGGATAGAATGCAAGTTTAGAACGCTGATCAAGAATATCACGAAGCTGTTCTGCGTTATATGGTGAAAAAACCATTTTTTCTTCACCTAATCTGCTACGAACTCTAGGATCAAGAAACTCAGTAAATTTAAGATCATTAGAAATTCCTATTAAGGAAACTTTTGACCTTTCAAGGTCATCGTTTATTCTAGAAAGATTATAAAGAACATCGTCACTTGATTTGTAAACCAATTTATCTATTTCATCTAAAACTATAATGACAACACGATTGAGCTCATCTATTTTCTCTCTAAGAATATTGTATACACGTTCTGTACTCCAGCCAGTAAATGGAATACGTTCTTCAAACTTGTCAATAACCATATTTCCTATATTCTGGAGAACACCATATTGAGTATCAACCACTTCGCAATTCATGTAAAGATAATTGACACGGTTGAACTCATCAGCTTTCAGTATTTCTTTTCCAAGGTATTTCACAGAAGCTGTTTTACCAGTACCTGTTTTGCCAAAAATAAGAACGTTAGAAGGTCTATCTCCTCTTAAAGCAGTAACTAAAATAGAAGCCAACTGATTTATCTGATCCTTACGATGAGGAAGTTCATCAGGAATATAAGATGGTCTTAATATTTCGCGATCTCTTTTGAATATCTGTTTTGAATTCATGTATTTATCAAAGATGTTGCCGCTGCTGTTATCCATCTCAATACCCCTTTAGAGGGCCAACATTCTGCAGCCGTTACACCTTTGTATCAGCTGATAAAGAAGCCCACCTTATTGAAAAGACTACACTTTACTATCCAACAGAATAAGTCCCTATAATGTTGTTCTGCTGACTTGTTTCTGCATAAGAAATAAAGGTGTCTTATATGGAAAGGGAGAGTGCTTTTGGTATTTGATTTATGCGCTGATAGTAGAGCCCTATAAAATAACACTAAAAATTAACAGTTAATATCTTGTAATACCCCCACCCCTTTATTTCCACTGCAAATTTTCTCCATTATATGCTTACTTTAATTCTTATAAGATTAGGTAAACAAACCACTATAGCAGTTAATAAAAGATGTTAAACGCCGTTAAGAATTTCTAGTAGAAAAAAATTTAGAATGTTATAATAAATATAGAAAAAGAATCTACTAATATATTATATTATAATGTAAAGAAGAGAAGAGAAAAAATAGAAGAAAATATTTTTTATAAAATTAGAAAACTTAAGACGAACGCACAAAAATAATGAAAATTCTGCAGTGGAAATGAAGGGGTCTCCCTCTTTATTCAAAAACAATAATATCCTTTATTCGTTCAACGACATTTACATCATCAATTATTTTTGATAAAGCTTCGAGATTCGACAAAGGTCTAGATATGAAAATTTTTGCAGCTCTTTTACGTCCGCATCCCGGAAGTGATTCTAATGCTTTTATAGAACATTCGTTAATTCTCAAAGGAAACTCTACTGCAGTTATACTTCTATATCCCCAATCTACAACTGCTACATCTGTAAATCTATTGAGTTCTGTTTTATAAGGTATACAAATTAGAATGGGATAAGATCCTATTTGTCTACCGAATGTGAGATTTCCATCATGTAATTCTACATAAACATCTTTTAAAATGCGTCCTTCGGGAAACATCTTCTTCAGCATAGGTTGATCTATATCTTCTCTTACTCTTTCCTTGAATTTAATAAAGGAATGCTTATCTGATTTTTTATATTCTTTTCGTAATGGTATAACTTGTCGAAGATTAATTCTTCTTAATAATAAATTATTATTTAGTATGTCATTTAATAAATTTATATTTAATTCATTAGTATTTTTATTTTCACCATCTAGACCACTTATAAAATTAAGTCCAGGGAGTAATTTTGAAACACCATTATTTCCTATGTCTGAACCTTCTTCATTTATAATTTTTATAGCTTCTAATGTCTGTTCTGCTGATGAATTGAGATTGTTAGCGCTTATTACTTGTGGATCTGAACTTTCTAAACCTAATGCTAAAACGTTTCCAGAAGTACAGTAAGTTACCAGAGTTTTGATAATCTTTCTTGATTCTTCTGGATATGTTGATATAACTGCTGGATTAGCATTGTCGACGTGTAGTACTTTTGGATTTAATTTACTAAGTCCAGAAAACAATTCTTTTACTGCATCTGGGTTAGGCCTAGGAGGATCACCACTATTTAGATCTGCCATATATGAAATTATACAGCTTTGGCCACCTATTCGAAAATTATGAACACCATATTCTGTTAGTTTAGCGCATTCTTTTATTATGTCAGATGGCTGTCTAAACAAAGGTTTTCCTTTTAATGGTTCGATGCAAAATGAACAGCCACCAGACTTGTATCTGACACATCCTCTGTAAGATTCTACTTCAGCTATTAAAGGATCAGGAAAATCAGGATGGTCTTTTACAATATACGCTCCCTTAATTTGCCATTCATTCCATTCTTCTAATGTTCTCCATCTTTGAGAAACTTCTTCTCTTTTTAAAATTTCATTCAATGAAACAGCTGGGTCATTCTTTGATGAGTAATCAAAAGAGGAACACATTTCTGCATCTAGGGTTGCAGGACCTCCGAGTATTGATATGCCAGGGATACTGAGGCTTATCTCTAATACTTCTTTTTTTGAAGCAGGCATAGCCCTCAGATACTTTCCTGGAACAGCATTTCCAGACATAAATAATGTTACATCTGAATTTAATTCAACTTCATTTTTTCTGATTTTATCTATTGTAATGTATTCAACATCAGCACCGGCAGATATTGCAGCACCTGCAGCTGCTCTAACCTGTGGAGAAATAAATGGTGGAACTCCGAGACATGCAGGTTCATCGATGTATCCGTCTAATATGGTTACTTTCATGAAGGTCCTCACTCTTATTATCTACGAGATTCGTAATGTCAGCTACGAAGCTCTTATATAATGTTTTGTGGTCTTAGGCCTAAATTTAAACCCGGTGACAGGGTTTGCCTCAACTAAATTAACATTTTGGGAGACTGTTGTTATGGTCGATAAAAAGGATCAAGAAGAAATGCTGAAGAAAGCATATGAACCGGCAAAACTTGCCATGAAATATCATCCGTATTATGAAGGTAAGATCGAGGTAACTGCAAAGTGCCCTGTTCACAGTTTTAACGACTTTGCAGTTTGGTACACACCTGGTGTTGCAGAACCTTGTAAAGACATCCATGCAAATCCAGATAAAGTGTATGAGCATACTTCTAAAGGCAATATGATTGCCGTAGTGTCTGATGGTACAAGGGTTTTAGGATTAGGAAACATCGGACCTAAAGCAGCTCTTCCAGTTATGGAAGGTAAGGCATTATTATTCAAATATCTAGGAGGAGTAGATGCAGTTCCTATCTGTTTGGATACAACAGATACTGAAGAAATAATCAGCATCGTAAAAGCCCTGGGACCTTCGTTCGGTGGAATTAACTTGGAGGATATTGAGAACCCCAAGTGCTTTGAGATCCTTGACAGACTAAGAAATGAAATGGATATTCCTGTATGGCATGATGATCAGCAGGGAACTGCTACTATAGTTACAGCAGGTGCAATTAACGCTCATAAAGTAGTTGGAAAGAAGATCTCTGAATCAAAAGTTGCCATGATAGGTGCTGGAGCTGCCAATATTGCAATTGCCCGTATTATGGTTGAAGCTGGTTTCAACATCAAAAACATAGTCATGGTAGACAGCAAAGGAACTCTTCACAAGGGCAGAGAAGATATCAAGAACTCTCATGCTGAGAAATGGTTCATGTGTGAGAACTCCAATGCTGAAAATGTAGTCGGAGATATTGAGGCTGCAATGAAGGGAGCAGATATTGTAGTAGCTGCTTCTAGACCTGGACCAGGTGTTATCAAGAAAGAATGGGTTCAAGGAATGGCAGACGATGCAATTGTATTTGCTACAGCAAATCCAATTCCAGAAATATGGCCTTGGGAAGCTGAAGAAGGAGGAGCAAGGGTAATTGCAACTGGACGTTCTGACTTCCCTAACCAAGTTAACAACTCTCTTGGATTCCCTGGTATCTTCAGAGGAGCTCTTGATGTCAGGGCTAAGACAATCACAGACGAGATGTGCATTGCTGCTGCTCTTGAGATCGCTAAGACAGCTGAAGACAAAGGCCTCAGCGAATCCTACATTGTTCCGTCAATGGATGATTGGGAAGTATTCCCCAGAGAAGCAGTTGCTGTTGGTATGAAAGCAATTGAGACTGGAATTGCAAGAGTTAAAATCAGCAAATCTGAACTCACCCAGCGTGCAGAAGAACTCATTTCCAGAGCCAGAAACGAGACAAAGCTGCTGATGGACAAAGAATACATCAAGCCTTTCCCAGAGTAAACATATCTAATTCTTTTAATGCGGGCCAACCCCGCATAATCATAATTTTTCAGGAGGAAATATTCTGAAGTATTCAGAAGCTGGTATCGGCAGAGTTTTTGTTGTAAAACTAGAAGACGGTGAAATAGTTCACAAGTGTCTAGAAAAATTTGCTACTGAACATAGTATAAAATCTGCTGCAGTTCTAGCAGTGGGAGCCCTAAATGAAAACAGTAAAATGACTGTAGGGCCTGAAGATGGAAATTCAAGACCTGTAATTCCCTTATACCATCTACTTTCTGCACCTCATGAGACGGCAGGCATTGGAACAATATTTGAGGGTGAAGATGGGCTTCCACGACTTCATATGCATGTTTCATGTGGCAGAGAAGGAGAAGGACTTACAGGCTGCATCCGGGTAGGTTCGATAGTGTGGCAGATTCTGGAAGTGATTATAATTGAGCTTACAGACTGCAGCGCTAGAAAAGTAAAAGATGAGTCTACTGGATTTGAAGTTTTAGAACCTTAAAAATTATTTAACCTCTGCAGAAATTCTGCAGAGTAAGTATTCTTATTCAGATAAGAGTAATTGTGTCTGCTTCCACGCCCTGCACGTTTGGTACTGTTCTCAGAGCGTCTTCAAGTTTTTCAATAAGACCTTCAGCATCATCCATCATCGATGTAACTTCAATGATATTGAGACCAAAAGCGAATGGTTTTACAACCATGCTGCTGATAGTAACTCCTTCAGGAACATATTTTGGAATATCTGCTATAATCTGTTCAGTTGATACTTCTGGGCTCTCTGGAATAAGCTTGTGAACTGCTGCTACTTTTCCCATGAAATCCACCTTAAGGTCCTGTGAACCCGCATTTGGGGCAAGTGTATGTAACACTCTGGTCTCTGCACTGTGGGCAGCGTCCAATTTCGGCTTCGCCACATTCTGGACACTGGAAGAACGTCATTCCATCGTTCTTTCCGAGTCTGAGTCCACATGAACTGCAAATCTTTTCGTTTTCCATGTTAAATCACCGGAATTGGCAATACAGTCTAATTTAGATATTTAAGATTAGCCTTTACTCTTTAGGAAAAATTTGGAAGTGGCTCTAAAACTTATGCACATTTTCAAAGATAATACAGAGTTAGAAAGCTTAAAATGTAAAAAGACGATACTCGTCTACCTTGCTAAGAATAGGTCAAAATCTTTTCGTATATTTTCTAATACAATGCCAATTGAAATTTTGATAAAAAGTATTATATAGGGTTAGTCTTTACCTAACCCTCTGCATGCTGAATAAGCTTGCATGGGCTCGTAGCTCAGCTAGGTAGGACTGTGGAATAAAATCCCCAGTACCCTAGAAAGAGCATCTGACTTTTAATCAGGTGGTCCGGGGTTCGAAAAGTATGCGGCCTTCCCGTATACTCCGAAAATCCCCGCGAGCCCGCTCTTAGCGAGGTAGAAGAACGATGGAAGGGGTAACGTTCGGTCCGCATTCGAAGGGATATTTTCTAACTGTAATTTATGGCGGAACCCCATGTCCGATTTTAACGTCTAGCAGGTGAATTAGGTGGTCGAATCCAATTTTAACGTTTTAGAGCATAATCTCGTACCGGAGCATTATCTATTGTCTCCAGAGGATGCTGAAAAAGTACTGGCAGAGTTGAATATTACAAAAGACCAGCTTCCTAAAATTCGACGAGGAGATGCATGTGTGAAGCTTCTGGAAAATATATACGGTCCAATCCCAGAAGGAAGTATTATTAAGATCATTCGGAAGAGTGCAACTGCAGAAGCTTTCGTCACTTATCGCCTGGTAATTAAGGAAGTAAAGGGGTGAAGAGAATTGCGTGACTTAGTAGAACTTTATTTTAAAGACAGAAGCATTGTTAACCACCATATATCGAGTTTTAATGATTTTCTCTCCACTCTTGATAACCCAAATAGCAGAATGCAGAAGATTGTTGACAATCTCAGAGTATCTGCAGATGATATGGAACGCGGGCTAATACGTCTCGACCCTGAAAGAACTGAAGGACGTATTATTGAGATAAGGGTAGGACGTAAGAGAGATGAAAAAACTGGACTTATCGACTCTCAGGCAAGACCTACCATGCATGTGCAGTTACCAATCGTGAGAGAAGCAAACGGTGCTACACATCCTCTGACACCTATGGAAGCCAGACTCAGAAACCTCAACTACCTTGCTCCGATTTATCTTGATTTTACAATTATTGAGGACGGTATTGAAAAAGAACCTGAAACCGTTCACATCGGTGATCTACCAGTAATGCTTCGTTCGAAGCGCTGCAATCTTTATAAAGAAAATATTGAAGTTGACAAAGAGCTCACAGATGAAGAATATAAATTAAAGCTAATGGAGGCTGGTGAAGACCCATCAGATCCAGGCGGATATTTCCTCATCGGCGGAACAGAAAGAGTTCTGATTTCATTGGAAGATCTTGCACCAAACAGGGTGATGGTAGAGTACAATGAAAGATATGGAACTCAGCTGGAAGTTGCCAAAGTGTTCTCTCAGAGAGAAGGATACCGTGCTCTTACTCTTGTTGAAAAGAAAAAAGACGGAATCCTAACAGTGACAGTTCCGGCAGCTACAGGTCAGATACCTTTAGTAGCTTTGATGAAAGCTCTTGGAATGGAGAATGATAAAGACATCTATGATGCAATAGTCTCTGTTCCTGAAATGGCAAACATTGTTTACGCTAACATTGAAGAATGCCATGACAAGAAGCTTTACCCTCCAAACGGTATCTATACAACTGAAGACGCCATCACATACCTTGAGCGTAAATTTGCTACTGGACAAGCAAAAGAGTACAGAGAGAAGAAAGTGGAATCAATCATTGATCGTTCACTTCTTCCTCATCTTGGAGATACTAAGGAAGACAGACTTAAGAAAGCCCACTTCCTTGGCAGAATTGCCCGTTCAGTTCTTGAACTTAGCATAGGCATGAGGAAGGAAGACGACAAAGACCACTATGCCAACAAACGTCTCAAACTTTCGGGAGATCTGATGGAAGATCTGTTCAGAGTTGCATTTACAAACTTAATGAAGGATCTCAAGTACCAGATGGAGCGCAATTTCTCACGTAAGAAAGAGAATCTGCGCATCGGGTCGTCAATCCGTCCTGATCTTATGACTCATCGTCTCTTACACGCCTTAGCTACAGGAAACTGGGTGGGAGGAAGAGCCGGTGTATCTCAGCTTTTAGACCGTACCTCTAACATGAGCACATTGTCTCATCTGAGAAGAGTCACATCTTCACTTACACGTTCACAGCCTCACTTCGAAGCTCGTGATCTTCACCCAACTCAATGGGGTAGACTGTGTCCCAATGAAACTCCTGAAGGTCAGAATTGCGGTCTGGTGAAGAACGCATCGTTAATCATTGATGTATCAGAAGGATTCAGGGAAGAAGACGTACAGTGGCTTTTGCGTGATCGCGGCGTTACTGAAGTCAGAAGTGGAGAGCTCCGTACAGGTGCAAAAGTATACGTCAACGGTGATCTGATCGGAAACACAGAAAACCCCAAGAGCCTGGTTGCAGATGTCAGGGCTGGAAGGCGTCAGGGACTCTTGTCCAGTGATATAAACATCCGTTTCGATGAAGAAATGGGTGAAGTAATCATAAACTGTGATGAAGGCCGTCTGAGACGTCCATTACTTGTAGTGAACAACGGTAAACTGTCTCTTACCCGCAGACACATTGAAGAAATAAGAGATGGACATCTAAAATGGACAGACCTCATCAGGGAAGGAGTAATAGAATGGATTGATGCAGAAGAGGAAGAAGATACCTACATTGCAGTTATTCCATACAATCCTCCAGAGCGCTGTAGCGAATGCGGCAGGGCTCTTTCACCTACTGATCTGGACTGGATGAACCCTGGTACAGATGATTCTCACGCTATTCTCAAGTGTAAATACTGTCATGGAGACAACTCTGTTCCTATGATGCTTAGCACTGAACATACACACATGGAAATTGATCCGATGATCATTCTCGGTGTGGCTGCAAGTGTTGTTCCATATCCGGAACATGACTCTTCTCCAAGAGTTACTATGGGATCTGGTATGGCAAAACAGTCATTAGGGCTGAGCTGCACCAACTACCGTAAGCGTCCAGACACTCGTGGGCATCTTTTACATTATCCGCAGAAACCTATGGTACAGACAAAACCTATGGATTTCATCGCATTCAACGACCGTCCAGCTGGACAAAACTTTGTTGTAGCAATCTTATCTTACAATGGTTACAATATTCAAGATGCCTTAATTCTCAACAAAGCATCTGTAGATAGAGGTCTAGGACGTTCAACATTCATGAGGACATATCGTGCTGAAGAACGCAGATATCCCGGAGGACAAGAAGACCACTTTGAGATACCTTCTCCCGATGTACGAGGTGCCCGTGCAGATTTGGCATACGCAACTCTCGGTGAGGACGGTTTAATCTGTCCAGAAACAGAAGTCAGTGGCGGAGATGTCCTGGTTGGAAAGACCTCACCTCCTCGTTTCCTTGAGGAAGAGACAGACTTTCTAACACCTCAGAAAAGAAGAGAAACCTCAGTAACTATTCGTTCAGGCGAAAAAGGCTGGGTTGACTCAGTAATGCTTACAGAATCTGAAAATGGTTCTAGGCTTGTAAAAGTGAAAGTGAGAGACGAAAGGATTCCTGAATTGGGAGATAAATTTGCTTCCAGACATGGACAGAAAGGAGTCGTAGGACTTCTTGTTCCTCAGGAAGACATGCCTTTCACTTGCGACGGTGTAACACCTGATCTCGTCATTAACCCACACGCTATTCCATCTCGTATGACCATTGCTCACGTTCTGGAAATGATCGGAGGCAAGGTCGGTTCGATGGAAGCAAGACCTATTGACGCAACAGCTTTCTCTGGAGAAAAGGAACAAGCTATCAGAGAAGAACTGGTGCGTAATGGATTCAAGCACACTGGCAAAGAAGTAATGTATGATGGTGTCACCGGGAAAATGTTTGAAGCTAATATGTTCACAGGTGTGATCTATTATCAGAAACTGCACCACATGGTATCTGGAAAGATGCATGTCCGTTCACGTGGACCTGTGCAGATCCTTACAAGGCAGCCTACTGAAGGAAGATCACGTCAGGGTGGTTTAAGATTCGGTGAAATGGAAAGAGACTGTCTTATCGGACATGGTGCCGCAATGGTTATCAAAGATCGTCTTCTGGACGAATCAGACGGTACTTCATTGTATATCTGCGGAAACCCCAGTTGCGGACACATTTCTATGATGGATCGTAGGGGAGTAGTGCGCTGTCCTGTGTGCAACAATAACACCAATGTTCATCTGGTTCAGACAAGCTATGCATTCAAACTCCTGTTGGATGAGCTGCTGTCACTTGGTGTCGTCATGAGACTTCAACTGGAGGATTTAAGATGATGCGCGGTGTCTCTAAAAGAATAGGATCAATCAAATTCTCAATCTTATCTCCAGAAGAGATTAGAAAGATGTCAGCTACCAAAGTTATCACGGCTGATACCTATGATGATGATGGTTTCCCAATTGACATGGGTCTTATGGATCCTCACTTGGGTGTCATCGAACCAGGTCTTAGATGTAAGACCTGCGGAAACAAAGTAGATGAATGCCCAGGACACTTTGGACACATAGACCTGGCAATGCCTGTTATCCATGTAGGCCTTGTAAAAGAAATCAAGAAACTTTTGCAATCAACCTGCAAATCCTGCGGTCGCCTCTTGATGACTCAGGAAGAAGCTGCTGAGAAGACAAAGCAAATGGAAATGGTAGAAGAACTCGGTGGAGATGCAATCGACTACCGTATCCTTGCTAAAGATCTGGCTAAGGATGCATCAAAGAATGCAGTCTGTCCTCACTGTGGTGAAATCCAGGGAAAAATAACTCTTGATAAGCCTACTACATTCCGTGAAGACGGGCACAAGCTTACACCCAAAGAGGTGAGGGAACGTCTGGAAAGAATACCTGATGACGACCTTCTTCCGCTTGGTATCGATCCTGCATCATGCCGCCCAGAATGGATGGTGCTGACTGCTTTGGCAGTTCCTCCTGTGACTGTCAGGCCTTCAATTACTCTTGAATCTGGAGACAGATCTGAAGATGATTTAACTCACAAACTGGTCGATGTGTTAAGAATCAACCAGAGGCTTAGAGAAAACCGTGATGCAGGAGCTCCACAGCTTATTGTAGAAGATTTATGGGAACTTCTCCAATATCACGTTACTACCTACTATGACAACCAGACTTCTGGTATCCCGCCTGCAAGACACAGATCTGGAAGGCCTCTGAAGACACTTGTTCAGAGATTGAAAGGTAAGGAAGGTAGATTCAGATCAAACCTGTCTGGTAAGCGTGTTAACTTCTCAGCCCGTACTGTGATCTCTCCAGATCCTGCTTTATCAATCAATGAAGTGGGAGTTCCTTATTCCGCAGCCAGGGAGCTTACAGTTCCAGTCCGTGTTACTAGAGCTAACATAGAAGTCCTCAAAGAAATGGTCAAGAGGGGAAACAATCCACCACTTGAAAATGGAAAATACGTTCCAGGTGTAAACTATGTCATTCGTTCAGACGGAAGAAGAATGAAGGTCACAGAGCGTAATGCAGAGACAATCGCCGAGGGACTGGAATTAGAATACATTATTGAGAGACACCTGATGGACAAAGATGTTGTGCTTTTCAACAGGCAGCCTTCTCTACATAGAATGTCTATGATGGCACACACTGTGCGGGTAATGCCCTGGAAAACATTCAGGTTCAACCTTTGCGTCTGTCCTCCATACAATGCCGACTTTGACGGAGATGAAATGAATCTGCATGTTTTACAGAGTGACGAAGCCCGTGCAGAAGCACTTATTCTCATGAGGGTTCAGGAACACATTCTATCTCCAAGGTTTGGTGGACCAATCATTGGAGCTATCCACGACCACATTACCGGATCATTTTTACTGACTCATAAAAACCCCCGCTTTGATGAGGAAGATACAATTAATATCCTCAGCAAGGTGAAGTTCGATGAGATACCTGAGCCAAACTTTGACGAAAATGGAAATAAGTATTGGACAGGCTATCAAATGTTCAGTTTGATCCTTCCAGAGGATTTCAGAATTACCTTTAAATCATCCATCTGTCGCCACTGCCAGACATGTCTGAAAGAGAACTGTGACATGGACGCTTATGTGAAGATAAGGAACGGGCAGCATCTGTGCGGAACCATTGATGAAAATGCAATCGGGGCCTTCAAGGGAAAAATCCTCAACAAGATTGCACATGATTACGGTTCCACAGAAGCTAAGGACTTCCTCAACAACATTACTAAGCTGGCTATTGGAGCCATAATGGCAAGAGGCTTTACCACCGGTATTGATGATGAAGACATCCCAATCGAAGCTACCCGCCAGATTGAGGAAATGCTTGCTGATTCAGTTACCAAAGTTTCCGAGTTAGTCGAAGCATACCGTGAAGGCATACTCGAACAGCTACCAGGACGTTCTCTTGATGAAACTTTAGAAGTGGAAGTAATGAAACTTCTCGGACGTGCTAGAGATGAAGCAGGTCAGATTGCAGGACGCCACTTAGGTATGGAAAACCCTGCAGTTATTATGGCCCGTTCCGGTGCAAGAGCATCCATGCTTAACCTATCACAGATGGCAGGTTGTATTGGACAACAGGCTGTAAGAGGAGAGCGTCTATCCAGAGGTTACTGGAACAGAACTCTTCCGCATTTCAAGAAAGGAGATCTTGGTGCAGAAGCAAAAGGATTCGTGCAGAATTCGTATAAAAGCGGCCTTACGCCCACAGAATTCTTCTTCCACTCCATGGGAGGTAGAGAAGGTCTTGTGGATACTGCAGTCAGAACATCCCGTTCAGGTTACATGCAGCGCCGTCTGATCAACGCTCTGGAAGACCTTAAACTGAAACAGGATGGTACCGTCCGTAATACTGCAGATATGGTCATTCAGCTGAAATATGGTGAAGACGGAGTAGATCCTACCCGTTCTGCCAGCGGTGAAGCTCTGGATATTGACGATATCCTTACAGAAGTTCTCGGCGATGAAGCTGAGATAATCTTACGGATTGAAGAGAAGAAACAGACAGGTTATGCCACAATGGAACAGGATCTGATGGAAGCTGTTGTTGAAGACGATCTTGAAATGGAAGAGCCTGAATACGATCTCGGTGGCGGAGGTGAAGACTGATGGCACGTAAAGATACACAAAATGCACTCCGTAGGAGAGGCGTTAGCGATTTAGTAATTGAGAAACTCCTCTCTAAGTATTCAACTATCGGAGATGTTTCAGCAGCTTCAGTCGAAGAGCTGATAAATGCTGGACTTACAAGTGAAGAAGCCGCAGACGTCTTTGCTAAGGTAGGAAAAACCACCACCAAACGCGAAACCAAGAAATCTTCGGCTAAGAAACAGCAGGAAGCTCCAGCAGAGAAAATTCATTATAATCTTGTAGATAAATCAAGAGCACATACTGAGTTAGAAGAAAAGCTTCTCACTATGCTGGAAGAGAATGATATGAATCTTCCAATGCGTGTAGTTACTAACATCGCTTCCCGCATTGAAGGAATATCCATTCCTGAGGAAAAAATCCTCGATGTTCTTAAAAAGTCATATTCTCGCTACCTTGATCATCAAATGGATGCAAATGAGTCAGCAGGCATTCTAGCCGCACAATCTATTGGTGAACCTGGTACTCAGATGACTATGCGTACTTTCCACTACGCAGGTGTAGCTGAAATTAACGTTACATTAGGTCTGCCTCGTCTCATTGAAATTGTAGATGCAAGGCGTGTTCCTTCCACTCCAATGATGGAAGTACACATTGAACCAGCATACATGGGAGATGTAGATATAGTGCGTAAAGTAGCTTCAAAAATTGAGAAGACTACCTTACTGGACATCGCTGACATCGAAACAGATATCGCCAACATGAAAGTTGTCGTACATCTTGATCCAGTAAAGCTGGAACAAAAAGATATAACAATTCAACAAATCCAGGAAAAGCTGTCTAAGGACCGCCGTCTCCGCGGATTAGTAGCTGTTGAAGACGGTCAAATCGTAATATCTTCAGACGAGCCTTCGTTTAAGAAACTGCAGGCAATCGTCCAGGCAAGCCGTGATGCAGTCATTCAAGGTCTTGACGGCATTGAGAGAGCTATCCTGCGTAAGCAGGGCAATGAATACGTCATATATACTGCAGGATCAAATCTGCGTGACGTCTTAAATGAAGATAAAGTCGATAAGACACGTACAACCACAAACTCTATTCAGGAAATCTATGATGTCCTGGGAGTTGAAGCCGCTCGTAACTCAATCATAAATGAAGCTTCCAAAACACTGGAAGAACAGGGTTTGAGCGTTGACATAAGACATATTATGCTGGTCGCAGACCTTATGACAAACGACGGAGACGTCAAAGCCATAGGAAGGCACGGCATATCTGGTAGGAAATCTAGTGTACTAGCTAGAGCAGCATTTGAAATAACAGCCACCCATCTTCTGCATGCTGCCCTTACTGGTGAAGTTGACTACCTAGACGGGGTGGCTGAAAACATTATAGTGGGACAACCAGTGACACTCGGAACAGGAGCTGTGAATCTGATATACTCCCCGAAACGGCCTAAGGAGGCACAAGAATGATAGATTTAGGAAGAGCAATTAAGGCCGCTGCTACCACCGGTAAAGTGGTCTACGGCGTGCAGCAGGCAGAGAAGGCAATAAACAGCGGAGATGCAAAAATCGTAATCATCGCTGCCAATTGCCCGAGTGAGTTCCTCCAATCTGGAAACCACAACACAAAGGTTTACAAATATGAGGGAACCAACATGGATCTAGGCGCATTATGCGGAAAACCATTCTCAGTTTCTGCCCTAGCTGTCATAGACAAGGGTACCTCAAATATTCTCTCGCTGTGATGAAATATGCCAACGGAAATAACATTTACCGAGGATACTCTTCGTTACATAAACCTCTTTGAACAGGTAACAAAAACGAGAGTAAAAGACTGCATGGAAGCAGAGGACAAGCTGGTGTTCGTTGTCGAACCCGGCCAAGCCAACCGTGCTGTGGGAAAAGGCGGGGAAAATGTAATCCGTCTGAAAAATCAGACAGGAAGAAACATTCAGGTTGTCGAATACTCTGACGATCCAGAGACATTCATTAAGAATGTATTCTACAACTACAACGTCCAGAAAGTGGAGATTGAGTCACGTGGCAATGTTCTACACGCCACAGTGACTGTTGATCCAAAAGTAAAAGGACGCGCCATTGGTAAAAATGGACGCAATCTTAAACTCGCCAGAGATATCGTTAACAGACACCACAACGTTCAGAGCATCAGTGTCGCTTAAGCGGTTCTCTCTCAACCTCTAACCGGTCTGCTGTAGGATATTCTTCTACAATGAAGGAATCATAGGGGAGGTCTTCAAAGATCTCTTCCAGAATCCACGGCGCGACCTCAATTCTTTCTTTTTCTTTATCAAAATGCATTAATTCTTCAGGGACATCAAATTCTTTTTTCAGAACTTCAGCAATTTTTACAGGATCTCCCTCTATCACGCCTTTCAAGAGTGTTCCGTCTTCAGTTATTAAGTCTGATGGAAGAGAAGTTTTCAACGCTCTCCTTTTGAGTCTCTGTCTCAGCTGAACCGCATCTTTGAAACTTGATGAGCAGTAGTGGATGGGCATTTTGGCAGTTTTTATCATTTCATAAGCAAGCTCTTCACTTCCAGCCACTGCACTTGAAATCTCATCTTTGGCTGTGAAACCTCTTTTTTCCAGTGCATTCCAGTTGCCTTCTGAAAATTCCAGCTCATTCAGATTTATAAAGTCAAGTCCAGACTTTTCTGCAAATTTAATCAGATCTTGAATCTCTTTTTCTTTTCCCGGGATGGCGGGAATTTCAAATCCTACACTCATTTTAGTACTTTTTATAAAATTTTCCAATTCTGGCAGATCTCCCCATTTTTCAACAGGGGGGTGGATCCTAAGCTCATCTAGTCCAGCTTTTTCCAGGCTACTGTATGCATCTGTGTCCAGTGATGCAGTATACAGATGTATATGATGTTTTTTTCCAAAATGATGTTTTAATAACTCTATGTAGTGAATCGTTCTATCCAGTGATTTAACAGGATCTCCTCCAGTGATGCCAGTACCTTCAGCGTCAATTGATTCCGCTTCAGAAATTATATCTTCGTCAGATGAGACTAATTTTTCATCGGCGTAGATAACATCCTTATCTTTCTTTTTAGATGAAAGGGGGCAGTAAAAGCATCCTGAATCGCAGCGTCCTGATACAAGTAGCACTAACTTAGCACCTTTTCTGCACATTGTACAGCCTTTTGGAAGATGCCCTGTGTAGATGGAATCGGCTTCCATCCTTTCAGTTTTCATGATCCTGAAGTTACATACTATCTATATATCCTCACATGTGCGAAGAGATCAGATCATATATACTAACAGTAATTACATCATGATCAAATGAGAATGGATTCCCGTCTTATCTTGGCTCTGGATGAAACTGATGTGTCCAAAGCACTGCATGTTCTGGACGAAGTGTGCAGCATAATTGATGCGGTTAAAATAAACTGGCCGTTGATTCTTTCAGCTGGTCCGGAGATAATAACTACACTTTCTCAGAAGGCTGATGTAATCTGTGACTTCAAGATCGCAGATATCCCTAATACAGACAGGCTGATTATTGAGCAGTCAGTCAAACGCGGAGCATCAGGCGTGATTGTTCATGCCTTTACTGGTACAGATTCATTGAAAGAATGTGTGAGCGCAGCGGCAGGAAAAGACGTATTTGTTGTTACCGAAATGTCACACCCAGGAGGACAAGAATTCACTGCTCAGCATGCAGAGGAGTTTGCACTCATGGCAGCTGAATGTGGGGCAACAGGCTTGATAGCCCCAGCTACCAGACCTGAGAGGATAAAAAAGATCAGAGAATCAGCAGGCAGCCTTCAGATACTTTCTCCCGGAGTTGGAGCTCAGGGCGGATCGGCCTCCAATGCTATCCTGAACGGTGCAGACTATGTGATCGTTGGACGTTCAATCTATGAAAGCAATAATCCAAAAACCTCCGCTCAGAAGTTAGCCGATGAGATTAAGACTCTAAATCTCTAATCTATCTGCAAAGGCAACTTTCTATCTAACTTTTCTATATGTAGCGAGAGCATAGATTATAAATAGCTCTCCAAGGATGAGTGGAAGATTCTACCTAGGAGACCTTATAAATGGAATCAGACGAAGGTAAGCCGGCAGAGCGGCTTAGATGGGATTTGAAGAGGCCTAATCGAGGCAATACTTCCAGTTCACACGGCTTTAAGGATTGGTTGCGTGGACGCTGGAGTACTGTTTTGATCTTAGTTGCTATCGTTTTTTTGGCACTATTTGTGCGTAGCTACTTTGGCTATTCCACTTCTGTGGATGGGGGCTTTTTGATTGCTGGTGGTTATGACGCTTATTTACATCAACATATTATTGAGTATATTAACAGCCAACATTCTCACCTTCTCTGGGATGAGGCCTTCAATTATCCATTCGGAATGAACAACCCGATACCACCTCTGTATGACTGGTCTGTGGCTGTAACTGGACAGCTTATTTCAGCTGTCACTGGCATGGCCGTAAATGATGCATCAGCATATGCTCTACTCTTTTCCTCTGCAATTTGGGGAGCATTAGCCTGTCTTCCAATATTCCTTATAGGAAAAACATTGGTAAACAGGAGAGTCGGTCTGATGGCTGCTTTCCTTTACGCTATTATGTCTGGAAGCATCATTAAGACAGTATTCTCTGAAGCCGACTATTTCGGTATGGCTCTATTCTTTGCAACGTTCGCGCTTTACTTTATGATCCGTTCGCTGCAGAGCTCAAAGGCCTCAAATGTGGTAGGTTCGTGGAAATCCGGATTTAAAGAACATCTGAACAATAAGAGATCACTTATCTTTGCAGTCATGGCTGGTACATGTTTAGCGGCCATTGCCTTCATGTGGACTGGATATACCTATCTTGTATCTATCATCCTGATCTACTTCATCGTTCAGACATTTATTAACAGATTCAAAAATGTCGACGTTACTGGAGAACTCATCTCCATGGTAGTTATGCTCGGAGTCACATTCTTGTTTATTGCTCCTGTATATTACCAGCTCGGCTTCATGGGTACATTTACACCTGCTTTCTTACTGTTCTTAGGAACAATTGCAATCGGACTAATTGCAATCTTCACCAAGGAACTGCCTTGGGTTCTTTCAATACCGGTTATGCTCATTGTTCTTGTAGTCGGACTTGTAGCAATACACTTCGTCTGGCCTGGAATATTAAGTGCAACACTGTTTGGTGTAGATTATTCAATATTCAATACAATCTCATTAACAAACGAACCCTTCTCGAAATACGTGCTGTCATTTGGTGCAGTCACCTTCTGGCTTGCTCTTATCGGAGCTGCCTGGGCAGTATTGAAAATCCGCAAGAGCAATTCTTCTGTGCTGGTATTCGCAGCTGTTGCAACCGTCTTAAGCATGTATCTCGCAACAGTATCTTCTGGGTTCATCTACCTCGCAACACCCGTCTTTGCTATTGCATCGGCATGGGTGCTGGGATATATAATTGATAAATTACATTTCGAAGACATTTCCAGAAACCTTGTAGGCTTCTGGTCAAACCCTACTCACAATCTTAGAAAAGTTTTCAACTTGAAGCATGTCGTAGGGGTGCTTTTCATAGTTGTAATGATCCTCGTGCCCAATGCATGGGGTGCAGTCGATGCAGGTATACCCTACTCTGACAAAGCAGAGTATGATGAGGGTGTGTTCGACGCAATGCCTGATTTCCTGCATCCGAGCGGCATAGATTCTTATGACGATCTCAACAGCCTGTGGTACTTAGGTGCATTCTCATATTACCTGACGCTTGACGACTCATATCTGGCGCAAGCGCTTGACTGGCTGGCGAAGCAGAACATAGATGTGGTGAATATAGGCGATAAGCCTGCTGTAATGGTATGGAACGGATACGGACCTCAGGTCGTGCAGAACGGTTCACACCCTGTCTTGTCATCACAAATGTATTCTGATGCAGAGTTTACAAGCGCTTTCCTCACCGCCAAGAGCGAAGAAGAGGGAATTGCACTTCTGGTCATCCGTGCTTTAGAATACAATTATGCAGAAAACAACAATGCATTCTCTAGCGAGATCAGAAACATCTTAGGCGAGGATCTTGCTAACAAACTCATTGATATCTTCGAGAATCCATCCAAATACATTCAGACAGTTCTCGATGACCCTGACACATATGGACACCGCACAAGCGATCTTTCGGCAATCAATGCAAAATATGCAGTTGCCTCTCATGAGCTGGCATCATCCGACGATCTGATTCAGATTTACGGCGACATCAAGAACGCCACCAACCTGGACTTCGGATACTTCATGTTTGATTCCAGCATTTACCCGCTTGGCTACCAGTCTCAGGGTGTTCTTTACGTAGCAGCTTCACTGTCAGATTATGTGCTTGACTCCTACACTGGAGCTCCCACTGACTTCTATAAGATCACTGCCTACGTTTACAATCCAACAACATCATCACTTTCAGTGGTAGATGCAAAAGATATACCGGCTGGTTACTCAGTAATTTCATATGGTATATCGTACACAGACACGTTCTACAACTCCATAATGTACAAATCATTCATGGGATCTTCCGGCGAAGGAAATGCTGGAATGGGCCTAGCCCACTTCAAACAGGTCTATCAGACAGCTTACTACAACCCCTATGACTTAGCTGAAGATGCTGATGATGCTGCTAAAGCTGAATATAACAAACATTGGAGAATTATCTCCATCGAAGAAGCCAAGGATATCCAGAAAAAGATTGATGCCGGTGACTGGAAAGATCCTGAAACCGGAGAAACTGGAACCGTGGACTTCACCAGATATTCAGATGCTGGCGGAGCAGTAATACTTGATTACTACAACGGTGCAGTCCTTAAAGGCACAGTAACATCTGAAATCGACAACCTGCCTCTGGAAGGAGTGCACGTTTCTGCAGTTGATGAGATGGGTGTAGTCCACCACACAACAGAAACAGATGAAAACGGTGAATACACACTTTATCTCCCATACGGTGACTCCACCGATGACTGGAACGGCATTGAAGTCGTCTACTCTATCGGTTCAATCGACACTAAGACCGGTCTCGGTTCAAAAGTGCTTGATCGTATAGACTACAGGGTCACATACCAACAGGCAATGTGGGAAGAAGAATTCAATGAAAACGGCGACAACAGGCTTTATGCTTCTTCTGTAAAAGGAAAGCTGTTCTGGGACTTAGATGGTAACGGACGCTTTGATGGAAACGATGAAGTAATTGCCGGCAACGACGTAAAACTCTCACAACCAGATCCTTCCGACAGCTCCAAGACAATCTACACATCAACAGTTGAAACTGATGAAAACGGAAACTTTGCATTTGTAGCTGCTCCGGGAAGCGATTATAACCTTTCATCAATGGTCGACGGCCATGAATACTCATACAGCTCAAGTTTCAATATCAAACTGGGCGCAAACTATGACTTAGACATCGCTGTGAAAGCCCTGACAGTATCCGGTACAGTAAAATTAGACAACGGATCAGCAGCTCAGAATCTGGGACTGGCCTTGCTCAACACTGCAACCGGTAAGATATATACAGCTCACACAGACAACAATGGTACCTTCACCTTTGAGAAGATACCAATTGGTACCTACAAACTGATAGCTGAAGGAATGGACATTGGAACACAGGTAGTCGAAGTTACTTCACAGCCTGTAACTGGTTTGGAATTAACCGTTAAGGAGTACGTAACAGTCTCAGGCAACATCACCGGTGGAGAATCCGAGAAGACTCTCTGGATAGAATCAAAGGATGGAGTTTACTCATCTGAAATCAAGACCAATGGATCATTCACCCTGACTTTACCAAAGGACATGGAATACAGCGTCTATGCATACTCTGGAGACAAAGCATACCTTGGTACTCTATCTACCAAAGACTTCTCTGGTAGCTACGACATTACATTAGGGGATGCAAAAGTCCACGAAGGAGTTGTAAAGAACAACGGTTCAATCCAAGAAGACGCAACCATGCTTATCATGGGTTCCAATGGCACATATCATAAACTGACAACAGACAAAGACGGTAAGTTCAAAGTGCTGCTTCCAAATGGTAACTACAAAGTTTATGCATCATCTGGCTCAAGCTTCTACTGGGGCAATCTGTCTGGTGATATCAACCTCAAAGCTGACGGAACGAACATAACTGGAACAGTAAAAGACGGAAATACAGCGGTTCCTGGTGCAACAGTCAGCGTTTCCAAGGAAGGCCACACCATCTTCACTACAACAGATGGAGACGGTAAATTCACTCTGCCAGTTCCATCTGGAGATTATAAAGTCAAAGTCAAAGCATACGGCTACTCAGAATACACTAAAGATGTGAAGTCAAGCGGAGCCTCAATAGGCACCATTTCTCTGACATCTGATAAAGTAACAGTAACCGGTCATGTCACAGGAGCTCCAGCTGACACCTCGATTAACTTCAAACCATCATCTGGCAGCTCTGAAACAGTTAAAATCCAGGAAGACGGCAACTACTCTGTAGAACTCAGGCCTGGCACATACACAGTCACGATTGAAGAACCCAAAGAGAACGAGTCGTCGAAGTACTACTACTCCCAGTCACTAACAGTCGGAGCAGGTGCATTCGTCGAATACGACATTGATGTGCCAATTGTCTATAACACTACAATTGAGCTCACAGGCGTAGGAGAAATCAAGTCTGGATCTATCAAATTCTTTGGTGATGAAACCAAATCAGTAAGCACTGGATCTTCACTGACCTCCTCTGTTTACTTAGCACCTGGAAAATACACCGTCTATGCTTCGGTGAAAGACTCTGATAACAAGCAGCACGCCGCAATAGCATCCATAACTGTCAGCAATTCCGGCAAGCAGACGTTAACTCTGTCTGAAGCCACAGAGGTCACCGGATCTCTAAAAGACAGTTCACAGACCGTGACTGCTTACATCACCGACAGTGCAGGCCATAAGATTGAAGCAGCAATTGAGAAAGGCGATCTGACAACACTTTACCTTCCAAAAGGCAACTACAAGATCACCTTAGAATATCACAGCCTGGACAATGAGTCTGGAAAATATGTGTCATACACCGCAGACCAGAGCTTCACTGTAGCAGGATCAAAAGTCTCACTTGAGATAGATCTGTCTAAATCTGATTACCTTGCACATGTCTCAGGTACAACAAACATGAACTGGACTAGCTATCAGTTTATTGCATTATCTGACTCAGCTACTGAGAGAGACAGCTACAACTTAGAGTTCAGCAACGGCAGGTACTCTGTAGATCTTGCTCCTGGCCTTTACAGCTTATATGCTGTTAATGGCAGCTCCGTTTACATGGGAACCTTTGAAGTCTCAGCCGACGGAGACACAACAATGAATGTTGTACTGGAGCAGGGTAAAACTGTAACACTCAGGCTAACAAATGCTCCGAGCGGTACTACAATCACAATCTCTGACAATGCAAAATACCGTGTGAGTGCATCTGGAACAACCACAGTGATTCTCCCAGATGGTGAATATCTTGTGGAAGCCACAGCCCAGACAACCAGTGGAAACATAACTCGTGTTTACTCTGCTTACACAGGCTTTGTTGTAGGTGAAGACGGTTCAAATTCCGTTGACATCAACATGCAGCTTCAGAACCGTGGCAGCTACACAGTTAATCCAGGAGCCCCGAAGACTACCAACGCAGGTCAGAGTGTGACATTTGATGTATCTATCACAAACACCGGCAATGTTGACGATGAATACAAACTCGACACCACGGCAGGTGAAGGTTGGAAAGTAACCGTTGACAGAGAAACAATCTCCATCGCAGCCGGTCAGACTGGTACATTCAGAGTAACAGTCGAGACACCAGAAGGCGCTCTTGTAGATCATGACCCTGTAATGTTAAATGTAAAATCACTGGGCAAGGTCGGAGCTGGAGAGTCCAGTACTGAACTCGAAGTGAAGGTTAACCCGACATACAATGCGCCTAAGATAACCGTGGAACAGGTAACAACAAACGGTTCAACTGTGAAATTCAACTTCATAGTTGAAAACGCCAGCAACACCACCGACAGCTACAAAGTCGAACTCATGAACAAGAGTGAGATCGAGAGCGCAGGATGGACTGTAAAACTCGGTTCAGAGACAATCTCTGACCTTGGAGCTGGTAAAGTCAAGACTGTCGAAGTTACTCTGGAACGCGGAGAAAACGCAAGGAATGATGTATCTGTCAGTCTGAGAGTTACATCTGAAAATGATAGTTCAAAGGTTGCAAACGAATCAGCCAAGATGTCTACCGCGGACCTTTCAGTTGATGGAAATACCTCAAGTGAAGGTTCAGGAGCTTCTGATTCCGCACCTACTATGCCGAACTCAGTGTGGATCGTTATAGCGCTTATAGTGCTGCTTCTGGTAGCTACTGTAATCGTTAACGTAAACAAGGGGGTGTTTGGACGCAGAAGAAAGAGGTAATCGCATCTGCAGCAGTGTTAGCACTGCTGCTAACTTTTTGTCTTATAGCCCTTCCAGTAGCAAATGCTGCGCTGGGAGCTGAAGATAAAGACTACAAGGTAACGTTTGATGGAATGAATTTCGTAGCCCCTGAGGGAGACGAAACAATCAAAGTGACAGTCGATAACCTTCAGAAGTACAGCTACTCTGTAAAAGTTGACAGTGGAAAGGGGAAAATAAATGGAAGTTCCTCCAACCATACAGGAAGCACTACGGACGGAACATTTTCCTTCAAATACACCGCACCAAAAACTCTTGGTAAGGTTACAATAACCGTCACAATTGAGTCTTCAGAAATCACTGGAGGAAAACTTACAAGGACCTATACAATGAACGTTGTCAACGTTTATCAGGTCTCTGTAGATGTCAAGAACATAGGCGGAATGTCTCTTGAAGGCGTACCTGTAAAACTTTACATCGACGGTAAGCTGTACCGTACAGACAAGGTAGATATCAAAGCATCAGAAGAGGCAACTAAGCTGACATTTGATGTAAACGCTGGCGCTCTCAAGGGCGGTCAGCACAACTATGAAATCGTCTTTGACGAAAGCCTCAATGGTTTAGTCAGCTTTGGCGATTCTGACAAACTGTCTGCTACCGGTACATTCTACACTGGTGATGGCGGCTGGGGAATCATCTCCATCGTGCTCTCTATCCTGGTTGTCATAATGGTGATAATCTTCATCTACGTTTATTTCAACCGTGGAAAGAAGAAAAAGCGCAAAAAGTAAACCTCAAACCTCTTCCTTTTTCCTTTTATTTTTGTCCGCTAGAGTCAGGGACTAATCGTATATACTGTTTGATCTTTATTGTAGTCTAATGTCCGAAAATGCGATTGAAATTTCACAGGATAATTTTGAAAAGATCACAAAAGAAAATTCCAAATTAATTATTGACTGCTGGGCACCCTGGTGCGGTCCCTGCAGAATGATGGGCCCTGTAATCGACAATCTTGCTGTTAAATATGCTGGCAATGTGACTTTTGGAAAGGTCAATGTTGACGATAACCCCATTCTTTCAGCAAAATATGGAATCTCTGCCATCCCTACTTTATTGTTATTTAAAGACGGAGAATTCGTGACGCAGAGTGTAGGACTCATGCCTGAAAATGAGATTGAGTCCTGGATGAGTAATTATTTCTGATTCAAATTTTGGGATAAGCTGTCAATTTTTTTCTGCAGTCTTGCGGAATTAAGAGCGACGGCCACATCCCCTCTTGTTTTTTCCAACAGCGATCTTGCAATGTCCTGTTTGCGTCTTATTGATATTAAAGCGTCAGGATAGTCAAACATCATTATCATCTGAAATATCTCTTCCATGATGTCAAGGTATTTTGCAGATTCTTCAGGATCTCCTTCCCTTAATTTTTCCAGTGCGAAGCGCCTTAATTCGCCGATAGTATCTGCCAGACCGAGGAGATATGCGTTTACTGGAATTCCCATGTCATCCGGTCCAGGTATGTCTTTGTCATTGAGCAGTGCAATTAAAATTGTAGCTTCAGCAAGCTCTTGCAATGCCCCTTCCACCAACCCGGAATGCCAAAGCTCAGGGTATGCATCCAAAAGAGATCTGAGACGGTGTGTTTCATCGATGGCTTCGTGCATCATCAGTGAAGTTTCACCGCCGCTGTGAATTGCATGTACGATACTCCCTGAAAGACGTGTAATTACTCTGGCTGATTTTATTGCTATTTCTCTGACTTGGTATTTTTCTTCCAGTCTAGCTTCAATTATATTTGCCACATCTTCCAAGTTTTTCATATGACGATATAGAGAGATATGAGAGTATTAATTCATTTGTATAATTTTTCAATCCACTTTCTAAAAAATGAGGCTGACGCACACATGGTGCGTTCAGTCTTTCTAAAAATCAGCCTCTAATCTGATTCATATGCTCTATTCTTCTCTGTACTAATTCTGCCTTTCCAATATCATGGCGTACAAACAGAGCACTTCCTTTAACGTGTGTAAGAGCCTTTTCACAGACTTTTTCAGCTTCTTCCAGAGTATCAGCAATTCCTACTACTCCAGCAGAACGAGAAGTGGTTGTGTATACTCTGTCTCCTTTTTTATCTACCATTGCGTAGTAAACCATTGCTCCCTCATTCTCTATTGATTTTTCATCAATGGAGATTTCTTTTCCTGCTTTAGGCTCAGTTCCATATCCTTCAGGAACTACATACTTGCACACTGTCGCTTTGTCATAGAATGAAACACGGTCAGAGTTCAGTCTTCCAGATGCTATTCCAGAGCAGATGTCTGTGAATGATGAAGATAAGATGGACAGCACGTTCATGGCTTCCGGGTCTCCAAATCTGGCATTGAATTCTATGACGCGAGGGCCGTCTTTTGTCAGCATGAACTGGCCATAAAGAATTCCTTTGTAGGGACAACCTTCATTTTTCATTGCCGCAACAGTCTTTTTCATGATGTCCAAAGCAGCTTCATAGTCCTGAGGCCTCACAAATGGCATACCATGGTCTTCCATGGTGTATGACCCCATTCCTCCAGTATTGGGACCGATGTCCCCATCATAAGCACGTTTGTGGTCCTGAACCAATGGCATAGGGATTACATTCCTGCCATCACAGAATGCCTGCAGGGTGAACTCTTCTCCTATAGCCTTTTCTTCCAGAATCACTCCGGCCCCGCCAATGCTGTTTTTGAAAATCTCCTCTATGTATCCAAGGGCTTCCTTTTTGTTCTTGAGATGTTCTCCCATTACTTTGACGCCCTTGCCGCCGGTGAGCCCGATCGGCTTGATGACAAGCTCCTTGTCTGTGTCTTTGATGTAAGCCTTGGCTCTGCTGAATTCATCAAATGCTGCGAAATCAAGATTGCCGGGAACCTTGTGTCTGCGCATTATGGTTCTTGCGAATGATTTAGAAGTTTCAAGGCGTGCCGCCGCTTTGCTGGGACCGACACAGCCTATACCCTCATCTTCTAAAACGTCCACCAATCCAGCTTCTAATGGGGATTCCGGTCCAATTACAGCAAGATCTATGGAGTGCTTTAACGCAAATTGTGCAACTTTTTCTACATCTGTCTCAGGAATTAATTCATACTCTACAGACATTTTTGCTATTCCTGGATTATTGTTTTTCATAATCGAGTATACTTCTGTTCCACTTCTGTTCAGAGCTGCGGCGATAGCATTCTCCCGCCCGCCACCACCTACTACTAGAGCTTTCATGGTGAATCCTAGCAGCCACAATGATAACTAAGTAAAAAAAGATGCTCAAGGGGGAAGTTCAAAAAGGATGAGTGACATGCGCGTAACGGTCTAATGAGTTACTCACCTTTCATTTCCGAACTTATCAAAAAGTTAGATGCCAAAGAAGGCGACACACTGTCCATCAAGAACGGTGAACGCGAGTATGTTGGTACATTAATGCCCCATCATGAATTCAGTCTTGATGACATTATTATTCTTAAATTACCAAATGGTTACAATATAGGCATCAAGGTATCCGAATCATCCTCTGTGAAATTGGTATCACGAGGAATTATCAAAGAAAAGCAGCCCAGGCCTGAACAGCATTCTGGTGGAAAGACCGTATCTGTTTTAGGAACAGGCGGAACTATAGCCAGCTACGTGGATTATCGTACAGGAGCTGTACATCCTGCCTTGTCTGCAGGAGACCTGGTGGCCGCTGTGCCGGAGATTAAAGACATCTGCGATGTGAAGGCCGAGGTGTTGTTTTCTATATTTTCTGAAAATATGAAAGTGGAGAATTGGCAGACAATTGCGCAAGAAGCTGCAGACAGAATAAATGCAGGTGTAGAAGGCTGCATAATTCCCCACGGCACTGATACGCTGGGATATACCTCCGCTGCATTGGCATTCATGCTCGGCGATCTGCCGAAACCGGTGGTTCTCGTTGGCGCACAGAGATCTTCAGACAGGCCATCATCAGATGCTTATACAAATCTGGTGTCGGCGGCAAGATTTATCGTAAATACCGACGCCTCAGAAGTTTTCGCTTTAATGCATGCTTCTTCATCAGACTCCTCTGCTGCAGTCCACAGGGGAACAAAAGTCAGAAAAATGCACACCTCCAGAAGAGATGCATTCAAAAGCATAAATTCTCCTGTGGTTGCCACGGTGGACTTTGAGGGGGGCATAACCTTCCATGCTGAGTATCATAAGAAAAGTGGAGGAAAACTTCGTGCACAGACTGAAATGGAGACAAATGTTGCCTTGCTGCAGTATTTTCCCGGCATGAGCCCTTCAGTGTTCAGCAAGATCCTTCATGAAAGTGCAGGAGTAGTAATTTCTGGAACCGGCCTGGGACATGTTTCTGCTGACATGGCACAGGAAATAAAATCTGCCATTGGCGGCGGCACTTCAGTTGTGATGACTTCCCAGTGCCTTTACGGCTGCACCAATCTGAACGTGTACAATACAGGAAGAGATCTACTTTCTGCCGGTGTGATTCCCGGTGAAGACATGCTTCCTGAGACAGCATACGTCAAGCTGATGTGGGTTCTGGCTCAGACATCAGACAAAGACAAAGTTTTCGAGATGATGAGAAGTAATCTTCATGGTGAAATCTCAAGCAGGAGGGAGATCAATGAGTGATGAGATCGTATGCGGAATCGAAATACATCAGCAGCTTGATACCAAGAAACTGTTCTGCGACTGTTCCACAGCTCTTGTGGATGAAGAAGGACAGAAATTCTTCCGCAGACTCAGACCCACTCAGTCTGAACTGGGAGAGATTGATCGCGCTGCCCTTATGCAGGCAGAGAAGAAGCTGCGGTTTATTTATCAGGCCCCTGAAGAAGTGTCATGTTTAGTGGACGCAGACGAGGAACCTCCACACAGCGCAAACAACGACGCTCTCAACATAGTTCTTACTGTCGCGGCCCTCCTCAATGCCCAGCCTGTCGACGAAGTCCACTTTATGCGCAAAATAGTTGTGGACGGAAGCAACACCTCTGGATTCCAGCGTACTGCCATGATTGCAATGGACGGACATATCGAGATTAATGGTAAAAAAATCTCAATACCGACATTCTGCTTGGAAGAAGATGCTGCAAGGAAAGTGGAGACAAAGGCCGGAGAGATCATATACAGGCTTGACCGTCTCGGCATCCCCTTAATCGAGATAGCCACAGGCCCTGATATGCATTCTGCAGAGGAAGTCAAAGAGGTTGCATTCGCTTTGGGTTCTATAATGCGTGCTACCCGCAGAGTAAAGCGTGGAATCGGAACAATACGAGAAGATCTTAATATTTCCATTCCTGGTGGAGCCAGGGTGGAAATAAAAGGTGTTCAGGAACTCCGCATGCTTCCTATTTATGTTCAAAATGAAGCTAACAGACAAAAGTCTTTATTGAGAATTAAAGAAATACTTCTGGAGAGGGGAACTAAGCCGGCATCAGAAGAATATGTGGATCTCACAGAGGACTTTAAATCCTGCGAATCTAAAATTATTTCTTCTGCAATTAAAAAGAAAGGCAAGGTATTTGCTGTTGCTCTGCCCGGTTTTGCAGGCGTTATGAAATCTGCTGATTCCTCTCTGAGACTTGGTTCAGAGATGGCTGGATATGCTAAAACTAAAGGAGTGGCGGGAATTTTCCACTCTGATGAGCTTCCAAATTACGGCATCACGCAGGAATACATCGATCTTGTTAGAAACAAACTCAATCTTTCAGATGATGATGCGTTTGCACTCTGTGCAGATGATGAGAAAAAAGCTTCTGCGGCTATTGTAGCTGCTGTCAAGCGTGCCAACATGGCTTTGGAAGGTGTGCCGGAAGAGACAAGAGACCCAAAGCCTGATGGCACAAGCGTGTATTCTAGGCCTCTTCCTGGAGCAGCAAGAATGTATCCTGAGACTGACGTGCCCCCCATTGCAATTGGAGAACAGCGGATGTCTGAGATATTTTCCAACCTTCCTGAACTGCCGAAAGAGAAGGCGGAACGCATTGCAGCTCAATATTCAATCCACATCCAGCAGTCTACTCAGCTTGTGAGAGATGGAAAAGATGAAGTTTTCGAGAAAGTATCAGTAACGTCTGAAATAGCTTCAGTAGCTGCCAGGACTCTGCTTTCTACATTACCTGAACTTGAAAGGGACGGCAACGATATTTCCTGCATAACGGATGACATCATCTGCACTGTCTTTGAAGGCTTAAGCGGCAGCAGATTTGCCAAGGATGCAATTCCTGGAATCTTAAAAACAGTCATTGCCGGAAAAACAATTGAATGTGCAGTTGAAGAGGCAGGCAGATCTTTGATGAACGAAGACGATGCTGCAGCGATCGTCTCTAAATTGGTGCAGGAACGTGCTGATTTCGTGAAGTCCAAGGGTCTTGGAGCCGTCGGTCCGCTGATGGGTCCGCTGATGGCAGAGATGAGAGGAAAGATTGACGGTAAACAGGCTAGTGAGCTTCTTAAGAAGGAAATTGAAAAATTCTTAGGATAACCGTTTAATCGTCGCCTAATTCTTTTCTCCATTGTCCTTAACTCAATAAACAGGTGGATGGAGAAAAGAATGTACTTCCTGCAGCCGCCGCATTTTCAGGCGGAATGCTCATTTTAATTCAAGGTCTGATTATGACTGTGGTTCCTCTGCTGTCTGATTTCAGCTCATATACTACACTCTTCTACGGCTTTTTTGTAATAGCTATGGGAATAGTCTCTATCGGTCTCAGTTATTTTATTTATAAATCCTATAGTTTTCCCAAGTCTGCGTTGCTGCTTTCGATTGCAGTAATTTCAATGGTTTTTGCCGGAGGAGGTTTCCTGATAGGCTCAATTCTTACATCCATAGGCGGAAGCCTATCAATGCTTTCATTGTAGTCTCAGCTCCTCAACCCAGAGTTCTTCAAAGAAACATCTGCGTGTTTTTAATTTTTTACGATTAAATTTAGAAAGAAGTCTGTCAAGCGTTTCCAAATCCATTTCAGATGAGAGCAGTATTGTAATTCTGCCGTTAGGCAACAGATGCTCTCTGCATTGTTCAAGAAATTTTGCTAGAATTTCAGTTCCTGTAGGACCGCCGGCCCACGCCTTCTCAATAATTCCACAGCCTTCCTCCTCTGCAGACAAGTAAGGCGGATTAAAAACAATCAGATCAAAAATTTCATATATATTTTGAAATAAATCACTAACAACCGTGTTTCCTTCAAGATTATTATTTTTTAGATTGTTGCTTGTGCAGTTTACAGCTTTAGGATTAATGTCTGCAGCTGTGAGGACTGCACCGTTAAAAGCCATATGGCAGCTTATCAATCCAGTTCCGCAGCCCATTTCGAGAACCTTAAGTCCTTTTGATACTTCCAGGCTGTCAAGCAAGAGGAAAGTATCCTCAGCCGGAGGATAGACTTCTGAACACTCTGTGATGTCTATTTTTCGATTGTATTCCATATGCAGCCTTTGTAACTCTTTACTTGTATTTTTCATCATCTCTATCGTAACACATTCATACTCCGTTAGATATTGATGTGGCATGTATGTGGCCGTCGATGATACAGACTCTTCCACCTGGATGTGCACAACCTTTCTCGCAACGGAGCTTATATACACTCTGGAAGACCTGGATATCATCGGATTTCCAAGACTTGTACGTTTGAATCCTGCCGTGCCGTGGAAGACAAGGGGCAACGGCGCCCTCTGTATAAGGGTTGGAAAAGGTTCTGGAGATCGCCACTGTATCGGAAACATCGCAGGCCGTAAGATATTCTGTTATGATGCTCTGGAAAGCGAACCCGACATCGATGAAGTTTTCAACCGCTGCACAGAGCTGGTAAAAAAATGGTCACAGCTGGACCATGCAGATCCTGGTCTGGTAGTATGCAGGGAAACATTAGATTCTTCACTATATGACAAAGCAGTTCACAGGATAATCTCCAAAGAGGAAGCTCTTTCATATCTGGAAGGAAAAGAGCACAGAGTCTTTCAGATAAATAAAGGCCGGGGGATTATTGGCGCATCTGCGTCAATTTCCTGGAATCCTAATGATTACACATATGAAGTTCTTGCTTACAGGGAACGCAGCAAATGGGGAACCCAGAGGCAGGTAAATGCTGATGACGTTAAACAGCTGGATGAGCTGTTTCCTTCAACATTTAACAACTATGATGAATTTCTATCCAAACCTGCTATAGTTCCCAACACCTCCTGTCCCATATTGTAT
Source organism: uncultured Methanomassiliicoccus sp. (assembly GCA_944319735.1). GTDB lineage: Archaea > Thermoplasmatota > Thermoplasmata > Methanomassiliicoccales > Methanomassiliicoccaceae > Methanomassiliicoccus_A. The sequence goes on along the minus strand of CALUEU010000002.1, from coordinate 221,118 downwards.
GGTGTGAGAGGAGACTCTTTCGAAGACCTTCTGAAAGTCAGGGAGTTCATCAGGTCTGAGGAAGTTGAACGCTGGCTTATTTATCTTAGTAACCAGGGCACTGATGATCACATAATCGACAATTATGGCTCCCTAGAACCCAATTCGTCATATGCTGTGAAAGGAACAGTTCTCACCATGCCAACTACTATTGCCGGCGGACACGTCATTTTAACAATCAATGCTGGGGAAAAGCTTGAGTGCGCTGCTTATGAACCATCTAAAGATTTCAGAAATGTGATACGTTCTCTGAGACCGGGAGACGAAGTAAAAATCTTCGGAGAGCTGAGGGAAGAACCTCGCACATTGAATATAGAAAAGCTGCAGGTTGTTTCACTCTCATCTTTTAAAATCAAAGTTGCAAACCCGAGATGCAACGTCTGCGGAAAGATCATGAAATCTGTCGGAGCAGGACAGGGATACAGATGCAGAGAATGCGGCACTAAGTCAAATGACGTAATAATGGCCGAGGAACCTAGAACAATCTCAGTAGGTTGGTATGAACCGCCTGTCTGCTCTAGGAGGCATCTTTCCAAACCCATCAAGCGTTGCAGTCTTGAGGATTGAAAAGTCTGGCACATCTGCCGAATTCTCTTAATAATCTTGAATATTGCATAAAGTTAATTTTGGAAACATGTATATTCGTTTATTGACGAATGGTGTCACCGACAGTTATTTAAGATAATATTGCGTGGAGCATCTTCAGAACTATAACTCAATCTAAAAAGGGATCTGATGAACGAAGCAGTAATCGTTAGTGCAACTCGAACAGCAGTAGGAAAGTTAGGCGGAGCTTTGAAAAATTTCACCGCTCCTCAACTGGGAACTAAAGTAATAAGCGAAGCTGTGCAGAGATCCAGATTGGAACCGACAGACATTCAAGAATGTATTATGGGAATAGTTCTGTCTGCAGGAACCGGGCAGAATCCAGCTAGGCAGGCTGCACTGAATGCAGGTCTACCTGTTGAAATCGGTTCATTAAATGTTAACAAGATCTGCGGATCCGGTCTGAAATCTGTTATGCTGGCTGCAAACTCAATCCGTGTAGGAGAACACGAAGCGATCGTAGCCGGCGGAATGGAAAGCATGAGTTCTGCTCCATATCTTCTCATGGAAGGGAGGTTTGGATACAGGCTTGGAGACAATAAGATCATTGATCATCTTGTTCACGACGGACTATGGGATGCTCCGACTGATGCCCACATGGGATTGACTGCTGAAATAGTGGCAGAACGTTTTAACGTCACCAGAGAACAGGCAGATGAGTTATCATTCCAAAGCCATGTAAAATCAAACAACGCTACTAAAAATGGCTACTTCTCAAAAGAGATAGTGCCAATATCTATAAAATCTAAAAAAACAGAATTTGAGTTCAAAGAAGATGAGGGGATAAGGCCCGACATCTCTATGGAAGCTCTTTCCAAACTCAAACCTGCATTTAAAAAAGACGGAATCGTCACAGCAGGGAACGCTTCACAAATCAGTGACGGAGCGGCAGCACTTGTAATAACCTCTAGAAAATATGCAGAAGAGAAGAGTCTTAATATCTTAGCATCTATAAAGGATTACAATACTGGTGGAACTAAGCCCGAGTGGATAATGGAGGCTCCAATTTCTACAACTCAGACACTGCTGAAAAGGAACGGTATGACTATCGATGATATCGACCTTTTTGAGCACAACGAAGCCTTCGCAACAGCCTCCGTGGCAGTTAAGAAAACGCTTGAAGTTCCCGATGACAAGTTCAATGTTAATGGAGGCGCCGTAGCTATTGGACATCCAATAGGATGTTCCGGTGCTAGAGTGCTCGTTTCATTAATCTACGAATTACAGAGAGCCCAAAAGCACAGAGGATTGCTCACCCTGTGTCTTGGAGGCGGTAACGCTGTCTCAATGATAATTGAGAGAGAATGAGGCTTTTCTGTACAATCACCATCCGGCAAACGCTAGGCGGCCGTGAAAACACGGCCGCAAAACAAACCCCTTTGTGATAGTTTTATCATCAACATCTCTATTGTGAAAATCCCCGATGACGAATTTTCCGCGCTGATCAGTGATGAGTGATGGGCGAGCCGAGGGGACATTTATTCTTTATTAATCCACCAGACCCAACCACCGCGTTCGGTTGAGACTTCGCCACAGATCATTCCTTTTCTTTTTAAAACATTCAGAGTCCTGGCTAGATCATCAGGGCACTGAGTACCTTGATCTGCCAGAGCAGCCTCTAGTTCAAGAGTTGTGTATCGATTGTCGCCTAGAACCCTTGATACAATTTTGTATTTTTCTTCGAGACTGATACTCATCGCAGCCTTCATCGGCATCTTGATTAAAAACTTTCCACAGTGTGTGAATATAAAAAATTCCTAATATGCCGAATGCATAGTCTCTGGTATGGAACCTGTCCTGCAAGTAGCTCTTGATTTTATGCATAAAAAAAGAGCTCTTGAAATTGCTGCGGAAGCAGTAAAGGGCGGTGCAGACTGGATTGAAGCCGGCACGCCTTTGATTAAGTCCGAAGGATCGGATGTTATACGGGAGTTAAAGAAAGCTTTCCCGGGACACACTATAATTGCTGATATGAAGACCATGGATGTAGGTGCTACAGAAGTTGAAATAGCTTCTAAAGCCGGTGCAGACATCGTCTCAATTCTTGGATTGGCTGATGACAGCACTATTGAAGAAGCAGTCACTTCCGCAATGCAATATGGATCCAAAATAATGATTGATCTGATAGGAGTCAATGACAGAGTAGAACGTTCTAAGACTGCAGAGAAGCTTGGAGTCTCGTATATCTGTCTGCACATCGGCATAGACCAGCAGATGAGGGGAGAAAGTTCTCCAGTTGATATTCTAAAACAGATAGTTTCTGAAGTATCCATTCCAGTAGCAGTGGCCGGGGGCATCACGCAGACCACAGCACCTGCACTTCTGGATTCAGGTGCATCCATCATCATTGCCGGGGGCAGCATAATCAAAGCCAAGGATGTGTGCCAGGCCACAGAGGACATGAAAACTGCAATGGCTACGCATAAAAGTGTAACATCCAATGTTGCGAAGAAATATGGTTCTGATGAATTATATGACGCCTTTGCTCTTGCTTCAACAGCGAATATTTCTGACGCCATGCATAGGACTGGGGTTCTATCGGGAATAGTTCCCAGGAATAAACCTGGCACCAAAATGATCGGTCGCGCTCTTACGGTCCAGACTGTAAACGGAGACTGGGCAAAACCGGTGGAAGCGATTGACCAAGCCAAAGAAGGAGATGTTTTAGTTATCGATGTAGGCGGAGGAGATACAGCTGTATTTGGTGCTCTGGCTGCTTGGAGCTGCATATCCAAAGGCATAAAAGGCGTAGTAATTGACGGAGCAATCAGGGATATGGATGAAATTTATGAAATGGGCTTTCCTGCTTTCTCAAGATATTCAGTCCCGAATGCCAGTGAACCCAAAGGATATGGCGGCATAGGCCACAACATAATCTGCGGAGGATTAACGATAAAGCCTGGCGACTGGATAATCGGTGATGACTGCGGTGTAGTTGTAGTACCTCAGGAAAAAGCCACTGAAATCGCCAACCGCTCGGTTGATGTAGCCGAAAGGGAAAACAGAATCCGCGAAGAGATAAAAAAGGGCAGCACCCTGTCTAAAGTGTTGGAATTAGAAAAATGGGAAAAAGTCCAATAAAATTATTCACCTCACCTTATGGTGAGGTTTTTTGATATTTTTAGTAGCGGATTCCGCCAGCCATGTTCTCAAGCCTTCTGATCCTCTCTTCCATTGGAGGGTGGGTTGAGAATAATGATGCCAGACCTTTGCCGGAGAATGGATTCACTATGAACAGTGATGAAGATGAAGGGTTTCCAAAGTCCATTGGTTTAGCTTTGTTTCCCGCTTCCAGCTTTCTAAGGGCATTTGCCAGCGCCATCGGACGGCCGATCATCATTGCGCCTTCATAGTCTGCTTTATATTCTCTGCTCCTTGAAACTGCCAATTGAAGCAGCATAGCTGCGATCGGGGCAGTTATAGCAACTATCAGTGCAATAATCAAATTGCCATCCCTATTTCCTCCTCCGAACAGTGTCCCCCAGTAGAATGTTCTGGATGCAAAGGATATTGCTCCAGCGAGGGTAGAGGCTACAGACATGACCATGATGTCTTTGTCTTTTACATGTGCCATCTCGTGGGCCAAGACTCCGGTAAGCTCATCTTCTGTCAAATAGTCCAATATGCCTTGGGTTGCTGCCACAACAGCATGTTTCTTGTTGCGGCCTGTAGCAAATGCATTGGGTGTTTTTGATGGCACTATAGCTATCCTCGGCATTGGAAGTCCAGACAGCTGTGAAAGATTGCGTACTATACGGTATAGTTTTGGTGCCTCTTCTTCAGTAACAATCTTTGCTCTGTATGTAGCAAGTACAATTTTGTCTGAGAAGAAATATGATACCAGATTCAGTATGATCGCTAATGCTAAGAAAATAGATACGCCTAGTACCCAGTTTCCTCCCATTGCGAATTCTCCCAGTAGCCAGCCTACGGCTGTAAATATCAAGGACATTACTATAAACAGCAATAGCGTCCTTAAGGTAGCAGAAGCTCCCATTTGTTTATTCACCTGTGATTTCAACCTACGATGTCTGTATATTTAAGCATTAAGTATGCAAAAATTAAGATGTTTTATTCTCTGAATCCTGCATACTGTTCTTATCATCCATTTAGTTGAATTTGGAGAGAAAATAATTAAGTATCCTATGAGTTAAGGAACATATGGCAAGCAGTAGAAAAAAGTGGTTTGGCTACCTCTTCACGGCAGCCCTATCTTTAATCCTCATATTCGCACTGCTTGTTTCAGCTGATATCAACAAAGTTTCTGAAGAATTATCTCACTCAAGCTTATCGCTCATAATTATTGCGGCCCTTCTCTATCTGTCAATGGTATTTGTCAGGACTGTAAGGTGGTATATCCTGCTGAAAGGCGCAGGACAAACGCTTCCTTTTAGATCCTGTCTTCCTCATTATGCAGTCGGCCAGGCACTTAATGATGTCACTCCAGGAAGAGTGCTGGGAGATGCAGTAAGAGCTGCAGGGATAAGTGAAGAGGAAGAGGGAGTATCGATCGGAGCCTCTCTTTCAACACTCGTCTATGAAAGAGTCATGGACATGCTTTTTACGACAATTGCTTTAGTGGCTTCCTTTGCAACTGTATATATCTTTGGAATCTACGAAGGTACCTGGGATGCACTTGCCCTCTTGATGATTATAATTGTCTTCGGAAACCTGCTGGTTGTAGGAATAATTTCTCACCCCGCGATAGCTGCTAAAGTAGGTGCTTTTGGCATATGGGTATCTAAAGCGCTGAAAAATGAGAAGGACAGAGAACGGTTTGCTAATTGGGTTGATAAAACAGTTGCGTCCTTCAATGAAGGACGTTCTCTCTCATGGAAGAAAAACAGAAAAGCCATACTGACTTCAGTATTTCTCACAATTCTGATCTGGTGTATGGAATTCACAAGAATGGTAGTCATCTTTGATGCCATTGGATCTACTATTTTCTTATCAGTCATTGTGCTGTCATCAATTATCAGTTTTACCGCCCAGCTAATCTTCCCTGCAGGAGGTGGCAATATGATGGTGGTTTCAGAATTCTTCCAAGCTGCTGGTCTTACATCTGCAGTTGCTGCCACAGCCGGGCTGCTTTCGATAATCACCAGTATATGGTTAATGGTGCCGATAGCACTCTGTATCTTTGTTTTAAAAAGGGGCAAGTATGGGACCCGTAAGGGAAGAGCAAGGCAGCAGCAGGTTGCAAATGAATAACCTAATTTATAGGCAGTGTATTTTGGTTCTACAATGGCATCTGACAAAGACTTTATGATGGAGAGGTTTAGAAGGTACTATTCTAAAAACCATCCACATATTCCCACAATGTTCAAAAACCGGGAATTCGGTTTTATGTTCTTTGACAGGAGCTTTGTGCAGAGGCATATGGCTTTCACATCTGATGATGCGCTTTATTCATTTTTACAGACTCAAGTTCCTTCACATTCGTACCATTCCACAGCCTATTATCATTTTCCGGGAGCCGCCACCATGGAAGACAAGCAGTGGATCGGTGCCGATCTGATTTTTGATCTGGACGCTGATCATATTCCGGGTGCAGATTTCATGAGCTATGATGAAATGCTGGCCAGAATCAAGATTGAAGTTTTGAGGCTGGTGGATGATTTTCTGCTTGGAGACCTGGGATTTGACGAATCACACCTGAGGATTGTTTTCTCAGGCGGCAGAGGTTACCACATTCACGTAAGTGATGAGAGAGTAGCGTCTCTGAAAAGCCATGAGAGAAGGGAGATTGTGGATTATATTGCAGGCAACAATCTCAATATGGACTGGGTTTTTCCTACAAAGACCGTCAGCATCAAAGAGATTAAGGGAAGAATTCAGGAAAGCCGGGTGAGATGCATACCTCCAAACAATTCTGGAGGATGGAAGGGAAAGATGAGAATCGGAATCGCGTGGCTGATTGAAGAAATGAGATCCCTTGACGTTAAAGATTTACGTGCTAGGCTTCCCTACTTGAATGGCCACTCTGAGTCGGTGATAAACGGAATGCTGAAGGATCTTTATGAGAAAAGGGGAGAAAGGTCCGGCAGCGACATGCTTCTGGAAAAGAACATCTTTGACTGCTTTACCAATAAGCGGTATGAAGATCTTTTCATCGGACTGCTGGAGAACGAAGTAATCCCCAGATTCAGATGCGAGATCGATGAGCCGGTTACAGCTGATATTAAAAGACTGATAAGGCTGCCTGGAAGCTTACACGGCAAAAGCGGACTGAAGGTAGTGCCGATGGAACGGGACGACCTTGATGATTTCAATCCATTGCAGGATGCTGTTCCTGAAATCTACACAGACAGAGAAATTGAAGTGTTCTTGAAGAGAAATGTGGATGTTACAATCCGCGGAAAGCGCATAACTGGTGAGGGAATATGCAAAGTTCCTGAATATGCTGCTATGTTTTTAATCGGGCGTAAAGAAGCAACCCTAGAGTTTGTTGAAAATCTAGAGTAATGAACAACACTCATTCTTTTCTATTATTGTCCAGCCCTCTTCTTTTAAGATATTCACTGTTTTACTGCTGGGCATAGCCATTGCTGAGGCTCCGGCCTTTATACACTCAAGCTCTAGTGAAACATTTCCTCTTGGCCTCATACAGCCGACCGTGACAGGACAGCCTGTTTTAACAGCCTCTGAAATAAATGAAGGCATTCGTTCTGCACCATTTGGTATACTTCCAGATATCAGCCCTAGAATTACAATTGATGAAACTTCAAACTTTGAAATGAGATCTAATGACTTCAGCTCACCTTCCACAGACTGCAGTCCAATGCATACGTGAGGTACAATTTTCGCTGCACCTTCCAGTGCTTCTAAAGTCTCTTCGTATTTCTGCAGCGAAACATTAAGATTGAGGCACTCCTTTATGACTTTTCCATCCTGAACTATGTCTATTGAAAAGCTGTCGATTCCTGCCGACATGAGTTCTACAGCTTCACTTTTGCTTAGAAATCCCGTGTGTATATTGATCTTAAGATTTGTCTCAGCTTTTATTTTTTTAATTGCATTAAGAAACGGCATGATCTGAACTCTGCCATTTTCATCACATCCGCCACTGAGCAGGAATCCTTTTGCACCCTGTAAGAATAATTCTTCAGCCTTGGAGACTATATTTTCTGGGGTTACTGGAATCATACCTTTTAGAAACCTTCCTTGGCAATGTTTACATTGCTGTCTGCATTCTTGACCAGTTAGGGAAAATGCAGGAAATTTCTTATCTGGATAGTATGCTGTGAAAACTTTCATGACTCTCTTCCTGCTGCCGTTTAAACTACGAAACAGTTTTGATCTTAAATATTCTCAGCTGATAAAAATACGCTGTGAGATGCGTTTTTAGAAAGCCATAGATACCAAAACTTATATTACTACGTCAGTGTTGCGAGTTGAAAGAGGTTTATCAATGAACGCTTACCGTGCCGTTGGTGCATTAAAAACTGGAAAGTTCAGCTGGCAGAAATTCAGCATTGAACTAGCAGCTGACGATGAAGCTCAGGTTACAGAGCAGGTTTACTCTAACTTGGGTAGCCGCCACAAACTGAAGAGAGAACAGATCAGAATCGATGAAATCACAATTCTTGATAAAGACAACATCACAGACCTCACAGTTCAATACCTCGTTGGAGGGGCGCAATGAACGAAGACGAGCTGCGTCAGGCAATGTCCACCCTAGAGCTTTACCGCACTCAGCTGGCCAGCATTGCAGAAAATCAGCAGCTCATTCAAGTGTCCGTCGAAGAGCTAGCAAGGGCACGCGAGACATTTGTTCAATATAAAAATGCAGAGCCAGGTTCCGAACTTCTTATCCCTATCGGAGGAAGTTCCTTTGTATTTGCCAAAGTTGAAGTCAACGACAAAGCAATTGTCGGAGTTGGAACTGGAATCTCCATGGAAAAGTCGATTGATGAAGCCATAACACTGATGGAAGACAGAGCCAAAGAGCTGATGGATTCTCTCAAGACTTTAATCGACCGTCGCATGGAAATAGAGTCTAAAGCTGAAGAGTTAACTTATATCGTTCAGCAAGAGATCTCTGCATTGAATGGGCAGTGATAGGTGGAAACAGTGTTCGATTCGCTTAAGAAAAAGCTTTCAGCTCTAAAAAGCAAGGAATCAGAGCGGATCGAAAAACTAGAGGAGTCTGAAGAGCCAGACGACTTTGTTCCCGAGGAGCCTGTAGAAGAACCGAAAAAAAAGGCTCCTGCAAAAACTGCCAAGTCCAAATCGGACGATGATGATTTTTTAGAAGATGACGATTTTTGGGATGATGAAGCATTCTGGAAAAATGACAAGTTTTTTGAAGATGTTCCAGAAGACGAAGAGGATTTTGAAGAGGACATAATTCCAGAAAAGCCCGCTCCAAAACCAGCTCCAAAACCTCCGGTTAAGCAAGAATCGCCTCTGCCTGAAAAGAAATCAGCAGTTGAAAAGCCTGAAGAGCCAAAGCATGCCAAAGTATCCATCTTTGAAAGACGCTCAAAACAGGAAGATGCAGTTTCTAAACAAAAAGAAGCTAAGCCTCCGAAGATTGAGGAGACCAAGCCTTTAGAACCTGTAAAACAGGAAGAGGCAAAGGTTGCACCTGTAAGGCATGAAGAAGCTAAGCCAGAACCTGTAAAGCAGGAAGAAGTTAAAACTCAACCAGCTGCTGAATATGAAGAAAGACCTGTTGAAGAACCTAAAAAGGGCTTTTTCTCCAAACGTGCTGAGAAAAAACAGGAAACTTCAGTAATCGCTGCTAAATCTTCCAAGTCAATTGATAAAGATGATATTGAGAGCATCCTCTGGGACTTAGAGATAGGCTTACTCGAATCAGACGTAGCTCTGCCTGTTATCGATACAATCAAAGAAGGCGTCCAGCAGGTATTGTCTGAAAGAAAGATTGAGCGCGGAGAAAACCTCGGAGACATCGTTGAAGTGGCTTTGAAGAGCGCCATAGGCGGAGTTCTTCAATCCAATGAATTTGACTTTGATAAGTTTATAGACGACTGCAGCAAACCCGCAGTTATAATGTTTGTAGGCATTAATGGAACAGGAAAAACTACTTCCATCGCGAAACTGGCAAACCGTCTGCAGAAGAACGGCAGAACCGTGGTTTTAGCTGCTTCAGACACGTTCCGTGCAGGTGCGATAGAACAGCTTACAATTCATTCAGACAACCTTGGCGTTAAGATAATTAAACATCAGTCAGGCGCAGATCCGGCAGCTGTGGCATACGATGCCGTAGAGCATGCAAAATCAAAGCACAAGGATGTAGTCCTTGTTGATACAGCAGGCAGGATGCAGACAAACGCCAATCTCATGGATGAAATGAAAAAGATCAAACGCGTTGTCAAACCCAACCTTGTTGTATTTGTGGGGGACGCGTTAGCAGGCAACGATGCAGTTGAGCAGGCCAAAGCATTCAACGATGCTATCGGGCTTGATGCTATCATCCTTACCAAGATTGATGCTGATGCCAAAGGCGGAGCGGCTTTGTCTATAGCTCACTCCATAGGAAAGCCGATTGCTTTCATGAGCACCGGCCAGGAATACGAAGACATCATTAAGTTTGACAGTAAATGGATGTTAGACAGGCTGTTCTCAGATTAAGCAGCTCTGAAACACAATTCATACATTGTCAGAACAAATACTGCAGAATCATTGACGATATTCTCTATTTTTGCATATTCATTTGTCTGATGCGCCAGGCCTTCAACCGTCTGCCATGCATAAGCATTGTATCCTGCTTTTCTGAACCAGTTGGCACATGTCTGCCCTCCTATGCCTATTGCCTTTGCCTCTGCATTAAGGACTTCATGTATGGAATCTTTCAAGGTTGAGAACTCTTTACTGTCTGTTGCAGAAGGAGGCCCTGCAGGATCTACGCGGATATCTTCAACAATTACCTCTATCTTATTTTCTTCAGAGTACTTAGAGGCAAACTCCTTTGCAAATGCTATACATTCTTCAATTGAGTATTCAGGAAGGAGCCTGATATCAAAGAAGACATTTTCCACTTCTGGAATGATATTTATGCTGCCCTCTTCATTCTCTCTTTTTGTCGGCTCAAATGTAGAAATCTCATAGTTGTATGCAGGATTGCTTAAGTTAAAATGAGTGTATAATTCATCTCTCAGGGCAAGGACGAACTTCGATCCCTCGACAAGAGCATTAATCCCCCTGTTAGGTACTGATGCATGAACCTGCTTGCCCTTTGCTGAAACTTTCATCCAGATTATTGATTTCTCCATGATTTCTATGCTTGAACCGGTTGCTTCTCCAAAATCTGGAACGAAAAACACATCTTCTTTTCTGAAACATCCCTGTTCTATCAGGGGCCTTATTCCATAAAGTGATCCTGCTTCTTCATCTGCGACCAAAACAACTCCATATGACAGCTGTGGTTTTTCTTCAAGTTCTGAGAGAATTTTCAAAGCGAATATGGATGAGATCACAGACTGCCCGTTGTCTTCTGAACCTCTGCCATAGACCTTTCCGTCTTTTACTACTGGATTAAACGGGTCATTATCCCAAGAATTCAGGTTTCCTGGAGACACAGTATCCATGTGTGCGACGAGCCAGATTGTTTTTTCTTTGTTTCCTTTTATTCTGCTGATGAGATTCGGTCTAAGGCCTATCCTTTCATCCTCTACCTCTATTCTTTCTACCGGCAGGTTCCATGACTTAAGCAGACTCTCCAAATGGTCTGCACGTTTGCCTTCTCCGTCTCCGCCGTTCTCTGGCCCCATAGCCGGGATTCTCAGCATTGCAGTCAATTCATCTACCATCTGTTTCTGATAATTCTCCGCACACCCAATGAGATCTTTTTTAGACTGCATCAGTTTCGCTATGGTTGTGGTATGACTTATTCTTGTCGAGTGTTCTAGACTATATATGTCAGAATAATGATGTAGGCAATATAACGCGTATTTTATGCAAAACAATTTAGGTACTTACCAATTGAGCGTTAATGACAAGGAGTGTAGAGCGTGATTGTAAATCTATACGTTTATGATGAACATCAGTGCGATCCCAAGAAGTGTACTGGTAAAAAGCTGATGAAATTTAATTTGGCTCAGGAACTATCATCTCTGAGAAGGATACCCCATGGTGCAGTCGTCCTCACGCCCTATGCTGAAAAAGCAATTTCCCGTGAAGATACTAAAACTGCGCTCGCCCACGGCCTGGTAGTTATGGACATGTCCTGGAACCAGATTAATGACTTTCCTAGGCTGAGGAGTGATCTGCAGCAGCGTGCCCTTCCTTATCTTCTAGCTGCGAATCCAGTCAACTGGGGAAAACCTCTCAAACTCTCAAGCGTGGAGGCTTTAGCGGCTTCATTATATATTATGGGGATAAAGGAACAGGCCGTTCAGATACTTTCAAAATTCAGCTGGGGTGAACAATTCATCAAGCTGAACCAGGAACCTCTGGATTGCTATGCTGAAGCCAGAACCAGTGCGGAGGTAGTAAAGGTCCAGATGGAGTTTGTTCCTCCTGAACGATCTGAATAATGAGAAAGATAAGAAGAAATATATGTGAAGTGTACATGAAAAACAGGGTGAGATTTTGACCAGTGACGAATTTGAAAATTCTAATGAAGAAATGATCTCAAGTGAGACATCGTATGAAGGGGGATCAATAAAAGAGGTAGATCCCAACACGATTGCCAAGTGGGAGGCATTTTTTCTTGGAACGGAATATATTCAGCAGATGCGTGAAATCGCTGATGGATATCCCGATAAAAGAAGCGTACTGGTCAGTTTTGCTGATCTGGATATGTTTGATACGGATCTGGCAGCCCAGTTTCTTGAACATCCAGACTTGACTCTCATCTCAGGCAAGAAGGCAATGAAGAATCTCATGCATCAGGAGATGCGTGAGGCTGACATCAACCTGAGAGTAAATAATCTCCCCCGTGATGTTCATGTAGAAATCAGAGACCTCAGAGCCAAACACGTTGGTAAAGTAATCTCTGTGGAAGGTCTGGTTAGAAAAGCTACTGAAGTAAGGCCGAAAATTACGGATGCTTTGTTTCAGTGCAAAAGATGCGGCAGGATTATTAAAGAAGAACAGAGCGGCCTGCTGTTTAAAGAACCTATGGAATGCTACAAAGAGCAGGATGGCTGCGGCAGAAGCGCCGGCGCCACCAAGTTTATTCTTTTGACTGAGGAAAGCCGCTTTGTAGATACACAGAAAGTCGAAATTCAGGAAAGTCCGGAAGGTCTGAGGGGAGGAGCCCAACCGGAGCGTCTGACAGGGTATCTGGAAGATGATGCTGCTGGAACAGTGGCTCCCGGTGACAGAGTCACTCTTAACGGCATATTGCGTTCAGTGCAGAAACTGCAACAGACAAAATCAACGATTTTCGATATTTCTCTAGATGTGATTTCTGCAGAGTCGCAGCGCCACGAGTATGAAGAACTCGATATCACGCCTGAGGATATTGCAGCTATAGAGGAAGCAGCAAAGTCTCCGCACCTGTTTGAGAACATAGTGGCTTCCATTTCTCCAACGATCTTCGGATATGATGTTGAGAAAGAATGTCTTGCCCTCCAGCTGTTTGGTGGGGTCCCGAAGTCTCTGGACGACGGTACTAAGATTCGTGGTGATATCCACATCCTGCTGATTGGAGATCCTGGTGTAGCTAAATGCGTCACTGGCGATACTTTAGTGACTTTAGCAGACAACACCTGCAGACCGATCAAAGAGATAGTCGATGAAGCCATTTCAAAAGGGAATGTGGAAGAAATCGATGACGGCTTTTCTGCACCTATTGATCTGGACGTGCTTACCTTTTCTGCACACGGCAGAATTGAGAAAGGAAAGGCCATCAGAGTCTGGAAGCGTACCGCTCCTAAGAAGCTGATTAAGATTACAACTGAAAACGGCAAGCAGCTGACAGTTACGCCTACACATCCCTTATTCACTCAGTATGCCGTCCGTATCAGGGCAGTGCCTGTGTCTAACATCCCTATCGGGACCCCTGTAGCTGCATACACAGGTTCGCTGGAACCTCGTGAAGATCAGTACCCCTGGGAGGCTGGCTTCTGCTATGATGTCATAGCTGACAAGGAAGAAATTCCTGCTGAAGAAGAGTGGGTCTATGATCTGGAAATCGAAGAGAGTCACAATTTTATAACCAACAATATAATTTCTCACAACAGCCAGATGCTGAGATACATGTCCAGGCTGGCTCCTAGGGGAATATATGCCTCAGGAAAATCATCGTCTGCCGCTGGTCTCTGTATTTCGCCTGACAGTATGATTGCCGTGAATGATTCTCAGATTCAGATAGGAGAATTTGTTGAGAAGAACATGCATTGTCCAGTGGAAATCAGAGAGGCGCAGTGGATAGAAAAAATCCCTGAAAAGTATCAAGTCGACGCTGTACTTGAAGGAAAAAAAGTCCACCAGAAATTAGAAGCCATATGGAAAATAAAGACCCCTTCATTTCTAATGGAACTCGAAGAGTCTGCAGGACATAAAATCCGTCTGACGTCAGAAACCAAAATCATGGTCTGCGGTGACGATGAATGGTGTTGTGCGGCAGACATCAAAGTAGGAACGAAAATTCCCTTCTTGAATCCTGAATCCAATGAGCTTTCTACTTCTACTATTATTTCTGTTAATAAGGTCTGTGACGATCTTCCTGAGTATGTCTATGACCTTACAGTTCAGGACAGCCATACTTTCCTAGCAAACGGTTTTTCTGTGCATAACACCGCTGCAGCAGTAAAAGATGATTTTGGAGAAGGAAGATGGACTCTTGAAGCCGGTGCTTTAGTTCTTGCTGATTTGGGACAAGCATGCATTGATGAATTGGACAAAATGACTGACCAAGACAGATCATCTATGCACGAAGCTATGGAAAGCCAAACAATTTCGGTAGCCAAAGCCGGAATTACGGCAACTCTGCAGTGCCGCTGCTCTCTGCTGGGTGCTGCCAACCCTAAGTACGGCAGATTTGAGGAGCATCAGTATATCGCAGACCAGATCAATATGCCACCTGCACTTCTGTCCAGATTTGATTTGATATTTGCTTTGACTGATAAGCCTTCAGCAGAGAAAGACAAAAACATAACCAATCACATCCTGAAGGCCCACCGCCGCGGCCAGGTCAGAAAGTATGATGACGCTCCTTTCATTGAAGGCATAGATACAGAAAAGATCCTCAGCGATACTTCTACCATGAAACCCATCTTTGAGAGGGACTTTTTCAGAAAATATGTTGCTTATTCGAAAAGAATTAATCCGATCATGAGCGACGAGGCCATGAAGACCATTTCTGATTATTATCTTAAAATAAGGAAGCAGGGAGAGGCTGAAGGAGCCTCAGTGCCGATTACCGCCAGGCAGCTGGAAGCCTTTGTGCGTTTGTCAGAGGCAAGTGCTAGAGCCAGACTTTCTACGCTGGTTACAGTTGAAGATGCACAGAGAGCCGTCAACGCTGTTGAGTACTACCTGCACAAGATTGCCGGAGAAGGAGAAACCTTAGACTTTGATATCGTAGCTACCGGCATAAGCCACTCTCAGAGGGAGCAGCAGACAATTCTTAAAGATATAATCAAGAAAGCGGCTGCAGATGCAGACCAGAGGAAAGGCGTGAGCCAGGAAGATATCATCAGACTTGCTGCAGGCAACAATATCGATGACAATAGGGTTAAAAATCTTCTTAAACGCATGACACAGGGTGGAGAACTTTACTCTCCTACACCTGGCTATTATAAGATAGTATGAGGGTAAACATGATTACTTTACGTATTCACACATCTGGAAGCGAAGTTTTGCTGGCAGCTGCAGACAAGGACCTTTTAGATATGAAATTCTCAGAAGGCAAAATGAAGCTTGAGGTCTACAGAGAATTCTACGAGGGAGAGGATGCTTCAGAGGAGATCCTGCTCAACAGACTTTCTATGTGCACCTCTGCAAATTTAGTCGGTGAAAAAGTCATCGCTCTGGCAGTCAAGCACAAATATATTGATGAAGAGCGTATAATCACGATCGGCGGAGTCCCGCACGCTCAGCTGGCAAAAATGTGACCTGGATTAATATTGCATTTTGTACTAATTCATATCAATTCAGGCACATAATGCGTGAACCAAGCTTTAATATCTAAATAACTCATCCAATGGATTGCAATCATGTTCTGTGTAAAGTGTGGCAAAGAAGGGAAAACATACGACTCCCTGTGTTCAGAATGCTATCTTAAAAGCAATAGATTTACAAATTGTCCTGAGGTTTCAGACCTCGTTTACTGTGCCCACTGCAAAGATTTCCACATAGGAAAAGGCTGGGTACATTACGACTCTGAAGAGGAAGCTGTAAAGGAATTTGCGATCGGCAACATCATGCTGAGGCAGGACGCAACACTGGATGCTGTAGAATGCTCAGCAGAGCGTCTTGATGAAAAACATTATCTGGTTAAGATTCTCGTTTACTTATTATATGATGATCTGGAAGTAGTTGAAGACTGTACGACTACCGTCAGAGTGAGGCGCAACGTCTGTGACCGCTGCAACAAGATTCAAGGAAGTTATTTTGAATCAATCGTGCAGGTAAGACCTTCCGCCAGGCATTTTTCCGATACGGAAGAAGAAGAGATTCTTTCTCGTGTGATGAAATATGCAGAAGGAGTTTCCAAGAACAACAGAGATGCGTTTATTTCCAAAGTGGTTGAAGTCCACGGCGGCTATGATTTTTATGTCAGTACACTGGCCTTCGGAAAAATGATCGCAAGAGATCTCATCTCTACCTATGGGGCGGAGAGCAAAGAATCTTCTTCAATCCAGGGACAGAAAGACGGTCGCAACATTTACCGTGTAACTTATCTGGTGCGTTTACCTCCATACCGCGTTAGGGATATTATAGAAATTAAAGGTAAACTGTTTATTGTAGCAAGCACAGGACCTCAGACGGCCAAGCTCCGCAATATCAAGAATCATGAACCTAAGACGGTGTCAAACATTGATCTCAGGGAAGTTAAGGTAGTAGGCACAAAAGATGACTTCATGGATGCAGTCGTCCTTACTGAGACTGATCGTGAGTTTCAGATAATGCACCCTACCTCGTACAAAACTGTAGAGATCAAGAAACCGCGCAATTTCAAGAGAACTGGCGATACGATAAAAGTATTCAGCTATGAAGGAGAATTGTACTTTATTGGGAATTAATATAATTCTCAAACTCTTTCTTAGCTAACAATACTTTTTCTTTCTTTCCTTTGATGACTACTTTGTTTCCTATTTTTTTGTAGTCTAAGCTGGGCAGAGATGCTACTCTGACACCATACTTTTCTGAAATCTGCCTTAGGTAAGGGTCCACATCTGATTCATTTATAAAAATCGTAAGTTCTTCAGAGACTTCACCGTTTCCAGAGATTACTGGCAGTATGCTTTCATAAAACATCGGCATCATTTCATTGGGAAATCCGGGAAGGCAGAAAACAGTCATATTCTTTATTTCAGCTTTTATTCCGCAGGCCGCTCCGCAGATGTTGCGTACTGCCTCAGCACCTTTAGGAACTCTTGCCATACGCTTTGATATCTCTTCAAGCTCTTTTCCAGGATGTCTTTTCATCATAAATTGTTCTAAATAATTAATTGATTCCTTATCAATATCTAATTCCGAACCCATGTATTTTGCAACCGCTTCTCTGGTAAGGTCATCCAGAGTGGGCCCTAACCCACCGGTAATTATCAATACGTCTACATTGGAGTCTTGAGAATATGCCAATGCTCTTTCGATGACATCTATATCGTCTGTAATGACTTGTATGAATGCTACATCAGCGCCTTTGGAACGTATTGCTTCAATCATTTCAACAGGGTATGGATTGATTTTACCAGTCAGAAGTTCGTCGCCGATGTGAATAATGCCGACATTCATAATCTACTGCAATATGATGAGAAGTATATATTCATCTGTAACTTGCTAATTTATATCACTATTTGCTTTGTATCCTACAGTTGCTCCATGGGGTGAAATTATCGAAAACAATGTAATTGAAGATACGGTCGTATCTCTGTTGAAAGAGGCTGTTACTTCTCTGCCGAAAGATGTCCTCTTTGCCTTGAAGGAGGCAGAAAAAAAAGAACGCAGTGAAATCGCCAGAACGCAGCTGCGCACGATTTTAGACAACATAGATGCTGCAGACCGCCTGACTGTTCCCATGTGCCAGGATACAGGCATTCATGTGTTTTTTGTGAGCGGCAGAATCACTCCAGATCTGGAAGAGCACATCCGTGCCGGTACACTGAGGGCAACCAATGAGATCCCTCTTCGTCCAAACGCCGTCCATCCGCTCACAAGGGAAAATCCCGGAACAAACGTGGCTGAAGGCCTTCCTCATGTAGTTTTTCACCCTTCTTCAGTAGATTATACTGAAATTACAGTTATGCCGAAAGGAGCAGGCTCTGAGAACATGACCGCTTTGGCTATGCTGACTCCGTCTCAGGGAGTCAAAGGTGTTAAAAAATTCATTTTAGATACTGTCGTCAGTGCAGCAGGCAAACCTTGTCCGCCTACTATTTTAGGAATAGGCATAGGCGGAACGGCAGATGAGGCAATGGCGCTGTCAAAAAAAGCTCTATTGAGGCCTCTGGATCAAAAAAATGCAGATTCTAGCGTTGCAGAGTTAGAATCTGATCTGTATGAAGCTTTGAATCTTACTGGTATCGGACCTATGGGTTTAGGCGGTGACACAACCACTCTTGGAGTCAACATAGAAATTGCTTACTGCCACACAGCAAGTCTTCCCGTGGCAGTTAACCTTCAATGCTGGGCTGGCCGCCGTGCAACTGCTAGAATCTATCCAAATGGTAGAGTGGAATACCTGACCAGAGGTGGTTCTGAATGAACACGCCTTTGTCTCATGAGGGTATAAAAAATCTCAAACTGGGAGACACAGTATATCTGTCTGGAACAATATTCATTGCCAGAGATGAGGCGCATCTCAGGGCACTTAAATTTTATGAAGAATCTAAGGAGCTCCCGGTCGATTTTAACGGCGGAGTCATCTTCCATTGCGGGCCAATTGTCAGAAAAGAAGACAAAAAGATTCTGGCCGCCGGGCCGACAACATCTGCCAGAATGAACTCGATGGAACCGAAGTTTATTGAATTGTCTGGAATTAAAGGAATAATCGGCAAAGGCGGCATGTCTAAAGACACTGTGGAAGCAATGAAAAAGTTCGGTTGCGTCTATTTTGCTTTTACAGGCGGAGCAGCAGTATTGGCAGCAAAAGGTCTAGAGAACGTTAAAGACGTATTCTGGCTTGACTTAGGTATGCCAGAAGCTCTTTGGGTTGTCGAAGCAAATGACTTCGGACCGCTGGTTGTTGCCATTGATGCATACGGAAACTCGATATATGATGAAGTTTCAAAAAATGTTGGTAAAAATATCATCGATTCAAAAAGAATATTAGGATTGGAGTGAATTAATCTTCAATCCTTTCTTCATTATCATCATTTAATATCATATTGGGATTTCTCGTGAGATAGAATCTTACCGCTAGTGAAATCACAATCATCACAATCATGCCTACCAGGCCTATGACCATCATTGAATGCTGAAAATCGTATTCAAGGATAAACCCGTTAATGCCTGGAAGGCCTGTTCTTTCCATCGGTATGATGAGATATGGTTGCACCGTTATGTCGACAATCTGTCTTTCATCAGCAAAGCCACTCTTCTGGAACAGTATCTCATACGTTCCTCCTGTCAAATTATTGAATTGATAATGTCCATTATTATCTGTTTGTGTGACATTGGCTGCTCCTCCAGAGGTAGGAGTTAAAGACACATTCACTCCGCTTAAACTCATTCCTTCAAATGATACATTGCCATGAAATGAGTAAGACCTTACAAATGTAAAATCAATCCCACTATTCCATTTTCCTTCAGATACAGTAGTTATTGTAGGGTATGAAACCACTTCTTTTGAAGTAGAAATGGCCTTTATATTGTAATATCCAGGATTAACTTTGACCATGTATTTTCCATTTGGATCAGAAATGTCAAAATTATATACCATCCCCGTTAAAACCATCTCGTTATTTTCATTCCATTCTAGTTCTTCAAATTTTAGGGAATAGTTTTCTACGGGCCAATCTCGGATCTTCACCATTCCTTCGACTCCTCCCTTACCCTCAGGTAATGCGTAGGGATCAGAGTCATTGGATGGATCTGCACCCAAAACAGGAGATGATGAGTCTGGTGCTGTTAATACGCAAGGCATCAGCACTGATGCTAGAAATATCGCCAACAATGCGAATGCTGCAACAGCTACCTTTTTCATGCACTACGCATCGCCGTGAGCCTAAAAATACTTAACTAATCAATTAGCAGAATAAATTGATGATACTTTTATGAGAAAAGTTTCAAATGGGAATGCAGATACAGTCTCATGGCAAATGAGACTAGGCACATGACCTACGCGGAAGCTGGGGTAAATATCGATGACAAATCGAATGCAATAAATGCATTGGTTAGCAAACTTAACTTCAGGCGTACTGAGGGTGCAAAGTCTCTTGATCTTCCTGGCCAATTTGCCGGTTTGATCGATATCGGATCATCATTTTTGACATTGTGTACCGACGGTGTAGGCACCAAGCTGCTTATCGCTAAACAGATGGAGAAATGGGACACGATAGGCATAGACTGCGTAGCCATGAACACGAATGATGCGATCTGCGTCGGTGCAGAGCCTATTGCTTTTGTAGATTACATGGCAGTGGATGTTCCGGATGCAGACATACTGTCTCAGATTGCCATTGGTCTCAACAAAGGATGTGAACTCTCCAACTGTGATTTAGTTGGAGGAGAAGTGGCAGTACTTCCTGAATTAGTAAGAGAGATTGATGTGTCGGGTTCATGCCTCGGAATCGTTGCTAAAGACAAGCTGATAGACGGTTCTAAAGTTACACCCGGCGATTTGGTAATCGGTCTTCCCAGTACTGGTCTTCATTCTAACGGGTACACTCTTGCCAGAAAGATATTGGAAAAACACGAGATATCTCCAGATGAAAAAATTGCTGGACTGAACGATCAAATTGGAAAAGTCCTGCTGACTCCTACCGAAGTATATGTGAGAAAAGTTCTGGAAATCGTGAGAGATTATGACGTCCACGGTATGGTAAACATTACCGGCGGAGGGCTCCGTAATTTCCTCAGGCTCAAAAAGGGAATATCCACAGTCATTACAGATCCCCTCCAACCTAACCCGATCTTCAACGTACTGAATAATCTGGGAGACGTTGAACTTCTGGAAGCATACCAGACATTCAACATGGGTATGGGATTCAGCATGATTGTTCCTTCTGACTCTGCTGATGAAATCGTTAAAAAATGCCCTGGATCTAAGATCGTCGGTGAAATCCGTGATGGTTACGGAGTGTCAGTACCTTCTCTTGATCTAATCTATGAAAAATACTGATTTGAAAATCAGTGCTTGAGGAGGTAAGCCATTGCACCTGCGGTGGCTCCCATAGCAGTACAGGTTTCCAGTGAAAATCCTCCCGGTGTTATATCCAGATGATACTTTGCCATCTTGAATACTTCCTTGGGAGCTCCCTTTGGACCCAGGCCGAAGACAAGCATCACGCTCTGCCCTCTTTTTACAATTTCTGCAACTTCTTCAGCAGTTATCTTCTTTTTTTCATCTGGCTTTCGGGTTGTGAGTATAATCTCTCCCAGCTGAGGAGGGAATCCTTTGTCGGGATATGGAAAGGTCTGAAATCTGCCTTTTGCAGTCAGCTCTTTAAGAAATCCCCCGTGCTCTCCGATGGATGTAGTTGTAGCTACCCAGTCTGAAATCTCAATCGGAGTCTGCAGTTCCTGCGGAAAAGGAAATCCGAATACTGCTAGATTGTAATCAAACGCAAGTGCCAGAGGTCCGGCGCGCGCCAATGCTCTTCTGTGGGCTTCCCTGAAACTTCTAGGGTCGTATGAATTGTAAAGTGCTAATGTGATACGGCCTGTGTGCATTTTTAACACCATCATTCAGTTTTGGAGCGAGGCCGGCTGCATATGGATTTAGTATCTCCATCGAAAAATACATCTAAATCAGGGTTTTCAGCCTGAATCTCTTCAAGCTTATCCATAACTTCGCGAAGTGTAAGATCGTCTGCATCGACTTTGAGGTGGACTCGCTTTTCCATATTTGACCCTGCGATAGTTGCGCGATTAGATGAGTATGTTCCTATATATCGTTTGTTGAATGACATTGCATATGATTTTATCAATTTCATTGTATTCTATATGACACGATGCAACATTTCGCCTGTCTGCTATGAAGTTTTAAATAGAGTCTTCTCTTTCGACCTTACTACATTCTCGTAAAACCGATGAATGATGAGGATGCTCAGCATCCGAATGAGGTGAAATAATGAGTAAAGCAATGTTTGTGCGTTTCGAAATGCCAAAAGAGCTTTCGGACAAAGCATATGAGATAGTTGAAGCTGCAAGAGACACTGGAAAAGTAAGAAGGGGAACCAACGAGGTTACCAAGCTCGTCGAAAGGGGCGAAGCCCAGCTCGTAATCCTTGCAGAAGATGTACAGCCTCCAGAAATTTTAGCACACATGCCACTTCTCTGTGAAGAGCGCGGTGTCATGTACGCATACGTTCCTTCCAAAGCAGAACTGGGAAATGCTGTAGGGTTAGAGAAACCAACAGCCTCCGTTGCAATTCTGGATGCTGGAAAGGCTAAGCCTGCACTCGAAAGCTTTGCTGAACAGATAAAACAGCTGAAGCAGTAAGCGGGTGATTTACAATGGCTGATATGGATGAAAGTAGCATTCCTGCAGAAGTTGTGGAGTTAATCGGTCGTACTGGTATGACTGGTGAAGCCACTCAGGTCAAGGTCCGTGTATTAGAGGGCCGTGACAAAGGCAGGATTATTACTCGTAACATCATGGGCCCAGTGCGCATGGGTGACATACTGATGCTTAGAGAGACCTCAAGAGAGGCTCGTAAACTTTCAATAAGGTAAGGCGAAGACCATGGTAGAGAGAAGAGTCTGTTCCTTCTGTGGAGCAGAAATGGAACCTGGTACTGGCAAACTCTTTGTAAAAAAAGACGGCACAGTACTCACATTTGACACCAACAAGTGCTATAAGAACATGGTCGAGTTGGGAAGAATTCCACGCAGAACAGCCTGGACAAGGGCTGCAAAGCGTGAGAAAGAGATTGCCATCGCCGCTGCTATAGCCAAAGAAGGCGTTGTTGAAGAGAAAGACACTGAAGTCAGGAAAGTAAAGGCTAAGAAAGTCAAGAAAGGAGTCAAAGCTCCTAAAAAGAAGATTCAGGTAGCTGAGTACGAAGGCCCTGTTGAAGAGCCAGCCGTTGCTGCAGAAGAACCTGTTGAACAGCCTGAAGAGCCTGTAGCTTCAGAAGAACCTGTTGAGAAGAAAGAGTGAAATGCATGATGGAACGCACGTTCGTAATGCTCAAACCAGACGCTATCCAGCGTGGACTCATGAGCGACATACTCAAAAGAATTGAATCCAAGGGCTACAAACTCTTGGCCATGAAATTCTTACGTATTCCCCGTGAGCAGGCTGAGCGTCATTATGCAGAACACAAGGGAAAGCCTTTCTTTGAGGGACTCATTGAATACATGACTTCCGGACCCGTACTTATGATGGTATGGGAAGGGGAGAACATCGTTGCTTCCATGAGGACCATGATGGGAAAGACAAACCCCAACGAAGCCGCTCCCGGAACAATCCGCGGCGACTATGCTCAGCAGACTGGCAGAAACATAATTCATGGTTCTGACAGTCCAGAATCTGCAAAGCGTGAGATTGAACTATTCTTCAATGATTACGAAATTCAGAACTGGGAACCTTCAGTCAGTAAATGGCTGTGCGAGTAAATCTCTTAACCAAACCTCTTCTTTTTTTGAATTTTTATAGTTTTTAAAACTTTGAACACTCATTTTGAATCTATGGATTAGCAGTAAATTGCTCCCTGTAGTGACACTTACCTCTTTTTTTACTTCACACTTTAGGAAACTAGATTATCTAATTCCACCATTGACCCTTCATGGTCTATCAGATACCTTCAGAAGGGATTTTATCTGTCGCTATTGCCGAAGTTCTTCGTCAGCACGATGTAGTCTCTTCTCAATCTAAATTGGCAGACCTGACACGGAAAAAGCTCAGAGAGATAAACCCTGAATATTCTGTAACTGATGAAAGAGTGAGAAAAGTCGCGATACAAACAGGCGTAGCTTCTGTAGAAATAAAATCTCGTGAGATTCCGTCGCAAAAACCTACAACTGAATGTCCAGTATGCAGTTCTAAAATGCGTAGAATTAAAAATAAGACACTTTACGGAAAGGCAGTCACTCTACGATACAAATGTCCCAAGTGTAAATTTTCCACAGGTATCTGCAGAAGCATTCCTGTCCGTTACATATTCAGATACGCGCTAGCCAAAGAGAAATCAGATAACTACAATTCAAACATCATGCTCTTTTGATCCGCAAAAATTAGGCTACAAGATTATATCTCCTTTTTTCTATTGTTAATTTGGAGGTAATACCTTGGAAGAGCAAAAAATGCCGTTAATAGGTGACGATGCACCATCGTTTAAAGCAGTAACCACACAAGGACCAATAAGTTTCCCAGAGGATTACAAGGGAAAATGGGTCATTTTGTTTTCACACCCTGCAGATTTCACACCAGTATGCACTACAGAGTTCATAACATTTGCAAGCATCATGGATGAACTTAAGGAAATGAATACAGAACTGATCGGACTTTCAGTTGATTCATTATACTCTCACATCGCATGGCTGAGAAAGATCCAGGAACTTGACTACAAGGGAATGAAGAATGTTGAGGTAAAATTCCCTCTGATTGAAGATATCAGAATGGAAGTAGCCAACAAGTTTGGAATGATCCAGCCAAATGCATCTAACACTCAGGCTGTAAGAGCAGTATTCTTCATCGATCCCAAAGCTAAGATTCGCTGCATTCTATACTACCCACTGTCTCTGGGAAGAAACTTTGATGAAATCAAACGTATCATCAAAGGACTTCAGAAGGCAGATAGCGACGGAGTGGCTACCCCTGCAGACTGGCGCCCAGGCGACGATGTAATCGTTCCGACTGCTGGATCCTGCGGTGTCGCTAAGGAGCGCATGGAATCCAAAGACGATGACATGTACTGCTTAGACTGGTTCCTCTGCTTTAAGAGAGAAAAGAAGTAATCTCCGCAAAAGGCGGTACCAGACGTACCGCCTCCTTTTTCGGTATACTCTGTGGTTTTCAGAGACGCATCACTATTTTTGCCGTCAGTTTTATCATTGAGACTTATATTCTATTCTAGGGACCAATAATGCGACACTGGCAACTCGGAAGAATTGACAATGGTAAAATTCACATAGGTAAGATTGGAGAATATCTAGGACTTGTAGATGGAAGTCAGATTTTTAGTGTGCTGTTCAGATATGACGACGGCGAATCCAGATCTTATGAACTAGTTCTTTCGAACTTCGGTCCAGAGAATTACAAACAGATCTGCCAGCTGACCTTTTACATGAAAGACCAGCCCGGAGCATGCGCTCAGGTTTCAAAGTTTTTATCCGACCGCGATGTCGACATCCTCAACTCAAGCTCTTTAACAACAATTCCCCACAAAGCAATGATCTGGAGAATGCTGGCTGATATTTCTTATTTCGGCGAGCCGGACGAACTGATCGAAGAGTTTGCATCAATGAAGAGAATGGGTTCTGCCAAAGTTGATAAAATAAATTCAATGGATTTAGAGACCTCTAAGATCTCCGAACGTTACACCACAGGCTCAGCAGGAAAATGCGGCAACATCATTGCTAAAACAATCAAGCAGAAGGAAAAATCACCTTCTCCAATGAAAGACGGCATGTTTGAGATCCCTCCAGATTTCCTTGAGGAAATGGGGGATATCCAAAGCGGCCAGCCTGTTCTCATGGTGGATGATCAGGATAATTATGCACTTTCAGTGACATTCCTGCCACTGGACATTAAGCCGATTAGTTTCAAATTCATCGTTCCTGACAAGCCTGGTGCAGTGGGGTTAATCATTGATACTCTAGCCAATCACAATGTGAACATAATTTCTATTTCTTCAGATGTGATGATATACAACGATTCAATGTCGCTGGATATTGTTGCAGATGCAAGATGTTCAAAGGATGTTGATGCAGTCAAATCTGATCTGGAATCTGCATTTGCATCTGCAAAAGGCAGGTTTGAGCTGATCAAGATGGAAAATATTTCCATCTGATCTTTTTAAACCGTTTAGTTTTGAAAGGGGGATATTAATTAACCCCCATTCTCCATATATCCTAAGCGCATCGTATCCGGTGCAGGAGGACCACCAATGATTTCAGGGGGAAAAGTCACAAACGAAGATCTTTTCAGCGCAGCTGTCAGAGGCTCAAAAGAATTGAAATCATTGGCTATGCGTGAACTTGAACGCATCAGTGATCCAGACCAAGCCGTGGAATACCCTGAAACATGTTATGAACTTCCAACGATCTATTCATGGCTGGGAAACAGCTCTAAAACAGTTCAGGACCTCAGGGATGTTTTGAATAATCTAGAAGTGCCTTCAGACGAGCCTACTCTGGAAAATGCCGTTATTGCGGGAAAGCTAGCAATGGTTTCATCGGAGATTCTAGAGGCTCTTAAGTATGTACAGTTTTCCGAACCTTACGAGGACACACCTTACTGCGGCTTCATTCCTGACAAGACTCTGAGAGAATTTGGTGTAGCGTTTGTAGACGACACCATTCCAGGAGCTGCAGTTCTAACTGGTACGGCTCCTGATCCAGATGAATTGGTAAAAATGGTCAGGGATCTGCAGTCTAAAGGCATTCTGACATTTGCTGCCGGGAACATTGCAGATCAGCTGAATGACAAGAATGTACAGATGGGTGCAAAACTGATGCTATTTCCCATTGGGCCTGGAACCCAAATAATCCATGCAGTAAACTTTACAATAAGGGCCGCTCTTTCATTTGGTGCGATAGGCCGAGGGTGTGAAGACGAGCTTGTGGAATACTTGTCAAAAAGGCCCAAGGTTTTTGTACTTTCATTCGGAAAGATCGATGACATCTCTGCCGCTGCAGCAATGGCTGCGGTAATCAACAAAGCCGTCATAGTTGCAGATCAGGACATAGAAGAGATACCAGGTGTTCTTTCACATTCAGATCCTGCCAAGATGGTGCAGGCGGCAATAGAGCTGAGAGATATCATTGTAAATCTTGCTCCTGTGGATATTCCTGTGGCATACGGACCTGCTTTTGAAGGAGAAAGCATCAGAAAGCCTGATACATACTTAGAAGCAGGAGGCTCTTCCAAAACTGCAGTCTTTGAACTTTTGAGAATGCGCAGCGAATCTGAAGTGGAAGACGGTAAGATCACGCTGATAGGAAAGGACGTTAGTGAGTTTGAAGAAGGCTCTGCCACACCATTAGCGATACTGGTTGATGTTTACGGTAAGAAGATGCAGGAAGATTTTGAATCTGTCCTCGAAAGGAGGATTCACTTATTCCTCAACTTTGCACAGGGAATATGGCACACTGGGCAGCGCAATCTCAATTGGATCAGGCTGAGTAAAAACGCTGTACGTTCAGGTGTGAGTCTCAAGCATTTTGGAAACATCCTCATTACCAAGCTGAAAGAAGAATTCAGCTCCATTGTCAGCAGAGTACAGGTAACAATAATCACTGATGAAGAAGAAATCAAAAAGAGGCTTCCAGAAGCTTTGGAAAGATACGCTTTCAGAGATGCTAGGCTTGCCGGCCTTACTGATGAAAGTGTAGATAGATTCTTCACATGCGGCCTCTGCAGCTCGTTTGCTCCAGACCACATATGTATCATTATGCCTGAAAGGCTAGGACTCTGCGGCGCCATCAATTGGCTTGACGCTAAAGCCGCTCAGGAAATAGATCCCCACGGCCCCAATCAGGCTGTTCTCAAGAACGAAGTGATTGATTCTGAAAGGGGACAATGGTCAGGCGTGAATGATGCCGTTTATGAAGGTTCTAATCACAAGCTGGAGAGGGTAAATACCTACAGCATGATGGAAGATCCTATGACTTCATGCGGATGTTTTGAAGTAATCATCGGCATGACAAGCGACATGCAGGCTATTTTCGCTGTAAATAGAGAATATGGCGGAATGACTCCTGTAGGAATGAAATTCTCTACGTTGGCAGGCTCAGTCGGAGGGGGAAAACAAACTCCCGGCTTCATGGGCATCGGCAGAAATTATCTCATTAGTAAGAAATTCATCCCTGCAGACGGGGGATTCCTCAGAATCGCCTGGATGCCTAAAGACTTGAAAGAATCCATGAGGGAACAGCTGCAGAAGAGAGCTGAAGATCTGGGAATCCCGGATTTTGTTGATAAAATTGCAGATGAAACGATCACTACAGATGCAGAGGGTCTGATAAACTGGATGACTGAAGTCAATCATCCAGCGTTATCTATGCCGCCCTTATTACAGTAAAATATGAAGGTTAATCTATGCCCGAAGTACCGATTCCTAAAGAAAAATGGTCTGGAAAAATAACTGAAGTTCCACTTTCTTCTGACATTTCTGTCGGCGGGGAGCGCGGAATGCCCTTCCTTTCTTACGAAGGATTGGGCAGACGCCAGCTGGTAGCAGGTGAAGTTATCGATGATCCAGAGATAGCTGATTTTTGTAAAGAAAACCCTGTAGATCAGGCGAAAGCATGGATCAATGAGTGCGGTGTTGATCTAATCTGCCTCAAACTTTTGTCTACTGATCCTGAACGTAAAAATACTTCTCCAGAAGATGCTGCCAAGACTGCTAAGGAAGTCATCGATGCTGTTGATGTGCCGGTGATAGTATACGGCTGTGGAAACGAAGAGAAGGATCCTAAAGTATTGGAAGCTGTGAGTAATCTATGCTCTTCTGAAAGACTAATAATCGGGCAGGCCAATGAGAATACTTACAAGAGTATCTCCGCCGCAGCAACTGCAAACGGCCATGGAATTGTAGCCTTTTCTAATCTGGATATTAATCTGGCAAAACAGATGAACATTCTGCTTAATGATTTTGGAGTCAAACTTGACAATGTCATCATGGATCCTTTGATGGCCGGTCTGGGAATGGGTCTGGAATACTCATATTCAGTTAATGAAAGAATCCGTATTGCTGCTTTGATGAACGACCGCATGCTGCAACCGGCAATGATCTGCGATTCTACCGGAGCATGGGATGCCAGAGAAGCGACAGACGACAACCCACTTTGGGGAGATGCAGATGAACGTGGAATGTGGTGGGAAGTGGCTACTGCTCTTGCGGCTTTGATGTCTGGAGCTGATATAGTTATTGTTAGGAATAAAAATTCTGCAAAAATAGTCTATGACGCCATCCGTGATTTGAGAGGTGAATAAAATGCCCACTGCTATTGAAATCTTTAAGTTTCTTCCAAAATCAAACTGCGGAAAATGCGGATTCCCGACATGTCTGGCATTTGCTATGCAGCTTGCCAACCAGAAGGTAAAACTCTCTGCCTGTCCCTTTGTATCCGACGAAGCAAAAGCCGCGCTGGAATCCTCTTCTGCGCCGCCTATCCGTCTGGTGTCTGTGGGTACAGGAGACAAAAAGATAGAGCTTGGTGAAGAAACAGAGCTGTACCGTCATGAGAAGAAGTTCTTTCATCCTACCTGCTACGCGCTTACGATCCAGGACACACTTTCAGAGACTGAAATTGATAGTAAGCTGAATGAGTTTTCTAAACTGGAGTTTGAACGTGTCGGTCAGATCCTGCGTCTTGATATGATTGCAATCGAGGATAAGTCTGGAAACAGTGAAACATTTTCATCTGTATGTAACTACACAGCTTCTAAAACAGACCTTCCTTTAGTTCTCATATCTTCTGATGATCAGTCAATGAAAGCCGCTGCTTCTCTAATATCTTCAAAAAAGCCTTTACTGCATGCGGCTAATAAAAACAATCTTGACAAAATGATTAATGTTGCTAAAGAAACAAAATGTCCTTTAGTTCTGAAAGAATCAGACCTGTCTGAACTTGCAGCAATGGTTGAAAAGGCTAAGGCTGCAGGTGTTGAAGATTTAATGCTTGATCTGGAAACATCTTCACTCCAGCAGGTAGTGGAAAAGAATACAATCGTCAGAAAAAATGCAGTAAAGAAAACATTCCGCGGTCTGGGATATCCGATCATTACCGATGCACGCAATGTGAAAGACCCTGTACAGACAGCAATGGTTTCCACCATGAAATACGGTGGAATCGTTCTTTTAGAGGATCTAAAACCGTCACAGGCACTGCCGTTATTTGTTCTGCGTCAGAATATATTCACCGATCCGCAGGTGCCTATACAGGTGAAGTCTGGAATATATCCTGTCAACAATCCTACCGAGGGCTCTCCGCTGCTGTTTACTACTAACTTTTCTTTAACATACTTTACAGTTCTGGGAGATATCGAAAAATCAAAGATTCCTGCTTGGCTGTTGGTTGTAGACACAGAAGGTCTGTCTGTAATGACAGCATTCTCTGCCGGAAAGCTCACGCCTGAGAAAGTTGCTAAATCCTTAGAGGATGTGGATGCCAAGACTAAATGCGGCAACAGCCCAGTGATCATGCCGGGAATGCTTTCAAGAATGTCAGGTAAACTTCAGGAACTGAGTGGAATGAATGTTGTGGTAGGTCCAAGAGAATCCTCCGGCATTCCAAAAATCCTGAAAAACCTTTAATTTTTTCTAATTTTTTATCTTTCTTTGCAGCGCATCAAAAGATCGTCTGCCAGTTCTTTTACTGCTTTATATGCTGCATTGTTACTTTCCAATTCCAGAGTTTTTCCATCCATTGTTAATTTATTAATTGTTTCATCAAATGGAATATAATATACTGCAGAAAAGCCTTCTGGAATATTCTCTACTTTCATTCCTTCTGGCACTCTGTTAATCACCAGTGCAGTTATTTTGATGTTTATGTCTAAACTCAGTGCAAGATCCAGTATCCTCTTTGCTGTTTTTAACCCTACTGCAGTGGCATCTGTAACAATCATCAGTGCATCCATATTTTTGCAAGTCAGCCTTGATAGGTGTTCCATTCCAGCTTCGTTGTCAATTACGACATTGGAATATTTTCCTATTGCTTCATCTAAATAATTTCTCAATATGGAATTAATGTAGCAATAGCACCCTTTTCCTTCGGGCCTGCCCATGGTAATCAAATCAAAGTTAGGTCCTTCTTCAGTAGATGTTTGAAGATAATAAGCGACTTTTTCATGTTTGCTCACTTCTGACGCTTCATCCGCTGACTTCTGAAACTCTTCCCTGACGTCGCCTATTGTTTTCTGCACCTCTATTCCCAATCTGTCTCCGAGATTGTAATTGGGATCTGCATCAACACCGAGAACTATGTTCCCGCTTCTTTTTGCTAAATAAGATATGAATAAAGCAGAGATAGTTGTTTTTCCAACTCCCCCTTTGCCAGCTACTGCAAATACGCGACCCATGTCCATCACAGAGAGTATTTTTCCTGTATGACTTTAGACACATTTACCAGAAGATCCATCGCCCCTTCACTGGCCTCTTCGCTCAATCCGCTCAGCCCGCAC
The DNA here is from genome assembly GCA_944319735.1 of uncultured Methanomassiliicoccus sp. GTDB lineage: Archaea > Thermoplasmatota > Thermoplasmata > Methanomassiliicoccales > Methanomassiliicoccaceae > Methanomassiliicoccus_A. Next base: position 189,872 of record CALUEU010000002.1, on the reverse strand, counting down.
TGCGGGGTGAGAATTGAATTCTTAAGAAGAAGCTCCTTGTCAACTCCCTTTGATTCCAGATCAGAAACAATTTTTTCGAAGTGGGATGTGATAGAAGAACAGTCTGTGCTTTTCAGAGCTTCTTCATTGTTGGGGATTATTCCCCACGACAGACAGCCTCCTCTTTCGAGGAATGCAGATACTTCTTCAGGGTACAGAGCTATTGTATATCCGTAATCATACGCATCGAATGACAATACATCAATATTCATGCTCATTACCAGTGGCCAGTCTGTATTGGCGCAGCAGTGTATACCTTTCATATCTTCCAATCCTGAAACAACTTCATTAATCCAGGAAACTGCATCAGAGGGAGATATGCTTGCAAAAGGAGTTCCGATTATACTCAGATACGGTTCATCTATGAAGATGATAGTTCTTCCGCACTTCTTTTTTAACTCTCTCTCTTGCCACATGGCTGTAAACTGAAGATTTTTTCTCAGAATTTCTGCGTATGTGGGATCATATATTGCAGGTTTGTCATCCTGATCAGTCATCTGCAGTCCCAGAGATATCGGGCCTGTAACCTGCCCTTTTATTGCCTTGTAGCCGGAAAGCTCCCTTTTCATAAACTCGTAAAATCCTGTAAAGTTTTCCGGAGGCAGCGGAAACATATCCGGGTCCTCAGAAATGATCTTCATGTATATCTCTTCAGGATCATAGTCAAGAAGATTAACGCTGACACGTTTATTTTCTTCATCAATTTTGATCCCAGGTAAGTTTTGTGAAAACTGGATGTACATATTCTCTCTGAATCCAGTCATTGGCAGCTGCGGCCAGGGCGGGATTTCAATTAAGTGCTTTAGTATGAAGTCTACTGCTTTGATCGGGTCTGAATGAGGCAGGGACCCTATGCAACTGGGTGAACAATTCCATTCCACAATTATTGAGATAACAGCATCTGATATATAGTTCCCGATTAGGAGTTCATTTTCCCGTTATGGAAAATCTTTCCTCATTGGTGTGTGGCAGGAATAATGCTGAAGAATACTGCTCGAAAAATGAGTTGGATGATGACAGATCCACATAGGTCATGGATTGTGCAATCCCTTCTGCTTTCTGCCTTTTATCTTTGGAAAGAAGGCACGATTTTGCACCGCTGAGAGAGGCATTTCCCAGCAGCTTAAACTTCTCATGTGGTATCGGAGGCAGCAGTCCGATTACCTGTGCATTGCATATGTCTAGGTAGTTACCAAATCCACCTGCAATATACACTTTCTCAAGATCATCAAATTGTAAATTGACTGCATCAAGCAAAACACAGCAGCCAGCGAATATTGCCGCCTTAGTCCTGATTATATTCTCGATGTCGCTTTCATTTATTGAAATTTTTTCAGTAAGGTGGAATACACCGCCCTTTATCCTGCCTTTCTTGTCTATTTTCTTATCAAGAAACAGCTGTGCTACAGTGTCTATAATTCCTGACCCGCAGATGCCTTTTGCTTCAGTGTTTCCAATTGTGCTGTACTCTACTTTGCCGTCTTTAATCTTCACACAGTCTATTGCTCCTTCGATGCCCCTCATGCCGCATGAAACATCTCCGCCTTCAAACGACGGTCCAGCGGATGTTGAACAGGTGAGCAGCCAATCTTTACATCCTAATGCTATCTCTCCGTTTGTTCCCACATCAATGAGAAGTGATGGATTTTCTGACTGCTGCATATTGGATGCCAGAACTCCTGCGGTAATATCTCCGCCGACATATCCTGCACATCCGGGAATTATGTACACCGGTGCGTCACAGAAGACATTTATCCCGATATCCGATGCTCTCCAGACAGGCGGAAAATTGGTTACAGGAACATATGGTTCAAATCTGATGCTTTTAGTTTCTAATCCTAAAAGCATATGGATCATCGTTGTATTGCCACCGATGCACACTGCATGAATCTCATTTTTAAACGGTTCGATGAGACTGTTGATTGTATCAAGAATGAGTTCAGTCAGCCTTTTTTGTCCGTTTTCTTCTTCATAGATCATTCTTGAGACAACATCTTCCCCGCAGACTATCTGATGATTGTAATCTGATGCCGCTTCGATTGTTTTTCCAGTCTGCAGATCAACAAGTTCTAACGCAACGGTTGTAGTTCCTATATCTATCGCTAAACCGTAAATTGATTTATTTTTAGGAATGACATCAATCAGTGAATTATCACAGAGTGCCACTTTAATGCTCCAGTCATTGCTCCTCAGTATTCCTGGCAGCTTTTTAAGAGCCGCCGGCAGACTCTGCAGGTCTTCTACTTCTAACGCCCTCTTTAATCTTTCAAAGTCAGCCTCTGAATTATCCAGGCTAGGTTTTTGAACATCTGCTTTTTCTACAGACACTAGTGGAGAAATATCAGAAACATCTACTTCATCGTAAAAAGAAGCGATTTTTTTACTTCCTCCGCTTACTGAGGTAAGAACTGTCAGATCTCCCCTTATTTCTGTTGTGCAGCTTAATCTGTATCCTTCTGCATATTCCTCATCAGAAATGTGAGGATTCTTCTCTCCGCTGCACTTTCCTTCTATGATAACTTTACATTTTCCGCAGCATCCAGTTCCGCCACAGTTTCCTCCAGTTTCTATTCCTGCTTCTACAGCAGCCTTGAAGACTGTGGTCCCGTCTTCTACCTCAACTGTTTTGTTTCCTGGGAAAAATGTAACTGTGTGTTTCACACTATAGAAATCTGGGCTATGATATTAATCTGCTTCCCTTCACGCAGTATCTCAGCCTACGCAAACTGAAATCTGACAGAGGCATAATGATGATCGTTACAAGCAGCGGTATTATCGATGGAGTGATTGAGGATAAATACGGATGCAAAGGCACACAATTCAATAGGAATGAGATGCCGACATACTCTCTGCCTTTCAAAATTGATGACAAACCAGAAAACACAAAGTCATTTGCAATAATTCTTGAAGACAAGGATGCATTTCCAGTCACCAAAGGATTTTCATGGATTCACTGGACGGCTGCAAACATTCAACGTGATGAACTGAAAGAAAATGAGAGCCAGACCGCTAAGGATTTCATTCAAGGTGTAAACAGCTGGATGAGTGTTCAGGGTGGAAATCAGAGTGCTGAGGAATCAAGCTTCTATGGCGGAATGTCTCCCCCCAACGGAATGCACACCTATGAGCTGCATGTATTTGCTTTAGACACACTTTTGGAGATCAAGCCAGGCTTTATGCTCAATGAATTATGGTGGAAAATGGAAGGACACATATTAGCTGAATATACACTCAAAGGGAAATACTCAAACAAGTGAAAAGCTATCTTTTGACAGTATCAGCTACATCCCGTGCATTCTCATTTGGTATTTGGCCGAAACTGCCTTTAAATATTTAAGTAGGATTATAGGTTCAACTTAAATCTCCTAGAGGTGTAACGATGGAAAAAAAGATCATAGCTGGTATCATCGTTGTTTTGGTCGTAATTGTTGCAGCATGTGGTGCATACATATTGCTGACTGACGATTCCAAAGCTGACAATGATACGTATTACTTCTTTATTCAAATGGAAACTGGATACGATTCTGAAGGATTGCCTTATGAATCCAATGTCATGCAAGAAGGCTTTTGGATAAAAGCTAGCGGTGACAATGCTAACGATGCTTTACAGAACCTCTGTAAAAACAAAGACTGGAAAGTTGCTGTCACAGACATGGGCGGAGACAGTACTGGTGTATACATGAGCTCTCTGTTTGGAATAGATGGAATCACTACTCCAGAAGGTGTCTATCAGTACTGGGCAACATATGTATGGGATGAAGAAATGAAGTCATTTGCATATTCTTCTCTGACTTTAGATCAAATAGTCTCATCAGATAACCCCCAGTATATTTCATTGGTGTATAAGCAATACACTGCAGGAACTGATTTACCCCCAACCGCCACACCAGACGACATTCCAAAAGACGTACTCTAAATACACAATGCGGCAACAGCCGCATCACTAACTTTTTTTAATCCAGATGTACTGTAGTGGACTGATGGAAGTTTTACACTTCGCCAAATACCCATTTATAAAAGACGCTGTTGAATATATTGAGGAGCGCGAAGTATCACTAGATGATGTTTTAACTCATGAATTGTACGTTCCAGCGAGAAAACGGGCCAAAAGCCGAGTCATTGATGCTTTGGAATACGGAGAAATTTCCTTCCGTTCAATGAGCAATGATGAAGAGTGTCTGGAAGAAATTTTATCATATGCTGTTGCAAGAATCCTGGTCTCATGCGTCGGAGATAAATTCCTCATAAAGAGGTATGCACTTGCTGAGGGAGTCACACTAGCAGAGAGACTTGAACATGAGGAACTTGAAGTCGTAGAAGATGTGGCATATCAGTTAGGAATTTCAACCCACACGCCTGAAGAAGATATGCTTTCCATCCATTTTTCAGATTATCTGCGATTGGCATCAAGAATGAGAAGCAAAGAGTGGAAACTAATCAATATTGAAATTGAAAAAGGAGAAGTGTCGCTGAATCAGATTAAATTTGCCAGACTGATGCAGCAGGCGCTTCAGGATAAAATAGAACAGGAACTTCCAATGAATGTACCGGATTCTATCAGAAAAACCCTGTCCTCGGATATTTCTGATCTGAAAGGCCGTACAGACATCAGAAGAAGTCAGATGACTGCCCAGAACTTTGGAAAAGTTACAGTCGAGAATTTCCCTCCCTGTATGAAACACTTAATCGCTATGGCGCAGGCAGGTGAGAATCTGCCACATTCTGGAAGGTTTGCTCTAACAACTTTCCTGCATCACATAGGACTTTCAGTTGATGAGATTCTGGCACTTTTCGGATCATCACCGGACTTTGATATTTCTAAATCAAAATATCAGATAGAGCACATTACAGGAGAAATCTCCGGTACTGAGTATGTCCCTCCTGAATGCTCTACCATGAAAAGTTATGGTGTGTGTTTTGAACCCGACAAGCTTTGCAACAATCCCAAGGCCAAGGTTGCCCATCCTTTGATTTACTATAGGATAAAGAACAACCCAAGGCCTCAGAAACCGGTCACCCCAGCATCTTCCAAATCTTGATTGCCCTCTGCACTGCAGTTAAGTTTCCTATGATTGCAAACCAGAGCATAACAATGCCGAAGATGGTTACTGAGTAATCTCCTATTGTGATCCATGCGCTGTCTGTAATCGCCATATAGATTACCTGCACAATCGGAGCCAGTGTTAATAAGACAACACGGTCTGCCCTTCCGAGAAGTCCGCTGTAAAGCCTTCCTGCACCGATGGCCTGACACTGTGTTCCCATGTAGCTTGTAAGCAGTACACCGATTATTGCTAAAATGCCGATATATGGACTGCACCATGCGCTGACAGCTACAGAGCCGATCATGATCACATCTGCATACCTGTCCAATACATGATCCAACAGATCTCCGCGCTTCGATGACTTAAATGTCATTCTTGCAACTTTTCCGTCGATTGCATCAAAAAATCCGCTTAAAATTACGACAATTGCTGCTAACGGCAATAGGATGTACCAATAATCTCCGTAGCTGAAATAGATTAACAAGCCTGCTACAATGGCCAATATAAAGGCTATCCAAGACAGTGTGTTAGGATGAAACCTCGATAATGCTTTTGAAAGGGGATCCAGTATAAATTCGACACTGTCCCTTTTAGAATCTAGTACCATTTCAATACCTCTTCGCTCCAGTCAATGCTGCCAGGGGCATAATCACCGACATCTCCTGCTTTAATTCTCAAGATTGCATCGCACACTTCTTCGGCGGACATCTCAGTTGTATTGATTTCTGAAACTTCTGTTTCAGTTTCAGTAGCTTCAACCAGAATAACATCCAAGGCTTCAGCTTCTATGTTTTCTTTAACCTTGGATTCTTTCCACCCTCTTGATTTTAAACGATCTGCTAAAACCGAAGGATTGCATCTCAGTACGATTATCTTGTCGCATGATACACAGTGAGCCATATGACCTATTAGCACACAGTCTTCAGAGATATTCATTGCTGAAATGGCATCATCTAAAACATCAGGATCGACATCATAGCTGTCTCTTTCTGAATCAAATGAATCATACAGCCTCTTCTCCTTTACAAGATCTCCAAGCTCTATAATTTTCATCCCTTTCTGCTGCAGTAAATTTCCGACGGTGGTTTTACCAGTACCGGGTGTGCCTGTGAGTGAGATTATCACAATTGCGCAATGCATCTCACTTAGTTATACATTCCCGACATTGTAATTCATAATTTACAATAAAAAGTCCTCAGAACTGTATCGTTTAATCCCAATTACTAGGCTTTTTGATAAACCGATTAAAGTTCTACTATTGTGAAGTTTATTTTGTCATTTATTCTCTCATTTAACCACGGAATACCTTTCCCCATGTTTCTTAGTACTCATAAAGGCTTTTGAATTACCGAATATAGTTTTCCCTATTTAGCAAAGAATCTAAAAATTCCACTCGGCACAAAACATCGTCTTGACAACTGTTTAATTTTTTTACAAGGGAATCAGGATCTTCTTTCTGAAACTCAAAATCATATATTACATCCATGAGAGTGAGGGGTTCTGGAGGGGCAAGTCCAAATGTTTTGTCTTTTCCTTCTAAAGCTTGTTTGACATCTCCTATGTCAGTATGTCCCAGAGATACATCTTCAATCGCAGCGATCATTCTTCTGATCATATTTCTGAGAAACTCTCGAGAATAAATATCGATGATATATGCTCCGTTTCTGTGTTCAATCTCAATTTTCTCTACATTCTTGACTGCATTTTTTCCGTCCGGTCTGCAGAATCTTGTAAAATCATGAGTTCCTTCAAACAGGTGGGCACAGGCTCTCAACAGTTCTTCGTCTTTATTTCGTTCTGGGAGCACATACCTGTACCAGCGCTTTTTTGCATATCTCGGATAGAACGTTTCAGGAACTTCGGCCAGGGCATGATAGTGCACATTTTCTGATGTCGCATTCAATGCCTGGAGAAGGTATTCTTTACGGAACTCAGTGTCAAAAGCTACTACATTCCCAAGTGCGCTTACGCCCTTGTCAGTTCTGCTTGCAAATCCGAATCTTGATTCATCAGGAGAGGTGATGGCACCTATTCGCGTTAGTGCAGAAATTACTTCAGATTCTACGGTTGGTAGGTCTGGCTGTCTCTGTGACCCCATAAAGTTCCTGCCATCGTATGCGATCTTTACTGCAGCTCTCCAATGCATATAACTTAAGTATCGACCCAGTATTAATGCCCCCCGTTATTATGGCTGCATATCGTGTCGTTCTCGTTTCTCCGCTATATGATGGAAATGTTGGAGCAATTGCACGTGCCATGGCAAACTTCGGGCTTTCTGAGCTGGTCATGGTAAATCCGTGTGAACTTACAGACGAAGCCTTCAGGCGGGCCAAGCATGCCCAGTATATCTTAGAAAACGCTGACATTGTTTCTGATTTTGAATCTGCGATTGCCGGCTGCGATTTGATTGTAGGTACTTCTGGAATAGTCACCGGCGGTCAGAAAAATTTCACGAGAATACCCGAAAGCGCCAGAGGTTTTGCTGATAAAATGAAAAGTTACACAGGCAAAGTGGCTCTAGTCTTTGGACCTGAAGATGACGGACTATCTCAGCATGATTTAGAACGTTGTGACATTCTTGTACATATCCCCTCAAGCGACGGTTATCCTGTACTGAACCTTTCTCATGCAGTCTCCATCGTTGCATATGAAATATTTTTAGCAGGTAACTTTGAGCACAATCTTCCTGAAGCTACTGATGAAGACAAGGAGCGCCTGTTTGAATTTTTCAATTTACTGCTTGACTCAGTCAACTATCCAGAATTCAGAAAAGAGAAAACAGCCACAATGTTTCGCAGAATAATCGGCAGAGCGGTTTTGACAAAATGGGAATTCTGTACTCTGGTGGGAGTGATTGCTGACGCTCACAGGATAATCGAGGGGAAGAAGCCTCTGCCTCCCTGATCCTCTCACAACTGATCTTCCATGGCTTTGGGAATACGCTTTCTGGTGTATTCTCTGACTGCATTTCTGATAGCATCGTCTATCGAAACAGAGTCTCCGTCTTTGACAAGGCATTCCAGTTCTACTACGTTTCCTTTAGGGAGATCAATGGTAATCCGCTCTATGTACTCGGGAGTGAAGTTTGCTTCCACAAACTCATCTACCGCTGCCCTGATAGCATCTGACACTGTAGGAAACCTACCAATTTCCACAAGTTTTTCCAGTGCTTTAGCTCTATCATTCTGGAGTCTCACGGTGATTCTTTCAGTGTCCGCCATACTTACTACCTCGTCTTTATTGTCAGACAAAACATGCATTAATGTCAGACATATGTCATATGGAAGATTGGGTATATAATCGTTAGCGTCTGCCAAAATCTCCACTTTTCTTTAAGAAGTCATATTTTAATTTTTTTAAGGTAGTGTTTATTTAAAGAAAAAAGCAGTTTTTAACCTCATTCAAGCACAAATGCTTTATAAAGGTATATAAATTCCATGAATGGTGACCTAATTGGCCAGAATAAAAATTGAGAATGTAGTGGCTTCCACATCACTTGGTGAGGAGCTTGATTTGCAAGCGATTGCTCTTGCCTTGGAAGGTGCGGAATATGAGCCAGAGCAATTTCCGGGACTTATTTACAGGCTTAAGGAACCTAAAACAGCTACTCTTTTGTTCCGAAGCGGAAAAGTCGTATGTACCGGAGCAAAGAGCCTTGAAAACGTCAAGGTAGCCATCACAAAGGTCGCCAAGCAGATTGAGAAAGCCGGAATCAGCGTACAGATCGAACCTGACGTTGTTGTCCAAAACATTGTTGCTTCATCAGATCTGTGTCAGGAAATCAACCTAAATGCTATTGCTATCTCTCTTGGACTTGAGAGAGTTGAGTACGAGCCTGAACAGTTCCCAGGTCTTGTTTACAGACTCGACGAACCTAAGGTTGTAGTTCTTCTATTTGGATCCGGAAAACTTGTATGCACCGGTGCCAGGCAGCCTTCTGATGTAGAAGAAGCTGTGTGTAAAATCACAGAGGAATTACGCTCAGCGGGGCTTCTGCGCTGATTCCTATTTTTGATAACCACATGCACCTCCAAACCTCAGGAAAAGGTGTGGAGGCGATCAATATTTTTCATAAATACGGTGGCACGCATGCTATCTTGTGCCACATGCCTTATTCTGAAATGCAGATTACTTCAGGAAGGAGTTTTCAGGAGTCATATGACATAACACTCAAAATGGCTGAAAAATGCAACTCTGAAACTCCGGTTAAGATTTTTACTGCTGTAGGGCCTTATCCAGTGCTTCTCATAGGACTTGCTGAAAAACACGGCATAAAAAAGGCTGTAGAGATTATGAAAGAAGGAATGGAATCCGCTCAGAAACTGGTGCTGGAGCGCAAATCTGTAGCTATCGGAGAGATCGGAAGGCCGCATTTCGAAGTCAGCGCTGAAATCCTTGAAGCTTCTAATGAGATTATGGCATACGGCATGTCACTTGCTAAAGAAGCAGGGTGCCCAGTTATTCTTCATACAGAAACAGGTACGCCTGAAAGCATGAAAGATCTTGCCAGAATAGCAGATGGTGCAGGCCTTCCCAGATCCCACGTGGTCAAGCATTATTCTCCCCCTTTGATCCTAGAGGAAGAGAATTTTGGACTGTTTCCTTCAGTTCTGTCAACACGCCCTGCAATTTCCGAAGCTCTTGAAAAAGGAACCAGATTTGTGATGGAGACAGATTATATGGATGAGCCTTCAAGGCCTGGGGCTGTCTTAGATATAAAGACGGTGCCTAAGCGTACTATGGGATACATAAATTCCAAAATGATGACCGAAGAGCAGGCCTGGATAATCCACAAGGATAATCCAGAGAAGCTCTACGGAATTAGTTTAAATTTTTAACTTTTTGATTGCATTTTTTGTTTCTCACTCCATTCTTGTCCTCTGGGGGTATTATGCCATGAAGACAATACTGAAGACAGGAACTCATCGCCGTTTACCGCTGCGGAAATATTTTCCTCAATCATATCCGGTTCGCTGTAGGTATCGAGGACTTCCTGTGTACCATGTACAAGATCCCATCTGTCTTTAATTGTAGGAGAAATCTTTTTGTTGGTTTTTCTTAGTGTTTTTATTGTGAACTTTGTTCCACTGCGTTCTGATAGCTTTTTCATCATGTAGTGTACGGCTGGGACTGTGTATACTGGCAGTTTTCCTCTTTCCTGATGAATGAATAAGTAATCAGAAACCTCAACGTCTTTGTCAATCCGCATTGCCCAATCAATCTCGGCATTTCTGATATGCTCATACATTTCCAGCTCCTTCTTGGTATTTGGATGAAATACTATTGTCTTCAGTCTTGCACCATATCTGTCTTTTCTAAGGACGCAGAGATGATCATTATATATGTCATTTAAACGCAGATTGAGCATTTCTGTATAACGCAAGTCCAGTTGTACTGCCATATGAAATATGAGACGTTCAACACCTTCTGCCTTATCCAGTATTTTGTAGACTTCTTCGTTTGTGAGTCTGTCATTATCATCAGGTTTCGCAGAAGGCTTAGATTCAGCCATTGATTCAAATATTTTGTTTTTATTAAATAATGAATATTTTGAAATGGCAGAATAGTATTCTTTGCATACATTAGCCGGAGAGCCTTTCAACAATGTATCTCGGATGTAGATGACCGTTTCCTCATCCCATTCCTGAGGTGAAGGACTCATACTGTTCTCAACGAGTTTTGTGCATATCCATGAAATCATGCATTTTCTTTTCTGAACAACCGGTTCAGAAAGCCCACTGTTTCTTAAATGCTATATGTAGTTGTGGAATGTAATTTCTGGATTCCATTTTCTCTCTGTAACTTCATTATCTTCATTGCAGTACGAGGTGATCTTGCTCATTTAGATCACGACCAATACGACATCTGATATTAATTAATAACTGATGTAAAATTTTAGTGTTCCAGATTCTAGAACATTGAACATGTCATATCTTATAATTTTTATTTTTAGGCATTTTACAATTACTTTTGAACAGTATAGATTTTGAAAACTAGTACAAAACGTTATAATACACAAAAAGAAAATGGGCCACGATTCGTGTCTCATTGGAGCCAATATATGAAAAGTAAAACAGTCAAACGTTATTCCAAAAAGCAGATACTGTCCATGTTAGATCCTCTGATTGCAGAGTGGTTTACCAACAGGTTTGAAGACTTTACAGAACCCCAGTCTTACGCTGTACCTTTAATTCACCAACGTAAAAATGTGTTAGTGTCTTCACCAACTGGATCTGGCAAGACTCTTACTGCTTTCACGTCTATCATCAATGAGCTTTTTAAATACTCCAAAGAAGGCAAACTGGAAGATAGGGTCTATGCGGTTTATATCTCGCCATTAAAAGCTCTGGCAAATGACATTGATAAGAATCTTGAAGAGCCTTTGAGGGAAATGAGAGAAACCGCTGAAAGACTCGGAGTCGAGTTTCCCAACATCCGTGTTGGAGTAAGAACCGGAGACACTTCTCAGTCTGAAAGACAAAAGATGCTGAGGAAGCCGCCGCATATTTTGATAACTACTCCAGAAAGTCTTGCTTTAATTTTGGCGGCTCCAAAGTTCAGGGAGAAACTTTCCGGTGTAGAATATGTAATCTTGGATGAAATCCATGAGGTATGCGATTCCAAGCGCGGTGTCTTTTTATCACTTACATTAGAAAGGCTTCAGGACATCTGCAGCAAACCGTTTGTAAGAGTGGGACTATCAGCCACGCTGGCACCGATTAATGAGGTGGCTGAGTACCTCTGCGGTTACGAAAACGGTGCTCCCAGAGACTTCAATATCGTGGAGATCATGAGGCAGAGGGATCTGGATATACAGGTCATATGTCCGACAGAGGATATGACCGCTTTACCTTATGAAGTGGTCAATGCCAAGATGTATGACCGCCTGTGTGAAATGATTAATGAGCACAGAACCACAATCGTCTTCACCAACACTCGTTCTGGTACAGAGAATATTGTTTATAAGCTGAGGGAACGCGGCCTAGAGAGCGTTGAAGCCCACCATGGTTCACTGGCTAAAGAAACAAGACTTGATGTCGAAGAACGCTTGAAGAATGGAGATCTGAAGTGTGTCGTTTCTTCAACTTCTCTGGAGCTAGGAATTGATATCGGGTTTGTCGATTTGGTTGTACAGATAGGATCTCCCAAGTCGGTGGCTAAAGGACTGCAGCGTATCGGAAGGAGCGGACACGGACACGGGCTCACTTCTAAGGGAAGGATACTGGTCTTTGAGAAAGATGACCTTGTGGAATGCGCTGTTCTCTGCCGCGCAGCTCATGACAAACATATCGACAGAGTCTCGATCTCAGAGAATTGTTTAGATGTATTATCTCAGAGCGTTGTTGGAATGTCCCTTGAGAAAAGATGGGAAGTCGACGAGGCATTGGAGCTGGTCCGCAGATCATACTGCTTTAGAAACCTCACAAAGGAAAATTTTCTGGAAGTACTCCGCTATCTGGGCAGCAAGGATGCCTTTGAAGGAGTATACCCTAAAATCTGGTATGATGAAGAAGAAAACGTCTTCGGCAGGAGATCCGGCTCACGGATGATTTACTTCCTTAATTTAGGTACGATTCCTGAAGAGGCAAATTACAAGGTATTTACAGAAAAGGGCGGCATGATCGGAGACCTTTCAGAAAAGTTTGTAGAGAGACTTTCATCAGGTGATGTTTTCGTTCTTGGCGGAAAGCCGTATGAGTATGTACGTTCAAAGGGAATGAAAGTCTTTGTCAGAGATGCTGGAGGTCGCAAACCCACTGTTCCCTCATGGAGTGGAGAGATGCTTCCCCGTTCATTTGATCTTTCAATGGGCGTTGCTAAATTCCGCAGAGAGATGGCTGAACGGATTGACAGGGATGACAATATGGAATGGTTAATGTCATTCGGAGTGGATGCCGGGTCTGCTCAGTCTATCATTTCATACTTTAATGAACAAAAAGGCAGCTGCGGATATATTCCTGATGATAAAGATTTGATCATTGAGGGTTACGTTGATCCCTCTGGAAAATACAGCATGGTCTTCCATTTTCCTTTCGGGAGAAGGGTGAATGATGCTCTTTCCAGAGCTTATGCATTTGTTATAACAAGAGAGATGAACTGCAACGTTTCAGTTTCGGTTACTGATGATACATTTATGATTTCATCTCCGGAACGCATCAACCTTGCAGCAGTCAAAGATCTGTTAAAGGAGAGCGCTCTGGAAGACACCCTTATGCGTGCTATCAAGGATTCTGAACTGTTTAAACAGAGGTTCAGACACACAGCATCCCGTAGTTTTATGATTCTTCGTAATTATAAAGGAAAAGAAGTTTCTGTGGGAAGACAGCAGATTCGTTCTTCATATCTTTTGGACGCTCTGCGCAGCATTGAAGGGGTTCCAGTAATTGATGAAACTTATAGGGAAATAATAGAAGATGTAATGGACATAAACAACGCTAAGCTGATTCTCCATAATATTGAAAGCGGGGAAATGAAAGTTCATACAATCGACTACAATTCTTCTCCATCACCATTTGCTCATAATGCTGTGCTAGCAGGAATTTCGGACATGGTTCTGATGGAAGACCGCGGAGCTCTTTTAAGAGAACTGCACCGTAAAGTGTTGACTAAAGTTCTTGGAGTAGACATATCGGAATTTGAATTCAAAGAAGAACAGGTGGTGCCTTACTTCAGACAGAAAACAGGCACAGCTTCTACTAAGCAGGAACTGCTCAGTCTGATCTCCAGGATCCAGCCTGTAAGAGTTTTCAAGGAAAAAGGCAGGAATGTATACCCATTCTGCACAGCTAACAGAGAGGACATTGATGAATGGGCCAAGGAGCTGCTGGAAGAAGGAAAGATTTCTACAGTATTCCTCGATGATGTTTATTTCGTCAATTCTAAAGATCTTCCTGTTTATCTGTCTGCTCTGTCTTCAAAGAGAACTTTGAATGAACTTGACAATAAAGTTCTTGAGTCTCTTGATGAAGAGTGCATGATTCCTGATTTAGTTTCATCACTGGAAGTCCCTAGAGAAAAGATTGCCCAGTCTCTGAGGAAGTTAGAGGTATGTGGCCTGGTGAAGCGTACAGCTTACCAAAATGGAAAATGGACATATCTCAAGCAGGAAGGCCTTTCCCTGCCCTCAAGAGAAGAATCAATCGATCGCGTTATCTTAAACTACCTCAACTGCTATGCTCCAGCTGATCTGGAAGATATTGCATTTGCATTAAGCCTGTCTTCAAAGGAAGTGCAAACTGCTTTGAAGGGCATGATGCACAGGGAGCTGGTAAGAGAGGGTAAATATTTAGTTTCTGAAAATAATCAATATATGCTTAAGAAAGATTACCTGAGATTAAAAACAGACAATCTGGAGGCATATGACTACTCAAACGTAGAAGCACACCGCAGGAACAAGCAGGACGGGCCATTTGATACGATTGAAGAATTATTCAAAGCCAATATTACATTAGGTTCTCCCTTAGATGCATTCTACCGTGTCAACAATTTCGACATGAAGGACTGGGAAGAACTGAGAAAATCTGGGAGAATTCTCCTTGGCCGGTTTGTTCGGGGCCGTGTAAGATACATACTTGCAGAAGACGCTCCGCCGTACGTAGCGGCATACCGCAGAGATAAACTGAATGCTCTGGACACTAGAGTTTTGGAGATTATATCATCTACATTAGGAGATGGAGCCTCTTTGAGACAAATTGCCGCACTCATGCCTGACAGGAGTAAAGAAGAGATCAAGGAATCTATTGACCACTTAGACCGCAACATGCACATTGTGCGTCGGTTTGAAGAAAGAGAAGAGCGTGCATCTGAGAATATATACATCCGTTATGATGCACCGGAATTTGATGGTGATCCTGTCAAAAGCATCGTTGAACATTACATCAGATCATACGGGCCTATTTCCGTATACATGATCTCAACTGCTACTCAATTTACAAATGAACAGATAACGAGCGTCATAAAAGATCTGGATGTAGAGTCTGTTTCAGTTGGGGAAGGGCGTGAGGAAATGTTCGTCTTCCGTGACGAACTTGAGAATCTGGGAAAAGCAAGCACCCAGCCTCAGGGTTGTAAGATAGTCTCTCTCTACGATCCCAGTGTACAATCGATCTGGGCAGCAGTCGCCTCTAGATTTGGAGACCGGTGGATATATCCCATCATTTGTGACGGTGTTCTAATCGGTGGGGCAGAAAAATGGAACATGAGCGGAGTCATTGAAATCCGTGAATTGGATGTAGATTCTGTGGAAAATATTCCGCAGGTTCTTGATGCCTTAGATGTGCTCATGCAGTATCATAGAATGGAAGGATACGATGTTATCAGAGTCAGGGAAGTCATGGGCAACACACCTTCTAACTCTCCGCAGGAAATCAGAGACATATTCTCATCAAAAGGGTGGATTGAAGTCGGCGATATGTTTGCAAGAGGAAACTTGATCTCTACACGCTGTCCTTTCAATGCAGCTCTTTCCTTGATATTCACAAAACAAGGAATCGGCAAACGCTTCCAGAACGTGGCGGATGCCATCAAGGTCCAGGGAGGCCTGCGTTCAGACGCTTCAACTTCTATCAGGTGCCGTAATAGAATTCCATTGAAAAGCATGTTTGACATGGGTTTTGTCATCAAGGTTCAGGCAATTCCTGATTACATCACATACACATCTCTTGAATTTGCCAGCCTCTGCAGGGCTGCAAAGAACCGTGAGATTACTCCTGATATGAAAACAATCCTGAAAATGATCGAAAGTGGAAAGCCCATGTTTAAAGGCACAGTCATCAACAATTCTCCTCTCAGTAAAGACGCCACTCAGGAGGCTCTAAGATCTCTGACCTCAGGATCGATTATATACACTGATCAGAATAAACGTTTCAGAGTTGTTCCTGATTCTGGCATGGATGCACACGAAGCAAGAAAAGCCGTGATTGTTCATTTCTTTGAAAATTATGGACTATTCAGTGCAGAAAATCTCTCTCGATTTCTGAAATTCCGCATGCCGATGAGGGACATCCGCCAGATCTTAGCTGAACTAGAGGAAGAAGGCTTCCTTGCCAAAGGGTTCTTAGTGGACGGTACAGACACAATGTACTGGATTATGAGATCTGAGCTGAAAAATTACGAAACTGTCACTTTCAAAGGTGAGATAGTCATAACTCCTGATGATAACCTGCATACCTATCTTTCGGATTGGATTAGGAAGCTGAGGGGAGGTTCCACTTATTCCATAATCATGGACGGCACCAACCTGGTGGGCTCTTTCCGCGGCAGAGTCAATTCTAAAGATGAAATGTCCGTTGAAGACTTCATCGGCTCTCACGAAGCAGAACAAATAATGGAAAAGTATGCCAGATCCAACGGAATAGTGTGCAAACGCTCTACTGATTCTGAAGACGACTGGGATATTCTTTCATTCTATGAGAAAACGAATCCAGGGACTGTATGAGAATATACATCCCTACGAAACGTTTAATATCGTTAAATCAGCTTCAGGTTCATGAAAATCCCATGCGAACTAATTGTTTGGTATGTGCTTCCTGCCATACGAAGAGAATTAGCTCGAGAATTGGTTGAGAAGCATGGCCTGATCCAGGCAGAGGTAGCTCGTAAGTTCGGCGTTACTGACGCAGCAGTTTCACAATATCTCAAATCAAAAAGGGGCAGCAACAAAGAACTTGAAGCCAGTGGGAGATACGACGAATTCAAAAACGAAATTTCCGTATCTGCTCAAAGAATCATAGACGGTTCAGATATAGTTACTGAAACATGCAGAATCTGCGAAATAATCAAAAGGAGCGGAATGCTGGTATCAATCTACGAAGTGCATACAGGCCTCAAAGCGCCTGACTGCGTATGTCCAGATTTCTGTCGCATCGACGACTAAATCTTGTATTCTGGGCTCATGCCGATGTAGAAGTATTCCTGAGCATAGCCGGCATACGGGCCGAAATGATCTCTCGCATAGGAACCGACCTTCGCGTAGCTTCCTTTAACTCCATACATCTCTTCCATGACATGACTTATTCTCGCATCAATAGGGCATGCCTGCAGATGTCCCAGTGAAAACAGTGCGATACAGTCTGCAACCTTTGGACCTATCCCATATACAGTCATCAGTTTCTGGACAGATTCTTCATAACTCATACTTTTCAGTTCTTCCAGAACAAACTCTCCAGAATAGACGCTTTCAGCATATTTCTTCAGTCTTTCAGCCCTGAAACCGAGTCCACATTTTGACAAATCCTGAGAAGCAATCTCTTCAGGCAGAGGAAATGCAAACAATTCTTCATCAAGTTTCTGTCCGCACTTGCGGCAGACCGTTTCAATCATTGATTTTATTCTCGGCACTGTGGCATTGGTTGCAAGCATGTATGAGGCAGAGCACTCCCATAGATCTTGTCTTAAAAGCCGCATGCCTCTGAACCTTTCCACGGCAGCTGCTACCTGCTCATCTTTGCATATGCTTTCATAGATTTTGTTCAGGTCATCATCAAGCCTTAGATAGCTGTGAATGAACTCTTCCGATGCTCCTCTGAATGAAACATCATTCTCATGCTGGCAGATGTGGATTATTTTGTCCCTGCATACCCCTCTCCATTCATCACCTATCTTTTTCCATCGAAAGGCCTGACCATTGTTGAGAGTGTACTCAATATTCACATCTGCTTTCATAAACCCTAAGTTATTTTGCAAGTATTAATCATAAGTGCCTGCGGTTTACGGTAGATGTATATTATGCAAATGGCTCCCCAAAAAGATATAAACCAATGGAGCCTTGCCTTTTTTAGTGCCACTGTAGCTCAGCGGTAGTCTTTTAGAAAAGACCGTTAAGGAGCGGCGGTTTCGTAAACCGCAGGCCGAGGGTTCGAACCCCTTCAGTGGCTCCATTACTATTACTTATCCAGTTGTAATATCGCTAGTGTTTTAGACGAGTTTATATTGTTGTGTAAGTTTTTCTCTGTCCTTGACATGAATTATCTGCTCGTGCTGTTCTATCAAATCGTTATCATGCAGATGGAGAATACTTTTGCCACCTGCTCTACAGTGATGATTTTACTATGTCATTTTGGATCTTCAATTAGCACAGCCTCAAAAGAATCAAGCTCCTTTTGAGCTCTTTGTCTGCTAATCTAGGTAAGATTTCACCGATTTATGAACGATATATCTGGATACATACTTGTTGTTACAGTTGAGACTAATCTGTTGTTACAGTTGAGACTAATCTGTTGTTACAGTTGAGACTAATCTGTTGTTACAGTTGAGACTAATATGATCCATATTCAATGCATTAAAGTCTCAGAAATATCTCATTACTATACCATCTCATTTGCAGAATTTATTCCGAGAGGTGCTCTCTGAAACTTATTATAGCTGATTCATAATGCATTCCCAATGACCCAATTGGACAACCTGATACCTCTCCTCATTGTTTTTATCGGAGGAGGCATAGGTGCAGTTTTAAGATGGTCCATTTCTACAGCGGTCTTAAAAAAATTTCATAATATTTTTCCAATTGGAACTTTTATCATAAATATATCAGGATCGTTCCTTATCGGCCTCATTGCCACATTGATATTATATGATAATTATCAATTATTAAATTTATTTTTGATAACAGGACTTCTTGGCGGTTATACAACTTTCAGCACTTATGAGCTGGAGACAGCCCAGATTTTTAAGAAGAGTAAATGTACCGCTATCATATACTGGATCGGCTCAGTTGCTGTCGGCATAATCGCAGCATGTGCAGGAATACTTTTAGCAGGGGGATTTGCTTGAGATACGATATTCTCCTAGTTTTCTTAGGCGGAGGATTTGGTGCAGTGATCAGAGAACTGTTTATCATGCTCATACCTTCTGAAAGTATTCTTTCCCTGCCAGTATTTATTGCCAACATGGTAGCTTCTTTCTCTGTTGGAATTTTAGCTGGCTTGATAGCCAATAGTAAAATTACGAGCAGTCAGAGTGCATTTTTATCAGTAGGTTTAATGGGCGGTCTTTCGACATTTAGTACATTTATTTATGAAATAGTCCAACAAATAAAGACCATAGACGCAGTGCTGATTGCGTATATATTTCTAACACTGGCTGTTGGTCTTATGTTTGTTATTTTTGGTCTCAAAGTTGGATCTTACAAATCAAGATCTGTTCTTTAGATACTCATTCACAATCTTTATTGCACAGATGTCGCCGCACATGGAGCAGCCTTCATTCTCATCGGTAATCCCTCTGGAACGGTATGCCCTTGCTTTATCTTCATCTATGGCCTCTTTGTACATAGCTTCCCAGTTAAGCTCTTTCCTGGCCTGTGACATTCTAAGATCGCGGTCTCCTCCCCTGCCTAATGCTAGATCTGCTGCATGAGCTGCAATCTTGCTTGCTATTAGGCCTTCTTTCACATCTTCAGGGGTAGGAAGAGAAAGATGCTCTGCCGGAGTCACATAGCATAGGAAATCTGCTCCTTTCCAAGCAGCATAGGCTCCTCCGATTGCACCTACAATATGGTCGTAGCCTGGAGCAATGTCTGTAACCAATGGTCCAAGTACATAGAAGGGAGCATTGTCACATATCTTCTTTTCAAGCCTTACGTTGGCTTCAATCTGGTTCATAGGAACATGTCCTGGACCCTCTACCATTGCCTGTACGCCGGCGTCTCTGCAGCGGTGAACAAGTTCTCCGAGGTTAATCAGCTCATTAATCTGAGGGCCGTCTGTAGCATCGTTAGTAGATCCTGGTCTGATTCCGTCTCCCAGTGACAATGTAAACTCATACTCCTTTGCCAGTTCTAGAAGGTAATCAAAATTTTTGTAGAGAGGATTCTCCATTTCATTGTGAAGTATCCAGGCAACTAAGAATGATCCTCCTCTGGAAACTACCCCTGTAACTCTTGGAGAACGCTTAAGACGGTCTACAAGCTCCTTGGTTATTCCGCAGTGGACAGTCATGAAGTCCACCCCGTCTTTTGCATGCTGGATTATGCCGTTAAAGATGTCGTCTTCAGTCATGTCGACGACGGCTCCTTTTCTTGCCAGTCTAATTCCGGTCTGGTATATCGGAACGGTCCCTACTGGAATGGTGCATTCAGACATTATTCTTTTTCTGATGCTGTCGATATCGCCACCAGTACTGAGGTCCATCAAGGCGTCGGCTCCATATTTTAAGGAAATCTGGACTTTTTCCATTTCTTCCTCTACTTCAACGCGGTCTCTGGACGTGCCTACATTAACATTTACCTTTACTGAAAGTCCTTCTCCGATTCCGCATGCTTTTGGTGAGTGGATTGGATTGCGTGGGATTACTATCCTACCGGCTTCTACGCCTCGTGCCACAAATTCTTCTGTGACACCCTCAGCCTGTGCAACACTTTTTATCTCGGGTTCAAGCCTATTCTTCAGTCCAACCATGGAGCCCATAGCAGTATGAAAACACACTCAGCTAAATGAGGTTTTGGGATGTTCAAAAAAGTCCTTAATTTTCGATTATAAAATATCGTAAAATGGCATATCCAGTATGTAATTTTGAGATACGTATTAGTATTAGGAAGCTATTAGGAAAGAGGTCAGAATAGTGGCAGGGATGCATAATTCTGCTAAGTTACTGGCGAACGAATCAATGTTCGACGCGTCAGAGGTTTAATCATGGTTGAAAATGATTACGGTGCGGACCAAATCCAGGTTTTGGAAGGTTTACAAGCAGTTCGAAAAAGACCCGGTATGTATATCGGATCTACAGATATTCGAGGACTACATCATCTGATTTATGAGGTTGTTGACAACAGTATCGATGAAGTAATGGCCGGTTTTTGTACAGACATATGTATCGTCATAAACGCTGACAGCAGCGTAACTGTGTCTGATAACGGCAGAGGTATTCCTACTGGAATTAATCAGAAGTATGGCAAACCGGCTGTAGAGCTGGTTGCAACAGTACTGCATGCGGGAGGAAAATTTGACCGCAAGAGCTACAAAGTGTCTGGAGGACTCCATGGTGTAGGTTTATCGGTCGTCAACGCTCTTTCTGAGTATCTTGAGACGACTGTGAAAAGGGAAGGACACATCCATGTTATGAAATGTGAGCGCGGGGAGTTAGTCGCTCCACTGAAAATAATCGGAGATACTTCTGAAACTGGTACCCAGCAGCGTTTCAGACCTGATCCAGATATTTTTGACACTCTTGATTATGATAATGAAATTTTAGCCAACCATTTCCAGGACTTAGCATATCTGAACCGAGGCGTAAGAATCGTATTTAAGGATCTGAGAGAAGGACATCAGAGAGAGCATGTGTTCTATGCTGAAGGCGGTATTGTTGAATTTGTCAAGCACTTGAACAGGGGAAGGACTCCAATGCATGATAATCCGATCTATCTTTCCTGTGAAAAGGACGATATGATGCTGGAAATTGCCATGCAGTATACCGATGCTTATTCTGAGAGTGTTTATTCTTATGTCAACAACATCAACACTATTGAAGGCGGAACGCATCTGATGGGATTCCGCACTGCTCTTACCAGGGCTCTGAATGATTATGCAAGGAAGAATAAGCTGGTGAAGGATAATGAGAGTAACCTTTCTGGAGAAGATGTCAGAGAAGGTCTGACAGCAATCATCAGCGTTAAGATTCCAGAACCACAGTTTGAAGGACAGACCAAGACCAAGCTGGGTAACAGTGAGGTAAGGGGGCTTGTAGATTCCTGTGTTTATTCAACTTTGGTAACATTCTTGGAAGAAAACCCGAAAGTCGCTGAAGCCTGTGTGAAACGTTCTATTCTAGCATATCAGGCTAGAGAAGCAGCCAGAAAGGCAAGGGAGCTCACCAGAAGGAAAGGAATTCTGGATGGCGGTGGTCTGCCCGGTAAATTAGCAGACTGTTCTGAAAAAGACCCCTCAAAATGCGAACTGTTCATTGTGGAGGGAGACTCTGCAGGCGGTAGCGCTAAGCAGGGAAGAGACCGTAAGTTCCAGGCTATTCTGCCTCTGAAAGGTAAAATTCTTAATGTGGAAAAATCCAGGATCGACAAGATTCTGAAAAATGCAGAAATCAGAAGTCTGATCACTGCAATAGGTGTCGGAATAGGCCAGGAATTCGACTTGGAAAAAATACGATACGGAAAAATAATCATCATGACTGATGCCGATGTAGACGGTGCCCACATCAGCACGCTTCTTTTAACGCTGTTCTACAGGTATATGAAGCCCCTGATTGACGACGGACACGTTTACCTGGCCATGCCGCCCCTGTTTAAAGTTTCAAAGGGTAACAAAGTTTCGTATGCATACAATGAAAAAGAAATGGAAAAGCTCATGGAAGAATTTGGAAAGGGCTTCTCAGTCCAGAGATACAAAGGTCTCGGTGAGATGAACCCTACACAGCTTTGGGAAACGACAATGGATCCGAGTGTTAGATTGTTGAAAAAGGTCAGTATTGAAGATGCCGTAAGAGCCGATGAGCTCTTCACGATTTTAATGGGAGACCAGGTAGAACCCCGCAGAGAGTTCATCATGTCCCATGCAACCGAGGTTGCGAATCTGGATATCTGAGGAGGCCTGTAAATGTCTGATGAAATAGAAAACAACAACACAGAAAATGCTTCCAAAGAATTCAAGTGTCCCATTGAAGCAGAGATGAAAAAATCCTATATCGACTATGCTATGAGTGTCATTGTAGGAAGAGCTCTTCCTGATGCCAGAGACGGATTGAAACCTGTGCACAGAAGGATCATCTATTCAATGCATGACATGGGGGTATCTTCCAACAAACCTCACAAGAAATGCGCCAGAATTGTGGGAGATTGTCTTGGTAAATATCACCCGCATGGTGATTTTGCCGTGTATGACTCTCTCGTACGTATGGCACAGGACTTCTCTCTCAGATACCCGATGATTGAAGGCCATGGTAACTTTGGTAGCGTTGACGGAGACTCTGCAGCTGCCATGCGTTATACGGAATGCCGCCTCAACAAGATTGCAGAAGAGATGCTCCACGACATCGATAAAGACACAGTTGAGTTTGTTGATAATTTCGATGCATCTCTGAAAGAGCCTGCAGTGCTGCCGTCTAAGATTCCCAACCTTCTGGTCAATGGATCATCTGGTATTGCTGTAGGGATGGCTACAAACATTCCACCTCACAACTTAAGGGAAGTATGCGACGCATTGGTGTACTTGATTGACAATCCTTCTGCAGACACAATTGACTTGATGACATACATTCCTGGACCAGACTTTCCTACGGGAGGAACTGTCTATGGCACAAATGGAATCATCGAAGCGTATTCTACTGGAAAAGGCCGCATAAAAGTCAGAGCGAATACTTCCATTGAAGAAATGGAAGGCGGTAAGAAACGCATCATCGTTTCAGAAATTCCCTACCAGGTCAACAAGTCCAATCTGATTGAGAATATCGCAGACCTCGTAAAAGATAAAAAAATCGAAGGGATAACAGACCTGAGAGACGAAAGTGACAGGGATGGAATGCGTATCGTAATTGAACTTAGAAAAGACGTAATGGAAGAAATAATTATCAATCAATTATTTACTCATACACAAATGGAAGTGACATTTGGGATAATTAATTTAGCATTGGTAAATAACGAGCCTAAGATTCTGTCACTGAAAGATATGCTTTCTGTATATCTTGAGCACCGCAAGGATATTGTCACAAAGAGAACCCAGTATGATTTGAAGCAAGCGCTGGCAAGGGATCACATACTGCAGGCTTTGATAAAGGCTGTAGATGCAATTGATGAAGCTATCGCAATCATCAGAGAAGCAGAGGACGGAGAAAGTGCAAAACAGGGCCTCATAGCACGCTTTGAGATTGATGATATTCAAGCCAAAGCTATCTTGGATATGAGGCTGAGATCTCTTACTGGCCTGGAAATAGATGACTTAAAGGCAGAGTTTGATGCCCTGCAGATTAAAATCAAAGATCTGGAAGCTATCCTCGGCGATGAACATATGATTTTTGATATAATTAAATCAGAAATCTTAGAGATGAAAGAACAGTATGGTGACGAACGTAAAACCCATATTGTAGCTGACAGCGGAGACCTTGACATTGAAGACTTGATTCCCAATGAGGAAGTAGTCATCATGATCTCAAACGACGGCTACATCAAGAGGCTTCCATTGAGCACATATAAGCAGCAACACCGTGGTGGACAAGGCCTTATGGGCATGGAAACTAAAGAAGAAGATGCTGTTGTAGACTTATTTGTGACAATGACTCACAGCTACATTCTGTTCTTTACAGACAGAGGCAGAGTTTATGTTCTAAAAGCTTACCGCATTCCGATTGCTGGAAGGCACTCAAAAGGAAAAGCCATTGTCAACCTCCTGCCGAAGCTGGAAGAAGGAGAAAAAATCGAAGACAACCTGCCGCTTGACAATTTCGATGATGACTACGATCTCATCTTTGCCACCAAAAAAGGTCTCATCAAGAGAACTAAGCTGGAGAACTACCGCAACATCAGATCCAATGGTATAATCGCCATCAGTCTTGAAGAGGGAGATTCTCTAGTTGATACTAAACTTGGTAAGCAGGGATCTGAGATCATTCTGGCTACGCGTGACGGACAGGCTTCAAGATTTGATATTTCTGAAGTGAGGACTGTCGGAAGGCAGGCAATCGGCGTTAAAGGAATAACTCTGAATCCAGGAGATGAAGTTGTCAGCATGGCTGTAGTAACACCTACTGATAAGTTGCTGAGCATCACCGAGAACGGTTTCGGAAAGATCTCCATGGTCAGGGATTACCGTAAAACACACCGTGGCAGCAAAGGAGTGGTCACGATAAAGATGACAGAACGTAACGGACATGTCGTATCAGCCAAACCGATCTCTGATGATAACCAGCTCATCATTACAACACAGCAGGGTATGGTTATCCGTGTGCCAGCTTCAGAAATCCGCACCATGGGACGCTCCACACAAGGAGTAAAAATCATGAACCTGAACGAAAACGACAAAGTCACTGCAGCCGCCAGGTTGATAGGGACAGAAGATGAGGCTCTGGTAGCAGAGATTGAATCTCATGAGGACTTGAGCTTCATTCCTGTGGACAATTCTGATGAAGAATGAGCTCCTATGAGGTAAATCAATGGCTAACGGTCCAAAATATCAGGGCGAAAAGATCATCAAGGATTACGGAAAGCTATCCTTTGATTATGTCCCTGATGTTCTCGTCCACAGAGAAGCACAGCTGCAGCGCCTGCAGACAATCTTCAAACCCGTCCTTCACGGGGTCAGAAGAAGTGCACTGCTGCTCGGCAGCGTCGGTACCGGTAAGACTGTAACGGCTAAGCGCTTCTGCCAGGATATTGCCAGCGAGGGAGCTCTCGCCGGACTCAACGTAACTTCTATTTTGATAAACTGCAGGGAGAAGCGCAGCGAACATGCCATTCTCCATGCTATAAATTGTTTTTTTGATCCGGGATGTCCGGACAGAGGTTTGTCTGCTGAAGAATTTCTCCGCTCTATCCGGAGGAATCTGGAAACCAGAAAACTGCATATGATCGTTGTGCTGGATGAAGCAGATGAAATTTTACGCAGAGGTGCAGACGATTTAATCTATGTCCTGACAAGATTTAATGAAGAATTTCGTCAAGACTACTCATTATCCTTGATTCTGATTTCGCAGAGATACTTGTTAGATCAATTAGACAAGTCTGCACTGTCGACATTCTGTAAAGCAAACATTGTGAACTTTGAACGATATGATGCAGCAGAACTGCGTGATATTGTACTCTCAAGGATTGAACTGGCATTTTATCCAGGAACTGTGGAAGACGAATGCATCGATTTGATTGCTGAATCTTCTGCAGACTGGGGAGATGCCAGATTTGCAATAGAGTTGTTAGAGACTTCAGCTCTCATCGCTGAAGAGAATAGACTGTCGGAAGTCACTCCCGAATGCGTCCGTGAAGCTAAAAATATGACCTGCAGCGATGGAAGCTACGAAACAAAACTTTCTAAAATGGACTTTAATCACAAGCTGGTTCTGCTTTCGATCTGCAGATCAATAGGCAGGAACGCTTACACAACCTCCGTTGCTACCGAGAATGCTTATAAGATAGCATCTGAAGAATGCAACACTGTAGCCAGAGGAACCACGAGTTTCTGGAAGTATCTTAAAGATTTAGCCAAAGACGGCTGGATTGAACAGAGAGTGGTTACCGACCCTAACGGTTCAGGTGGAAGAACCACATGCATCTACATTTCCGACTTTCCGATTGGAGAGTTAAGATACCTCATCGAAAAGGAATTTAATCTAACGCCGTAATTTGGTACAATCATTCAAACCAATGATTTTTCAACACATTGTCTAAAATTTCATCAAATAATTGGTACTATAGTATCAAGTATTGCTCTAAACTATTGATAGTTGGTACTATGATACCAATAAATACCAAGAAAGCATTGATGAAACCATGAGAAAAAAGAGCGTTATTCGGAAGGACTCACTTGATCTGCTTTCTGAATTTCGTGATAACACAGAAGTAATCAAAGTAATTCGTGGAGTAAGGAGATGCGGAAAATCTACCTTGATGCTTCAGTACATTGACCTTTTGAAAAATTCAGGGGTTGATGATTCCAATATAATCTACATAAATCTGGAATCTTCAGAGTTCTTTGATGCTTGTGATGGAAAAAAACTACTTTCTCTAATAAAAAGTCATCTTGGAACTGGAAGAAATTATGTTTTGATTGATGAGATACAAAATGCTCCCGGATGGGAAATTGCAATAAATTCTCTGAGGGTGGATACAGATTCGGACATTTACATAACTGGATCCAACGCATATCTATTGTCATCCGAGCTGTCTACTTACCTTACGGGCAGGTATGTATCAATAGAGATGTTTCCGCTTTCATTTACTGAATTTTTAGAGCTCAATGGAGAAAATGAGGACAAGTATGAGATGTTTGAAAAATATCTGACATTTGGGGCATTTCCAAGCATTGATCCTTTCGAAACACCTAGAAAAATTAACATCAGACTCTTAGATCTTTATTCTTCGATAATCTATAGGGATGTGATCTCGAGGGGAAACATCAGAGATTCTGGAGACTTAGACAAGCTTGTAAGATTCATGATGTATAATATAGGCAATCCTATTTCATTCAATAAGATATCTGAAAGTTTAGGAGTAAACAGGAAAACGGTAGAACGTTATATGATGATGCTTGAAGAATCATATGTGTTTTACAGGGCCGACCGGTACGATATCAGCAAAACAGCGTTAAATCCTATTCCAAAATATTATGCGGTTGATACAGGGCTCAGAAATATGCCTCTAGAATACACTACTGAAGACTACGGCAGGCTGATGGAAAACATCGTATATATTGAGTTAAAAAGACGCGGTCATTCAGTAAGGGTTGAGAGATATGGAGATAAAGAGGTTGATTTTTCTGTCAAGACTGACAAAGGAAAGGTCTACTATCAAGTGACATATTCGATGATGGACAGTTCTGTTAGAAGCAGAGAACTCAGATCACTTAACAAAATAGATGACAATTATCCAAAAATAGTGATCTCAGCAGACAGGCTTAAAGCAGACTTTGAAGGCGGCATACGTCATATCAACATTATAGACTGGCTTCTTGACACAAAAGAAGAAATTATCAAAAATTACTGACTCTATCTTAATATTTAATTTTCTTGAGATTGAGCGAATCGCTTTCATCACGTGTAATTAAAATTTATTGAAGATTAATAGGATTTTTAGCCAATAAATATTTAATACCTTAGCTTGGCACGTGACAACCTCTGAGGTATAATTATGATTGAAATGCTAGCCACGATCATCCTGGTATTTTTGGGCGGAGGAATAGGATCTTCGCTCAGATGGGGTGTAGGCAAAGCAGTTGGAAAAAGATACCATGGCAGTTTCCCATGGGGTAATTTTGCAGTCAACATATCCGGTTCATTTCTGATAGGATTTCTGGCAACTTTGTTCTTGATTGACTGGGACAACAGGTACGGAAGTTTCTTGATAGCGTTGGTAATCACAGGAATACTGGGTGGATATACAACATTCAGCAGTTATGAACTCGATACTGGAAAATTAATTGGAAAGAAGAAAATGGGATTAGCCGCAACATACTGGATAGGGTCTGTCGCAGCAGGTTTGATTGCTGCAGCGGTAGGTATATTCCTTGCAGGGGTGATCCGATGAAAAATGATATCTTGCTGGTATTCGTCGGAGGAGGAATAGGTGCAATTGTACGAGAAGCGTTAATGTTGTCGGTGAAGACAATAGGCGGATTTCCGTTTTCAATATTCTTTGCCAATGTTGTTGCAGCATTTTTGATAGGTTTGGCTGCAGGACTTGTTACAAGAGGCAGTTTAGGCACAAGAGGAAATTTATTCTTTTCAACAGGCATCATGGGAGGAATGTCGACTTTCAGTACATTCATGCACGGCACTGATCAACTGCTGATCGAATCATTAGATTTTACCGCTTTGGCATATCTAATCATCTCCATGATTGTAGGTCTGATTCTGGTACTGACTGGTCTTAAACTTGGCAGCATGAATAAGTCTGCAAATTAATTTATTTCTTTTTAATTTTTTATTTTTTTCGTTGTAATATCGGAGAACGGTTAAATACGCTCATCTCGAGTAGAATCAAATTGAGCAACGTGCTTGAATTGCCAGAGGTGAATGGATGAGGTTATCGCCAAGAGATGTAGATAAATTACAAGTTTTTACTGTAGCTAGGATAGCAGAAAGACGTATGAAGGACGGTGTAAAGTTAAATTATCCAGAATCAGTAGCTTTGATTGCTGATTTTGCATTTGAAAGAATACGCCGTGGAGACTCTGTTGCCAAGATCATGGAGGATGGAAGGCATGTTCTGACCACAGATGATGTTATGCCAGGTGTTCCAGAAATGATTCCAGTAGTAGCAGTTGAAGGAACATTTCCAGATGGAACTAAGCTTGTAAGCATTCACAACCCGATTCAACCTGCAAATGGGGGAATGAAATGAGCACGACAACTATGCAGGAAAGCGTACAGAAAAATAGTCTCAAGCAGGGAATGTCTAATAAAGAGATAACTGTGGGAGCGCTCATTCCTGGAGAAGGGAGCATTGAATTATTTCCAAACAGGAAACATATAACTCTTAAAGTCACAAATACCGGCGACAGGCCGATACAAGTAGGTTCACACTTTCATTTCTTTGAAGCAAACAGGGCCTTAGAGTTTGATCGTGAAGCGGCCTTTGGCATGAAACTTGACATTGCAGCTGGATTGTCCGTAAGGTTTGAACCAGGTCAAAGCAGAGATATAGGTCTGGTAGAGATCGGTGGCAAAAGATACGTTCATGGATTCAACATGCTTACCAATGGAAGCACCAGAGCGAGAGACACTAAGACCACAGCAATGGCAAAAGCCAAGCTACTGGGATTTAAGGGGGTATGAACTTGCAGATTTCGAAGAAACAGTATGCAGATTTGTTCGGTCCTACTGTAAATGATAAACTGCAGCTTGGAGATACCAATTTATTCATCGAAGTTGAACATGACTATGCCGCATATGGCGATGAACTCTGTTATGGCGGTGGAAAGACTGTCAGGCAGGGCATGGGAATGTGTCCTGGAGCTACACAGGCCGACGGAGCTCTTGATCATGTCATTACAAACGTAGTGGTAATGGATCCTGTATTAGGGATAGTAAAAGGAGATGTAGGATTCAGAAATGGTAAAGTTGCAGGAGTAGGAAAGGCTGGAAATCCGGGAGTCATGGACAACGTTGATGAAAATCTGGTGGTAAGTGCGTCTACAGAAGTATCCTCTGGAGAAGGCTGCATATTGACACCTGGATTCTTGGACTGCCATATCCATATGATCTGTCCGCAGCAGGCTTACGAGGCATTAGGAAATGGAACTACAACATTCATCGGCGGAGGAGCAGGACCTGCAGAAGGAACCGCAGGAGTCACAGCTACCTCAGGTCCCTTAAACATGCGCAGAATGCTGGAAGCTTCTGAGGAGATTCCGATCAACTGGTGTTTCAATGGAAAGGCCAACGACAGCAAACCTGATACTTTAGTAGAGCAGCTTGAAGCTGGTGCCGGCGGATTCAAGCTCCATGAAGATTTTGGTGCTACCGCAGCTGCCTTAGACACCGCTCTGGATGTCTGTGATGAATATGATGTACAGCTTGCCATTCACACAGATACTCTGAATGAAGGTCTCTATGTGGATGATTCGATCAGTGCAATCAACGGACGTACAGTGCATACATATCACACAGAAGGTGCAGGCGGAGGACATGCTCCAGATTTAATGAAAATCGCCGGAGAGCCTAACGTGCTGCCGTCATCCACAAATCCTACGAGGCCGTTTACCATCAACACCATCGATGAGACATTCGACATGATCATGACCACTCATCACTTGAATTCTCAGATTCCTGAGGATGTAGCATTTGCCGAATCAAGAATTCGTGCAGAGACTATTGCTGCAGAGGATGTATTCCATGATTTAGGCTTATTATCAATGATCGGTGCAGACAGCCAGGCTATGGGAAGAGTGGGAGAAACGGCTGCAAGATGTTTCCAGAATGCCCACAAGGGAAAGGAAGTGCGCGGAAAGCTGCCTGAAGATTCACCAGATAATGATAACTTCCGTGTGAAGAGATATCTGGCAAAGATCTCAATCAATACGGCTATTACCTGCGGTATTGCCGACTATGTCGGATCTTTAGAAGAGGGAAAGATGGCTGATGCAGTTCTATGGGATCCTCAGTTCTTTGCCGCCAAACCAAAACGTGTTTACAAAGCAGGTTTCATTGCATATTCAGCGATGGGTGATCCGAACGCATCTATTCCAACACCCGAGCCGGTTTACTGGAGACCTATGTTTGGAAGCTACGGAGCAGCGATGACAAACACATCTGCAATCTTCGTTTCCAAAGCTGCAATGGATGTAAACATCAGAGACAAATATGGATTGAAAACAATGCTTAAACCCGTCAAGAAAACAAGATCTCTTGGAAAGCAGCAGATGCTTTACAACGATCGTATGGGCGATATCAAGATTGATCCAGAAACACACAAGGTTTACCTCGATGGAGAATTAATTACAACAGAACCGTCAAAAGAACTTCCTCTCACTCAGAGATACTATCTCTTCTGAAGAGAAGTTTTCAACCACCCCCAAACTTCAAAAAAGGTGGGGAATATGGAAAAATTTGAATCAAAATCTGAATTCAATGGAAATACTGAAGTTTTAAAGATAAACAGGTCCGATGCATCAAAGGGGAGAGTAAGAGAAGGTGATATTGTAATTGATCTTCCACGCGGTGAGGAAATCAAAAGCGGAGATGTTTTCGGCCCCTCGTCTGACGGTAAATACTACAAAATTGAAATTAATCCTGAAGACGTTCTGAAAATAAGCCTTATCGGAGACTCAAAAGATCTGGGAAGCGCACTGCGCCTGGGGTATATGATGGGCGGAAGGCATATGGAAGTCTTGATTGACGGAGATGAAGCCTACATACCGCTGGATCTTCCAAGAACCAAACTGGAACATTTCATTGAACACACTGGTCTGAATGTTGAGACACAGATTATCCAGAAGTCGATAACATCAGGTTCTGGATACTTCAGAGGAGAAGAACATGAACATTCGCACTGAGTCTCTGATGAATCTGATGCGCATATCAGACTCATTTTTTCCTATCGGGTCCTTCACGACGTCTCAGGGAATAGAGCAGTTTGTTGCTGATCGGCTTGTTAACAATGAAAATTTAGTATCTGTTCTGGAAGCCTATGTAAATAATATATGGTCGTCTCTGGAAGTGCCTGTATTCAGGGAATCTCTGGAGGCTGTTGAGTCTGACGATTTTGAAAGGCTGGTGAATGCAGATCATGTATGTTATGTATCGAAGCTTGCTAAGGAAAGCAGAGAGTCTTCAGTGAAGATAGGAAACAATCTGCTGAAAATGACCGGCAGTTCTGAAATTGGCTCTAAATTCCGCAATTATGTCGGAGATCACAAGTCTCCTGGTACATACCCAGTTGTGTTAGCAGTTTTATCAAATGAGCTGGAAATAGGTGCCTCAGGTGAAATTTCATTATTGTATGTGAATTTAATGGAAATAGCTGCTGCGATGGTCAGAATGGGCGAGATTGACTATCTGGCAGCACAGGATGCAGTCCAGAGTGTTATTGGCAGTGTACCGACTCCGCCACCTTTTGGTGAAGAGTATCAATCATTTCCATTAGCTGACATCGAGTCTATGAGACATGAGTGCAGCAACAACAGGATGTTTATGAGTTAGGTGAAAATTAATGTCTAGAACGCTTAGAGTGGGAATCGGGGGTCCGATCGGGTGCGGAAAAACAGAACTTATTGAAAAACTGGCACCCAGGCTTAAAAATGAAGGATTAAATGTTGGAATTGTAACAAATGATATTTATTCAAAGGAAGACGCCAGACGTATGTCTATCAAACTTGACGGTGTCATTTCTCCAGATGAGATTATTGGCATAGAAACCGGCCTCTGTCCTCATACCGCAGTGAGAGACGATCCTTCTATGAATTTGGAAGCAGTAAACAGGCTGGAGAATGAAAATGATCTTGACGTCATACTCATAGAATCTGGAGGCGATAATGTTACCCTGACGTTCAGCAACAAACTGGCTGACATGTTTATCTATATGATTGATGTGGCAAGCGGTGACAAAACTGTAAGAAAAGGCGGTCTGGGAATTTTAAAATCTGATCTTCTTTTGATTAATAAGATTGATCTGTCCCCATACGTTGAAACTACTATCCCCGAATCAGAAATAAGCACTGCCAACCTGCAGATTATGAAAGAAGATGCCGCAAAGATCAGACCTGACAAACCGACAGTTTTCGTTTCTCTGAAAGAAGACAACGGCATTGACGAGATTGTTTCATACATCAAAGAGAAGGGGTTGTACATTTGAACGATCTTCCGCAATGCTTTGATTCATATGCTCTTGAAGAATGCGTACTTCCAGTAGGATCTGCCGGCAAAAATGCCGTAGCAGATCTCTGTTTTACAAAAAGCGGTGAAAAGACATATCTGTCTAGAAACTACAACGTCACTCCTGCAAAGGTACTTCATGCGTTATACTACGATGAACTGCGCCCCGGCATGCCTTACGTGATATTTGTTAATCCTACAGCCGGTATAATTGAAGGAGACAGATACACATATGATATCAGGCTGGATGAGGGTGCTGAAGCTTTCATTACAGACAACGCGGCAACTAAAATTTACAGGATGGACAGCAACTATGGCAGCAGGATAACAAATATCTCTTTAGGCAGTGGAAGCCGTTTAGAATACATTCCTAAAGAGAATATTGCGTTTGCCAGGTCAAGATGGCATCAGGATGTGACATTTAATCTGGAAGGCGATGCAGCGTTGTTTTATTCTGAAATATTCTGTCCCGGAAGGATCGCCAGAGGAGAATCATGGGATTTTGATGCATACTCTTCCCGTACAAAGATCATACAGGATGGAAAAACTGTAGCCATTGACAATCTGCTGTGGACATCTGAAGATAAAGAACGTTCTGAAACTTTATTCGGTAGCATGAATTACTATCTTACTGCATATATTATTTCAACATCAATACTGGACTCTAAAGACAATCTGGATTTCTGCTGCGTACATGGAGGCATCAGTGAACTTCCTTATGGGTGTGGACTGATTGCTAAGGCTCTTTCTGATGACATCGATGATCTGAAAGATTTCCAGCTGAGTTTGTGGAATGCATTCAGAAAAGCTGAAACTGGCCAGGAAACTCCGAACTTAAGAATGCAGTATGGTCGGTTTAGATTCTGATGCTGTAAACTTTTTAGACATTTTTCTAATATCAATGATTCAAGATTAGTAGCAGTGGAAGAGGCGCAAGAGTGAACACTCATGTTGATCTTTTGTTACGTGCAAAAAAGATACACTTACTACGTGTAGGTAGGTAAGATGATGCATGGTCGGCACATCGTCATTAAAAAGTAGGATGAAAGTTTAATTTTTTAAAAATTAGGCTCATTTCCATACAGTATATTTCATCAAAGTTTAACACAATGCTATTTATTTTTTCTTATTTTATTGATAATTAACCATACTAGAAGTAGAGCTGATGCTAGTGTCGCAATCGCCGCTGCATAGAAATATTGTGGGTAGAAATAACCCCATGCGATTGACATTCCTGCAAGTATTATAAATGTTACAATGAATAAAATACTTAAGCCCGATTCCGTTTTATTCCAGCTCATTGAGAATATTCCATTAATGTTTTGGAGATTCATATTATTACATATGTCATTTACTTCTAGTGCAGACCATGACCATGAAAAAAAGAAAATAACTAGTCCATATACAAGTAAAATCCATCCCACACCCTCTTCAATATTTATGATCTCAGATATTATTAGTATTCCAGCTATTATAAGTATAAGGCTGATAGTAAACACGATAGTATGAATTATCTTAAGTTTCCCAGTAAGATATTTGTGACCTAATCCAGGTAATAGAGATAAAGCCATAGCGGCTTCACGTTCTTTTTCTTTATTCTTCTCTTCATCTTCATAGATGTTTATGTTTTTAAGATTGTATATTCCTACACCACATATTACAAGTGAGGCAAAAGCGAAGCTTCCTACGGATAATTTAACTCCTGGTAACTCACTAAAGAAAATTAAAGCAATACAACATAATGTGAGCATTATTGCCCCAATTACTGCATATGATTTGGCCGAATCTTTGCCCATATCCATCACAAATGCTTCTAATCCTTTTTTTGATCACATCGCTTGGACGATCTTATTTTATTACTAATCTTATGGCCCCTTGGATGCTACTACACATCTACAGCCATGTTTTAGTGACTCTTGTGCAGTTTTAACTATTTGTTAGATGCAACATCAACGAATAACTAAGAGCAACAGAAGATGTCTACCAAACGCAATTGTTTACCATTTCTGTACTCGTCAACTCTTCATGCTTAGTATCTGCTCTTATATGGGATCCTTAACATATATTTTTTCTGCTATTTTTTACCAATAAAATTCTTTAAAAATTTACATCGATCTAACTTTGCACACTATTGTTGTAAGCGATGACAAGATTGTAAAAAAATAAGGCTCAATATCATCAAACAGATTTCAATCGATTGATTCTTTCATTTATATGGGTAGAATGCCACATATGTGCTTTATTCTAACTTTTTTTGGATTCGTTATCTTAAAAATGAGGTTTGAAACATGAGATTTTTATCACATGTAAAGTGTAACTTATTCTCATTTCAAACTACTGGAATATATTTGCATGCCATAACATCATAGTAATTGCTACTATTCCAAAAATTATTATTGGAATTGTGATTTTTCTAACAAACTGATTTGTTTTTTTGTAAATATTGTATGCTGAGTTTTTTGATGGGGTGGTATAAAATTTTTCAACTTGTATTTGAACTGTAGCCAATGGCTCTATCCAAACATACAATCTCATGTCATTTTCCACATCATAGGATGATGATCTCACATTGTTATTGTATAGAAAACATACTCTGTCATTGTGTGATAGATTTAATGTTATTTTTGATCCCCTAAATAACGTAGCAATAATCTCTTTTTCATTAATAGTTACCAATAGGGGTTTACGATTTATATAAAATTCTGAACACTCAATATGAACTTTACAGTTTCCATCAGTCAATTTTATGATAGCCTTTCTTGGTGGGATAAATGTTTCAACTAAGAAATATGCTGAGATGCCAACAAATATTGATAAAAGCACAGCAGCTGCAATAAGCATTCCTTCTTCATCGTACACTAGATATGATACTGCTACAATAACAGTTATCGGAATGGTAAGTTTGATCCATATTTTATCTAGATCTGAAATCAAGACAGCTCATCCCTAAAAGAAAAAAGTGATATTGATAGATTGTTACACTTAATTATATTGTGTATGTGATTGTTAATACAATCACAATCGATATTATGGTCATAATATATCCATTTCTGCGACTTTCACGCTCAACATGTATCAATTCATTAGAATTTTTACCAGCCTCAGATAATTTTTGTATCTTACTTGCATTAGATAAACTAACATATCCTGTAATGATCATGCAAATCAATGCGATTATCCCTACAAGATACAATTCCAATTCTTTTTCTTTAACTACTGCAAGATAGATAATGCAACAGATGAGTGTTACAAATATGACAGTCATGATGCAAAATGAAAAAAATCCTTGTTTTTTTGCCACCAAATTGTCATATTCAGTATAGCCTGGAATATCTATCATAGCTTCCTCACTACTTCTTTTTCAACATCTAACACAATCAGACATGCCCATATAAAAATTTACACAATTAATATAACTTACACTCTCATTGAATGTTCACATACACTTATTTTAAAATAAGATTTATATCATTATATTACAACATGTATACCGCCATACATATCAGAGTTACTATGTAAATCAATACTAACCCGTAAAGGAATTTATTCCTTTTCTTACTTTTTTCACTAAGAACCGGTTTAGAAATCTCCTCTGCTTTATACTGCATCTTCAATGCTTTTTTTATTCCAACTGCGCCGATAATTAGTGCAAGCACCACCATTATGAAAAATACTATTATGCCTATATCGCCTCTTTCACAATACATTAAAATTACACAAATTATTGCAGCAGAAATGCCTACTACCCACAAAGCAAAATCATACAAATGCTTTGTTTTTATTGCATAAGGATCTGTTAGAATCCCGTCATTTAACATATTGCATTCCTCCACACATTTTCTATAGGGTGTTTGTAAATTTTATAACTTTTGAGATGACGTCACAGTTTTATTGGAAATCACTATTTTTTTATGATATATCTATAAATTGAATACAATGGAGCTAACATGGATACAACAACTACTATTGAAAAGACTTCAATGCCAATCCATCCTTCACTTAACATAAATAATGAGGTTATTAATCCAATAATGTAAAACACAATGGATGTGACTAACATTCCAATGTTAGAATTACTTAACTTCATCTCAAAAAATCCATTCTCATACGGTAAATCAGATTTATTGCATAAGTCATTTACATCTATTGCAGACCACATCCATGCGAATAATAACAATATCAATCCATAAAGGAGGTAGACAGATGCTTCTTCTGGTGTTTTTTCTATTATGCCAATAACCATCATTGCAAATAATACCATTAGAATTATTGATAGTATAAATAATATAAAATGTGGGATACCTTTTTTGGACTCGTCCATATATTTATGGCCTAGTCCAGGTATAAATGATAAAATCATAGCAGCGTCTCTTTCTTTTTTGTCTCCTCATCACAACCGTCTTTTTTCATCCCAAAATATCCAGCAAATGTTAACGGCATTGAGACGCAGATTAGAAAAACTACAGGTACAATTACTGAATATTCTTTATGAAAAAATACGATAGATATTGCACAGATGATGGAGAATATCAATCCAAAATATAAGTATAGTTTTGCTGTAGTTCTGGACATGTATTAATGTACCTCTTATTAATCAAACATATTTCTTGAAGACTTTTCTCTATCATCTAATTTAGTTCAGTGGAAGATGTAGTGTGCCACTGTAATTATAATATCAATGATAACGCAAATAGGCCATTTCCACATATTCTTCCTTTCTATATGTTGCTATGGTCTCAAATTCAGATTTATTGTTATCAAGTGCTTTTTCGATATCATATGCATTCATCAGTACGATAATTCCTGTTACAATGCTGCATAGCCCACTAATTATTGTGGTGATATACAATTCGAGCGTCATCTCATACATAACTTCCAGATATGCTACACATACAACAGTGATTGTGCCTATTGCTGCAATCAATGCAACCCCGATATTTCTTTGCTTTGTCGTTAGTGGGTATTTGAATTGTGGAAGCATAGAATCTGAAGGGCCCTGTTGTTTGTATAATGTCCATTCTGTGCAGGTCCAACCAGAAACTAGTAGTTAATTATATCAAATATTTGTCATTTCATGAGATCATTTTTTAATTTAGCATCTTTCAGATATTTATAGGATATGGGAATCAATAGTATTATTGATAACACTATCACAATAATGTTGAGTAAATTACTAATTGTAACATCAAAATTCATCATAATCACAGAAGCAGCAATCAACAATACTGATGTAATCATAAATAAGATGGATGTGGCTAAATCTGTTCTTTTGCATCTTATTTCTAAACTTTCTTCTATATAAGGCAAGGCATTATCATTGCAGATGCTAGCAATATCTATGTATGACCATATCCAGATAAAAAATGCCATGATCAATCCATATGTGTAAGATACTGTTGCGGCATTGGTATATTCATAATAGTAATCGTCTGAATACAAAATAATTCCTATTGTAAATATTGCTACAAATATTAGAAATAAAACCATATAAAAAATACCTTTTACATATCGTTTCAAGTATACATGACCAAGACCTGGTATTACTGAAAACATAGTTGCCGCAGCACGTTCCTTTACGTGTTTTTCGTTGTTTTTATTATCTTTATTTTCATACAACCCAGCTATTCCTATGACTATAAATGGTATTGCAAAACAGATAATATTTGAAATTAATATTATAACATATACACCATTTACATATGGAATCGCTAGCGATAGTAAGACGATTAGCATTATCCCCGCTACAGTGCACGCTTTAGCCGTATCTTTATTCATATATATCACATTATAAATATTAAATGACCATCACCCGAATCCATGTGCAAATGACCCTTTAACAGTTCGTACTGCTAGGCCATACATGCCTCTTGTAGCGTTGGCAACTTTTTCTGTAATTTTAACTGTATTTAAGCCTTATGGATGCCATCAGGTCCTTTTTTAAACGATCCCTACTAATGAAAGAAATAATCCTACAATCATTAGCATGCCTAATGTAGTAGTAATTGCTCCGTACATTCTTGCTTTATAGTAAAAATGTTCAGCTTCAGCTTCTCTCTTTGATTCTGAGATCTTTTCTATTTTGACAGCGGTTAATCCCCAAGTCAAACCAATAACTACCAATACAATAGTTGAAATTATGCCAAAGATAGTTCCTTCTATATCTTTCTCTTCTACTATTATGAGGTATATTACTCCTATGCAAATAACAGAAAAAAATATAATTAGTATTTTTTCGCCATAGCTCATTTGCTTATTTGCTAAGGGAATGTTTCCTCGTGGAAACACTGGTTCTGGCATAATCATTGATTTTATGCTTTTTTGCATGTTAAGCCCTCCTCGTTTTCAGAAAAGTGGCGACCTCATAATTCCGGATCATCTTTCAATGCTCATCTAATTTTACTGGACATTCTCAAGAATGTCAAATTTTTTAATTTTTGTTTATTACTCTCCTACCTCCTGTACAACATAAGATTGTTTGATGCTGTAAATTTCATAAATTAGATTGTTGCAACTTTATATTAGTATATCTGTTAGTTTTTACTATTTGACAATCGCCATACTAATCTATTATGTGAATTAGAACATAGTCATAAATACTAAACTACGATATAGTATATCGTAATATACTAAACTGAGGACAAATATGTTCATAGGTAGAGAGCAGGAACTGAAAAAACTAAACAAAATGTATCAAAGCAGCAAGCTGGAAGTAGCAGTAATCTATGGTCGCCGCCGAGTTGGAAAAACAACACTGATTAATGAGTTCTGCAAAGACAAGAAAACAATATTCTTCGCATCCTTGGAGAGCAGTGCAGAACAGAATTTAGAATCGCTTTCTAATGCAATTAGCTACGCTGATGCCGGCATTTCATCCAATGCCATATACAAAAGTTTCTCTGATGCTTTTGATAAAATCAGAGAAATGGCATCTTCAGACCGCCTGATCTTTGTGATTGATGAATTCCCATATTTAGCTCAGGCAGAGATTAGCATTTCTTCTCTCCTTCAGAACTATCTCGATCATCAGTTCAAAAATACAAAGCTGTTTCTTATCCTCTGCGGTTCTTCAATGAGTTTCATGGAAAATCAGGTACTTGGGTATCAAAGTCCTCTTTATGGTCGTCGCACAGCTCAATTCAAAATTCTGCCGTTTGATTACTTTGACACTGGGAAATGGTTTCCCAAGTACTCATATGAAGACAAAGCGATAATGTATGGCATTACCGGTGGTATACCCATGTACCTCGAGCAGTTCTCGCCTGAGAAGAATGTGAAAGAAAATTTACTGGACTGCATATTTGACAAGAATGCTATGCTTTTTGAGGAACCGTCAAATCTTCTGAAACAAGAGCTCAGGGAACCTGCCACATACAATGCAATAATCACTGCCATAGCATCTGGAAAAACAAAGCTGTCTGAAATATCTTCGACAGTGGGACTAGAAACCGGATTATGTTCTAAATACATTACAAATTTAATATCACTCGGTATTTTGAAAAAAGAAACTCCTGTGACTGACTCGAACAGTAAGCGTCCCATATATCTGATTGAAGACTTTTTCTTCCGTTTCTGGTACACATTTATTCCAAACAATATGGCTGCAATCTTGTCAGGTAGAATCGGGCAGGCTTATAAAACATCAATAGAAAGCAGGCTTTCTGATTATATGGGTTTAGTCTTTGAAAAGATGTGTAAAGACTTCATGCTGTTCCATGATGAGAATCTTCCATTCATCATAGGGGAAATAGGACAATGGTGGGGAGCAGACTCCAAAACAAAAAAACAGGTGCAGATAGATATTGTAGCCGCTTCAATCGATAAGCAGGAAGGAGTAATAGGTTCCTGCAAATACTGCAATAAGCTAATCGGCGAAGATGAACTGAGGCTAATGCAGGAGTATGCTCAAGTGATGAATCGATTTGATAGATATTACTATTATCTATTCTCAAAATCTGGCTTTACTTCATCTCTAAAGAAACATCACCAGTCTGACGTGAGACTAATAACTCTCAGTGATCTATACTTAAAATAATCACTTTAATCATCATGATATTGGAAGATAATAATACGTCATTGTAAGCACAATAACTAATGATAGCGCGAGTAAACCAATTCCATATACTTTTCCTTTCTTACATATCTTCATAGTCTCAGATTCAGATTTATTATCATCAAGTGCTTTTTCGATATCATATGCATTTATACCTACAATCGTTCCGGTCACAATGCCAGATAGCCATCCAGCTATCGTTACCATCCACAATTCGAAAGTCTTTTCATACATAACTTCTAGGTATACTGCACATACAATGGTGACTACGGCTATTATACCATATAACGTAAATGCAATGTTTCTTTGCTTTGTTGCTAATGGATACTTGAATTGTGGAAGATTGGAATCAAATCTGCCCATATTAACACCAACGCTTATTTGCCAGTATTTGGTTGAATATCTGCATCTCCCACTTCCATTCTGAAGTTATGTGTGAAATTTGTATATTTTTCTGATTGTTGTAACCGTTTACAATATTTGCAGTCCAACGGACTCTATTGTAGACATACTAATATTAATATTTAAAAAATTTTAAAGGAGAATGAGAATGGATGAAGACTTTAATATTATACTCAAACCGCCCTTTAGAAACACACTCAATAGCTCTGATATCTAAACAAACTTCAGGTATGCTTTATGATTTTATTAAAATCCACAATAACAAAAATCTTGAAAATTACGATCAGATAGTGTTGGTATATCAACATCCATTGAATTCAATCAATAAACAATTCGTGCAGTTCTGCGATTCTAATCCTTCTTTGGTTAAAGAATCAATATTGGTCATTGATATTCCTATGCCATATGCAAAAAAGTTTGATATGGAATCCCTATCTGATCAAATCAACAACTTTAGAAATACAATGATTTCAGACTATAATTATAATGCGGATAACGCAGCGGCTATTCTCATCAATGAAACAGTTGATAAACAAACCCAGATGGATTATGCAAAAAATCTTGGTTATGCACCCAAACAGTCTATTACTGAAGGAATCGAGCATGGGTTTCGTTTATTCGTTATGTTTTCACATGTCTCTGAGATGTATGGGAACATGACTATGTTGAAAGCCAATTGCAGCATCATAGCAGGAACATTTGCAATTCCATTAGGTTTATTGATATTCTATTTGGGAATTGTTCTATATAATACTCCACCAGCATTTGGGGCAGCACTTACAATGATTGGAGGTGGTCCCATACTCGCATATGTTGGAGTTAAAAATAGGCGATATTTACAATGGTTGAAAAATTGAATGATTATCCGATGCGTGATAACTTCATTCATGACAGCATTGTGATAAAGCCTCCCACAGTAATTACCAGATAGATCAGCACCACTAATGAAATAATCCTTATCGATGATATGTATGTATTTCTTGCTAACTCATCATAACAGCTATCGTCACCATTGGAAATCCCTATATGAAACGGAGTTTTATCTGTAGAAGTTTCAGACCAGACATGCAGCTTAGTATCATTTTTTATGCAGATCTTTTTGTATGTTTTCATATTTGAGTGTTGATAAACAGAAAATGATCTTTCACCATAAGGAACCTTTACTGTAATCAATTGTCCTTTGTACATCTCAATTTTAATATCCTCATCAATATCCACATGAATTGATTTTCCAAATTCATATTTAGAACATGATATTGAAACATTAGCAGCATCTGTTATTTTAACTCTGTAATTTATTTTTGGCTTTTTGTATGGCAACATAATTATCCAGAAGAGAACTACATGCAATAGAGCAGCCCAACCAATTGAAATGATTAGCAGATATACAATTGTGGCAAACTGATAAATGTCTAAATAATCAAAAACTGCTACACTTGTACCGACAATCACTGCCAGCAGTATTATAATACAGTCTTTTGTGTTATCATTCATCCTTTCAACTCCGATCCGACCTACTCCATCCATGGCTCACTTGAAACTTTAATCAAACATGGGACATTTAACTCCAGTTTATTAATATTTAATTCTTAAATTGTCTATGATTTAATTAATTATGTGACTTAAAAATACAGCATAAATGCTGAATTATGATATAGTATATCGTAATATATCAAACTATACACACTAAGCCGAAGGCAAACATATTCATGGACGGAGTAGGAACAAAAAACTAAACAAAACACATTAAATCAGAAATTGGAAGCATCTGTAACACCGCCAAGTTGCAAAACAATATTAATTAATGAATGCAAAGACAAAAAACAATATTTTTACATCCTTTGGTACGGTGCAGAACAGACTTTAAAATCGCTTTCCAACGCAATTAGCTATGTTGGGTATTGACATTTCACCAATGCATGCAAGAGTTGCTCAATGAATCAATTTAATAAGTGTTGTTATTTTTCATCATCAAGATACTGGAAAATAATAAAATGTCACAGTAAACACAATTATCAATGACATAACAAGCAGACCGTTTCCATATGCTCTTCCATTCTCATATATTAACTTAAATTCACCACCATCTTTAGAGAATCTAAATGCTTTTTCAATCTTATATGCATTTATCATTACAAAAATTGCTGTAACAATGCCAGACAACAATCCAATTATCGCTATCATCCACATTTCGAATGTCATCTCATAATTAACTTCCAGATATGATGCACATATAATGGCGACTACAGTTATTATCCCAAATAATGCAAATGCAATATTTCTTTGCTTTATTGCAAGTGAACACTCAAATGATGGAAGATTGGATTCAAAAGACATTATTTCTAGATCACAATATAATGATTTAGTATTTTGCATTTGAGTCATTTCTCATAATCTGAAGTATCTTAATGATTCACTAATCAGCATCTCACACAAACAACTTCTTTTGTAAATTCTTCACTCATTAAAGATTCAGTTATTGAGTAGGTCTTTCCTAGTCTGTTTCTAACTCATTTACAAAACTCATTGAATTAAGTATTCTACATGACATGTTTTATACAGAAGTCAAAATTGTTTCTATATTAGGATTCCTGTTCTTTAGGTCGATCAGACACGTTCTATATAAGTCATATTTCATGATTTACATTATTACTGATTTCTTAGAAACTGTGATTTTCAGACTAAAAAACAAAGCCCATTTTTCAAAACGTCACCATGCAAACTACTTTTAAAGTTTCTCTTGCAATATTTCCACTACTTCAGAAATGCCTGCTTATCGACACAATAAGAAACGTTCTCAGGCTTTTTATTACATTCATGATGCCCTGACAGATCATAAGCAGAAATATTCATTTTCTGAAAAACTACAAATATCTATAGAAAGTATCAACCAGTATGCCCACCAGACAGCCTATTGTAAGCGTTCTTGGTCATGTTGACCATGGCAAGACCACATTGTTGGACCAGATC
The DNA here is from genome assembly GCA_944319735.1 of uncultured Methanomassiliicoccus sp. Classification (GTDB taxonomy): domain Archaea; phylum Thermoplasmatota; class Thermoplasmata; order Methanomassiliicoccales; family Methanomassiliicoccaceae; genus Methanomassiliicoccus_A. The sequence goes on along the minus strand of CALUEU010000002.1, from coordinate 145,406 downwards.
AGAGGTACTGCTGTGGTTAAAAAAGAAGCCGGGGCTATAACTCAGCATATCGGTGCCACTGAAGTCCCGATAGAACACATATACGCTGTCTGCAAACAAATGATAGGCAGCAAGAAGTTTGACATGCCAGGTCTTCTTTTTATTGATACTCCAGGGCATCAGTCTTTTACATCTTTGAGAGCAAGAGGGGGTTCCTTAGCAGACTTAGCAGTTCTGGTCATTGATATTAATGAAGGTATAATGCCTCAGACTCTCGAATCTATTTCTATTTTGAAGCGTTTCAAGACCCCGTTCATCATTGCTGTTAACAAAGTCGACCTGATTGAAGACTGGACTGTTAACAAGGATGAACCATTTGCTTTGAATATAAGGAAGCAGTCTGATAAAGCAGCTGCCAGTTTTGATGATAAGTTTTACAAAATAATCGGCGACCTGTATGAGCACGGCTATACAGCAGACCGTTATGACAAAATAGAAGATTTCACCAAATCAATTGCGATTGTACCGATATCAGCCAAAAACGGCATCGGGCTGCCAGACCTGCTTTTAATGTTGATTGGACTGGCACAGAGATTCCTGGAAGACACTCTGGAAAAGGAAGAAGGCCCGGCCAAAGGCGTAATTCTTGAAGTAAAGGAAGAGCGCGGGCTGGGACAGACGGTTGACGTAATCATTTATGCAGGTACTCTCAAAAAAGGAGATACTGTTATCTTAGGTACCAAAGGCAGGCCGCTGGTGACCAAGGTAAAAGCAATCCTGAAGCCGAAGCCTCTTGATGAAATCAGAGATCCGAAAGATCGTTTTGATTCTGTAAAAGAAGTCAGCGCGGCCATCGGTGTGAAGCTGATGTGCCAGAGCCTTGACGGCGTAGTTTCCGGCGGACCTCTGAGAGCCGCAGGGGCAAATCCTGACGAAGCCAGGGATGAAGTCTCTAACGAAACCAAAGTCAACATCGAACTCCATGACGACGGTATTTACATCAAGGCCGATGCCTTGGGATCCCTGGAGGCCTTGGCATATGAATGTAATAACGCCGGTATTCCCATCCGTAAGTATGATACAGGCTCGATCTCGAGAAAAGATCTGATAGATGCTTCTGCGTACGGTGAATCGGTCCACCGTGTCATCATGGGTTTCAATGTGGGTCTGCTGCCTGACGCCAAGGATGCACAGATCAGCTATCCCAACCTCAAAGTCTTCACCAGTGATGTCGTGTACCGCCTGATTGAAGAGTACACGGAGTGGATGGAAGAGGAAAAGAGGCGCCTGGATGAAGAAAAAAGATCAGAATTCGCCTTCCCGGGAAAAATCCGCCTGCTGCCAAACTGCATTTTCAGAGCTTCCAAGCCCGCCATCGTCGGAGTCAGGGTTCTGGGGGGAAGAATCCGTCCCGGACAGTCTCTCATTGACATCGGCGGCAATACTGTAGGAAAAATCCGTTCCATCAGGGACGGGGAAGAAAGCGTCAAGGAAGCTATCCAAGGCGATGAAAAAGCTGTTGCCATAGACGGTCCGACAGTTGGAAGGCAGATCAACGAGGAAGACATTCTATACGTAGATCTCAGAGAAACATCTCTCAAGGAAATGGAGAAGATGGACATCAATGAAGACGACCGTATGGTAATCGAAGAACTCAAAGAAATAAAAAGAAAGAATGATAAGTTCTGGGGAATGTAAAAAACATATGGATATTTATTTATCTACAACTGTATTCCGGGAACGAACACTATTTAAATGGTTTAATTAATGCGGGTTGGGTTTACTCAAACCCATGTGTTATGCCACATATGTTACACCGTGGGGGAAAATGAATGACACTTTTTGTTGAGGACACCGGACTTCGGGGAGTCAAGGCTGCCACAACTAGAATCAGTAAAGTTGATGGGCAAAACGGCATCCTGCTCTACCGAGGGTATCGCATAGAAGAACTAGCAAGAAAGTCTACCTTTGAAGAGACTGCTTATCTACTTCTTTATGGGTACTTACCAAATAAAGAGCAGCTTGAACAATTCTCTGAAGCTGTAAGGGAATATAGAAAACTTCCAGAGGATTTAGGAAGTTCCTTAACGGCTCTGTCCCCCGATACGGATCCGATGTGTGTGCTGCAGGCCAGCATACCAGCACTTTCTGCCCACTCTCCTGCCCACGGAGAAACAAAAGACTGTAACATGAAAAAGGCAATTCACATCATTTCCTCAATGCCTGCTATAATTGCAGGCTGGAAGAGAATAAAGTGTGGAGAAGAGCCGCTGAAGCCTAAAGAAGAGCTCTCAACCGCTGCTAATTTTCTCTACATGTTCAACGGCGAAGTCCCCGATGACAACCTCGCCCGCTTTATGGACATCGCCATGATTTTACACGCTGATCATACTTTCAATGCTTCTACATTTGCTGCCAGAGTGGTGGCATCTACCGGTGCTAACATGTATGCAGCCGTTTCTGCCGGTGTGGGCGCACTTTCCGGACCTCTGCACGGCGGTGCCAATGCTCAGGTTATGAGAAACCTCATTGACATGAATGACCCTGACAAAGTGGAAGCATGGGTTACCAAGCAGTTTGAGCGTGGCAAGCGTGTCGCTGGAATCGGCCATGCCGTTTACCGTACTACCGATCCGAGAGCTACTATCCTGCAGGAGATGGCTTATGATCTGCTCAAGGACCATCCTGAATTTCAGTGGTATGAGATGACTGAAAAGATGGCTGAGGTAACTCAGAAATTGTTTTACGAGAAGAAGGGTAAAGCCATCTATCCAAATGTTGATCTTTACAGCGCTTCGATTTATCATGCGATGGGAATCCACCATGATTTCTTCCCGCCGGTTTTTGCCATGGCAAGGGCTGCAGGCTGGGCCGCACATGTGATCGAAGAAAAGTTCCCCAATCCTCCGGTAAAGCCTGTTCTGTACAGGCCTTCCAGCATCTATGTTGGAGAGGAAATCAGGGAATACGTTGATCTCTCCAAGCGGTGACGCTGTTATATGACTGCGGATTTCTTCGCGGCCATGCGTTCAGTAGGCGATAATGCAACTGAAATTGACATAATGGTCACTCCCAATGCTAAGACGGCTTCTGTGGGTTCGGTTGACCCCTGGAGAAAGAGGTTGATTGTCAAAGTGCAGGATCTGCCGCTTGAAGGAAAAGCCAACAATGCTGTTGAAATTCTTTTAAAAAACTTCTTTGGAGTTCCAGTTGAGATTCTCAAAGGTCATACAGATAGGCATAAGACTGTACTCGTCCATCAGGGTATCGAAGGCGTAGCTGCGCTTTTGGTGGAAAATGAAAGACTTAACAGACGTTCTGGAAAGGGTTGAGAAAATCCTCTATGAGCTGAGGGTAAGACCTGAAAACGCCGTCATCATCGTTGAGGGAAGAAAGGATGTGGAGGCGCTTCACAGCTTAGACATCGTAGGCGAGATTATTAAGATTCAAGACTCCCGCAAAAGCGTCTTTGCTGCCGTTGAGGATCTGGCAGCGCAGAATAAGGAAGTTTATATATTGACTGACTGGGACAGAAAGGGCGGTCAGCTCGCTTCTTTACTCAGAAATGCTCTGAAAGCAAACGACATTCCTTACAACGACAACGTGAGAACAGAGCTTTCCAAGCTCTGCAAGTCGGAAATTAAGGATGTTGAATCTCTGCCTTCCTACCTTGCTCTTCTGAAGTCCCGCATCTACGGGCAATAAATATACCTAGCTGGATATCTCCCTTAGATGAACTCATCCAAAGGGCGTTTTATTGTATTCGAAGGAATAGATGGTTCCGGCAAGAGCGAACTGTCGCGCAGAGTGACAGAGCATCTTGTTTCTGAAGGAATTGATGCAGTTCTTACTGCAGAGCCTTCAGACTCCTGGATCGGAGACGTCCTGAGAACCGAGTCTAAAACTACCGGGCCTATTGCCAACACCCTCTTTTATGTTGCCGACCGCGCCGAGCATACTTCCCAAATCAAAAAGTGGCTGAATGCCGGCAAATGGGTGCTCTGCGACAGGTATGTTGGAAGTACGCTTGCATATCAGGGCGCACTTCTCTCTGACAAGGTGGAGAATTCCTGGAACTGGCTGAAGGAAATCAACAGGCCGGCAGCGATCTCTCCCGACGTTACCTTTCTGCTGAAGATTTCTCCCGAGGAAGCAATGAACCGTTTGAATCTCAGGGCAAGTGTTCCGGGCAGGTTTGAGAAGCTCAACTTCCTGAAGAAGGTAAGTGACAATTACGATCTTGCCGCTTCAGAAGACCATTCATACATAGTTGTTGATGCCTCTATGAGCCGTGATGACGTTTTTGCATACGTTCTCAACAAGCTGTCTGAGCTTTAAACGGCTTACTTCAATATGTGATTTTCAAAGTCATTCCGGCAGGGAGATCCCGGCACTTCTGGTAATGGCATGTTTATCATTTTCTGAAAAGCCGATTGTTTCGCCGTCGTGAAGCTCTACATTGTTTTCTAGTACATAGGTTGCAAGGCTAGCCAGGAAATCCCGCAGATCATTGGGGTCTGCATCGGTGTCCAGCACTTCCATCTCGTCCTTTCCAAACTCCTCCATGCCGTAAGTATAACCGCACATGCCGCCGGGCTGACGATAAAAGCCAAACCAAATCCAGTTGAAGATCGGGAGCTCGTCATTTTTCATCATATCCGCAAAGCCCTCGTAAAACCGGGGCTCGAACACCACGCCGCTGGTGTAGACACCAGTAGCATATTTCTGGCGGCAACAAGCTGCTACCAGTTTAGTGTAGAGCTTGCCCTTCTCCAACAAATCTTCCTCTTCACCCAATACGGCAACTATGAGGTGGGCCTTATGCGCCTTTGCCACATCAACGGCCTCTGGCCACATGTAGTTGTTTTTTGCATTTTCTTCGGCTTCGCCATCAGGGATAGGAGCCTGCATCAGACTAATCGCAGCGAATACATCACCAACGGAAAAAACCAACGCATCATCGCTTTGATCTTCATCCTCTTCTGCTGTAATATCCCATTTCTCTTTCAGGTCATGGATGAGCTGTGCCTTATCCCAATTGACGTCAGACAAGAGAACAAAGCCTGCAAACTGACCAACGTTTTCCCTTTGCGCCTCTGACTGTTTTGCCTGTTCCATCAAGTAAGTGCGGAGCATCTCTACCATAGCGGTAGCCTGTTCTGCCGCAGTTGCTTCATCATATTCTTCCATTTCACTGAACACATGACCGCAGTTTTCCAGTTCATTCTCCTCATAGCCGCCACAAACTCCAAGCAGCCACTTGCCGAGTGAGTTTTTCTTGTATTTGAAAAGATAATAGGTCATTCCATGCAGCTCAATATTCCCAGTACACTCTATTTTCACAGGCGCCTTTCCTAGTTCCTGCGGGTGAGAGAGCCACTCAATCATGGATTCCTGTGCCGCTTTCATTTGATTTGAATTCATCAGTCACACCTTTTTAGTCTGGCTTAATTTGGTAGGCATTATCATAATCAGTCTGATAAATCGGTAGTCACAGCTGTTTTTCAGCATCAATTGAAACTGCCAATATTTCTCCCATCATGTTAACCTGTCCACAGATGTGGATGTTTTTATCTGTTATTTTTAATGTTCCTGTAAAGTCATTATGTTCCATCATATAAAGTGCAACATCATACTCTTTAAGAAATTCTTCATCCACTGTTATGTCCTTACCATCGTAAGGTACATTTCGAAAATAAATCTTAGGGGGATATAAAACCCAGTCCCATTCACAATCATCATTTTCTGTTAATTCATCAAAAATATCTTCATCTGCGGTGATCTCAAGATCTATCTAGCCATCCTTAATAGAAAGATTGACATCACCAATTCCAAATTCTGTATCTCCAATTTTAAAAGAGTTCATAAAATACCTCCTGTAATTCATGTTTATCAAGTTCTTATTTGCAGACTTTGACCAGCTCTGTATCAATTACAATACTGTTTCTGCAGCATATTTTAAGAGTTTTTTTGACTAGATGATCTATTTTACAACTTTGCGTGTGTGTTTAACGTTATTTTCATTTTTAATCACCTCATTTTGACTTTTCATTTTAATCGTTCTTGATTACCGTATCTAACAAGAGTATTTCAATATTTTTTTCGAATCACTCAATATAAAAATCTGGCTTTTCGATAGTTTTAATAGGGGAAAAAATAAAAGAAACTTTCATGTGATGAAGTAACAGCATAATGTATCTCTATGCAAACAACATTTGTACATTGTTTGCTAGTTATCTTCATTCTGCCCTCTGGCTTACTTCACCAGACCTGATTTTTTCAGACGTATCACGCACTCTTTTCCTGAACAACTTATTTGTATCTCCAAGATTGAGCAAACTTGCTGATGGCTGCACACTTCTAATTATGCGTTCTTATGAAAACAATGCAGAGTCATCAGGCAGCAGTGTGAGTTACGATGAATTTCACTTCATTCCATTTTGCCGTGACTCTTACAGCGGTTGTTTTTTAACCTCTTTTGAAGCATCGCCAATCTAGATTAGTCATTTTTGCTGCTTATTTGCTTGTTTTTTCGTTGTTAAGAGCTTACGTGCGCACGGGAAATCGAAGAGACATTTAGACGGTAATTTAGGGGCGTTTATAGTGTTGCAAAGTGGTGTCATATTTTAGCTCAAAATTCAAGAAGGGCATAATGAAAAATTCATCAAAAAATCATCGAAATTTTTCAAAAAGACATTCGAGTAAATTTTCAGGCATGTCGCAAAAATCGCGGGCAGGGATTATTGCGCGCTCACGGGCGCGCGTGAGTATAACGAAAACACCCATGTAGATATATCTGTATACGAAGATATATCTGAGAGCTACATTTTTAATTATTTAAGCTTGTCTGTAATTTTGCAGGATATAATTTCACATTTTTACATTTTGATTGTTTGATAAAATAGGCATTTCTGCAGTCGTTTTTTAACAAGAAAAATTGCAAAGAAAATGCCGTTTTAGAAGTGTAGAAAAATTGAATCGAAAACTATTATGCAAAGCGTAAGCACACTTAGCTCTGCTTCTTTTTCATTTTCGATAACTTACGTATTTGCACGAAGTTAGAAGAGGCAATTACTTCAAACATTCTTAAAATGTTGAGCATTGCAACGTAAGCGCATTTTAGACTAAAACTCAAAAAGAGCGTAGTGAAAAATTGATCAAAAAATCGAAAAATCTTCAAAAAAACAGTTCCAGTGGAAATGAAGCAAACTTGGAAAAAATGACGGGCAGGGATTATTGCGCGCTCACGGGCGCGCGTGAGTATAACGAAAACGATCACTCATTAAAATACGAAAACTCATATTTTTTAAAATTCCAAGTTTTTTGATATTTAAATTTATTCGTAATTTTTCACGATATAATTTCATTCTATTGCATTTTTAATTGATGATATAATTCAATATTAACACTAATTAAAATTGAACTAAATCTGATTGATTTTTACTAGAATCTCTTATGTCTACGATGATTAAAGTCTCAATTTATCCGACTTGATTTCTTCAGTAATCTCACTCATTTTCACTGTTAATTCTTGTTTGTTCTTGTCAGGTACTTTCACCTAGTTTACTGTAAATTTTTGATGATTTTTTTCTTTATTCTTTTCAATACTGATATCTTAAATCTCAATTACAAATACTTCTAAAAACAAGCCGAGGTACTTCACAGACCCCCCTCTCGAATTTATAAATATGCAGTCGCAGAGTGATGTTCTGCTTGCTTAACATGTGCAGTAAATTGAAATTGTAAGGTTAAAGGAGGTGAAAATGAAGAAGATATGAAAAATGAAATGGAGAGCAAAAAAGGGATGATTAAAAGTCTAACAAACGATCGAAAGTGAATATGAATCAAATACAAAAAGAGGTGAAGATATGAAAATAACATCGCAAATCGCAACAGAAAACAAACTTGCTGCAAACGATTTGAAATGGAAAAAGTATGAAACAAAAGAAGTAGAAGAAGTGGAAAGAAGTAAGAATAAAGGAGGCTTTGAGATGAGTTTCTGGCAGTGTCCGGCATCTTCGAATGCTGGTACTCAGAATCAGGAGAGTTAATAACAGAAGATACTGAAATAACTCAGAGCATGAAAGTCTATGCTCACTGGAAGCATTGACTTCCAGAAACTTCTTTCTTCTTTCTGCTATAAAGCAAAAAGGTTAAACAACATAACTCAATGCAACAATATGCATCCATCCAAGGGAATCCAATACACCAAAAGCAGGATTCTAGAAGGAAAGAAGATAGTCCTCGGCATAACAGGAAGCATTGCAGCAGTACAGTCCTTTGAATTATCCAGAGAGCTCATGCGGCACGGTGCAGATGTTCATGTAGTGATGACTCACGATGCAGAGAAGTTCATAACACCGACATCAATGCATTTTGCAACAGGGAATGAAGTTACAACAGAAATAGACGGCAGAACGCAGCATGTATCATTTTTAGGAGAATACGAAGGCCATGCAGATCTGTTATTGATCTCACCATGTACTTCTAACACTATCTCAAAAATCGCAGCAGGAATATGTGATACTTCAGTGACAACAATGGCCTGTGTAGCCTTGGGAACAGAAGTGCCGGTAATGATAGTTCCAGCCATGAATCTTGCAATGTACGAGAATCCAGCAGTGCAGAAGAATGTTGAATTTTTAAAGGATGCAGGAGTAACATTTGTCGGACCGAAGATTTCAGGGAAGAAAGCAAAGAATGCAGACTCTAAGGAAATTGTAGAAGCAGTCATAACAAAACTGGGAAAAAACAGACTGTCAGGCAAGAAAGTACTCGTCATAGGCGGAGCTGCAAGAGAGATGATTGATGATGTGAGAGTGATCTCAAACATCTCGTCAGGAGAGACAGCGTTGGAATTAGCATTAGCCGCAAAGAGGCAGGGAGCAGAGACAGAGCTCTGGCATGCATCTATGGCAGTAAACGTTCCTTCATTCATAAATTCAAAGAAATTCAGTTCAGTAAATGAATTAATCAAAATGATTCCAGAAGGACAAGCATATGATGTAATTCTCGTACCAGCCGCTCTTTCCGATTATGCACCTTTAAGACAGGAAGGAAAGATCTCATCGGATGAAGAAGAGATAACGATAACACTGACAAAACTTCCCAAAGTTCTTCCCAAACTGAGAAAAACAGCGAAGTTCCTCGCAGGATTCAAAGCTGAAAGCACAGGCGGAGAAGAATTAATCAAAAAAGCAGAAACAAGAATGAGTGAAAACTCCTTAGACATGATTATAGCGAACAACATTCACGATGTTTCAGAAGGAAAGACAAAGTCAGCAATAATATTTAAAGACAAAATAGAAACTTTCGCAGGAAGCAAAGCGGAACTGGCAGGAAAGATTATTGAAAGAATCGCGGAGCATGTTGAATGAAAATCACAGCATTCTGTCCAGGCCACATAACAGGTTTCTTTGCACCCAAGAAGCATTCAGACCCTTTAAGATCGGGATCACTGGGAGCAGGAATATGCATCAACAAAGGTGCTGTGACAACTCTTACTATAGAAGAAGGCAGCAGAAGCATAAAGGCAGTCGCAGATGGAAAAGAAGCACCCGTAACAGAAACAGCGTTAGACCTGCTTTTAGGAAATAGAGACTTAATAATAAAATCAGAAACAAAACTGCAGCTTCCCTGCAGTGCGGGATTCGGGACAAGCGCAGCAGGAACAATTTCGGCAGCGGTAGCATTGTGTTCTGCACTTTCACTAACTACTGAAGAAGCAATCAGGGCGGCGCATGTAGCGGAAATAAAACACAATACTGGCCTGGGAGACGTAGTGGCAATTTCCAGATGCGGAGTAACATACAGAGTGAAGGAAGGGGTGAAACCCTACGGCATAGTGGAAAGGATAGACTCCACTCCGACGATCACCGCCTGCGTGTTCAAGAATCCTCTCAGCACGGCAGATATTTTAACAAATGAAGAAAAAAATAAAATAATCTCAAAGGCAGGAGAAAAGTGCATTGAGGAAATGAAACTCAACCCCACCATGGATAATTTATTCACATTAAGCAGAAAATTTACAGAAGAGAGCGGACTGGCCTCAGAAGAAGTCAGAGAAGCTTTGAAAGCGTTAGGCGGCAGACAGGCTTCAATGATTATGTTAGGTAACTCAGTTTTTGCATTAGGCGTGGAAGAGACACTGAAAGAATTCGGAGAAACGTTTGTTCTGGAAACAGACGTAGCCGGGCCGAGAATTCTCACTCGTACAGAGTAAACAGAACAGTATCTCCGTCAACATCGAACAGGCCTATGCGGGCGCCGCAGTCCAGCCATCCGTGAGCATAGTTGACGCTGGCAAAGGCGTTGACGTAATCACCCGTCTCTTTGAAATGCAGGGCGTCGCTGTAGTAGGAGCGGGCCATATTCTCAAAGTCTTCAGCCATTCTTCTCCCGAAGGATTTTTCAGGAGCGGCAATTTTTATTTTATCCAAGGCACGCTTTGTAATGTCAAGGTACCTGGTGATTTTTTCTTCAGTAATTGTATCATTCATCTGGTATCACCGTAACACTTTCTCCTCCGTGTCTGCTCTCGCGAGGTCTGACTTCAACAATCAAAGGCATCTGGATTCCGCCGCCGACACACATGGCAACACCAATCGGAAGTCTCTGAATCTCGTCGGCCATGCTGGTTGTCAGACCCTCGACAGAGCCGGAAATGGCTTTAAGATCATTCGGGTTGGTAACTTTCAGAATAATCTGTGTGTTGCACTGGCTCAGGACATTCTTATCTATTTTAGCGGCTCTCTGGCTTATTATTGCCAAACCGAGACCAAACTTTCTGCCTTCAGCGGCAATGGTCCTGAAGATCTTGGAGGAAGCGACAGTTCCCTGCTGTGGACAGAAGTTATGAGCCTCCTCGACAACAAGCATCATCGGCGGTACTGCATTCACCTTTCTCAACTCAAAAAGTGCAGTGCAGATCCTGTTGACAATTAATTCTGAGAGTTCAGGGGGAGTGCCTTTAAGATTGACAATCGTCGTCATGTTCTTTCTGACGAGCTCGGATATTTTTGTGCCGGAGGTAGCGAAGATTTTGGCATCGTCAAGATACTGCAGTTCGCAGATCAGGGCGTAATTGTTCATATCTTCCTCTCTTTCCAGCACATTGATCACATCTCTGAGGGAATAATCCTGTCTTGCATTCCTCAAGGCATCGATTGCCTTTTTGAGATAGCTGAGATGCATCTTGCTGTTTTTGATGTTCGTCAGAGAAAGCAGATCGTTGGCTTCTAAATTGGAAAGGGTGAATTTCAAAGGCAGGGCGTCAGGATTGGAAACTGGATCAGTGGCGAACTCAATAATTTTATCAGCATACCCTTGAGGCGAAACGTGAAAATCCCTGGCAGTCTCAAGGATCGTGCCGGCTTCTTTCATCGAACCGTATTCGCCGTGAGGGTCTAAGACTAAAACCGTGACATTATGCTTAATCAGTTCTTCAAGTAGATCGCCGCAGAGAAAAGATTTTCCCCCGCCGGTTTTGGCAAGGATGCTGACATGTTTCTGCACCAAAGAATTAATATCCAGTTCAACGCGGATGTCATGCCCGTACAGCAGACCGATATATGCGCCTGTTTTTGTATGCTCCTTGAGGCCGAGGGATTTCTTGATGACTTCATCTTCAGCATGATAGACGTACTGCCCGGCTCTGAACGGCGTCCTCGGAGTCTGTAATAAACCTCTTTCATCGCGGTAGCCGATGATTTCTATCTTGGCTGTGGTCTTTTCATGAATGTCTACATCCTGACCCTGGCCGATCATTCTTGCCTTTTCTAAAGACAGGTCGGTCTTGCGCTGAATATCAGCAACCTGCCCGATCACCCAACCGGCTTCCTCATGTTCAATCTGCACATACTCCAGCTTCTGCAGTTTAGAAAGAACGCTGATGTTTAGCACAGCGGTTCCCACATCGCCGTAGATGATACCGGCAGCCTCTTCAGAAAACATTTAGCGCATCCCGCCTCTTAATCCGGCATAGAAGATTTATAAATAACGACTCAGGAGAGGCTGCAGCAGCAGGCATTCCAGTCCTCAACTGGAAAATTATAATACTTACATTCTTGTTGCCTAAGCAATGATAGTCATCGGTGGTACATCCTCTAAAAAGCTGGCGCAGGATCTGGCTAAAGAATTAGATTCAAAATATGTTCAGGCACAAGTTTCAAGGTTTCCAGACGGCGAGTGCTACGTCCGTATCGAGGAAGACAATCTCGATGACGATGTCATAGTCGTTCAGAATACTCATCCTGATGACAACCTGGTGGAAATGCTTCTGATTCAGGATGCCGCTCTCGGCCTCGGTGCAAAAAGCATTACCAGCATTGTTCCTTACTTTGGATATTCAAGGCAGGATGAGCGTTTCAACAAAGGGGAAGCATTGAGCGCCAAGGTCATGATTGACATTATGGGTCTCACTTCCACAAGACTTGCTTCAGTAGATGTCCACAAGCCTGTGGTCCTTGACTGGTTTAAAGGTAAGACATATAACATCTCAGCGGCACACTGTATCGGGGAGTTCTTCAAGGACAGCGGCATCGACCTTGTCCTGGCACCGGATGAAGGTGCCTTGGACCGCGCTGCAGCTGTGGCAGAGGCAATTAATGCAGAATTTGACAACCTTGAAAAGACGAGGCTGTCCGGAGAAGTTGTGCGCATGGCTCCTAAGAATGTAGACGCCAAAGACAAGAGCGTACTGATTGTCGACGACATCATCTCCACCGGAGGAACAATTGAGGCGGCAGCAAATCAACTCAAGATGCTAGGCGCTAAAAGCGTCATCGCCGTCTGTACACATGGATTGTTTGCCAAAGGTGCATTAGACAGGCTTCGCAAGTGCTGCAATGCCGTTTACTCCACCAATACAATTGAGAATGAAGTGTCTGTGATCTCTGTAGCTCCGCAGATTGCTAAATTATTGAGGGATTAAGTTTGTCAAGCATCAAAAAGGATGAGAATTTCAGCGAATGGTATAACGAGATAGTCGAGGAAGCAGGTCTTACTGACAAACGTTATCCTATCAAGGGAATGAATGTCTGGCCCGCATATGGCTGGAAGATCATGAGATATATCGACTCTTTCATCCGTGAAGAGCTGGACGCTACCAATCATGATGAAGTCTGTTTTCCTCTATTAATTCCTCAGACTGAATTTCAGAAGGAAAAGGAGCATATCAAAGGATTTGACGCCGAGGTATACTGGGTCACTAAGGCAGGAGACAACGAATTAGACATTCCGCTGGTGCTGCGTCCTACCTCTGAGACTGCCATGTATCCGATGTTTTCCCTGTGGATCCGGTCTCATTCAGACCTGCCGCTGAAGATCTACCAGCTGGTGAATACTTTCAGATATGAAACAAAGCAGACAAGGGCGTTTATGCGTGTAAGGGAAATCCATTTCTTTGAGTCGCATACCTGCCATGTAGATGAGGAAGATGCGCAGAGGCAGATCGAAGAAGACATTCAGATTCTTTCTAAACTTGCTAAGAAACTGTGCATGCCTTACATGCTTCTGAAAAGGACAGAGTGGGACAAGTTCCCAGGTGCTTACTATACTGTAGGCATCGACACAACTCTCATCAAAGGCCGCTCCCTGCAGCTTGGTTCCATACACCATTATCACGAGAACTTCTCCAGGCCGTTTGACATCAAGTATGAAGATCTGAACGGTGAGCTGAAGCATGTCCACCAGACCACATATGGAATGTCTGAACGTCTGTTGGGTGCAGTAATCGGAGTTCACGGAGACGACAAAGGTTTGGTTCTTCCGCCTGCAATTGCACCGTTCCAGGTAGTCATCATCCCCATATTGGCTAAAGGGAATGTAGAGGAAGTGGAGAAACAGGCCTGCATTCTGCGCGATGAACTCAAGGCTGCAGGAATCAGGGTAGAGCTGGATGACGGCGACGAACGTCCCGGCAACAAGTTCTTCAAATGGGAGCTTAAGGGAGTTCCGCTGCGTCTTGAACTCGGCGAAAGGGACATCAAAAACGGCGTGGTGGCATTTGCCAGACGCTTTGACGGTCAAAAGGGTTCTTTCCAGCGTTCTGAGGTAGTAGGCTTAGTCAAAGGCGAATTAGATAAAATCGCTGAGGAGATGGATGCCAAAGCCTGGGAGAAAATGAAGGAATCCGTTATCTCTGTAGACGATTTGGAAAATCCTCCGGAAATGATCCTGCGCTTCGGCTGGTGCGGTGATGAAAACTGCGGAAAAGCCATCGAAGAAAAGACCGGATTGAAGATTCTCGGTACTCCGTATATTCATGAAGAATATCACGGTAAGTGCGCTGGCTGTGGCAAGGACACTGACATCGTGGTCTACTCTGCAAGGGCGATGTAAAACATTTCCCAAACCTCTTTTTTCTTTCAGAACATCTCATCAACTTGTTTCAATTGTTTTTGATTATGCCTTACGATGTGAGTTGACAATACCCTCTTGTTGAAAAGCATCCACACACAAGGAAACTAATGTGCCAGTGGGGCAGTTTGGCTATACTCATCAGATTTAAAAAAATTAAGACGTTTGCTGCCAATCTTCTAGTAACAAACGCCGTTTTGCTCTTATTATACTTATCTCACAAAATGATAGAGCACACCGAGTTCAAACTCAAACACTTCGCCGCTGAGATCTAAATCACTGACTTTCATTGTTCTTATTTCTACTGAATCTGCTTTTGCGAGATTGTCTGGCATCCAGTGTCTGATATACCAGACTTCTCCCTGATCATCGACGATTGACTGCAGATAGTCTATCAGTTTTTCTACATGCTTTCTCTTATACTGCCTGCTTACCGGATCTCCCCACGGATAGATTGAGGGATTGGATCCTGAAATGTAAATGTGCGGCGGAAGAATCTTATCCAGATCAGACAGACCGGGGGCAAAATATTCAATATCTTCGTCTAAACCAAAATTTTCTTTATTCAAATCCAATTCAGTCTGGCCATGATAATCCCATCGTCCCATGTCATGATCTTCTGCATATCCTTCAGGAAGTTGCTGAGGACATGCTAAAAGCGTTATGCAGTTGGCACAGCTTCTTCTGTTTACATTGCCTTTGAATACCGGCACCGGCGCGTCTTCCCGCTTGACAAAACGATGGAGAGTTATATCTCTAAGACTGAACGACTCTCCATCAAAATCTAAATCATCTGCGCACATCGTTACCGAGTCAATGTTTTCAGCGCAGAGTAAACTGGCAGATAAAGACTGACAAACGATGCACACTTCACCCATGGTATTAACAACATGCCTGAGGAATGCTCTGAGTTTTTTCAGCTCCAGTCTGGCTTTTTCAACATATTCTTTCGAATCATACTCCTCATGAAAATGGCCGCTAGGTCCCTCAAATACGTAGATGTTTTTAGGAAGAATCGGCGGCAGATTTGAAAGGGCATCGAACTCTAAACATTCTCCTTCTTCAACCAGATATGCATTGAAACCGTATCTGGAGTTATCTGTGCGATATTCAAACGGTTCACCGTTGTTGATCTCTGGATCGACCAAAGTAACTTTGGTCGGCAGAGAAAAGTCAGTTGCAATGAGATCTACATGCGTCATTTAATATCACCATAGTACAAAATGTAAATCCATATAAAAATTCAAAGAGTAACAATTATTTAAAATGAAAATGTGATTGAGAAGCTATCCAGTTATGCAACAGAGTACTTTTCTAACTAAATCTTATAAACACAGAAAGCGATAAGGAAGCTAAGGTAAAGGTGACCGCCCTCGTAATAGGACGGGGTTCGTAAAGTGAACCACACTACTGGTCTTACGACCAGTCGATAACAATAGACAATTTGCCTATTGTTATTTCAACTCTGAATCCACGCGGGAAACGAGTTAATTTGGCTGAAATCAGCCCTTTCACCCTCTACCCAACACGGATCCAAGCCCAATGAGAGATCTGCCAAACTACCTTCATTGAGCTTGGCTTCTCCAATCGGGCATTTTTTGATTGTATTTATTGTATACAATTATTAGTCTGGAGTATATTGTAAAAGAATATTTACATAAACAGAAAAATTATAAAAAAATGTTTATCCAGATGGATAAACTAAGTAATTCATTCGGATGCAGATTTGTTCTTTGTGAGAAGAAGTCCGCAAATTCCGAGCAGGATTAAAATGATCATCATTGAATAGATTGGAATGTACTCTGCACTGAATATATTCCAGCTTCCATAGGCAACTCCCCAGCCGATGTATATGGCCAGTGCCAATATTATCAGTATGAAGGAGAATATCCTTATGGCTTTGTGAGGAAAGTCTGAATCTGCCATCTTAATGTCCAATAACGCAGACCTATTAAACATTTATTATGCGGTTTTTGAAAAATTGGGAGCTTAGTAATGGTGGCAGAATGTCTGATGCAGCTAATTAGATGCAGGAGCTGAAAACAGAGAAATCTCAACTTCTTAACATCAATAGTTAAAATACTGCATTCTTATTCTGCACTATGCTCCTTGAAGGGGATTTAATTTATCTGTTAGACTCGAAAGGTTACCGTCATTGGCTGACTCTGGGCAACGGCATGGTGCGCGTCCAGGGATTAGGTGTAGTCGATTCATCAAAAATCATCGGTAAAGAGGACGGCTATGCCCTGTCGATTGCCGGCAAGACTTTCACCGCCCTCAAGCCCATGATTGCAGACCTCATGCAGTCATTGGAAAGAGGTCCGCAGATCATAACTCCGAAGGATGCTGCTACGATAGTTTTCCGTTTAGGATTGAGGGCAGGAGAGACAGTTGTAGAGGCAGGCGTAGGTTCCGGAGCATTGACAATGGCTTTAATTAATTCAGTAATGCCGACTGGAAAAGTAGTCTCCATGGAATTCAGGGAAGAGTTTGCCAGAGGAGCAGAGAAGAACATCAAGAGGGCAGGGCTGCAGGATTACTGGGATGTTAAGATCGGAGACATCAGAAAGGACAATCCCGGTGTGGAAGCAGATGCAGTATCACTGGATATGCCGGATCCGCAGCTGGCTCTGGATAACATCGAAACGTTCCTGAGGCCTGGAGGAAGAATTTCCGCCTATGTACCGAACACAAACCAGCTGGCAGATGTCGTTCACGGCCTTCAGGACAGAAACTACATCGAAATTGATGCACTGGAAAACATTCAAAGAAGAATGGAAGTACATCCCGGAGGAGTAAGGCCGTCTTTTGAGAATCTCGGACACACAGGATACTTGATTTTTGCAAGAAAACCATCGAGAGATTAGAGCAAGTTAAATTACATGGAGTGCGTTGCCTCCCACGGTACTAATCATGGTTAATGCAGAGATCAGAATCGAATTGAAAAAAGGGGTAGCCGATCCGGAAGGAGCCAACACCAAGAAAGCGTTAGAGCTTCTGGGATTCAAAGGCATCCTGGGAGTTAAAACGGTCAAAATGTTCTCTATAGAGCTGGATATGGGTGCCGAAGAGGCCCTTGCAGCCTGCGAGGAGATGTCTAGAAAGCTCCTTGCCAACCCTGTGATCCAATCATACAAGATTGAGCTCAAATGAGGGATTCAATGCTCGATTTGAAATTGGCAAAGAAACGGGATGTTCCCTTCTCGCTTTACGATATTGATATATTCTCAGCATCAGACGAAGAACTGAAAGAAATCTCATCAAAACTGGGACTCAACCTGAGCCTGCAGGAGATGAAGGATGTCAGAGATTACTTCCAGTCTAAAAATAGAATGCCGACAGATGTTGAGATCCAGTCCATCGCACAGGCCTGGAGCGAACACTGTTGTTATAAATCTTCAAAAGTATTTCTGCGCGAGAATATTTTTAACACACCTACTACCGGCGTTCTTTCAAAAGGAGATGCTGGAGTAATGGATTTTGATGATGATTATGCTTACTGTCTGAGGATAGAGAGCCACAATCATCCGTCTGCAATTGAACCATATGGAGGCGCAGCCACCGGCATAGGCGGTATCGTCAGAGATGTTCTGGCCATGGGTGCCCAGCCGATTGCCCTTGTAGATCCGCTGTTCTTCGGAGAACCTGACTTAAAAGAAGTTCCCGCAGGAACAAAGCTCCCCAAGTATCTGATTAAAGGAGTTGTAGGAGGAATAAGGGATTACGGCAACAGGATCGGCATTCCCACAGTGGCAGGGGGACTGTTCTTTGATAAGTCATACACAGGAAACTGCCTTGTTAATGTGGGATGTATCGGTTTCCTGAGAAAAGACAAGCTGCTGAATAACTCAGTCAAAGGAGTGGGAGACGTACTTATCCTGGTCGGCGGAAAGACCGGACGCGACGGAATTCATGGAGTTAACTTCGCTTCGGCAGAACTTCATGAGAGGTCGGAAGATGAATCCAGAGGTGCAGTGCAGCTCGGTGACCCGATTATGAAAGAGCCCACGATCCACGCCTGCCTGGAAGCCAATGACAAAGGCCTGCTTTCAGGAATAAAAGATCTCGGCGGGGGAGGACTTTCCTGCGTGGTAGGAGAGATCGCCTTGGCAGGAGGATGCGGAGCAGTTGTGCAGGTAGATGCAGTGCATCTTAAGGAAGAAGGACTGGCTCCCTGGGAAATCTGGGTCTCAGAGTCTCAGGAGCGTATGATGTTAGCCGCTCCAAAAGAAAATGTGGATGCCATCTTGGACATCTTCAAAATGTGGGACGTTCCGGCTGTAGTAATCGGTGAAGTAGTTGATGAGCAGAAGGTCACACTTTATTACAAAAATGAAATTATTTACGAATTAGATCTAGACTTTCTCACTAAGGGTCCTGAATACTGCCGCCCATGTGCAGAAGCTGAGGACATTCCAAAAACGGCGGTAAAGAAGCCGCAGATTCCCGGAGACCTGGGCAGCGTGCTTCTCTCTTTACTGTCTGACCCTAACATTGCTTCTAAAGACTGGGTTATCAGACAGTATGATCATGAAGTAAGGGGAAATACAGTCATCAAGCCTCTGCAGGGAGACGTATCCCACCCGGGACCGGCAGATGCGACTGTTATCAGACCATTGCCCGGAAGCTGCCGCGGACTGGCAATAGCGATCGGCGTCAATCCCTGGTTCACCGGCCTCGACCCGCTCAAAGGCGGCAAATCCTCCATAGATGAAACATTCCGTAACATTGTAGCGGTAGGAGGAAGGCCTCATGCCCTCACAGACTGCCTTAATTTCGGAAATCCAGAAAAGCCGGAAAAGCTCTATGAGTTCCGTGAAGCTCTCAAAGGCATAGGCGACATGGCAAAAGCTCTGGATCTGGCTGTTCCTTCAGGAAATGTTTCATTCTATAACGAAACCACATACGGCTCTGTGCTGCCGGCACCGACTATTCTCGGCGTAGGCATTGTGGAAGACATCAGGAAGTGTGTGACTACAGACTTCAAAGAGGAAGGCAATCCAGTTTATCTGGTTGGACAGACAAAAGATGAGATGGGTGCCTCTCTTCTCTGGCGCAAGTTCGGGGGAGAAGGCGGCGATGTTCCTGACTCTGACCCGCAAGAGCTGTCGGCGAATTCAGACATTGTGCTGAAAGCAATCAGTGAAGGAATCGTAAAGAGCTGCCACGACTGCTCAGACGGAGGAGTTGCAGTGGCTGTGTCAGAAATGTGCATCGGCGGCAATGTGGGATTTGAAGGAACACTGCCTGAGAATCTGCCTGCTGAAGTTTCCTTATTCTCTGAATCAAACTCAAGGTTCATTCTTGAAATAGATGCGAATCAGGAATCAAAGTGGAAAGAGCTTGCCGGAAGCAGAGCACAAAAAATAGGAGAGCTCAAAGGTGATAAGATCACATTCGGTAAGGAAATCAGTATCTCTGTGGAAAGTGCCAGGGATGCCTGGTCTAAACCTTTATGGGACATAATGGGGTGATTAAGATGGATACAAAAGACATCAAAGTCTGCGTACTGAGAATAGAAGGCACCAACTGCGAAGATGAAACCAATGAGGCCTTCAGAATGCTGGGCGCATCTGCAGAAACGATCCATCTCAAGCAGCTCACATCAGACGTCTCGCCGGCGATGAGGCGCAAGCTTGAAGACTATCATGTCTTGGCGTTTCCAGGAGGCTTCTCTGCCGGAGATTATGTCAGAGCCGGAGCGATCTTTGCAGCAAGGATGAAGTCTGCGTTGGCAGGAGATCTTAAAAAGTTCGTGGAAGCCGGAAAACCTGTATTGGGAATCTGCAACGGATTCCAGATTTTAGTTGAACTGGGGCTTCTGCCGGCTATGGGGCAGACAATGAGCGAGTTTCCGCAATCTGCGCTATACACCAATGATTCTGCCAGATTTGAGTGCCGTCCAACATTTCTGAGACATGACAACAAAGGAAAATGTCTCTTCACTTCTCAGGTTCCCTTTGGAAAGGTGCTGATGATTCCCTCTGCACACGCAGAAGGCAATCTGAAGTTCCCGTCAGATCTGCAGAATAAATACCTGGAGAAGCTGGAAGAAAACGATCAGATTGTGTTCAGATACGTCAATCCAAATGAAGATGAAATCTCATACCCCTGGTGTCCGAACGGTTCAATCTCACAGATTGCAGGCATATGCAACGAGGGAGGAAACGTGCTCGGCCTGATGCCTCATCCTGAGCGGGTAATGTTCAGGCTCCAGCATCCTGACTGGACAAGATCAAAAGAATGTCCAGATGGAGCAGGAGACGGCAGAGCAATCTTCCAGTCTGTCCTAGACAATGTGAAAAAATCCTTCTAAACTTTTCATTCTACGCTGATGTGGATATCCACTTGATCTCCGTCGGATATCCCCAGCGTATGTCTCAGATTATATTTGCATAAGATTTCCAGCGTATCTGTATAATGAGAACGTGATGGAATCGTAACAGCACATTCAAGGTTCCTGATGGTTGCAGGGTAGCACTTTACATCTCCAAATGTCCTGCCTTCATGCTGGAATCCCTCAACAACGACGCTCCTGCTTCTGCGCATTATTTCTATTTTGGGAAGATCTTTCTGTCCTATCTTTAAGTTCAGGGTTCCATCAAAAGGCACATAACCTAATTTTTCTTCAAACTGGCTGCGGTATCCAGGCTGATTGACATAATACTGGCCTTCCCCCATGCCGGTTACAAGAGTTCCGGTAATTGTGATACTGTTCTTAGAATCAAAGATCATCTGATACTCAGAGTATTCCTGTCTTAAGGCTTCTATTCCCAGCGGAGTAATTTTGATCCTCTGCTTTCTAGCCCCAAGATCCCTTTCAATGAGGTTTTCCTCAAGCAGCTCCAAAATCCTCTTTGAAGCAGACTGCTGACTTATGCCAAGATCTTTTCCAAACTCCCTGGAGGACATGGAAACATAATCAGTCATACCGCCCATCACAGCTATGCGCCTAAGAGCAATCGAGAATTTCTCATTCATAAAGAACCTCTGAAAGATTTGCAGTAACATTCGCTATAGATTATTTATAGATTCAGCCCGCCGGGACTGAAAGTCCCTGGCTTTAAAAGATGTGTTGGACACGTCGGCATCCAACTTAAAAAAATCATTCCGCGTCTTCGCCGCCTTCAAAGTACTGCTGAACCGCGTTATAGATATCTTCCATTCCTGTACCGTCCTCTGACGACACAGGAGTGAGTTCGCGGTACATGCCTACAGATTCCATGGCTTTGAGGAACTCAAGGTTCATGATGGATTGAGAATCAATGTTTCCATCCGTAAGGGCATTATAGAGTGCATACGGATCCTTTGCCCACATTTCCATCTCTGCCAATACCTCTTCGCTGAGAATATCTGATTTTGAGAGTATGTTCAATATTGGAATGGAAAATCTAAACTGGGTGATGGCACAAAGCATCATATCCGACACAAATCCGTTGGGGCTTTTGGCCAGCATAGGGTCTGAAAGGAACAATAAAAATCCTGAATCACGGCCGAGTTCATCGATTATGGCGGTAGATGATTGTCGGAAAGCAAACAATTCCATCTGACCGGGAGTATCAACAAGAGCAAACCTTGCTCCCATTTCTTTCACAGTCGGACCCCATTCTTTGATATTGACGGCCATCAGGTCTGCTGCGGCAATCTGGGCTCCATTTGGGCCCAAAGAGTAATCTTCCATTACCTCGCTGAGATTTACCCAGTCCCTTATATCTACATCAGCATCGTACGGCAGATAATCAGCACCCGGGTCCAAATTGACAATGATCGACTCCAAGCCGATATTGTCTAACCATTCCTGGTATGCATGCACCAGTGAACTTTTTCCACTGCCAGCTGTCCCTGTGAAGTATAAATAATTCATAAGTAGAGCAGCTAATAATGTCTTAAGATCAAATATCTTTCTACAATATCATTATGCCAGCACATCAATTAAAATATATTCTAATGACAAAACTTCAATAGAATTTTTAATAGCGAGGTATCATAGTATGCTTATGAACAAAACTAAGATAATCCTAAATGTCCCAGATCAGTTGATTTCTAAAATCGACGAAAATGTAAAAGAAAATGGCTACAGTTCAAGGGAAGAGGCTGTATTGTTCATCCTTCGCTACCACTTTGACAAGATGAGCAAGACCACGAATACTGTGTGATAGCCTATTTGTCTAGAGCCAAAGCTTCTGATATGTGTTTCTTTAAATATTTCATACCATACAAGTTACCTGTGGGTAACTCATTCAATATATTTTTAAAGCCTTATCTACACGCCTATGACACGCTACGTATCTAAAAAATACCCAGTAAAGTCAAGTGTTTCCAAAGAGTTTTTGGACCAGATCGACAGAGAAGTAATTAAAAAAGGTTTTAATGGTCGCGGAGATTTTGCAAACTACTGCATGAGATACTACTTTGCAGATCAGGACCACTATGAAAGCGTAAACAATGAACTGGCTCTGTTAAACGCTAAAAAACAAAAAGAATAAGGCACAATTTAAGCCCGAGTGCAGATAAGAGGTTATGGTCGAACATCTCATCTACACTCAAATTCGTAGTACTTTCAGTATGCCCTTGCTGTGTAGACTTTAACATTTTGTTAGCTTCTGTTTGCTTTCATATATGTTTTTGTAACTTCGAAGTAACAAAGATGGTAAATTCTACATGGTGTTAAAGGCATGAAGAAATGGCAACTGGATAGTATTTATCGAATGATGTCGATCCACCTTCACTTAAAATCACTCACAATAAACGCATGCCATTTCTTCACACATTAACTGAATGCAGATGATTACAAATCTCTTTCAACCATATTCAGCAAATATCGTGCATGATACTCGCTGAAATTATGTACATTTATCAGATGCTTTTTGACAATGCCATCTGAAGAAAAGTCCCCATTGCATATGGGACAGCGATGTGATAGGCGCTTGTGCGTTTCTCTTATTGTTATATTACCTTGAGAGATTAATATATGTTCAGAAAGTGTTGCTGCATTTCCACTTGTAATAGATATGTAGTTGTTTTTCTGTGCAGCTTTCCAGTATCTTTCTGCCATGTGACAATCTACACGCGTATGTATCAAACTGCTGAGAACTTTTCTAAACTCTATCTTTGAGAATGTAACATTCTCATATTCATTGTAAATTTTCAAGATAAGTGCTGAAAGTGTTCTATTGAATCTGCATGAGTTGCAGTCACATTCCATTTATGCATCTCCTTCTGAAGTTTTGCTTTGAAACGTTCACATTGAGATTTCTGTAATTTTTCACCAACTCACCCTTCTAACTCTTAGGGCGATATGTTTCATCAGCATCTCATATGTTATTTCGCATATGCACATAGTATTATTGTATATGTATTTTCGCATATGCGTTTTAACATATTTATCAAGATATATAGACACTTTCGCATATGCCTAATTGTAAAGATGATAAACAATTCTATCTTGACTACACCAAATGTTGTTAAAATTCTGTTTAAGCTTCTTGATCTGAATGAGCCTGTATATATCTCCAAACTATTGGATGTTGTAAGCAATCAAAACAGGCTCAAAGAGCTATTGAACTCTTTAGAAGACGTAGGTCTTGTTGAATTATCAGATAAAGATCCCGTAAGACGAAGTCGTAAAGTTTCATTAACTGAAAAAGGAAAACGTGTAGCAGAATTGCTTAAGCAGGCCGAAGAACTTATCAATACTAAAATTTAAGTCAATCATAAAATAATACACAATAATCAGAATTCTAGTTTATGATTGAAAAACTCACTCATTCAGTGAATGTAAAAATTTTTCAATTTCTTCATTGAACATATTTCTGCAGAGTTCATATTTGCTGCTCCAGCGGTATACCTTTTTACGCACCCCAGTATTGTATGTAAGATAGTAATATGGAGGTAGTATCTTTTTCATGGAGCGTGTTCTAATTCTCCTTAAAATATTGCCAATTCTCTGCTCTGACAGACCCGTTTTACATGCGATCATCTGGATATCCTGATGCAGAACATTTCTGTAAAATACAATCTGTAATTCAACTGAATTAATACTCATTATCATTCCCCGATTCATTCAAAAGTTCTTTTGCTAGCTTCAGATGTTCAGCTATCTCTCTGCCTTTGTCTGTAAGATCTATATATCTTGTGTAATGAGGTCTCATCACTTCTTCAATCAAGATCAGACCTTCTTTCTCAAAAGCAGCTAGGAGAGAATTTAATGTGGAATGGTTTGTCACAAACTTATTCAGATCACTAAATTTGCAGCGCTTTTCCGATTCTAGCACAGTCACTAGCACATCGGTTGAGTAACGCATTGAAAGAATGTCGCGCTGCCGACTTCTCATATAGCGTACGGAATAGGCGGTCGGTTTTTATTAAATTGTTTTTTGTCCGCTGTCCCGCGTATGAAATTCTAACATTACTGGCAGCATAAACGCTATGTCATTCATAAAATATTCAATATGTAAAACAGCATTAAAAAAAATCAGATGACATCTTAAATGTATCAAATGGGATTAATTCCATAATATAATAAAAAAGCGAGGCGGGCTCGGAGGGATTCGAACCCTCGGCCCATCGGTTAAGAGCCGATTGCTCTACCTAGCTGAGCTACGAGCCCCGTGTAAGAGTGGCGAATAAGATAGGCATACATAAGTCTTTCGAACAAGGCAGCAGATTATGGCTGATTGCATCAGCATTATTGATTAACAGATCGTATATAATGACCGTTAGTTTTTTCTATAAACTTCACTCTGAAGGCGTGAGGTTAGGCGTGAGTTTTGAAGTGCATGTTTTGGCTAGTGGCAGTGATGGTAACTGCACGGCAGTATGTTCAGAAGACATTACCATCCTGATTGATGCAGGATTATCTGGTAAACAGCTGACTGGTTTAATAAAATCAGCTGGGATAGATCCGAAACAGATCAACGCCATTCTGCTGACTCATGAGCATGTAGATCATGTCCGAGGTGCTGGAGTGCTTTCCCGGAGATACAACATTCCAATATGCTGCAATCCTTCCACCATGGCTGCTTCAGATATTGGAGAAGTGGAAAGTAAAATTCTTTTCAATACGCTTGAAGAGTTCAGCATCGGTCATCTGAAAATAAAGCCGCTTCCCATAACTCATCATGCCGCAGATCCCAACGCATTTTTCATCTCTACTGAAAAAAACAAGTTCCTGCTGGCAACAGACCTGGGAAAAGTCAACAATGACGTGTTTGAATCTCTGGGAGAAGCGGACTTTGCAGTAATCGAGGCAAATCATGACTTAAGGATGCTGGATAACGGTCCTTATCCGATAATGCTGAAAAGACTCATAAGATCTGAGAGAGGACATCTTTCAAACATTGACTGCGCCCATGCCCTCTGGGCTTCTGGATACGGAGACAAAAAAGTATTTCTCGCCCACCTGAGCAAAAACAACAACATTCCAGACCTGGCTATTCACACAGTATCAAGCCTACTCGGCTGCTGTGATGACAAAGTAGACTGCCTGCGTACACCGGGAGATACCAGAACAATCACATTATAAGTTTACATCAATGCGTTTAGCCACATTCTGTTTTACTAATATGTTTGCCATCGGTGACGGCAGCGTTACGATATCTTCTTTTTTAAGTCTAAAATTGCGGTCGCTGCCTGCGATTTCAGGAATATCTGCTAAGATTCTTACTAACATGTGTTCTGATGAAGCCTGTACCTCAGGAATTTCGTCCTCTGTACTTTCGAGTGCGGGCTCGGAGGGATTCGAGCCCTCTTCTACAGGAACAAATTCTTCAGGTTCACTGTCCTCAGGAAGCACTTCTTCTTCTGATTCAAGAGTTTCCTCATCTTCTT
Organism: uncultured Methanomassiliicoccus sp.; assembly: GCA_944319735.1. Classification (GTDB taxonomy): domain Archaea; phylum Thermoplasmatota; class Thermoplasmata; order Methanomassiliicoccales; family Methanomassiliicoccaceae; genus Methanomassiliicoccus_A. The sequence goes on along the minus strand of CALUEU010000002.1, from coordinate 119,240 downwards.
CATCAGGAATGATTTCCGGAGTGGCAACCACTTCAGGTTTAGGAGCTTCCTGAACAAGAGGTTCTTTTTTCACAGGAGCAGTATATGTGTCAATAGTCCTGTTTGAAATGAACTCTCCTCCAATAAGCATTGATTTCTTGCTGCTTATGATCTCAACTATCAGATTAAAGAATTCAAGCTCTTCAGGAGTAAGCTTTCTCAGGTCAACTCTGTTTCCTAAAGCTGCTCTCAGCCCCATAGACTGAATCTTGGCAAACCTAAACTCAAAGACCTGCTGCGACTTCTCCTGGAATTTAATCAATTGGTTGGATGCTAGCTTTGCTTTCAATGAATATTGATCAATGGAAAACTCCCTCTCAATCTCCCTTTTGAGCCTGTCCCTGCATTCCCTGACCGCCAGATAAAAGTCTGGACGTACCTCTACAGGATACTTCGACTTCTGCTCTCTCCTACAAATTTCGGTGAGATCTTCGAATGTAAACGGCTCTTGATTCAAAGGCATCCAATCTGCAACCACATACTCTTAAGCTTGTAAATCTTTTCTCTTCTGTATCTCTGACAGCGATACTGTTTTGAAGTTTCCACTGTAATAAGCTTTATATCTCTGTTGTCATTAAGTCCTCCATTCATAAGGTGTTTAGATGGTTGAGTTTAAAGCTGTCATTAACGATGTAAAGACTGGAAAGTCCTATCAGATGGATGTATCTGGTCATCATGCAAACTCTCTAATCGGTAAGAAAATTGGAGATGTTGTAGATGGGATCTTCGTTAGTCTTCCAGGATATAAATTGACAATTTCCGGAGGAAGTGACAAAGACGGAGTACCAATGAGAAGCGATCTTCCAGGCGGAAAGAGAAAAGCCATCCTTTTATCAGACAGTAGCGGTTTCAACTCCCCAGATAAGGGAATGAGGCGCCGTAAGATGGTAAGGGGAAATACAATTTCACCAGACACTATCCAGATCAACATGATCATCAGTGGAATTGGCTCCAAACCCGTCGAAGAGCTGCTGAATCAGAAAGAGGAGAAGCAATGAAGAGTCCGCATCATCCTGAAATCAACATCGGGATGATTGGTCACGTAGACCACGGTAAGACCACGTTAACAAAAGCTCTCAGCGGGCAGTGGACAGACCGCCACTCTGAGGAGATTAAACGTGGAATTTCTATACGTTTAGGATACGCTGACGCAGACTTCTATTACTGTGAAGAATGTGGCAAGTATTCTGCATCTGAGAAATGCTCTGGATGCGGAGGGAAAGCCAAATTTTTAAGATCTATTTCATTAGTCGATGCACCTGGCCATGAAACTCTCATGGCTACCATGTTATCAGGTGCAGCTATGATGCAGGGAGCTCTTTTGCTGGTTGCTGCAAATGAACACTGTCCGCAGCCTCAGACAAAAGAACATTTAATGGCTTTATCAATCATCGGTGTTGATAAGATCATCATCGTGCAAAACAAGATCGACATAGTGACTAAAGAAGAAGCTTTAGAGAACTATATGGAGATCAAGAATTTTGTAAAGGGCACCATCGCTGAAGGTGCACCGATAATTCCTGTATCTGCACATCACGATGTTAACATTGATAAGCTCATAGAGACCATCGAAACATATATTCCAACGCCTCAGATGGATATGGAGAAACCTCCATTGATGTATGTGGCAAGGTCTTTTGATATCAACACCCCAGGTTCTCCGCCGGAAACGCTGAAAGGCGGCGTCATCGGAGGCTCATTGATTCAGGGAAGCCTGTCAATAGGCGATGATATTGAAGTAGCACCTGGTAGAAAAGTAGAACAAGGCGGTGGAAAGTCTGTCTGGGAGAGTATCACTACTACAGTCGAAACCCTTCACACAGGAAATTCAGAAGTAGAAACTGCTACTCAAGGCGGTCTTATTGCCATTGGGACAAAATTAGATCCTTCTCTGACAAAATCTGACGGTCTTACCGGAAGAGTAGTCGGCAAACCAGGGACTCTGCCTCCAGTGCTGCATAAGTTTACAATGACCACCCATCTTCTTGAGAGGGTAGTCGGTACTGCGGATGATTTGGTTGTTGAAAACATCAAAACCAACGAACCGCTTATGCTCAGCATCGGTACAGCCACCACTGTGGGAGTTGTCACCAGCGCACGCGGAGATGAGTCAGAGGTAACTCTTAAAATCCCAGTATGTGCGCAGAAAGACCAGCGTGTAGCTATCTCCAGGCGTATTTCAGGCAAATGGCGTCTGATCGGATACGGTATAATTCACTGAGATGGCTATGCAGAAAGTAGTGTTGGACACCAACGCTCTTCTTCTTCCTTTTGAACGTTCGATTAATCTGGATTTCCAGATTAAATCACTTTTAGGAAACTGTGAAGTCTATGTGCCGCTCCCGATTTTAGGTGAGCTGAAACGTTCAAAGAACAAGTTTGCCTCAGCAGCACTGAAGCTGGCTTCAAATTATAATGTTGAAAAAACTGAAGAAGCAGGAGATTATGCAGTTATTGAACTTGCATCCCGCTTGAGTGCATATGTTGTTACAAACGATGCATATCTTATCAAAAAATTAAGGGAAAACAACATACCCGTGATAAGATTCAAAAGCAACAGTCATTTGGATTTTGATTAAAAAATTAAGAAAAAGGGTTTAGGCGAACATTACGCCTGATTCAACTATTTTTGCAGTTTCGGTGTCAAGGATCTTGGAGATTGCATGATCGAAGTCTGTGGAGATCACACAGTCCCTTCCTTCTCTGATTGCAAACATACCGGCCTCTGTGCAGATGGCTTTTAACTCAGCACCTGTAGCACCGTCGGCTTTCATAGCAATCTCAAGAAGAGATATGTTTTCGTCCATGTTCATTTTCCTGGTGTGGATCTTAAGGATCTCCAGTCTGCCGTCGTAGTTGGGTACTGGAACCTCGATTATACGGTCAAACCTTCCAGGTCTGAGCAGAGCATCATCCAAGATGTCCGGCCTGTTTGTTGCACCGATGATCTTTACTTCTCCAATGGGGTTAAATCCATCAAGTTCGGAGAGCAGCTGCATAAGGGTCCTCTGGACTTCCCTGTCTCCGGAAGTTGATACTTCCAGACGTTTTGCACCTATTGAGTCAAGCTCATCTATGAATACAATGCTGGGAGCTTTTTCCTTTGCCAGTTCAAACAATTCCCTGACAAGCCTGGCTCCTTCTCCTATGTATTTCTGCACAAGCTCTGAGCCTACAAACCTGATGAATGTAGCATTCGTCTGGTGTGCAACAGCCTTGGCGAGCAGGGTTTTTCCTGTTCCCGGCGGCCCTACGAGCAGCACTCCTTTGGGAGGATCGATTCCTACCTTTTTATAAAGTTCAGGACGCAGCAGAGGGTCTTCAACGGCTTCTCTTACCTCCATTATCTGTTCTTCAAGACCGCCTATCTCAGAATATGAAAGTTCAGGCTTTTCAATGATCTCCGCACCTGTGACCAGAGGGTCCAACGAGGGTGGAAGAACATTCATTACTGCCAATGTCTGTTTATTCAATGCAACTCTTGAACCTACAACAAGGTCTTCTGGAGGCACATATTCTGAAGTAGTAACTATAAAATCAGGACCAGTGGAACTTTTTACGATGACTCTCCCGTCAACAAGGACATCCTTTATAGATCCTATAATGAGCGGCGGAGACTTCATTCGTTCCAGTTCACTTTTCATACGCTTGAGCTCTTTCTGTGTTCTGAACAGCTCGCTCTCAATGTAGCGGCGTTCACTCTCCACTTTCTGAAGGTCGTTGATCATCTCGTTATTTTTTGTTTCAAGGACCTCTATCTTGTCATTCAGCTCCTTGACAACTTCTTCTAATTGCTCATCATTCATGTTTCCACCTTTCTGAACTGGATATCTCTAATCGAACTTTCACTATAATTAAGCATAGTGTTAGATATATAGCTTTCAGCCAAATTTTGTTAATTCATAATTATGCAGTTGTATATCTGTAATACATCTAACTTTTACATATTATTAGAAGTTTATAATGACGTTGCAGGGGGAAGCTTCAAATCAATGTTATTTAATAAAGAAGTGACCTGAAATGATCTGTGAAATGTGCGGCAAAAAGTCCGAATGGATTAAAACTGTATTCATAGAAGGTACAGAGCTGAAAGTATGCAAAGAGTGTTCTAAATTTGGAGAAAGTGCTGACGGAACAGGTGCCCGCCCCAAAAAGAATTCTACAAGTGCTCCCGTGAGCCGTGCAGTAGTCAATGAACGTCTTGAAGCAAGAGAGAGGCGCATGCGCACCAGGGATGTCTATAGAGATATGGATACTTCAGAAGATCTGATCTCCGATTATGCTTCAGTAATCAAAGACGCCCGCAGGGCACACAATATGAAACAGGAAGATCTAGCAGCTAAAATCAACGAAAAGGTAACTATTATCGCCAAAGTTGAAAACGGTGACATGCTACCAAGCGACAGTCTGGTTAAAAAGCTCGAAAAAGAGCTGGGCATAAAGCTGACCGAGAAAGTGTCTTCAGTAGCCTCATCTTCATCTGGATCAGGTGGTAAAACTCTGACTCTTGGCGATCTGATCAAGAAAGCATAAGCTTACTTTGCGCAAACTTCTTTCCAAACATCTTCAAAATAGTGGTTTGGATCCAAGCCAACATCTCTTGCCAGCAAGAGGGCGGCGACTTCGACATCCACTCCTACTTTTTCTTGTATTTTGTTGATTCTTGCCACAACATCTCTTTTTTTCATTCCGCTTGAGTTTGAAATGTCTTTCAGAAGCTTGCTGAAAACAGAAATCTCTTCCTCTGCGGTTGCACTCAGAAGATCTTTGCTGGGACGGAATGACATGGGAATGTCCTGATCCTTTGGATCAAAGGCAGGTTTGAGAAAATCTTCAGATCTGGTGATCAAACCTTTCTTGATGGCTAAATCAAGAAGTTCCTGGGCTTCCTTCGGTGTAAACCATCTGTAGTCTAAAGAAACTGCAAATATGAACTCGGTCTCAGTAACCACATTTTTGCCTTTTCGTTTAAATACTGCTGCCACACAGGTTTCGAGGTCATCCATCGCATCGTCATAGTATATTCAAAGTATCAAATTATCCCTGACAGAAAAAGATTAGACTTTTTATTCTACTCCATGTTGTGATTTTAGAAAACGAGTACTCTGCGTGATACTGGCTCTTGTTCTTTTTGTCAATTTTTTAAGGCCATTTACCAATAAGGTTATATAGAAGATTAAACATTCCTTTGATTCCTAGTCTATATTAAGACTATAACATTGACCAACTGGAGGCAAAAAATCATGGGAATGGGTAACACACCGATATTGATCCTAAAAGAAGGCACCAAGAGAGATAAGGGAAAAGACGCTCAATACAACAACATTGCAGCTGCAAGAGCAATTGCAGATGCAGTGCGCAGCACAATGGGCCCCCGCGGCATGGACAAGATGCTTGTGGACAGCTTAGGTGACGTTGTCATCACTAACGATGGCGTTACTATTCTGAAAGAAATCGATGTAGACCATCCTGCAGCCAAGATGCTTGTGGAAGTTGCAAAAACACAGGATGAAGAGGCCGGAGACGGTACAACAACTGCTGTAGTTCTTGCAGGTGAACTGTTGAAGAAAGCAGTAGATCTGATTGAGTCAAACATCCACCCGACAATTATTGCCGGAGGATACAGACTCGCATGCAGCAAAGCACAAGAGATTCTTGACAAGTGCGCTAAGCCAATCGATCCAAAAGACAAGAAAACCCTCAAGCTCATTGCAGAGACTTCCATGATCTCCAAATCCGTCAGTGGATCCAGGGATTACCTGGCAGATCTTTGTGTTTCAGCTATCAGCGACATCGCCGAGAAAATCGATAACAAATGGACAGTTGACATGGACAACATCCAGGTTGTAAAGAAGACCGGCGGATCAATGGATGACAGCGAGCTCATTCAGGGTGTAATCATCGACAAAGAGCCCGTTCACCCCGGTATGCCTACCAAGATCGCTAAAGCAAAAATCGCACTTCTCGATGCAGCAATTGAAGTCCAGAAGACAGAAATTGATGCAAAGATCGAGATCACAGACCCATCCCAGATGCAGGCATTCCTCGATGAGGAAGAAAACATGCTCCGCAAGATGGTCAAAACCATCAAAGACTCTGGAGCAAACGTTGTATTCTGCCAGAAAGGTATTGACGACCTCGCACAGCACTTCCTGTCCAAAGAAGCAATCTTTGCTGTCCGCAGGGTAAAGAAGTCTGATATGGAAAAACTTGCCAAGGCAACTGGTGCTAACGTTGTAACCAAGATTGACGAGCTCAGCTCTGACGAACTTGGAACTGCAGCAATGGTTGAAGTAAAAAAGATCCAGGAAGACGACATGACCTTTGTAACAGGCTGCAAGAACCCCAAAGCTGTTTCAATGCTGCTTAGAGGCGGTACCAACCACGTTATCGACGAAGTAGAAAGATCTCTCGACGATGCAATGAGCGTTGTTGCTGTAGCAGTTGAAGACGGCAAGATGGTTACCGGTGGAGGAAGCACAGCTGTTGAAATAGCTATGAAACTCCGTGAATACGCAGCTTCAATCGGTGGCAGGGAACAAATCGCAATTGATGCATATGCAAGCGCCCTGGAAGTCATTCCAACCGCACTTGCTGAGAATGCAGGTCTTGACCCGATCGATATCCTTATTAACCTTAGGAAGGCACACAAGGATAAGAAGATCCACGCTGGTCTGAATGTGTACACCGGCAAAATCGTTGATATGACCAACGAAAAAGTCATTGAGCCCATCAGGGTAGGACGTCAGGCCATCAACTCTGCAACAGACGCCGCAATTCTCATTCTGAGGATTGATGATGTTATCGCATCAAGAGGCGGACCTGGCGGAGGCATGGGCATGGGTCCCGGCGGCGCTCCTGATATGGGAATGGATGATTAAACACAAAACCGGGGCCATCTGGCCCCTTTCTAACTTATTTAACGTTTCTGAATAATGGTGATATGATGGATAGTCCAGATTCTGCAGAAAATGAAGCTTCTCCCGAGAAAGGAGAACAGACAGAGCTCGAAAAGCTCAAATCTGAACTAGAATTGGAAAAATTAGAAAATAAAAAATTAATGGAGCTGGCAGACGGTTATCTGGACTCAGCCCGCCGCATCAAAGCAGAATTTGAAAATTATCAGAAACGGACCGCGAGAGAAAAGGAAGAGACGACGCTTTATGCGAGTGGGAAAGTAGTCTCTGATATGCTCCCGCTGCTTGACGATTTAGAACGTGCGCTTTCCGCGCAGTGTTCTTTAGAGGAGTTTAAAGAAGGAATTTCAAAGATACACCAAAATATGCTGGCAATCTTCGAGGACTATGGTTTGAAAGAGATTCCGACAGAAACGTTCGATCCTACATATCACGAAGCGTTTTCTGTGGGGGAAGGCGAAGATGGAAAGATATTAGAAGTGTATCAAAAGGGCTATTCGCTCGGAACAAAAGTTCTGAGATGCTCTAAAGTAAAAGTAGCTAAAGAAACAGGTGAGAATAATGGCTAAAATCATCGGCATAGATTTGGGAACTAGTAATTCGGCAGCATCCGTCATGGAAGGCGGGAGACCTACAATGATCCCCAGCGCCGAAGGAACAAGCCTAGGCGGAAAGGCATTTCCTTCATACGTAGCATTTACTAAAGAAGGCGAGCTTCTTGTGGGAGAGCCTGCAAGGAGGCAAGCAATTACAAATCCGGAGGGAACCATTGTCGCTGCTAAGCGTAAGATGGGTACTGATTACAAATTTAATATTTATGGAAAGGAATACACTCCGCAGCAGATTTCTGCCTTCATTCTCCAGAAGATCAAGAGGGATGCAGAAGCGTTTCTGGGTGAAGAAGTAGTAAAAGCAGTGATTACTGTTCCTGCTTACTTCAATGATAATCAAAGGCAGGCTACAAAAGATGCCGGAGCAATCGCCGGACTGGATGTAGTCAGGATTATCAATGAACCTACCGCAGCAGCGCTGGCATTCGGACTTGATAACTCCAAAGACTCGCAGAGGATATTAGTCTTCGATCTTGGAGGCGGAACTCTTGATGTAACTATCATGGAATTCAGTGACGGTGTGTTTGAAGTTCTGTCTACCTCGGGAGACACACAGCTTGGCGGAACAGATATGGACCAGGCATTTGTGGATTTTGCCGTTAAACAGTTCCAGAAAGAAACAGGCATAGACCTTACCTCTGACAAAATGGCGATGTGGAGAGTACGCGAAGCCTGTGAAAAGGCAAAGATCGAGCTGTCATCTACAATGTCCACCGAGATTAACCTTCCATTTATTAGTGCAGACCAGACCGGTCCTAAGCACCTTACAATGACTGTTACGAGAGCAAAGCTCGAAGAGCTGGTGACCTCAATTGTCGAAAGATGCAGGAACCCGATAATGAACGCTATCAAAGATGCCAAACTCACTACAAATGACATCAACAGCGTGATTCTTGTCGGAGGACCTACCAGAATGCCCATTGTGCAGAACTTTGTGGAAAGCGTGGTAGGAAAGAAGATCCAGCGCGGTATCGACCCGATGGAATGTGTTTCCATGGGTGCTGCAATTCAGGGTGCCGTTTTAGCCGGGGAAGTGAAAGATATCCTGCTTCTCGATGTTACGCCTCTGTCCCTCAGCGTTGAAACGCTTGGAGGAGTGGCTACAAAACTTATTGACAGGAACACAACCATCCCGACAAAAAAGTCACAGGTGTTTTCTACTGCAGCCGACAACCAGACAAGCGTGGAAGTCCACATTGTGCAGGGAGAGCGTGAAATGGCTGCTGACAACGTATCTCTGGGAAGATTCCAGCTGTCAGGCATTCCGCCGGCACCAAGGGGAATCCCTCAGATCGAAGTTACATATGATATCGATGCGAATGGTATCCTCAGCGTCTCTGCAAAGGACCTGGGTACAGGAAAGGAAGCTAAGATTACCATAAGTGCATCCAATAAACTGTCAAAAGATGAGATTGACGACATGGTTGCGCAGGCAGAAAAGTTCTCAGAGGAGGATAAGAAGCGTAAGGAGAAGATTGAAATTCTCAACCAGGCGGACACCCTCATTTATACAACTGAGAAGAGCTTAAACGATCTGGGAGAGAAAGTGACCTCTGAGGAACGCGCTAAAATTTCAGCTGCTGTTGATGATCTCAAAGCCGCAGTCAAAGAGGACAACGTTGACAACGTCAAGACTAAAATGGACGCCCTCATCAAAGAGATGGAGCCTATTACAACCCGTATCTACCAAGAAGCAGCTGCAGCTGCCCAGGCCGCTCAGCAGGCTCAGCCCGGAAATCAGCAGCAGGCTCCTCCTAACAACTCCGGTGCAGGCAGCAGCGGCAAGGATGACGGTTTCACAGACGCAAACTATCGCATAGTTGATGACGAATAAACTGAGTGTCCTGCATGTCCTCAAAACGAGACTACTATGAGGTCTTGGGTGTAACCAAGACCGCCACACCCGATGAGATCAAGAAGGCCTACCGTAAACTTGCCAGGCAGTACCATCCTGATGTAACACAGGAAGATCCAAAGGTGGCAGAGGAGAAATTCAAAGAAGTCTCCGAAGCCTACGAGGTATTAGCCGACGAAAAAAAGAGGCAATTGTATGATCAATACGGTCATGCCGGCGTAGATTCTCAGTTCCAAAATGGAAACTTCACCTGGAATGACTTCAGTCATTACGGAGACATACGTGACATCTTTGGGGACTTCGGAAGCATATTCGATGCAATATTCGGCGGAGGAGGTTCTTCCAGACGGCAGCAGTCGCAGGCCGGCCGTGATATGCGCATGGATGTTGAAATCTCTCTTGAAGAAGCATATTCAGGAGTAAAACGCAAGATTTCAGTACCCAAATTTGAAGCCTGTGCCAGTTGCAATGGTACCGGCTCCAAAGGCGGAAAACAGGTAAACTGTCCAGACTGTAAAGGTACGGGACAGGCAAGAGTTGTTCAGAACAGCGGTTTTGGACAATTTGTATCTGTAGTCCCATGCCGGAAATGCCGCGGAACCGGACGAGCCCCAGGCTCTGAATGCGAGGAATGCGACGGCAACGGAAGGACGCAGCACACTGCACATATTGAAATCGAAATTGCACCTGGTGCCGATACAGGTACCAGACTGAGAGTTCCCGGAGCCGGTGAAATGGGTCATTCAGGAGCACGCAACGGTGATCTCTACGTCATAGTGCATGTCCGCGACGATCCAGAGTGGGGCAGAAACGGGGCAGACCTATACAAAGATGTAACAATCTCATTTGTAGAAGCTGCCTTAGGCTCAGAAATCGAGATTCCCACTCTCGGCGGAGGTAAGGTAAGCATGAGCATACCTGCCGGGACACAGCCTGATCAGACATTCCGCCTGAGAGGTTCTGGTATGCCCATTATGAACTATAATGGCAAAGGAGATTTGTACGTCAGAGTAAAGCTGAAAGTTCCTCAGAAGCTCTCTGCAGAACAGAAAGATCTTCTGTTGAAGTTCGCCGAACTCGAAGGCGACAAATCTTCATTTTTAAAATTCCCTAAAAAAGACAGAAAACGCAAACGTTAACTGTCTCTTCTTTTTTTACATAATTCTTTAAACGATACTGCTCAATATGTCATTGCATGATCTTCTCAGTTAATCCACGCACGGAAGAGAAACTCTATGAGTTCAACGAATCATCTCAGGCAGACATTTCAGATGCATTCAGAAGAGCTCATAAAGCACAGAAGGAGTGCTATGAAAAAACTACTAAGGAAGACAGGATTGATTTAGTCCTAAACTTGATTAAAAATGCACAAGACAGAAAATCAGAGATTGTAGACATAATGTATTTGGAAACTGGGATTCCTAAGAAATCTCTTTCAGCCGCATACGAAGCGGCTCTTTCCGGCACAGATTATTATATAAATAGATATTTAGGCATTAATTCTGAAAATATTCCTGTACCTGAAAAATGGTCAGACACTTCAGCTTCTGTGAACTTCGAGCCTCATGGGACTATCGCCCACATAGGCATCTGGAATTTTCCTTTTTGGCAGACTATGATTTCAGCTATACCTGCGCTTCTTGCAGGAAACTCTATCGTTTATAAACCATCAGAGTTCTGCACAGCAACAGGTCTGGCGGTGGCAGACTTAATACGCTCTTCTGGATTCAATAAGGATCTTTATATTCCATTAATCGGCGGTAAAAATGTAGGTGAGGCCATGGTTACATCGCCTTGCGATGCAATCGTCTTCACGGGAGGAATAACAACCGGTCAGAGCATAATCAGAAATGCTGGTGTGAAACCATTAATTCTTGAACTTTCAGGAAATGATGCTGCGATAGTATGTGCAGATGCCAATGTGGAGCAGGCTTCACGGGGAATCGCCACCGGAACTTTTTCCAGAGGAGGGCAGGTATGCATCCGTGTAAAGCGTGTGTATGTTCATGAAGACATAGCTGAAGAATTTACTGAAAGATTGACTGAAATAGCATCCCATCTGGATCTCTCTGAAGATATCGGACCTTTAATCTGCAGCGAAGCAAGATCAAAAGTATCTTCAGCTGTAGACGATGCGGTCAAACAGGGAGCAGAGCTTCTACACGGTGGAAATTCAGTCTCACCGGGTTATTTCTATGAACCCACTATTTTCACTCATTCCAATGACAATCTTCTTGCAGTCAAAGAAGAAACATTTGGTCCTGTATGCCCTCTAAGGATAGTGCATTCAGAAAATGAGGCTGTAAAGCTGGCAAATGATTCAATTTACGGCTTAGGTGCTTCAATCTGGACACAGGACAGTGACAAGATGAAAAAGATGGCAGACCTCCTTGAAGCTGGAAACATCTGGATAAATGACTGTGGAGCTACTCTGCCGGGAGGAGAGTACTTCCAGGGATGGAAAAGCAGCGGCATACCCTCATCCATGTCCCGCCTGGGATTGTTTTTAAAAAAGAAAACTGTGATCTGTCATAGTTCTGATAACTGCAGGCCTAAATGGTATTCGTGATTCAGATGACTATTCGTACATTTAATGAAATTAAAAGAAAACTCTCAGCTGGAGAAGCTGTAGTAATGACTGCTCAGGAAATAAAAGAATGTACTGAAAAAGAAGCTGCAGAGGTTGATGTAGTAACTACCGGTACTAGGGGAGTGATGAGTGGTACATATGGAGTATTCTCTATTCCTATCAAAAGTTTAAAATTTTCAAAGGCAAAGTCTCTTTTTCTCAATGGAATATGTGCTCATCCAGGTCCCTGTCCGAATGAAAATCTCAATCTTATTGAAGCAGTAGTGTTTGGCACTGCGTCAGCTGGAAACTATGGAGCTGGAATGCTTTTCAGAGATATGTTGGAAAACAAGCCGATTCATGTGGAAGCAGTTGCCAAAGACGGGACACAGATATCGGAGGATGTATTCTTTGAAGATATGCCTTACGCGAAGCTTATGTCCACGAGAAATGCATTCAGAAATTATTCTGCAATGACTAATCCTCACGATCATCCAATTACTACAATCTTTCATGCATTAGAGTTTTCTCCAAATTATAAAGAATTAACATTTTCAGGCTGCGGTTCTATAAATCCAGTTCAAAATGATCCTTCCCTGAGAACTATTGGCATAGGAACAAAAGTTCTGGTGAATGGAGCAGAAGGTTTTGTTACGGGAACAGGAACAAGATCCACACAACAGTCGCCGAACCTTACTGCCGTTGCAGACATGAAAGAAATGAATCCTGATTATATGGGAGGATTCATGACTTCTGAGGGTCCTGAATGCATAGTTTCATGGGCAGTGCCGATACCGGTACTTGATGAAACTCTGCTTAAAAATGTCAGGATACAGAATGAACAGATCCAGCTTCCACTCTCAGACGTTTCAATAAGAAAACCTATGACATACATAGATTATGGAAAACTCTGGAATGGAACATCTCTTTCTGTGAAAGCTGACTCTGACAAGTGTAAGCACTGTGAAGTCTGCAAAGCTGTGAAATCCTGTCCCATGTCTGCTATTTCAGATATGCTGGAGATCAACAGGTACAGATGCTTCAACTGCGGGCTGTGTTCTACAATCTGTCCTGATGTATTCCATGCCGACTTAGGGAAAGTACAGGTATGCATAGACGGAACCACAAGAGAAATTCCTGTGGCATGCAGGCAGTCCGACCGTGCCAGGGCCCTGAAGATTTCCAGAGAGCTTAAGTCAAAGCTTTTGGACAGAACCTTTCTGCTTACTGAACCTGTTGAGAAACTGCAGCCATGAAATTTTTCTTAATCTCTTCAGGACTGTACGGCACCAGGGGAACTTGAGAGTTTCCCACTTCTATTTTTACAACAATTACTCCTTTTTTGATATTATTTAATGCCACTTCCAGTTCTTCTTTTTCTTTAACTTCCTCTACGTATGAAACTCCTGCTCCAGAGGCTATCTGGCAGAGGCTTCCTTTTTTGCTGAGTGAAGTAGGTTGTGATCCTGTAGAACCGTATGCACCGTTATCCAATATTATCAAAACATAATTATCGAGATCCAAGGAGGCGATTGTAACCAGAGAGCCGAGATTCATCAGCACAGCTCCGTCGCCGTCAATGGATATAACTTTTTTATGTGGCGCTGCAAGAGCCACACCTAAACCTATAGATGAGGACATGCCCATTGAACCCAGCATGTAGAAAGTTTCAGGCCTGTCACCTACGCTGCAAAGCTCCCTGCATGGAAATCCGATGTTGCAGATTATCAGGGAATCCTTGCAGTTAGAGGCAATGATCTCCAAAGCGTCTATTCTTTTCATTCAGACACCTTCTTCCAGTAAGATGGTTTTACCAGAACGGCACTGGGTTTCTGCTGTGATTCAGCGCATTCCCATGCCTTTAATACGGCATTCTTCCCATCGTCTCCTCCCTTTATTTCCAGATACGGGATGCCGAGATCATTTAGAAGAGGAATTGTCAGTTCTCCCATGGGAACCTGAGCGCATACAGACTCATTTTCTACCCCTCGATGGCTCATGATCATCAGCAGCGGAATATTGTACAGAAGATCAAGTGAAGCAAGGGCATTGATAGAATTTCCAAGTCCTGAATTCTGCATAATAAGCACGGCATTCATTCCGCCCAGGTGGGCTCCAGCACATATTCCCACACCTTCTTCTTCCCTTGATACCGCAACATGTTTTATTTCCGAGTCATCGATACATTTCAGGAGAGATGAAAGATTAACACACGGAACGCTTGCAGCAAGCCCGATATTACATGCCTTCAGGCCTTCTAAGATCTCTGCAGCTTTCTTCATTACCACACCTTAAGGTCAATGCCTTCAATCCTTATTTTTCTGCCTTCTATGCTGACTACGATTCCGGAGTGCACCTTTCCCATCATGCAGTGGTCAGGCAGAAATCTCACAGTTTCACACACTTTCGGCACAGTGCCTTTTCCGATTATGCCTTCAAAAGCGGCAACCATGCATATTCCGATATCAAGCGGTTCAAAACCATCATCTCCGATGAGATTTCTTGGCCCTATCATATGGACAGTTATAACTCCGTGAGATACCTTCAAAACTCTTGCAAAATGGGTAATTGGGCATCCCAGAGGACGGTAGCGTATAACATCATTTTCAGAGATCTCAATCTCCCTATCCATAGGAAACAGGTCTTCTCTGCAGGAAGGCTCACCAGGCAGCGGCAGTATGGTGAATGAAGCTCTGACTCCATCGACAACACCGTATATTTCTTCATCTTTCTTGTCGTTTTCAAGACAATTAATGATTTTTTCCATATTTTCTTTAAATCGTTCTTGAAGAAGGAATGGACATTTTTCAACATCTTGATTTAATTTCAAATTATCTGCAAAATCACTGCAAGTTCTGCAGCCGCATTTTCCGCAGTTATAGCCTGGAAGAAATTCTTCTAACATCTTATTCACCGCGGTAATCTGTGAATCCATCCATTCTCCGCAGCACTCCTCTTTGATACTCTTTTCCTATTCTTGTTTCTCCAGCACATAGTGTGCATATGGAAAAGGGAGGATTGTTTCTTAATCTCATATCAGAAGAGACATCCTTTGATCGCAAGACTATTTCTGCCAGCTCTACAGATCCTTTGCTGGTAAGACCGTTGGCTTCAATCGGTGTGCATGTAGGATTGGCTTCCAGAACTCTTTCTCTGAAAACTTCCCTTTCTGCCTGTGAAACCATGTCTCCCTTGGTCATCATCACTACGTCGGCAGAGGTCATCAGCGGACCTACTTTCAAAGGATTATTGGGACCTGACGTAATATCTATCACACATACAGCCAGACAGTCGTTTGGATATGGAGCACATCTTAAGCAAAGTCCCGCAGTTTCATTGAGGAGAATATCTGATCCGTTGTCTTCAGCCCATGCAAGCATATCTTCAGTATTGTATATTGCAAAATGATCCGGACACATGTCTTTGGAAAGTGCAGCTTTGACAGGAACCCCAAGCCTGCCCAGCCTCTTGTCGTCTTCAGTCCACAGACAGTCTACTTTTACAATCGAAGGATTCATTCCCGAGTCGATCAGGGCACGTGTAAGTGAAGACAGCACCGAGGTCTTGCCTGATCCTGGTGTACCGGCTATGACTGTAAACTTCAGATTAATTCCTCCACTGTCTCTCCGCGGCGTATCGTCTCTCTGAGCATAATTATTCTTTCATCCAGTTCAGCCAGCTTGCTGCACACCTCACGTTCTTTGCCGGACCGTTCGATAATTTTTACCATTCCGCCGTTTTCCATGACAATGCGTTTTTCCGTGAGAAGAGCCAAAACTGGATCGTGGGTCACAACAATCACAATCTTTCCTTCTCCAGACAGCAGCTTGAGTGCCTCCTGTTTCCTTATGCCTGCATTTTCTATCTCATCAATCAGAACGATGGGAGAATCACTGATCCTGGCTATGTCCGCAGTCATCAGCGCTCTTGACTGTCCGCCGCTCAGAGCTGTCAGGTGGTTTTCCGGTCCCAGCGGTTCACCGCACAGCGTATTTGCAATTTCAATAACCTCTCCTGACAAAGTCTCCGGCTTCCCGCGGCTTTTGGCATGCATTCTTAGAAACTCATCAACCTTCATATCTGCGAGAAAATGCATATTCTGAGACAGCTGTGCAACCAGTTTCTTCCGCGGATCTGAACGTAAATCATTATCTGGCACAGCGTCATCTATCAGTATCTGTCTTTTAGACTGAGTGTCTCTCTGAGCAAGCTGTTCAATATCACCTATCAGTGTGCTTTTTCCCGATCCTGTAGGCCCCACCACTCCGATTATTTCTCCTTTCAGGATTTTTATGCTATCTACAAAATCGCAGTTGTCGTCTTTGTCATTTCCACCGAGTATGGTGAGAGAGTTTATCTCATGCATATATGCTGGCCCCCAGTTTGTTTATAATTTTCTTAGAAATCTCGTTGATGTCTGCATCTTCTGGTTTTAAGGTCATGTCTGGCTTGAGATATTTTATTGTTTTCTCTTTTTTATACAATGCTTCTCCGCCGCCTGTGATGTTGAGCAACACAGTATCATTTTCTTTTATATTTCCTGTTTCACAATTATATATTAATGCTGCTACGGCTATGGCGGCCGCGTTCATAATATCCACGCCTTCAGTCCTGTAAAATATCTCTGATGCTTTTTCGGCCTGTTCATTTGTCATACCGTCGATTGTGCCGTTGGTAGCATCCAGAGCTTCAGCAACCCCGCCTGGAATGCCATATGGAGGCTTTCTGTTAAACAAAACACCGTCATACATTCCCTTAGGACAGTCTTTGCTGTAAACTCCGCCGTGAACGGAATTGAACAGTGGAGCACAGGGAACATTTTGCGCCAACTTGAGGACTGGAAGTTTGTTTCCAAAATGGCCGTCATTGATCAGCCTCATTGAAGCCTCCCAGGCAGATATGCCGCCGGTTCCGCTTCCGACAGCCTGAAAATAGTAATCTGGAATTTTCTTCATTTTAAATGCTGCATCCAGCATGACGGTGCCCATCCCATCTCTTCTGGCAATATTTTTAGCCCCGCCTTCTGGAATAAATTCTTTAAGTTCGCAAATTTGGTTGCTAACCTCTATTGCTTCACTGTAATCACCATCCACGCACAGAAGGAATACTCTGTCGTCAGGAGTCTCCTCTGGAATCCAGAGTTTAGAGAGTGAACTCTTCGGCACGACAAGCAGAAGAGGAATATCTGATAAGTGGCAGGCATTGGCAAAAGCCCGGGCTGTGTTTCCTGCAGAGGCAACAGTCAGAATTCTCTTCTCTTTTTTCTCATGAAGCATTTCTATCGTGGGTCCGGCTTCCAAATCTTTAAAACTGCAGGTATTCAGATTTGCATTTATTTCCGGCCAGTACCCATTAAACGCTATGTATAAATTATTCAGCCCCAGCTCTCTGGACAAACCGCTGCTTTTATATGTTACGCAGCCTCCGTCAAATCCATTTAAAACATTATCTACAGGCAGCCAGTCTATGAACTTCCAGATGCCGGGATATGAAGTAATGTCAATTTGAGCCTTCTCGTATACTGTACGAGGTAGTCCGTTATTCTCATTCGTGAGGGTATATTTCCCCATATGTGCTAGATTTCAACATTTAGTTTATATTAGTTTTATTAGGACTTGATAAAATCTTCCTGCTTGTAATAAAAGAGCAGCAATATTCTACTGCAGCACATATTTTCAGTTAAAGTCCATCATTTTAGCTTTGCCTGTTCCTAAGTGAACTATGGGCAGTAGAGCTGGATCAGGACTGAAATTATGCATTTTCTGGAATGCTGTCTGAGACTGCCAGGTTGATGCGCAGATTGTAGTAATTCCCTTATACATGTCTATTCCGGCACCGTGAATGTGTCCGGTTACAAAGATGTCAGGAATCTCATCAATCACTAGATGGTCCTCTTTTTCCGGAGCAAGAGGTGTTTTTCCGCCGTACAGCGGAGCCAGATGCCTGCGCTTAAGCATTTCTTTCATTGTGTCCAGAGGATTTTCGTAATTTAATCCCTGCACAGAACTTATCCAGTCATCCAGGCTGCGACCGTGGTATGTCAGAATCTTGCGGCCTTCCAGCCTTATAGAGCAGGGATTGCCGATAAGCATGCAGGACGAGTCAAAAATCTCTGAGATCATTTTAGGAAAAGTAGGCTGAGGCTCGGCAGGCCTGACCGCATCGTGGTTTCCAGGCTGAATAAGGATCTGAATGTTGTCAGGAACTTCTTTTAGAAGCTCAGCTAGAGCCCTGTATTGTTCAAAAACATCCTCGATCCTAAGCTCTTCTTCCTGGCCCGGGAACACCCCTATGCCGTCTACCACGTCACCTGGAAGCACAAGATACTGAATTTCGTCTTTCCCCTCAGTCTTCAGCCAGTGCATCATTCTGTTCCATTCTGCATCCAGAAATGTGTTGGACCCGACATGCACATCAGACATGAATGCAACTGAGGAAGTGGAATCACTGGGTTCCATGGCGTTGGAGATGGGAACATCAGGTCTGATCAGTTCTTTCAATACCAGAAGATCTCCCTTGCTTGTTGCTTTTCCAACAACTCCTATTACTTCATCATTGACTATGCTTTCATTGATGTAATCAGAGTCTTTGTGGATAAGAACCGTGCACTTTCCCTCGTCATCCTCAAGCTCAATGATTTTGTGACCGTTTTTTGTATTGTGCCAGTCAGAAACCATTCCGATGGTTCTCACTTCCCTGTCATACTTTACTGCCTTGGCAACAGGCAGGCTTCCTGCCAGCTCATGCCTGCGGGAGAGAATTTTCTTGAGTTTCTTGAAGCGGTCATTGAAACATCGCGCAAAATCATTGACCGTGCCTTCACAGGTGGAATTGCCTGTAATGTCATGTATGATCTCTATGTCGCTGCTAGTTGGTCTTGCCATAACCGAAGGCGACTTTCTCAGCTCTTCTAAGACCGGATTGACCTGCACCTTTGGTACAGATATATTGAGGCTGGAATATGCCCTGACATGGTCTGCTGTAAGGACCAGAGGATGCTGGGTCATTGATGCTAATATGGACCGTACATATGTAGCGGGATCAGCCTGGGCCAATACCAATTCTGCGGCCTCGGGATCCAAGAGAATGCCTTCATTAAGAAGTTCATCCAGCACACGGTCTCTCATATCCTCCGCATTCTTCTCTAAATACTTATATGCCTCGGCAGTTAGAGTGTATTATGATTATTACCGCTAAATGTGAATGCTACCCCACTGAAGAAAAAGAAAAAGTGTGTCAGGCAATGCATAACATCTTTCCAGAGGGAGAGATAACCGGTGATGAACATCTTACACTGGTGTGTGAGTCTGGAGAAAAGCTCCGTGAGCTTATCTGGGATACACAGATCAGAGATTCAGCAAGGTCAGTACTTCTCAGGGGAAGATCAACCGACTCAACTCGTTTTACTCTCAATAAGCAGGCGGCCATGATGGGAAAAATATCTTTTCAGGACGAGCGTACTGCATTAGGCAGCATTTCAGTTGTAATCAGGGATGACAACATCGACGAAGTAATTGATTATCTGGCTGAGAGTACAATCAAGGAGGAAGATGAATGATTGCTGTATCTTCACCTTACTTTTCTCATTTTTCATTCCGCAGCATGCTGGAGAAGATATCTTCAGAATTCTCTTCATGGGAGATCGTGGCGGAGGGAAAACACAGTCTTCAGGATCTGGAAAGCGATTTCTTGGAGTATGCGCCATCATACGATCTGTCTTTCTCTGTACATACGCCTATGAGTGACATCAACATAGGATCTCTTAACAGAAACATGTTGGAGGCTTCCTTGAATGAACTGATAACCTGTATGAAGTCTTGTAATAGGCTTGGAATAGAGATTGCTACTGTTCATCCAGGATTCATGTCGCCTCTAGGGATGGTTGACAAAAGCAAAGTCATCGATATGACGAAAGCATCTCTCTTCAGGCTGGAAGCAGAAGCTGCTGAATTGGGAGTGAAGATAGCTTTTGAAAACATGCCTGCCTGTCCAATGTGCATGGGGACAACTCCCGAAGACCTTCTAACTTTACTGGAAGGTACGGAGCTGGGGATATGTTTTGACATCGGTCATGCCAATACGACAAATACTGTACAAGAATTCCTGAGTCTGAAAGACAGATTTGTCAATGTGCACATACATGACAATATGGGGGTTTCTGATGAGCATCTTCCCATTGGAAAAGGAACTGTTGACTTTCCGGCAGTAATCAATGCGCTTGGACCTAGACGGTATGTAATTGAGTCCCGTGAATGGGATGACGCACTGGAATCCAGGAACACACTGCAGAAAATGCTCAGTTCTTAAATCTGCACTTGGTGCACACGAGCTCCCCGTTTTCGAATACGGCAGAGTCATTCCCGCAGTTTTTACATCTGAAGCCTATTGTTCCCGACGTAGGTGCATTCTGCATTTCCTGTCTGATTTCTTCTTCAGGCGGAGTATATTCAGCCGGTGAAGGCTGCGGTACAGCTCTTGCAGGTTTCTCTATGGTGGCTGAAATCCACTTTGTTAATTTGTAGGCATAATTGACCAGATATGGAATTCCAAACAGAAGCATCAGCAGAGAGACTATTCCTACTATTGTAATGAATCCTATTCCGTCAAACAAGACTGATGAGAAACCAATCAGATTGTTGATTGCATGAAGGGATATAGATGCATAGAGTCCGTATTTCAGGAATACGTAACCCATCGCCAGTCCCCCTATTGCAGCTGGAAGTATCTTGTATACATCCCATCCTCCTAAGTGGGCATAGCCGAAGAGGAACGATGAAATAAGTAAAAATATGATCTCTTTCGCTCCAAAGCTAAAATCTCCTCCGAGAACGTATCTTCTCAAAGGTTTTCTTTCATACTTCTTATCAACTGCATTCAGCACCAGATCAACTATCAGCAGCGGTATTCCAAGCAGGAGAACTCTTGAGATAAGCTCTTCCCATACAGGAGCTTGTGCTGCACTGTATAATTCTGCCCATCTTTCACCATCCATCGGCGGGGTGTGTGAACTTTGCCCTGTCAGTGCTGGGATTACAACTTGAATAATTATTGAGATTAAGGTGGTGACCATAATCAAAGTGCACACAGTATACAGCGGGCTGTGCTCTTTGACAGGCTTCATAGTCAACTCTCTGGCAAACGTATCCTTGCTTCTCATTATCAGAACTGTAAAGCTTGCCAGCAGCACTATTATGAAAAACAGGTAAAAGATCAGCATTGAGTTGTCCAGTACGAACAGGTCTACAACTCCGTTTAAAATAATGAATATCTGAACCGGATAATCCCATACCTCGGCCATGGTGGGGATTCCAATATACAAATCAATCAAAACAATAGCTGCAATAATAAACATTGCCAGGGATACAAAAGTTCCTAATGTACTTCCAAACAATCTTACAGATTGTGCAGTACTTGGCCGCTGAGGAGCCGGGTGAGGAGGTATGCTGCTTTGTGGACTTCCACAATATACACAGAAGTTAGACTCATCAGGTATCTCCTTTCCACAATGAATACAAAATCTCATGGCCCTCACAAACAATGTACTTATTGCAATACTCCACTATATCGAAAGAGGCAGTTAAAGTTATTGGAAACTTCATTAACTTCCTAACACATCTATATTCATATGTTAGAAATTGAAATAAAATCTGCCTGTGACGATCCATCAGAAGTAGAAAAAATTCTTGGCAGTTTAGGTGCCAGATTCAAAGATACGCTCTTTCAAAAAGATATTTACTTTGCACATCCCTCCAGAAACTTTGCAGAAACAGATGAAGCTTTGAGACTCAGGGATGAAAATGGAGTTTTCACGCTTCATTACAAAGGTCCTAAACTTGACAAGGATACTAAGACCAGAGAAGAGCTTGGAGTTCCAATATCTGAACCGGAAATACTTCTGAAAATTCTGAGCAACCTTGGTTTCAAACAGGCCGCTGTTGTTGAAAAGAATAGAAAAACATATGATTTGGACAATATAGAAGTTGCAATTGACAATGTAACAGACTTAGGCACCTTTGTAGAACTTGAAATTCAGGATGAAGACCTTGATGAAGCAAAAGCCAGACTGTTTGCGCTAATGGATCAATTAAAATTAAGAAAAACAATTAGGAGTTCGTATCTGGAACTCCTTGAAAAAGGATTCAGATCGAACTAACCTGGTTTGCGATGAATTCTTTTATTTCAGTCTCATCAGGGATAGTTACAGACTTCTTATATCTCTCGGTTCCATCGCGGAGAGTGTAGCCACGGGATATAGAGATGAACTCTGATTCTTCTCCGTCTTTCGAGATCGCCTTTTTACGAGCCACTTCTATGAAGTTGCTTTTTCCAAAGGGGATCTTCTCTGATCTAACTGTCTCAAACTCGACGTTGCGTTCTGCACGTTCATCGGTCATTTTGTATAACCCTCCGATGTTAGAAATAGACGTATAATGATGTAAAGATTTTGGTATCATTTCGTAAAAAAACTATCTGATAATTCCAGATTTGTTCAATTTTTTAAAGAATTGTCTTGCGAATTTATTCATCTTTGAAATATCTGTGAGAAGGTATATAGCCTAAAAGCTGGTGTATTCTTTAATGACCAAATATTGCACCTTCATCAACGTTTTGAATTCATGTGTAGGTCATGACAATGCCATACTGATCAGGTTACCTTGTTCGAACGGTGCGATTATGTTTAATTACAATCTGCCGGGGGAGATTTTTTGAAAGATGGCTTGGTAAAAACTCTTCAAGAGCTCATATCCATCGAGAGTGATCTTCATTCAGATCTGCAAAAAATTATTGGATATGCTGCAGACCGTTTATCTTCAATCGGAATGGATGTTTCAGTCTTAAACTCAGACACATTTCCTGTACTGACCGCTTCATATGGCACAGGGGGAATATTATTTTCAGGACATCTTGACACAGTACCAATAGGGTCGGGATGGAGTGTAGCTCAGGCAGATGTAGTTGATAACAGAATATACGGTCGCGGTTCTGCAGATATGAAAAGCGGATGTGCAGCTATAATTGAATGTGCTGAACATCTAATTGCTGAAAAAATCCCATTTTCAATATGCTTTACAACGGATGAAGAGGAGCAGATGTATGGCGCAGAACTACTGGCAAAGTCGGAAATGGTGAAAAATGCTCCTGCAATCATCATATGCGAACCAACTTCTGTCAAGCTGGTTCATACAGAAAAAGGATTTTTCAGATTCAATCTTGTTACCAAAGGTACATCTGCACACGCATCCCAGCCTTGGCTGGGTAGAGATGCCATCTTAAAAATGCATTATTGCATAGACAGGATGCTTGATCTAGTGGAAACATCTTCTCAAAAAAAGACCGGCATGACAATGTGCATCACTACCATACACGGTGGAGATAAAAACAATGTAGTTACTGACACTTGCACAGTGGAGATAGATGCAAGATATGAGCCTCCAGCAACCTATCATGATGTACAGGATTTAATAATCAACAGGCTGCGCGGAGAATCATATGAAATGACAAGCGAACTTATTCTGGATGCCTTTGAGTCAGACATGAACGATCCTCTTGCAAAAGAGATCATCAAGTTTCTTAATTCTGATGCAGTGGATATGCCTTATGTTACAGAGGCTCCGTATTTTGCAAAAATAAACCCTCACGTCTTCATCTGTGGCCCTGGAGACCCCCAGCTAGCTCACGTAGTAGATGAATTTGTAGAAATAAATGAACTTGAAAAAACATATGATCTGCTCATACATGCTGCAGAATTCACATCAGTTCAAAGAAAGAATAAAAAATGAATGCGCCGTCGAACGGGTTCGAACCGTTGACCTTATGATGACTGTTCCTCTTTGAGAGGATTAACAGTCATACGCTCTACCAGCTGAGCTACGACGGCCTGTAGCCTCTCAAATAATCATCAGGTATTTAATATTTTATATTCGAAACCACGAGATCAACACTCTCGTTAAAAAAACGATTACTGCATTTTGTGCAGTTGATAATTATTGTCAGTAAAAATCAAGGGGATTTGAGTTCAATCTTCAGCCTGTTGACCGCCTTTTCCATATCATCCAACAAATTATCAAGATCATTCATGAATTCATCGAATTTCTCAGTGGTGATTGCCCCGTCAGGGGATGGTAAAATGAGTCCTTCCTGTTCTAGAATTCTCAATGAGTATCTTACTTTATGTTGAGGGTGACCCATCAACTCTGCTAGCCGGATAATTCCAATTGGTTCATTCTCTTTTATTGTTTTCAGCATTTTAACATGACGTTCTAGAAGATTGACTTCATTTTCCAACCTTTTTGTGATTGCGTTGTTACCTGTCATGAGCTCTTACCTGGCAATACTAGAATATCTTGGCAATATATTAGATTTGGTGCATATTTTCCTGATATGCCCTCATCTAGATTACTTTAATGATGATTCTAAACGTAGGATTAAATCTACGATTAGAATGGATAGAAATCTAATTTACAAATGCGTGTAAATATGGGTTTATTTGTGGACGTTACGGTCCCCTTTGCGCCATGCGATTGTCCCAAAGAATCCTTTTGGTGGATACTTATCATGACCCTCTTGGAAAGGCTGCATCGGACCAAAACTTTTGTTCAAGGCTTCTTCTTCAGAGTTAAAGAGTCTACCATCCCATATGCACTGATATTTTATCTTCTTTGGTTTGGCTTTCTTCATTATGTGAGGATAATGTAAAGTAAGATATAAGATTAGCGATGACACTTTATTGCAATGACATAAAAGTCTGTTTACATATGTCATAATATGATTTATGACTTTTTCATATTTTATTAAAAATGATATCAATTATCGTTAATTTCTCCCATTCTTTTTTATTTGTTATTTTTGTTTCAACATCCAATAACTGACGTCAACAATATATATTCAGATAGCATAATGGTGGCGGCTATGAATAGAATTAAGGTAATCAACGAGCCCTCGGAGCTTGTTCCCATGTTGCGGGCCGTAGATACTAGCATAAAACGGGACGTGTTGAAAGAGGTAACCCTTGAATGGCGTACTGTTAAAGACATTGAGGAAAAATTCGGTGAAGATGGTGCCGAAGCTCTCAAGTTCTTTGAAAAAATGAAGCTAGTGGAAACGCGGTGGCAATCGACAAGCGGATCGTTCCCTGAAAAAGCTTATCATACATACTATACTTCTTTCCACATCAATGCATCATGGCCAGTATATGAAATATCTGATGTACTGGCTGTAGCAATGATGTCTGAAGCGGATTTTGAGAAACTTGAAAAAGAACTCTATGATGAGGTCGGACCAGAGGGACGATTTGCTGGAGACATTGCTGAAAAAATGGGCATAACCTCAACAATGCTGAGAAGCTTAGTTAAGCGTTCGGTACGTCTTGATTATCGCGGACACAGAATTGAACGTTTAAAGGAGTAATCTTAAGATGCAGGAGATTTACATCCTGCGTCTTGGGCATCGTCCCGAGCGCGATAAAAGAATCACAACACACGTTGCGCTTACTGCTAGAGCCTTTGGTGCCAAAGGCATTTTTGTATCTACAAAGGATGAAGTTTTAGAAAATAGCATTCGCTCCGTAGTTGATCGTTTTGGCGGAGATTTTACCATTGAAACCGGCACAAAGTGGAGAGACTTTATGCGTAAATTCGATGGTATAAAAGTGCATCTGACGATGTATGGCACACACATCGACGAGGGTATTCCAAAAGTAAAGGCTGACGTCCGGAATAAAATGTTAATTGTAGTTGGTGCTGAAAAAGTGCCTCCAGAAGTTTATCAATGGGCAGACTACAATATTGGTGTAGGAAATCAGCCACATTCTGAAGTTGCAGCTCTTGCCGTATTTTTAGACAGATATCAAGACCGGCAATCGCTTCAGAAAGATTTTGAAGGCAAAACAACAGTCATTCCATGCGAAAGAGGGAAGAACGTTGTCATCAAAGATTCCCAGTGAGGAAGATTGTGTACAACTTTTACGCTTTTACCACGTTCCTCAGAATGTCATTGACCACTCATTCAAGGTAATGGCTGTAGCAATTAAAATTGCAGAGCGATGTAATGCTGACTCATCACTTATAACAGCAGGGGCATTGCTGCATGATATCGGGCGCTCAAAAACTCACGGGCTGCTACATGCTTCATACGGCGCAGATCTGCTGAATAACCAAGGTATTTCAGATTCTGTGATAAACATTGTACGCAAACATACTGGTGCAGGATTTACACCAGATGAAGTGCAAAAACTCAATCTTCCACAGGCAGATTACATGCCCTCAACTCTGGAAGAAAAAATTGTATGCCATGCAGATAATTTAGTTTCAGGCACTATTCTTGTCAAATCAAAAAATAAAATCGATAAAGAGCGGTCAAAAGGACACGAAAGCACTGCAGATCGCATACAAGCTATGCATAATGAATTATCGAGTCTATGTGGAATAGATCTCGATTTGTTGCTAAGTGATTAATTTTAGATTTTAGCTGCTGGTTTTTTGCTGCTAACTCTCTTTGGGAAGTATCTAAGGATAATAATATCTCCAATAGACTGTATCCATCTGAAAGGAACGCTCACTGCTTTAGACTCTTCGACAAGGAGTGGATTAGTCTCATTTATGAATAATCCTTCTACTTTCTTCTTATCGATATCTACGACCAGGTTTGTGACATTTCCTAGATAGATTCCTGCAGATGTATAAACCTGCAATCCCATTAATTCTGAGGCTTCCTCAAGCATGTGCCATCCCAGCAGAATATTGCTTTCACTATCTTAAACTATCGCCCTGGTCTATAAAAAAACCATTTATTACAAGAGACCATATCTGAAAAACATGGATGAGTTAGAGGCTATCCGTGAAAAGAAACTCAAAGAGCTAATGAAAGAGGCAGAATGGCCAACAGCTCCTATCAAGACAACCGATGCTAATTTTCTAGAAATTATAAACAGATATGATGTGGTAGTTATTGACTGCTGGGCACCTTGGTGTAAACCATGCAGGGCAATGGGCCCTGTAATTGATGAATTGGCTACAATTTTGAAAGGGAAAGTTGCATTTGGTAAGTTAGATACAGACCAGAACCAGCAGACGGCTATGAGATTCGAAATAGAATCTATCCCTACACTTCTTGTTTACAAAGGCGGCAGATTGGTCAACAGACTTATTGGTCTCAGACCAAAAGATGAGATTCTTGCATACCTGCGTCCATTAATCGAGAAAAATTAACCTATTTGTAAAAAATCAAGGACAAGTGTATAATATACACTTATCTTTTCATATTTTGATGGACTCCATAGCAGATGTAACGATCATTGGAGCAGGCCCGGCTGGACTTCAAGCAGCCATCCATGCTTCACGCAGAAAAGCAAAAGTTACCCTCATCGGGAAGTTAACAGAATCTGCACTTTGGAAAGCAGACGTTGAAAATTATTTTGGTATACAATCTGCAACTGGACAAGATATTTTAAACACAGGTTTAGAACAGGCGAAGACTTTCGGCACCGTATTTCTTGAAGAAGAAGTTACATCTCTTGAGAAAAAGGAAGATGGTTTTGTAGTAAACACCGACAATGGAAAATCCATCCTTTCTAAATCGGTGGTCTTAGCAGTGGGAGTATCTCGTAAAAAACTGGGTGCCCCAGGAGAAAAGGAGTTCTTTGGCAAAGGTGTTTCTTATTGTGCTTCATGCGACGCTGGTTTTTATAAAAATAAAATAGTTGGTGTAGTGGGAGACGGAAGCGAAGCTGGAGAATCTGCAATACTATTGTCTAAATATGCTTCAGAAGTCTATTGGATCTCTCCTTCCAGATCAGTGTCTCAACATATGTTGGATAAAGTAAGTCAAACTTCAATTAAGTTAATTGATAAGAAAGTGGTGGAAATTACCGGGAATAATAGAGTTACAGGAATTAAATTCGAAGATGGTAGCAACCTGATCTTGGATGGAGTTTTTATCGCACTCGGTGCCAAAGGATCAATGGAATTGGCCCTTGATCTCGACATTATGCCTGATATTGACGGAAGGATACCCGTTGATGCAGACTGTAAAACCTCATTGGACGGAGTTTACGCCTGTGGTGATGTGACAGGTAAACCCTATCAAGTAGCTAGGGCAGTAGGACAGGGCTGTATTGCCGGCGACAATGCTGCTAAATTTGCAACGAAGTGATACAATGTCTCTTGAAAGCGAGCTTATGGCAGGAATTGTGAGGGAAGAAGGGGGTTTCAGAAATTCCCTGAAGAAGATTCTGGAAGAAGACCTTCAGATGAGTGTCAATGAATTCTGTTCTAAAACTGGCTTATCCACATCTACCATCTATAAATTAATGAGTGAATCCAGAGAGCCAAATCTTCGTACAGTCAGGGAGATTATACGGGCAATACGCAGGATTGAAACCAAGCCCTATGGAAACTTTATAGCAGTCATTGCTGCACGACCTGTTTTGAATAAAATAGAAGAGAGAATAATCAAGATAGATGGCCGTGAAATTTTGGTTAAGGAGTATCCTGCAAACAGCATGGAAGATGCAATCATCGCTGCAGTCATGGCCGAGCGTGACGGGGCCCTTGCAATTGTCTGCGCTCCTATCGTGGCCCCTACCATCGAAAAAATTCTTACGATACCAGTTTCTATTGTAATTCCAAGAGAAAGTATCTTAAAAGCAATTGGCAGGGCAGCAGATGAGACCTTTTAAAGAAGGTCTTTCCGTTGCTGTTCTAGATCAGACAAGATTGATTTTCTAATTGTAATGAAGTCTGAATCGCCCCTGTCTCTCGGCCTTGGTAAATCAATCTTATATTCTTTTACTATGCGGCCAGGTCTTGCACTCAAGATCAAAATGCGGTCTGCAAGGAATACCGACTCATCTACTGAGTGAGTGATGAAAATAATTGTTTTCTTAGTCTCATCTTGAATCCTAAGCAGCTCAGTCTGCATCTGATTCCTAGTCTGAGAATCTAGTGCTCCAAACGGTTCATCCATCAACAGTATGTGCGGATTGTTTGCAAGAGCTCTGGCAATTCCAACTCTTTGTTTCATTCCACCTGATAATTCAGAAGGATGAGACTTTTCAAACCCACCTAGACCAACTAAATGTATGTATTCAGTGGCAATTTTCGCTCTTTCTTCTGCAGGGATTTTTTTGATTTCTAATCCGAATTCTACATTTCTCTGTACAGTTCTCCAGGGAAACAATGCAAAGTCTTGGAATACCATTCCGCGGTTTGGTCCTGGTCCAGTGACTTCTTCTCCGTCTACGATAATACTGCCTGATGTTTTGTCTACCAGACCAGCTATAATTCTGAGTAAGGTGGTTTTTCCACACCCGGATGGGCCTAGGACGCATACAAGTTCTCCCTCTTTTACATCGAAACTTATATCATCCAAAACTTGCAGGATTTCATCATCCTTAGGATATTCTTTGTAAATATCCTTCATACTCAGGATTACTTCATCCCCATCCATTTTGCCACCTCATTCTCTATGAATTTTCCAAATAGTGCCGTAAGAATTCCTAATATTCCTACCATTACCATTCCTGCGAACATATAATCGTAGAGACTTAAGCTATAGCATGACTGAATTATAAATCCTAATCCACCACCTTTAGCGCCGATCATTTCCGCAGAAACAATACACATCCATCCGATTCCAAGACCTACAGATATTCCAGTCATCATATGCGGTATTGTTGATGGAAAAATTACTTTTGAAAATGTTTGCAATCTGCTGGCTCCAAATGTTTTAGAAGCATCAATTAAATTTTGATCAACACTCTTAACTCCAAATACTACATTGGACAATATTGGGAAAAACGCTCCGATAAATATAGTCAGTATTGGTCCAAAAAACACTCCAAAAGCTAGAAAGAATAGAGGTACCCAAGCCATTGGTGGGATTGGCCTTATGATCTCTATTGCTGGTGTAAATAGCATCTCTGCACGCTTTGAGTGACCCAACAGTAATCCAAGTGGCACTGCGGTGATTAATGCAAGTAA
Source organism: uncultured Methanomassiliicoccus sp. (assembly GCA_944319735.1). Lineage (GTDB taxonomy): Archaea > Thermoplasmatota > Thermoplasmata > Methanomassiliicoccales > Methanomassiliicoccaceae > Methanomassiliicoccus_A. The sequence continues at coordinate 89,271 of CALUEU010000002.1, read as the reverse complement.
GAAGCCAAATACAAACCTTTCAAGACTTGAAAATAGCTGGGTAGACATTGACAACCCAATTCCTGGAACGTTGTCAAATGATTGAATCAAAGCCTCAAATACTTCTGGTGGAGTTGGGAAATATGTTTTATCAACAATCACTGCAATTGCCCACCATGTCACTATGAGTGCAATTATAGATATAGCGATATATCCGAGTTTTATGATATGCTCTTTCCATTTATCTCTCTGTATTTTATTGATCGGAGTAGTCAAATATTCTTGAGCCATATCTACACCATTAATGCATTGATATCAAATCTATCGAGTTACGATTTAATTAACACTATTTATAACTGCTTAACAGATTATCTATGAATATTTATCAATATGTACTGACGATCTATATATTAATTTATTATTGTCAGATCTTTATTGTGGAGTATATGAATGTACCCGTTGAGTCTCTACTACGCTATGTAGATTTTTAAATGGACATTCCTTAATAATGTGGAGCATCTCATAAATTCACATCGTGAAAAAATGTTGAGATTACGAGTATGTCTTGACATGATGTGTTAAAAGAAGTGGAGTCTTTTCGCCAAGTGATAAGAATGTCGAAAAGAAACTCCATGAGGAGTACAGCTTCAGCTGTACATAAAGGTAGCTTTGATGAGAACAAGTGGCGGAACAAGCGATACAGCGTTGTAATGCTACGGTCTGAAGGCAGAAGCATGCAGACAATCGCTGATGTTCTTGACGTCAGCGTAGGGTTTGTATGCAAATGGTGTCACAGGCTGTCAGAATTCATCATACCGATGAAGAAAAAGCTGCTTCTGAGAGGAATAAAGAAAGCTCTTGCTTCTGAGTCTCGAAGACCCCACAAGATTCATGATAAGAATCACTTCATTCAGGACGTATTGGATATTAAGAAAGCATATTCATGCATGGGATCTCAGAAGTTAGCGGTGATGCTTCGTTCTGACGGAACAAATGTATCTCATCAGTATGTTTATGAGACGTGTGTCAAACATGAACTGATGATTCCTAAAAAAGGCTTTTTGGAGTACATAGAGTTCTACAACTCTAAGAGACCACATTCCACTCTGAATATGAAGATTCCCAGTGATGTTTACTTAGCAGATTTTAAACCAATTGAGGCAGTATTATGATCGGCGTCACGAAGACTCCTGATAAGACACTTAATAATATGTAGCTAAGAAATAATATATAAAAAAATGTGAGCGAAAAGCTCACGGGTAAAACAATACTACTTGAAGAGCAGTCTCTTCCGTAAAATTATTGTGCCACTTTCCATGCCATACAACATCGCAAAATTCTGCTAAGTATAAGTCAGTTACATCGCACGAACTACTCCCGTTACTGTTTACTGGTGAACAAATAATTATTCCTGGTTCAACAGTAAGTGTATTATAGCCAGCGTTTGTACACTCATCTATGTCATAATTTAGTCTAAAATATTCGCTTCCAGGTAGTGATTTATCAATCACAGTGACATCAGAGTATGAGTGTGACCAATTTATACCAATGTTAACACCAGCACTAAATTTACCTGACCATTCTAGAGCTGCGCCAAGATCCGCTCCAACCGTTGTGGTACCAGAGGTAGTTGTAGGCTTATACTCATACAAAGTCCGCTCACTTGGATATCCATCAGAAGTCATAGATACATTGTTTGAGATATGCATTTTACTTTTAGAATGACCATCCAAGGGTGTTGCTGAGAATCTATAGTGTGCTAAATAATAATCATTATTTGGATCGTTATCACCTAATAGCTTATGATATGTGGTTTTTGATGCCATAATTCCTTTTGAGGTGGTCTTCTCAAAGTATGTTTTGTATGGTTCACTTAGATTGCCTACTGGTGCTCCAATATCATCATCCAACGATTCACTAACCATCTGATAGGCTCTAGCTAATAACTCAGAAGTGCTCATTGTCTCATCACCACTAACGCTTATACAAGTTACTGCACCTGTATCTAGAGAGTGAATCATGGAGTAAATTTGTGCTCCTTCAGAAAATCCAGTAAAGCCTAGATCCTGTCCAGATTTCATTAGTAGTTCAGGACTATCACCAACGATTACCACTGGATTCCCACGTTTGACTAATCTATCAATGTTTTTTTCTATTGTCGTCTGATTTTTATCAATTGTCCAAGATTCATCGATAACAACAATTGTTTCTGTGGATGATATCGACTCAAGATCTGAAAGATTTTCTGAATTATTTATCTTTGTAGTATATTTGTTCAAAGATGAACTGATTGATTCTGTGTAATTATTTGTAAATATGCTTGTCTGAATATCTTTTTGGATGTTAATTTCTGAAGCATTCTCATCTTTCAATATTGAATTACTGTCAGTTAACTCTGCAGATGCAAGAGGCGCCATAACAGAAACTATCAATATTGCAGTTACCAACGCAAATATCTTGCCACATTTCATTTACTAACCCCCTAACGCTGTAGTTTTGAATAAATATGTGGTGACATTACTACAACGCGTTATATTATCCTATATATTAGATCAAGTATATATACTTATTATTAATTAATATTATTATTATATTTTTTTATTAAAAAAATCTATAATATTAAAATAATCTAGAAGCTGCTAGAACGCAGCTCCTAATTGTTTAGTGTTTTAATTCCAAGCTGATACATCTACTCCATATTTGTCTCCAAGATATAGAAGCATTAGATGCTGTATTGATCCTGTAGCAGGTTCGCCAATTACTTTGCCTTTAAGTCCTTTGATTTTCTCTTCTAATGACATGTTTTCATCAAACATTCCTTTCTTCACGATTAAAGCAGAACCATTTGTATTTGCGCATGCGATTATTGATACATCCAATTCACTTTGCTTAGCTGAGAATTGAATAACAGGTGGAGATCCTACATATGCAATATCTAATTCTCCACCAGCAAATGCATTCATTATATCTACACCAGCTGCGTATACTTTATTACTCACTGCATTGATATTCATTTGTTCTAGCATGCTTTTCCCATTTTCTCCCGCAGCTGAACTCATAGACACCACTAATGCTAATTGATGTACATCTCCACCGAGCTGTCCAATTCTCATGGTGACTGGTTCAGTTAATCCAGAATAGTTATCGCCAAGTGCTTCAGCCTTTGCCAAATATTCACCATTAACTATCTTATCTATGAATTCTTTGGAATTGTTACATCCTTTTGCGTTGAGGTCTTTTTCTTTGATTAGATCTAGATTTATAAACTCATCAACATAATACTCTAACCATGCATCAAAACCTCTTTCACCATCTGTGACATCATTGTTCATTTTATATGTTAACTCCATATGCTCTAACGACGCCACTATTTCCTCATCATTTGTTAGGCCAGTATGCTTTTTTGTAATATCTATTAAAGTTTGATGGTTAGGGCTATTAGCATCAATGGCTTCACTTATCCAACTCCATGCTTTGATCTGAGCTGCTAAAAATGCTATAATTGCATCTTGATTTTTTTGTGCAAATTTATTATCCACAGCAACTACACAACATGGATGACCATTCCAAAATTCATCGGACCATGTAACGACTTCTGCATCCCCGCTCATTTCTGCTGCAGTAGCATAAGGTTCCCACAAAACACCACCATCTATTGCGCCTTCTCTGATAGCGTCTAATTGTTTGCTTGGATCCATTTTTGTGTATTGTATTGCATCAGAACTGTCTCCTCTGGTGAAGACATATCCAGCAACTCCAACAACTACAACTGCGATAACTACTATCACAGCAAGAACTGCTCTTTTGTCCATGGTTGTTTGATCTAATGAATAATATATACCTTTTTACTCTATTTGTGAAATCTGTTTCCTGATTGTATAAAATAATTGGGTACATTTTACATATGTATAGCATTATTGAATATGTTCTACATATTGTAAGAAGAATACTGTTTAAAATTAAACAATGTAACATTATAAGAAAAGCTAATATCTTTAATGCCTTTTTAGCAATCGATCCGAATGTTTTCAATCATTGTAGAAAGCAACACTCCGCTTACACCATTGGACAATGTAGATGATATTGCCATAGAATTTTTAACACACATAGGTTATCTTTCAAAAGGTTACACGCCCAGAAGTGATGCTGAAGATACAAGCGACAGCATACCTTATGTTTTATTCATGGATTGTTTTATGAAATATCCCCACAAAGCGTGGACGGCCGATGAACTCGCATATGAGTTAAAAACCACGAAAGCTACTGTGTACAGACACATCAACAAACTCAAGTCTTTAGATCTTTTAGAAGAAGCGTCTGCAGAGCAGTCGGATGGTAAAATTAAGAAAGGATATAAGATTAGATTTGGGGACTTACGCAAAGCATGGAGCTTTGTTGAAGCCAACGTTCAGATGGCTATGCAGAATTACAGAAAAACTGTAGAACACTTCTGTGATCTAATGGCGAACGACAATAATGAGTAAGTCGGTGTGTAATTTGGTTGAATACTGCAGAGAGATAGTCCAGAAAATCTTAGATGGTGAAATAACAGATAAGGATCAGTTGCAGAACTATAAAATTAAAGTTAGTAAAAAATACAATTTACCCGGAGTTCCTAGGAACTCAGAAATACTATCAGAAGTGACAGATGAAGAACGCCCTCTTGTGGAAGCAATACTAATCAGAAAGCCTGTTAGAACATTATCAGGTGTAGTTGCCGTTGCTGTAATGACATCGCCTGCCCCATGCCCACATGGAAAATGCATATACTGTCCAGGCGGAGTAGAAAACAACTCTCCGCAATCCTATACAGGTAAAGAGCCGGCAGCCAGAAGGGGTGAATATTACAGCTTTGATCCATTCGACCAGGTGATTGGAAGAATGGAGCAGCTGGAAGTAATCGGTCACTCAACTGAAAAAATAGATCTGATTATCATGGGGGGAACATTCACATCCAGGCCGCAGGAGTATCAAGACTGGTTCATAAAGCGCTGTTTTGATGCGATGAACGGTTTTGATTCAGATACTTTAGTCGAAGCACAGAATGCCAATGAGACTGCTCCGCATCGCTGCATCGGTCTGACAATTGAAACACGTCCAGACGCAATGAATTATTCTAACATTGAAAATGCAATGGCTCTGGGAATGACCCGTGTTGAAATGGGAATTCAGATTCTTGATGACGGAATATTGAGAGCTGTTAATCGCGGACACGGGCTTCAGGAAATAATTGACGCAACACTGGCAGCGAAACGCAGTGGATTGAAAGTATGTTATCACATAATGCCCGGCTTACCCGGATCTTCTCCTGAAAAAGACATAGAGTGCTTCCGTAAGATATTTGAAGATCCAGATTTCCGTCCTGATATGCTGAAGATTTACCCTACATTAGTTGTGAAAGGTACTAAACTCTATGATATGTGGATAAACGGAGAATATGCTCCTTATTCCACAGAAGAAGCTGTAAAAGTCATAGCTAAAATGAAGGAATTTGTGCCACCATGGGTAAGAATCCAGAGGATACAGAGAGATATTCCCGTTCCTTTAATCGAAGCAGGAGTTATGAAAGGACACCTTAGAGAATTAGTAAAAGCAGAGATGAAGAAAAACGGCACTTCCTGCAAGTGCATAAGATGTCATGAAGTGGGACATGTGGGAGTAACCGAAGATCAATATGAAAATCTGGAACTCACGACTATCCCCTATGAGGCATCTGGAGGAATGGAACACTTCATTGCTCTGAAAATTCCTGAAAATGACGCCCTTGCCGGCTATGTACGTCTTCGTACTGGTGACGGAGATATTGCAAGCATACGCGAGTTGAAAGTTTTCGGAAAATTAGCACCTATCGGAACTTCTGGAAAATGGCAGCACCGTGGAGCTGGTAAAGAACTGATGCATGCAGCAGAAGAAAGAGCTTTACTCGAAGGTTGTTCATTCACACGTGTAACATCCGGTGTTGGTGTAAGAAAATACTATGAATCTCTCGGCTATGAAAAAAGAGAAATGTATATGGTAAAACAGCTGCGCTGAAACGCAGCAATTTTTTATAAATTTACATCGTAGACATTACGACAACATCACGTGCAGATCTCATTTCACTGAATGGGAGTATTAAACGTCCTTTGGCATCAGTTTTGTGGATCTTTGCATCTATGTCTTCAGATGGCACTACAAGTACATTTTTGATATCGCCGCTTACAGTGTCTACTAGGAAGTTTTCAATCATTCCTAATATCTGACCATCATTGGTCATGACTGTTTTTCCTTTTAGTTCGCTAATGAATTTTTTCATCCCAATTTCCCCTCATATAGAGCTTTAGCTGGCACCCTCATTAATTTGTGCATATTTAATTCAATCGTTCATCTATATGCTCCAGCATCTTTCCACTCAGGCGTCACCTTTTCTACTTTTTTTGAGAATTCTTCATACCACTTTATCATATTTTTATCGCACGATGGGTAGACATTTTTCAAGGCTTTTTCAAAATCAGACTGAGATACAGAGGATCTTCCATCTCTGATTGCATTAAGCCCGCTTTCGCGGCACAATGCTGTAATATCTGCTCCAGAGAACCATTCTGTTTTTGATGCAAGAATTTTAAAATCTACATTATCCAAATGCATGTTTTTGGTATTTAGTCTCAATATTGCTTCCCGGTCTTTAGCATCGGGGAGAGGTACCAGTGTCAAGGAATCAAATCGTCCCGGGCGCAAAAGAGCCGGATCGATAATATCTGGTCTGTTAGTGGCCCCTACAACCATTACTCTTTCCATATCTTCAAATCCATCCATGGATGTGAGCAGCTGATTAACAACTCTTTCAGTTGTTCCAGAATCATTGAGGTGGCCCCTTTTTGGAGCTATAGCATCAATTTCATCCAAGAATATGATGGAAGGAGCAATCTGTTTTGCTTTTTTGAATATCTGACGGACTGCTTTCTCGGAATCACCCATCCACTTAGACATGATCTCCGGTCCCTTTATCGAAATGAAATTAACTTTACACTCATTAGCCACCGCCTTGGCAATCAGTGTTTTACCGGTTCCAGGCGGACCGTATAACAAAACTCCTCTTGCAGGGGTAATGCCTACATTCCTGTAGCAGTCTGGATTCTGAAGAGGCAGTTCTATCAATTCTTTAAGCGTCTTTTTGACATTTTCCAGTCCGCCTATGTCTTCCCAGCTCACTTCTGGTATCTCGACTGAAACTTCTCTCATTGCAGAAGGTTCAACGTCTCTAAGGGCCTCTTTAAAATCATCACTCGTCACCCTCATACTTGCCAGAATGGCAGAAGAAACAGGGCGGTCCAAATCAAACTCTGGAAGATATCTGCCTAAACATTTCATTGCTGCTTCTCTTGCCAGTGAAGCAATGTCAGCACCTACATATCCATGAGTTATTGCAGACAGGTGGTCAATATCAACATCGTCTGCCAGCGGCATGCCTCTTGTATGAATTTGTAAAATTTCTCTTCTGCCTTTCAAGGTTGGTATGCCAATCTCAATCTCCCTGTCAAATCGTCCAGGACGCCTGAGTGCTGGGTCAAGAGCTGTCTCTCTATTTGTGGCTCCAATAACAATTACCTGCCCTCTTTCTCCCAGGCCGTCCATCAATGTTAGCATTTGTGCAACAATCCTGTGTTCAGTTTCTCCAGACACAGCTTCTCTTTTAGGCGCGATCGAATCAATTTCATCTATGAATATAATGGAAGGAGCGTTCTTTTCAGCTTCTTCGAATTTTTCTCTTAGCTTCTCTTCACTTTCACCATAGAATTTGGACATTATTTCCGGGCCGTTTATGGTATAAAAACTGGCTCCAGACTCATTAGCCACCGCTTTAGCAATCAGTGTTTTACCGGTTCCAGGCGGACCATATAATAACACTCCTTTTGGAGGATCAATACCAAGTCTGTCAAAAAGTTCAGGATGTTTCAGAGGAAGTTCAATAATCTCTCTGACACGTTTTAACTCTCCTTCCAATCCTCCTATGTCATCATAGTTTATGGACATTCCATTATTGTCTTCAACTTCAACAGATTCTGTTTTAACGATTATATCAGTATTATTATCTACAATCACAACCCCACTTGGCTGCGTACTTAATATGATGAATGGAAGAAACCCTCCCATCAGTGCAATGTTGGGAATAACTATGGAATCTCCTTTAACTAATGGTCTGCTCAGCAGACCTTTTTTGAAGAGTTCTTCAACTCCCTGGCCGAATTTAACTCTCTTTCCAGCCGGTATCTTTGGAGCCACAGTGATTTTTGTTGCTAACTGCACATTTGCTTTAGACACCACGACCTTATCGCCTATCGATACACCTGCATTTGATCTTACCATGCCGTCTATCGAAATTGTTCCCTTTCCCTCATCATCTGGGGATGCACGGAATACTTTGGCTGCAGTTTTTCTTTTTCCGGTGATTTCTATAAAGTCACCCATGTCAACGCCCAGTTTGTTTCTGGAGACGCTGTCTATTCTCGCTCTGCCTAAACCTACCTCCGACTGGTGTTGTGCACTTTCAACGCGTAATGTAATGCTTTCAGGCATTTTTGTGAGCCCCACCGATAAACGGTATGTCTAATATTAACGTAGTGTCATCATCAGACGTGGCTTTCTTTTAGATAATTTTAACACAATGGCACAGAGGGAGGCATTTAACAGGCCTACCACTATCATGATTATGGACAGCAGATAAGGTGTAATTGCAATTCCTGCTAAACTTAAGAAAGCTATTGCTCCGATAAGCACCATGACAGACAGACCCATTATCACAATATGTGAGTGTGCATTCACTGCCAGACCGTAATACATGAATATATTGGCCAGACCAATAAACAGCATTGCTATGGCAAGGGTTCTCATCAGAGGTGCAGTTTCATTAACTGGGTATACGCCTGGAACCAGTACATTTAGTATAAATTCTGGAGCTATCACATATACTGCACATACAGTGACAGATAGTGCAAGCATCATCATCAGAGATCTTTTTAGAATGGGGCTGGGATCTCTTCCTTCTTCATATGCTCTGGCAATTTTTGGATACATAGCACCTACGACGGCTGTCGGAAGGAAAAGTGCTACCTTTGCCAGTGTTGAAGCTGAAGTGTAATAATTAGCCGGATCTTTATCAAATAATATTGCGCCGAATATGATGTCTACATTTGTGAGGATTGTATAACACAGCATCCCTACCATGGAGGGTACGGTGCTCTTCCAGATTTCATCAGTTTTTACAGGGCTGCCTTTGTTTAACATATAATCTCTGACTAAAAACAGAGAAAGGACAGAGGCGAAGGCAATACCTGCGATAACTCCACCTATTGCACCAGCAACGCCATATCCCGCAATTACTGCTCCAAAACCAACTACTAATTTTAAAACATAATTCAGCATGCTCTGTGTGCCGTATTTGGTAAATTTCTGAAATCCCTGCAATGCACCAGAGCCGACCGGCTGCAAAAGTGAGAAGAAGATTGCTACTCCAATAAGGGCTATTGCTGTAGTGGATGTTAATTTCAGAGCGCCCCTTACGGAGTCAGTACAGAGTATGAATGACGTTATGATACCTATGGCTGCACCCAAGCCAGCTACAAGAATAAACGTTCTGCGCATTATGTATGAAATTGCATCGTCGTTGTTCTCTGCCTTATACTTTGATACAAATTTTACAACCACACTTTGGACAGCACTGGCGGGAACAGCTATTATGTATAATATAGATAATAAAGTGTTTAATTCGGAGATTTGATTTGAGATTGTATTTTGCATCACGATCTGGAATAGAAAATTGCATCCACCACCCAAGACTGTTGCAATTATCAATATGAATGCCGGACCGCTGATACTGTCTGAATCTAACTTTTTTAAAAAGTTACCTCTCATCAAATGCCCATCTGCCATACAACTTACCATATATACTGTTTTTTAATTTAATGCAAATATCTGAATTACTTATCAAAATTAGTTGGTATATCTGCTACTTAAAACCCTCTTTCCGAAAAGATATAAACAACATCAAGATACACTCATTATCATGAATATGGATCCTGAATGTGTTCCATGCCTTCTAGGACGGGTATTTTATCAGGCTAATCTGTGCAATCCCAAAAGCTCGTATGATTCTATGAAAAAGGCATTGGAAGTACTGTCTGCAGAATTTACAGCTGGAAAAAACTCTGCATCTATTGCTACAAAAGTTCACAGAGCTGCATATGATGAGATGGGGGTGAATGATCCATATCTTGAATTAAAGATTCAGGCCTACAACGTAGCTTTAACCATTTTTGACGAAGCAAAAGAATTCATAGCTTCTTCAGAAAACAGCTTAGAGGCTGCTGTAAAAGTGGCAATTGCTGGAAACGTCATGGACTTCGGCATTCAGGGACTTACAGACCCATACCATCTGTCTAAAAACTTTAGTAACCTAATAACACAGCCGCTGGCAGTTAATGATGTAAAGAAAGCAGAAAGCTTCATTGGAGAAGGTAAAAAAGTGCTATACCTATTGGACAACTGCGGCGAAGATGTGTTGGACATACTGCTTGTAAAAGAGCTGCAGAAAACCGGGACACATGTAACCGGTGTGGTAAAAGGCGAACCAATTCTTACTGATGTGACGATGAGTGATGCAGACCGTTCTGGGATAAGCGGAGTTTTTGATAAAACCATAAGTACTCAGATGTTTGCCGTAGGAGTCTCAATCGAAAAAATGAAAAAAGAATTAGTGGAGGAAATAGACTCTGCAGACCTTGTAATCTCCAAGGGAATGGGAAATTTCGAAGCACTCTCCGATTCTTCAATCAATCCTATTCTGTATCTTTTCAGAGCCAAATGCAATCCAGTCGCCAATGCTGCAGGGGTTTTGAAGAATGACAACGTTGCGAAACTAATTCTTTAATTCATCCCTTCTTTAGGATCATCCTTTAGAAGATTTCGATCAATCTTTAGAATTGTCTTTACAATGTGTACAGCAATCTGTATTGCATGCATTTTTGTTATTCTTGAATCAATAATTCCATTGTCAACCATGTTTATGAAATCACCAGTTGCAACGTCTATTCCAACTCCATCGGGCTGAGAACGAAGCCGCACCATCATTTCATATCCATTGTACCCAGCATTGTCTAATATTTGTCGAGAAATCGATTCAAGCCCTTTTACAAGAATCCCACATCCGATATTCTGTGAATTTCCATCTAACATCTTTTTTTCAAGGTATTTAGCAGCGTTAAGTTCAGCAATTCCTCCACCAGGTACCACTCCTCCTTTCAATGCATAATGAAGTCCACATATGCCATCTATACATGTGCGCATTCTTTCTTTTGAAGTCTCAGTAGTTGCACCTCCGATAATCAATGTGGCGGCTACACCGCTGTTGGGAGCCCTGAGAATTGTCAGGTTTTTATCTTCATCTAATTCTATGCTGTCTGCTTCAAAGCATGGCGGCATGATTCCAGATACTATCTGCGATCCGTAAACTGCAGGAGTTTCTAGAGATCTTGAGAATAAAATTAATTCTTCCATAGATAAACGTATGAGTGCTATGTTTTTTGCTAAAAGTTCCATTTTGAATGCGTTATCTATATTGGGAGCACTTGTTAACACAATATTAATCCCGTTTTTAACTAAAGAATCCAATAATGTTTTTCTTTCGGTATCATGACGTTCATTGTCTTCAATTTGTGTTCCAGGCAGTGGAAATTCTAGAGAACCTTTTATAAAACAAATTTTTGGATTTGATATGTAATTAATTACAGAAATCTCTTGAGGCATAGCTTCTATGGCTATGCCATCTACAAACACATCGTCACCTAATCTTCTTAAAAGAAGTATCCCATGTCTTAAATCAGTTCTGTTCTGAGGTCCCAGATGATTTGCAGCCAGCAGGATGTGGTTTGACAACTGTCTGCCGTCTAGCTTGGATGCAGTGGCTGTTTTTAAAATATCTTTCACTTTAGGATCTTTAAGGGATTCAATCTGTATCTGTATGCTGTCCATATATTCAGCTACAATATCTACGCTTTCATCCAATTCAGATAATATCCTTGAAGGATGTATTCCACATTCAGAGGTCATCCTATATCCTTCTTTAAGCATTTCAGCAGCCATTATCACAGTGGATGTAGTCCCATCACCGACATTCATCTCCTGTCTTTCAGCGATTTCAACTAATAATCTTGAAACAGGATGTGATGTTTTCAAGGATACAAGTACTGTGTATCCGTCATTAGTGATTACCCTGTTTCCCATTTGATCTACAAGCAGTTTATCCAAGCCTCTCGGCCCCATGGTTGTTCTAATAACATCTGCCATTCCAACTGCGGCCATAACATTGCCCGCCAGTGCATTCAGATCTCCTGAAAACTGTTTTGTCTGCCTAGTTTCCTCCGAAGCCATGCTATTAAGTTTTACAGCTTCCACAATAACTAGATTGCCGTTATAAAATCTCGATAACTACTAATACCGACCATTGTGAAATTTTATTTTACATAGGTGGACGGTAATGTATGTCACTCCAACGTTTGAAACGGGGAATCCATTGGTGGAGTTTATTTTCATACTCTTCAATGGTATATCAGAGGTTCCTCTGGTATCTTCCGTTGTAAGCGGAGCATTGATTCTGGTTGGAGTACTGATTGCATCTCGCCGGGCAGCTGCGATGATGGTGGCTGGTAGCTTGATCGGAGCCGGAATGGGTTTGCTCCTTGGCGTACCATATCATCTTGTAACTGCTGGTTTGCTTGGATACAACTCAGTTCTTTCAGCTATGGCATTATGGTCAGGTCCTTTTACAAAAACAAACAGCGCAACATTAGCACTTTCACTTTTTAATGCAGCAATGACTGTAATCATCTATCTTGCCTTGGACAACGTTCTGGAGAATATGTTCCAAGTTGGTGGAGGAGGATACGGGGTACCCTCATTTACATTAGGATTCTGTGTGGCAACCTGGATGACTTTGCTTGCAGCAAAGTATTTTGGAATTGATATATTCCCGAGGACTTCTGTTCCAGAAGGGGCTGTCAGCGCTGAAGGACGCTACCATGATGGAGTCGCTTCAGGTGTAATAAAATTACTGCCTGGAAGCGGTAACCCTGATAATTCTGAAGATTTTCATTGGACTGTATGGGAATTTATTAAAGCAGCTTTCGCCGGTGTTGCACAAATTACATTCATAAATAATTGGAAAACAGGGGTATTCTGGGTAGTCGGTCTGACACTCTCATTTTCACTGGTGAGCGGAGGTATCTTTAATAATGCTTACACAGCTAATTGGGATTCAACGTCTCCATTGTTCCTTGCAGGCGCCATGGCATTCCTAGGATCTCTTGTCGGGGCAATTTTTGCAAAACTGGTAAAGTTTCCAGACTCAGAAATACGTTCTGGTCTTCATGGTTTCAACCAGGCATTGTTGATGATAGCTCTAACCGCATTTTTGCCGCTCAATCTCACAACATTCCTATACGCACTTTTTGCGACAATTGTGTGTACAATCATCATCGTACCAGCTGTGAAGAATTTCTTTGGACGTTGGGGTTTACCAGGTTTAACAGGACCATTTAACTTTGCGGCTTTCTTTTTCATCTGGGCGGCGCCATATATTCTCAACATTGCCTTTGGGCTCGGATGGGGTAGGCCATGAATAAATGGTTCGCAGACAGAAACCCGAATTTTGCAACAGTGATTGCGCTCATCGGAGCGCTTTCAGTGTTGAACAGTGTGTTAGCTATCGTTTATGATGGCACTCATACTGGTGATATTGCAAAAATCATTAATTATCTTCTTGTAATATTTTTTATTATTAATTTCATCTATAGATTTTTAACATCTTCATCTCCCAAACAATATTTTCTGCATGAATCCGGATGGCTTGATGCATTATGTATAATTCCATTTTACCACATATCCTGGCTGTTCAGGGGAATACGTTCTTCAATGATCTTTTGGCATATGGGCTGGAAGAAATTAAAATATAATCTGAGAAATGAGGGTGCAGAAGCTATATTGTATTTAGGAGTATTTATCATAATATTAATAATTGAATTCGGGTCGATAGCTGCTTATAATTTTGAATCAGCAGATCCTAACGCTAACATAAAAACTCCCACCGATGCATTGTGGTGGGCTATTGTTACAATTGCAACTGTAGGATATGGTGACTTTTATCCAGTTACTCTTGGTGGACGATTGACTGCTTCTGTAATGATGGTTGCAGGCATAGGGATATTTGCTACATTGACTGGTTATTTAGCAAACAGATATCTTGTACCAAGTCCGTCTAAAGCTATAGTGGGAAAAGGTGGACAGGTATCTATTTTAACTAGATTAGAGGGAGAATCAAAAGAAGAATTTGACAAAGCATACAAAGATCTGTCTGAACGTCTTGAAAGAATTGAAAGAAAATTTGATTCAGAAGATCGCAAATGAAACTCTTTACATCTGTATTGCCCAATGGAAAGGCAGAGCTCAAGGGGGACTTAGTAGCAGGAATAACACTTGCTACTGTAGCTATACCTCAGGCGATTGGTTATGCAAACATTGCAGGAATGCCTTTAGCTGCAGGATTGTACACTCTGCTAATTCCTTCCCTGCTTTTTGCGGTGTTTGCATCTTCAAGGCATCTCTCAATAGGAGCCGATTCTTCCACAGCCCTCATTCTGGCAGGTGGATTATCCGTCGTTGCAGTTAGAGGTTCAGCTGATTATATTTCATTGGCTTTAATGGTAACATTGATTGTAGGCATTCTCCTGATCATATCAGGAATTCTTAAGTTAGGGTTTATTGCAGATTTTCTTTCAGACACAGTCATGATAGCTTTTCTAACAGGCGTTGGGATAGTGATCATGATAGAACAAGTTCCAGGAATGTTAGGAATCTCTAATCTTGGAAATGGCGTGATAGACATAACGACTGCACTTTTATCTCATCTGAATCTAATTTCTATAATCTCCATATTGATCGCCTCCGCGTCGTTGGCTATAATATTTTTATCACGAAAAATTTCACAAAAAATACCCGCTATGCTTATTGTTGTCATAGGATCAATATTGGTAAGTATTTTATTTAATTTAGAATCAACAGTTGATACAATTGGAAATGTAACACAAGGTCTTCCTTCTTTGACTTTTCCCACTACAGAGTCCTTTTCAATGCTTCCTCAGATGTCACTTACAATTGCTTCGTTGTTTTTAGTGGCTGTGGCCAAAAGTGCTTCATTATCACGAATATACTCTTCAAAATCACACGATTCTTTTGATGAAAACAGAGATCTAATATCTCTTGGCATAGCAAACATTGGAGCAAGCATATCAGGTGCCTTCATTTCTAGTGGCACATCTGGTAGAACAGAAGTAACATATTATGCGGGAGGAAAAGGACAGTTCACTCAAATCGTCATGGCTTTAATTGTGATACTTGTTCTTTTATTCCTGACTGCTCCGCTTTCAAGCATGCCTCTGGCTGCGCTATCAGCTATTGTTTTTGTAATAGGCTTTGAGATGGTAGATGTCAAAGGAATAAAGTCTATTATTAAAAAAAGCAAAGGAGAAGCAGTTGTTGGAATAGCTAGCATATTTGCTGTTGTGTTTTTAGGCGTAGAAATTGGCATAGTGTTTGCAATGGTAGCTTCATTACTGTTCCATGTAAAATCAGGGTACAAACCCAAAAACAGAATTTTAGTTTTTAAAAATGGAAGATTAACCACATTTCCAGTATCTTCAGGAAAGCATACACTCCCTGGTTTAGTGATATATCGATTCAATTTCTCAATGTATTATGCAAACGCTCCTACTTTGCGTAGTGATCTAGAAGCTCTATCTAAAAATGTAGAATGGCTGTGTCTGGACATGTCTGCTGTGCCGAGCATTGACATATCTGCAGGAGATGTTCTTTTAGACTCAATTAAATCACTTAAAGAAAAGAATGTTAGAGTGGTGTTTTCTGACGTTGATCCTGACGTCTCCCGGGATTTATTGAGGCTGGGAATCACTTACGAAGTGGATCCCGATTCATTTTTTGAATCTCCAGGAGACGTCGTAGATGCTTATGAGGAGTCTAAATATTCTTAGTTGCATCCATCTGGATTATTGCATTGAGTCTCCTCAATTATTGCGTATTTACTTGAGTTTGGCAGTTTGGATATGATCATATTCTCTACAACCATTGGGTCTAATTTTCTTGCCAGCCCTATTGCCTGTTCAAGCTTAGCTTCATGGTCTGCATAGATTGTATACAGAGTCTCTCCTTCCAACACTCTGTTTCCACGTTTTTTATTAAGTACAATACCTGCACCTTTATCTTTTGGAGATCCAGCTGCTCTAGCAATCTGCACAAGCTGCTTATTTTTTATGGAGTTAACATATCCAGACATTGCTGATACAATATCATACTGATACTTTCCAATGACAATATCTGATGAAGATATATTGGGATTCCCTCCCTGTGCAGCAACAATCTCCCTGAATTTGGCCAGAGCCTGACCGGATTCGAGGATTTCTTTGGCTTTGGCTTCCCCGTCTTTTATGCCGCCCATCTCCAGTATCATTGCAGCCATTCCTATTGATTTTTCATAGACGCTACTGGGATGTTTTGAACCTTCAAGAATCACAATGGCTTCTTTAGCTTCTAATGCAGGTCCTATGGATCTTCCGACAGGCTGTTCTCCATAAGTTATGGCGCATCTTACTTCGATTCCAAGCCTTTCTCCTAAGTCCATGAAATCTCTGGCAAACGCCTGTGCCTTTTCAATAGTCGGCACCTTAGTTCCTGCTCCAGTTGGGATATCCATCACAAGGCAGTTTGCACCGGCAGCCTTCTTTTTAGACATCACTGATGCCAGAAGCTGTGGGTGAGGATCAATTCCAAGAGGGTACTCGACTTTAATTATCGTATCATCGGCAGGAGACAGACTCATGGAACCTCCCCATGCTAGTGTACCGCCAACTTTTTCTGCTATATTTCTCAGCTTATGGGCATCCATACACACATCTGCAAAAACTTCGACAATGTCTGCCGTCCCTGCAGCTGAACTTATGGCTCTTGATGAAGTCTTAGGTATAATCAGTCCTGCAGCTGCTACGATGGGGACTACAATCAGAGTTATCTTGTTGCCTGGGCATCCGCCTACTGAGTGAAAATCAAATACAGGGCCGCGGTCGAATGTGATAACATCTCCAGTTTCAACCATTGCCATGGTGAGATCTGCAGTCTCTCTGATATTCATTCCGTTTATCTCTAAGGCTACTACATATGCTGTCAGCTCAATGTTGCTTAAATTGTGCTGGACAATATCATTTACAATAGTTCTTATCTCTTCTGTAGTTAGCTCTTCGCCTCTCATCTTTTTCTTGATGTATTTTACAGATTCTGGCTTAGATGTCGGAACAACCTCTACAATTTCGTCACGCTCTGGACCAAGTATTCCGTAAGCTCTTCCTAAAATTCCAACTTCTCCCTGGTTTACCACGGTGTCAGTTGTCTGTAAGAGGGCAACAATCGAGTTTCGTTCATGTTTTATTCTTATTCTGTCCTGCTCTCTTACACCAAGTTCCATTGCGTCATTGTCATGGAGTACACAGGTATACTCAGCAGACTCCATGTCGATATATCTAGCTTTTAAATTCATGCGGATCCCCATTTGCTTAATGCTTGATCTAATTCTAAGTGAGTTTTGCGGTATTCGCTAGCCGGAATTTTTTCATATGCAGCATTAACAGCCTGAGAAAGTGCCATAGCCCCTTTCCTAACACCTCCCGGATGTCCTGCAACTCCTCCGCCAGCTTGGATCTGAATGTTTGTTCCAGCAATTTCCACTAATTTCTCAACTAGTCCTGGATGCATTCCTCCAGAGCATACCGGTAGCACTTCTTTATATGGCACATCTTTTCCAATACATGCCTGTTGGTTGGCGATATCTTCTGTTGTAGATCCTGTCATTTTTCCTACGCCAAATGTTCCAATGTGAAGTGCATCTCCACCACACATCCTAACAAGCTTCGCAAATACATTCATGGATACACCCATGTCTTTGTTTTTAGTGATGGCCCCATGCATTGTACGATGAACATGGATCGGCAGTTTTATGGACGGATCTTCTCTGAGTGCTTGAACGGCAGCAAATCCACAAGTGATCACATCAACCATGATCTCGCTTGCTCCTAGTTCCTGCACTCTTTCTGCCACTTCTACAATTTCATGACCCTTTGTGGACACATTTATTGCATGAACCATTATGTGGCCACTTTCATCCTTTACACGGTCAATAGCCTCTGCAACCGCTACCACTCTGTCTTCAATTGGGCAGAATTTCTGATTTGAAAGAGTTTCGTCATCCTTTCCATTAGTCAGGCCGCCCATTCCAGCTTCATATATGTAATTCGCAGTCTCTTTGGGAGACAGGCCGATTTTAGGTTTGACAATGGTTCCCACCAGAGGTTTTTCAGGCCTCTTGAGGATATCTCTTAAGCCTTCTGCACCGAATCTTGGTCCAAGAAAATCATTGAGCATGGATTTTGGGAAAAAGACGTCTTCTAAGCGTACACCATTCAAAGCATCTAATCCAAAGAGATTGCCTGAGATTACGCTTAGAACCTGAGGTATTCCTCCGATATCTAAGCTGAAATCTTCCTTTGGGTATGCTATTGTAGCAATGTCTCCTTCTACTGCAGTCACTCTACCGCTGTATAATTCAAAAATCTCTTCGTTTAGTGTTGATATACCAGTCCATGTACCTGTAGACTGCTCAGCTGCAATAGCTGCAGCCGCATTGCTAATCTCAAGATTCGTGGTAATTTTGTATTTACATATTACATAATCATCTGGGTCTATTTCATCTCCCAGATGCAGATATTTATTAGAATACTCCATTCTTAACCCTCCGTCTCAAAAAGACATTCGTGTCCTAGTTTATTTACTATGACTTCGTAAGCTGCATATGGAGAAATCAATCCAATTTCTGTTGCGATACAGTCTATGTATTCAGCAGGTGTAGAATCAAAAACAGGGTTTCTGATTTTTACGTTGGGAGGCAGATTCGCAGCTACTTCAGTTACATCTCTTTCTTCTATCTCTACCATTTCTCCCTCCATTGTTTTAGGTGAAAATTTATAGCTTTCAGCACAGACCATGAGCGGAACTCTGGCTTCATGGGCTGCTAATCCTATTTGTGATGTACCGATTTTGTTTATAAGCGCACCATTGGAACAGATGGTATCAGCACCGACCACAGCAATATCTATTTCTTTCATGATCCATCTGACCGCACTGTCCACAATCAGAGTAACTGGGATTCCTGCATCCGACATATCTTTCACTGTCAGCAGACCTTGTTTCCATGGCCTAGATTCTGTAGCATATACCGAAATGTTTTTTCCCTGTTTATGTGCTGTCTTTATGACACTTAGTGCAGCTTTACTGTTGCAGTGAGTTAGAACAACATCCCCGTCTTTTATTCTGTTAGCTCCTATCCTGCCAATTGTTTCAACTGCTTTTTTAGAACTAGATATGAACGCGTCAGCATCTCTGGAAACTATCTCTTTTAAACTCTCAACGTCTTCTGCATTTTTAACATTTTTCAATGTTGCCTGAACGGCATTCCACAGAGAGACAGCAGTTGGCCGGGAATTTACCAACGTTTCTCTGCCTTTGTTTAATACTTCAATGAACTCAGTGAGCGATTCCCCATCATATTCTTCAGCCAGATCTTTTAAAGCTTCAGCAGCACTGCGAGCTATTAATCCTGCACCCCTTATTTCCATTGTCTTTATGGAATCGGCAGTCTCAGTGAGTTTCATAAATATCATATCGCCTCATTCACTTTTAATAGATACCCCCAAATAACTACATTTTAGCAAACAATTTTTAGTAAGTAGTTGATAACCCTTCAGGAGCAACCGAAAATGATGGAAGCTGTGGTATCTATTGCGATGCCTGAAAACTGGATTACAGATGTAGTTGAAAAATATCCTTCTGTAATAAGAGTCATAAACTCAAAAACCGGGTCAGAACAAGAGATCAGAGATTTGGTTCAGATCGAAGTTGAAAACGAAAAAGATCTTCCAAAAGTAATTGATCAGATACGCAATAATCCAAATATCTTCAATGTTGATATCAGTGCATTAGATAAAAGTAAAGTTTTAGCTGCATTTTCTACATGCCACTGCGTAGTATGTAGACTCTTAGCAGGATCAAACTGCTTTTTAACAGGTTCCACAACAACTAAGGAAGGCCGTACACGCTGGACATTATTAGTTACTGAAAGGGAAGCGTTGCAGAAATTAATCTCTGAATTGACTGCATGCAAAGCCGATCCACAGCTGGTAAAGATCACTGAGATAAAGACTGAAGATGAACTCACAATGAGGCAGGAACAGATAACCCGTATGGCCTTTGAAAGAGGTTATTTTGATTTCCCGCGCAAGACAGATCTGAAAGAACTAGCAGAAATATTTGGAATATCTACATCTACACTTTCTGAGATCCTCAGAAAAGGACAACGTAGGATAATGGCAGGATATTTTACAGAGCACAGGCAGTACTGAGCTCTGCTCTTTCATCCTTTCTCATTAAAGAAATTTCATAATCTCTGGAAAAAGTATTAATCATTCTCTTTTCGTTAGGTGAGTTCATGGGACGCCGAATTCGATTTAGGGGTGCTAAAGCCACACCAAAAACTTTAGAAAAGGGACTTTTAGAGAAATCAAAGGCGTTAGCTGAAAATCCGCACATCATGATGCCCAAATGTACAAGGGACTGTAGAAAGTGCGTTATTAAAAAGGCAATAAGCAAAATGGAAGTTGTCTCAGATAAGAGAGACAACGAAAAAAAGTTGGCGGCTTTTTCACTCAGAGGCGACCCCATTGTACGTGCATATGCTGCTACAATTTCCTTGGCAATGGACGGCAAAATCCCATATTTAGCAACTGCAAAGACTCCAGTTGGAGAAGTATCATACGCTATGAGGGGCAATGCTGACAGAGATTTACTCATTGGACTTCAGCATTATGATCACCCCCAGTTCAGACTGATGGCATTTTGGAAAGTTGCAGAAAAATACGGGCTTCACATTTACTCATGTGAAGAGAATGCAGTCTGTTGTCCTGACGGTCCTGCTGCACCTGAAGAATATGTAGACGAAATCGTTGAACTGTTGCCATATGATCTTGATGAAAATTTTAACTGCCCACATAAAGGCGGAGAACATTTGAACATTCATTGGAATAGTGCAGATGTAACAATCAATGTGTGTACTTCATGCCTGAAAGATAATAACAACACAGTCCACATCCTAGCAAGTCGGATCGCCGCTAAAGATCCAGCAGATGACTTTACAGTCAGTATTGATCGCGGTATTCAGTGTCTTTCAGAATGCGAAGTTTGCCCCATTAAAGAAAAAACACAATTAAATTCAGATCTAGTGGCAAAATACCTGCACGGGCAGATTTCAGATAGTGCTCTTCTTGATGCCTATCGCATAGATTGGGCAAAAACTCTGCAGTCCACAGGAAATGAGCTGTACATTGTAAACGGCTCATGCTTTGGATCAGACAAAGAAAAATTCCTCAATGCTCTGAGGGGTACAGAAGCTGAAAAAGAAACGATCAATAAATTTATTTCGTCTGGTAAACGCTGTATAATCTCCAGAAACGATCAGATCCCAAATCTTCTTTCAGATCTTTGGAAAGATTATGACGAGGAGTTGCTTTCTGGGATAGCATCTCAGGAAACGGTATCTACCATATTGAACGACCGTACAGATCTAGCGCCGTCTCAGATGGTTGCAGAAGCGGCAAGACTTGAGAGCTACATGAAGATTAAAAGCAGGCTGCCTACACTTTCGAACCTGGGTCCAATGGCCTCATTCTGTGATGATATTGCTCGAATATACAAAACAGAAGGAAAAATAGCTGCTGTACGTGCACTTGAAAAGAGTAAGGGTTCTAATCATAATATGAGGTCTTTGACATATGGACTTCTTTCTGCTGTTGGAGAAGGACAATCAAAAGCTTGGCAATTCACCAAAGAAGAAATGGATTTTGGCACATATTTGGTTCCATTTGCTGAAAAACTATTGTCAGCAGAAGGTAAAGAGTATACAAATGCACTCAATCTCCTTTTAGAAGCATCTGGAGCTATGGAAAAAGTCACTGTTCAACAATGATATCCATCACTATGTGGGATACCCCCGGTGAGTATGACTTCACTTCTCTAATAAGAGATATGGAATATTTCCTGTCACCGGCAGCCTTCTTTATATTTTCCAGAGCAGCATCAGGAAAGATTTCAAGAGGATATGTATCGTGGTAGTGTATCACACCACCTGTCTTTATGAGTTCAAATGCTTTTTTCAGATGCTGATGTGTGGTATGAACATAACCCATTATTATTCTGTCAGCAATCCGACAGCCTTCTAGATCATTATTATCTCCTAAAATAGGATGCACAATGTCTTGTACATTATTCAAGACGATATTCTCCTTCAAATAATTGTATGAGACTGGATTTATTTCACAAGCAATTATCTCATGTGCATTGGTATGAACGGCAAGCGGAAGGGTAAAATATCCTATTCCTGCAAACATATCAATGATGGTTTCACCAGTACAGTCAAGAGAAGACATTCTTAATTTTTCATCAATATTTCCTGATGAGAACATAAGTTTTGATACATCTAATTTATAATAAATTCCATTCTCAAAATGAATTGTTTCAGTATCTGATCCGTATAGTATTTCGATATCTGGGATGCGCTGTATTCCACTTATATGATTTCGTTCTCTCACGACGCATTCCACATCCAGAACTTTTGCATATGACTCAGCAATTTTAAACCTTAGATCTTCCAATTCTTCTGGAATCTTGATAATTACAACACTTCCCAATCTTTCCCATTTCTGTGGGAGAAATGTTTTGAGATCATCATCAATATTAACATTTTCAGCAATGAGTTCCTGCGGGGTTTTTCTATACGATCTGCCTTCTGCCAATCCATCTTCAACAGTAAACCCATATGTTGTAATAATCTCTGAATCAGGCATCTCTTTTAATGGCAGATAAATAAAATTATCTTCATCAAATATTTTATAATCTTTACGGATTAATCCCATCTTGAATAATTTCTTGCGGATGTATTCCCCTTCATCCTTGGGGATTTTTGCAAGAAGCATAGCGGAAAATATGGGTTGCCATATTTCAGCTTTTAGATATCATCTTCCCAGCAACAGTGTCTTCAAAGCTCCGGGAGCTAGTTTCATAAGCGATGGAACGGCCTTCAGCATTGGTCTGGCGAGTCTTGACGGGTAGTCTATATCTCCAGTAGCTAGAATCTCTTTTGCTTCTGGCTTATCAAGTAATTTACCAGCTTCATCTAGTTTTTTATCGCTCATTCCTGTGAATATCTTTCTGACGATCATTCCTCTGTCTAATTCTTTACCAATCTCTGATCTCCATTTGTCTTCATAAGCTGACAAAAATGCTGCACTGTAATTATTTGAGTCTATAGCATCTAATGCGGTTTCTGCGGCATACTTAGCACACTGCAGCCCTGTGTACAAACCTCCTCCAGAGAGTGGTTTTGTCTGGGCCGCTGCATCACCAACAATCATGATATTGTCTGCATACGTTGATTTAGGATATCCAATAGGTATTACTCCAGAATATATTTGTGAACGATTAATTTCGCCGAATCCTCTTTTTTCGATCAGTCTGTCAAGATATTTACTGGGAATGCCATTGCCCTTTGAGATTCCAACACCGACTCTGGTAAATTCTCCACAAGGAAGTATCCATGCAAAAAATCCTGGAGCAACTTCTTTCCCTACATAGACTTCAACGATATTCTGGTCTGGCATGGTTATTTCAAGGTCTGCCTGGATTCCTCTTACTATCTCTTTTGCACAGCCAAGACCAGCACAATTTCCTACATGTGATTTGTAACCATCTGCTCCGATAAGCAGATTTGTTTTAATTTCACTTTTTTTACCATTTGTGAGGTGATTTACGATCAACTCATTATTTTCTCTTTTGAAATTTAGTATTTTTGAATCTGTATTTATTGTGGCACCTGCTTTTTTAGCACCACCGCAACAAATATTATCGAAACGACATCTATCAATCACAACGGCTTTGGTTTCGTCTGTTTTAACTTCCACCATTCGTCCGTCTGGAAAGAATAATCTGAAACCTTTGATTGCATTCAGAACGGATTCTTCAGCATTTGCCAATTCTATAACTCTTGGATGTACAAGGCCTGTGCACTGGACCGGTTTTCCTATTTCTGAATGTTCTTCCATTATCTGTACGGAGCATCCTGTTAGGTTAGATGCCAGATAATTGCCAATCGGCCCACCACCAGAGATTATAATCTGAGAATCCATATGGCCTTAGTAGAATATAGTGGTATAATAAAGTGTGGATAATGATGGTTGCCCATCATCAACCAATGTTTATTTTTTTGATTTAGCTTTAGGTTTTGATTTTGCAGGAGCCTTTGAAGGGCTGCATTTTTCCCAATCATCTTGGAACTTTTTTATACCAATGTCAGTCAAAGGATGATTAAACATTTTGTCTAATACATCGAATGGTATTGTTGCAATGTCTGCACCTATCTGTGCAGCATCTACCACATGAATCGGATGACGGACTGAAGCAACAATGACTTCAGTTTCAAAATCATAGCAATCTAGTATGTTCATGATTTCTGAAATTAACTTCATTCCATCCTGTCCAGCATCATCAAGTCTGCCGACAAATGGTGATATATAACGTGCTCCGGCTTTGCATGCCAAAAGAGCCTGTGATGCAGAAAATATTAGAGTTACATTTACGTTTATTCCTTCTGTAGATAGAACCTTTGTAGCTTTCATTCCCTCTTTTGTCATGGGAATTTTAATAACGATATTTTTGTGGATTTTTGACAGCTCTCTGCCTTCTTTTACCATTTCTTCTGCTGTGCAGCCCATAACTTCAGCGCTTATTGGACCATCTACAATCTTACAAATTTCTTTGACCAGTGTCTTAAAATCTGTATTTTCTTTAGAGACAAGACTTGGATTTGTGGTTACACCGTCAACTATGCCCCAGCTGTTTGCTTCCTTTATTTTTTCTAGGTTAGCAGTATCAATAAAAATCTTCATTATTTCTTCCTCCTGATCACTTTTTCAGATGCTTCGATTACACGCTCTTTTGTCAGTCCATATTTTTTCATCAAAGCATCGCTTTCTCCAGACTCTCCAAAACATGCAGGAGTGCCGATCCTTTGCTGAGGTACTGGATACGTTTCACACAAAAACTCACAAACGGCGCTGCCTAATCCTCCTTCTATTGAGTGTTCTTCGGCAGTGACAATGCAGCCAGTTTTTTCGACAGACTTTGCTATTGCTTCCTTATCCAGTGGTTTGATAGTTGAAACATTTAGAACTTCTGCGGATATGCCTTTTGATTCCAGCTCTTCAGCAGCTTCTAAACAAACAGCTACCATCTGTCCGCATGCTGCAAGCGTGATGTCTGATCCTTCTTTCAATAGGGAAGCTTTTCCTACTTCGAAGGGAGTTTCCATGCTTGTTACTAGTGGTACATCTGATCTTCCCAGTCTTACATAGCATGGTCCTTTGTATTTTGCAATTGCTTTTATTGCCTTGTATGTTTCAGCTCCGTCAGCTGGAACAATAACTGTCATGTTAGGCAGCACTCTCATTATTGCAATATCTTCTAATGCCTGATGTGTAGCTCCGTCTGGTCCTACAGTTATTCCTGCGTGTGTGGCTACGATCTTTACATCTAGATTTGAATAGGCTACAGCTTGCCTGATCTGATCCCAGCATCTGCCTGTTGCAAATGCTGCGAAAGTTGAAGCAAATACAGTTTTCCCAGCAGCGGCTAGACCGGCTGCCGTGCCGATCATATTCTGTTCAGCAATACCGCAGTTAAAGAATCTCTCTGGAAAACTTTTTGCAAACTCTGAAGTTCTGGTGGATGATGATAAATCAGCATCAAGAACAACAACATCTGTTCTTTCTTTTCCTACTTCAGTCAAGGCATTTGCATATTCTTTTCTCTGACTTGTATACATCCACTTCATGCGCAGTCCCCCAGTTCTTTGAGGGCAATTTTATACTCATCTTCGTTCGGAGCTTTACCGTGGAATCCGATTGCACCTTCCATGAATGATACGCCCTTTCCTTTTATTGTATTGGCAATGATTACAGTTGGTTTTCCTGTAGTCTCTTTAGCTTTGTCGCAGGCTTCTAGA
Source organism: uncultured Methanomassiliicoccus sp. (assembly GCA_944319735.1). Taxonomy (GTDB): domain Archaea; phylum Thermoplasmatota; class Thermoplasmata; order Methanomassiliicoccales; family Methanomassiliicoccaceae; genus Methanomassiliicoccus_A. The sequence continues at coordinate 63,038 of CALUEU010000002.1, read as the reverse complement.
ATTTGTCTCATGTCATGCCCGTTGATCTCTATAAGATTCCATCCGAAAGCTAGCCACTTGTCCACAAGAGGTTCAAGCGACATAACCTGCTCAGTAGGGCCATCTATCTGGAGTTTGTTGCGGTCGATAAAGAGCGTAAGATTATCCAATTTGTATTGAGCTGCCAGCATTGCTGCTTCCCAATTCTGTCCTTCCTGTAACTCTCCGTCTCCACATATGCAATATATTCTGGAGCCAGATCTGTCTAACTTTGCAGCTAGTGCAAGTCCGTTAGCCATGCTGAGTCCTTGTCCAAGTGATCCTGTTGAAACTTCAACTCCACGAGTTTTTTGTCTGCATGGATGTCCTTGAAGGTTCGAATCAACTTTTCTTAATGTAAGCAATTCGTCAGTTGGAAAATAACCGCATTCTGCCAAAGCTGCATAATATGATGGAGCAGCGTGTCCTTTAGATAAAACAAATTTATCTCTTTCTTCCCAGTGAGGATTGCTGGAGTCATGCTTCATTATTTTAAAAAATAGGGCAGTGATCAGATCAGCTGCAGAAAGAGATCCACCAGGATGTCCTGACTTAGCTGCATAAATCATTTTGATCGCGTGACACCTAATAATTTTGGCTTTTGCCTCCAATTCTTGAATAGTCTGATCGTCGTAGAGCGTCATTATTGCACCTCATGGGAAGAGAGTTTAGAGAGGCAATGCCTGTGAGTAAATTAAATCTTTGGCGCAACTTCCTGAATATGCTCATGAAAATGCGCTAAATATTCATTCATTTTCAATTCTGGGTGCCAACAGATAATTCACTATTCCGTTTCCTTCAGCGATTTCGAACTCTAAACGGACAGGATAATTTGTTCCAAGATTGATGTCTGCAGCCGTTCCACTAGGTATTGATCTGACCATGTTTGAAAAATAGTCAAGAGGGAACATGCTTTTTACAGATTCCTGGCACTCAAGTGAGATGAGCTGATCTTTGGATAACTTGAGATTTACACTATCTGTATCTCCTTCAGAGTACATTTCAAAGTCATCTGGAGAAGCTGAAAGTGCAATATGATCCGATACAGATTCTGCCGCTTTTATACCTCTTTGAAGCTCATCGACTCCAAGACTTATCTTTGCAGGCAGTGCCACATTAGGCACACGAGGATCGCTCATTCCAGCTGTATCAACAAGGTTCATTTTTCTCACAATGTTTCCAACGCGAATTATCAATCTGTTTTTTTCGTCGTTTTGGTCTATTTCTAGAATATCCCCACCGCGTGAGAGCTTTAGGACTTCTTTGATCTTGTCTAAGTCTATTCCTAGCTCCATATCGTCTGCACTAAATTCTTCAAAGGCAGTCTTTTCGACTCGCATATCTACCATTGCTACATGTGCTGGATCTACTGCTTTGATCTCTAATCCATCTGGATCAATATTGAATTTAGCTTCATCAACAAGAGTGGATACAACATCGACAATTCCCTTAAGGGTTTCAGATTTTATTTTAGCGTGAAACATTGAATCTCTCCATACCTTAACTTTATTTCAATTTTAAATCTTCTTAGTATTGTCTCCACTTATTTCCACATTTACAACATGTGAGAAAAGTGGTTTCAGGCTCATCAGACTTTCTGGTTTGTCTAAGATACCAATAAGCTTCATTGTGTCCACATTTTGGACATGGAACATTAGTTTTAGGCATGGTACCCTCAATCGAATCGACTACTGGGCAGTCTTCCACGTCTGTTTTTTTCTTTTGTATCGTAACCTTTTCCCCGCCTTGTACAGGTTCTTTATTCCCACATCTGCATGTGACAAATCCATCTATTGCCTGGGTAGGGAAGAGCAAAGATCCGCATTTACTACAGAACATAATCTCGCCTGGTGTTGGTGATATATAGAGAGGTATTAAAGTTTGTTTTGTAAATCCTGCTTCACTGCAGAAATTACTGAATGTATAAAACTCAATCCTTTCTTTGTTTCTACCTTTAACATATCATATATATACACTTTTAGATATGACATCAACTTAAAATACTGATATTGGTTAATGCGCCCGGATAAAAATAAATCGTGAATCTTTTCTCCTGCTATGGGGAGATTCGAGGATAAACTGCGAATATTGTCTAAAGCTGCATTAGTTTGCAGAGATAATGATTGTTGTATCTTCGTCACTTTAAAGATCACTAACTAAAATCACTGTAATTCAGAGGTAAAAAGATGAAACTTAAATTTCTTGGAGGCGTAGAAGAAGTAGGAAGGTTGGGAATGCTTCTTCATGAAGATAACGTAGATCTCCTGTTTGATTATGGCATGGCGGCGGACAAGCCTCCTACATATCCATTGCCAGCTCCGAAACCAGACATGGTATTTCTAACTCACAGTCATTTGGATCATTGTGGCATGCTTCCTTGGATTGCAAAAAATTATGGGACCGAAGTGATAGCAACACCCCCTACTGTCAAAGTTACGGAGCTTCTAGTTCGAGATTCCATAAAAATTGCACAAGCTGAAGGGTATCCAGAAGTTTACAATGAAAATGACATTGATGAATTAATGAACAACTTTACAACAATGAGTTACACTGAAGTTATGGATATAGGTCCTTTAGAAGTTTCTCCATTTCCAGCAGGACATATTCCAGGTGCAGCAATGTATGAAATCTATGGGGATTCTACTACTGTATTTACTGGAGACATCCACACTTGTAACATGCGTTTGGTTAAAGGAGCTAAACCAGTTAAGTGCGACAATCTGATAGTTGAAGGCACTTATTCTGGCAGAAATCATCCAGACAGAAAAAAGACTGAGAAAGAACTCATTGAAAGCGTAAAAGAAACTGTAGAGAATGGTGGAAAAGCCATAATTCCCTGTTTTGCTGTTGGAAGGACCCAAGAAGTAATGATGATTCTTAAGAATTTGAAATACAACATGTGGGTAGACGGAATGGGAAAATCAATCTCTAAAATTTACAAAAATTTCCCAGGTTATGTTAGATCAGAGCACGATCTAAAAGAAGCCAGACGCCGTTTTTCTGAGGTCATATATTCCAGGGACAGAAAAACAGCCAGAGCTGAAGCTCAAGTTATTGTAGCGACAGGTGGTATGTTGGATGGGGGCCCAGTTCAGACATATATCAATGATGTAAAAAATGATCCACACAGCTCCATTTTCCTAACTGGTTTCCAAGTAGAAGACTCCAATGGATACAATCTTCTCAATAATCGTACAATGACAGTTAAGTTGGCTAGAGACCAGGCAGAGCAAGTTATCAAAGTTAAATGTAATCTGAAAAAGTTTGATCTCAGTGCACACGCAGGTCAAGATGATCTAATCAAATTTGTAGAAGGCTGTGATCCTGAAAATGTGGTTATCATGCACTCTGATGATCGTGAACCACTTGCTAAAGAGCTGAGGGACCGCAATTTCAATGTACTTCTCCCGAAGAATAACGAGGAGTTCGAACTTTAATGAATATTGAAACGTATATATTGGAAGACCTTGGTTTTGGAGATATAACCTCTGATGCACTGATCGATGATGGTTTAATAGGAACCGCATCGATTATTGCAAATGAGCCTTGCACAGTAGCCGGTATATATGAAGCAGAGTCTGTTTTTCATCACTTTAATCTCAAAACAAATGCTTTAATCTCTGACGGAGAAAGCGCCTCCAAAGGAGATACAATTCTTGAAGTAAGCGGTTCTCTAAAATCTATTCTTTCTGCTGAAAGAACTGCTCTTAATTTCCTTATGAGAATGTCTGGAATCGCTACTGTTACACACAACATCTCATCAAAATTATCGCATGCGAAAGTTGCTGCAACAAGGAAAACTACTCCAGGGTTCAGAGCATTTGAAAAAAAGGCAGTTATGTTGGGTGGAGGAGATCCCCACAGGTTTTGTTTGGACGATCTTATCCTCATAAAAGACAATCACATTGCTGTTCTCGGGGGAGTAGCTGAAGCTGTAACCAAAGCAAAAAAATACTCTTTTACTAAAAAGGTAGAGGTTGAAGTGGAATCCATAGAAGATTCAGAGATTGCAGTGAAATCTGGAGCAGACATAATTTTGTTGGATAACATGTCTCCTGAAACTGCTGCAAAATGTTATAATCTGATTAAATCTCTAAATCCTTCCATATGCGTGGAAGTTTCAGGAACAATAACTCCGGAGACTGCGCCGCTGTATGATGCATGTTCGGACATCATATCCTTAGGCTGGATCACACATTCGGTAAGATCTATCCAATTTTCACTCGATATATGCTGACCTGGTTGGTGGGCACGACTGTATTAATGCCCACCTCTGATCAGAATAATCAAGGGAATCAATTATCTACTTTATATGCGATCAATAGATCATGGACATTGAGAAGGAAAAATGCCAGTTTTGTGGCGCTCCTGCCAAGTATTTTCAATTTGCAGCTTTTATTTGTGACAGTGATGAATGCATGGAGAAAGCAATGACTGAAAGAGGAGGACCTGCTGGACATAAAAAGAAAAAGTTAGAGATGATGCAGCAAGAATCCTCCAAACAGTGATTACATGAAAATCATTGGATTCATCGAGACATCTTTGTTAGACTGGGATGGACATATTGTAGCTTCCATCTATCTTCCAGGATGTAATTTTCGCTGCCCATACTGTCATAATAAGAATGCCGTTTTAAATCCAAACTCATTCGATGAAATCCCTATTGACTATATCGAATCATACATCTCTGAAAACAAAGACTTTCTTGATGGCATCGTGGTCAGTGGAGGAGAGCCAACGATCCATGATGATCTGCAGGATCTTCTGAGAAAAATAAAAGGACTTGGTTTAAAGGTCAAACTTGATACAAATGGAACAAATCCAGATATGCTTGAACATTTAATCTCTGAAAATTTGATAGATTATATTGCAATGGATATCAAAGCCCCACTTAACACAAAATATTCTGATGCCGCAGGAGTGGAGGTTAACTTAGAGAATATCAAACGTTCAATAGATCTCATTGAATCATCTGGCATAGATTATGAATTCCGCACAACCATTGTTCCCCTATTTTTGTCTAAAGATGATGTTTACTCCATAATCTCGGAACTATCTGGTTCAAAAAAATATGCATTGCAGCAATTTAGACCAGATTATACTTTAGATCCTGCACTTTCTGAGTTGAAGCCCTATCCTTCTGAGATAATCATGGATCTGGCCAATGCTGCGCAGAAAGTTATCAAAACAGTTACAGTAAGAGGTGATGTATGAGGCCTAGCGAAAAAGTATTTATTAGGGCGCTCTCTTAACCTTTCTTAACAGGGCGCGTAGCTTAGTCTGGTGGAGCGTCAGGCTCATAACCCGATGGTCGCCGGTTCAAATCCGGTCGTGCCCACTTTTATCTTATATTTATTATATGTGTATATTGTATTTTTATCGATCTTGGATATACTACATACTTGAATCTATTGAATAATCAATCGTTTGATTATATTTCGAATGTGTATATATATTCATTACATATCGATTTCATAGTCTCTATGTAATCTTTATAATATTCATCGAATACTCCAATGGTATAGTAACCAGCATTTATTGCAGTGGTTGCAGCATATGGAGCGTCTTCAAAAATTACGGTCTCAGACGGTTTGGATCCAAAATAGGAAGATGCTAGATTATATGCATCTGGGAATTGTTTGTTTTTGCCTACTTTTTCACAGCTTATTACAAAATCAAATAACTCAATCATTTTGTTTTGTTTCAAACATGCATTGGCAAGTTTTTCTGCTGTGGCAGTAACTACACATGTTGAAACGTTATGTGAATGAAGATCATTTATATATTCAACTACGCCAGGTTTTGGTGAAAATCCACGATAGTACTTTTTTTCCATAATTTTATAGAAATCAGATTTCACTTCTTCTTTAGTGCACTCTATGCCAAATTTATCTATGAAATATTGTGATGACTCTGTGAGAGTCATGTTTAATATGGATTCAGCTAGATCTTCAGGAGGTTGAATACCTTTGGAGATCAGGTATTCGTTCCATAAGTTCTTCCATGCAGGCATGGAGTCGATTATAGTACCATCCATGTCAAAAATTGCAAATTTGTATGGTATGCTAGTACTGTTTTTCATATATTCTCATCAACTAATTTTTTGAGTTCATGCACCGCTTCAGCAACGTCTTCTTTTCCAAATATTGCTGAGATGACAGCAACACCTGCAACACCGATGCCCTTTAGTTTGGGTATATTCTCTTCATTGATCCCTCCAATTGCTACAACAGGGATGGAAACTGAATTACATATCTCTTGTACATACTCCAAAGAAAGCACCTTTGACTCGCTCTTCGTTGGAGAAAGTTGGATGGATCCAACTCCAATGTAGTCGGCTCCTGATTTCTCTGCAGCAATTGCCAGTTCTACAGAATTTGCTGATATGCCTAAAATCATATCATCTCCAATCATGGACCGTACATCTTTATTCAAAATGTCTTTTTGTCCTACATGAACACCATCAGCACCGCTGGCTAATGCTATTTCTACATTATCATCAACTATGAATGGAACATTATATTTGTTACAGATTTTCCTGAGTTCAATTGATTTTGAAAGATATTCTTCATAATCAATCTCTTTCTCTCTGATCTGCAAACATGTAACACCAGCTTTCAATGCCTTTTCTACTTCTTCAGACATAGATCTGTTTCCAATCCATTTGCGATCTGTGATTGCATATAATCTGAGGAATTCTTTAGTAAATTTCAACTTTCATCCTCTCCTTCATCATTTCATCATCCAGTTTGCTAACATAGTCTATCAGATAATTTCTAAATGATGATGTTCCAGTGTCTGTATCAATGGTTTTTTGATATGCATATTCCCCACATATGCCCATCATGCATACTGCCGCGGCGGCAGATTCAAGAATCTTATCTGGGTTTGCAGCGCAGTATGCTCCTATGAGCGTTGTCAGCATACAGCCACTTCCAGTAATCATGGCCATCATCGGATGTCCGTTCTTTATGACATATGCTTTTTGAAAATCAGCAACGACATCTATTTTCCCAGATATTGCAATTACTGAACCAGTTTTTTCACTCAGTGTTTTAGCCATTTTTACAATTTCTGGAAGGTTATCTTCGGTGACTTCATCCGCCTCACTGGCGTCTACTCCTCTGGTAGTTGAACTTCCGACCGCTAACGATTTTATTTCAGATATATTCCCTCGAATGACTGAGAATTTTACATTTTGCAGAAATTCATCACACAGATCGTTACGAAGTCTGCTTGCACCAGCAGCTACAGGGTCAAAGACGCTCGGTATTCCAATTTCATTAGCTTTTTTTGTTGAAAGAAGCATTGCCCTGTCATCTTCAATGGATCCAAGATTAATCACAAGACCTTGACAGATTGAAACAATATCCTCTACTTCTCGAATATCATATGCCATGCATGGTGATGCACCGGCTGCTAGCAGTATATTGGCGCAGTCATTCACTGTAACAAAGTTGGTAATCACATTGATCAGAGGAGATTTTACCCTTACATTTTTCACGATATCTGAAAACATTCGCTCACTCTTGTCGTCTTTCAAATTAAGTATTTCTTTACAGTCATAGTGGCTAGAATATGATTCCAGCACATTATATTCATGATCAGTATTTTATGAATATTGTGCACTATGTTTATTCGAAATACAGATTAATTTTGCTATTAATCTATAGTTAATATACGTTTGCATTCGTATATATGCAAATATTTACGATATCCACAAATTAATTTAATGTTTTATGTTTATAAAAATTAAATTTAAGTACTATTAATTAAACAATTTGAGTTTGTATTTTATTTTGCACAATATACGTGTTTTTACTTTTTGTATGACAATTGTCTGACAATATTTTGAATAAAGCTCTTAAAATACGTATTTATCTATCGCACACAATAGTTGTAATTATTTTTTTGAATGAGTAATAATATGTGCCAGCGTTTGAAATGTAAGTTTTATATTTTTAGATAATCGTGGCAGACAATCAGCAGACCAGTGGTAATTATTTAATATAGCCGTTGCGTTGCAGTACTAAGGGATGCACATGAGATCATTAATTGACGAGGCACTTTCTAGAGGGACATCGCCTGTTCAACAACAAGCACCTCCTGCATATGCTGTACAGGATCAGAGTTACTCTCAGACACAGCCACAAACTTCTGCCATAGACGACGAACTATCAAAATTCTTAGACCAGCTTAAAACAAATATCAAGATTGTAGGGTGTGGCGGAGGCGGCACCAATACAATTGGACGTATCGTTGAAGAAGGAATAACTGGTGCTGAATTGTATGCTGCAAATACCGATGCACAGCATCTTTTGGCTATAAATGCCCCTAATAAAATTCTCTTAGGACGTAGGTGTACAAGAGGACTGGGAGCAGGTGCCTTGCCAAGAGTGGGTGAAGAAGCTGCAGCAGAAGCTGATGATGAATTAAGAAGAAGTCTGATGGATGCCCACATTGTGTTTGTAACTGCAGGTATGGGCGGCGGTACTGGAACAGGATCTGCACCATATGTAGCAAAACTTGCTAAAACTATGGGCGCGCTTACTATTGCTGTTACTACAATGCCGTTTGAAGGCGAAGGACGTATGAGGATGGAGAATGCCATCTGGGGTCTTGAGCGCTTAAGGGAATCTGCTGATACTGTAATCGTCATTCCCAACGACAAGCTTCTAAAAGTTTGTCCAAATCTTTCAATAAATCTCGCTTTCAAAGTTGCCGATGAACTTTTAATGAGAGCAATAAAGGGAATCACAGAGATAATCACTAAGCCAGGACTTGTGAATCTGGACTTTAATGATATTAAAACAATCATGAAAGGCGCAGGTGTAGCTCTAATAGGTCTCGGCGAATCAGAAGAAGATTCGGATGATCGTGCTACAGAAGCTATTGAAGATGCATTAAATTCACCATTACTTGAAGTTGATATCTCCGATGCTACTGGTGTACTAATCAATGTGGTAGGTGGCACAAATATGACACTCATGGAGGCTGAAAAAGTCGCATCCACGATTCAATCACGTGTTTCTCCCAATGCCCGTATCATATGGGGAGCTGCAGTTGACCCATCACTCTCAAATAAAATGCGTGTTATGCTGATCATAACAGGTGTAAAATCTGAACAGATATTCGATAAAAAACCAGTAGATGACGAATATCTTGATGGAATACCAACTGTAAGATAAATCTTTCAAATGTGCACTCATGGCATCATAGCTAAATATGTCATTACAGATGACATAAAAACACGACAGGGCTTAGGATGCTTGGATTCCAAACCAAAAATCCAAGATTTCATCCTAATTTCTTGTCAGACGATGACGGACTGCAGCCAAACCGTCTCAGAGGTATCACAATGAAATCATTCCTAAACGATGCAATTTCCCGTGCTAGCATGCAAGCCACGGACCCCTCACAAATCCCAGAGAGCGCATCTGGGGGCAGACAATTCTCAGCAGCTGATCAGCTTCTATTGGATATATTAGAATCACTCAAAACCAATATAAAAATCATAGGATGTGGTGGCGGTGGAACTAATACTATCGACCGTCTTTCTGAAGTAGGCGTCACCGGAGCTGAAATATACGCTGCAAATACTGATGCCCAGCATCTTCTTGCAATTCATTCTCCGAATAAGTTACTCCTGGGGAGGAGAATAACCAGAGGATTGGGAGCCGGTTCACTTCCTAGAGTTGGAGAAGACGCTGCTAGAGAAGCTGAACTGGAGCTTCGTGGAGCTTTAGATCGCTCTGATATTGTGTTTGTAACTGCAGGTATGGGCGGCGGTACTGGAACAGGATCTGCACCATATGTAGCAAAACTTGCTAAAGATATGGGTGCTTTGACTGTGGCTGTAGTAACATATCCGTTTAAAGCTGAAGGAAACATAAGAGCAGAAAATGCTGAGTGGGGTCTTGAGCGCTTAAGGGAATCTGCTGATACTGTAATCGTCATTCCCAACGACAAACTTCTAGAAATCTGTCCAAGGCTGGCCATTAATGAAGCCTTTAAAGTGGCAGATGAAGTACTTGTCAGAGCAATTAAAGGAATAACAGAATTGATTACTAAGCCAGGACTTGTGAATCTGGACTTTAATGATGTTAAAACAATCATGAAAGGTGCAGGAGTTGCAATGATTGGACTGGGAGAAAGCGACAGTGACAAAAATCGCGTTGAAGAAGCTATTGATGCTGCTATCAACTCTCCATTAATTGATGTGGATATTTCAGAAGCCACTGGAGTTCTTGTAAACATCACTGGTGGAAACAACATGTCAATCTCAGAGGCAGAAAGAGTAGCGTCTGTAATTCAATCACGTGTTTCTCCCAATGCCCGTATCATATGGGGAGCTGCAGTTGACCCTGACCTAGGCGATGCAGTCAGAGTAATGGTGGTAATAACAGGAGTAAAGTCCAATAATATTCTTGGTCCCGGTAGTTGCAGAGTTAAAACAACTGCAGAAGATATAGATTTCATTGACTGATATTTGTATGTTCAAGAGGAAAGAATAAAATAGCCGTAGGGATTGACACATTCGAGTGTCCTTCATAGGGGTACTATATACTCATTTCTCTGCTTGTTGTAGTAACATTCAAAAAGCGGAGACGTCTGTAACCCTTAATAAGACGGTTTAATGAAAAACGAGAGCGTGCCGAAATGAATGTAGTCGAAAAGTCTTGGGAAGTTCAAAAGAACGTCGAAGAGCGAGCCAAAAACATCGGTAAAGGAAAGTATGGCAGAGTATTGAAGATGGCTCGTAAACCATCACATGACGAATACTTAGGTGTTGTTAAAATCACTGCATTAGGGATAGCTCTTATTGGTGGAGTTGGATTCGTAATTTATTGGCTTATGAACTACCTGCCAGGATACTTCTAAATTTAGGGGTAAAACAAATGTATCAAGATCCTCAAGGTGCCGCTTCTGAGAGTAGTAGCGGTATGCTCTCTCTCATTTTTGATGAAACTGAATTTAAAGTACCCGCATCGGGTGTAGCAAACACATCTTTTCAGATTAAGGGTTCAGATTCTTCTAAGAAAAAAGTTAGGTTAAGCATATCTTTAGAGCTTATACCAGATGACGCTGCAGAATGGAATGTGAGAATATTTGATTCAACAGGGACTTCTCTCTATGATAATCAAAGTTCCCAGTCTTCATCAGATTTTGACATCTTTCTTGAAGGTTCTAGTGCAAAAATCATTAAAATGGACATTTATGCTCCAGTCGGGGCATCTCTGCATGACAAAATCTCCATTGGTGTAAACGCAAGTCTTGTAGATTTGCCTAGTGAATATGTTTCAGTTCACTTTGTAGCAGAAGCTAGACAATCAATCATGGCGCTTAAGACCTCAATCGGTCATGAAAAAGATGTTGCAGATGGCATTGCAAGCCGTGCTAAGGCTGGTAAGTCGGATATCTCTGCAATACTTGCCCCTACCAACCTTAGGGGATATCTTCTAATTGAGGGTATGAACACCGATAAGATGAGAGAAGTTGTCAGAGGTGTTAGGAAAGCCCATAGCTTTGTTGAAGGTGAAATGAGTTTTGATGAAATCGATCATTATCTGGCACCAAAACCTCTTGTTTCTGGAATAGTTGAGGGCGACGTTGTTGAGTTAGTTGCCGGTCCGTTCAAAGGTGAGAAAGCTAGAGTTCAACAGATTGATGAAGCTAAAGAAGAGATTACAGTCGAATTATTCGAAGCAATGGTTCCTATCCCAGTTACTGTGAGAGGAGACCATGTAAGAGTTCTTGAAAAAGAAAGGTGATATAATATGGCAGATACAGTTGAGGTATTAGTTGAAGGCGGAAAAGCCACTCCCGGTCAACCACTCGGTCCAGCACTTGGTCCCCTTGGTGTTAACATTCCTCAGATCGTTGGAGCAATAAATGAAAAGACAAAAGCATTCGATGGAATGAAAGTCCCTGTTAAAATCATAATTGACAAGGATAAAAACTTTGAAATTAAAGTAGGAACGCCCCCAACATCTTCTTTGGTTACAAAAGAACTGGGTATTGAAAAAGGTTCTGGATCTACAAGGGCCGATAAAGTCGGGGATCTCAAAATTGAGCAGGTTGTAAAAATCGCTCAGATGAAGGGCGACTCTCTTATGGGAAAAGACGTTAAAATGCGCTCCCTAGAAGTTATAGGAACCTGTGATTCTATGGGCGTTACAATTGATGGAAAAGAGCCAAGGGCTATCCGCAAAGATATCCTCGATGGCGCTTATGATCAAGCATTTGTTGAATAAACATGTCCCTTTGGGACATCACTTCTTTTTTATTTTAGACATTATGACCTAGGAGGACTCTCATGTCACTTTCTAGAGATTCTGTTCTAGAAGCTGTTTTAAATTCTTATAGAAATTATTTTGATATTGAAAAAGTCACAAATCAAGGATCTCTGGTGGCGAAAGCACAATTTCATTCTAGAACTGAAAAATTTGTTCTGACGAAGTCAGTTAAAATGTGGGGAGTAGAGACAAACGACTATGTCTATGTATATTCTACACCTTTTTTGAATATTGATGAATTTGTAAGATGTAAAGAAATGTCAATTGAGAGTGGTTTGATGCAGATACATCCCCACAGTGAACATATGTGTTCTTACATTACTACAATCATTCTCACAGATGCACTTGATCAATCTATTGTATCTGACATCAAATCTTGTAAGTTTTCTAAAAACTTCCTTTTAACTCTTCATGGTTGGGTTATTTTAAGATTATTGGTAGTAGATATTAATACTCCTGCAGTAATCTCCAATAAAGCTGGGAAAGAATTAACAGATTTCCTAGATTCATGTCTAAGTGAGGGCAGCTGACATGAACTCTGCATATATCCTAATCACTGGAATCATTGTTTTGTTCATTGGGTATATTTTCTACGGGGGATGGTTAGCTAAAAAATGGGATGTTGATAACAATCGCGAGACTCCTGCACATACGCAGCAGGATGGAATTGACTATGTACCATCCAAAGCTCCGGTTTTATTAGGGCATCATTTTGCATCAATTGCTGGTGCAGGACCTATAAACGGACCTATTCAAGCTGCAATATTCGGTTGGTTGCCGGTATTCTTGTGGATTATCATTGGAGGAATATTCTTCGGTGCCGTTCAAGATTTTTCATCAATCTTGGCATCCATCCGTCATAAGGGCCGATCTATTGGATATGTGATTTCTGAACACATTGGGCCCAGAGCTAAAAAACTGTTTTTTATTTTTGCGTATCTGACTCTTCTTCTTGTAATGGCTGCCTTTGCCTCAATAGTAATTGATACATTTAATGGATTTACAGTCACTGATGGCATAACAAGCACTGTAGCGGCAAATGGATCTACAGCAATGGCTTCAATGCTTTTCATACTCGTATCAATTATTTTTGGAATATTCCTCTATCGCTATAAGACAAATCTTCTGATAACCACAATCTTTGGAATCATTGCTATCGTAGTATGCATTGCACTCGGACTGTACTATCCACTATATCTGGATGGTACGGCATGGACTGTGATTATTTTTGTATATGTCTTTATTGCTTCTGTGGCTCCAGTCTGGATATTATTACAGCCTAGAGATTATCTGAACTCATTTTTACTGTATGGGATGATGGCTGCTGCGATAATTGGGATATTATTCACTGGTACGCAGGTAACTCTGCCTGCATATACCGGCTTCGGCGGAATCAACGGAACAAGCCAGTTGTTTCCAATGTTATTCATCACTGTAGCCTGTGGTGCAATTTCTGGATTTCACAGCCTTGTTGGATCAGGAACAACATCAAAGCAGCTTGATTGTGAAAAGGATGCTAAGCTTATTGGATACGGCGGAATGCTCATCGAATGTGTTCTGGCGATCATCGCTCTAATCGCTGTAGGAACATTATTTGCGCAGGGCACTATGCCTTCTGGAACACCTACACAGGTATTTGCTGCTGGTATTGCCAACATGGTTGCTGCTTTGGGGATTCCGCAGTACTATGACATAGCATACATCGTTTTAATTCTTGCAATATCTGCATTTGCATTAACTTCTCTAGATACTGCCACAAGACTTGCAAGGTATATGTTTCAGGAATTTTTCTCCGATGGCGGCATCCCTTCTAAAGTTCGGAAACTACTTACCAATCCGTATTTTTCCACACTTATAACAGTCGGACTCGGCGCACTTCTTGCAACCGGAGGATATGAAAATATCTGGCCACTATTTGGATCAGCCAATCAACTTTTAGCTGTGTTAGCCTTGATGGCAGTAGCTGCCTGGATGGTGCACGAAGGAAAATCCAATAAAATGTTCATAATCCCCATGGCCTTTATGCTGGTAGCATCCATCTCGGCATTATGCATAACATTCTACAATAATGTGATGAAGCTGTTTGTTTTAGGAACTGGGACGTTTATTGCAGAGGGTTTGCAGCTTATCTTAATTGTAATCTTAATCATATTCTCTATCATACTTGTGATTGATGGAATCAATGCATTAAAGGCACATAAACAGAAAAACCGCAATGATAAAACAGATCTTGGCAATGATCTATAATTGATAAATATCATATACTCGACAGACTATGGGGCGACAAAAGCAAGGGTAGTCAAGCTTGGCCAACGGCGCGGGACTTAAGATCCCGTCCTTAGCGGTTCATGGGTTCAAATCCCATCCCTTGCACCATTTTTTAAATTTAATATAGCTTTTGTTAAAATTTCCCATAGTTTACCAGACTATTTTGAACCGCTATTTTACTCATGACGATCAATCTGGCTGTGATTTTTAAATGACTGGATTGATAACTCAACGCTCTCTTTTTTCGTATCATACTACTAAGACTCATATAGGAGTAGGATAATACATCCGTGTAAATTATCACAAGTGTGTATCATGCTACCGTTGTATCTTGATTTAAAATCTAAGAAAGTTACAGTCTTTGGTGGAGGGGCTGTAGGATATAGAAAAGCTTTATATTTTGGAGAAGAAGCGGATGTGACAGTAGTCAGTAAAGAATTCATTGAAGATTTTTTGAATGCCCCATTTAATTTGATTAACGCAGATATTTTTGATGTAGCAGATGAATGGATCGCGAAGTCTGACTTTGTGGTCGCAGCAGCAGATTCATGTGTTAATGATTTTGTAGCCCAAAGATCTGAACTCGCAGGAAAACCATACAACCGTTCAGATTCTCCAGGGTCTTTTTTGATACCATCTCTTGTTAAACGAGATAATTTTTCTGTAGCTATTTCCACCTACGGGAACAGTCCCGCCATGTCCAGGTACCTCAAGGTCTGGCTGGACCAGTATCTTGACGAGAAATATGATAAAATGATTGAATTCCAGAGGCAGCTTAGGGATGAATTAAAAAAGACAATTCCCAATCAGAAAGAAAGGGAAAGAATGCTGAGAGAGGTTCTTGAAGACCCTACAGCGTGGTCTGCTGGAAGTTTTGGCATTGAGACTGTAATCAGCGCCCATATAACGCATAAGCAGACTGAGATGTCTACTATAGATAATCTTGGAAAAACAGATACACAAACTCTTCTGGATGCAGTTTGCAATTTAGACGGCGTCAGCGGAGCAGTTGTTCTCAAGACTTGTAACAGGATTGAAGCTTATATTTCCAGTTATGATCCCAAAGCTTCAAGAAAATCTCTGGAAAACCTTGTAAATTCCTACATTCCATTTGGTACCGGCAATAATCTAGTACAATATCTTACTGGAAAAGATTCAATAAAACACCTGATCAGAGTTTCATGCGGTCTGGAATCAATGATTATAGGCGAAGATCAGATTCTTGGACAGGTTAAAAATGCATATGATTTGGCAGAGTCCCAAGGTGTAGTTGGTCCGGTATTGTCTGTCATCTTTAGGCAGGCTATATCTGCTGGTAAAAAGGTAAGGACTGAAACAAAAGTCAACAAGGGATCTGTTTCAGTAGGTTCAGCTGCAGTTGAATTAGCAGAGGTTAAATTTGGAGATCTCTCTGATAAATCAATCCTGATAGTAGGTGCTGGAGAAACAGCATCATTGATTGCAAAACACCTTATTGGTAAAAATCCCAAGACTGTTTTTGTCTCAAATCGTACTTATTCTAATGCAGTGGAATTAGCGTTTACATTGAATGGAATAGCCGTTAGATTTGACAATCTTTTAGACTATCTGAAGGATGCAGATGTTGTATTATGCGCTACATCTGCAGCACATAATGTTCTCAAAAAAGAGCATTTTGTTAAGGCAATGGAATCCAGGAATGAGAGAACTATGATGGTAATAGACGTCAGCTTTCCAAGAAATGTGGATCCAGAATCAGCTGATGTCCCTGGTGTGGAACTTTATGATATAGACGGCCTCAGGGAGCTTGCTGAAGAAAATATATTGAAAAGAAGGGCTGAGATAAAAAATGCCGAAACAATCATTGATGAGGAACTCTCTCTTTTAGATTCTAAAATACGTGAAATGAAGGCAGACGATCTGCTTGGAAAATTATACACTAAATTTGACTCTTTAAAATGCAGGGAACTTAAAAAAGCCAAGTGTAAATTAAGATCTGGTAATAAAGACCCAGATGAAATACTAGAAGATTTTTGCGATTCATTGTCTAATAAATTTCTTGCAGACATTACTTGCAGCCTGAAAGAAGCTTCAAGGAATGGGAATTTTGAAATGCTGGACATAGTCAGCGATATATTTTGTTTAAGAGGTGATGAAAATTCTACCAGAAAACCGTCTTCGAAGGCTGCGGATTAATCCAACAATCAGATCATTAGTTCGTGAAACGTCATACAGCCTGTCCGATTTGATTTATCCAATCTTTGTTGATGAGAATCTAACTAAACCTAGAGAAATCGCATCAATGCCGGGAGTCATAGCGTATCCTCTGGATATGATTGCAGAAGAATCTGCTTCAATAAAAGATCTCGGGATTAACGCCATACTTCTGTTTGGAATACCATCTCATAAAGATGATCAAGGCAGTGGAGCATGGCTTGAAAATGGCATTGTCCAAAAAGCCACCAGATCAATAAAAGAGATCTCAGACATAACTGTAATTACTGATCTCTGTTTGTGCGAATACACCACTCACGGTCACTGCGGTGTGCTGGAGAATGAAATTGTAGACAATGATCCCACGGTTGATTTGTATGCAAAAACCGCTGTAAGTCAGGCGGAAGCCGGATCTGACATGGTGGCGCCGTCTGGAATGATGGATGGCCAGGTTGAAAAAATGCGTGAAGCGCTGGATGATGGCGGTTACACGAATACGCCGATTATGGCATATTCTGCAAAATATGCATCTGCATTTTATGGACCATTCAGGGAAGCCGCAGAAAGTACACCGTCTTTTGGGGACAGGCGTACTCATCAAATGGATCCAGCCAATCTTAGAGAAGCATTCAGAGAAATGAAAGCTGATCTAAGGGAAGGCGCTGATATTCTGATGGTAAAGCCTGCAATGCCTTATTTGGATGTAATCAGGGAAGCAAGGATGAGATATGACGTTCCCATCGCAGCATATCAGGTAAGCGGTGAATATGCCATGCTGGTAGCAGCAGCACAAAATGGATGGCTGGATCGTAACAGGGCAATTCAGGAATCAATAATGTCTATTAAGAGGGCAGGAGCAGACATGATCATAACATACTTTGCAAAAGAAGTAGCGGAGGGGTTAAATGAGCTCTGAACGCTCTAAATCGCTGTATGAGAAATCTTCTGCTTTACTTCCCGGTGGAGTATCCTCTCCAGTAAGAGCTTTTAAACCGTATCCGAGATTTATAAAGTCTGGAAAAGGCAGCAAGATCTTTGATGTCGATGATAATGAGTATATTGACTATTGCATGGCATTTGGCCCTCTGATCTTGGGACATTCAAATGAGGCTATTGCAAATGCAGTTACCGAACAGCTTTCAAGAGGAACCTTATTCGGAGCTCCGTCTGAACTGGAAATAGAGTTTGCAGAATCAGTATGCCGTCATTTTTCCTCCATTGAAATGCTGAGGCCGGTTAGCACTGGAACTGAAGCTACAATGCATGCAATAAGGCTGGCCAGAGGATATACTGGTAAAAAGAAAATAATTAAGATGGAAGGTGGATTCCACGGTGCACACGATTCTGTGCTTGTAAAAGCAGGATCAGGAGCATTAACCCACAGCGTCCCCAACTCTGCAGGCATACCTGAAGAATCTACTGAGAATACTATTTTAGTTCCATTTAATGATTTAAACTCAATTGAAGAATCATTCAAACAAAATCCTGGAGAAATTGCGGCAGTGATTACAGAACCGGTCATGGGAAATACTGGTCCAATAATTCCTAAACAGGATTATTTAAAAGGATTGCGGGAAATAACCACCCGCAACGATTCTCTTTTGATATTTGATGAAGTCATCACTGGATTCAGGCTTTCTTTGGGGGGAGCACAAGAATACTTCGGTGTAAAACCAGACATTACAACTTTAGGAAAAATCATCGGAGGGGGACTGCCGATTGGTGTATTCGGAGCCTCTTCAGAAATAATGTCTTCAATCTCACCCATTGGACCTGTGTATCAAGCTGGAACTTTTGCAGGCAATCCGTTGTCTATGAGTGCAGGAATTGCTGCAATAAAATGCTTAGAAAGAATAAACTATGATGATTTAAATTCTTTAGGGGAGTTAATGAGAAATTCATTAGACAAGGTAGCTAATGATCTAAACATTCCTCACAGAGTTCAGGGTATTGGATCACTGTTTCAAATATTCTTAACTTCCAAACCAGTTGAAAACTATGCAGATGCATTAACCTGCGATTCTGCTGGTTTCATGAGAGTTTTCCAAGGTCTTCTGGATGAAGGAATCTATGTACCTCCTTCACAGTATGAAACTAGTTTTGTTTCAACGGCGCATACAGCATCAGATATCAGCAGGACCGCCGATGCATTTTGTAAAGTAATGTCGGAGGTGCTATTGTGATACTTGGAACACGCAGCAGTTCACTAGCAATGGCTCAGACAAACATCGTTGTCTCGCTGCTTGATGGTGAAGATATCGAAATAAAAAAAATCAATACTTCTGGAGACAAAATAACTGATAAGCCTCTGCGGTCATTTGGCCTTGGAGCGTTTGTCAGAGAACTTGATGCAATGATCGTTTCAGGAGAGATTGATTTTGCAGTGAACAGCTTGAAAGACATGCCATCTGAAGATGCAGAAGGCACCATTCTAGCCGCTGTTCTTCCCCGCGGACCCATTGAAGATGTTTTGCTGTCTGAATTTCCTTTGGAGAGGCTTCCACAGGGTGCAGTAGTTGGAACATCCAGTGTGCGTCGGGCGGCTATATTACACAATATTCGTCCAGATATCGAAATTAAAGATTTGAGAGGCAATGTTCACACCCGATTGGAGAAATGGAAGAGCGGAGACTATGATGCAATAATTCTGGCGAGAGCTGGATTAGAAAGGCTCAATCTTCAGGAAAACTATCACATCCTGGATCCAAATGTATTCGTTCCAGCTGCAGGACAAGGTGCTATTGCAGTCGTATGTGCAGAGAACTCTCCATATCTTCCAATACTCTCCAAACTAAATGATGACAACACCAGAAAAGACGTTGATGTCGAAAGAAAGATTCTTTCTGAACTTGGATCTGGCTGTTCAATACCTGTAGGGATTCATGCAACAAACGGCGGTTCAAAAGTAACAGCAGTTGCCGTTTCTGACGATAAGATCGTAAAGGTTAATCAGAAAATTAATGACGATAGCGATATAAAATCTATAGCGGCTGAACTGCGCCGCGGTATATGTGGTGAATAAATATGTCTGAAGGCGTAGTCTATCTTGTTGGTGCTGGTCCTGGAGATTCTAAGTTAATAACTGTGAAAGGACTGGAGCTTCTGAGAAATGCTGATGTTGTAGTGTACGATCAATTAGCTGGTTCAGATCTGTTAAAAGAAACAAAAAGCGGAGCAGAATTGATTGATGTAGGAAAAAAAGGCGGCTTCCACAAAGCTGAGCAAAACTCCATCAATCAGATATTAGTTTCAAAAGCTAAAGAAAATAAAATTGTTGTCAGGCTGAAAGGCGGAGATCCATTCATGTTTGGAAGAGGGGGAGAGGAAGCCCAAGAGCTCATCGATGCAGGTGTAAAAGTTCAGGTAATTCCAGGAGTTACTTCTGCAATCGCAGGTCCGGCATTGGCTGGCATTCCTGTTACTCATAGAGATTATGCATCATATGTTACCTTTGTGACTGGACATTCAAAAGACGGCAATGCCGAAGCAGTAGACTGGGAAGCGCTGGCTAAAACCAAAGGAACGCTGGTGATTATGATGGGAGTATCCAATCTGAGAGAAACTATGCAGAAACTTGCAGACTTTGGAATGGATCCAGAAATGCCGGTTGCGGTAGTCCATTCAGCATCAACCCCTTCACAGCGTTCTGTAGTGGGCAACGTAAGCACAATTGCTGATGTCTGCGAAAACAACAGCATCACCGCACCTGCAGTAGTTGTTGTTGGAAAAGTAGCAGTTCTGCACGACATTCTGGAGGATTTGAGATGAAAACGCTCGCTGTTATGCGCCCTAAAAACCGTCTGGAAGAATCACAACAGATGGCTACAGATGCTGGCTTCAAACCGGTCTGTGCATCACCAGTGGAGATAATATTCAATAAGTCTCAGTTATTTAATGAATTTATTGACAATTTATCCAAATCTTCAGTTGACTATTTGATAATAACTAGTACAAACGGTGCGGAGGCAATGATCTCACTTTCATCAGAGATTATGCCTTCTGATGATTTTGTAAAACTTCTTTCTAAAATAAACGTCATTGCCATAGGTCCAGTAAGTGCAGGTGCACTTTCTAAACTTCACATCTCAGTTTCTGAAATTCCATCTGAATATTCATCCAAAGGCATATTGGAATCATTGTCTGGAAAAGTTAGCGGAAAGAATGTTTACATTTTAAGGTCAGACCATGGCGACAAAATTCTTTCACAAGGACTCAAAGACTCAGGAGCCAATGTGTTTGACATACCTGTCTACCGCCTAATGAAGACAAGGGACGAAAGTCTCACAAATTTGGCTAAAATGACGCTAGCAGGGGAGATAGATGCATTCGCATTCACATCAGCACTTTCTGCATCCTCATTCATCGAGGCAGTATGTGATTTGTCAAATGATGCGATAGATCATATAAACTCTGCTACTGTGGCTGCGATAGGATATCCGACAAAAGAGCGTTTAGAATCATTAGGCATAAGGGTAGACATAGTACCAAAAGATGCTACTTATTCTTCAATGCTGGAATCATTGGCTGCTGCATTCACGCATTCTTAATTAAAATCACGGGCTTATATCTTTTCAGTTGGATGCAATCTAGCCTGAAAGATTTAATAGACGTGATCTATTTCAGCCATGCCGAAAGGCATGTGACAAAAAAGGGGATATATTAAATGAAAAGCGGAGTAATTGTAATAGGACACGGAAGTAAATTGGATTACAACAAAAAGGTAGTCGATTTTACTGCAGAAAAAATGAAAGACATGGGACTTGGACCAGTTACAGCTGCATACATGCAGTTAAACGCACCAACGATCGATGAAGGCCTAGAATGGTTGGTTTCTCAGGGTGTCGACACAATCTTTGTACAGCCATGTTTCCTGGCATACGGTATGCACCTTACTGAAGACATTCCAAATGCCATCGGACTGCCGATTGGTTCTAAAGAAGGACAGATCATGGTTGGCGATAAGCAGGTCACTCTGAAATACTGCGATCCTATTGGAGAAGATGAGAGGATAGCTCAGATCCTCGCAGACAGGGTTAAGGAAAGGATGTAAATGAGCAGCAACGTCCTTGTTCTAGATCTCACACATGGTGGTGAGATACTGGCCAAGGAGTATGCACAAAGGGGATACAAAGTTACAGCAGTGGATGTTTATCACACTGCTGGTCAAGATGTCAAAGACTCTCTAGCCATGTGTGGAGTGGAAGTTCTGAACGAAGCTCCAGAGCGATCGTTCGATCTTGGCATCTTACCCATTCATTGTCCGGAGAAATATATAGGAAAAGCAAATCTTTCAAAACAGTTAACATCTCATGAGGCAGTTGGACAACTGGCCTCATTTAATTTTCCTACTGTAGAAATAACCGGCGTCTGGGGAAAGACATCTGCATGTCATGTTCTAGCGCATATGCTAGTTGCATGTGGAATGAAAGTACTTTTGCATACCAGCCGCGGCCGTGGAATAGTTAGTTCTGAAGGTACTGTAGTCTTGAAGGATAAAGTTAGCATTGCGCCTCCTGCAGTCTTAGACGCTTCGAAATTAGATTTGGATGTAGACATTGGAATTTTTGAAGTAAGCATTGGCGGCACAGGATTGTCTAAAGTTTCAGCTATAACTTCATTAGGCAATAATTATCCGATTGCTGCAGGTACAAAGAAAGCTTTTGATGGAAAGGTGCAGATGATTTCTGCCGCCAAGGACACCGTTGTATATCCATATGATGAGTCAGAAATTTGGTCTCAATATGTTCCAAATGGTGTAAAATCCGTGACTTTTGGTACTGGAGACATTAAGCTCATACTGCCTGATAAATTGACTCTTGGTAAACAGGTACCAGTTACTGTTGATACACCTGAGGGTACATATGAGGTTAAACTTCAGTCTTCTTACTTAGTTCCCAGTTATGCAATTTCCATCTCTACTGCACTAGGATGTGCTTATGCATTAGGTCTTGATATGAATGAGGCTGTCTCTTCACTATCAAGCTTCAATGGAGTTCCTGGCAGAGGAGAGGTGCTCAGAGAAAAAGGCTGGTTTAGAATAATTGACCGCAATCCCGGTGTCAGCGCCGGATCCATCGCTTGGAACCTCAAGACGCTTGAGGACTATTACTCTCAGACAGACATCGGAGTTGCCTTAGATCCCGTCAATGCCAAAGTCTGTGAAAAACTGGATCTTGCAGATGTAAATACTCTTCTGTCTTCTGATGAATGTGTAACCGGGCAGTACATCATGAATATGCCAGGGTTTGAAACTCCTGGATTCAGGCGTATTGACGGATTTACAGATGTTCGTGGAAAACACAATGTTCTTATGTGTTTCACTAAGGAGGGATATCTCTGAACGATGTCCTCCATCCAAGGCCTAATCCCATTGTAGCTGCGATGTACACCCTGAGGGATCTGGATGCTGATGTAATCCTCATCCATGGACCCGCAGGATGCGGCTTCATGCCTTCCAGAAGGCTTGAAGAAGCCGGTGTCAGAGTTATGACTACCGGTATGCAGGAAAATGATTTGATATTTGGTGCAGAGGAAAAATTAATCAGAATTCTAAAGCACATAGACTCCAACTATGCTCCCGGTTTAATCGGTGTAGTAGGAACATGTTCCTCTATGATTATCGGGGAAAATTTGGACGGAGCTGTTAAAAAGGCTGATGTGAAAGCCAAGGTCTTGTGTGTTGATGTGCACGGCTGTTCAGGCCCAAACACATCTGGTGCCATAAGGACGCTTGAGGTAGCTTCACTCGGTGGAGTAATAAGCAAAGAGGAAGCAGACCGACAGATTGCGATCCTGCAACGCGCAACTCTAATTGAACGGGAAAAAGGTCTGACAAGCAGAGAATATCTCGAGCCTCATCCTGGTGCTACTAAACTTTCAGCAGCCCTCAGGATTGTAAACACACTTAGAAGTGGAGGAAAAGTTGCTGTAGCCATAAATGCTAAGAAAGAAACAGCTTATGGATTTGCAGATCTGATCAAAGCTGTAGATTATGCAAAGATGAAAGTTGGTGGCAGTTCTGAGTATATAGGCAATCTTGCGTTAAACATCGGACTGCCCCGCATAAGAAGGTACGCTCAAGACATCACCAATGATCTCGCTTCTTCTGGCATAACAAATGTTTTAATCACAGGTGGATTAGATGAATATCCAGTTCTTGGAGATGCATGTGCAAAGGCGCTGGAGTCATCCAATGCTAATCTACGCATAATTGCCGGTCTGCCCCATATAGTTCCGAATCTAAAAACCGATGACATTCTGGTAACAGATCAGCCGCGTGAAATCAGGAACTATATCGACAAAGGTTTTGAATATTCCATTGGAGAAATAAACACACACGCTGCAGTAATGGGTGCAAAAGCCATTATTCCATCAGAACTCGGAAACACAATTCGTGAAGTCGTGGATGGAGGAATCATATGAAACAGATAGCCGTATATGGAAAAGGCGGAATAGGAAAATCCACAGTTTCAGCGAATTTATGTGCAGCTGTCGCAGAGTTAGGTTTGAATGCCTGGTATGTTGGATGCGATCCCAAATCTGACGGCAGCATGACTCTCATGGGTGGAAAAAGCATTCCCACCTTTCTTGAACAGAAAAAGTCAGGATTGGATGAGGTTGTTTTCGAAGGATACAAAGGAATTCACTGTGTGGAAGTCGGAGGACCGTTAGCTGGTGTAGGATGTGCTGGCAGAGGCATATTAGTTGCTATGCAGGAATTATCTAAAAACTATCTAAAAGATGATGACGATTTTCTGTTGTATGATGTTCCTGGCGATGTTGTCTGCGGCGGCTTTGCCTCTCCGATAAGAGAGGGATTTGCTGATGAAGTTTACATTGTAACATCGGGTGAATACCTTTCACTGTATGCTGCTAATAACATTGCTAGAGGTTTATCCAATCTTGGTGTTAAGCTGGGAGGCATAATCTGCAATTCCAGAGAAACTGAAAATGAGAAAGATACAGTTTCTAAGTTTGCATCAATGATTAACTCAAAAGTAGTCGGATACATACCTAGACATCCTTCTGTACGGGAATGTGAGAACCGCGGTATGACTGTAATTGAAGGAGACCCTCAAAGTTCTCAAGCAGATGCGTATAGAAATCTCAGGGATGCTATTCTTTCCAACGACTCAGCTTCAGTTCCTACTCCTGTGACTCCAGATGAGATAAGATGTATGTTACGAGGGATTAATTGAACTACCCCAGAGTAGTCATTGCAGGCACCGGCAGCGGAGTTGGAAAAACTGCAATTACTGCAGGCATCATGTCACGTCTGTCTAAGAATCGATGCGTACAGGGGTACAAAGTAGGTCCGGATTTCATAGATCCAATGTTTCACACTTTGGCATGTAAAAGGCAGTCTAGAAATCTGGATTCATTCTTTATGGATAAAAATACAATTAAAAATCTATTCGGATGGGCTTCAAAAGATTCAGACATCAGCATTATTGAAGGCGTCAGAGGACTATATGATGGTTTAACTTCTGTTGGGGATGACGGCAGTACTGCCGAAATCGCAAAATTCCTTAATGCTCCAGTCATCTTAGTGATTAATGCCAGAAGCTTGGCTAAAAGTGCTGCAGCATATGTTCTGGGGTTCAAAATGTTGGATCCAGATGTGAATATTGCTGGTGTGATTCTTAACAATGTAAGCGGCGACAGGCATAGAAAAAAAGCTACAGAGGCCATTGAGACATTAACTTCAGTTCCTGTCATTGGGACTGTAGAAAAACTTCCTGAAAAACTGGCAGAACGTCATTTAGGCTTAGTCACAACATTTGAATCAGATAACTCAGAGATCTTGAGGCAAACTTCCGATATGGTCGCTGACATTGATTTTTCACAAATTGAAGAAATCGCTGAAAATGCTTCAGACATACAATTTAATGATAACTGCCCATTTGAGACTGCACATTCTAAAAAAATTAAAATCGGAGTACCGTTCGACAAGGCATACTCTTTTTATTACCATGAAAATCTGGAATCACTCAGTTATGCTGGTGCAGATTTGAAATATTTCAAACCTACTGAAGGTGAGTCTATCCCTGATGTAGACGGTATCTATCTTGGTGGGGGCTATCCTGAGGTATATGCCTCAGAAATATCATCTAATAAAGACTTCCTTGAAGGATTAAAAACATTTTCTGACAATAATAAATTAATTTATGGAGAATGTGGAGGAATGATGACTTTATGCTCATCCATAATCAATGTGGATGAGTATGAAATGGCTAAGATATTCCCAGAAAAGGCTGTTCAAACACAGCAAAGACAGGGATTATCATACGTAAAAGCTACCGCCACTCCAGACAATTTCCTCTTTGCAGGGCAGGAAATAAAATCTCACGAATTTCACTATTCTCATTTGGATCCTATGCCTTCTGGACCTTTTGCTTATTCAATACACAGAGGTACAGGATTTAATAATGGATTTGATGGTAAAATCGTAAACAAAACCATTGGTACCTATATGCATCAACACGCATTGTCCAATAAATCCTGGGGAACATCGTTTGTAAATTTTGTCTCTGATGTCCAATCATAATGCTTCTTTATTCCAATGATTTTATCACCAGGACTTACGACTGGTAAACCTTTTTTCACAAGTCTCTTTTTTTCAATTGGATTTAAATTGTCTGCATAATAAATTTTATCGCCAGGGGACATGTCTACATTACCATTCGCATATACGATTGCTAAGGCAATATCACCAGGTGCCAGAGTTTCCATGATCTCAATCGTTCCTCCACTCTCAATTACGCTTTCAATGATATACTGAGATAGCTTTGGAGAAAAAGCTATTCTGCTTCTTTTCTGAGAATGAAGTATCGAAGGATATGCAACATTGTTATGCGGCAGACTCATGACATATCTGCGACCAAGTTTGGCAGAAGCATGAAACTCTATAAGTCTTTCAGCTGTGCTTTCCGGTGCGACTACGATAAGTTGTGATAGTGAAGCTTCCTCCATTGCCTTATCAATGTCATCCATGCTGTAATGTATTGAGGCAAGTTTCACGTCTTTTCGTGGACTATTTATCCGTTCTGGAAAATCGGTAACGAATACTAAAGTCGGAATGCCTAAATCTTTTAGTTTTCCTGCAAGCTCTATGGCCCACATCTTGTTGCTGATGAAGCCTACTCCATGTTTTGGAGGCTCTGTGACTTCAAGATGTCTTGCCAAGGGCAGTGCTATTATGCTGTAGATTATTCCTGCACCAAGAACTACGCCGAACACAACCGGCAGTAAAAACTCACTTCCTATGCCTGCTTGTGTCAAAGATACTGAAAATTGAGAGGCCGTAGCAGCTGCAACAATACCTCTCGGTTCCATGAACGCAATCATCATCTTTTCTTTTTTACTAAGTTTTGTTCCTGCTAATGCAATTCTTGATGCCAGTGGGCGAAGGATAAGTACTACAAACACCAATATGATAATAATTGGAACTATATACTTAATTAATCCGTCTATTGGTACCAGTGCCCCAAGTGTAACGAATAATATTCCAATTATGAGGACTTCGATGGTCATTCCGAAACCTTTTATGCTGGTCATGGACACAGCCTTTTGATTTCCTAAAATGAATCCCAGAACGGTGGATGCAAATAATCCGGAGCCAGGAACTACAACTTCTGAGAATGTAAATGCTATAACCGCGAACATTAAACATACTGCAGCTTCCAATGTATCGGAAACCATGTTTCTAGACAGTATTATTGTAAGCAGGGCAGCGAGTATTATGCCAACAAGTATCCCGAACCCTGCACATACAACGAGATTCAAAATCGGGCTAGCATGCCCTGCAGACAGAATAACATTCAGAATGACAATGCCTATTGTAGCACCGATTGGGTCTAGGAAGACACCTTCCCATTCAAGTACGCTAGCAACTCTCTTTTTCAATCCAGTTGATCTAATCAGTGGGCCGATAACCGTAGGGCCTGAAACTCCTAAAATTGCTCCCACAAGAAGAGCCATGTCAATACTTACATCCAGTAGGAAATACAGCAACAATGCAGTTCCAAAGATTGTAATCAAAAGTCCTATGCTTGTTAGCCTGACAACAGGTTTTCGGCTTTCGGAAGGGAGATCTGCAATATGTAATTTTAATGCACTCTGAAAAAGCAATAAAGAAACTAAAAATGTGACTCCTGGATACAGTAGATCTCCAAAGATCTGTTCTGGTTTTACTATACCCAAAACGCCTCCTGCAATCAGACCTGCAGGTAATAATATTAAAAGCGGGGGAATCCTCAACAATCTTCCTAACCATTGGGCGCCAATCCCAATGACGAATATTGCGAGCAGGCCTAGATAAATCTCGCTTTCCATGATCTAATCTCTGATTGGTAGGATTGTAGGTTTGGTAAAAGACCAAACCAGTTTTTAAATGAAATAGAGTTTCAGTTTAAATAGGCATTGGATTAAGCCCTTAAACCGCGTCTTGCGAAAAACATGCCCAGTGCTGTAATCGTTATTGCTACTATGAATAGCAGCAGTAAATCCATTCCCAGGCTTATATTGGGTATTGAAATCATCACATCTCCTACAGACACTCTTCTAGCAGCATCTGCAGCATATGTGAGCGGATTTACGTTTGCTATAACTTTTAATGCTTCAGGGAATGAAGCTGTCGGAAACAGGACACCCGATGCGAACATCAAAGGAAGATTCAGAAGCATGTTTACGCCCATCAGCACATCTTGATTCTTGATTACGAGTCCAAGTGCAACAAATATTGAAGAGAATGTAAGAGCAACCATTGCAACAATCAGAATCAATATTGTAAAATCTAATACGTTGAATCCAGCTACAAATTTCAATCCGAATGCAAGTCCAATAACCAAGATTAATAAAGACTGAACAATTGCTTTAATCGTTGTAGATAAAACTTTAGAAAGTGGGATAACACCCCTTGGTACAGGAGCCGCTTTCAATTTTTCAAGGAATCCAAATCTCCTGTCCCATATGACAGACATTCCTGCATTCATGGAAGTCGTTAAAGCGGTAATGATTACGAGTCCGATAATCAAAAAGCTCATGTAGTCAATTTCCTGACCCACTTGCTCCATAGCTGAATTAATAAAACCATTCATTGCAAAGCCAAAAAGTCCCAGCCAGATGATTGGCTGAATCAATGCCATGAAAATCTGCATCTTGCTTCTATACCAGTGTTTTAATTCTCTTCCTGTAAGAGCAAAAGTCTGTCTAGCATAGGTTCTCAACTCAGACATTTTATCGCCTTCTGCGATTCTGTGCTATTGCGGCCCTTGCAGCAAATTTATCCGTCTTCGTAGTATCATCTCTTAGTGATTTTCCAGTGTATTTTAGGAATACCTGGTTCATGCTAGGCTTTTGGAGTGATATGTATTTAATCTTCCATCTTTCCTCAGCTATCTTGTTCAAGACGGACTCCATAACTTCATCACCATTTGGAGTTCGGAGTATATATTTTCCATCTTTATACTCAATATTGTCTATTCCAGGTATTGATTCAAGCGACGTCTTGCATTCTTGAGAATCATGAACTTCAATCTCAATCAAATCTCCACCTAGTGAAGCCTTCAATTCATCAGGTGTACCAATGACTATTATTTTTCCTCTGTCTATTATTGCAATTCTGTCACAGAGTGATTCTGCTTCTTCTAGATAGTGCGTGGTTAGAAATACAGTCATTCCGCTTTGCTTTTTTATGTCAGTGATATACTCCCAGATGATCTCTCTGGTCTGAATGTCAAGTCCCAATGTGGGCTCATCTAAAAATAATATTTTTGGATGATGTACTAGACCTTCTGCCAGTTCTAATCTTTTCCTCATGCCACCAGAGTATGTATCTACGCGTCTATCTGCTGATTCTTGTAGTTTTACTATTGAAAGCAGCTCTTCTATTCTCTCTTTTGCGACGTCTTTCGGAACGTCATATAGATCAGCCTGGAGCTGCATATTTTCTCTTCCAGACAGCTGATCGTCAGCTGTCAAAGCTTGTGGAACCAAACCAATTGTTTTCCGCACTTGAGTAGCAGATTTTACAACATCTTTTCCGTCAATTGTAATATGTCCGCTGGTATGTGTCAGAAGAGTTGTGATCATGGAAATTGTTGTTGATTTTCCAGCACCGTTTGGACCTAAAAAACCAAAAATTTCGCCCTCTTTTACATCAAAACTTACGCCATCAACTGCACGAATATCTTTGTCAAAAATCTTTTTCAGATCTCTGACTTCAATAATGTTTCCCATAAACTTCCTCCCACTCTCTCACAACTTTTCATACTGGTTTGAGGGTATATACGTTTAACGTTGTTTTTGTACTTTATATACTACAATTTAACAGATAACTTTATTAATTAATAATATAGTTTATTAATAAGAGTTTAATTCAATTTAGAATATCATCTTTGTTATTCAACATTGCATGATTATGATTCATGACTGTATGCTGAAAACTTCATTAATTTGAAAATAAGGAGGAATAATATGACCGATCTGTTAAGCCTGAACACCTGCTTTGTCTGTGGAGAACCCATACTGTACAAGAATACTCCAGAAACATCTGTCTGCTCAGTATGCGGTATGGAATTTAACTGCGAAGGCTCCTGTGCTAACGGACACAGCGTCTGCAAGGAGTGCTACAACAATCAGGCGATAAATATCATAAAAACAACCTGCCTTAATTCAAACTCAAAGAATCCCTATGATATTGCAATCGCAATCATGAAAAATCCTGCAGTCAGGATGCATGATGTTAAGCATCACATTCTGGTAGGTGCTTCGCTGCTTGCTGCGTATAATAATTCTGGAGGCAGTGTTGATTTATTTTCATGTCTGGAAGAGATGGAAAAAAGAGGAAAGCAGGTGCCGCCGGGTGCCTGTGGATATCTGGGATCATGCGGTGCTGCCGTAAGCTGCGGGGCGTTTTATAGCATAATCTCCAAATCCACACCATATAGTGAAGAAGAGTGGGGGCTGGTAAACACTCTTACCGGCATATGCCTCATTGAAATCGGCAAGTTCGGCGGACCCAGATGCTGCAAAAGGGACTCTTTCATTGCACTAAACGCAGCTATTGATTTTGTATCTTCAAATCTGGATATCCAGATGGAGAAGACTGACAAATTGATATGTGATTTTAGTGAAAGAAATAAGGAATGTATTAAAGAAAAGTGCCCTTATTACAACAAAGAATGGTAAAAAACATGAAGTGGACTCGGCCGAATTCGAATCGGCGATCTTCTCCGTGTGAAGGAGACGTCATAACCACTAGACCACGAGTCCTTATTTTATTTCCACAATATCTGACGATATTTATATGCTTTGGGAAGAGTTTAAGGCCTAACTCTTATTAATTTTATATAGTCTATTTTTTCAGATGAGACTCTGGCAAATAAAATTTCTTTTTTCACGCCATGTGCAAGCCTGACTGCTCTAGACATTTCCGGCCATATGGTTTCATAATCGGTCGGTATTGAATGAACCAGCCACCTAGCATGAGTTTTTTCAGGATCATCATCATACACTCTGAAATGAGATCCATATTTGAATCCGGTTTTTACAATCAATGATCTGGACCGAAGATCATTATACACAGCCAATCTAAGGTCAAAGTCGGGTTGGAACTTGATGGCCCGTTTTTTAAAACGGTCTGTATTTATCCTCCGGTTAGAAGCAATCCTAATGACTTCCAGCCACCCCTTTTCCATTAGATGTGCTGCTTCTATCAATGATAATTGAAGCACAGCTCCGGTTTGTTTTCCATAATGTCCGTGATCTTGCAGTTTTTCTGCAGATTTTTGATCAAACACAAGAACACGGTCTTCCATCAATGATGCTAAAGCTGGTTCCCCTTCCCATTTTACATTTACATTTCCTTTAGGTTCAGCCTTTGATGGGTGGTAGTATGTGATGTCACCTTCTTCGTCAACAACACCTGTCAAGAGCTCTTTTCTCGTTTGATCTGCTTGTTCGATATTTGCCACATAAGGCTCGATCTGAAAAAGTGCGCGTTCACTTACAGACATGACCCAGCTTTTAGTCTGTGAATTATTTGGAGTCCCGCCTCTTGGAAATAAACGGAAATTAAAATCTCCTCCTGACTTGACTATGTATCCTCTTTGTCTTAGATCCCTGTAGACTGTATAATCTATCTCAAAGTCCCGATGAATCAAAGATGCAGCTCTGATCAAGTCTTCTAATGCTATAGAACTGCCATTGCTTACAACTTCCAATCGGTTTGACTCGACGAGATATGAGGCTTCCATCAGATCAAGTTCAAGACCTCCGCCTGATATGGGATATCCATAACACCCCTTGTTGTAGATTGTACTAGCTTCAGCTGAATCCTTAATTATTACACTGTCTTCTACAAGCTCTCCAGGCATTAATTGTCAAATAGCCGTACTATATTTGTAGCTATTCCTTCCGCTGGGTCTACGCAAGATCATATACAATATAAGAAATAAATAAATACTAAGTATACAACTCATAGTTACATAGAGATGAATGATATGGGAGATCTCGATTCAGTATTGTCTGTTATAGAAAATCCTGCACGGCGGCAGATCTTGGAAGCATTAGTTAGAGAACCCCACTATCCCCTTCAATTATCTAAAGAATTAGGAATCAGTCAGCAGGCTGTTGTGAAACATCTTAAGGTTCTGGAAGAAAATGGTTTAGTGGAATCGTATACAGAAAAAAGTGATTTGAAAGGGCCACAGAGAAGAAAATACTACCCTGTTCAGACATTCAGCATAGTGGTTGATCTAAGACCGAATTTATTCAATGCTGAATTGATCTCTGGCGATCAAACAGAAGAAGATTTGGCTAGTGCAGGTGAATCACAGGATGTCTCTGAGTTGAGAGAACATATGAAAAAGATCGAAGATGAGCTCAGTATATTAAATGCCAGGCGGGAAGAGCTTCTGGCAGAGAAAGAAAGGCTTCTGCAATGTGCAAGAGAGACTACTTCTTCAATTCCAGATTACATGGTTAGAAAAATAATTCACGAGTTCATACTGCATCCAGAATGTAGCATGAATGACATCGCAAAAATGATCTCTGTAAGGGATGACATAGTTTTGAATTCTATAAGAGAATGGTTGTCTGATTGGTAAATCAGACAGTCTCTTTTATTTCTTTATTGATGTCAATGACATCTGAAAGTTCCTGACATTCAGCACAAGAATCTTCATTTAAGTTGGAAATAACAGCATCTGCTCGTTCTACTTCAATTACCGCAAGGATATTGTCGTATGTTCTACAGAGTGCTTTAATAACTGATGCCATGTGAGACTCTCTTTCTGTTTCAAGCGCTCTGAAGCCTTTTTTATTTACTACTGCATCCCAAGATATAGCAAATGCTTCAGGAGATGAAAAGTCAAATTTACTCCTTTTTCTCAGCAATCCCTTTGCTCTTCTTGACTCTTTAAGCATCTCCATTGTTTTGACATTTCTGCAATATGATTCAGTATAAACTTCATCATTCATGTCAATCGGAAGAATCGGTATGTCATGCGAGACTGCAACATTCAGCGCTGATACTAGGTAAGGAGAAGGAGTAGCAACCTCTCCAAATTCTTCCAGCATGGCAGCATAGACTATCTCGATATCATTCAATTCTATTTCATCCGTGGGCTCCATATCCTTTAAGCCAGCTAATTCTTCTTTGGAAATAGAAACTGCAATTACATCTGGAGATACACGTTCTACAGCATTCACTACCTTTTCGGAATCAGATACTAATCCTTTCACGGCAGGCAATATTGTTACAATTGAATTTTCAACCTTTATTTGTCTCATTGCTGTCGCTCCTTGAGCTTACAATGTCGTATAGAACATAAGTTTCATCGATGCTGTTGAGTTCTTCACGGTCTATCAACGGAGTACCACCGATGCTTTCTCGGCCTCTGCCTCTTTCTATAATGACTACGGAGCATCTTCCTGTAACTCTTGAAATGTCAGAAACGCTAGCCGCTTTAGAAAGTATGCTGCTTTCATCTTTGCCAAGTGCTGTAAGTATCAAGATTTGACTGTCTTGAGCCAAAGCCTCAAATGGGCTTCTAGTCACTGGAGTTACTGAAAATCCCATAGTCGACAGTGTGTTGAATACTTCCTTGGTAAACATGTCCTGAGCTGCAGGCTGCGGGGCAGGAGCTGTGATTTCTTTCTTTTGTGATATCTTTGATTTCTGCACTGGAGCAAATGGATCTATTGGCATCAATATCGGCTGATCCAGATATTCTTCTAGCCTCAGCGCGGCATCAATCATCGCCCCCATTCCACCTTCATACATCTGGATTGTACGACGTGACACCCCTGCAATCTCAGCCAGAGTTCCAAGAGAAATATTCCTCTCTTCTCTGATCTTATGCATGAGTTCGCTGTCTATTTTTACATAGAATCCACCAGATGCTGCAAATATCAGCGGAGGTACATCTTCAATGATATAGTCTGAAAGAGTTCCTACGGAGATTATGGGAATTCCAAATCTGGAGTAAATTATACCAGATTCTATCTCTCCAGATCCTGAACGTTCTCCTATCAAAATCGGAGAAGCTCCTAAAGCCTGGCCTATGCAGAGAAATTCTTCGGCATTATCTTTTGAAAATGCATCAACATTGCTTAGAACTTTGATAATAATCAGAGTTTCTCCTCTTCTTGCGACAATGTCGAACCGTGTACCCCTCATAGGAAGAGGCTTTGACACTTCGAATTGTGCACGTGTAAGCATAGCTCTTACTGATTCAATAGCCTCCTCTCTAGTCATCAGTTCTACAGATGCGAACTTCTAGAAATACCTTGGTCTGGAGATTTCATCTTCGATACTGTAAAATTCTAAAAAATGAAAAAGGTTGAAAGGGGTTTAGTCTTCTTTTTCAATCTTAATTGATGTTCCTTTGTTGGGAGCTTTTTCCATGACTACCGTCAAAACTCCATTTTTATATGTGGCCTTAGCAGAATCTGGAGATACTGTTGAAGGTAACTGCACTTTTTTAGCGAATTTGCGGTCTTCACGGTCTACAGAAATGTCCAGAATACTGTTTTCTGCATGCAGATCTATGTCTTCCAACTCTACTCCTGGCAGCTCGATGATGACTTTGATTTTGTCTTTTTCATCAACGATGTCCGTCAACGGTTCTCTTCCGCCGCTTTCAATTTGGTTGCAGTTGGTGTTTCCAAATTCCTGTATCTGAGCTTTACCATCTGGACCCACTCTCATTGAGAATCCGTATATGAGTGGCTGCTCATCTCCTGCAAAGTCCTCTTTTACATATCTGGAGAACATGCTGTTCATACGTCTGCGCATATCTTCGAATTCTTCGTCAAAACTTCCAAAGATTTCATCCCATGGGGATACTCTTCTAGCCATACTTTCACCTCACATAAACATAGTCTTCTGCTGCTTTCTCGTAGATTCCAATTTCTGATCTTGACATCGGTCTTACTTTCTCCAGCGCCATGTTGAAGAAAGACATGTCAATTTTCTGAGATTTCATTAATTCCTTATTGTCTCCATTCTTGGCGATAGTAGATCGTATTGCAAGCATCACGGCTTCATTTGTCAACGCAGCCAGATCCGCACCGGTAAATCCTTCAGTCTTTTCTGCCAGCTTGTCTAGGTCAACATCATCCGCCAGTGGTTTTTTGTCTGTATGGATGTGTAAGATCTGCTTCCTGGCTTCTAAGTCAGGCATTCCTACCTTGACGATCCTGTCGAATCTTCCTGGCCTCAGCAGAGCCGGATCCAATATGTCTGGTCTGTTGGTGGCTGCGATCACTATGACATTGTTCAAACTCTGCATTCCGTCTATTTCAGTCAGCAACTGTGATATGACACGCTCTGTCACATGTGAATCTCCTTCACCTCCCCTTGTTGGAGCAATCGAATCAATTTCATCCATGAATATTACGCAAGGGGCGGCCTGCCGTGCCTTTCTGAATGTCTCTCTGACAGCCTTTTCTGATTCTCCTACCCATTTGCTCAGGAATTCCGGCCCTTTCACGTTTATGAAATTTGCCTCAGATTCCGTAGCGACGGCCTTTGCCATCATCGTTTTACCCGTTCCTGGTGGACCATACAGCAAGACTCCTTTGGGAAGTGCAGTGTCCATATAGTCAAACACATCAGCATATTTCAGAGGCCATTCAACAGCTTCCTGAAGCTCACGTTTTACATCTTCTAATCCACCGATATCGTCCCAGTGGACATCTGGTTTTTCAACCAGTACTTCTCTGAGTGCTGAAGGCTGCATTTCACGAAGTGCAGAGAAGAAGTCCTCTCTTTTTACGGTGATTTTATTCAGCACTTCCATGGGTATGGATTCCATCTCAAGATCCAGATCTGGCAGTATTCTGCGTAGGGATCTTATTGCAGCTTCCTTACACAAGGCAGACAGGTCGGCTCCCACATATCCATGTGTTAAATCTGCAAGCTCTTCCAGAGACACTTCTGATTCTAACGGCATTCCTCTTGTGTGGATCTGCAGAATCTCCAGCCGTCCATCTTTGTTAGGCGGGTTAATCTCTATTTCACGGTCAAAGCGCCCCGGCCTTCTCAGAGCAGGGTCTATTGCATTGGGCCTGTTTGTAGCACCGATTACTACGACCTTTCCCCTGGCCTCCAGACCATCCATGAGTGATAACAGCTGAGCTACCACTCTGCGCTCGGTCTCTCCGCTTACATCTTCTCTTTTAGGTGCGATTGAGTCAATTTCATCTATGAAGATAATGGAAGGAGCATTCTCTTCTGCCTGTTTGAATATCTCTCTCAGCCTTTCTTCGCTTTCACCATAGAATTTGGACATGATTTCAGGGCCGCCTATGGTAGTGAAATTCGCATTGGTTTCTCCTGCCACAGCCTTTGCCAATAGAGTTTTTCCATTTCCTGGTGGACCATGCAGAAGTACTCCTTTTGGAGCTTCTACACCCAATCTTTCAAACAGCTCTGGATGCCTGAGTGGTAGCTCAATCATCTCTCTGACTTTTTTCACCTCTTCTTCAAGTCCTCCAATATCTTCATATGTAACTTTTGGAACACTGGCTTGATCTTCTTTCACAGGTTTTTCACTGATTTTCACCTCAGTCTTCCTGTTGACAATTGCGGCATCAGCTGTAGGTGCAAAGTTAATAACCACAAGGTCTATTTTTCTCCCCATCACATTGATCTGTACAACATCGCCGCGCGTAACCGAACGTCCTTCTAGAATCTGTCCAAGATATTCTTCACCTCCCATTATGCGGAGCGGCTCAGTCGGAGCAAATGTAATTTTCCGAGCTTCCCGAGCTTCTATCTTTTTTATGGAGACGCGTTCGTCAATGCTTGTGCCTGCATTTCTTCTTACATTTCCGTCAATTCTAAGAATGCCTTTGTCTGCATCTTCCTGATATCCTGGCCATACAATCGCTGCAGTTTTCCGTTTTCCTTCAATTTGAATAATGTCTCCTGCAGTAAGTTCCAGAGATTCCATTATTGCCGGATCAACTCTGGCAACACCCCTCTCTGCGTCTTTAGATTTAGCTTCAGCGACTCTCAGTGTTTTTTCAATTGCATCCATTTCAAACCACTCTTATATTTTACTTAATTGTTCAGTACTTAATTCGTGTCTGAGCACCCGGCGGTTTGATTCTTTTTATCCGGAATTATCTCAATCTGGCTTTCTTCATTGTTATTGTTGCTGACGTACCTCCTGTATTTTTGTATCTTAAAGTATACAACTTTATGTTGTATACAATACACTATATACAATAGTTCTTCTATATAATATTTTCTAAAACTGGACATGTTCTACGGTTCAGGATTAACTATCATTATATTGTTTCAAAACTATTCCATTGATATGCAGTCTAGCACAGAATCTGGTGAAGAATACATTGTCAAAATAAATCCTGCAACACTTGAGGAATTCGGAAAAGTCAAATGCAATACAGCTGATGATGTTCCGCTTGCACTTCAGAATGCTAGAAATGCTCAGTATGAATGGATGAAAAAATCATACAATGATAAAGCAGTAATCATGAATAATATACAAGAATCAATAATTTCAAATATTGACGACATTGCAAGAACGATCTGCGGAGAAACAGGGAAACCAAAGAGTGAAGCAATTTCTACAGACATATTTGCTGCACTAGCTGCTGGCGAATATGCAAATAGCAAGATGTCTGAATTGTTCAAAAGAGAGAACATAAATTTGGAAGATATGCAATTCCCAATGAAGCTGGCTGGAAGAAGCTCATATATTGCCCCCAGACCTGTAGGAATAGTTGCAGTAATTTCTCCTTGGAACTATCCATTTGGAATACCTTATTCTCAGACAATTATGGCAGTAGCAGCAGGTAATGCTGTGATAATAAAACCATCATCAGATACTCCCATGACTGCATTAAAAATGCTTGAAATTATGAAAAAAGGTGGCCTTCCAGATAATTTGGTTCAGGTTCTTGTAGGGCCTGGTCGAACCGTAGGGGATGCAATTTTAACATCTGATGTAGACAGAATAGTTTTCACAGGTAGCGGAGATGTGGGACGCAGAGTCATGTCTCAAGCGTCTCAGAGACTTACGCCCGTGACCTTAGAACTGGGAGGAAAAGATCCCATGGTTATTCTCAAAGATGCAGATCTGGAACGGGCTTCTTCAGCTGCAGTGTGGGGATCCTTTGTAAATTCAGGACAGACTTGTGTCTGTGTAAAAAGAATCTACGTAGACGAATCAATATTCGATCAATTTTTAGAAATGTTTAAAAATAAAACATTAATATTAAAGCAGGGATGGGGCTGGGAAGATCAAAGTATCTCATTAGGCTCCCTGATAAATGAGAAAGCATTGCAAGAAATGGAAATGCATGTACAAAAAGCTGTAGAGGAAGGAGCCAGAATACTCATTGGTGGGAAGAAAAATCCAAATCTCAAAGGGTATTATTTTGAACCTACTATTCTGGTAGACGCTCCACAAAATTCATCAGCTGTGCAGGATGAAATTTTTGGCCCTATTGTGACAGTAATGAAATTTTCCTCTGAAGATGAAGCAATAAAATTAGCCAATGATTGTAAATATGCACTTTCCGGGTCTGTTTGGACATCAAATATAGTTAAAGGAAAAGTTATTGCAGAACTAATCAGCAGCGGAACCGTTGTGGTTAATAATTTGTTATATACATATGGACTGGCTGCAACTCCTTGGGGAGGAAATGGAGAGAGCGGATTTGGCAGAACTCATGGAAAATTTGGGTTTGAAGAATTGACAGAACCTCATCATATTCATGTTGATAAAGGAAAATATGCAGAAGATCCCTGGTGGTTTCCATACTCTAAAGAAAAATCTGAATCACTGGAAAATTTCATGTATTCCTTTTACTCGCAAGACGGTTCACCGATTAAGTCATTACTGCAACTTCATAAGATGATGAAAAAATAAAATGAAAAAAGGGTTTAGTTTACTGCTTACGAGCAATAAACAGCATGATGGCGATCACAATTGCGGCAATAAGAGAAATGGCGGCTAAGGATGCTGACGATCCTTTGCTTTCTCCTCCTTCACCAGAGTCGATACTTCCTTGGCCAGCATTTAAGGAATCATCAGCATTGTTTCCTCCTGGATTGTTGATTGTATCGTCTCCTTTGTTATTGTGATCGTTGTTTTGGTTACCACCAAATACAGGGGTTTCTGGATCAGGTAATGTACCGCCTGTGTACGGATATCCATCAGTTCCGGTAAGAACCATTGATGTTATCGCCTGTCCTCCTGCATCCCAGATTGCTTCTTCACCAAATGTATGGCGAATGAGCGGATATACTGAGTTATCAGCAAGTTCTCCCCACAGTAAAGGCAGCCCATATGAGTTAGCCCATTCTTCTGGTTGTGAGAATAACGACGAGTCTTTTGCTGATGCATAGTAATGTCTGTGTGCTATTTCGAATCCGACATTTCCGGTAGACAGCCCGAAATCTTCTTTACTCCATCCAAACAGGTTTCCCAGGCCTGCTACGCCCATGGTCCTCGGATGAGTCGATGAATCTTTAGTGTCTGCAGCAACTGCAGATGCCCAGTCAGAGAAAGCCTGCTTGTTTCCATTCCAGTAATTTGTATTACAGTTATTGTGGTCTGGTTCATTGAACATGTCATACATTGCAATAGCATTCTCATTTTCCAGTATCGACATCATACTGTTACAGTACTGAATGTAATTCGAATATGCAGAAGACGATGTGTCAAACACTGAG
Source organism: uncultured Methanomassiliicoccus sp. (assembly GCA_944319735.1). GTDB lineage: Archaea > Thermoplasmatota > Thermoplasmata > Methanomassiliicoccales > Methanomassiliicoccaceae > Methanomassiliicoccus_A. The sequence continues at coordinate 23,048 of CALUEU010000002.1, read as the reverse complement.
CCTTCTCCTCCGAACTGGTAAGTCGGATACTCTTGAGATCCCGCAAGAACAAAGCACAGCCATACACCATGCTCCATGGCCTCTTCACACATGGTTTTTAGTAAAGAGGTATACGCCTCACGGTGGTTTAACCATGCTTCATATTGAAGTGAAGATCCCCATGTATCTCCAGCACCAATTCTTACAAGGTTGCAGTTATAGTACTTCATAAGAGCAAAATACTGATGCCAAAAATCATTGGCAGTCGCATTTTGGGAGATTTTACCTCCATCTGGTGAAGTGTCTGGACCATTGAATACTGAGTTCTTTCCGGCTACATTCATATCGCCATTTACATACGCCATTATTGCGAATTGTAATGCCGTTGTATCCACGACACCGAAGAATTTCTCTTCAGGAACTTCACCGTCAATCAGAATATCTGTTCCAGATACGGTGACTCTTCCTGATGCAGAGGTTTCCGAAGCTGCAGATGCTTCGGATGCAATAATCACGCCAGGCAATAGCAGCGCAAGGGCTGTTATCATTGCTACCATCTTGGTTGCTATTTTTATTTAATCCCTCCTGGTTAGAGCCGTTCATGACTAATGCTAACTATTAAAGATAGTTTGCGTCTAAATATCATAGATGATTTAATCTATTACTAATATTCATATGTCTGGAAATCATACCAATCTGGCTAATGTATCATCATCTATGAATTATTCAAAAAAATCATCAAACAATTTCAGTATATATCTCATATTATCTTACAATGCCATCAATCAGCGTTGTACGGACTGTTTTAGAATACTCATGTTTGGATGTTGATTATTTAATCATTAAATTATTTAAAATAAAAATATGAATTTAGAGTTTTCCTCTAAATCTTAGAAACAAATATATTGCGCCAATAAATCCAATTATTGGAATGAAGGGGTTTGATGTATCTTCAGAAGCATTTTCTGAAATAACCGGATTAACTTTTTCATTCACTGCATCAGAACTAGACAATGCCGGTTCAAGCGTACCGCCTGTGTACGGATATCCGGCAGTTCCGGTAAGAACCATTGATGTTATCGCCTGTCCTCCTGCATCCCAAATCTCTTCTTCTGCGAATGAGTATCTTGTTAGGGGATATACCGAATTATCCGCCAGCTCTCCCCAGTAGAGAGGAATGTTTGAATTCTCTGCCCATTCTTCCGGTTCTTCAAACAGGGAAGAATCCTCTGCAGATGCATAGTAATGTCTGTGAGCTATCTCAAATCCCACGTCCCCTGTGGAAAGATCAAAGTCTTCTTGAGACCAGGAGTTAAACAGATTCCCATATCCGGCAACACCAAGTGTTCTAGGATGAGTCGATGAATCTTTAGTGTCTGCAGCAACTGCAGATGCCCAGTCAGAGAAAGCCTGCTTGTTTCCATTCCAGTAATTTGTATTACAGTTATTGTGGTCTGGTTCATTGAACATGTCATACATTGCAATAGCATTCTCATTTTCCAGTATCGACATCATACTGTTACAGTACTGAATGTAATTCGAATATGCAGAAGACGAGGTGTCAAACACTGAGCCTTCTCCTCCGAACTGGTAAGTCGGATACTCTTGAGATCCCGCAAGAACAAGGCAGATGTATACGCCATTGTTTTCTGCTGCTTTACACATGTCTTTCAATAATGATACGAATTCACCATTGTGATCCTGCCATGCTTTATGCTGGATTTCTGTTCCCCAGATGTCAGCAGCTCCTATTCTCACTAAATTGACGTCATAATATGCCATTTGGGCAAAATATTGATTCCAAAAGATTTCTGGAGTCTCATTTTGCATTATCGGCACGGAATGAGCGGTGTCTGGTGAATTAAACACAGAGCTGCGACCTGCAAAGCTATCATTCCCATTTATGTAATTCTCTGTCGCCATTGCCAACACTGTGGGGTCTACAACGCCGAACAGGGGGTCGTCTTTGGTTGAATCGTTGAAGACGATTTCATGACCCGAAACGTCAACTCTCGGCATGCTGTAATGATGATCAGCATTGGGAGAGTGATCAGCAGCCGACGCATTTGTCGCCAGTGCTCCACCTGAAAGCAACAAAGCTGCAGATAGAGCTACCGCTAGTACGGTTGCACTTTTCATGATATTCCCTCTTTCGGTCTGAATTATCTCAGACAGAGTCTTTCGTTCAAGGATACGAACCCCTTGAAGTGTATTCTGTTCTTAAAATCAAAATTGATATCATGCATCATTGGAAAGTTATATCAAGAGCCAGTATCCACAATGTATACCTTATCTATGACTGAAATTGGCACCACAGACTACAGAAGCGTACAGGTAATACTGCTAGTGAACAACTCAGATGATACTAAGCACAGGATTGCTGAAGAATTGGGCAGAGACTTTACAATTAAGCTATACAGAGCGTTTGTACAGGATATCTTAGACACGTTAGACTCATCAGACCTGCGCTATGCAATTTCCGTATATCCTGAAAACTCAGACATTTACGAATGGTTAAACAGAGATGTCAGTGTGTATACTCAGAGAGGAGATACACCCATTGAACGATTTAAAAATACATTCATAGATGCTTTTTCAAGGGGTGAAAAGAAAGTCATGGTATTAGTCAGTGACATTCCAGACATTCCTGCAGAGGAGATTATGGAAGCCATATATTCTTTAAAAGACAGTGAAGTTGTTATAGGACCTTCGGTAGATGGTGGATACAATATAATCGGTTTTTCTGAGGAGTCTTTTAGGGAGTCTGCATTTGACAATATCTCATGGGGAACAGACATGGCTTTTGCAGACACAGCAGAGAAGCTTGGAGGAATGAAAATCTATCTATTGTCACCATGGCCAGATATCGACACCATCGCAAATTTAAGATCCCTTATAAGGGACAAGAGGAATCCAAAGTTTCAATCATCTCATACCATGGAAATTTTATCAGAAACAAATCTCATCAATAAATCATCCTGCGGCATATAAAATAAAGTTAATAACTTTAAATGCTTCAGGAAAGCACATTGACATGTATGATGTAATCATATCTGGTTGTGGGCCCGCAGGCTCTAATGCTGCCTATAAATGTGCAACTGCTGGATTAAACGTCCTAATGATTGACAAGGATGAGTTTCCCAGGAAAAAATGCTGCGCTGGCGGTTTATTAGAGCGTGCGTATTCTGCACTACCTAATTTTTCTACAGATTTAATTGAAAAGGAGATCTATGGTGCTAAATTTGTGATGGGTGATGAATCCATTGAAATAAAATCAGATAAACGTGTTGCAGTCACAGTTAAAAGGGAATCTTTTGATACATTTCTCTTCAACAGTGCCATAAATGCAGGTGTTGAATCAATTACAGGCCACCGTGTTATAAAGGCAATAGAAAGAGATGACTGCGTAGACGTAACATATGGAAACGAAACAATATCATCCAAATTGTTTATTGTTGCTGACGGGGCGTCAAGCAGGGTAGCAAATTCTATTTTTGGTGCGCCTTCATCTAAGTCCAGAGCTGTTGCCATAGCTCAAAACTTGAATGTTGAAAAAGACTCTGGAAATAGCTTTGTGATATACACGATCGGCCGTTCCCCACTAAAACCAAAACTAAAAAATCGGTTTCCATCTTATGCCTGGGCATTTCCCAAAAATAATCAGGTAAACATCGGAGTTGGAGGAGTCGGTTACCCTACAGAATATCTAAAACAATCAATGGACAGAATATACAAACACGTCGATTCACAGTTTCATGTGATTTCTGATGAAGAAGCCGCTGCACATTCAATTCCCTATGCCGTACGTGATAATTTCTGTACAAAAAGATGCATGGCAGTTGGTGACGCTGCAGGATTCGCAAGCTCTCTTTCGGGAGAGGGATTTACTTATGCAATCTTCTCAGGTTTGGATGCGGGTATGGCCGCTGTAGACTTCATCAATCATGGTTCTTCCATCCCTCATGCATATAGATCCAGACTAGGAAAAGACGTTCTTCCGTATTTAAGATCCTCAAATCTTGCAGCCAGACTGGTAGCGTTGTCCGCTAGCTTCTGCAATGTGCCATCACTCGTTAGACAATTCAGCTCTGATCACCTCATACAAAAAACCTGTATAGAATATGTTCTTGGAAAATGTGATTGGACAAAACTATTCTTTGCTTGTTTCAAAAGATTTCCCAAGGCGTTAGTAACTTCGTTTGGCCACCCATGGGTCCCACAGCCGCCCATTGTTTAATACATCTAACTGAACATCGTTAATACTTATATTCTTTATCTAAAATCTAATTATGGTCAATTATACTTGATTAGAATGAAATTATCTAAATATGATACAAATATAAAATCTATACAGAAATATATTACATATTTTGTTTTATCTGGATGCCTTTTGAGCCATGACACTAGTTGACCTGGCACTTGGGATAGTTTTATGTACTCACAAAAAGCTTTGTAAGCGACCAAATTGGATCTGAGATGATGTATGATATATTATTCCTATTACTGTTTCCGCTCATAGTAGCGGCAATATTGCTAGTTTTTAGAAATGAAAAGATCAGAAGCATCATTGTAAAGGTCTCTGCCGCTATCATCGCGATAGCATCAATATATGTTGCAATTGAATATATTGACGGCGGAACGGTACTCTTTGATTTTGAAAATGTAATTGTTGATTATCTAATGCTGATAACTGAAATTGGCCTTGGAATTGTTATCTTCTATTTAGGTATTAAATATAAAAAATATCTCGTTTCAATTTTAGCGCTTATCCAGACACCATTGATGGTGTGGTTTGAACTCACGAAAGGTCATGATATTTCAATATCAAACTACCTTTACATTGATGCGCTGTCTTGCATAATGGTTCTGATCATCGGTGTAATTGGAAGCCTGATTACCGTTTATGCAGTTGGATATATGAAAGATTTTCAAAAGCATCATGAAGGTGAGCCAGATAGGAGATATTGGTTCTTCTTCCTGATGTTCGTGTTCCTCTCTGCAATGTTTGGAATAGTAACATCAAACAGCCTTGTCTGGATGTTCTTCTTCTGGGAAATAACTACGCTGTGTTCCTTCTTCCTTATTGGATATACAAGGACTGATGAAGCGGTAAGAAATTCATTTCTGCAGTTAGTTCTCAATTTAATCGGCGGGCTGGCATTTGTATTTGCAATAGTGATTATTGGATCCGAACATAATATTTTAGAATTCAATAAACTTTTAGAACTTGGAACAGGAAGCATGACTGTGCTTCTGCCGATTGCTTTACTTTCGTTAGCTGGTATTGTAAAAGCAGCGCAGATGCCATTCCACAGCTGGTTATTGGGAGCAATGGTGGCGCCTACACCGACTTCTGCATTGCTGCACTCGTCGACAATGGTAAAAGCCGGTGTGTTCCTGATACTCAAACTGTCACCGTCTCTGCATGATAACATTGCCGGAGAAATGGTGATTATAGTCGGTGGTGTGACATTCCTCTTAGCTTCGATGGCAGCTATTTCACAGAGCAATGCAAAGAGGGTGCTTGCATATTCGACCATTGCTAACTTAGGATTAATCGTAGCATGTGGTGGCGTTGGTGTAGAAGCTGCAGTCTGGGCTGGAATAATGTTAATGATATTCCACGCAATTACAAAATCACTCCTGTTCCTCTGTGTAGGAACAGCCGAGCATCACATAGGAAGCAGGAATATCGAAGACATGGACGGCCTTTTCTGCGAAATGCCAAAACTGGCAATGTTCATGATTATCGGCATTGCCGGAATGTTCCTGGCGCCGTTTGGTATGCTGGTGTCAAAATGGCAGGCTCTGACTGCATTTGTCGACTCTCAAAGCATCATTCTGATAATTTGTGTCTGCTTTGGAAGTGCAGTCACTGCATTCTATTGGACTAAGTGGTTAGGAAAGCTGGTTGCCATAGTAGCTGGTAAAGAAAATGTTGAAAAAACAGTCCATAGAGAAGAGTGGTTTGTTTTAGGGACACTTACAGCCTTAGTGATTGTGACATGTCTCACATTCCCGCTGATATCTGAGTATATGGTGGCCCCATATCTTGGAACTGCATTTGCTACAGGCGGATCAGCCATTGCAGCTCTGGGCTCTGGAAACATGTACATCCTGTTAGCTATGCTGGCATTAATCCTTTTACTTCCCATTCCATTCCTGGGAAAGACAAAGAAGAAGATTGTGCCCAATTACATGTGTGGTGTAAACACTGGAGACAATATTTCCTTCACTGGTGCGATGAATTGCGAGACACAGATTTCTCTCAGAAACTGGTACATGGAAAACTGGTTTGGTGAAGAGAAGATGAACAAATTCGGTCTGGTAATCACCATCGTAACGATTCTTGCTGCAATCATTTTGATTATAGGGGGTGTAGCATGAACACCATTTCTATGATTATACTAGTAGTCGGATATCTTATTCTGGCTCCGATATTAGGTTGTCTGCTAGCTGGTATTGACAGGAAGATAAGTGCAAGAATGCAGGGCAGGATCGGTCCTCCTATCTTACAGCCATATTATGATGTACGCAAATTCATAGAAAAAGATCAGATTACCCCAAACAAAGTCCAGGACTTCTACGTAATGTGCTTTTTGCTGTTCGTAATCATAACTGGATGTATCTTCTTCTCTGGAGGAGATTTGCTATTGGTAATCTTTGCACTAACTCTAGCGAACGTGTTCTTAGTCATTGCAGCGTTCTCTTCAAACTCACCATATTCTCAGATCGGTGCAGAAAGAGAACTGTATCAGATGATGGCATATGAACCAATGATCCTATTGACTGCAATAGGATTTTATCTGGTATCAGGCAGCTTCCAGGTTGATACAATACTGACCAGTAGTGAGATGCCGTTCATTTACCTGATCGGTATATTCATCGGATTCCTGTTCATACTGACTATCAAGTTCAGGAAATCTCCGTTTGATCTCAGCATGTCTCATCATGCTCATCAGGATTTAGTAAGAGGATTAACAACAGAATTCTCAGGACGGTCTTTAGCCGCTGTAGAAGTATCCCATTGGTATGAAAACATCATGCTGTTAGGATTCGTATTCTTATTCTTCTGCAATGGAACAATCGCAGGTTACATCGCTGGAATAATCGTATGTATCTTAGCTTACTTCTTAGAGATCGTTATAGACAATTGCTTTGCAAGAATGAAATGGCAGGTTGCACTGAAAAGCTCGTGGGTAGTGGCTGTTATGTTAGGTGTAATCAATGTCGGTGCACTAATGATACTGCTGTGAGGGAGTTAAATGACATATCTATCAAAATCACCATGGGTAATACACTATGATGGGTCTAGCTGTAACGGATGCGATATAGAGGTATTAGCCTGTTTAACTCCGGTATATGATGTAGAAAGATTTGGAATAATCAATACCGGCGATCCCAAGCAAGCAGATGTATTTCTCATAACTGGATCTGTAAATGAGCAGAATAAAGCCGTCATAAAACAAATATATGAACAGATGCCAGATCCAAAAGTCGTAATTGCCATAGGCATATGTGCAAACTCGGGTGGGATCTTCAGAGACTGCTACAATGTTATGGGAGGAGTAGACACTGTGATACCTGTGGATGTTTACGTACCTGGATGTGCAGCAAGACCAGAAGCCATCATCGACGGTGTGGTAAAGGGATTGAGCATCTTGGAAGAAAAGAGGAAAGCGTCAGAAGTTGCAAAGGAGGCCTCAGCATGAAAGATGCTATGTATACAATTCAAAATTTCACTCAGATTGATGTTTCAGGCCTGCTTGAAAAAGTCCAGAATCTCAAATCTGAAGGATACAGGCTAGGTCAGATCTGCGGAACTCCTAAAGGAAGTGAAATGGAGCTGCTGTATTCACTGGACAAAGACTTATCTCTTCTGAATCTGAGATTAACAGTCTCATACGATGCCAGCATACCAAGCATAACTGGGATCTACTGGCCTGCCTTCATCTATGAAAACGAAATTCATGATTTATTCGGAATAAACTTCACCGACAGCAAATTGGACTATCAAGGTAACTTTTTCAAGCTGTCCAAACCGACGCCGTGGAAACAGCAGGCAGAATCAGAAAAGGAAGGTGCGTGAGATGGGAAAGAGCACAATTATTCCCTTTGGACCACAGCATCCAGTTCTTCCTGAACCGGTGCATCTTGATCTTGAAATAATGGATGAAAAGGTTGTCAGAGCAATTCCTTCAATAGGTTATGTCCACAGAGGCTTAGAGAAGCTGACAGAAACAAAAGACTACAATGAAATGTTCTACGTAATTGAGAGAATCTGTGGAATATGTAGCTTCGGCCACGGCTGGGGATATACATTAGCTGTTGAAGGGCTGATGAATGTTGATGTACCAGATCGTGCAGACTATCTGAGAACTGCACTTCATGAACTTTCCAGGATTCACAGCCACCTTCTGTGGTTAGGTCTGCTTGCGGACGGACTTGGATTTGAAAGTTTGTTTATGCACTGCTGGAGACTCCGTGAAAAAGTTCTAGATCTGTTCGAGAAGATGACTGGAGGCAGAGTGATCTTTTCAATATGCAAAGTCGGTGGATTAAGAAAAGACATTACTCCTGAGATGCAAAACGATGTGCTGAAAACCATAAAGTCTCTAAGAAACGAAGTAAACTCACTAACCAAAGTTTTCTTGGATGATGCTTCAGTAAAGAACAGACTGTGTGGTGTAGGAAAACTTTCAAAAACTGAAGCTGTCGACTTATGTGCTGTAGGTCCTGTAGCACGCGGTTCAGGAGTGAATAATGATATCAGGCTGACCGGCATCGGAAAATACTTAGATCTTGGATTCAAGCCCATTCTTGAGGAAGATGGAGACTGCTATGCTAGATGCAAAGTGAGAATCCTTGAACTGTATCAGTCTTTTGATCTCATTGAACAAATAATGCTTGAACTTCCGCAGGGTCCTGTTGACGTGCCTGTTAAAGGAATGCCCCCTTCGAATGATTTCATCGCTAGAATGGAACAGCCCAGGGGAGAAGCCTTTTACTATGTGCAGGGAAACGGAACAAAATATCTTCAGAGAATGCGTGTAAGAACCCCGACCAATGCAAATATTCCTGCAATGGTAAAGACTCTTCAGGGATGCGATCTCACAGACGTTTCCATGCTGATTCTGACGATTGATCCCTGCATAAGCTGTACGGAGAGGTGATTTGATTGGCATCTTTTAAAATGGCTAAAACTGTGCTTAAGAGCCTTTTCAAAAAACCCGCAACAGCAATGTATCCGGCAGTACCGCGTGAGTGGACTGAGCGTACAAGAGGACATGTAGGCATCATCGAAGAGAACTGCATCTTGTGCGGTATCTGTGCCCGCAAATGCCCAACCAATGCAATCGTTGTAGACCGCAAAGGCAAAACATGGACCATTAACAGGATGTCATGCATTCAATGCGAATCATGTGTCGAAGCCTGTCCTAAAAAATGTCTGGCAATGGCACCGTCATACACTCCCCCGAGTGTGGAAAAAATTACAGACATATTTGAAATTCCATTGCCTGATAAAGAAAAAACAGAAGCATAAAAATTTATTTTTATTGGTCTGGAGTTAATCCAGATCAATTTTTTATATATTTTATGATTGTAAGCAATCATCAATTAAAATGTATTTTATAGAATAATGGTGGGTCCGTCCGAATTTGAATCGGAGTCACCAGCACCCCAAGCTGGAAGGATACCAAGCTACCCCACGGACCCGTAATATATAAAAGGGGAAAGGGAAAGAGGTTTATAAGCTTAGCCCAGAGGTATAACTTCGTCGACTAAATCTGCGTGAGCGACGATCATCCTGCGGCAACAGTAGCGGGTTAGACCCAAATCGTCTAAGACATCTTTGGGGTTTTCGCCCATCTGTACTCTTTTGACATATGTTTCGTATAGGCCACCGACGACCTTGCCGCATGTAAAGCACCTTACTGGGATCATCATGTTGCATCACCTGTATGACTTCTGTCTCTTCTTTCTAGCACCGCGTCCCTGTGGTTTCTTTGGAAGTTTTCTACGCGGGTCGCTGATAAGCAAAGAGCGGTCATATTGTTTGAAACTTGCCTCTAGTTCCGAGTCCTGCAGGAATTCAACAAGTCCTTTTGCGATGGATGTACGGACTGCTTCTGCCTGTCCCATAAATCCTCCACCCTGAACATTTACGTTGATGTCTACAGCTGAAACTTTGTCCCCTGCAAGAAGGAGGGGTTCCATCATTTTGAAACGGGCAAGTTCAGGTGTATAAATCTCAATTGGTACATTGTTAATCCTGACTTTTCCGCTTCCACTTTTTACGGAAGCACGGGCGACAGCTTCTTTTCTCTTACCGCTGGTATTTACTACGTCTGCCATACAATCACCTCACTCTAGATCCGAGACGTTCTGCAACTTCACCAAGGGTTACATATTTGTCAGTCCAAAGTGTCATCGCGCTTTCAATCTTTTCAAGTTTAGCGGACTCCAGCTCTTTAGGAATTCCAACATATACCCTTACTCTGCGGTATGCTTCTCTTCCTCTTGGGTGCATGAAAGGGATCATTCCCCTAACTGTCTTCTTGAGGATAAGATCAGCTCTCTTTGGGAAGAACGGACCACTTGTCTGTTTTCCACGGTGATATTTATCAAGGTATTTGTTGAATATTACCTGCCTGTCGCCTGTAATGATTGCTTTCTCGGCATTTACTACAATTACCTCTTCACCGTTAAGGATACGCTTTGCGATATTTGTGCTTAAACGTCCTAAGATGTGTTTGTCTGCATCAATTACAATTGCCATATGATCACCCCATAATCCTTACGCCTTTTCCACTGGGGTTCTCTTTCATCAGCTCAGCTATTGTAAGCTTTTTTCCACCAGCGTCTTCTATGGCTTTTGCGGCTGCGGCAGAGAAACGATAGGCTGCAATAGTAACATTTTTACTAATTTTTCCAGCACCTAGCACCTTTCCAGGTACTAAGATAATATCTCCATCGTTTGCGTTCCTTTCCAGCTTGCTCAAGTTAACTTCAGCCCAGTTGCGACTGGGTTTCTCTAGTCTTTGAGCAATGTCTCGCCAGATGGCCGCATCCCCTTCACGTGTCTCCCTCTTTAATTCTGCGATGAGGGTTACTAAATTGGGATCTGTCTTCTGTGTCTTTTTCATTCTGACTCCCTCGACATTGAGTGGGAGCTCTAAACAGGATGCAATAGATAAAGCTTTCCAATGATCTTTTTCTGATATTCGTATTTATATCAGATCAATGGACTTTGATATCTCAATATGAGGCATCGATAGAAGAAGATTTATAAATCATCCATCTTCTTCATTAGTTATAAATATAATCAGATATAACCTCCACTCTGGAAGTGTTGGAGTTATTGTGATGGTGATTTGTCCATGATACGATTTGGTCCCGCAGGCATCCCGCTCTCGTGTAAAGGAAGAACACTCAGGGATGGAATTGAAGATGTCCACAGCCTGGGCTTAACAGCCATGGAAGTTCAAATGTTGCGAATTAACGCAATGGATAGATTTCCAGATGATGATGAGATCGGTCTTTCTCCTTTAGAAATAGAGACAGATTTAATTGTTGAAATAATTAGAACAAAGGGAAAGAAGGAGATAAGCATAACAGACCCTTCAGAACCGATAAAGGAATCAGATATTCTCATCTCCCTTGCTTCAGGTCTTGCTCAAACCTACTCTGAATTTAACGAAATTGGAGAGATGGGTAAAGAAATGGACGTTCAACTCTCAATGCATACTCCATACTACATGGATCTGGGAACTAATGACGAACTGACTGCTAAATGCCTTAACGCATTAAGATGGGCAGGTATGATGACTGATCAGATGAACGGTAAAATTGTTGTAACTCACATGGGGTTATACAACGACAATCCTAAAAAGCAAACCAAGAAAAATATCATTGATAACCTGACTGAAATCATGGCCTGGTGGGAAGACAATGGTATTCGGCCAAAACTCGGCCTAGAGATGAGTGGCCGACAGGAAGTCTTTGGTTCTACATCTGAGATATTTGAAGTCTGTGACAACGTTCCTGGAACGATACCTGTGATTAATTTTGCCCATGTGCATGCCCGCAACCCCATATTGCATGAACCTGAAGACTTTGGCGCTCTTATCGATGAAGTCAGACAATACACAGGCAATGATATTTACGCTCATTTTGCAGGTGTAGAGCATGAGGGCGGAAATGAGAAAAGGATAACTCCAATCAAACGAGGAGACCTTAAATTTGAACCGCTGGCTGAGTATTTAGCCGATGAGTCTGCCAACGTGACAATCATTTCTTCATCGCCCCTGCTGGAGCATGATGCGATGTACATGAAACTGATCTACGAACGTATGCTCACAAGGAAAGTGTCTAAAGAATCAAGAGTTAAGAAAGGTGGAAAAGAGCAGTCCTACGATGATGAAGGATATGATATTTCAATAAACGGAACCTCTTCTTTCACCGAATCAGCACCACTTCCTGATGATTTGATTGAGAATCTGGACGATGAAACCAACACTCTTGATGACATAGAATTAAAAAAGCCTGCATCTAAAAAGAAAAAATAAGTGAGCTCATGAAAGAGACGCTGAATTACCTTCTTGGCGCAATCGACAAAGCACTCTCCACCGTGAATCAAGCATCTGTGGACTTAATGATTGAGTCTTTGATTGCGCCCAGAAAGATTTTTATTTATGGTGTAGGAAGATCTGGACTCATTGCTCAGGCATTTGCGGTCCGTTTAGTACAATTGGGCTTTGACGTTCACTTTGTTGGAGAGATGACAACGCCCATTGTTGACTCCGGCGATCTTGTAATAATCGTTTCAAACACCGGAGAAACAATGTCTGCCGTACAGACAGCCAACATTGTAAGAAGGGTAGGAGCAGAAGTGATTTCCATAACCTCTCATCCCAACTCAAAACTCGGACACGCTTCCAATCTTATTATTCAAATATCCTCACCAGACGACAAAGAGAAAAAACGCAATGCCCCCCTTGGAACAATTTTTGAAGATGCTTCTCTGCTGTTCTTTGATCTGCTGATTCCCAGAATAATGGACAAAACAGGTCAAAACGAACTATCTCTGGAGAGGCGCCATGCCATCTGGGTATGAGTCAAGTTCTGTATTCTAAATCAAAGAACTATCCAAGGTAAAATTTAAACACTACCAGCGCTCTCTTCGCTTTGGTAAGATGGCTGAGGATTTTAAAGTCACCCCTTGGGAAGTCAGCGGTGAAGTAGACTACGACATGCTTATCGAAAGATTTGGAACAAAACATGTTGACAATGCACTTCTAGATCGTATGTCCAAATATGGAGAACTTCATCCACTGCTGAGGCGTGGAATAGTTTACTCTCATAGAGATATGAATTGGATTCTCGATCGCTATGAGGCTGGTGAAAAGTTTTATCTATATACGGGAAGGGGGCCTTCAGGACACACCCATATGGGACATCTAATGCCTTGGATATTTACAAAATATCTCCAAGACACATTCAAGGTGCCGCTTTATTTTCAGCTGACAGACGATGAAAAATTTCTTTTTAATGAAAAATTAACGTTGGATGATACAAAAAATATGGCATATGAAAACATGCTAGATGTGATTGCATTAGGATTTGATCCAACGCTGACTAAGATCATAATTGATACAAACTGTATCAAAACACTTTATCCGATTGCTTTGAAAACTGCAAAGAAAATTACTTTTTCTACTGCCCGTGCAGTGTTTGGGTTTGAAAATTCCACTAATATAGGAAGTATATTTTACACGAGTATCCAGGCAGCTCCGGCCTTCATGGTCTCTGAAATTGAAGGAAAGAATGTTCCTTGTTTAATTCCCTGCGGAATCGATCAAGATCCTCACTTCAGGGTTGCCAGAGACATAGCTCCGCTGTTAGGATACTATAAACCGGCACTGCTGCACAATAAAATGTTTCCCGGACTTCAGGGATCTGACAAAATGTCTTCGTCGCAGCCCAACAGCACGATATATACAACAGACACTCCCAAGCAGGTCCGTAAAAAAGTGATGTCTGCATTTACAGGCGGTGCAGTAACTGTTGATGAACAAAGGAAGAACGGCGGTAAACCCGAAATCTGTTCTGTGTTCAAATATCTGCATTTCCTTTTTGAGGAAGATGACAAAAAGTTAGATGAGCTGATGGTAAAATGCCGCAACGGAGAGATCCTCTGCGGAGAATGTAAAAAAGCATTGGCAGACTCTATGGTAAAGTTCATTGAGGTTCATCAGGAAAAAAGGGAAAAAGCGAGAGACAAAGTGCAGGATTATCTTTTCTGCGAGGACTAGTCTTAATTACTAATGCGTTTTTCCTCTCTTCATGAATGTCTCAGAAATTCTAGAAGGCCTAAATGCTAATGAATCAAGGCTACTTCTAGCGCTAGCATCGAAAGATAAACCGACTTCTCCTGAAGAAATATTCTCTGCCGGTGCTTTTGATCAGCTGGTCGAAGTCATGAATGCTGCTTCCTGGCTCAATGCTAAAGGACTAATCACTCTTTCTGAGACCTCTTATAAATGTTATTCTCTCAAAAAGCCGTTAGATACGCCTCTTCCTGAAAGGAGGGCACTAGATTATATCTTGAACCACGGCGGTGAAATAGAGATGGCAGAGCTGTCAAAAGCTGTTGACAGCTCTGAAGTTTCTATCGCTCTCGGCTGGTTAAGAAAAAAGAATCTTGCATCCATTGACAAATCATCTGGCAAAACAATGATCATTGTTACAGAAGAGGGAAAATCCAAAACTGAGACAGATGATGAAAAGGTTTTGAAAATCTTATCAAACGGCGAGGCACACGAGTCTGATCTGGATCCAAAAGCTGTAGCTCAATTAAAATCCAGGCAGGACCTCATATCTGAACATATAGTCACAGACAGAATACTTACATTGACTGATCTGGGAAAAGAAGTTGTGAACAGCGGATTAGAAGTTAAGGAAGAAGTAGCACAACTGACTCCAGAATTGATCCAGAGTGGAAAATGGAAAGATGTTGCCATCAGAAAATATGATGTCAGGACATTTGCACCTGCAATCTATCCCGGTAAAAAACATCCTCTAAGCATCATAGCCGATGAGATTAGAACCATCTTTACCAGCATGGGATTCAAAGAAATCGATGAACAGTATGTGCAGCCTGCCTTCTGGAACATGGACGCTCTTTTCACACCGCAGGACCATCCGGCCAGAGAGCTGCAGGATACCTTCTATCTGGCACATCCACAGCGTGTTGATTTAGATGACCCAGTAGTTGAAAAAGTAGCAGCAATCCATGAGAACGGTGGCAATACCGGCTCTACTGGATGGGGTACAAAGTGGTCAAAGGAGGAAGCAGAAAAGCTGCTTTTGAGAACTCATACTACTCCAAACAGTATTAAGTATCTCAGTAAACACACAGAACCTCCGGTAAAAGTTTTCTCACTCAGTAAAGTTTTCAGAAAAGAAGCCATCGATGCCACGCACCTTCCGGAATTCACGCAGATCGAAGGAATTATAATGGATAAAGATGCAAACTTCGACATGCTGTGCGGGATTATCAAAGAATTCTACCGCCGCATGGGTTTCAAAGACGTAAGATTCCGTCCGGGATATTTCCCTTACGTAGAACCTTCATTAGAAGTAGAGGTCAAATTCAGGGGAAAATGGATGGAACTCGGCGGAGCCGGTGTATTCCGTCCAGAAGTTACCGAGCCTTTTGGAATAAAACACCCTGTTTTGGCATGGGGTATGGGATTTGAAAGGTTAGCTATGTTGAGATGGAATCTAAAAGATCTGAGAGATCTTTACATCAGCGACATCGAGATGCTGAGGGAAAATCCTCTCATCTAATATTTTTCTTTTGATAAAATCTTAATCTCTATGTTTTCTTTATGCTCGTCAGCTAGTCTTGAGGATATTCTTTTTCATCTATTTTGGAAAAATCTCAATTTATCACTGCAAATTATTTCCTAGCCTTTGAAGGCTCTACCGCCGGCAGGTTTAACATACATTCGTCTGCCATTAATGCATACTCTATTGCTTTACTTCTCATGCCGACGGAGAAATTCTCGTTTGACAGTGTAGTTAAAATCTCAGACTGACGTTTTATCATCGCCCTTCTTGAAATTGTAAACATTCTCAGGGCTTCGTCGTCATCTCCTGTTTTGATAGCTATCGTTCCCAGCAAATAGTACGCTCTGGCTTCATCATCATAGTCTTTGAATCCTTGTGATACGAGCCTCATTAGAATTTCCTGGGCTTCATGGATATCTTCATTTTTCAGAAGGGACTCTGCAATGCAGCATTCAATGTTTGTATCAACATGATCATCAAACACCCCACGTGCTCTGATGAATGATCTGTATGCTAAATGATACTCCTCATGATCCATGTGGAGTTTTCCCTCAATCAAATAACCTTTGAACCTTTCAGAAGGTATGCTCGAGGCCTCCATCATTTTAGTCAGAATTAGGCAGTACTCAGCACGGCCGATCCTTCTTGCCATTTCTGCTTGCACATAGTGGACAACGTCACTGTATCCCGGCGTCATATCTCTGATGTTAGAAACAGTCTCAAACAGTTCATCATCAGGAGAGAGCATCAATTCTGCAGCATGGTTGTACAGCAGAATCTCAGCATCATTATATCGCTTGGCCATAACAAGATGATATAGAACTTCTTTAATCTCATCGCAGTGCAGCCAGTAGTCTGCAGCAAAATTGTGATAGTCTTCAATTCTGTTTGAGTCTGTTACAGAGAGCACATACTCCTTGATCTCCTGCGGCAGGTCAACCATTCCTTTTTCATCAACAGGCAGAAGAGATACACTGATATCTGGAAGAACATCTCTGCTGAATGGTTTTCTGAATACTGAAGCCATGGCGATAATCGGTTTGAATTTCTCATCCAGGCTGTTCCATAAATCTGGTCCTTTACATTTCCTGATATCCTGATATCTGCTGAGATCAATATCGTTTTCTTCTACATATTTGAGTATCTCAGCAACCCGCTCTTCACCTTTGGGTGAAAGAAAATACACTTTCCTCCGAGTCTTCCCTTTCTTGATATGTGACTGCTTTTCCGTCACATATCCATTTTCTTTTAGTTTCTTTAGTTCAATCGTGGCATGAGCTCTGGAAATCCTTAGACCTGCAGCTATACCATCTTGACTTATGTCTATCGGAACATCGTATGATTCAAGGTATTTTGTGTAATTGGATAGATGAATCACTATTCTATCTGCAACCGTTAGACTACTCGACAACTGTATCTCCGCTTCCTGATTGCAGTCTTCATTAAAAAACGGTTCGTTAACGCCGATTATAAAAAATACTATCTTGTAAATCTCCATGGCATGAATGTATTGGTCTGCAGCACTCCAGATTCTGCAAGTATGAATCTCAAAAATGCAATTCTATCCGATGTCTGGATGGATTACGCAGATTTCCATGGCAGTCCTGCATTCTTGAAAGATAATCTGCTTTTGATAACGATTCAAGAGCACCATGTCTATTACAACGACCTTGACAAAGAGATTGTTAAAGAGTTAGGAATCATCCCGGATAATATAATATTCTTATCTAAGCATAAATCCGCATCAGAGAAGAAAGCCCTTACAGTGCACCCAATCGGCAATTGGGCTGAAGCTAATTTAGGCGGGAAAGACAATGAACTGACTCCAGCATCTCCTCATCTCATGAGTGCTCTTCTGCGCTCCATAAAAAAATCTGCTGAGTGTCTTCCTGACTATGATGTCGTCTTTGAAGTTACCCATCACGGCCCTCTGCTTGAAACTCCGACTCTATTCATGGAGATAGGAAGTACTGAAGCAGAATGGACAAATGCAGATGCCTCAAAGGCAATGGCTTCGGCGTTATTCTCAGCTTCTGAGAATAAATCGTATCCCATCGCCGTAGGAATCGGCGGGGGACATTATGCTCCCAGATTCACAGAAACTGCCATTTCTAAAAAGCTTGATTTCGGCCACATGATTCCTAATTATGCTATTGACTTCAACGATGCGGAAAAACTTTCATCGATGGTAATCAAGGCTATGGAAAACAGCAACACAGATCTTGTTTTTGTACACAGAAAATCAATGAAAAAAGAGCAGGCAGATGTTGTAAGGAAAGTGATAGATGATGTCGGAGCCACACTCCTCGATTCATCATCACTTGAGCTGATTGATTAATCAGAGATGATAGTTCCTTTAATATCAGAACTTCCGCAAATGGCCTTTCTCATTTCTTCAAGATCTCTTCCAGATACAATCATAAGAGGTAAGCGGTTGCGCATGACGATCTCTGCACCCATGGTGTCAAAGACCCCGGATTTACCGGCATCATGGCCTTCCTTTAACATCTCATTCAGTTCTGAAAAGCTCATTTTTGATATTTTCTTTGCCTGAGGATCTTTCTTAGGGTCTGCAGTATACACACCATCTACAGACGTGGCGTTTACAACTCTTGCCGCCCCTACAGCTTCTGCCAGAGACGCACTGACTCCATCTGTTGTGTGACCTGGTACTGTACCGCCCATGATCACGATTTTTCCTTCAACTCCCAATCTTGAAGCTTCTTCAACCGTTTCAGGAATTTCATTGTTTGATACATCTTTCAATGCCAGCTGCAACATTTTAGCATTAACTCTTGTAGTCATTATTCCCAATGTATCTAGATCATACTCTGTTGCGCCCATATCCCTAGCTGTGTTGATGTAGTACCTTGCAACCTTTCCTCCGCCGCAGACAACATACAACTGATATGATTTTGACATTTCTTTAAGAAGCTCTGCAATGTCAAAAAGGAATTTCCCATCATTTTCCCCCGGGATTAAAATGGATCCCCCTAGCGATATGACAACTTTATCCAATGAAATCACCAAAGTTTTATACCGCATCACTTCTTGCATTAAAAAAAGAGTGGTATCAGATGGTTGCTGACGAGGGCGATTATGAAAGACAAATGGAAAAGCGCAGGTATGATTTTAAGCGCGCGTTAGAAGAGATTAGAGATATTCATGGTCGCGGAACCGAACTCGTTTCTGTTTATGTACCTCCTGACAAGCAGATATCAGATGTAGCAAACTACCTCCGAGGAGAGTTATCACAGTCTCAAAATATCAAGAGCAAGCGAACTCAAAAAGCTGTGTCAGGAGCCATAGAATCCATATTGGCCAGATTAAAGTACTTCAAAACCCCGCCGCCAAACGGGGTCATATTCTTCATCGGGGAAGCTCCGACAGCCGGAGATCAGACCAAACAGGTACAGTTTGTGTTAGAGCCCCCGGAGCCGATCACTTCTTTTATGTACCGATGCGATTCAGAGTTCTATACAGAAAAGCTCTGGGGCATGCTTGATGATAAGGAAACATTTGGCCTCATAGTCATAGACAGATCCGAAGCTACAGTAGGTCTTTTGAAAGGAACAAGCATCATTGTGCTGAAAAATGTTCAGTCTTTTGTACCGTCAAAACACGGCCGCGGAGGTCAGTCAGCACTTCGTTTTGAGCGTTTGATTGAAATCGCAGCTCATGAATTCTTCAAGAAAGTCGCAGAGATTGCAGACGACGCATTCCTGAATCAAGACTCTTTGCTCGGAGTCCTCATCGGCGGTCCTGGAGATACTAAAAAATTCTTCATCACTGAAGAGTATCTCAACCATGAACTGAGAAAGAAAGTTCTCGATCCTGTAGATACAAGTTACACTGACGAATACGGGCTGAAGGAACTTGTGGAAAACGCAAAGACCATTCTGACAGATCTGAGTCTTAATCGCGAGAAAGAATTAATGCAGCGCTTTTTCAGAGAACTGAGAAAGCCGGACGGCGGTTTATCCTGCTATGGTGAAGACGAGGTCCGCCATGCGTTAGCATTAGGTGCTATTGACACCCTGCTGATTTCTGAAGGCATAAGACTCAAACGTGTAAAAATAAACTGTCAGAACTGCGGTGAAATGGAGATAACTGTGCCTGATGAGGATCACATACAGTGTCCGCAGTGCAAATCTCCCTCATCTCCTGAAATCATAGAATCAAAAGATTTCATTGATGCATTTTATGATGACGCTGACCAGGTAGGAACCAAAGTGGAGCTTCTGACAGTTGATTCGGAGGAAGGGGACATTCTTCTTAGAGCGTTCGGAGGCCTTGCAGCCATTCTGCGTTATAACATAGGGGGAATGTAAAGTTGGATCCGCTGCAGATATACCGTGATGAAGTGAAGACTCTTTCATCCAAAGCTTTGTCTGAAATAGGAGTTTCAGAACCCTCATTTGATGTTGAAGTACCCTCCACCGAAATAGCCGACTTCGCAGTTCCATGCTTTCCATTTGCCAAAGCACTTAAAAAATCTCCAATGATCATTGCCTCTGAAGCCGCAGAGAAAATTTCTACTTCCGAATTAATTTCAAAAGTGTGGGCGGAAAACGGATACCTTAATTTCCAGATAAATTCCGGAAAGTTAGCAAATACCACACTCCAAGAGATTTTTTCCACCGGCAGTGACTATGGAAAAGGAGAAAAGAAGGCAGGAAAACTCCTGCTGGAACACACATCTGTAAATCCGACAGGACCCATTCATATTGGAAGGGCAAGAAATCCGATTATCGGCGATACGCTAGCCAGATGTCTGAGGGCATGCGGCTATGACATCCTTACAGAATATTATGTCAACGATGTCGGTAAACAGGTAATTATCCTCACCTGGGGCTTGGAACATCTTGACAAGAGTTCTGAAGATGATGTGGTGGACAAAATCGACCACCGTCTTGTTGGATATTACCGCAAAGCCAATAAGATGATGGAAGAAAACCCTGAGGTTGCCGCAGAGATCGGACAGATGCTCCGCAAATTCGAAGACGGAGACAAAGAGACAATTGAAAAAGTCCGCAAAACAGCTAAAATGATGTTAGACGGAATTTTGGAAAGTTTAGCTCTTATCAACGTGTCTCTTGACAGTTTCATGTGGGAATCCACATTCATCGAAAACGGTGCTGCTGCCGAAGTCGTCAGCAAACTGAAAGCTTCTGAATACTGTAAAGAGGAAAACGGAGCTTCTTACCTTGAACTGGAATCATTCGGCATTCACGGCAGAGAAACAAGATTTTTCTTTACCAGGGGCGACGGCACCACCCTTTACACAACAAGGGATGTGACATATCATCTCAACAAATTCTCCAGAGCTGACAGGGTCGTTAACATTTTAGGAGAAGATCAAAAACTGGGGCAGGCCCAGCTCGCAATTGCCCTTCATCTTTTAGGGGTGGAAAGAAGTCCTGAATGCGTCTTCTACTCTTTTGTATCGCTTCCAGAAGGCAAAATGTCTACGCGCAGAGGTCAGGTAGTTAATCTGGACGATCTCATCGAAGAAGCAGAATCTAGAGCTTTCGATGAGGTGAAAAAGCGCAGATCTGACCTTTCCGAAGACAAAATGAATGAAATTGCAAAGGCTATCGGTCGGGGTGCAGTAAGATACAACATGCTCCGTGTCCAGCCTGAAAAACCGCTGGTTTTCCGCTGGGAAGATGCGCTTAACTTTGAAGGAAACAGTGCACCTTTTGTTCAATATGCACATGCCAGGGCCTGCAGCATTCTCAAAAAGGCTGACAGCTTCAACAAAGACATAGACTTTTCAGAGCTCAGCGACATCTATGAGACCAAGCTGATCAAAACACTTGCTAAGTTTCCTTCAGTGATCAAAGAAGCAGGTGAAAAATCCAGGATTCATTTGATTCCCTTATACGCACACGAGCTGGCAGCATCTTTCAATTTATTCTATACATACGTTCCAGTTTTGAAGGGAGACAACAAAGATGCACGTCTTGCCCTCGTTGACTGTACGCGTGTTGTCCTATCAAATGCCCTTTATCTCATGGGTTTGAATGCACCAGAGGAGATGTGAATGAAAATAGTCCCTTTAAGCGACGATGACCGCGTCTCTGTCAGGATGTTGGAATTGGCATGCATCCGCGAATATGCAGAAGTGACATTGGAGTTAGACTGGAATAATGACATTCCTAAAGAAACAAGAGACACAATCGGTGCTTCAGCTCCAAATTCCTTTGGATATTACAGAGACACCGGTCTGTGTTTTGTAGCTAAAGAAAAAGATCAGGTCATAGGGGTTATTTTCAGCCAAATGCTGCACTGGATAGACAGTGTTGAGAATGTGGCGTGGGTTGAAAACATCTGCGTTGATGAAGAGTTCCGCAGAATGGGTATAGGATACCTGCTTATGCAAAGACTGGCCCAGGAAGCTAAAAAGCAGGGTGCACAGATTGTTCAATCATCCATTGGTCTGAAGAACATTCCGTCGCTGATGTTGCACAGAAAATTAAACTTCCTCGGGGAAGACAGAAAGATTGCAACTTTGGATTTATCTGCATTTAAATAAAAATTCAATGCTTCATGAAAAGCAGTGATTATTTGGCATAAAGTTAGTTTATCGAACATCAAATGTGCAGTAAAATCTCTTTCTTCTTTTCTTCAATTTTATTCAGTTTCAGTATCGTTTCATTTATTGATCTGAATGCATTCCTGCACTCTTGTTAAATCTTTACCAGATAACACAGATATTCTATTATCGAGCAAAAACTGAATATATTCCAATATCTTCTGATATGTACATGATTTCATTTTTACTGAAATCCATCCACTTTTGTATACCCTTTGAAATGATTGTTTAAATGAAAACATTTCATCCTGTATGCAGATCAAAATTACTGCCAGTATAGCAGTGATGAACTCAAAATAAGAATTCTTTGCAGCAGTTTTTTCTTTCAAAAGTTCATTCAAGCAATCATTTTTCTTTGACATTTTCATTTTTTGATTTACCTCCATTTTTTATTCTTGATTACCGTATCTAATAAGGGTATTTCAATACTTTTTTCGAATCACTCAATATAAAAATCTGGCTTTTCGATAGTTTTAATAGGGGAAAAATAAAAGAAACTTGAAAACTCAAGAAAAATGACAAAAATTGCTTGTTTTTAACGGAACCTCCGCACTAGTTAGTAATAGGTTGTGATTAGTAATTATTCTGGATGATTGATCATAATACATACATTTAA
>CALUEU010000001.1 GCA_944319735.1 uncultured Methanomassiliicoccus sp. | reverse complement strand
GAATCTGATGAAAAAACTCCTTACTTATTCACTACGATGCCAGATCATGATGTAACCCTGCATTCAAAATTCACTAAAATTTATTACTTGGAATATAATGCAAACGGAGGCATTGGAGATCTTCCATATAAAATAGGATACGTTAACGGAACTAAAGTAACTCTCTTTGGTCCAGACTACCCTACTCCTGGCTCATATATCCTTACTAAAGAAGGATACACATTCGGCGGCTGGGAATATAATGGAACGACTTACAAGCCAGGTGATTCCTTCACAATGCCAAACAACGATGTGACACTGAATGCTGTTTGGAAACCTATCACTTACAACGTACACTTTGATGGTAACGGATCAACAAGCGGATCAATGAGTGATCAAACCTTCACTTATGATAAAGCACAGGATCTCACAGCAAATGCATTTGAAAGAACAGGTTACACATTTGCAGGATGGTCTAAGACTTCCACGGGATCTGTAATATTTGCTGACAGCGAATCAGTAAGCAATCTTACTTCCACAGAAGGAGCAACAATAACTCTCTATGCTGTTTGGCAGATTAATCAATACACAATAACATTCAACAGCAACGATGGATCTGCAGTAAATCCAATAACTGCTGAATACAATGTATCTGTAACTTTACCAACTCCAACAAAAGAAGGACACACATTTACAGGTTGGTACTCAGATGAAGAATTGAATACAAAATACACATCTGACAAGATGCCCGCTGAAAACATTACACTCTACGCAAATTGGACTGCAAATTCATACAATGTAACATTCCACTACAACAATGGAACTGATGATACAACAGATTCTGTTAAATTTAACACTTCAATAACTGAACCAAAGAACGTTTCCAAACTAGGATACAAATTAGAAGGCTGGTATTCAGATTCAAATTTCAATACAAAATGGAACTTTGCATCAGACAAAATGCCAGCTCATCATATGGAGCTGTATGCAAATTGGACTGCTACATCTTATACTGTAAACTTCTACAATGAAACTGAATTAGTCACTTCAACAACTTATACAGTCGAATCAGACTCAATCCAAATGCCATCAAATCCAATAAAGACTGGTTACGCATTCAACGGATGGTTTGACAGCACTTTAACAAATGAATTCAGTTACGTTCAAGGAACAACCATAGGGTACTTAAACCTCTATGCTAAGTTCACAATTAATCAGTACACAATAACATTCAACAGCAATGGTGGATCAGAAGTAGAATCAATAACTGATGATTACAATGCATCTGTAACTTTACCAACTCCAACGAAAGAAGGATACATGTTTGACGGATGGTACTCAGATGAATCATTGAATGCAAAATACACCTCTGACAAGATGCCTGCTGAAGATATTACACTCTACGCAAATTGGACTGCAAATTCATACATTCTGACAATAAACTATGTTTATGAAGATGGATCAAAAGCACAGGATTCATATGTTAAATCAGTCGTGTACGGTGAAACATATACAGTAGCATCGCCCTCAATCGAGTCATTCTTACCTGATATTCCAACAGTTACTGGAACAATGCCCGCTAATGACTTGACAATTACTATCACATATGGAGATTACTTAATCAGTATCAATGGAACTAATTACAGAACAATCGAAGACGCTCTCGCTTCAGCTCAGCAAGGTGACAGACTGATTCTTCTGAGGGACTACACAATTCAAAAAGACATCACTATTCCCAAAGGAATACTTCTTGTCCTGCCGTGTTCAGATGATGATGTAGGATATGACTTAACTGCAGAATATGAAGATAATCACAATCCTGATGGAACTACAAAAGGAACTGAAAAATGTGATTACCTCTATCGCACTCTAACCATCTCATCAAATGCTACGCTTACCGTGGAAGGTCAGCTGCTGGTGAATGCTGTAACTGGACGTGCCGATGGCGGTTACAGGGTGATGGACATCACAGGTGGTTACTCTCAGATACTTCTTGAAGGAAACATAATTGTTAAAAATGAAGGAATTTTAGAAGTCTGTGGATACATCACAGGAAGCGGGCAGATAACAGCAGAATCTGGTGCAGAAGTCAGAGAAATGTATATTGTGCAGCATTGGAGAGGAGGGTCTCAGGCACTTCAAATTTACAACGGTGATCGCTACCACAAACGTGATCTATTTCCATTTACTGAGTATAATTGTCACAGCATCCAAAGTAAATTACGCATTGATTCAGGAGCATCACTGCTCGGCAATGTAAAGATGTATGAAACAATGATATCTGGATATCACTATACTCGTTTCCCGCAAATTGATAACAGCAATGGATTAATTAGATTATCAAACGATGCATATTTAGTTAAAACATATAATGAAGAAACAACAAATGGCTCATTGAGTACCGATTTAGGTCGGACAACAATCCAAATCTTTGGTGGGGCAACATTTAGTCATTCTACTTTATGGATTGTAGAACAAAATCTGTCAACTAAAGATTATCTTTATCCGCTTGATGGGGACATTGCTTTCGAGTTACGCAATGGGAATTATTTAATAGATGACAACTTTAAAGTAATGACTGGAGGTTTATTGTCATTATATGAAAATGCATCTTTGACAATAAACTCTGGTAAAAAGCTTGTATTATATGATGAATTTGAAGATAAAGAAAATGTATCAGGCACTCGTTATCCAGATAGACCTTCATCTTTACTTGTACTGCATGATGGTAGCGCACTAAACATAAATGGTTCCTTTGCAGGAATAATTAGTTTCGAAGAGTCTGGAAATGCTAAAGTCAACATTTCAGACAATGCAGTTATTCAAGTCGATACTAGTGAAATAAATGGATATGTAGTTAATTATAATTATAGAGATCCAATAATTTTCAGAAATCTGCATTTCGAAACTAAGTATCAATACACAGTAACATTCGAAACCAACGGAGGTTCAGAAGTAAATCCTCTGAAATATTTCCTTGGTGATTATCTGGAAGATCTTCCAGAGCCTGTTAAAACAGGATTTAACTTTGAAGGTTGGTATTTGGACAGCAACTTGACTCAAAAATACAATTATGAGGAGCTGACTGGAAACACCATACTTTATGCTAAATGGGAAGACTCAAAGTATACCGTTTCGTTTGAAACAAACAGAGGAAGCTCTGTAGCCGCTCAGGAAATATTATACAACAATACCGTTACAAAACCAAATGATCCAACAAGATCTGGATATATCTTTGAAGGCTGGTATTCTGATGCAGCATTAACATCCGAATATAATTTCAATACATTGGTTACTGAAAACATAACACTTTATGCTAAATGGACAGCAGTTGAGTATACAATATCATTCGTAACAAACAATGGAGAAAATCTTGACAGCATAACGTATACAGCAGACGATGCTTCATTAAATATCCAAGAACTCAGTAAAACAGGATACACATTTGAAAAATGGTGCATTGATAAAGAACTCACAACAGGGTTTGAATTTAAGCAATATGAAACTTCTGGAGATTTAACTCTATATGCTAAATGGGTGCCTGTCGTTTACACAATAAAATACTATGATGGAACTCAGCTGAACCTCGGGCCTTCATCATATACCATTGAAGACTCAATAGCACTGCCGACTGCAACAAAATCAGGATATGAATTTGCAGGATGGCATGAAAATTCAGATTTATCTGGAGATGCAATATTCTCAATCAACGAAGGAACAACAGGAAACAAAGAGTACTATGCATCATGGAATGAATCAGTGTATTCAATAACATATATGGATGGAGATACCAAGATTGAGAATTTATCTCCAGCATCCTACACTACAACAAAGAGAACTGATCTGCCGACACCGTCAAAAGAAGGATACACATTCAACGGATGGTATAATGACGCAAACCTCACAGAGAAGGTATCTTCAATTCCAATGAACAGTATTGGAGACAAAATATTCTATGCTAACTTCACAATTAATCAATACACAATAAAATTCAACAGTAATGATGGATCAGCAGTAGATTCAATCACTGCTAATTACGATATATTAGTAACTAAACCAGCAGATCCGACAAGAGAAGGATACACATTCGCAGGCTGGTTCAAAGATGAAAATCTTACCAATGCTTGGAACTTCGAAACAGATACAATGCCTGTTAATGGAATAACCCTCTATGCCAAATGGATTGCCAATTCATACTCAGTCATCTTCAACGCAAACAGCGGAGAAGGAAGTATGGAAAGTCAGACTTTCACTTATGATGCAGCTCAAAGATTAACTGCCAATGCATTCACAAAAACAGGATACAAGTTCCTAGGATGGTCTCTAAATCAAAGTGCAACAGAAGCAGAATACACAGATGGTCAAGAAGTAAGAAATCTTGCTTCTGAAAATGAAACAACAGTAACTCTCTATGCTGTTTGGCAGATTAATCAGTACACAATAACATTCAACAGCAACGATGGATCTGCAGTAGCTTCAATCACTGATGATTACAACGCATCTGTAACTTTACCAACTCCAACGAAAGAAGGACATGCATTTGCAGGTTGGTACTCAGATGAATCATTGAATACACAATACACATCTGACAAGATGCCTGCTGAGAATATCACACTCTATGCAAAGTGGGATATAAACCAGTACACAATAACATTCGACAGCAATGGTGGATCAGAAGTAGATTCAATAACGAAAGATTATGCAACAACCATATCTAAACCAACAGATCCAACAAAGATAGGTCACACATTTGCAGGCTGGTTTAAGGATAATGAAACATTCCTGCAGGAGTGGAACTTCGAAACAAATACAATGCCTGTTGACGGAATAACTCTCTACGCCAAATGGACTGCTAATAGCTACAATGTGAAATACTACGTAGATTCTGAAATAATACTCAATGAATCCGTAGATTATGGAACTTCTGTACCTAAACCAGCAGATCCGACAAAGACAGGTCACATTTTCAAAGGCTGGGGTGCAGAAATACCATCAACAATGCCAGCCAAGGATCTTGAGTTCCATGCAATCTTTGAGATCAATAGCTATACGATTACATATGTGATTGATGGGACAACCGTTGAAACACAGACATATGCATACGGAGCTACGATTTCACCATATGAACCAGATAAGCAGGAAGGAAAGGAATTCTCTGGCTGGAATCAAACTTTACCAGACACAATGCCTGATCATAATATAATCGTATCTGGATCATTTGATGCAAGCACCTTCACGATAACATACTACGTGGATGAAATTCCCTATGGAACACCTCAGTCAATCAAATTTGGAGAAACAGTAACTCCAATAGATGATCCAACAATAGAAGGTTACAGTTTTTCAGGATGGGACTGGAATGGAGATGAAGACGGACTAGGAACAGTTCCGAAGAAAATGCCTGCTGAACACCTCCGTGTTGATGGATACTTTACAATAAATTCATACAATGTAACATTCCATCACAACAATGGAACTGATGATACAACAGAACTTATTGCATTCAATACTTTAATAACTGAACCAACGAATGTTTCCAAACTAGGATATAACTTAGAAGGCTGGTATTCAGATTCAAACTTCAATACAAAATGGAACTTTGCATCAGATAAAATGCCAGCACAGAATATTGATCTGTATGCAAAATGGACTAAAAATTCATACAGCATCAAATACTATGATGGAAGCAGCGAGATCGCTAATCTAACTCCAACAAGCTACGACATTGATTCTGGTGAGATAACTCTTCAAGCTGCAACAAAGACTGGTTACACATTTGCAGGCTGGTATTCTGATGCAGGTCTTTCAGGAAATGCAGTAACATCAATTCCAGCTCAATCTACTGGAGACAAAGTATTCTATGCTAACTTCATCGCCAATTCATACTCAGTCTCCTTCAACGCAAACAGCGGAGAAGGAAGTATGGATGATCAGTCTTTCACATATGATGAGACTAAGAACTTAACTGTCAATGCATTCACAAAAACAGGATACAAGTTCTTAGGATGGTCTCTAAATCAAAATGCAACAGAAGCAGAATATCCAGATGGTCAGGAAGTACGCAATTTCACTTCTGAAGATGAATCAATAGTAACACTCTATGCTGTTTGGCAGATTAATCAGTATACAATAACATTCAACAGTAATGATGGATCTGCAGTAAATCCAATAACTGCTAATTACAATGCATCTGTAACTTTACCAACTCCAACGAAAGAAGGACATGCATTTGCAGGTTGGTACTCAGATGAAAAATTGACTGCAGAATACAACTTTACAACAATGCCTGCTGAGGACATCACACTCTATGCAAAGTGGACTGTGAACTCATACAATGTAACATTCCATCACAACAATGGAACTGATGATACAACAGAACTTATTGCATTCAATACTTTAATAACTGAACCAACGAATGTTTCCAAACTAGGATATAACTTAGAAGGCTGGTATTCAGATTCAAACTTCAATACAAAATGGAACTTTGCATCAGATAAAATGCCAGCACAGAATATTGATCTGTATGCAAAATGGACTTTACTTGAATACACAATAACCTTCAATTCAAATGGAGGTCCTGGATCAATAAATGATATGCAGTATACTGTTGAAAAATCAATAACATTACCTATGCCTGAATGGAATGGTTATGTGTTTGATGGATGGTATGAAAACAACGCTAGATTTGAATATGTTTTAGGACAAACAGTTGGAGATCACAGTTTAACTGCCAAATGGACTGCGGAAAAATATGCAATAACATATATGGATGGAGACTCTAAAATCACTGCAGAATCTGGATGGCCTACAACATACACACTTGAGAGTGCAACAACTCTACCTACTTCTGCAACAAAGACTGGTTACACATTTGCAGGCTGGTATTCTGATGCAGGTCTTTCAGGAAATGCAGTAACATCAATTCCAGCTCAATCTACTGGAGACAAAGTATTCTATGCTAAATGGACTCCGATAACTTATACAGTCATCTTTGATGCAAACGGCGGAACAGGAAACATGGGAAATCAACTTCTCACATATGGTATGTCTGAGAGCCTGTCTGAGAACACATTCAAAAAAGATTACCACTCATTTATGGGATGGAGTCTTACTGCGGATGGAGATGTCAGATATAGTAACTCCGAATCTATATCAAATCTAACATCTGAAGAAGATGGACAAGTAACACTATATGCCGTGTGGACTCCTACTAAATATAAAATAACGTACGAGTTAGATGGAGGAATAAACAGTCCTGAAAACATTTCGGAATATACATATGAAATTGATAAGATAAGGATAAATCGTCCTGATAAAGAAGGGTATACAGTAAGCAGTTGGACTATTAAATTATCTGATGGATCTGAACTATACAAAGATACGGCCGCGCTTACATTTACAAATAAGGGTGAGTATCTATATGTAATGAGGTTAGGCAATATTGCATTTGGAGATCTTCATCTCATTGCACATTATTCTATTAATCAGTACACAATAATATTCAACAGTAATGACGGATCAGCAGTAGATTCAATCACTGCTGATTATAATACATTAGTAACTCAACCAGCAAATCCAACAAAACAAGGTTACACATTTGCAGGATGGTATAAGGATGAAGAATGTACAGATCTATGGAACTTTGCTGTAGATCCTGTACCAGCTCAAAACATCACCCTCCATGCCGGTTGGACATCTGGTACAAATGTCATAACACTACCAAGCAGTCCGGTATCTGGATATGAGTTCAGTATAAATTCTTCAGGATGTGATCCAAGCGATGTACCGTCTGGAAGCAATTTCGTATTTAATGTTACATTTACAACAGATATTGGCAATCACGTGCCAGTAATCAGCCATGGTGACAATGTTAAAGGTCCAGATTCTAAAAACGGCTCAACCTATCAATTCACTATACCCAATGTAACCACCAGTCTTTCAGTAGAACTAAGACTTTCAGACACAACCGCTTTAATAAATCTAGCAAATACAACAAATTCATCGGACTACAAACTCAGTTTCGATGGTGATTGGACACTTACAGTAGAAATTTCAAACCCATCTACAGCTACTACAGATATAATCAAATCAATATCTGATATAATTGGCAGCCAAGTGCCTGTAAATCCAAACTCAGGAAGAACTGTAACCAATTTCCTTGCATATCTGCCTGATGATGATACGCTATGGGAAAACAATCTTGCAGAATATGTTGCTGATATAGCAGGTTACAAAATTGTGTTCAAACAGGATGCAGATGCAATAGAAGAAGCAAAGATCAGATATCTCACTGAAATTGCTCAAGCAGTAAGAGTGTTCCGTGGTAATACAGATTACTATGATGAAGCACTTAAAGTTAATGGAGTAAATTATGGTGAAATACTATCAATCTCTGCTGGTCTTGATGATGGATTTGGATATAAATATATTGATGTTGGTGTATTAAAAACTACACACAATGACAGCCCTATTCTAATATTACAGGCATTATCATCAAACTATTCTACAGTAGTAGCTCTTGTTGGTCACCAAGATGCAAAATATGGATTATATGATTTAGAAAATAATCCAGTAACTAATAAAGTGAAACTGGGTAAGAACCTTACTCAAACTGGGGATGTAGCGACATTATATGGTGATGCAAAAATGATATTAGAGAAGTTTAACATGCCTATTAGTGATATCGCAGATCCTTTGAATATCTGTTTTGATGCAAATGGAAATGGATATCATGGATATGGTAAATATTATTGTATTTCTAGCTCCACTGAAATAAGATATACAGACATTTATCATCTTAAGTTCTCTAATTACTTTGATAATGCTAGGCCTACTTTACACAATATAACAGTTTCAGATGGAATCACCCTTCAAAATTTCAAAACATATAATAAATTAGTGGATCTTCCATTCAATGAAACTGTTTGTAGTTTCACTTCTACTGAACATGGTGAAAACACTAAAGAAAATATATATAATAATGAATATAATCAACTTCTCAAAGGAGAGCTTATCGTAGTAAGCTCATCTTCAGGAGACAATTCAAAACTTATTGGTCTGAAAATAATCGATTCTAATGGTAAAGACATATCATCCACAATCCAATGGTACGATGGAAGCAACACTTCATTCGTCATGCCTGATGAAGATATTACAATCAGTCCAATATTTAGTGAATAAGGAGGAAAAATAAATGAAAAACAAACATAAACTAATATGCGCAATAGGGACAGTATTGCTTGCGGCATTCTGTTTCATTGCAGTTGGAATGCTGGATGATTCCAGCCCTTCTGACAGTAATGCAGCATTATCTGCAGCAAATGAGCCTGTAGCAAAGATTGGTAATGTAGAATACTATTACTTGGAAGAAGCATTATATGATGCAAACCCTGGAGATACAGTAGTCTTGATAAATGACTATGAACTTATTGAGGATATTGAGCTTCCAGCAGGTGTATTTTTATTAATACCCTGTATGGATAACGATCCAGGTTACGTCTCAGGTCACAATCCTGATGGAACTACAACAAGTGTAAAGACACAATATAGAACCTTAACAATTCCTCAAGACATAACGCTGACAGTTAAAGGCAGCATCCTAGTCAATGCAGTTACAGGCTACCCTGCTGGTGGAAACTATGATCAGGATATTAGAGGAGGATATGCTCAGATCAACTTAGCAGGAAACATTGTAGTTGAGAATGGAGGACTTCTTGATAACTGTGGAATCATCACGGGACCAGGACAAGTAACAGCTAAGTCTGGTGGAGCAATAAGAGACTTATTTGTAATAGAAAGTTGGAGAGGCGGATCTCACGCTCTTAACTTAATCGGAGGAGCATTTGATGTAATTCTTGCTGATAATTATCATGATCCTTTCCCTCTGAATGAGTATAACTGCCACAACATCGAAACAACAGTGAAAGTAGAGTCAGGCGCTTCATTCTCAGGCAATGTGAAAATGTATGGGTCCAACTCCTTTAACTACACAGTATTTCCCTTGATTGACAATAGCAATGGTCTGATCAGGCTGGCACCGAATGCTTACTTAATCAAAACATACGATGCTGCAGCAAGTAATGGAATTACAGATGATAAGGGAAGAACAACAATTCAGATTTACGGCGGAGCAACAGCAGAGAATTCAACATTAAACTTCACATTCTCTGGAGTTTCCAAGGATCTGTCAACAAGCAGATTTACATTCCCAGTAGATGGTGATATTGAATTTGAATTACACAATGGAAACTACACATTCCTCAACGATTTCAAATTCCTTACGGGATCTGCCCTTACTGTTTACAGTGATGCGACGTTGACTGTACCATATGGTAAGAAAGTTGTCTTTTACGATCAGTTTGAGGATGAACCAAATGTTTCTGGTACAACCTATCCACAAAGACCAGCAGCATACATACTTCTTAAAGGCAACTCAACTCTGGATATCGAAGGTAAGTTTGGTGGCATTGTCAAATATGAAACAAATCTGAACCAGATAACAATTGGCACAACCGCTACCACATCTCACGTTGAATCACTGGAAGCAAACGGTTACAAAAACACCCCAGCGTCAATTCCACTCTACTTCGATCTCCAGACTCAGAAAGTAGTAGCTTAAACTCTAAAATAAAAATCAAAACACTGCCAGTTAGTCTGGCAGTCTTAAACCATTTATCAATGACGGCACTGCTTTAAAGTTCTTACAGAAGAACTGACGCGGTAAGATCGACTTTTTTTGCTCACCAGTCAGTCTTGCTGCGGAAGATCTCATGGCATCAAGAACGCAGCAGCGCCGTCATACCTGATATTGGCAAGGGTTATATTAGATGTTAAGATTGGATTCTGCAGCAGATAATAATCTCACTGCAGATTTTTTGTATATTTTCAATCAGAAATTCCGTAGAAAATTTGCACGGGGTATTTTTCATCAGCTTCATATTGGGGATGATGAAAATGCTTAATTTTCAGTGAACTCTCTTTCAGATCAGTATGTTCAATGATCTCTTCATCAACACTGATTTCTTTAACCAGCTCATATGCAGTTTCCCTGCTTGGTGCATATAAATTAATCATCATATTGTTGTTTTCAGTGTTGAATATCTTCACAGCATCGTCTTTGCTGACAGACTCCATGGAAACATACACATCGACTCTATTCTTCTTGTCAACATTGATGTAAGCTAAATAAAATTCAGAAGCTTCTTTTTTGTCATATATGATTTTATCTAAAACCTCCATGTCGTAAGATTTATTGCCATATCCCTCTGCAGTAATCAGTTTCTTTTCAGCTTCGTCAAAATAGCAGTGGCCGATATCCAACCTAAGCGCCTTGACAGTCTCACTCAACTCTTCATTGAACTTACGCAGTTTACGCGGCACATAGATTAAGAGAAATATGCCGATTATCAACGCTGCTATGATGAGAATCATGCAGGTTATGAGACCATACAATTGCACTTCAATCGACTTGTCGCGGGTTAAAAGACTCACAGAAAGTGAAATGATCAGCAGCATAACGAATGTAACTGCAAGTGCGATGACCATCGTAACTTTCTTCCCGCTTGTATCTTCTTCAACTTGATGTTTTGCATTCAAAGAGTCTGCCATCGCATCTGCATATCATCAATGCACTAAAAATATTATTACACTGTAGTTTAAGCGCAATGACAATCAATTAAGAGACAATCTCTAAAAAAACACTCACTTTCATTGAGTTAAATTATCTACAATATAATCATAAAAAATATTATTTGATGCATGTCTAAAAAATGAGTTTGAATCAAACTCATTTTTACACTGCAATTTACACTGCAATCAATCAAATATGTGAAATAGCCAGATAATCATCTCTGCTAATCTGTAAGAGTTTTTATCCTGAAGTTTATCCTGAAGTTTATCCTGAAGTTTATCCTGAAGTTTATCCTGAAGTTTATCCCATATCAAAATTCAATCAATATGCACAAACGAAAAACATCACTATCTGTACATTCATTTGTATAAATTCAGCTCTAATAACCACGAATTTTTTAATGTTTTAATCTGACGTAGCCTCTGATTAAATTTAATTCTCTATTTCTTAGTGTGATATTTTGGGTGATTGTTCTGCTCTAATTCGTTTTATATTGTTATTATAATATATTTTTAACTAACTCATTTTCCAATTATTATCCAAGAACCTTGTTTTCTGCTGCCTTCTCTTTTTATTTTTCCTGCAGATGTAAGTTTTGATAAATTAGAAAGTATAGTTCTTTCAGTGACACCTATTGATTGAGCCATCGCCATGGCTGAAATCGTAGGATCATTAGCAATAAGGCTGAGAATTATATCTTGAGTTTTAGCGCGTGTAGGGTTAATGTTTGCAAGAATTTCATTTGTTTTTTTATCTCTCTTTTCATACAGTGTAGCTTCAAGGCCATTTAGATACTGAGAAAATCTCGGTTCGGGGTTTCCATTCTTTTTGCATTCGTCCATTACTTTGCCTATGCCTTGAGCCCAGTTCTCTACAAATCCAGCTTCATGAAATACTTCTGCTAGAGTTTCATTTCGTCTGACTGATGAATGCTTACCTTTGAGAGTCTTTTCCGTCCATCCTTCAGGGAGACCTCCAAAACAATAGATCTCAATTCTATCAGGATAGACTGACACAGTAATAGGTTCTCTATGTATGTAATTTTTATGACAGATCGCATTTACAATAAGTTCTCTGACTGCTTCGACAGGATATTTGTAAGAGAGTATGCGCGAGGCACCTACATAATCGAATATTGGAGGGATGTATTTGTCATATAATATTGACAGAGCTTTATCTGGAATCATTATGAATGGTTCCTCAACATAATCTTCTCGTAAAAGAATGCCTTTTGAATTAAACTCGCCAATCTTCAGAAACGCACCGTTATTAACTTTCCTTGGATTCTGTGAAAACATAAATGCAGCGGCATATGTTATCTTCTTGTCTTTTGATACCATGTCGAATCTTTGTAAAACCGCATTGACATCTTTTTCATTTATGGCTGAAGAAATTCTCTTTGCTTCTTTTCCTTTAGTTACAAAATATGAAACAGCTTCTTTAGAAATACTACTTACTTTCAAATCGCAGGGAAGATCCATCCAGAATTTTCCTCTTCCATCTTCAATAATTATTTTTTTCAGAGCATCTCCTCTTATCAAATGAGTAGTGCTGCCGCAGCGGTCATAATACCTGCCATCATAATCTACGAAGTGTCTCCCTTTTGGGACTTTTATTATGATGCAGGTTTTGCCATCAATTTCTTCTGCAGTTACAGTGGCAGAAATTCCAAGGCTGTTGTTAATCGTATCAGGAATCTCCTTTAAAAGTCTGCGAGGGTCAGAAACTCCGATGACAGTTCCATTATCATCTTTGCCGATGATCATCCTGCCGCCCGTGCTGTTATAGAATGCACATATGGTTTTCAGATACTCTGATTTCCACGCTCTCTTCCACTCTTCATCCTGCGATTCCATATTAATTCAAAAGCGAAATGCATTAAGATGATATAAACAACAGCATGTTTTTGAGTTCCAACGCAGTCACAATTCTAAAATGCAGTTTTGATCTGTTATGAATATTTCATTGCATGTTAATTGTACAATTTATTTATCATCTTTAGAATAAAGCAGATGAAAAATCAAATTAACTTTTGAATAGAAATAAAGTAAAACGCCTACATTTTTCGGCTACAAAAGAAATAATCATAATTTTTTACAATAGTTTCCTCTATAGAAGAAACTTTAATCAAAATTTGACAATTTTTCAGATTATGAAAGAAACTATGCATATATCTAGTAGCTAATAATTATCGTAATGAGTATGACAGAATCCGGCTTCCTAATTCCTCGTGAACGGTATATGGCGGATCATTAGAGATTACATTGACACGCCTGTAATTAAAGCTCTAACAGGAATGAGGCGGGAGTGGAAAAAGCTTCTTATTAATGCTGCTGAAGGATGAATTAAGCAAGCGTAGCATAAGTTCAGAAAATATATTCTACTTAAATTTTGAATCAATGCAATGTGAACATCTGAAAGAATATCATGCACTTTATACAGAGGTCCGCAAATATGCTGAAAATGTAGAAGGAAGACTTTACATTCTTTTAGATGAGATTCAAGAAGTAACAGGCTGGGAAAAAGCAGTCAACTCATTCCGTGTGGATTTTGACTGTGATATTTTTATTACAGGGTCCAATGCGCATCTGTTATCTGGTGAATTAGCGACATTCCTTTCTGGAAGGTATGTAAAAATACCAATCTTTCCTTTAAATTTCAAAGAATACTTAGATTTTTCAAAGCATAATCCAAACGAATCAAAATTAACGCTTCAGGAACATTTTAAAAACTTTTTACATTTTGGAAGCTTACCAGGCATACACGATGTTAAGTGGGATGCAAACTGCCTAAATCCTTATCTGTATGATACATTCGATACAATTATTTTTGAAGATGTAATCTCGCGGAATAATATCCGAGACACTAATCTTCTAAGGCGTGTTGTAAACTATGTAATGGATAATATCGGAAACACATTTTCAGCCAAAACAATTTCTGATTTTCTGAAGAATCAGGGACACAACTTGAGTTCAGAAACGGTGTATAATTATTTGCAGATGCTTGAAGATGCTTTTCTAACTCATAAAGTATCCCGGTATGACATCAAAAGAAAGAAGATCCTTGAAACGCAGGAAAAATATTATCTTTCTGATCTTGGCCTTCGTCATGCTGTCATAGGATACCGTGATAATGATATCGCTGGTATTCTTGAAAATGCAGTTTACCTAGAATTACTGAGGCGCGGATACGCCGTTTACATTGGCAGACAAAGAGGGGCTGAAGTTGACTTTGTTGCAGACAAAAATGATGATAGGTTGTACGTCCAAGTTACATACATTCTTACTGAAGACAACATGGACAGGGAATTTGCACCATTGGAAGCGATTGAAGACAATTACAATAAGATCATAATATCTACAGATTCGCTGATCAACATCAACCGCGGCGGAATCCGTCAACAGAATATCATTGACTTCATGATGTCAGAGTAATATGGAAAAGCAGTAAACTGCCGTTCACGAACCGTGTTTCTGACAGTGTTTGACACCTTCATCAGACACGGTTTCTGCACCATGATATTTTTTAAGATCATCACCAACGGGGCAGACGCTTGCACAAATCCCGCAAGGCCAATGATGCTGATTTTTTATTTCGAGGTGATGCCTCGTGCATTTTTCTTTATCCATTTCATATATGCGGTCTTTGCTTTCTGTAAAACATTGTGCAGGACATTTTTTGAGACATTTTCCGCAGTGAATGCAGATATTACTTTCATATATTTCATCTGGTGGGATCGGAGCATCCGTGAGAATGGAAACAAGCCTGACGCGTGGTCCAAATTCTTTGGTAATGAGATTATGACTGTCGCCTATGCTTCCAACACCAGCATAATATGCAGCCACGACATGAGAGAAAGCCGCATTCGGATTGTTAATCAAA
This sequence comes from uncultured Methanomassiliicoccus sp., assembly GCA_944319735.1. Classification (GTDB taxonomy): domain Archaea; phylum Thermoplasmatota; class Thermoplasmata; order Methanomassiliicoccales; family Methanomassiliicoccaceae; genus Methanomassiliicoccus_A. The sequence goes on along the minus strand of CALUEU010000001.1, from coordinate 367,793 downwards.
ACGTCAATGTTGTAATAACAGTCTCGAGGGAAATAAAGTGCTCTGTATCCCTGCTTTGTTGTTATATAATTCGTTAAATGATATGCAATATCATCAAGAACTCTGTTGCTTGTATTGTATAGCTCTTGATAAACCATAGACGGAGTGGTATCAATCATTGGCGCATAAAGTGGAATTCCAAGAACAACAACATTCTTCACCCATGGCCAAATATTCTGAGGCCAGAACTCAGGTTCTTGTATCGGAATCTCTTTCCATTTTGAAACGGAACAGGAACGGACGATGTTGGCACCTAAATCTTGTGCTTTTTTAATGATTTCCTGTTTTATTCCCTCACCTGTTAAATCCACGACATACCCTCCTTTGTTCTTGTCTCCTACAGTAAATAATTTAGAAAATGGTTTTTGTCAGCAGAAGCAAACTGTGTCTGCATCTTTGCTGAAATTATTTTTTAGCGGGTTCCCACTTGCAGCGAACAGGAGAAACAATCGCGCCTTCTGCTTTCAATTCTTTAAAAGCCTTATCAATTTCTTTTCTGTCAATTCCAAGTGCTTTTTCAACTTCACCTGCGCTCATGGGCTTTCCATTTTCATTCATGGCTTTCAAAACATCGTCTTTAACCGCCATATTTTCACCATGTGCGAATCAATCTATTTGTATTTGATTTTGTCACCAAACTTCTGAGTTTCATCATAATCATCGATAGCAGATCAATCTCTGCAAACGTGCAGTTTGACTTATCATGCTGTCTACCAGCTAAAAATTTTATCAGACCGTGATAATGTTTCATCATTCAGCAGGCATTTTTTGATTTCTCAATGTTTTTTCATCCACATACAAATGCTCATTTTCATCATCAATGACATTCAATTCTGCATAAGTTCTAAGAGATGGCTGTTTAATTGAAGATGTGTAGGTTTGTATGCAGATCATCATTACTGCCAGCATCATGCTGGTTAACTCTAAAAAGGGATATTTTGCAGCAGTTTTTCTTTTCAAAAGTTCATTCAGATAAGCAGTGTTCTTTGATTTTTCCATTTTTTGATTTACCTCCTTTTTTTGTTCTTGATCACTATATCTAACAAAAGTATTTCAATACTTTTTTTGAATCACTCAATATAAAAATCTGGCTTTTCGATAGTTTTAATAGGGGAAAAAAATAAAAGAAACTTCAAAACTCAAGAAAAATGACAAAAATCATTCATTTTCAATGAGTTTTCGCATGATTCAAAACGCATTAGATGAGAGAAACAATGCACACTTATAATGACAAGATCTGCTATTTGCTAGTTCATCAAATTCAGAGTTTTTAGACACTTCATGCACTCTTTTCCTGGATACTATCTTCTGCGTTGATGACGACTGTATGTTTTCAATTTCTGGCTGTTATGCAAACAATGAAGTCAGCGGCCAGCAACATATTTTGCAGTGAATTTTATGTTATTTCGTCTGCTATGACTCTTATAGAGGTTGTTTTTAACCTCTTTTGAAGCATCGTCACATCTGATTCAGCCATTTTTGCAGCTTATTTGCCTGCTTTTTCGTTGTTGAGAGCCTTACGTGCGCACGGGAAATTGAAGGGGACGTTTAGGCGGCATTTGAGGTGTCGAGCATGTTGCAACACAATCGTATTTGACTCAAAATTTCATGAAAATAATCGTAAAAATTTTCAAAAAAAGACTTCCAGTGGAAATAAAGCAATTTGCAAAAAATGACGGGCAGGGGATATTGCGCGCTCACGGGTACGCGCGAGTATAAGGAAGTTGCTTATCCATATATATTCTAACAATAAGATATTAAAAAATGATATGATTTAGATATTTAAGTTTAATTGCAGTTTTTCATGATATAATTTCAACATTTTACATTTTGATTGTTTGATAAAATAGGCGTCTCTGTAATCGTTTACGGAAATGAAAACTGCACAGAAATGCTGTTTAAGAAAACAGATAGCTTGCACGCGTGCATGAAGTTAAAGGAGATTATGCTTCAAACATTTTCGAAATCTTAAGCATCTTATCATAAGTGCATTTTAGTTCAAAATTTGAGAGGAACGTAATGAAAATTTCATCAAAAAATCATCGAAATTTTTCAAAAAGACCTTTGGGTAAATTTTCGGGCATATCGCAAAAATCGCCGGCAGGGGATATTGCGCGCTCACGGGCGCGCGCGAGTATAACGAAAACACCCATGTAGATATATCTGTGCGCGAAGATATATCTGAGAGCTACGTTTTTAATTATTTAAGCTTGTCTGTAATTATGCAGGATATAATTTCATTTTATTACATTTTGATTGTTTGATAAATAGGCTTTTTCTGCAATCTCTTTTAACAAGAAAAGTTGCAAAGAAAATGCTGTTTTAAAAAAGTAGAAAAATCGATTCGAAAACTATTATGAAAAGCGTAAGCCCCTTATCTCTGCCTCCTTTTTAGGTTTCGATGCTTTGTGTTTGCATGAAATTTTAAAGAGCAATAGTCTCAAACATTCTCAAAATGTTGAGCATCGCAACGTAAGTGCATTTTAGACTAAAACTCAAAAAGAGCTTAGTGAAAAACTGATCAAAAAATCGAAAAATCTTCGAAAAAACAGTTCCAGTGGAAATGAAGCAAACTTGGAAAAAATGGCGGGCAGGGGGTATTGCGCGCTCACGGGCGCGCGCGAGTATAACGAAAACGATCACTCATTAAAATACGGAACCTGATATTTTTTAAAATTCCAAGTTTTTTGATATTTAAAGTTAATTGCAATTTTTCATGATATAATTTCATTTTATTGCATTTTATGTTGTAAATATAATTTTGTTCTAGATATCTCCAATTACTAGGTGCAAACTATAGTTTGTATGGCAAATTTTGACAGATTTGCATGGATTAATAAGGTTGTTTCTGGTGAGATTACTTTTACTCTAAAATGGACTAAAACAGCACTCAAAAATAATAACGTTTCAAAGTGAGCTGCCTCTAATAACAAAAGGTTAGTTCATAGATCATAATTCCTGTTTTCCAAGTATCCAATCCATTACATTCATAGCAACTATCCCGTTTGGCGGAGTACTTATGATTCTGTCCAATGTCAAAATTGTCTTGGGATAATTGTCAGGCACAAATTCCAGAGATCGGACTTCTCTATTGGATGTGTTTTCGTCCAGAATAGTCAATGCTACTTGGTAATATCTGACTTCTTTTCCCTTTGTAGCTACAAAGTCAATTTCCCTATCATAATGGCTGCCTGATGTAACTGAATATCCTCTTCGCAGAAGCTCTAGAAACACAGCATTTTCAAGCACTCTGCCCAAATCTCCGGTACTGTGCAGAATGACATTGCGCATTCCGGTGTCTGCAGCATAGTACTTTTCTGTAGTTTTCAACATTCTTTTTCCTCTGACATCATAACGATATGCTTTGTAAATCAAAAATGCATCTTCTAATCCCTGAAGATATCGTTTTACTGTTGCTGGGCTCAAAGAAGTCTCTTTAGCTATGGCAGAGCTGCTCGTCACATTTCCTGTATTTGACATGAGAAACATCACAATTTCATCAAGGGCGCGAACATCAACAATTTCCAAATGATACGAAACATCTTTTCTTAGAATGGTTGAGTAGATACCCTGAAGCAGTTCGTCTGTATGCACTTCATCATCAGGATCTATAAGCGGAATTGCTCCTTTTTCCAAATAATCTTGAAATCTTTTCTCTATTGAATTTTCAGAATTTGCTGGGTGAAGTTCAATATACTCTCTGAATGACAAAGGGAGCATTTTAATTTCCACATATCTGCCGGATAAATAAGTAGACAGCTCAGAAGACAGCAGGTATGCATTTGAACCAGTCACATACACGTCAGCATCATAATCCACTGAAAGTGAATTTAGTGTACGCTCCCATCCCGGAACTCTCTGCACTTCATCAAGGAAAATGTAAACTCGATTTGATGAATCGATATTTTTTTCAAAGTAGTCATTGAGATCTTTGTAGTCTACTATCTTGTCTGCTGTTTTGGACTCAAAATTGATGTATACAATATTTTCCACTCCAGATTCACGAAGTTTTTCTATATATTGCATTATTAATGTGGATTTACCGCACCGCCTCATGCCTGTAATGATCTTAATCACATTTGTATGATCTTTCCAACTCCACAGATGATTAAGATAATCATTTCGCAGCACACTCTGATGGGGTCCCATAATATGTATTATGGTGGAAGTACTTTAAAAATATTGCAATTGATTTCAATATTCTTAGATTTATGAATGAATATTGCAGTCAATTTCAATATTTTTAGTTTAAACTACACGGACTGTTCAATCCTGCGGTGTAATGCTCTCGGAAATTAAGTGATACAATTCAAATCACATTTTCATTTTAGGTTTTCCAACGGCAGTGGCTGTAACATCAACCCAATTTGTAAATTTCATTTCTTTACCATATCCATCACAGAATCTGTGTTCAGTAATTTCCATATTAAGCTGCACATCTGTTACTGAAGCACCTTTCATTTTATCCATGACATGATTCTCAGCAGCAGTCCTGGCAGAGCTTTTAGCCATTTCTAACGTGGAATATTCGATCGGCGAAGAACCCGGGCTGAACACTCTGTAAGTATAGTCTGCACTGGGATAGATTTTTACCGTCACCGACTCAATAACTTTGCTGAGTACTGCTCCCACAGCATTGCAGACCTCATAGCCCTGTGGAACGATCAGATCTACATCCATCTTTTCAGAAACTGGTTCAATGAGAATCTGAGCCGGAGCGCCGACTCCGATCAGTGGCAGTTTCATGTGCGTCTCAATTGAAAGATCGCTGAACAGATCAGACCCTGCAGCGGCACGCAGAAGTGTTTCAAAGGCGGCATCTTCACCAAGAAGAATATTCTTATCCGACAAAGATTTCTTAATCACTTCCTCTCCGATGCGTGTTATCGCTAAATCCATGATGACTTCAGACAGGTCAGCATCGTCATCTCCATATTTATCTGAAAAAATCTGCAAACCAAGCTTCGATGCCTCTGTATCTCCAGACTCATAAATTTCACAGCAGTGCATAACATCTGTTGGAGTCAGTCCAGTCAGACTCACAAATCCGCGCTTTTTCAACTTTATGAGTTCATCTTCTACAAAGACTATGCCTTCGATCTTGGAAATTGCTTCATAAATGCTGCAGGGAGCGTTTTCCTCTACAAATTTAAGCGCAGTCTTCTCCTTCTCAGTCATGTTTGAAATGGCAGGTCTGGAGGGAACATAAAATGACAGAATGTTCTCTTTCAGCATTTTGTCTTTGAGACTCGGATACTTCATCGAAGCAACTGCCAGCGGAACAACTTTGTCAGGTCCGATAACGATGTTACCTTTGTCGTTGATCGATACATTCGAATCTCCTCCAAGGCCGCATGTCCAAATATCAATGGCATTCACTCTAGTTCTCCATTTCCCCACCATTGCTCCTTCAGTGTTTAAACGCGGAAAGCCGTTTTTCAGACAGACAATGTCCGTTGAGGTTCCGCCCATATCTACAACCATGCAGCTGTCTTTTCCAGAAAGTGCATGGCCGCCCATGAGCGATGCAGCAGGACCGGAGAGAAGGGTCTCCACAGGAATTTCTTTAGCAGTCTTAAGATCCATCAGGCCGCCGTTGCCTCTGAAAACGTAAACGGGAGCGGTAATTCCGCGGGAGTTGAGTGAGGTTTCCATCGAATTCAAAAAAGAGCTGATTATCGGCATCAACTGAGCATTCAGCACTGCTGTCACTGTGCGCTCGTATATGCCTAGCTCTGCACTCATCTCATGTCCAAGCACCACAGGCAGGCCGTACTTTGACATGATCATTCTTTTCACATTAGATTCCTGCAGGGGATTAGCTACGCTGAATTTTCCTGAAACTGCAACAGCGTCAACACCGTCGCAGATGTATGCCAGAGCTTTATCCAGCTCACTTTCATTCATGCTGGTTGATTTCATTCCCCACGAATCATATCCGCCGGCAATGAATGCTGATTTCTTACATCCCAGCTCCCAGTCGTCTCTGGGCGTCCACCCTATGCCGAGAAGGCCTACTTCTCCTCCCTTTCCTTCTAAAATGGAGTTGGTAGCTAAGGTCGTAGAGAGTCCGACTATGTCTATGTCTGCAGAAGATACATCGCATGATGACAGCGCGCCGTCAATAGCTCCCAGTATTCCGATTGATAAATCCTGGTAAGTCGTAGGTGATTTAGATTTGGAAAGAATTTTCTTGCTGTCTAAATCTACTATCGCTGCGTCGGTAAAAGTCCCGCCTGTATCTACTCCCAGACCTATTGGCATGTCAGCTGTATCTTTTTAGAAAATATTTAAACCGTATGTGAGAATTTTTTGCATAAGCCAGCACAATTCAGATGGATTCATATTTTAAAAATTTTGTAAGATTTGAAAGTTTTGTAATTGCAATAACAATTTTTCACTCAAGCGCCCGATTTTAAGATAACAGTTACAGCTACAAGCACTAGAACAATGATGCAGGCAGCAACAAATTTAGCTTCTTTCTTCATAGCAAATGTGACTGCTAAGGAAACCACACGTACCAGGGGCGTAGCGATAAGCAGTATAATTCCTAGATTGATAACGGCTATCGGGTTTGCCTGTAGAATGCCTTGTGCGATTTCTGAAAGAGACATTGTAACTTCTTCATAATCTCCGCCGAGAAAGATGAGCATGACTAATCCGATGAATAGAACGATAATGCTGGCAGTCATGCCAACAGCCAGAACAGAACTTATTTTGTGATTGAGTCCCTCATCCATCACATCACCTCATATCCGAATACTTTCAGAATCATCGCAATGGCAATAACAATCATCAGCACTGCAAACATTTTCTTCATGCTGTCACTGGCAGTTTTTAAAGCTAAAATCGGCCCTACTTTAGTTCCTAAGAATGCTCCAATGGCCACTGAAGCCGCCAGAGTAGGAGAAAGAAGCCCGCTGACATAATAGACACTGGCACTTGCAAGAGCAGTCACACCGATCATGAAGTTTGATGTGGCAGTGGCGGCTTTCATGGGAACGTTCATCCAGAGATTCATCACTGGCACTTTGATTATGCCTCCTCCCACTCCTAACATTCCCGATATGTTGCCGGCGCCAAAGCTAGCTATCATTCCCTGCGGAAGGTTCACAACATCATAGCTGACTTCCTTTCCTTCATCTATATAACTTCCTGACACAGATGGATATGTCTTCTTATTCAACACAGAATCGGACTTTTTTCCATATGCCATGTGATATGAACCGTAAATCAGAATTACAGCAAACAGCGCAGAGAGGATTTCCTGATTCAGGTACATAGCTATCGCTGCGCCTATTATTGATCCTGCTACAGTAAAAGGCTCCAAGAACATTCCCAACTTCATATTGGCCATGCCTTTGGAAACATATCTGGAAGCTGCGCTGGTTGAAGTTGCAATGATACTAATCAAACTGGCCCCTATGGCTTCTTTCATAGGCAGGCCGAAAACTAATGTGAGAACAGGAATGACGATCAAACCGCCGCCTATCCCGAACATGGATCCGATTATGCCAGCTGCCGCAGCAGTCACCATTACTTCAACCATCAGTATGGGATCCATCGGTTAAGGAATACAGAACAACTAATTGAAGATTAATCCTGCACAAAGTGTTATAATCGATATGCAATACGAGTAACGTGGATGTAATCTTAGTTCGATATGCGGAAGTCGGTCTGAAAAGCCCCGGCGTCAGGCGTTATTTTGAAAACATACTCATTGACAATATCCTCAGCAATCTTGCGCACTATCAAATCGAGGCTCTAGTAGATTGTGAGCAGGGCAGGATCCATGTTACTACAGATAAGATCGAGGATGCAATTCCTATACTCACCAAAGTCTTTGGAGTTGCTTCAGTTTCTCCTGCATACACATGCAGCAGCGACATGGCTGAAATGTGCCAGGCGGTTGCAGAATTTTCCAGAGATTTTATGAGTGAAGGAATGTCCTTTGCTGTCAAGGCCCGCAGGGAAGGCAATCACCCATATTCAAGCATGGATGTAGGCAGAGAAGTAGGATCGGCCATCTTCATAGCGAATGAAGACAGAAATGTCAAAGTCAACCTGTCCAAGCCTGACATAACATTCTATATCGAAATAAGAGGAAAATCCGCACGTGTCTTTACCGAGTATATTCCCGGACCAGGCGGTTTACCGTTCGGAAGCCAGGGAAAGGTGGTAGCTTCAGTCGAAACAGAAAAAGATGCTCTTGCTGCCTGGTTCATGATGAAACGCGGCTGCAGGGCGATTGTATCTGGAAGAGAAGACGGAGCTGCTAAACTTCTGAGAGAATGGATTCCCAACCTGAAGATCATGGACTGCAGCATAAAAGACGTACTGTATAAGGAAAACAAAGTATTGGCTGCAGTATACGGCTACACTTTGAGAGATCTTGATAAAATAAAATCTGTAAATCTCAATCTCCCTGTATTCTATCCTCTTTCAGGAATGAGTGATGAAGAAGTTGACTCGTGGATTGCAAAAGTGCTGAATAATTGAGATGAAACGGGATAGATTAACAGCTACTCTGAATACACTAACTATATCAACCGAACGTAAACAAAAATATCATGAAGGTTGAGGCAGGCATAGATATCAAGAAGGGAATCGAAATATCTAATGAAAGCAAAACGCTTTCGGCCTCGCCTCATCCCCCAAATGCACTTGAATTATATAATATGATACTAATACAAGTAAAATTAATGTGATCCAGTGTATAACATTAAAAGATCTTATTTTGTATGAAATATCCTTGTGTTTTTTTACAGATTGTCTTCTTAACGTTCTACAGTATATATGGACTCATAGAATGCCATGTTGGAAAACATACTTTTTCAGAAGGTAGGGTAAATAGACAGGTACTCTAAAATGTTATAAATCTAATGGAAGTAGAATTTATAACTCTGTGGACATGTAGACATATCGACAAGATCCACTGGTTGAATCCACACCATTATGGGCCGAGTCATCTACCTTTCTAATAAAAAAGATGATAATAGCTCAGTGTGTGTGAGCTATGGTCATGATCAGGGACTGCGAAAGCCACTGTCTGATCCACTAGTCCTGTAAGGCCGAACGTATTGCCAGCTGGCAGTTAATAGTACGAGGGCATGGATAAGGCGGGCAAATGGAGTTATGAGAGCCGCCGCCCAAAACGTGTAAAATTCCTCAGCGTGGTCCCGTATAGGTAACATTTTTTCTGTTATTTTGTTTCAGTCTTGAATCTGTGCTGTTTATAAGAATTATGCCAGAAAACCCATCGGCTTCAGACGATGGGATGAGTGAGATATAATCTTTATATGCTGTCAGTTTTCCAGGCTGTTCTCATCTAGAAGGAAATCGTAGACGCTCATGATCAGAACACCGTCCTCGTTGTAATGCGGCGCCGGGGCATCCTTGGTGATGATAATGCGCTTGAAGAAGTCTCCAGTCAGCATCAGGGAGCGCTGTTCCTGCTCCATCTTTGCCCGATCAGGGATCGCGTAGGCCGATTGGATATAGTAACGCTTGGAGCCTTTGTTGCAAACGAAGTCAATTTCCAACTGCTTACGGACGCTGCTGCCATTTTCGTTTTTGTCATACTGCATGATAACGCCCACATCCACATTGAAACCACGGATTTTCAGTTCATTAAAGATGATATTTTCCATGCTGTGCGTTTCCTCAAGCTGCCTGAAATTCAGGCGCGCATTCCTCAGTCCCATGTCTGTGAAATAGTACTTTACCGGAGTATCAATGTATTTTTTACCTTTCACATCATAGCGGATCGCGCTGTCAATCAAGAACGAATCAGAGAGATAGCCAATATATCGTTTGATGGTCGCATTGCTGATTTTCCGTTTCTTAACCGTTCTGAAGGTTGCAGACAGTTTTTCAGGGTTTGTCAGAGAGCCGATGGCAGAGGAAAGAATGTTCAGAAGCTCTTCCAGCTCTGCCTTGTTGCGGATGTTATGCCTTCCGACAATATCTGAAATATAGGTTTCCTCAAAGAGAGATTTCAGAAAAGTGATTTTCTGATCTGGAGTTGTAAAGCTCAGCACCAGAGGCAGACCACCGTACAGCATATACTCATTCCAGCCATCCTGTTTCGTGCCAGGATAAACCGACATGAATTCCGCGAAGCTGAGCGGATGCATATGCACTTCATCGCCGCGCCCTCTGAACTCAGTAATAACATCTTTGGAAAGGAAACGGGCATTACTTCCAGTCACATACACATCCACGTTTTTCATTCGAGTCAGGCTGTTCAGAATTGCCTCAAATTCTCTCAGCATCTGCACCTCGTCAAGCAGCACATAATACATGCTGTCGTCTTTGATCTGTTCCTTCAGATAAGGATAAAGCACATCGGGATCACGGAACTGTTTGTTTTCAAAAGTGTCGAATGCGATCTCAATAATATGGCTTTCATCTATTCCCTCTGAGAGCAAATGCTCCTTGAAGAGATTGAACAGAAGATAAGACTTTCCGCATCTCCTCATGCCAGTTATGACTTTGATCAATCCGTTATGTTTCTTGCTAATCAGCGTATTCAGGTAACGGTCTCTTTTAATTTCCATCTGGCGCACATCCTATTGAAGATTTTTGCAGTAAACCGCAAAAATCTGAAATAGAATCAGATATATTTAAATCTAGATGGAGTTCTAGATTCTTAAATTCATCATCCGTCAGTGCTTTCAATTTAGACAGTGTATATTCAGTCAGCGCCAGAAGCTGTATTTCATCGTTTTCCAGATACTTCTTCATTTCCATGAGCTTCTGCACGTGTCTCATCAACTCACATCGTGAAAATTATCGAAAATAATGATGTGGCTTCAAAGTGATTGTTAAAAAGAGGTGGAGTTTTTTTGCCAAGTGATAAGAAGTTTACGAGAAAAGTCTTCTGTTATTTTAGGGCACCTTTGCGAACGCAGTTTCAACAATGTTAGCAGGAAGTGCAATCGAAACTCTAAAGAAAACACATTCAATATTATTCACGCCTGCTCAAAAGTCAAGAGGAAAAAAATGTACGAATTGATACAAATCTCAGATAACGGTTACTATATCCAGAGTCCTGCAAAAATCGGGCTTGTGAAGCTTAATGATACAGATATTTGTTTGATTGACAGTGGAAATGACAAGGATGCTGGGCGAAAAATCTGGCAGATTCTAGATACTAATAATTGGAACTTAACTGCAATATATAACACACATTCCAATGCAGATCATATCGGAGGCAACAAATATCTGCAGGGAAAACAGGTTGCAGAATATATGCACCTGGTATCGACTGTGATTTCACAAGGCATCCGATTTTAGAACCTGCATTTTTGTATGGTGGATATCCCTGCAAAGATCTCAGACATAAATTTCTATTAGCGCAGGAAAGTGATGCAGAATACCTGACAAAAGATGTTTTACCAGAAGGATTTGATGCAATTAACCTGCCGGGACACTTCTTTGACATGGTAGGTTTCCGGACTCCTGATGATGTAGTCTATCTTGCTGATTGCTTGTCAAGCAAGGAAACACTGGATAAGTATCAGATCGGTTTCATTTATGATGTTGCTTCATACTTGGAAACCTTAGAGATGGTAAAAACACTAAACGCAAAAATGTTCGTACCAGCTCATGCGGCAGTAGCAGAAAACATCTCTGAATTAGCACAATATAACATTGACAAGGTTCAGGAAATTGCAGAAAAGATAATTGCTATCTGCACCGAACCGCTTTGCTTTGAGATGATTCTACAGAGACTCTTTACAGAATACAATCTCATAATGAATTTTGAGCAGTATGTGCTTGTCGGCAGCACTGTTCGTTCTTATCTTGCATGGTTGAAAGATACTAACAGACTAGACGTTGAGTTTAAGGAGAATATGCTTCTTTGGAAACAAATCTGATAAGACAATCTTTTGTGAATTAAATGTAATAATTTTTCAACATCATTTACATTTAGTAAGCAAACTTCAAAAGATGACTGCCTCAATTCAACAATATAACTAAGCAATCTAACAATATTTTTCAAAGGAAATCAAAAATATTCATGAAATAAAAACAACATTAATTCTACATGCCAGAGAAAATTATCTCCTTTAATTAATAACAAAGTTGCACTGGAAACAGAGGGGTATTTATTGAAAAACTCAGTAAAATTTAGAGAATAGATATTCCCGCCAAGAGCGAGAATATCTTGTTTATTGTGTTTACTTTCCTTTACGGTTGTGAGCACCGATTGAAGGTCTGACCTTCTCAGCGCCTTTGCCTTTCCATTTAAGTCCACGTCCTGCTTTTCCAGCAGCTGTGAGTCCACGGTAGGCACGGCCTTTCTGTTTTGGAGAGCAAATCCAGTTGATGTTCTTGTCAGCTTTGATTACGGGGTGATGAGGATCAACCATGATGATTTCAAACCATTCGTGCTGTCCGTCCATTCCAACCCAGTAGGAGTTGAGAACTTCTAAGTTTGGATATTTCTTGCAGGCCCTCTCCTCAGCAATGCGCTGAAGGCTCTTTGCCATTGTGATCTTGTTGATACCGCGGCGTTTTGCCCTGCGTCCTTTTCTGATCTTTCTCTTTCTGAGAGATCCCTTACGGACACGGCCTCTTACAATGATATATCCCTGCTTGGCTTTGAATCCAAGTTTTCTTGCACGGTCTAAACGGGTAGGATGATCAATTTTTATAAAATTCTCTTCCTTTCTCCACTCAATCAAACGAGACCACTGTAACTGCTTAACATAGCTCTCACTTGGTGTGTTCCAAGCTTCAGCGATGTAAGTGTACATGCTTTTTCCATTTACATTCCTGGAAACTTCCTCAGAAGTCTCAGGCATTTGTTTCTCTTCGTTATCGTCCATGTATGTCACCTGCCGCCACAGCGGCTATTCAGGATTCACCCCTAGGGGCACATTTCCGAGAGCAAGCCCTCGTGACTTGGGTCTCGAAGATTGAGTGATGCTATTTATACTTGCTTATCAGCCCTAAACAAGCTCGTCACCGCATAATCCAGCCTTTCTGATATTTCTGCGGTTATGCTCTGTTAACTTATTATTAATTGAACAAAGGATGAAAGCGGTGGCAATAAACTCATACCTGCATGAATGAAACTAAAAAAAGGAATTTGATACGGCTGATAGTCCTTATCGCGATTCCTTTGGCAGTAGGCATGCTGTCTTCCCTGGTTACGGGAGACAATATGGATGTTTATAAGGATTATAATCAGCCGCCATTCTCCCCGCCTTCAGCTCTGTTTCCTATCATGTGGAATATCCTTTACATTTTGATGGGAATATCTGCATACTTAGTTTCTGGTCCTGAAGTACCTGCCAAGCAGAAAAGTGCAGCCTTGACAATATTTGCAGTTCAGCTTGTAGTAAACTTCTTCTGGTCGCCGCTTTTCTTCAGAATGGGGCTCGTTCTAGTATCATTCTTCTGGATAGTTCTACTGTGGCTTCTGGTTCTGATAATGATTCTAGTATTCAGAAGAATCAGCAAAGTTGCAGGGTGGCTGCAAGTACCTTACCTCATATGGCTCACGATTGCAGCTTATCTGAACCTGGGAATTTTCATAATGAACTGATGAGAAAAATCTCATCATTCATTTTTTTGAAGGGCTTCTAAAACAGAGTCAGCGCTACTCTCTGCTTTGATATTGTATAATGCGTGAGCAACTTTTCCGTTTTCGATAACAAAGGCAGATCTGACAGTTCCCATGACCTTCTTGCCGTACATCATCTTCTCTTTTCTGACGCCGTATGATTCTGCAACTTTGCAGTCCTGGTCTGACAGAAGGTGAAATTTCAAACCATACTTTTCTGCAAACTTTCTATGCGAAGCAACTGTGTCTTTGCTGATGCCGATGATCTCATAACCCATGTTCTTGAACTGTTCATACGAGTCATTGAAGGAAACAGCCTGCTTAGTACATCCAGAAGTATTGTCTTTTGAATAGAAATATAAAATGACCTTCTTGAAATCTGAAAGAGAAATCTCCCCTTCAGCACTGTCAAGTTTGAATGACGGAGCATCATCTCCACCTTTAAGCTTAAATTCACTCATGTTGGGAAAACTCCTTTCCGATCTTGAATGCTTTTCCTATGTTTTCTCCCAAAGAGTAGTAGATGCTGCCATTTGTGAAGTACATCAGAGGATCCATTTTCAATGCGTCTGCTTTTCCTTGGTCTAAAATCTCATCATCTGCATATACATTCACTATTTTGCCGACAATCAAATCAGTTCCTTCAAAATCAATGATTCTTTCCAGCTTACATTCTGCAGTTATCGGACAGTCTAAAATCATCGGTGCTTCAGTCTCTCCGCTGAATGTTTCGAACACTTTTGACTTATCTGCATCATAGCCGGAAACAATTCCGCAGTAATCGGTCTCTTCAGCCATTTTTGTATTAGGAATGTTGACAGAAAAAGTTCCAGTCTGGACTATTCCGTCCTTGGTGTATCTCTTTTTAGCTGTGACCAGTCCGATCATTGGCGGCTCGTCGTCAATGATGGTTGACCAGGCAATCGGGCAAAAAGTTGGTTTACCGTCTACTAAAGAACCTAAGAGGCAAATTGGAAGAGCCATTGGAGGCACCCCGGCACCTAGTTTTACTTTGTTCATGCATCTTAGATACCATTCATTCCTTATCCTTTGATTGCATCTCCGTTGTAAGAAAGATCATCATTCTGCCAAAGCTACATTTAAGTATGATTTTTCACTTTTCCATCCAACTCATTTAATAACTATATTTTTCGGCTGAACCTAGTCGGAGAGTACCATTAATGGAGAGTAGAGAATATGACCAATCCACAAACACTTGGAAACAGAGTTCGCACATTCCGCGAACGTTTAGGATTATCTGTTGAAGAACTATCTAAAAATTCAAATGTGGATGTATCAGTTTTGAAAAGCATTGAGGCTGATGAAGTATATCCATCAATTGGTACACTAGTCAGGTTAGCAAGGGCTTTAGGCCAGAGGGTGGGAACTTTCACAGACGACCATTTTGTTCCAGACCCTCTTATTGTAAAATCATATGCGATGCAGAATGAAACTGCTCCCAACCAGGGAATTGGAACTCCCGGTTACCGTTACTGCCTGCTTGGAAAAGGAAAGACAGACAGGCACATGGAACCTTATTATATCGTAATCGAGCCGACTGAAAAAAGGCCTATTTCCGCTCATGAGGGAGAGGAATTCATCATCGTGGTCTCAGGAAAAGTTGAACTTGAGTACGGGAAACAGAAATACACCCTGAATGCCGGAGACTCAATGTATTACAATTCAGTCGTACCTCATGCAGTAAATTCAGCAGATGATAAGCCAGCTACGATTTATGCTGTAGTCTACACGCCGATCTAAAGGGGTATTGAATTGAGGACTGAACCAACTAGAGAAGCTACTCTGGGGCAGTTACTGGATGAAACAGTTTCTAAGTTCCCAGACACGGATGCAATAGTCTACCCCGATAGAGATTATAGACTCACATGGTCTCAATTTTCAGATGTTATCGACACAGTGGCAAAAGGCCTGATGGCTATGGGGGTACAGCGTGGAGAAAAAGTAATGATCTGGGCTACAAACGTTCCTCACTGGCCCACGCTGCTTTATGCAACCGCCAGAATCGGTGCAATATTACTAACAATCAATACTAATTATAAAGAAAAAGAGCTAGAATATGTTTTCACTCAGTCAGAGTCTGAAAACATTTTTCTCATCGATGGAGTCAGAGATACAGATTATGTGCAGGTTGTCTACAATCTCCTGCCTGAACTGAAGACGCAGCCTAGAGACACTTTTCATTCTGAGAGATTCCCGCATCTTAAGCGTGTTTTCTTCCTTGGACCTGAGAAACACCGTGGCATGTACTCCATGAACGAACTGATGTCAATGGCCTGCCAAGTATCGGATGAAGAGTATGAGGCAAGGAAGGCAGAAGTTTCCTGCTATGACGTAGTCAACATGCAGTATACTTCTGGAACTACTGGTTTTCCTAAAGGTGTGATGCTGACTCATCATAACATTGGAAACAACGGGTACTGGATAGGAAACTATCAGAATTTTACTGAGAAGGACCGCATCTGCATTCCTGTTCCCCTGTTCCACTGTTTCGGCTGTGTGTTAGGCATGATGTCCAGCCTCAACACCGGTGCCACACTGGTAATTCTGGAAAAGTATGATCCTATCAACACCATGATGGCTATTGAGAAGGAGAGATGCACTGCAGTCTATGGTGTCCCGACAATGTTCATCGCCATGCTGGAACATCCTCTTTTTGACAAATTTGACTTTTCAACTCTTAGAACAGGAATCATGGCTGGTTCTCCCTGCCCGGTTAAGAGCATGTACGAATGCGTTGAAAAAATGAACATGACGCAAGTGACAAGCGTATACGGTCTTACAGAAGCTTCTCCTGGCATAACGCAAACACGCTGGGACGAACCGAGTGTAGAGAGAAAATGCACCACCGTGGGAAAAGTTCTTCCCGGCATCGAAATGGCTCTGATTAATCCTGACACAGGAGAGTTCTGCAAACTGGGAGAACATGGAGAAGTGTGCTGCCGCGGTTACAATGTCATGAAAGGATACTATAACATGCCTGAGGAGACAGCTAAAACAATCGACAAAAACGGCTGGCTTCATTCAGGAGATGTAGGCGTTTTAGATGAGGAAGGATACCTTTCCATCACTGGACGTTTAAAAGACATGATCATCCGCGGAGGGGAAAACATCTATCCCAAAGAGGTAGAGGATTTCATTCACACCATGGATGGAATTCAGGATGTGCAGGTAGTCGGAGTACCGAGTAAAAAGTATGGAGAACAGCCGGGAGCTTTTATCATTCTCAAGAAAAATGTCGACATGACTGAACAGGATGTGCTTGACTTCTGCCGCGGAAAGATTGCCTGGTACAAAACTCCAAAGTACATAGCATTCGTTGATACTTATCCAATGACTGCTTCAGGAAAAATTCTGAAATACAAGCTCAGGGAAATGTCTGCTGAACTTTGGCCTGATGCCTAAACCTAAAACAAAGGTGTGATGTAATTCATTCCACACTCATCGCACCTTTTAAAACGCCACTCCTTTCTTGATACTTTCTTTTTGTTGATCAGTTAGGATTGAGTTGTGAAGAAAAGAAAAGTTTTTCTGCAATAACTCAACAGAGAGTTTTCTATAATCTTCACTTGGATGCACGTTTTTGATAGAGTTAACATCTATTTTACCATTGTCAAATGGACATAAGATGAATCTATTTCGACCGTCTCCAGTTACAAGTAGCTGGTCCACCAACAATACTCCTTTAGAATTGGATATCATCGGCTCTTTTTCGATATTTTCTAAATAGTTAGCTATGCTGTCAAAACTAAGACAAAGGAGAAAACCATCAAATTCTTTGTTAATTAATTTATATATTACATATTCTTTCACAACAGTCCCTCCTTTTTCTGCATCACTGTTTACATATTAAAGCAATACATTTTTGAATTATCTCGTTAACCTCGCCTTTTGTTTCGATCATTCTCGTAGAGTCCGTATCCCCTAGGATCTCACCGTAATGAAATATCGTATCTCTTTGAGATTTGTAATAATTGTAACATTCTTCAATTTGTAATCTTTTTGATACATCTGCGATGTTACGTGCAAGTTTATATGCACCAGATCCATCTTTATTAAACATATCAAAGTTCTTACCAACTTTTAAACCTGCCGATGTTAGTAGATATTTTATATGCCCCTCTAAAGCACGAAGTGCTGAAAATGCATATTGGGAATACTCTTCACTTTTCATAGAGTAATTCAGATTTATGATTGATTGTTTAATTAGTCGTTTTATATTTTCAGGATAACCTGCTGGAAAGTTTAAACTAATTACATTGTATGCATCATCTATCGTCTTAGAATCAATAGATATACGATATGCACTACTCAATATGGGCTCAATATTATTGCTGCCATCCAATTCGATGATTATCGAGATAATTATTTGAAACAATATTGAATCTTTCCCTTGAACCAATACTTTTTGGTTTTTAGATTTGAATAAGGTTGTGACAACTTTATCCCCCTCTAAATAAAATTTATGAACGGTCTTTTCAGGATATTCATCTGTAGTAACTATTATGCGTTCGTTTTCTTCGTTAATTAAATCTTTCAATGCTTGAAAATTAGGCTCTTTGAAATGTGGAATTACAAACCAACTGTCCCCCTGAATCGCCATTTTTGTTTTTTCTTGTAAGGCAGATTTAGCAAGAGTGTCGGCCTTATCGTTGTATTTATTATTGCTATGTCCTTTGACTTTTTCAAACTTAACTTCTAAGACATCATCAAACTTTTTTTGATAAATTGCGACAAACATTTTTGCTACATCGCTCTTCGCTTGCCATTCGCCACTTATCCATTTGCTCAATCCTTCATAATCATGATATATCTTGATCTTTTCATATCCATTTGATACTGCCCAATCTAAAGCATTTATCACTCCAAAAATTTCTCCAATAATATTGTTACTTGAGATATACTTTTGATTATTTCCATACCCACACAAAGAAGTTTCGTTGTTTTTTGGGTCAATTAATAAAACACCGTAGGAATACCGTTCAAGTTTACTCTCATAACTTCCATCGCAAAAAGCAACTAAATACCCTTCTTGGATATCCTTTGTAACGATTTCATCCCACAAATCTTTATTGGCTAGGTATGCCTCTGCTTCTTCTCGAGTGTTAAATGATTTAAAATCTGGACCTGAAAACCCCTTTATTGATTCATTACACTCATCCCAATTATCGAATATGCCAGTTGTTCTTCCTGCTTTTACAGCATAGTATTTCATCCTCACACCTCGCCACTCTTTATAATACTTTAATAGCTCATCTATATTTTTCACTCCTTTTTATTAATTGGTATTTTACACAATGCCATATTACTTGAATTCTGATGAGCATTGAACTGTTTTTAAGGTTTATACTTTTTAATTATGTACATTCTGGTGCGCGCTTCATAATGGTAGTTCTTGTAAAGTCAACAAATTCATATACTCTCTCTTTTTAGAAATGTATTGTAATATGATCATTATTTTTTGTCGTTGATGCTCTCTTTTCTTCCATTATGTGTATTTCGGTACATTTTCAGATACATTCTCATCAAAATATCTCAGAATAATCCGTATATACTTGGTCATAATTCGACGATTGATGCCATTTCAAAAAGTAGGCGATGTTAAAGTTCATTATCATGTATCCGGAGAAGGTGAACCTCTTCTTCTGGTAGCTGGTCTATTCGGAGATCTGCACAATTGGAAAAAGACCGTGCCTCTCTTCGAAAAAGATTACAAGGTGATTATCTGTGACAACAGGGGATCAGGTCTTACTGAAGCCCCCTCTGATCAGTTTATAATGAGCGATTTGGCAGACGATGCAGCAGGCTTATTGGCTGAACTTGGAATTGAAAAGGCACACATCTTAGGATGGTCAATGGGGGGCAATGTAGCTCAGGAGATTGCCATAAACCATAGCGATCTGACAGGAACTCTTACTCTGATGTCCACGTATACCAGAGAACCCGACAGGTCAAGATATGCAATCGAAGCTATGCTTCATTCAGTTCTGGAAGGAGCTGACCTGTATACATTCAATGCAATGATGCAGGCCTGGTGCTCTACGGACGCTCATTTAAGCGGTAAGTTGTACAGACCTACTAGAAGGGGAACAGAAAACCGCGGAGACGATCTGCGCGTCATTAATGGTTATGTACAGCAGAAGAGAGCGCTAGATGCATTTGACAACCGTGAAAGATTACACCTCATTGACGCTCCTACATTAGTCGTTCATGGGGATTCAGATATCATGGTGTCTCCATATTTCGCCGACGAGCTTGTGAAAGGAATAGCCAATGTCGAGCAGTATTGGGTTCCCGGAGCAGGACATTTCCTTTCTTCTCATTCTTACGCCGAACGGGTGCTGCAGTTTCTAAACTCCCACCCTTTAGAAAATTTTTCAGCAGAATCTGAGAGGAATTCTACGGAATGTCAAAATTAATTCCTTCTTTTCAATATTTTTCTATTCCAAATTAATGTAGTTTTTGGATGGTAAACTTAATTAAGTAAATTATGTTGTGTTAATTGATATCTCATGAATTCATGCTCCCTAACTTCTTCATACAGTTTCTGGAGGTGCCGAAGTGGCTGGAGAATTTGAAGTAACAGTTGTTCTATTGCAACTCTTCGTTTTATTCCTGTTGGCCAAAATAGCAGGTTACCTCTGCAGAAAAATAAAAGTTTCTGCTGTTATCGGGGAGATATTAGTTGGGATAATCGTTGCAAACATCTTCCTTTATCAGTGGCTAGGTTTCGAAGACGCTCCCGTGTATATGGATGTTTTAGAGGTTCTCAGTGAACTGGGTGTCATTTTCCTGCTGTTCTCTGTAGGTCTTGAAACACCTTTCAGTGATCTTAGAAAGGTAGGAAAAACTGCCATGCTAGTAGCCATACTGGGTGTAGTCCTTCCGTTTCTTGCAGGATTCTCATTAATCATGTTTATTGATAATAATCAGGCGGAGGCGCTATTCATTGCAGCAGCAATGGTCGCCACTAGTATTGGAATCACCGCGCGTGTGATAGGTGATCTGAAACTAACTCATCGTATAGAATCGAGAGTTATCATCGGAGCGGCCGTAATTGATGATGTTTTAGGCATGATTGTTCTGGCAGTAGTAACCGGTATAGCAGTAGGAGGAGAAAGCGCTAACGTAGTCGACATGGTAAGTACCGTTGGCTTAGGAATACTGTTTGTAATCCTAGTCATTGTAATGGGATCACTCATCTTGCCAAAAGTTCATAAAAAGCGTCAGGAAGAGTACCGGAAAAAATGCGAATGTGAAGGATATGTTCCAGCTAGAAATCCCAGACGAAGCAATCCTTTCATCCTTGCAATTGTTGTATGTTTAGGTATCTCTCTAGCTGCATCTTATGTCAATTTAGCGGCTATCATAGGTGCATTCCTTGCAGGTATGGTATTTGCTGAGTTCAAAGATGAACTCCCATGTGAAGAGGAAGTTCAGTCGCTCAACCAGTTTTTGGTACCGTTCTTCTTCATTTATGTGGGTATGCAGGTAGACCTTTCTGCCTTTGATGTAAATACACTCATTCTTGCAGTCGGAGTTACAATCATTGCTCTCCTTACTAAATTCATCGGATGCGGAATCGGTGCCTGGAAGCTTGGTTTCAAATCCGCTGCCATTGTGGGAATAGGAATGGCGCCGAGAGGTGAGGTTGGTATTGTAGTTGCTACATTAGCATTCAGTACTTATGCCCTGATATCACCATCTCTGTTTGCAGTCATCATCTTCATGTCGATGGCTACTACAATTATCGCGCCGCCGATCTTAACATGGTTGTTCCGTAAGAAGATCGAGAGTGAAACTTTAGAGAAAGTAGAAGGGGCGACAGGCTAAAATTAGCGGGATCTCCCGCTTTCTATTTTTTTAAACAATTAACGTTTTTCATCAATATTTGAGTCCATATACGTCCACATCAAGTGACGGTTACTACTTGGATTTTATAGATCTGCATGTTGCTTTTAATAAGCTGGCTAAAAAATTTAGTTGTGTGAATTATACTTGATCTTTATATGAGGTAATCTTTTAAATATGATACAACCATTTGGTACCTTAGTTCGTCGATATCGTATGTGCACGAGTGCAAAGGATGGGGGCCGACGTGTCATCACATTGATCGATCACTTATCTTGTGCTTCTGCACAAAATGTTCGATGGACAAAATGATGGTGGCATAATGAATAGACAGACTTTGTTTGTTAAAGTTTCAGACACATCTGGAGCTGACATGCCGTCTCAGAACCCCTACACCCAAATCCTGGCGGGGGGGGGGGGTATTGGAATTCTCACTCTGCTAAAGAGTCAGGATTAATCATTTCTTTGATAAATCAAAGAAAAAAGTCTCAGAATTCTTCACAGCTTAACCTTAAGAGTGAATTATCTCCGAATAAGCCTGACGATATTTTTCACATTAAATGCTTCAGCGAAAGCGGCATTTGCTCACCGGCTGCTTTGCTGAATATATGCACAAATGAAGATTACCGTCAGGTCTATTCTCAAGAATTCGAGGCTCCAAATCCTGAGACGTATGCATTATATCGTCATCATTTTAAAAGTTCATCGTTCAAATTGAACGATTTTCGAAATGAATTTTTAAAGCATTCTCCGACGGAAGTAGCGAAAGCGCTCGATGCTCGGAAGGCAGAGTGATATTATGAACGACAAATCGAAGAAAAAATCGATAATTATGGCATTAGCAGTGTTCATAGCGATCGCTGCATTTGCATCGCCTTTGCTCATGGGCGATGACAATGGCGATTCAAACACTGTTGTGCTGAGTGGAGAAAGTCTCCCAGAGGGATATGTAAACATTTCCACTCAGGAAGACATTGATAATGCAATTGAAAATAATCTTGTGCTTGCAGAAGATTTTACTGGGTCGTTAACAATACCTTCAGGAAAATCACTGTATGGTATGGTGCCCCCCAATGCAATTCCTAATGATTCAGTAGGTGCTCCAGATGGAGCAAAGACAATCATGGGTACTGTTACTCTAGAAGCAGGAGCAAGATTAAGCTTCATCAATATTGATGGGGCAGTATCTATTTGCGATAATGACGTGGCAGTAGATAACACTACAAACACAACAATTCAATATTGTAGCATTAATGCAGGAACAAACGTTGCAATATCATATTTAGATATTCAGGCAGGAAACATATCAATATTCTCAAATATGCTTGGTAATGAAACAACCAATGCAATATTGTCATTTGAAGGTGCACGTGATGGTGTAAGGAGTGCTAAAGCAACCTCTGATACATTTAATCTAGACATCTCCAGCAATAACTTTAGTGCAACTAAAAGCAGAACTTTTTCAGGAAATGATAAAGTTGGATCTGAATATCTTGGAGGATCTAGCATATCAATTTCAGGAAATACTATTCAAGACGCTCCTAAATGGGGAGCAAGCATCATGTTCAGAGCCTTAAATGAAAACTCAGAACTTGTAGTTGAAAATAATGTGATTTTAAGCAGTGATAAACCAGAATTAGGCTTAGCTGGCTACACTGATAATAAATCATTTGCTGATTCAAACTCATATTTGTCTGGACTTACGACCGATGCTAACTCTTTGATAATTCCAGCTAACTCAGTTGCAGTACTTTCAAAAGATTCTGAACTTAACTTTGAGAACATAACCGTTCTCGGCACGATCATCTATGATGGCAGTTCTATTTCTGCTGTTAATGGAATCTCAACAATCAAAGCTGGTTCATTAATAATTAATGGTGAACTTGTTCCAACTATATATGGCGAGCCAATCGTTGTCTTTGGAGACGTCACTCTAGAAGGTAATTTAGCAGGAACACTTGTTATTTTGCCTGCAGAGCTGGATGATGCTGGAAACGTTCTCACAAAATCAAACATAACACTTCGTAATCTTAACATGGCAGATGGAGCCAACATTGAGTATAAACTAACTGTTGGTGGTGAGCCTGTAACAGACTCTGATGCAATATCAAATGTATCTGAAATAGAAACTAATGAAGCTGGAGAAGATGTAGTTATTTCCAACTCATACGAAGACCGTGGTGTTACTGTTAACGTTCATGATATTGAATACAACAGCGAATATCAAGACGCTCCAGTTGAGGTCACTCAATATGTGAGTCCAAACAACAACATCAAAGCGTTAAACGCAATACATTACTACGCTCCCGGCAGCATACCTGGTAGCAACTTACCAGTTATCTATGATGTTGCTGATTATGTTGATGGAATAGATATAAATGGCATATCTGCAGGAACAGAACCACTCTCTGGAAATGTTTTAGGATTTACAGATCTTAAAGTAACAAATGCCGGAACCTATGTTCTAATTTACACAATATCAACATCAGAATTGAGGGATGGTAAGAATGTTGTAGATGAAAACTTTGCAGTTACATTCAAGGTACACCAAAAGGTAATCACTGAGATTGATGGATCAGTTAAAATTTATGATACCAATACAGATGTCTATGGTTTAACCTCTGAAGACATCATTGAAGGTGATGATGTATCATTCATCGCACACTATTTCTCAAAGAATGCTGGAAAATGGGCAGTGATCATAGATGGTCTTGATGGAACCGATGCAATTAATTATGCATTATCAGCTGAATATGATCAATCTGAATACATTACTGAATGTGAGGAAGGGTGCAACTGCATAATCTACAATAGTAAATCTGATTACACATCATGTTACTGTGAAAATTGTATCTGCAACTATCCAGTAATGGGAGTCATACTTCCAAAAATCATAACTGAGGATATGATTGATGTAAGCAAAACATACCTTTCATTCAACAGCAATCGCATCTATCCAGTTATCACAATAACTCTATTGGATCTAGATGAAAATGGCAATCCCATAACAATCGAATTAGACACAAGTAAAATGAACAACCCCACATACGACGTTCCATTTATTGGTAACTTTGTCTATGAAGGTGAGTACGGATTTGATACAAATGATTTTGATGAGGGAATTGATTTCTCTTATGCATTAAATTGGACAGCAATGATTTGTGGTTTAAATCCTAATATTCCTGAATTTAATAATTATATTGAAGGTCCGCTTGTCCTAGGAGCAGCAATAGGTTATGATAAATCTGCTACCGCAGATGAAATATCAGGACTTCTAAATTCAATGTATACCATGGATTGGAGGAATAAACCACTGACGGACGTCATAGGTAATACCATGTTTATGACATACTACCTAGCAGATGATCTGGGAGAGAATGTTACGTATGCCTTATTTGATTCATCTGACAATCTAATATATGATGAACCTATTGATGGAGGAATAAGTGAAGGTATACGAGCTTGGTATTTCTCATTTGATGATCAAGCAAGAGATGTTGATGAATTAGTCGACGATACGTACTACCTACTAATACTCGCTGGTGACTCACCTATCGGAAAATTCGATATTGAGATTAAAGATTCCAAGATAGCAGGCCTCTATGATGCAAGATATACCCTTTCATGGAACAGCATATCTGAAGATATGGGACACTCTCCTTGCGAATATCCTCCAGCATGGGCATCAAAGAAAGCATTTGAAGTAACACCCGGATACATAATAAAATATCACTACATATATAATTCATCCGGATTACCTGGAGATGAACCACAACACAAGCATATCGAACAGTTAATTAATCCAATGTTATTGAAAATGGGATTACAATATACAATCAGCGATGTTGGGGTTAGTCCTGAAAATATGATCTTCATCAAATGGACAACATTGGATATCAATGAGATGTATGGGGACTGTGCCATAGAGGTACTTGACGGTCAGTTCAGCTATTCCGTTAATCCTATGCAGGCGATCGATAGGGAATTCCTAACTAAATATGTAGACAAGGATACTGGCATATTAAATCTCTATGCTGATTATATTGTCCTTGATGATCCTGTTGACCCAGCGGAAAATAAATCTATTGATGGAATCTCAGCTGGATTCAACTATGATGCTGATGATGCTAGAAATTATCTGCTGCTATATGGTGTCAATGTAAATGATGTCATAAATAATACTGCATGGATAATCTACGATCAGAAAGGATATGAAAATTCAGCAATGCAAGGCATTCTTTACAAGATAGTTGATGGAGAACTCGTTGAAGTCTTCACCGAGGCTCTTCTACAAGATAACGGACGCAGAGCTTGGTACTTCTCGTTCGATGATCAGGCAAAATCAGTTGTTGATCAATATGGACTTGCAGGATACTATGTGATGCACATTGTTGCTGATGATGAAACGATTCTCCAACATTCATTCAACATCTCTGAAAAGAGCTACGCTGTGAAAGTCAATGCAGACTATGCAGTAGCAGATGGTTCTGATGCAGTGAAAGTCTACTTAGATCCAATGACTGACAGTGTTGTACCCGCTGGTGAATTATATGTCAGTTATACACTTGAAGGAGCCAGTGGACTCACAGTACCATTCACAATGTCTGTTGGATCCATCTCAGAATCTTCATCGATGCAGTCTGTGATTGTCCCTCTTAACACGGATGGTGCAACCTTAGTTTCAGCACATGCTATATACAAATGGACTGATGACAACGGTGTAACCTCATACTCTCTATCAAACACCGTTACACCAATTGGTGAATAAACTTGGGGGCAATAAAATGAAAACCACAAAAAGGATCATAGGTGCATTTGCCCTCTTGGCAGCATTTGTTGTGATGCTATCCCCAATAGCATCATTAGCAGATGCTGGCGCTGCTGATAGCAGCGCTCCTATTCTTTTTTCTAATTCTGATGGAAATGATCTAGACACAATCTTATTTGAAAAAAGGATAGATTCTGAAGATGGCATCAATAAAATACAATATGTAAAATTAGCATCACCCGAATCATTTGGCGGTATCACACTATATTACGCTCTGAAAATTTATTTTGGTGATAAAGTTACAGTAGATGAATTCACGAGCAATATTAACATAAATTTCAGGATTGATTCTCAAACATCTCCTATCATTAAAACAGAAATTAAGAAGGATACGTGGCTCAAGAATGGGTATGGATATGTGGGTTTAAAGAATGAATTAAGTGAAGGTTCTTATTCACTCAGAGTATCTGCAACCATGTCTGGATCATCTCCGTCACAAACACAATTCACTAGTTCAGTTCTCTTCGATATTAATGCTGCGGAGTTAAAAATCATTGAAGCAGGATACTATAACGAAAGTGCTGACGCTCAGGCCGCAATCAACAAAGTTTGGAATGGCAATGATATTACAGACATTGCAGACAAAACAATGTATGTAATTTATCAACAAACTGGAGTATTTAACGCAGATCTAGTTGGAAAGTTGTATTCAGAGGATGCTGAAATCCACTCTGAAGATCTTATAAATTCTGACGGTCAGCACATCTGGTACTTCTCATTTGATGACAATCAACCCGCAGAGATTGCAGATAAATATAAACCAGGAACATATACAATGAAGCTCTTTGCAGGTGAAGAAGAACTCGATACCGCAATAGCTGTGATTCCTGAACCTGATACTCCAGAACCAGAAGTTCCACAATTCAAAATATTTGTGGAGAGTGTTATAAATGGCGATGGGAAAGTTAGTGGATTTAAACCTTGGCTCGTTGCCTTTGACGGAAAACTCCCTGCTGGAACTATCGTATTAACTTACGAGTATGTTATTGAATTTGATGGATACATAGGTGTAACTCCATATACTCCTGATGAATCTATTCAAGTTCCTAGTTATGCATCATACTATTCAGGGGAGATAAATTGCTATGAGGGTCATGTACCAGTTTCAGCATTTGCTGTATTTGTATATGAAAACGAATCTAGCACAAACCAAACGATTCAATCTGAAACAATTCTCGTTTGGGGGCAGACCTAATGAATACAACAAAATGGACTCTGAGTTTATTTGCTTTAATGGTTGCATTTATGATGGTCGTACCCACAATGGCGCCGTTAGCAGATGACGGTACCACTAATTATTCCACTGCAGTCACTCTTGGTGGGGAAAGCAGTGAAATATTAGGGAATGGAACTGGCAATGGTGTATCTATCTCATATCGCTATATTACCGGCTCAGGGGCGGGGTCTAATGGATATGCCCTATTGGTAGATTTGTCCAATCCTCCACAGGGACAATTTCTTTCATATGATGTGCACGATTCGTCAGATAACTTAGTATATAAAAGTCCAACTGAATCTACACCTGCTTATGCAAAAGTGCTCTTCAAAACAATTGAATTAGTGGCCGGAACTTATCTAATTAATATCTTCTCCAATGGAGGATACTCAGTTTCTGCAAATCTGAACGTGACTGCTTCCCTAGACAAGTATACAATAACAATCACGCAGTCCGTTGGAGGAACAGTAAACTCACCTGGTATAGTTAATGAGGGCGAAGACGCATACATCACCGTAACTCCCGATAGTGGATACTCAATCGGAAAGGTAACTTTGGATGGGGAGGCATTCAACCCTTCAGCAACACACGGCGATTCTATTTTGTATGTAATTGAAAACGTTAGAGCAGATCATTCAGTTGATGTAACATTCATCCCAATTGGAGTTAAATATGCTGTGAATGCAGTGGCAGGTACTGGAGGAAAAATCAGCCCAACAGATGTTGAATTAGCCAAAGGAGAGACTGCAACATTCACAATCACGCCCAATGATGGATACACCCTCAATGATGTGAGAGTCAACGGAATTTCTGTCAATCCTTCAGACATCACCAGAAATGACGACGGAACCTTTACCTACAAGTATACACACAATGTTGAAGGAACTCAGTCAATAGTGGCGTCGTTCAAACAATACGATCCTGATAAAACATACATAATCAATGCATCGGCTGGAGCTAATGGAAAAATCACTCCCTCAGGTGAAGTGTCTATAAAATCTGGAGAAAGTATATCATTCAAAATAACTCCAAACAGCGGATATAAAATTGACAACGTATTGGTTGATGGAAAAACAGTAAGTCTTACAGGTGACACTTATAAATTCTTAAGTGTAACAGAAAATCACACTATATCTGTAACATTTAAGAAGGATGGAGGAAGCCCAGGACCCGGACCAGGACCATCTTCTAGCTATACCATCAATGCCACTGCAGGAACAGGCGGATCCATCTCGCCACAGGGTAGCGTATCAGTATCTTCTGGAAGTTCTAAGACTTTCAAGTTTACACCAAACAATGGATATGAAATAGATACTTTGTTAGTAGATGGAAAAATTGTGCAGATCATAGGAGACTCTTACACCTTTTCAAATGTTACTTCGAATCATACGATTTCAGTGACATTTAAAAAGACGGGAGAGTCAACAAGCTATACGATCTCAGCATCAGCAGGTTCTGGAGGAAAGATAACTCCTTCTGGGAAAGTTTTAGTGGAGGCCGGTAAAAGTCAGACTTTCACAATCAGTGCTAATAAAGGGTATGAAATTGACCATGTAACTGTAAATGGAAAAGAAGTTACAATCAATGATGGCACTTACACATTCTCAAATGTAAATGCAGATCAGTCAATCTCAGTAACATTCAAAGAAATAGGCACTGAACCAATGCCGTCTGAAGGTGATGATGGTAACAATACGATGTATTACATACTCATCGCGATTGTGATCATAATCATACTGGTAGCAGCGATATATCTTTTCATGAGGAACAAACACTAATAATAAGACTGTAACCCAGTCTTTATTTTTTTTATTTTTAAAATAATACGAATTAAAGTTTCTTTTTCATATCTGAAACGATCTCATATGATTATTTGGAAAAAGATTCTCAGTATTGCTTAGATTCATAATCTATTATGAAAACATATTTTGGATCAGATACATTATTATCCAAAACAAGTGCATCGGGAAACGGAGTCTGATAAAATGCAGTCTAGGATGAAAAAGCATCAGTTATCGCAGGAAGAAATGAAAAGCCTGCTGTTGAAATGTCAGACAGGTACGTTGGCAACAATCAATCAGGATGGAACTCCATACTGTGTGCCTGTGCATTACGTGCTGTTTAATGATGCCATATATCTTCACGGTCTTCCTGCAGGACAGAAACTGGACAACTTGAAAGCGAATCCAAACGTATGTTTCAATGTTTATGAGTTGCAGGGATTTCTGCTTGATCCAGAAGAGAAACCCTGTGACACAAACACTGCATACCACAGTGTAGTTATTCAGGGTAAAGCAGAGCTTCTCAGTGATCTTGAAGATAAGAAGACCATTCTTGCTGCTATAATACGCAAGTATACTCCACATCTGGCGGAAAAAGAAATTCCATTGAATATGCTGAATGGTACAGCCGTATTCAAGATCAGCATTGCACAGCAGACCGGCAAATATTATCTCTGATTGTGAACCAAGCAGATTTCTTAAACATTTATAAAAAAAGAACAGCGGTCTGTTGCCAGGCCGCTTAAACTTTGCTTAAGAGAATACTTTCTTTATTTTCAGTCCGCCGGCAATGTTGATTATTCCGATCAGGATAAGGAACAGTCCTATAATCCACATTGCAACTTCAATAGTCTGAGTTGGGAATACGGCAATTACGCATCCCAGTGCTAGTGAGATAATTCCCGTGACGAGCGGAAACAGGCTGTCGCCCTTTGAGCCGCTGCCGGCAACAAATATGAGATTAAAGATCTGGAACAATCCCATGATGATCAGGAATGCTGCCATGACGTAAGCAACAGCTTCTGCGAAGTACAGAGGTGCCATAATCATGATCACTGCCAGAATGATGTACAGTATTCCAGTCAGAAGTGTGAACGCTCTGCTTCCTTTAGGCAGGGCTGTGCCGTTGTATACTGTTGAAAGTCCAAACAGCAATGCAAACGCTCCTAGCAGAATTATTGTAACGCCAAGCGTGATGCCGGGATAAACAATTGAAATTATTCCGATAATTAATGCCAATACACCAAGGATCAACATATTCTTCCAGTCATTGACTATCATTTGTCTCATTAAATCCATAATAATCACCTCAAGACCTGATTTCAGATCTTTTTAGGTTCTGATAATCGATGAATATACACTTGAAATATATAGACTCATCCAAATATCTCGAATAAAACAAAGATGGCGGCTTTTGTATATCTCTGTACACAATCTATTATATTGATATGGCATTTAAGCGGGTTGAAATCATGAAGAGAGATATTATTTCAGTTTTTGATATGAAGGATGACATTCAAGACATCCTCAGCCTCGCAGTAAAACTCAAGAGTGGTGAAAAATACACACCAGTCCTGCAAGGTAAGACACTCGCATTAATCTTTGAAAAGTCAAGTACAAGGACCAGAACCTCATTTGAAGTGGGAATATATCAGCTGGGGGGACACTCCGTACATCTGAATCAGCAGGAATCACAGATGGGCAGGGGAGAAACTATCGAAGACACAGCAAAAGTTCTCAGCCGTTTTGCTGATTGCATAGCATACCGTGCCTTCAATCACTCAGATGTCTGTACTCTGGCCGAAAATGCATCAGTTCCTGTAATAAACGCTCTGGATGATCTTGAACATCCATGCCAGATCATTGCAGATCTTCTCACGATTACTGAAAAGAAACATAAGCTCAAGGGTCTGAAACTGGCGTATATTGGCGATGGAAACAATGTCTGCAATTCTCTCATGATCGGCTGTGCATTAACAGGAATTAATTTTGTAGCGGGATGTCCAGAAGGCTACATGCCTGATCAGGAGATAGTTGAAAAGTCTAAAGAAATAGCAGCTTCCAATGCATGCACGTTATATGTTACAACAGATCCAATAGACGCTGCTTCAGACGCCGATGTAATCTACACAGATGCATGGGTCTCTATGGGTCAAGAAGATCAGGCAGAAGAAAAAGAAAAACTGTTTGCACCTTATCAGATAAATGCTGAGCTGATGTCTCACGCCAAAAAGGACTGCATCTTCATGCACTGCCTTCCCGCCCACCGCGGTTTAGAAGTGACAGAAGATGTGATTGACGGCAGCCAGAGTGTCGTATTCGATGAGGCGGAAAACAGACTTCACGCCCAAAAAGCGATAATGCTGACAATCATTCCCCATTAATCTGCTGACCAATCAATCTGTCAAGCTTCAGCAAAAACTCATTTTCCTTTCCATATGGGACACTCGCACCGGCAGCGATATTGTGGCCTCCGCCAGTGCCCCCGCACTCTTTTGAACTTTTAATCATCGCAAGAGACAGATCCAGGCCGTGGTCTACCATTTCTTTTGTCCCTCTCCCGGAAACTTTCAGCGTGTTAGAACCGTCAGAGGAGTCTGCGAAAGCGATGAGAGGTTTGTCAGAACACTGTACTTCAGGAGAATTCAGAAGCATTCCGGTGATTATTCCTAAAATTGTGTCTTTAATCTTCTTTCCTCCATGGAAGAACCTGATATTGTGAAGAGAGACGCCGGAGACTTCCTCTCTGATGCCGTTTTCTTCTCCCAGTTTAACAAGCTCTATGGCAGTTTTCAAACTCTCCCTGTGTCCATTCTGCTGGTTGAGAGCTTTCATGAGGTATTCCGATCTGTCTCCCTTGCAGACTTCCATTCCAACTTCCGGCAGTTCATGCCTTCCGCAGGCGTTCAGCAGGGTGGCAAATTCTTTAGCGTCAAAGAGAACACGAGCACTAATCCTCATATCTTCAGGAAGATGCATAATCCAGTTTTCAGGAGTGCCAACGGTATTTTCCGGAATCGTGTAAATCTCTCCCAGAAGTTTTTTCACATCTGTTACACCACGGCCCCTGTCTATCATCCTGTTGACCAGTGCACTGACTATCTTGGCCTTTTCAACTCTATCCAACTGGGTCCAATATACAGTCTCATTCAGGTCAATTCCTAATTCTGTGAAAAATCTGATACATGATTCCCTATCGTCAATCTGGTCTGTTATATAATCAATTAATTTTGGGTCAGTAGAGTACTGAAACAGGATCGGCAGCGGTTTAGTCTGCTTTCCGAATGTTCTAATATCTACCTCTGCCGTCATGCCAGCATATTCAACCGCATCTTCTACGATCTTATGATTATATCCAGTAAGTCTGCTGTGAGCCGACTCTTGAAAATCCCCCACAGCGCCGACTATTGCTAAGGCTGAGAGATCCTTATTGTTTGCATTCATTGCGACAGAAATTGCATAAGTTACACCAGAACCAGACACTTCTGAAGAACCGTCAATGCCGTACAAATGAGGATTTACATGCCTCTCTCGTTCCATGGAATCAGGCCTGTGGTGGTCTGCAACAATGCATCTTTCGTCCATCTTTGAGTACATGCCGCTTCCCAGATCTACAAACCAGAGAACATCATACTTTTCATCCAGCACCGACTGCAGCATCGGAGGATCCAGCTTTTTGATGAATTTTACTTCATGGTCAATGCCTTCACGTTGCAAAGCAATGGAGGCAATTGACGCTGCAGTTATTCCGTCTGCATCTATATGAGCTATGACCAGCGCAGACCCAGCATTCCTTATCCTTTCTGCCGCGTCGGCAGCCCCACTCTCAAATCCTTCTACATCGCTCATATGTCTGCTTCCTCAATCAGCTTTTGTTTTAGAATAGAATAAGTTGTTTTAGCAATAGGCTCGAGGTTGAGTACATCTTCCTCATTGTACTTTACTAAAAGTTTCAGAGCGTTTTTACTTCCAGACCTCTCCCATGCTCGCCAGAGGTATACAGCCTCTTCTCCGGTCATATACTCAACTTCTTTTTCTCTGCACATTCCCATCTGTTTTTCAATGCTTTTCAATCCCCCGCAGTAGCCGGCCCGCCTGCAGGCATGACGCAGGTCGCAGTGCGGCACCTTAGGCAGCGCAAAAGGGAAATGATATTCTAATATTGGCAGATCAAAAGAACTGCCGTTAAATGTAACCATCATTTTAGCATCTTTTAAAGAATCAGAGAGATTTTGGAAAGTCAGATCTTCTCCTTTTACCAGTGAAGTCATCTTTCCTTTGTGGTAAATTCCTACTACTGTGACATCTGCATATCTGCTTCTGCCACTGGTCTCGATGTCAAGATACGCAACGTCTTCCCAGAAATTGTCAAGCATGCGCCAATGCTCTACACTTGGAAGGATCTTTGAAAAGTATTCGCTCTGCCCGCTTTCAAGAGACTGATCTGCCCTCAGTAACAGCGCATCCATATTCTCTTTTTTATCAGCAGAGATGCCCTTGATCTTTGAAGTTGATACAAAATCATCCCAGTCTAAGATTCCTTCCTTCCAGAGGTTGACCTCTTTTTTCTTTCCCAGTGTAGGAAGGATCAGGAATGTTCTTCGTATCATATGGCTCTTTATGCATAGGTCATTAATCTTGATTTCGCAACGGAAATCGCATGAAGTATATAGCACTCAGAAGCATATGGAATTGTGGACAAGGTAGAATTATTCAATGACATCTATGCGGTTCCGGAAAACTGCATCTATATTCCAAGAGAGAAATGCATAATCGCTGCAGATTTCCATATTGGTTACGAATCCGCACTGGAACAGGACGGGATACACATCCCCAGGTTTCAGACACAAACTGTGCAGGACGCTCTTCTGAATCTTTTAGACAAATACTCTCCTGAAAAATTTGTAATTCTGGGAGACTTAAAACATGATTTCAGCAGAAATGCCGAACAAGAGAAGAAAGACATATCTGCAATACTGAGGATCCTGACTAAAAATACAGAAGTGGTATTGATAAAAGGCAACCATGACAATTACCTTGAGAATATTTCTTCTAGGTTCAGTCTGCCTGTCCATGAGCAGTACGAAATAAACGGTGTAACGCTGGCTCACGGGCATAAAAACATACTTTCCAGACCGGTAATCATCGGACACGAACATCCTTCAATACGGCTTACGGACAGTGTAGGCGCATTTTTGAAACTGCCATGCTTTATGCACTTGAAGGCTGAAGGCATAGTCGTTCTTCCGGCTTTCAGTCCACTTTCTGCTGGTACAGATGTCACCAGAGCATCTGCCAATTCATATTTGTCACCGATATTGAAATCTGCTAATGTAACAGAAGCAGAATTGATTGCTTGCAGTGATATAGGTCTCATCCCACTAGGTAAGCTTTCTTCTCTCGATGATTTATTGCGGTAAAGAGAGATATTTAGAAATTCTAATGCTCTTTTCTTTGATGATTCATCGAAAAATAACAGTTTTTCGTACTATTCATCTAGACTTTGTTAGTTTAATATCTATTGAATATGACATATATTTATATGGCGGGTTAAACCAACCATAAAAGCCTTTATAACACTGATACCGCGATGCCTTATTCAGACCTAGGAATTTATGTGCACAACATTCTAAAAGACTATTGTCTGGTCTTTACTATTTCAACCGGAAGGCAACGGGGGTAGCCTGACTATGCATTTGCATTAGTGGAATTGCCGAATTTGGAGGAATCATAATGAGCGCAGAAGAATTATTAGAAAAGCTGTCAGATGTAGTGATTAAAGGAAAGATTAAGGAAGCCAAGCCGCTTGCAGAAGAGGCTCTTGCTGCAGGTGCATCACCAGAAGTTATCATCTTTGATGCTTTGAGCAAAGCTATGGGGGTTGTAGGACAGAAATACGAGAGCAAGCAGTACTTCCTTCCTCAGGTATTATTGGCCGCACAGACAATGTATCAGGCTTTAGATGTAGTATTACCACAGTTAAAAGCAGGCTCTGCAGCCGACACAGCAGCAAAAGTTGTTATCGGTGTAGTTGAAGGAGATGTTCACGATATCGGAAAGAACATTGTAAAAGCCATGCTGACTGGTGCTGGATACACAATCTTCGATATGGGACGTGACTGCCCAACCAAGAACATGATTGATAAAGTTAAAGCCGAGGGTGCTAACATCGTCGCTACCTCTTCATTGATGACTCCTACACTTGCTGCAATGAAAGAGATTGAGAGGATCCTCGCAGAAGAGAACTTAAAGCCTCAGGTAAAGTCCATCATCGGCGGCGGAGCCACAACAAAAGACTTTGCAGCTCAGATCGGTGCAGATGCATGGGCATATGACGCTGTCGAAGCTGTCGAAGTTGTAAAGAACTTACTAAAGTAAGCTCAATACACAACATTCCCAAACCCCTTCCTTTTTACATTTTTTGACACTGCAAGTTAAACGTCAAAATAATATACCCACATATATCCAAACTCGAGAACATTCATATATGATAAGCAAAAACTCTTTTATACAGTGTCTCTATTCGAGAAACTAACAAGTTTATTGAGATAAGGAGATTATTCAATGACCCCAAAAGAGAGATTTTTAGGAGCACTTGCCCGTAAAGAGATGGACAGGCCAGCTGTAGGATGCGTTACACAGTCCGTAACTGTTGACCAGATGGAGTGGGCCGGCGTAGAATGGCCAGCTGCTCACACCGACGCACAGATGATGGCAAAACTCGGTATCGCAGGTGCAAAAGTTTTCGGATTTGAAAACGCTAGAGTACCTTTCTGTTTAACAGTTGAAGCTGAAGCTTTCGGAGCAACAGTTGATCTCGGAAACAGAGTAAAGACCCCTATGTTGAAAGCTCACCCATACTCATCTGAGGATGAGCCTGCAATTCCTGAGGGATTCTTAGAAAAAGGTAGAGTTGCAACTGCAATCGAAGCTGTGAAGATCTTGAAGGCAGAATACGGCGAAGAGTACCCAATCGTAGCTGGTACAACCGGGCCATTAACAATTGCCGGTCACTTAGTAGGAACAGAAGACCTCTTACTCATGATGATCACAGAGCCCGATACAGTTCACAAATTCATCAAAGTCACCGCTGAGATGGAGAAACAGTACATCGCTGCACTCGTTGCTGCTGGTGTTGACGTAATCAACATGAGCGACCCTTCCGCTTCAACAGATATGCTTTCTGCTGAAATGTTTGACGAGTTCGCTCTTCCATACACAAAGCACGCCTTTGAGGGATGCGGAGATGCAAAGAAAATCTTACACATCTGCGGTAACACAACCTCCCTCCTTGAGCACATGATCAACACTGGTGCAGATGGTCTGTCTATCGAAGAGAAAGTAGACTCTGCCGAAGCAGTCAACATCGTAAACGGCCGTGTAGCCCTCGTTGGTAACATCGGATCAGTCAAGCCTCTCTACATGGGAACCCCAGAAGAGTGTGCCGCTGATGCAGCCCGTATCAGAGATGCAGGATTCAACATCATCGCTCCTGGTTGCGGACTTGCCGCCGAGACACCAAAGGCTAACATCGAAGCCTTTGTCAAAACAATCAAAGGATGAGACTAAGTCTCATTTCCAAACTCCTTCCCTTTACCTTTTTTAATACATAAAATGCGATTTTTTGCTTTAGGGCTTAAATACTTAAGTTCCACTGTTTATTCTGATTTTCATGGGATATGGCATAGCATTGGATGTCGGTACAAGCGGATACCGTAGCCATGTGGTAGATCTTTCAGATAATGGTAAGATTATCTCTACAGCTATCACAATGAGGCACCCTTTACCTGGTGCA
Organism: uncultured Methanomassiliicoccus sp.; assembly: GCA_944319735.1. GTDB lineage: Archaea > Thermoplasmatota > Thermoplasmata > Methanomassiliicoccales > Methanomassiliicoccaceae > Methanomassiliicoccus_A. Next base: position 330,689 of record CALUEU010000001.1, on the reverse strand, counting down.
AATGTGATGGATCATCTTCACTTTTGGATAGAGAACGGGTCTGAAGTAGGCCACAAGATTCTGATGGATACAATCAACAATCTGATTGATCTGCATCACATTGATAACTCTAAAATTGAAAGATTGGCAGTATGCGGCAATCCCATCCAGGTCTCGATGTTTGAGAACATCGAGATAAGAGATTTGGCATATGCTGGCAAGTCAATGCTTGAGAAGTTAAATGTAACTCCTCCAAACAGGCGCGGTAAGATCATAACCGCAGGAGACATCAATCTAACATCTCTTAATCCTGAAACAAAGGTAATCATACCTCCTGCAATCAGGCACGAAATTGGAGCCGATGCTTTGGCTATGATTATAAAGTCTGGACTGCTGGATAAGAAAGAGACTTGCATGGTTACAGACTATGGTACCAACGCTGAAATGGGTCTGTATCACGATGGAGATCTATACTCTGGATCTGCAGCTGCAGGACCAGCAATGGAAGGCCAGGCTATTACGCATGGTATGCTTGCTGCACCATTAGCTATAAGCGATGTGAATTTTGCTGAGGATGGCGGATGGACAAACGTCATTCTCAACGACGACTTGAAACCAACAGCAGGATCAGTCATTGATCCCAGAGATGGAAAAGTTCTCAAATCCTCATCTCAGAATGCCATTGGAATTACTGGTACAGGAGTCGTTTCAATCATAGCATTGGGTATAGAATCCGGTGTAATCAAACTTCCATCAATTGCAACTGTTGACCACAAAATCCATCTTCAGGGCGGAATGGTTCTGACAGAGGGAGACGTCAACGAAGCTGGAAAAGCCATGGGTGCAATCAGGGCCGGTCACCGCACTTTGATTGAAGAAGTGGGCATTGACGATGAAGAAGTAAAAACAATGTATATGGCCGGAGCGTCTGGTACATACGTAGATCCAGTAAAGTCACAGACTGTGGGAATGATCCCAAGGGTTATTGACAGGACAGTGCAGATAGGAAACACCTCTCTGATGATGGCCTATGATCTCGTCAAAGACGATGAGACCCTTGACATGATGCAGAGTGTAGCAGATTCGATAGCCTCTAAACACATAATGTTTGCCGGCAACGAGATCTTTGAAAACATCTATGTCAGTGAGCTAGCTTACTGGACTGAGGGAATGCCTTTGGACATGTATAATGATATGATCGTAGGCAATGGTCTTAGGCCTCTACCAGATATCAAACGTCCCAAACATGTAGACCGCATGGTAGTGTCTGATATTCCAGTCATCGGCGGCGGAAGGCTCAAAGTTCTTGAAAATGTAGGTGTGTACCTTACAGGCAGCTTTGAAGGCTGTGTTGGTTGCGGTGTATGTGTGGACCGCTGTCCAGAGCATGCACTTTCCCTAATTGACGGCGGAGAGTATGGTTATACACTGAAAATTGCAACAGAACATTGTCTGGGAACCGCCTGTAAAAACTGTGAGTCGGTATGCCCTCAAAACGTTTACAGTTTCAGTAATCTCACGATCTCTGAAAAATGAGTCGATAGGATAAACGCGACATGCCCTCCTTTCTTACCTTCTTTGGAGGGCATATCGCTAGCATTTTTAACTAAAATATGTGTGCATCAACACATTTTTATTTTGTAGATGATCAGAATGATGTCTGTTTCACTTCAGTTACAAATTACGTAATACGTAATTTGTATTATATATCTTAAATAATAAAATACACATAGCATATTGTGCATTCTGTGATTATGAATGTATTGGGTGATTTATGTGAAAGATATAAACAAAGAACAAATTACTCTACTGGATATACTAATGTTACTGCCAGATTCATGTTCAATGAATGGTGTGACTCCAGCAAAAATTGCAATTAAAAATAACATTGCAGAAATATCAGCAGAAAGAGCTCTAGACATTCTAGTAGAGATGAACTTGGCGAACATTTTAGAAGGTGAATCTTACACAAGAAATTCTGAGTCTGAAGATTTTCTAAGAATTCTCAATGCTCTCCAGCTGTCGGTGGAGAATAAATCTTTATGATTGAATTCTGCTACACAAGCTTCAACATCTTTATCCATATTTTTTATTGATTTATGTCATCAGCATATTCTAATTTAATTTTCATGTATTTTATCAAAAATATGTAAGCAGACATATATAGTTATTAAGCATCAGTCATGTATAAACTATCAAATTTCAACTTAATTTTGTATATGATAAATAATCATGATCTGAAGAATTTTGATAAATTCGTATTTTTGATACTTTGTTTTTCAAACACTGCCTTTTGTGCAAAAATATTTTAATTACTACCCCGTTGTACATACCAAATGCAAAAATATTGCGGTGAGCTCAATGGATGTAACCGATATAGAAATCCTTAAGATTCTCAAAAGAAACTCTAGAGAGAATCTTGCAAACATAGCAGACCGCCTGGGAATCTCCAAGGCTACCGCATCTAGAAGAATTGCAAAACTTGAGAGCAGTGGAATAATCTCATCTTATTCTTTGAATGTAAACTATAGTGATCTTGGAATTATACGATCTTTAATCTCTATCCAGATTGAAGGAACTTCAATAAATGAAGTAGTTGAGCCGATCAAATCCTTTCCGGAGATAGCTGCTGTTTCTAAGGTATTTGGGGACTACAGTCTGATATGTGAAGCATATACAAAAAGTGTTGATGAATTATATCAGCTAATTCAGGAACGTGTAGTCAAACTTCCAAACATCAAAAATGTGGATGTAAGCATAATCATAGCCACAGACACTTCAAATTTCACTCCAGATCTTGACATACTTTTAAGGAATACGCCATAAATCTAAACGCAGCGTCTACTTACAGTCAGAGTTTAATCGAATCATGATAGTGGAACATTGATAGTTTTGTGGACAATTCCTGTTGAAACAGACGTATCACTGTATTTTGTTCCAAGGGCAATAGCAAAATCTAGTGAACTAACATTTTCATCAATGGCTGATCTATCTAGATCATATTCAACTATGAGCGTTCCCGCTCCTCCACTCGACACATCTGGTATATACAATGACCTTGCAATTTGTATAAATTTATGATACTTTTCAGAATTGTCTGACGTTTCCCAGATTGCAACATAATCACTTGATATGCATCCATTAATGCTGCAGACAATTTCAGTTATCACAAGACCATCTGGAAGATATATCTCAACTCCACCTTTATCAGCTTCTTCAACAAATATCTCTGCTACCATCTTAATATGTATCTTATTTTTTTCTTGCAACACAAAAAATGTTCCATTAGCAAACGATTCTGTTTTAGACCTATCAGAAACATCAAATTCAGTTATTGTAGACAATCCATCATTGGGTACTGCGTCTTTTACATCATCGCCTCTGACATTGCCGATTATGTAAAATCCTCCAGCAATAATCACTACTGCGAGAATTACTGCAGTCAAGGCCATGATATTTTTATTCATCTGAGCACCTGTATTATATTGAAACACCAACTAGCAAAGTTCTATTCAATACCAAATAGAATGCTTATGATTTTATAAACCAATCTTATTCAAATTATATAAACAACGTGTTTTCAAAATTCAACATTGGAATGTCTGAACAATGCACTTGTCCAGACTTTCCAATGTATTATTATTTTCAAAATAGATGTTTAATTCAAATTCTGTCTGTATCTGACAGTCAATAAACATCATTATGAAATTAAACACACCCAATGATCATAGAAACCGTCTTTTTCATTTTCCATCAGGCTGGTTTTTCGTCCTGATGACTCTGCCCATTCTTTTACAATTTGAGCTTCTTTTTCGCTTTCAACTGTCACAATAATATCTTGACATTGACCTGTCAATTCTTCCAATATATCTTTCCAGATATGGGCCGTATGCATACTGATGCTTCCAGCCATCAATGCTAGTCCATATTGACAGCGCGGAACATAAAATGAAGCATAACGTGCGTCGATGCAGACTGTCTCATCAGCTTTGAGTCTTTCACTTTCAATGCCCAAACGAAGCAGAGAAGCGTCGTTGTCATAACTGATTGGGGAGTAACCCAAACTTCTGAGAACCAAAGCTCCCATGCCTGATCCGCAACCACAATCAAGGCATTTTTCTCCAGAGCCTTCTCCCCAGATCTCAGTGATCAGCTCCTTTACTTTTTCAGCCCTGTCGGGTGAAAAATCATCAATAGCAGGAGGGACATCTTCACACAGCAGGTCTACATAATATTCTCTGACGGACTTCATGAGCACTTCTGTATCAAGCTCTAGTGATTCCCCGTCAATCTCCTCGAACTTTTCAATGATTTCCACAACTGGAGGTCTGAGGATAAAGACGCTTCCCCTCCAGTTTTCTCCTGATCTAAGAGCAAAAAGCACCGGCCATCCCTTTTCATTAACTACCAGTTTAGCCTCAGTACCTGTTTCTAAAAGAATTTCATCCGTGTATGCTTCATTAATCAGTGATTCGAATGTGGGCTCAATCAGCTCAATTGAAGGAATGTCTAAAAGTTCGTGAAGTTTCATCAGTGCCTGATTGCTTTTCTTAGATATATCTAAATCTCTTCGAAATCTGTTCGATCTGTGACACCAGAATAATGAGAAGGTTAAACTATCACATAGCTGATTTACATTTCATGAAGCTGGGTCCCACACCGAAAAAATACACTCATGGGGGTCATCATGCCGTTGACCCAGAAACAACTTTGAAACGTATTGAACAACTTGCCAAGGTTGCAGGGATAACAAGGACTGCAGACATCACAGACCTCGACCGTATTGGAATACCGGTTTTTTCATCAATAAGGCCTTCAGCAGAAAGCGGAGCAATCTCTGTCTACAATGGAAAAGGTCTAACTAAGGACGAGGCAAAGGTATCCTCGATCATGGAAGGCATAGAGAGGTACTGTGCAGAGCAAGGCGGCATGCAAGTTGTTCGTGCAGGTGTGGAAGAGTTCACGGTCGCAAACAACGCCGTTCATCCCATGGATCTTATTCTGCCTCAGGGTTCTGCATACAATCTTTCTAGGTATCAAATCGGGTGGGTGAAAGGAGTAGAGCTCAACTCCATGAGTGAAATGTGGGTTCCGGCGTCAGCCGTTTTCCATCCATATTCATCTAAACTAGATATGATGCTTTTTAGAACTTCTACAAACGGTCTGGCTTCAGGAAATACACTGGAAGAAGCAATTCTCCACGGCCTGCTGGAAGTTGTAGAGAGGGACTCATGGTCATTTACAGAGTATTATAGAAAAGTAAATGGTGACATAGAGATTCCAAACTCTGGACCTGTAAAAGACCTGATTGATAAATTCACTTCTAAGGGTATAGAAGTGCATCTGAAAGACCTAACTTCAGATATCGGCATTCCGACCATTGCAGCTGCATCAGACGATGTGGAAATGCAGGACCCGGCTCTTCTTACATTGGGTATCGGAACACACTTGGATCCTGAATTGGCAGCAGTCAAAGCACTTATGGAAGTGGCGCAGAGCCGTCTGACGCAGATTCATGGGGCCAGGGAAGACACGGTAAGAGGAGAGGCTGCAAGAAAGCTTGGATATGAACGGATGAGGCGCATCAACAAGATGTGGTTCGAAGACTCGGAAAAATCAATCACTTTGGATAGTTTCCCAGATCAGGTTACCGATGACATTTTTGACGATCTGCAGGTCACCAGAGCCAGGTTGAACGCGAAAGGTCTGAACCGTACGATCATTGTTGATTTGACCCGCGAGGAAATAGGGATGCCGGTCGTGAAAGTTATAGTTCCTGGTATGGAAGTGTTTGCCATTGATGATGAAAGAGTTGGACTGAGGATGATGAGCGGCAGATGACAACCTTTGTTTATGTAGGCCCAAGCATGTCCCACGAGGACGCCCGCAATATATTAAATGCAGAGTATCTGCCACCAGTAAAAAGAGGAGATCTGCAGAAAATTCCCGATGATGTAGATACAGTTGTCATTATCGACGGAGTTCTGCTGAACGATGCTGCTGTAGGACACAGAGAAATAATCTCTCTTCTGAATTCAGATATATCGGTGATAGGTGGAGGCAGCATGGGGGCCCTCAGGGCAGCCGAGCTAGACTCATTTGGAATGAAGGGTGTAGGGAGAATATATGAGGAGTATAGATCGGGCAGAGTAGATGGAGACGACGAGGTTGTGTTAGCTTACGATCCCTTCTCTTTAGCTCCACTTTCTGAGCCGCTAATCAATTTCAGAATCAACTTATACGAAGCGGTCAACAATGGTGCAATTAGCAAAAAAGTTGCAGATGAAGTCATGACAGCTCTAAAAAACGTGTATTACCCTCACAGAACTAGCAAGAAGTTCATGGAAGTGGTCTCAGTATTTTTAACAGAGTCTGACTGCGATTCTTTTTTAAATTATTGGAATTATAACTACAAGGATTATAAAAATCTTGATGCGAGGCTTATTTTGGAAGGCCTAAAAAATAATGCAAAAAATTTGCATTTTTAACGAATGTTAATCGGTTAAACTTTGCTGGGTGATTTCCTTAACACCTAATCGAGGTGGATGGATGAACCCTTTCTAATCAGCAATTATATAAGCCTCTCTCTCTTTTACGTTAAACATACAAGGGGGTTCGGTTTTCACTGAAGTTTAACGCTTCTGATGAGAATCAACTAAAACTTTTTAGCTAGACAGAGGGAACTTTGTTTGGCTTGGAAAGATTAATTAGGAGGTAGAAAATTGGCTAAATACAAGGACAAAATAGACTTGTATGACGAGAGGGGTAAACTCATTGAGAGTGGCGTTCCATTAGACGCTATAAGCCCGTTATACAACCCTGCTATTCAGAGAACTGCTTCCTTGGCTAAGAGGACAATCGCTGTCAACCTTGCTGGAATTGAGAAGAGTCTCAAGTCCGGTCGCGTTGGCGGTGGATACATCAAGGGCAAGGAAATCGACGCAGCTGTCGTTGCAAACGCAGAAAAAGTTGCTGCAAGAGTAAAAGACTACGTAAAAGTAGACAGCAGCGATGACGACACAGATGTTCGTGTGTTCTCCGAAGGAAAGAACATGATTGTTATCGTTCCTTCACGCAGGATGGATGCTGGTGTCGAATACACCACTGGATTTACAACTACTGCAGCCGCTGTTACCCAAGCAATCATCGATGAATTCGATGTTGATATGTTCCACGCCAACATGGTCAAGGGAGCTGTTTGGGGCAGATATCCACAAACTCTTAACTTCGTTGGATCTAATCTCACATCTATCTTAGATGTTCCACAAGTTAACGAGGGATCTGGTTACGCTTTAAGAAACATCAAAGCTAACCACATCGTTGCTCTAGCTGGAAAGAACTCAATGAACGCTGCAGCCCTCGCGTCAATATTTGAACAGACTGCTATGTTCGAACTTGGTGACGCTATCGGACCATTCGAGAGATACCATCTCTTAGGTCTCGCTTATCAGGGTTTGAATGCAAACAACATGACAATTGATCTCGTAAAAGCAAACGGATCCACCGGAACCGTTGGTACTGTTATTGAATCACTTGTTGACCGTGCTATTGAAGACAAAGTAATTAGAGTAAAGGAGAAGCTCCCATCTGGATACTGTGTATACACAACCGATGACTTCCCACTCTGGAATGCATACGCTGCTACTGGTATGCTTGCCGCTATTATGGTAAACGTCGGTGCTGCAAGAGCTTCACAGGGTATTCCATCAACAATTCTCTATTACAACGACTTACTTGAACACGAAGTAGCTCTACCTGGTGTAGACTTTGGACGTTCAATGGGTGTTGCCGTTGGTATGTCTTTCTTCTCTCACTCCATCTATGGAGGAGGAGGCCCTGGTTTGTTCCACGGTAACCACGTAGTTACAAGGCACTCTAAGGGTTTCGTTATCCCTGCTGTCGCAGCCGGTTGTTCATTGGATGCTGGTACTCAGTACTTCTCCCCCGAAGCCACATCTGGCTTAGTTAGAGATGTATTCGGAGACATTCCAGAATTCCATGCACCACTCAAATGCGTAGGCGAGGAGGCCAAAAAACTAATGTAAATGGTTGGTGACTAAAATTATGAGTACTGAAACAACTGAAGCCGTTCCACTGCCAGAAATTTTGATATTTCCGGCACGCATGCTATCTGCGAACACAACAGAAAAACTATTGAACAATATCTATGAAGTACCAAACGTACGACAAGTAAACGTCAGCGGTGAGGCTCTGCCTGCTGTTGTGGGGAACGGACCTGCTAAAGGAACACTTGTAAACCACCCAGAACGTAAAGTGATTAACGTCCAGGGAAAGGAGTACGAGCTTAACCTTCTGGTAGGAAGAGTTTTTGTTGAAATCAATGATATTGACAATGTGGATGAGGCCGTGGAAAAAATCAAAACGATTTGTGACGACCTTCTTCCGTTTGGATATAACATTGAGGTAGGTAGGTACTCAAAATTCCAACCAACTATCACTGATTACAAAAAATGTAAGAGGTAATTATTATGGCATACAAGAGACAATTCTATCCTGGAACATGCCAGGTAGCCAAAAACAGGCGTCGCTTCATGGACCCTTCACAGGAACTCAAGAAGCTACGTGACGTTTCTTTGGATGATGTTGTTAGAATCATGGGACACAGGTCACCCGGAGAAGAATATAAGTCCATCCACCCACCACTCGAAGAAGGAAACGAACCAGATGATCTCATCAGACAGCTCGTTACACCTATCGAGGGTGCAAAGAAAGGTGACAGAGTCAGGTACGTTCAGTTCGCTGATTCCGTATACTTTGCTCCAATGGTTCCATACGTTAGAGCATGGGCATACATGTCAAGAATTCGTGGATTTGATACCGGTACACTTTCTGGAAGACAGATTATCGAAATGAGAGAAAGAGACCTCGAGAAAGTCGCCAAAGAATTCATCGACAACGAAACATTCGATCCTGCAAGATGCGGTATCAGGGGTGCAACTGTGCACGGTCACGCTTGCAGACTTGACGAAAACGGACTTATGTTCGATGCATGGCAGAGATACGTTTGGAATGAAAAGACTGGTGAAGTCGACTACGTTAAAGACCAGGTCGCTATCCCACTCGACAAACCAATCTCCGTAGGAAAGCCTATTCCAGAAGCAGACTTAAAGAAAATGACAACAATCTTCCGTATCGACGGCGACGACATGAACGCTGACAAGGAAGTTTTGGACATGAACTTAAGAATCCACACACTCAGAACACTCTGCGGATACCAGGCCTTCGCTCTCAAGGGGGAATAAACATGGCTGACAAATTGTTCATGGACGCAATGAAGAAGAAGTTTAAAGAAGATCCAACTGACGAATACACATCCTATTACACCTTTGGTGGCTGGAAACAGTCCAAGAGAAAGAGAGAATGGGTTGAGCAGGCCAATGCAATTGCAAAAGCCCGTGGTATTCCAATGATGAACCAGGACATCGGTGTCCCACTCGGTCAGCGTGTCCTCATGCCTTATCAGCTTTCTCACACAGACATGTATGCAGAAGCTGACGATCTGCACTTTGTAAACAACGCTGCTATCCAGCAAGCATGGGATGATATCCGCAGGACCGTTATCGTAGGTCTGGATACCGCCCACACAGTTATCGAGAAGAGATTGGGAAAGGAAGTTACTCCTGAAACAATCAACAACTACCTCGAGACTGTCAACCACGCTATGCCCGGTGGAGCAGTTGTTCAGGAACACATGGCAGAATGCAGCCCAGCTCTCACAGCTGACTGTTACGTCAAAGTGTTCTCCGGTAACTCAGAACTTATCGACCAGCTCGACAAGCGCTTCGTTATCGACATCAACAAAGAATTCCCAGAAGACCAGGCAAAACAGCTGAATGACGCCATCGGCAAATCACTCTACCAGGTAGTACGCTGTCCAACAATCGTCGGACGTGTGTGCGACGGTGGTACAATGTCCAGATGGAGCGCCATGCAGATCTCAATGTCATTCATCAGCGCATACCGTCTTGCTGCCGGTGAAGCTGCAATCGCAGACTTCGCATACGCCGCAAAGCACGCATCCGTTGTTGAAATGGGTACAATGATGCCTGCAAGGAGAGCCAGAGGACCAAACGAGCCCGGTGGAATTCCATTCGGTTTCCTCGCTGATATGGTTCAGTCTACAAGGGTATGTCCAGAAGACCCTGCAAGAGCAGCTCTTGAAACTGTAGCTCTCGGTGCAATCATCTTTGATCAGATCTACCTTGGATCATACATGTCTGGTGGTGTCGGATTCACACAGTACGCTACTGCAGCATACACAGATAACATCCTTGAGGACTATGTCTACTGGGCCGTTGATTTAATTAAATCCCAGTACGGCGGTCTCTGCAAGAGCAAGCCTTCAATGGACCTGTTAGAGAAACTCGGAACAGAGGTCAACACCTACGCTCTCGAGATGTATGAGAAATACCCTGCAGCCATGGAATCTCACTTCGGTGGATCCCAGCGTGCTACAGTCGCAGCCGCATCAACCGGTATCGCTTGTGCAATGGCAACCGGAAACGCTGACTTCGGTGTAAACGGATGGTACCTCTCTATGCTCCAGCATAAAGAAAGGCACGGACGTCTTGGATTCTATGGATACGACTTACAGGATCAGTGCGGTTCTGCTAACTCATTCTCCTACAGAAGCGACGAGGGTCTTCCATTCGAACTCAGAGGTCCCAACTATCCAAACTACGCAATGAATGTTGGTCACCTTTGCGGTTACGCTGGTATCGCAGCAGCTCCCCACGCAGCCCGTGGAGACGCTTTCGCTTGCAGCCCACTCATCAAAGTTGCATTCGCCGACAAGAACCTACCGTTCGACTTTGCAAACATTACAAAGGAAATCGGCCGCGGTGCACTTCGTGAGTTCATGCCTGCTGGTGAGAGAACCGTCATCATACCTGCAAAGTAAGCGTGGTTTCCATGCAGATCGGAGACATAGTAAAATACACAAACACTGGAACTGTCGGCAAGATAATTGCCGAAAAGGAACAGGATGGAGCAATGTGGTATCAACTGGATATCACACAGTTGTTCTATCACTATTCTGCGCTAGTGCCAGCTGAAGATAGTGAATACCGTGTCTTCGATCAAGAAAAATCCTTGAAGGATAGACTGGACGATGCTGAGGCCGCTCGGAGAGAATTCGAAGATATGGTCAAAGATCTCGTTGACGTCACTCCTTCAGGAGCAGGTTAAAGACGACACCAAACCAAACCACTTCCCTTCACTTTTTTCTATTTTTAACCTTTTATAATCTATTTTAATGCAAAGTACTGCTACACATCAGATTTTTGTTATGACATATGCAGGCAACTCTAAAATATCATTTTTAAAACTATTCGTAATCTATACGATTATGTAAAAAATTAATTAGTACGATTTTGAGTATTTATTATTAATTCTTTATCTAATATTCATTTCTTTCTTTTTTAAGACGTTCTTCCCAGTCTTCTGGTCTCTCTGAAAATCCTCTAGATCTCCAATAAGCAATATTGTTAGGATTTAATTGATTAGGACGGACTTTGTTTTTCGGACGTTTTTCTTCATTGCGTTTTTTAACCTCCGGCCTTACAATTGTCTCGGGAACCATATTTTTAAAATCGCTTAAATGTGAAATCAGTTGTAACGAGTGACATCTGTAACCAAGTTCATTGCATTTTGATATGAGATATCCAGACATCGTACTTGATTCTCCAACTACCATGGCATCTTTTTCATGGGATTTTATGTATTCAAGAGGTACAGTTATGTCTTTGTCTCCAGTGATTATTATGAATATATCGGGGCAGTCTTCATCATGCAGACGATCTAGTAAAAAACAGTACATGGCAGGGTCTGTGAGGCTTTTTCCGTAAGCATATCCTCCTCCTGCATTGAAATATTTAAAGGCCTTGCTTTCAATGAATTCAAAACCATTTTTTTCGTAGCTTATCTTAGTACTTTCTTCTCTCCATTGAGTATCTTCATCGATAAAAACAAACGATTCAACAAGATCCCCATTCAATGAAGCATATTCTTTCAAGATGTTGCCTATATTCTGCAGGATTACAGTTTCTTTAGCTTCGTAAAGGCCCCTTTCGATATTCGGTCCATCAACATACAGTCCAACGGACTTCATAATTCATGCCTCCATGTGTTCGGACAGGATCTCATCTGCCGGTTTTTCTAGAAGTATGCAGTTCAATATTGTAAGCAGGATATTGGGGATTGTAAACGACATTTCGCGCATTCCCAGCAGGTACTTTAAAATTTCATCACAGATCACTCTGCAATAGTTGTTAATTGAACCATATAGATTTGAGATGCAGTTAAGTTCTATCAACTCTGATATGCACTCTTCACTAATCTCTTCTTCGTTTATGTCCAGTATCTCTTGTATTCTATTGTATACTTCATCTTCGCTGCGGATGTGGATATTGCAGCAAATCTTCTGAGACAGTTCAATCAATCTTATCTTAATTATCTCTGAAATACTATCTTTATTCTCTTCTTTGATTTCCACCCCGTCTATCATAAACGTGTCATCAACGAGTGTAATGTCAAAATTCAAGAAGCAAAGGAAATCCTCAGATGGAAATCTCATATCTACATTCAAACTGCTGATGGTTTTCAGCAGTTTTCGTATGTGCTCCAAACCCTCTTCAGACACTTCTTTTGGAATGACTCTTTCTTCAAGGATTTCTGATTCAATGCTTTTTATTTCCTGCACAGACGTTTCATCTTCTACCAATGTGCCATACGTTCTTACTGTGCAGTTTGCAATAGTCTCCATGCGGCTTTCCAGCAGCAGCATTTCTGCTACCTGATCATAAAGATCGTCATCGGTTCTTTTTATGCTGAAACGGTAACATGGATCAAACAACTGTATTGATAATTTTTTGAGGTAAGGGCAGAGTTCTGCAGAAAATATTCCAGAGTCTGGAGAGACTTCTTCCCAATACTCATCTATCATCTCTGAAGAGTATTTTGGTCTATTATTTATTATATTGTTTAGTTGGAATAAACATTTTATAAACTCTCTTGCACTGATGATATATTCTTTTGATACATTATCTTCATCCAATGTGATTTTCATAACCGGCATCGATACGATCTTGGCCCTGCATGCTTCTGGATAATCCGAATCGGCATTGGATGCAGTTTTAGTCCACTCATTTAAAACAAATCTGATAATCTCTAATTTATCTGGGGAAATCATCGGAGAATATGATTCAATTTTACTCTCTATTGCAGGACTGAACATTTTTCTGATTATGCTGTTTTTACTTTCTCCATTGTCGCTCATTAAATTCATCATTTTATAAGCTGTAGAAGTTCTCATCCTGATCTTGGACGAGGTCATCTGTGAGAATGTACTTTTGAATAATTTTTCTCCATTGAACTCTACATTGCCGGCCGCTTCCTTCTTTAATAATTCTACGCCGTCCTCAGTGTCTACTGGAATGTAATCTAACATTGCAGCAAGGATTTCAGAATCGAATTTGTTCAATCCCTTTATTCTCATCCCATGGTTATCTGCTAATCTTTTAAATCAATATGTCGCTTAAAGACAAATTTCGCTCTATCAGCGCTCTATAATCATATAGTTAGCTTTGTACAATCTTTGATATGACTAATTCAGGTGTTTCACCATACAATAGGGTCTGTAAAAGACCTATAGGTGTTACTATCCTGGCCGCTTTAGAAATAATATGGTCTGTTCTATTGGTAATAGCTGCAATGGGTATGTTTGCAGCTGCAGGTCTGTTAGCTATAGATGGAGTCCCTCCAGAACTAATGGATATGGCTTCACCAGATGTTCTCCAGAGTCTTCCGATGACCTGGGCGGTTATGGGTATAATGATCTTAGTTTTTGCAGCAATTGGATTCGCCATTGCATGGGGCCTTCTCAAGGGCAGAAACTGGTCCAGGGTACTGCTGATGATTTTCCTGATACTTTCAATCATCTCATCAGTATTAGGTGCAATCATGTACGGAGTTATGGATACTGGAACTTTAATGTCTCTGGGAATCTCAATCGTGATACCGGTAATCATCCTCTGGTATCTTGCTTTAAACCACGTTTCAAACTGGTTCCACTGTCGTGAGCTCCGTTAAGATGAAATACTCTTTGTTGCAAGCAAATTCGCAATGCACATGGAGATGCCACTACAAGAGGTAAAAGGATTCATTAACGGTGTAGATGTCGGGAAGCTGGAAGCCACCATCGATGCGGTAAATAACAATCCGGATCTGGCGGCGTTCCGCTTTCACATCGCAAATGAATGGATAAAAGGAACAAAAACAGAAACTGCTGCTCAACGTATAGATGGTGGTCCTCAAATTTTGATCAGAACAGAGCCTTTTAAGATGCATTCCGATCAGCCAGGTGTATTAATGGGGACTGATACCGCACCATGCGCCGCAGTATCCTTGATGCATGCCTTGGCATCATGTCTTTCAACATCAATCGTTTATACTGCTAGCCTGAGAGGCATAGAAATCAAAAAAATGTCAATTATCCTGGAAGGGGATGTAGACATACAGGGAATTCTGGGAATTTCTGAACAAATCAAACCCGGGTTGAAAAATCTGGACATGGATATAAGAATAGACTCAGCCGCTCCAAAAGAAGAAATAGAAGATGTTGTGCAGTATGCACAAAAACATTCTATGATTTTAGATACCTTGATCAATCAGATGGATTTGGACATAAACCTCGTCTGATTGGACATGAGGCGGTCACTGCTTCTTCAGCCATCTGTCTATGGAGGAGCGGACCGTTCCATCCTCGTCAAATACTAATTTTATGCCAGCATCTTCTAGGATCTTCTTCCCGTGAGGTCCCACAAAGCCTGTCAATACGACTTCTGGAGCTAATTTCACTACCTGTTCAGCAGCCATCATCCCAGACCCTTCAGCAGAGATCGTGGCTTCATTTGGATAAGCATTCCATTCTTTAGTCTCAGAATCGTATATTATAAAGTAGTCAGCATGTCCGAATTCTTCTGCCACCAGCGATTCGAGCTCAGGATCTTCAGCACTTATGCATAATTTCATATCTGTACCCGTACCAAGCATGGGTGATGATAACACATTAATTTTCCTCATGAATTTACGCGTCTCAATTAATAGGGAACTTCAAATATTTGAGATGTTGATGGGGAGTAAGATTCCTATGGATTCATTAAACCGCAAAACACTATTCTGGGTGTTAATAACATTAGCAATCTCTCTTTTCATCCTGTTTGTACTCTTGGCATTATTTATTGATCCCCTGGATGTCCAGTCATCAGGACTTGTAGATCTAACTGCAGCTGATGAGCTCCGCATGATCTGGATTTTAGCTTTAATGCTGTTTCTAGGACCAATAATTATGATTCTCGTGACTGCCGCTACAATCATGCTGCTGAAAGATGTGCAGATTCCCCAGGTGGTACAATATGCAGAAATGTCTAATTTTAAAAGCCAGGTGATCGGAAGAAAACCAGCTCCGGCAACAAGCATCACCCCGGCTGAAGCAGAAGAAGTGCAGGCATCCTTGGATGACTTGAATCTAAAATTCATACGCGGGGAGATAACAAAAGAGCAGTATGATGAAATGAAACATGCTATGGAACAAAAAGGAAAAGACTGATTCTAGTGCGTTATTATCAGACTTGATTACTTGATAATAACGAGCTTATAATATCTCCTGGGGTGGGACTCTTGGGACTTCTAAACTGTCCCTGGAGAAGGAGATGAAAAACAAGAGACTGCTTAGTGATAACGAGGTCCAGAAAGGACTCAGAAGCATCATTTTCGATGGAATGATGTCACAGGCACTGTCAACACTCACAGGCAGTGTTTTTCTCACTGCCTTTGCATTGGCGCTAGGTGCCTCTGAATTAATTGTAGGAATCTTAGCCACAATCCCCTTTCTTGCCAACGTAATTCAGATTCCTGCAGTTTTTCTGGTTGAGAAACTGCGTGTAAGGAAATCAATTACTGTATTGGCCAGCGCCTTGAGCCGTTCTTTGTGGCTAGTTGTAGCTTCAGTACCTTTCATCGCTAAAGGCTTTGAAATTCCTCTGATAATCTTGCTCCTGATAGCCCTTTCACTGCTGGCATCAATCGGAAGCTGCAGCTGGAACTCCTGGATGAATGACATTGTGCCAAAGAAGTCTCTGGGAAACTTCTTCTCAAGAAAAATGCTGCTTTCCACCGCAGTCGGAATACCAGCAGCATTGGCCGCAGCATGGTTCATCTCAGCCTGGCAGTCAGCCTTTCCCGGAATGGAAGTACTAGGCTACTCTGCACTGTTCATCGGCGGATTCGTGTTTGGACTCATAGGTGTAATCGTAGTCTCCAGAATGCCGGAGCCTTCAATGACTGCCCAGACAATGCCGCCCTTCTCTGAGATAGTCAAGAAACCCTTTGAAGACAAGAACTTCAAAACCCTCATAAAATTCCTAGCTTCATGGAATTTCGCTATCAACCTAGCAATGCCTTTCCTCACTGTCTATCTGATGACTACATTCGGTTATTCAGCTTCATCCGTGACAATATTCACAGTAATCAGCCAGATCACCAGCATGCTCTTCTTCCGAATATGGGGAGTTCTATGTGACCGCTATTCAAACGTATCAGTGTTGAAAATTGCAGGACCTGCGATGGTTATTGTAGCCCTCATGTGGGCAGCGACATCAGCATTTGCAGGCAGTAATCTAGTAGTAGCACTGATTATAGGTATACACATGATCAGCGGTGCAGCATCAGCAGGTGTAAACCTTGCAACTGGAAATATAGGTTTGAAACTGGCACCAAAAGACAAAGCCACTTCCTATCTAGCAGCGACTTCCCTGTTCTCTTCCGTATCTGCTGGTTTAGCTCCTTTAATCGGTGGAATTGCAATCGGATTTGTCGGTGGATGGGAATACTTCTTTGTCTTTGCATTCCTGCTGGGATTGGTATCTTTATGGTACCTCTTAAAGCTGAAAGAAGATGGAAACGCTCCAAATAAAGTGGTAGTCAAGGAGCTGGTTGTGGAATTAAAGAACACAACTTCACCTCAGAACGTGGCATCCAAGGCTAAGTCGGTAAGCGATCACCTTTTGGCGGTGCTCAAGTGAGATGAAAACAAATCACCGCCGATTTCTTTTTCTTTCATGCCGTAAAGCAGGCCTAATCCTCCTAAGACTGAGACTGCTCCGATAACAATATTTTCTTGATACTGATAATTTATCCCATGCATGAGATATACAAATCCCATTATCATCAAAATAATCTGAGGGATTGGGTAACTTTTTTCAATGTATGGAGACAGCCTGGCAAATATGTTTAATTTATCTTTGTAAACTACAATTAGTATGCATATTACCATTATTGCAAATACCCATTCTGAAATTGAAAAAAGCTCTTTAGCGGCAAATGTAGTAAAATATGACTCAAAATCTGATGTTTCAAAATGTCCTTTGAACGGCCAGAACAAAGTTACTGGGGACTTCCAGAGTTCATCTAAAACAAGGTGTGAGGAGATCCCTGCGGACACTGCAAGAATGGAAAAACTTGACTTCTTCTTCCAGTAGTAAAGCCCGATAACGACGAATGCAATAAGCATCAGCAGAGTATGGGCATAGATTCTGCCTGAATTGAGAGAATCAGCCAAAATGAAATGTCCCAGAGGCTTATCTATCAAGTCTGGAAGTATGGCTCCAAATCCACAGGCAATGACCGCAGGACGCTGAAGTGTAATTTTGTAGATTATAAGGCCAATGACCATTCCTGCGAACAAATGACAGAATCCGAGCACATTTGATTTTTGCAAGATGACATTTTTGAATTTTTCTATGCAATTTCAATTTCTATGATTCTGCTACCAATTTTTAGTTACGTTAAGACCTTTTATTAACTATCGTGAAGATAGCGTTATATCATTCCGAATAAGCTTGATAGCACCAAACAAGAAACAGATCATAGGCTTTCTAAAAGAAACAGGGGAAGCTTCAATAACGATGATTTGTTTCTTTAGGGGGGAGAGCATGTTAGAAATTAAAGATCTCACAGTTGAAGTAGGGGGCAGGAAAGTCCTCAACAACGTAAGTCTCAGCGTTTTACCGGGATCCACAAGTGTTTTGTTTGGACCAAATGGATCTGGAAAATCCACGCTTCTTTCGACAATAATGGGACTAGGAAACTACAAAGTTGTAAAAGGACAGATTCTGTTTAATGATGTGGACATAACAAATATGCCTATAAATGAAAGGGCAAGACTGGGAATTGGTCTTATGTCTCAAAGGCCTCCAAACTTAAGCGGTGTCAATCTTTATGACATTATCAAGGTAAGCAGCCACGGAAAAGTGGATCCAGAGAAGCTTGCTTCAAAACTCAATATGGAAAATTTCCTCAGCAGAGACGTAAATGTTGGTTTCTCAGGAGGAGAAATCAAAAGGTCTGAATTGCTGCAGCTCGCTGCGCAGGATCCGTGTTTATTTATGCTCGATGAACCAGAATCCGGTGTAGATCTGGAAAGCATTGAGCGTGTAGGTACAATGGTCCATGATCTGATCTCAGGCGGTAAATGTGCTGGGAAGAGAGAAGAATCTGGAAAAAGCGCTTTAGTAATCACCCACACGGGCCAGATTCTTGATTACATCGAAGCTGATCGTGGATACGTCTTATGTAATGGAACCATTACCTGCATGGGCAATCCACGTGAATTATTGAAAGACATCAGAACAAAGGGTTACGAGGAGTGTATAAAATGCCGTCTGATAGAGATGAACTGATAGAACGTGCAAAAAATGCATTACAGAAAAAAGGAGCCTTCGGAGAAGATTTCGATCTTAAAACATACTCAGAAGTTTCCGGAGAAATTCCTGTATTCAACGCTCCTTCAGAATTACCAAATAATATCAAAGAAGCAATGCTGAAAACCGGTGTCAATCCGTCTACAGAAGGAAATGATGGAAACATGCTAGTCATTGACAATTCCATCGTTCTGAACAATTCCAATAATGACGGATTTGAACTGATGGATATCAGGGATGCTTTGAAAAAATATGACTGGTTGAAAGACTACTCATGGAATGCAGTAAATGTTGATGCTGATAAGTATACTGCGGCCACATATCTCAACGACTCTCCTGGTTACTTTATTAGAGCGTTTGCAGGCAAAAAGGTCAAACTGCCTGTTCAGACCTGTATTATGATCGGCCACGACATCTCCGCACAGACAGTACATAACATAATCATCGTTGAAGAGGGAGCTTCCATAGAGATCATTTCAGGATGCACTTCTGGAAGCGATGTAGACACCGCACTTCACATGGGTATTTCAGAGATATATGTCAAAAAGGATGCCAGTTTGAAATTCACCATGATCCACAACTGGGCAGAAAATATTGGCGTAAGACCTCGTACTGGTATAGTGGTAGAAGAAAATGGTACATTCATCAACAACTATGTAATCCTCAAAAAAGTCAAGAGTGTTCAGACATATCCAACAGCAAGGCTTGTTGGAAAAGGTGCTGTAGCTCAGTTCAACACTGTAGCAATTGCACAGCCCGGAGCAGAGCTTGATCTTGGGTCAAGAGTGGTACTGTCAGCTCCTGAATGCAAAGCTGAAATCATTTCACGCTCCATCACTGTCGGCGGAGAAGTCATCAACAGAGGTACATTGGTTGGAGAAGCCAAAGATATCAAAGCACATTTGGAATGCCGCGGTCTGATCCTCGGAGACTCTGGGATAAACGTTGCAATTCCAGAGCTGGATGCTAGGGTAGCAGATGTTGAAATGACTCATGAAGCTTCATTGGGAAAGGTTGCGCAGGATCAGGTTGAATACATCATGTCCCGTGGACTAACTGAGGATGAAGCTGTAGGGATGATCGTAAGAGGATTCCTTGAAGTGGGAATACGTGGAATTCCTGAAGACATAAAAGCCGAGATTGATGAGGCCATCAGACAGAGCGATCTTGCTACTGGATGAACAAGTTATGATTCGGCATCAGCCGGATCAAAACTTATTTTTTTGCATCATAAAAATAAAAAATGGGGTTAACCCATTATATTTATTCATACAATATCCTGTAAGTTGGATTAGGCCTGCTAGGTGAAAAACAATCATCGAATTGAAGTTTATATTGAATGCATTTTTCTTTGAAACAGGATTCTATTGTTTCTCTGATGGCCTGTCTCAACATTTCTGGTTCTGAAACAATTCTTGCATTGAAGTTTAATTTAGATGCACCCTTGCCGAACCTAGACCCTTTGACACCGCCTATTGTAAACTCATTCCCGATGAGAGAGATCTTCGTGTGGCTGTTATCATTTGTTATTGCCACTTTTGCATGGGCAATGTCTGATGGCATGTATTTCGATGCGAGGTTTTTTAGTATATCCATTGAGAGCTCATACGAATCATATTCAGGTGCAGTGAATTCATATATTCCGTTATACCATCCTAGCTCAGCTTCTGCTTCAGCGTATTTGTCATAATCTACGTCTACTGGTTTTCTTGCAGTCTCTTCTTCAGATGTAATTATATCTAAAATCTCCTGCAAACCTTCGCCGGTGACTGCAGAGTAAGGGATAATCTTTCTATCTGGATTAATATCATTTAATTTTAAGATTAAAGACTTAACATCATCAGAGCCGATTTCATCAACTTTTGTAAGTATTAGATACTCAGCTTCTTCAGCCTGATGACTTCTTAAATATCCACCGAGAGTTGAAGTGTCAAACGCATTATTTAGAAGTCTCGGAGCATCAATTAATACGATCAGCGGAGCTACAGAAAATTTGTCTCCATGATATTTCTTCATTGGTATGGCAACTGTAGCTATCAGGTCTGTGCAGCTTCCGACAGGTTCTGCAATGATGTATTGGGGATTAACTTGTTTCAAGAGTTTATTTGCATTATCTATAAGCTTAGGAAAATTACAGCAGAAACAACCGCCACACACTTCTTCTACATTTAATCCCCTGACTTTAATGAATTCAGTATCTACGAGTAATTCTCCCTGGTCGTTTGTAATTACCCCGACTGGCACCTTTTCTTCAATAAACTTTTGAGCAATCTTGTTTATCAATGTAGTCTTGCCTGCACCGAGAAACCCTCCGATCAACACCATCCGAGCCTTCATGGATTTCCATATGAAATTACTCAAATATACTCCTTTTGAATTTTATATTGTATTTTATTTTATAACTCAACATTAGTTGCAAAGACAAAAATGAATACAATAATCACTCACAAAACATTTCATTCAAAATATGGCTCACGACCCAAGGAAATTAAATTATGATACATATACTCTGTCCGACTGAGTGAGATTATGATCTTCTACTTCTCTGGAACTGGAAACAGTCTTTATGCCGCACGCCTGCTCGCAAATGAACTCAATGACACTGTTATTTCAATTCCAGAATGCATCAACAGCAACAAGTTTAAATTTGAATTAAAAGACTCAGAGAAAGTTGGAATCGTGACACCAGTATATTTTTACGGGCTTCCTTCAATTGTAGAAGACTTTCTAGATAAGGCTGATTTTACCAAATCTTCTTTAATTTATCTGGTGGTCACATTTGGCTCTTTTACTGCAAACACCGGACCGAACGCTCAAAAATATCTGAGTGAAAAAGGCCTGAGTCTAGATTATATTTTTTCAATTCATATGCCTGAGAATTATGTGCCATTGTTTAAAGTACCCTCCAAAGAAACATGCCAGTCATTGATTGCCAATGCAAAAAATTCTGTTGTTGACATAGCGAAGATCCTGAATGAAAATCCGCCAGGAGACTACGACACACATAAAGGAAGATTTCCCAGCGCCGTATCTTCACTTTGCAGGATGATTTATAAAAAAGGAATGACAACTAAAAAATTCTGGGTTGACGACTCTTGTACTGGCTGTAGGCTGTGTGAACGCATATGCCCATCCAATGTAATCTTATTTCATGATGGAAAACCATGCTGGTCTAAAGAGACCTGCCCTCGATGTTTAGCGTGCCTTCATCGCTGTCCCTCTTCTGCGATACAGTTTGGGCATTTTACAAAGAAAAAAGATCGTTATGTGAATCCTAATGTTGAATTTGATTTGTGAGATGTAACAATGATGCCAATTGAAAATAAACATATAGTCCTGACTGGAGCAAACAGCGGCATTGGTCTGGAAGTCTTAAAACTCCTTCTGGAAAGAGATGGAAACATTATTTTTGCCGTTGACCTCAATACTGATGTAATCAGCAGTTTTGATCCTTCGAGGGTGATACCATACATATGTGATGTTTCCAATCCTCAAAATATCGACAGTCTCTTTGAGAATGCCATATCAGCAATGGGTTCAATCGATATATTTTATGCAAATGCTGGATTTGCTTACTATGAAGAATTAACCTATACTGACTGGAAACGAATTGAAAATATTTTTGAGACAAATACAATCTCTCCAATCTATTCATATCAAAAATTCGTTGAATATTTGAATGGCAGAGAAGGTATGTTTGCCATCACCGGATCAGCAATGGGTTTCATGGGCATGCCAGGATTCACACTCTATTCTGCATCGAAGTTTGCAATAACCGGTTTTCAGGAATCTGTGCGTCTGGAAAAACCAGACAACATCCACCTGATAACTCTTTTTCCTGTGTCTACAGATACAGGATTCTTTAAAACTGCTAGCAATGTTGAGTTCAAAAAACCATATCCTGTGCAGTCTCCAGACATTGTAGCAAAAAGAATGATTAAAGGTATGGAAAAACGGAAGAAAAAGGTCATGCCGTGCACCATGTTCAGATTTGCTCTGGTATTGTTTCGAATATTTCCTTTTGTAAGGACGATGTATTGGAATCATGAAAAGAAGAAATTTGAAGATTACAAAACTAAACGCAACAATCTGAATTCTCACTGATACTACATATATGTTATACTCCACAAATAATGGCTAAATTTTATTTGAACAAGTTCAAATACTATGAATTCATTACTTGAACTTGTTCAAATAAAGCTATGTATAGGAGATGACAATGTGAAAGAAGCCGTTTCAAAAGTCAAAAATAAAAAATGTGAAACTTCTTTTGAAAAAGTCATAGACATAGCTTTCAATCTATTTCTGGAAAATGGATATGATGACACAACAATCAGAATGATCATTGATGAAGCAGGCATTCACATAGGAAGCCTGTACTATATATTTCCAAACAAAGAGAGCATTCTCAAAGCATTAATGATCACAATCTATGATATGATCCATAGAAAGGCCAGGACTCTGCAGACTGAAGCAAACGATCTTGCAGTGCTTCTATACCCAACCGCTTCAATATTGTACATGGCTGACAAATCTGATAAAATTTCTAGACTGTTCTATAAAGCATACTCCACATGGTCTGTTTTTGATGAGATGTTAAAGTACTCTAGGAGCTGGGCTTTAAATCATAAACTCTCTCCAGAAGGTGACATCAGAGAATATAACTCAAAACTGTTGTTTATCCTTGGAGGTCTGGGAAACATGGTGGGGGATCTCTATCACACCAATGGAAAAACAGATTATCGTGAAAAATTGGATCAATTCATAGACGTTTGCTGCCGTATTTTTGATATGGCAGTTCCAGAAAACATTCAGGAGACAAAAAATCTACTCTATGATGTGCTGGAATCTGAAAGAATCACAATTCTGGGGAGGCAGATTGATATTGAATAATAAAGAGGTGAATGATTTGAACTCTAACTTTCAGACTGATAAACCCAATGAGCAGAGTGTAGAACAAGTGTCTGGAACGATAGGCATAATCGCATGCCCTATGCTTGAAGACGAACTGATCTATGATATAATTACTGATAATGATGAAAAAAACATATATGTTGTTGATACAGGATATCAGGGAAGTTTCGTAAAGAAACTGGAATACAACAGCATAAATTATCAGATGGTTAGTGAGTATGCCTTTGATACTGGAATAGGCGATCTAGACAAATCTAAATTTAATTTAGTAATCTATATGAATCAATTAGGTCTTCACTCAGAACCTAAAAATCTTCGAAGTACTATAGAGCATCAAGTTGCAATGCACAAATATCTATTTGATGCTATGATGGTATTCTACGGAATGTGTGGCAACTATGGATGGGACATATCAAAAGTTTCTGAGGAAAAATCAGCTCCGCCAGTAATCACAATACGTGATGAAAACGGTAAGATCTGTGATGATTGTATTGGTGTTGCGGTGGGCGGCACCGATAACTACTTCCGATTAAACAAGGCATACTGCGGCGTACTTTACCTGACACCGGCTATGGCTACAAATTGGAATGACTTCATGTCTGTTTCCGACATTGCCAAGGGTTGCGACACAACAGATCAATCTATGATGAGGCTGCTGTTTGAGATATGCGGCTACAAATATGCACTTAGATTGGATACTAATCTTGGAGACAGAGAAAACTACGAAAAATGCGCTCAGGAGATCTGTAAAGAGATGAATCTGGAGCTGATTGATCCAGAAGGCAGCTGGACAACTCTGGAACCCATCAAAAGAGCATATGCTGAAGCTAAGAACTCATTAAGGCGTTCTAAAGCTCAGGCATGATGGTTTGCATGGCCAGAAGGCCATACAACCACCTAACTCATTTATGTGGGTTTGATGACTGCCCTCCGATTCTGCATGTTTTTCATCACCTTCATGCTAATACTAAAACAAAACATCATTATGACGGATATTGCGTACACAAAGACAGGTTCAATATACTCAAAACCCTCTATTTTTGTTTGCATCAGATCAAAAATAAGAATTATCGCTGGATGAATTATGTATATGCCACCAGACAACTCTCTTCCGACGTATGTTAGAATTCTGGATTTGATTTTACTAGGGTTTTTAATAGCAAACAGAAACAAGGCTACTGTAAATACTATTATTCCGAAATATAGGTTAGTTCTGCTGACAAAAATTGATTCGATAACAGACAGCCCCCCCCCCCATCACGGATATCGCTAATAGCTTGTTAGTTAATAGTGATTTTACATATTTCATATTTTTACGGATCAAATATCCAATAATGAAAAATGATAATCCGATAAAGGGGTAGATCTTATTACTGATTTGTACGGTATCAAAACCACATACTGGCAAGAGTTCAGAGAATATTAAATCAATGACTATGATGACAATGGCTATACCAAACAGTCTGCTAATATCAAAATTATGCTTAGCCGCTAGATAACTAAATACATACAATGCTAAAAGTGCATATAAAAACCAGACATGTTGATTATAATCTGAAGATATTATAAAATTATATGCCACATCATTCATTCCAATGGTGCCATTCTTCAGTAAAATAAAATCAATAATTAAATACATTACTTTAAGAATCAATATTAGTTTTACTGTATTCCAGATCTTATTTGGTATTTTTTCTAAATATCCGTTTTTAGAAAATAAATAGTAACCAGATATCATAAAAAAGCAAGGTACTGCAAATCTGCTTAAACCAGTCACAACATCTCCAAACGTTCCGGGAACGTTGCAGTGAATGATCACGACACAAAACGCAGCTAATGCAGTAATGCCACGCAATGTTTTATTTTCTGATCGACTGCCCCCCCCCCCTTTCAGAATTTTCAAATTTGAAGGGATATTTCAGATACTCAATATTCTGCATCGGAGCTTCAACAAATATTCAATATATAACACATTACCATATATTGACACATTAATATTAAGATACTAAATATGCTAAGAATTTCAGAGTTCTTCAATCAATCACATTGATCTAAATCATGCAATTGTCTGGAAGATATGGAATATTTGATCGCTAGGAAAAGCCCTTAAAAATCAATTGTACAAAATTGGTGGGTCCGCCCAGATTTGTAACTCAAAGAATGATACTGGCTTGTTATTTTTAGCGCTTATATGTAATGTATTTTGCATAATCAACGGCTCCTAAACGGGGATAATTTCATTGCTTCATACATGTCATCAAAATTCAATCCAAGATATGCCAAAGTAACGTTAGGATCATCCTGGCCAAGAAACTTTGAAATTGTTTCAATATCTACTTTAGCCTTCCACATCAAACGGCCAAATGTCCGTCTGAGCGTATGATTAGAAAAATGAAAATCAACTTTCTTAGCTAATTTAGTCATATGATAATCTAATCCAGTACATTTATCAGTTTCAAACGCAACGCATTTTTGAGTAATCATAAGCTCTCTTGGAATCTCTATAGGCTTCCTGTGCTTCTTGAGATATGACTCAATTGTCTTAGTACGATATTCCATGTAATAGTCTAAAACATACTGGGTATCGGAATGAAACGGAACAGTACGAGGCTTTCCGCCCATAGGTCCCTTTCCCATTATGTCGATATACCCATCATGTATGTGTTTAAGTTTAATCCTAGCACACTCAACACGCCTGAGACCCAAACACAACTCCAAATGAAGCATAAGCTCCTGAGTAGGCGTCTTTTGAACCATCAGTAACTGATGAGCTTCATCTTCTGAAAGCCAGTCAACATGAGGGCGGATATCATGAGGCCATCTGATTTCAAAATCTTTGAAAACTTCGCTGCGATAATACTTGCAGATCTTACGAAGACATTGAACGTATCCTTTAGATGTAGAAACAGCATAATCATGATCTTTAAGATATGATATGAACCATTGAACCTGCTCTAAGTCAACAGTGTAAGGCAGCATATCAGGATACTTATCAAGCAGAATATCGAATACAATCTTGCAGCCGTCCCTGTAATGTTTTACAGTACGTGATGTGTACTGATTGACTTCCTTAGCCATATGGTCACACATCTGCTTAATGCAAGCATAAGCATCATCAGGATAATCATCAAAAGGAGCAAGAAACGCCATAAACATCACAGATCATAACTGAACTTCATAAGCATGAGTAAAGCCAGAGCTTTCAAAATCTCTAAGCCAACTTTTAACAGAACCAGGATGCATTTTTACTCTGAAAACTTCCCAATCTCTGATTACCTGGTTATAGTAATAGACAAGATATTTTCTCATATTCAATCACCAAACACAGAATCAAGATCAATGATCATCTCTTCATCAGAACCAGATAACGCATGATAGCAGTATCCGCAGATCCGCAGACTCTGATCTGATTCAAAAGCTAAACAAGTCTTAGCACGGTCAATGTTTACATTACTGCCATTGCGGTAACAGAAAACCTTGTTTTTTACAGCCATATTTCACCACCTTCTTAGAAAAAGGTTTGATGGGGGATTTTCACCCCCTAACACTTTGGGATAACACGACCCCGGGCAGGGTCGAAGATTCAAAGGCTTACAACATTCCATGAATCTTTGATACCTAATTATAAAGTTCCAATATAAAGGTTTCCACGATAAATGGAAAGTTGATACCATAACCATCTTAATAAAAAAATAACACATACTAATATCAATGGACTATAGAAACCTAAAATCAAAATGTCTGGAAGACAGACATAAAATCACAATCCTAATCTATATGTTCCAGAACCAAGACAAAGAAATTAAAAAAACAGATATTTACACAGAGATCTCTAAAAACAATAGAATACCTGACAAACTCGATGAATTAGAAGAATTAGGTCTAATTGTACAAACCAACTTCAAATTCGAAAATAATAAAACAACATTAAAACTAACAGAAGAAGGCAAAAAAATTGCTGAATTACTTTTATCAATCGAACAAGTACTAAACAACGAAGACTCAGAATCAGAAGAAGATTATGTAAGGGATCATAAGGAAAGTATTCCGGATTCCTTAAGTGAACAGCAAAAAGACTAATTTTCAGTAACATTTTTCCAAAAGTAATATTTAAATGGACGCTCAATAACCGCTGATGAGCATCCTCGATAAGTTTTCACGCAAAAAATCTGATTATGAAATAACTGAAGAAAAAGTAGAAGAAAAAATTGTAACTGAAGAACAGTTACAAGAACAGAAAAAAGAAGAGAACATTAAGAAAGGAACAGATTTTGAAAACTATATCTTATCGCTATTTCCTGAAAATGCTTTCAGCATGATTCAGAGGGCTATATCTTTTGATCCACTTACAGGACGCAGACTAGAAGGATGCTTAAATCCTGACTTTAAACTGAGAGACAAACAGACAGGTTCTATCTTTTGGGTAGAATGCAAATACCGCAGCCATCCAAACGCAGACAAATCAATTGACTGGTGTACTTATGAAAAAATGATGAAATACAAAGACATCAGAAATAAGACAAATCTAAAAGTATTCATTATGCTGGGAGTCGGAGGAGATGCATCAAATCCTAGAGATCTTTACTGCTTTGATCTTGATGACATGAAATATAACAAAATGTTTCAGTCAGTCTATATGAAATATAACATCGACAAGAAAGCATTCTACTCTCTTGACAATCTGAATAGAAGAATAAATCACTGATTTTTTACTTCGTCTTTCGTCTTGCATCTTGCAGACGAAAGACAATTAAATAAAAATAAGATTACTATTGTCTTTCGTATGGCAGACGAAATACAGATTGCAAATGTTCTATCTGATAAAAATGCAATGCTTGTACTAACTTACATGTCATACATGAACGATCGTCCAAAATTAAGCGATCTTGATAATATAATAACTAATTTTCATATTTTAGATGCAGCAGTAAAAAGCTTAGTGTGTGCAGGTCTATTAAAAACAGATGTCATAACAAAACCAAGAAAAACAACTTATCTTGAATATACTGAAAAAGGCAGGCTGGTATCACACTTGCTGCAGCAAGTGAATGAGATCTGTGTACACGACATAGAAACAGCAATACCGCCGAGAAAGGTACAGATAATTTAAGCAATTGACGAAGCTTGATAATCTTCGAATGCAGAATCTTTCTACAATTATGCTTGATAATCTGTAAATAATCGTCAATAAACGTATTTTGTGCATCTGATCATCTCATGAAGTTACTGCTGCAGCATAATTTTGACACTTATTCAAGTTATCAATGTTAAACGGAATATGAGCAATCGATGAAATGAAATCTTGATTGTATGCATCTGGATTTGTATTATACTCTTCCAGCCATGCAAAAAATGATGTTATATCGCATGGATTATCCAACGTTACACTTTTTATGTACCTCCATTCAGATGAATATTCAGGATGCGTTTTAAGAAACGCCTCTTTGAGGTCTATCAGATACTGCTCAAGGTGTGCAAGCTCATCGATGCGCTGCTCTAATTCTGCGTGTTTCGCCGATGTAAGGAAGCCGAAGCAATGCTTGTATGCCTCCAGCTCTATGATTCTTCTCCTCGTCTGTCTTATGCGTTTCTTTGCCTCTTTCTGCCTTTGTTTGAACTCAGTTAATGTAATATCAAGTCGAACGTCTTCATTGTTAATTTCTGTATAACTGCCTATCATTTTTTGAAATGATTTACTGAAGATATCACGCATGCCAAAGAATTTCAGCATTGCATGCGTGTATACTGATTTCTCATTGTCAATTTGTACATCTTTAGTAACATATTTCATAAGATATCCCATGACACTGTATTTTCTTCCTGATTCTTTCTCATAAATCTGATTATTTACTACGCCCTGAACATCTACAAAAGAACCAGGAATGTGATACCTGCTCCAAGCCTCTTTGAGTGGTTTTACTATCTGATTATAATCCCTGTCATCAATACGCCAAGCTCTACCCTTATGGCCCAGTGCATCAGCTTTCTTTGAAAGCCTGTTGTGTACTCTTACATAATCATCTAAAATTACAATCATATGAATGTGAGGATAACCATTGCTGTATGCTTCCTTTCTTGCATGAGTAGCATACTTGATACATTTAATGCCATGATATCTAGAAAACAACCTTTTCATGTATGCATTGAATTGATTCAATGCAGAATCATGACCTTTCAAATTAAGCCAGGCATCAGGAAGCGATACACCAGCAGTAGAATTAGATCCAAGAGTAATAAATAAGGCTTTAGTCTCTCTATACAGCATACGATTGTCCCAGGCAACGGCACGATCAAAATCTAAATCTGCCATTGCATTATTTATAGGCTCTAACCTCTTCTTCTGTTTCCTGGCATATGCTTTATTGCCCCTCTTACTCTGCAGCATAGATATGAGCTTATGAGTATTCTTATTTTCAAGTACAGAATACTCATCATATTTCATCCAGCTGAGATAACATCTTGATATATCACTAATCGGAAACTCTTCGGTAGAAACTGCAGCTTCCCAAAGAAGCGGATCTGAATATTTCCATGGCATACGCTAACACACTCATTTTTTTACTGTTTTGTAATTAATCTAAAACGTCCATAGCTTACGCTAATATAGGACACTCCAAGGCGGAGCCTTTAAGCGCCTGGCTCCAAGCTCAGGCGCTTTCACGGCTCCTTATTGGATTCGCTGCCTATCGGCTGCGAATCGTCAAATATGATAGGATCAGACATGATAGGATCGGGCTTATTCGGTCTGATTATCTTAACAGGCTCAGTATCTACTGTTGCACACACACGATCAAGCAAAGATGCATTAGTCATTGCAATTGAGATAGCATCATCCTGCAGCGATGACAATATGAATCCTGCAAGAGGCAGCGAATCAAGGTTAAGCATACGATAATAGAGCTTAGCCTGCCTGTATGGCACCGATTCACCTGCTAACGCTACATCCCGGCACAATCTGAGCTTTGATGACGCAAGACTTGACAGAATGATATTAGCCTCTGAATCAGGCGTTACAGCGACATTCATTCTGCAGCCTCCTTTTTATGTATTTTATAATCTCTCAATGCATGTGACTGATCATAACCATACCAGGAAGGAGGATGATCTAAAACCAATACCTCACCGAACCTGGGAAGATATGACACATAGTGAACTGGCACCCGCTGACTGTCTGCAATCTGATCAATCAGATAATTGCCTCTTTCGCAGTTCATTTTAAACTCGTCTCTTTCATAGGATACTGCCGTCATGTTCATTTTTTTATGAATCATTACTACATCCTGATCTCTAAAGAAAGCAACATCAGTATTGCTGGTATTCTGAATTGTCAGCATTATCAAAATGTCCTTGTGAGAAATAAGACCTAAGAACTCCTGCAGATCTACAGATTTACTTGATGCTCTGGAAGGAAAGATCCTGTTTGCATCTTCAATGATGCAAATCGAATCTGGTTCAACATCATCATAGTCATCTACAGAATAACCAAGAAGCTCTTTAGGAAATAATTTAGTCACATATGGAAATTTATAAAATGCTTTACGCCTGGACTTAAATTCAGGACAATACTCTAAAAGAGAATAAAGCGTACCGGACTTGAAAGTCTTTCCGCTGCCGACTATGGCAATAACGCCGTGAGGCATATTGTTGATGTAATCTAATGAGTTCATGTTTCCACCTTATCTATATTGTTCAACGCCTGATCAGGATCAAGCTCTACTTTTTCTTCTTTAATATTCAATACCCTAGACATTATTTCTAGATTAGAATTAATTATACTGCGGGATACCTCAACACCTTCTACAAACGGAGCATCAGACAGCTGCACAGATCTAAGATTAGCGTCATGCAGAGATGTTAAAAACTTAGTATAGCTCTCACGCCTGGCAAACAGCTCTCCTGGAGAAACTTCCCTGCTGTGAATATAACCGAAATCAAGAACTTTGTTTTCAGAATCAAAATGAACAGCGTAGAAGAAGGATCCGCCTTTCTTTGTTGGTATAGGATTGCAGTAACCATTCTGTTTAGTAATATAATCAAAGTATGTCCTGGAAAATCTCCATCCTGATACTCCCTCGCTGCAGTCTTCTACATGAACGAAGACAGGAGCAAAGATGTATCTTTTGTAAATAAACCTGGCAAGTATTGCACCTGTCAGAAACGGTATGAAATAAACCTTGTTAGCTTCAAACCAGGCATCAGCATTATCAAAGAATGCAGATACACGTTCCGGATAAAAGATATCAATCAAAATAAATAAAATAGCAGCCGCTAAGGCTGCAAAATAGAGTTTGTACTGGACGAGAACATCCCATCCAGTCTTGCCGACAGAATCAGATTTAATAGATCCTATCGGCACGTTTACCACCTCTGTACATACAGACAGCTAAGACAACCGCAAAGCCTGCAAGGAAAGCAGCTGTAGAATAGACTATAATGTCCATTACGTCCATACTCACACCATCCCTGCGATCCAGTCAGCACCAAACAGACCTAAGAGCAGCAGCACAACTGAAGGCAGCAGCAGGATCAAATTCTCCATCTTGAAAAGCTCCCAGAGAAGGAACCAGATAACAGCTGCTTCAATCAGTATCCACATTATGTATGGTGCAAGATCTACAACATGAGGAATCGGCTGCGGATCAGGACCGGGTATTATCTCAATGTCGTTCCATTTCTCGACTTCCAACACATCTAATGCTACTGACGATACAAGCCTATCATGATGCATGATCTGAGCAGCACTAAATGAGTATCCAGCCGAGACAGAAACTAACTGAGGAGCATATCCGTCAGCACCTGGCCAATTGCGTATGTTGTCAGACTCTCCCCAGACTGCTATATATCCTGACTGAGAAAACTTGTTAGTTCCTTCCAGGATGTTCATCGAATCAAGCCAGATGTAAGGCGTAAATACTGCAGATTCGTAGATCAGCGTTCCGTTTTGATCATATATGTTACCTCTGATGTACAGATCCAAAGACTCAGGAGAAATGTTAAATCCTGTTTTTGTCAGATTACCGTTTGCTCTTTCATAGTAGTCTGCAATCTGTGCGAGATACAGAACTGTAAGCGTATAGAGCTCTTCAGATGATACCTGTATATCTCCTAAATTTGGTACGAGAGAAGAAGGGGACAGCAGGATATTAGCTTCCTCTGCAGTGTCAAAGATCTTCCAGGCAGCCTGAGCAGCAACATGAGACTTCAATAATGAATTGTAAGCCTCATCAAGCAGCAGCTTATGCATTGACAGAATCGGCATAATATCAACATTTGATGATACGGTACCGTCTCCAGTGTCTATGTGAATGCTCAGATCTGTATAATTGACATTGTCAATCAGTACCTGGTTGTTGTAATACTGAGCAATCTTGAAATCGCTGCTAGATTCTACAACTAATCCTGTATGTACAGTTGCTGAAGATGAAGCTATAACAGGTATAATCGATCCTGCATAAGCATGTCCAGACTGGAATGAATATATGCCAGATGGTATACCCATTGATACAAGATTATTATATCCAGAATTGAGAGTATAACGCGTACCGTCTTCTGATGTAATAACTGCATTGCCATTACTAACCCAAAGCTCTCTTGAATCAAGATAAGCAACGCTTGCAGACTGAGCTGACACATTAATTATATTACGAAGCTTAATATCAAGATTAGATGAATCAGTAATTGTATTATTTCCATACTGTAAAACAATACTCATTGAATTATATCCTGATGCATTCTTCCAAGCCGTTAGCCTATCGTTTAACAGCTCAAAAGTAGCATCAGGGCCGTCTTCAACATTTTCAAAGAGTTTTGCTAAATTACCCATCAATCCAGACCTTTCAAGAATGTAAGGAGCATAGTATTGAGACGTTGTAGACCAGCGTTCCGCAGCAGCAACTTCCGCCTGTCTCATCCAGTAATTATTCGTAAACTTCCAAATGTCACCGTATCCGTTTATGCTGTTAGCAAGCAATTCTGCATTTTTTGCTAATATGGTATAAACTAACTCTGACTCATGTGCTCTAGTATCCTTAGCAATCTGTTCAGGATCACCTGATCCACCTCCACCGCCGCCAGAATTTCCCTGATTAAAATATTCTGCAATGTTCCACGTCAAACCAACAACTGGACACATCATAACAAGCACATCAACAATATCAACATGACCATCAAATATGCCTGATAGCACAATATCTTGATTAACAGTCATATCTTGATTTGTCTCTCCAGAATTTTCTAAGATTATAGGAGTAGCTGCTGTAACAGCAAGCATACACAATGCTACAACCAACGCAAGTGATGCAAACAAACGACGTTTATCTTTTATCATCTGCTCACATCCTTGCCAACTGCAATTATCACAAATATAATTATGATCAGCAGGAACAACCAAAGATAATTGAATGATCCACCTTTTTCTGATGATTTATCCCAATCTGCATATAACTTGATATTTTCATTCAATATCGTATTAAAATCATATGGGACAGTGAGATCTGAATTAAGATACCAACCTGCAAATGTGTATCCTTCTTTAGTAGGATCAGAAGGCTTGACAATCGATGTACCTATCTTAACATGCTGACTTTGTATCGAAGATCCGCCATTCGTCTCAAATGATACAACACACATGCCAATATCTACATATGATGCATAAAGAGTAATATCCTGAGAAACAGGAGTTGTAAAATCATATTCATTTATCAGATCTTCATCACTATACCAGCCTAAGAATGAATATCCTGGTTTATAAGGATCTACAGGAGCAATAATCGATGCCCCAACTACAATTGTCTGACTAGGAACACTAGATCCGCCGTTGCTGTTAAATGTTACTGTAACAACATCTACACTATCAGATGCACCGCTTATAGATATAGAGTAAACAGCGCTGACAGTTCTGAATAATGATGTAGATGATAATGTAACACCATATGTAGCATTAGTCTGATATGTATGTGTGATGGAATCGCTAAGATTGTCTGATACAGACGCATAGCCATCACCCCAATTGACAGCATGCTTATGATATGACGCAAACTGACTGTCAATTTCTACAGTCGCCGTAGGATCATCAACAACAACACGGAAATAATTATGCCAAACAGGAGAAAGAGTAACTGATTTTGTAACTATGTAATCAAAATCAGCAGCATTACCAGCCTCATCCTTCCAATTTATAACAACCTGAACCCAACCATCTACAAGACGTGTAGATAACGAAGGAAGCGTAATATGAGTACCACCAATCAATGTAATACTGTTATTATTGAGAGCAAGCTCTCCAGCATTTGAGGATATGTATGATATTGCCTCATCGCAATCAAACGTAACTGTAGGTTCCTTCCAGACCGCATAAAATGTAATAGTACCAGTTATAGGAACTATCTCTCCACACGCATAACTCTTAATATTACCATATGTGCCGCTTGTCCATCCAGCAAGTTCATAACCTTCTTTACTAAATCCATCAGACGGCAGAGTAATAGAAGAATCATAACCAACAGATTCAGAATATGTACCTTCTCCACCGTTTGCATTATATGTTACATCAATAGATCTTACAGACCACTGAGCAATAGCTGTAACACTACTGTTAACTGTATATGATGCTCCAGGAGTATATACTGTGCTACCAATCTTCCAGCCTTGAAAAGTATATCCTGCTTTTACAATATCATTAACGCCAGGAAGAGATATTGATGTACCACTAGATACTGTACGTTTTGTATAATCAAGAGCCCAAAATGTAGCTCCATTTGTATCATATGTAATTGAATGTGTTGTTGTTCCGCTGCTTGCAGATGAGACTCTAAGAGTAACAGATTCACTATCATATGCAGACGAATCAACAGATACTCTAACATTAACAGTAAATGTATATGTACCTGCAGCAGTAGGTACACCTGTAATCGTAGATCCTGATATTGATACCCAAGAGGGTGCTCCGGATAATGATGCATATAAATCATCATTTGCTATCTCAGCCGCATTCCTGGATAATACAGATACAGACATTGTAAATCTGCTGCCAACAGTCGCAGATCCCGACGCACCTAAACAAACATTATCATCAGACACATCAGATGAACTATCCGATGTAATTGCATATGCTGATGCAATAAAGACAAATGATAATGCAAGAGCTAAAGCTCCTAAAATTAATTTCTTATTCTTCATTATTTCCGACCTCCAAAGATCAGATAAAGAGCAATCAAAATGACAATGACCCAAAGAATCCAAGTATAATTTGTTTCTTTTTCGTTATTTATTGGATCATCTGTTACTGGATCATCATTGACGTTTGACCAGTTAGCATACAATGTGATATTTTCCGTTACTGGATTATCAAAATTGTATTCTTTGGTCAATGCTAAATTAGTATACCAACCTGCAAAATTATAACCATCTCTTACCGGGTCTTCAGGCTTTGTTAATTTATTTCCTGTTAGTAAGTATTTATCTTTTAGCTCTGAACCTC
This sequence comes from uncultured Methanomassiliicoccus sp., assembly GCA_944319735.1. Classification (GTDB taxonomy): domain Archaea; phylum Thermoplasmatota; class Thermoplasmata; order Methanomassiliicoccales; family Methanomassiliicoccaceae; genus Methanomassiliicoccus_A. The sequence continues at coordinate 294,539 of CALUEU010000001.1, read as the reverse complement.
CATTGCTATTAAAATGTACTGTGACAGTGTCAACGTAGGATAACTGTATATTGTCATCAAATGCGTTAGACTCTATCACTGTATTCTTTGCAACTGATACATCAACAAGAGATGTACAAACAGCAAATGCATTAGATTTTATACGCTCTACTTCAGGACCGATAGTTACACTTTTTAAATTATTAAAATTGTAAAAAGCATAACCCTGAATTTCTTTTACGTTATCTCCAATTATTAAGCTGACTCCATTTTCTATTGCTGATCCAGCGTTTTTCCAGGGAGATGTATTAGCCGTATACGGATGCAGAGACACTGAAGATGCATTGTAATGCACAACAGCCAACGTACTGAAATTGAACAAGCTGTTAGGAATGTAATTTACCGAGTCAGAGATTATGACTGTAACTCCTGACTCTGATCCAGAAAATATGCTAGAATTAAGATCAAGCAGCAGTCTGACATTATACTCAATTGTCTTCAGCGATGTACACGAGGTAAACGCCGATGAACCGATTGATTCAAGATTTTCAGGCAGAGATATTGATTCAAGCATAACGCATGAATCAAATGAGTTGTATCCAATAGTCTTAAGATTCGGGCTAAACTCAATTGAAGATACGTTTGAGAATCTGAATTTATAATCCGGAATACTAGTTACATCCTCACCAAATATCAGTTTAAATCCTTCTGTCGCTGACTGATAGAATGGGAAGTTAGTTGATGAGTAAGAGTAAGAATCTCCAGCCGTTGAATTATAATACACATTTTTCAGAAGAGGACAGTTTGCAAATGAAGTATTATTAAGAGATTTCAGACCCTTTCCTATTGTTATATTCTCCAATGCTGAACAATCATAGAATGCAGACGACTCAAGAGTAACTACTGAATCAGGCAGTACGATGTCTACAAGAGATGTACAATGAGCAAATGCAGATGCTTTTATAATCTCTAATTCAGCATTAAACTGAACTGATGAGAGATTTGAAAAATAAGCAAATGCAGATGATGCAAGCGTTGTAACATTATCTCCTATTATTAGCTTAGCTCCTCCTTCTATTGCTGATCCAGCATTTTTCCAGGCTGTATTATCAGCAGTATATGAAATTCCAACTATTGAAGACGAATTGTAATAAACAGTTCCAAGAGTGTTAAAGCCTGAAAATAAGTAAGTTGGTATTTTTGTAACATCTGCCCCTATGTGAAGATTAACACCAGCATCATAAATTGTAGCAGAATGCGAAAACGAAGAATTTGTAGATGTAAGCGCTAAAGCGTTGAAATATACATCTTGTAATTTATCGCATCCGTATATTATGCTGGATCCAATCGAAGTTACAGACGGACTTATTGTCAGTGAAGTAAGATTATTAGCACCGTAAAATGCATAATTTGGTACACTTGTGACATTGTTTCCTATTACAGCTTTCAATCCGCCCTGTACGTCAGCACCTGCATTTTTCCAAGCTGAATTGTCAACAGAGTATGATGTACTATTACACGATGTAGCATTATAGTAAACATATTCTAATGATGTACAGTTTGCAAAAGCAGAAGTTCCGATAGACGTTATTGAATACGGAATAGTTACAGATGTCAGATCAGTACATCCATAAAATGCGTTACTGGCTATACTCTTAACAGGCAGAGAATTGTAAGTCTCAGGAATTACAAGGTTTCCTGACATTGACGTATTGGCAGCACTTACAGTATAATATGTAGGACTGGAAGAACTGTTAGGAGTAAATGTCAGATCACTACTGCTTGCAGCCAAAACTGAAACGTTGTTAGTGTTTTGCCCGTCCTGGGAGTCGTCACTAACCAACGTTACAGAAAATACTGCCACAAGCAATAGAAAAAAGATGAGAGCTAACGCTCCCAGTTTCCATTTTTTCATAAGATCACCCCTTCACTGCTTACCTTTGAACTGTAAAACGTGAGAGGATCTGAGCTCGAAGTATCTATCAATCAAAGTACGAAGATCTGTTATAGAGCCTAATGTAACATCATGATACGACTTAATTTCATGAACTGATCCATCATCTCTATTATCTTTTATATTTCTACAAATCTGAATCTGCGGAAAACTGTTATCAAATTTACTCAAATTCGCATATATGGCCTCTATGTCCTTTCCGTTCTCATCTTTGATTGCATAAAGTAAGCAGCCGCCATATGGCCTTGATTTATTATTGTTATTGTTAGTATCTGTCATTTTTATACCTCTTTAAATTTAATTATCGTTCACAAACTTAGCAAAAATGGTGGTGAAAATCAGATCATAGGCACCACCTCCGACTCTGCGAACGAATGCAGAAGAGGCAAAATGAAAGGAAGATTCTACTCATTGAGAACCCTCCGAGTCAAACAGATTTTTGTTTAAATTTCTGAATTTTTGAGCAAAATCTGTTAGATAATTATTTGATTTTTCAAAACAAATCCAGTGCTGGAGTGGTGGGTCCGCCCAGATTTGAACTGGAGTCTATAGCTCCCGAAGCTACAAGTATACCAAGCTAGCCCACGGACCCAATTAAAACCGCTAACAAACAAATCCAATATATATCTTCGCACCCATAGTTTATTAGAATGTACTATTGTCGATGTTTAACTTCGACATCTATTTATATCTACTTGCTTTTTTCACTTTCAATGAAGGATCAGCTGCGAGAAAAGATCGCAGGAGAGATAACTCTTTCTCAGGATGCTGGTAAGACCATCAGAAAATGGAGGGAAGAGTTTCACGTTTCACAGCAAGATCTTGCTGAGTACATGGGCGTCTCTCCCTCAATGATCAGTGACTATGAGTCTGGTAGAAGAAAGTCACCAGGGATCGCCATAGTCCGTAGGATTGTGGATAGCCTCATCGAGCTAGATGAACTGTCCGGAGGAACGATCCTTAAAAAATTTGGACTGGATAAAAAACATGACTGTGTCATCCACATTGCTGAATTTAGTTCAAGCATCTCCATTGAAGACTTCTTAAAAGCCATAGATGCTGAGCCATTGAATGATGTTTTTGACTCTGAAAGATACATCCATGGCTACACAATCATAGACTCACTCAAGGCAATTACTTCTCTGAGTTCATTTGACTATCTTCAGATATATGGATGGAGCAGTGAAAGAGCGCTTATTTTCTCTGGGGTTAAGTATGGTCGTTCACCGATGATTGCTATCAGGGCACATCCTTTGAAACCCTCAATGGTGGCATACTTGAGCCCTGAGCAGGTAGATCCTTTAGCCATACGTTTGGCAACTCTTGAAAATATACCATTGGTAAAAATAACATTGCCAGTTTCAATTTTAGTTGACAGGCTTAATAAATTTGAGTAGGAGAGATTGATTATATGGACGTCGGAATTGTAAGTTACGGGGCATATATCCCTAGATATCGAATAACTCCCCAAGAAATCGGTAGAGTGTGGGGTACCGATGGAGAGGCTATGAGTCGCAATCTCTTCATTATCTCTAAATCGGTGCCATCTCCTGATGAAGATGTCGTAACCATCGCAGTTGAAGCTGCTAGAAATATGATGAAGAGGTCTACAGTGGATCCAGCAGAAATAGGATCCCTTTATGTAGGATCGGAATCTCATCCTTATGCCGTTAAGCCTACTGGAACAATTGTTGCAGAAGCTATTGAAGCGGCCCCTGATCTTACAGCTGCTGATTTTGAGTTTGCATGTAAGGCAGGAACAGCTGCCATCCAATGTTGTATGGGAATGGTGGGTTCTGGAATGATAAAATACGGTGTAGCCATCGGGGCAGACACCTCCCAAGGAGCTCCAGGCGACGCTTTAGAATTCTCGGCATCAGCAGGTGGTGCAGCATACTTGATAGGCAGAGACAAGCTCATTGCAAAAATCAACAAAACCTGTTCATACACTACAGATACTCCTGATTTTTGGAGGCGTGAGGGTGCTCATTATCCATCTCACGGGGGTCGTTTCACTGGAGAGCCAGCATACTTCAAGCATGTAACTTCAGCTGCTAAGAAGCTCATGGAAGAAATGGGAACCACACCGGGTGATTATGATTTTGCCGTATTCCATCAGCCAAATGGAAAGTTCCCTGTAAGAGTAGCTAAACAGCTGGGATTTACAGAAGAACAAATAAACGCTGGACTGCTGACTCCATTTATTGGAAACACTTATTCTGGAGCCGTACCTCTGGGTCTAGCTTCAGTACTTGACATTGCTAAGCCGGATCAGCGCATATTCGTGGTAGCTTATGGATCCGGTGCAGGATCTGATGCTTTTGATATTACAGTAACACCTGCAATACGTAAATTCAGAAAAGAGGCAGCACCATCTGTAAGAGATCTTGTAGAGAATAAGAAATTTTTAGATTACGCTTCCTATGCGAAAGTACGTGGAAAAATAAGAATGAAGGAGGCATCCCAATGAGAGACGTAGCAATTATTGGAATCGGAGATACTAAATTTGGTGAACTGTGGGGGATGTCCCTTAGAGATCTAGGAATCACTGCCGGATTGGCAGCAATTAATGATGCTAACTTGTCTGGAGATGAAATTGATGCACTATATGTTGGAAATATGTCTGCAGGTAAGTATGTTGATCAAGAGCATATTGGAGCATTGATAGCTGACTATTCAGGCATGTCTAAAAATTACATACCAGCTACCAGAATTGAGGCAGCAGGCGCTTCAGGCGGTCTAGCTTTCCGTCAGGGTTACATGTCAGTAGCTTCTGGAGCAACAGACATTGTGGTTGTAGGTGGAGCAGAAAAAATGACTGATGTTGGAGATGTAATCTCTACAGAAATCCAGGCGATGGCTGCTGACCAACAGTGGGAAACTTTCTTTGGAGCTACTTTCCCAGCCCTTCACGCAATGATTGCAAGAAGGCATATGCATGACTATAATACAACCAGAGATCAAATTGCTCAGGTAGCTGTTAAAAATCATAAACACGGTTCATTGAATCCAAAAGCTCAGTTCCAGAAAGAGATTAAATTAGAAACTGTACTGAAAGCAGCACCGGTGGCCGATCCTCTTAAAATGTTTGACTGTGCTCCTGTTTCAGATGGTGCAGCAGCAGTAGTTTTGTGTGATATGGACAAAGCTAAAAAGTATACAGATACGCCGATCAAAGTCTTAGCATCTGGTCAAGCTTCTGATACTCTGGCTCTAGCACACCGTAAAAACATCTGCGAATTTAAAGCAACATCAGTTGCAGCATGCAGAGCTTTCAAACAGGCAAAGCTGACCCCGAATGACATTCAATTAGCGGAAGTTCATGATAATTTTACAATTTCTGAAATCCTTGCTATTGAAGATCTTGGATTCTTCCCCAAGGGTGAGGGAGGAAAAGCTACAGAAAATGGGGAAACAGAGTTAGGTTCCAAGCTGGCAATAAATACTTCTGGAGGTCTAAAGGCAAGAGGTGATCCAATGGGCGCCACGGGAATTGCACAGATTGTTGAGCTTGTAACTCAGTTAAGAGGAGAAGCAGGCAAGAGACAAGTTACAAATGCAAAAGTAGGTCTAGCTCAGAACGTGGGTGGGACTGGTGCTACTTCTGTTGTTCATATCTTAGAGAGGGTGAACTGATGACTGTTGCTAGATTTTGGAGAGAAAACTCTTCACGTTACAATTTGGTAGGGGTGAAGTGTGGCAATTGCGGGAAAGTATTCTTCCCTCCACGGACAATCTGTCCAGAGTGCCGCCGCCTCAGCATTGGCAAAATGGAGCCGTATAAGCTCAGGGGAGAGGGAGAAGTCTTTACCTTCTCTATAGTTCATGATGCACCGTCTCAACTGGAATTGCAGAAACCATACATCATGGCAATTATTGAAATGACTGAAGGTGTGCGCATAACTGCTCAGATAATCGATTGTGATCCTGCAGAGGTACATATAGGAATGAAAGTAAGGGCAACAATGCGTAAAATACGTGAAGAGGGAGCATCCGGTATAATCCATTATGGATATAAATTCATACCTGTAACTAAATAAGATATTTTAATAAGGTGCTGGTTCAAGCCAACACCTCTTATCCTTTTATTGTGATTTTTTTGAAGTTCCAGATTCCAATATGGAGACAATTGCAAATAGTGTAAAACATACAGCTCCAAGACCTATCATTATATGTGCTGGAACAAAGAAGTTAGAATTTAAATAGGAAGTTTCAAACAGGAATGCTGAAAGAAACAGACATGTTAATGCGGTTACAACAGGTATTAGTGGAATACGGTTTGCCAGAGGCTCATTTCTGCGCCATACTGATGCAAGAAGAATAACTTTGCTTGAGATGCTATAGCAGATCATTCCCAATCCGATCAATACAAATCCTGGAGCGACGGCTACAGCACTGTATGGAACCATAATGGCAATTCCCCAGATTATGCAGATTGAGCCCATGATTCCGACAAAGACTGACCAAATCCAGCGTTCTTTTCTGCTAAATTTATTTTGTATCTGACGCAGAACCGTTCCAACCAGTGCTATGAGACTTGCGCACACAAGTCCTAATCCAACCATGACATGTCCCGCTACAAAATCTGGTGGAGTATTTCTGCTTAATAGCATGTACGCATAGATCCAAGCGATTGCTGTAGCAATCACAGGAACGCTAAAATATGCATAATATCGTGAATTAGAGTATTTGTTGGAAGGCACATCTTTGTAAGTGAGATTTTCCGAATTCTGTGGAATCATTGTAAACTTAGCAGAAGAAATTGCAACTGTAGCTACACAGCAGGCAATCAACCCAACTCCAAAAACTACGTTTCCAGAAACCAAATCATCTGTTGTTTTTCCAAAAATAAATAAATATATTCCACAAATGGATGTAATTATTCCCGCTGCATATCCCAAGATGGGTAGAAATACTCTATCTGCTCTGCTGAATTTTCCTATTAGCTGTCTTATAATTGTGGCTGCTGTAGAAAAAAGAGCTATGCATATTGCAGTAAGTGCAATCAAAACATTTCCTGCGATGATATAACCACTTCCAATACCCATTGTGCGGACATATATTCCAAATGCTATGCATATTGCACCCATAGCCAAGGGAATAATGCGGAAAAGCACACTCATTTTGTAATTCAGTCACATCACCGCGATTTCGTTTTGGAAACTAATATGCGTTTTCAGAGTCTTTCTATTAAAACTCTTTTTGTTAAAAAATCTAAAAATGTATCTAATCTTACAGATTCTCAATAACATTATCGTTTTTGATTTACTGAATAAAACGTCACATGTCTTTTTTTATTATCAACTTCATCTTGCAACTGATATTGTACCGATTGTCACATTCCCATGTTTGCAAACTGTATATTGTCAGACCAGCAGCTGCAATAACCTTTTCAAAATCTAACTTTTAGTGTGGTAAAAATTTATTTGATTTAACGAAGCATAACTTCTAATCTACCTGACGTTTAAGTCAGTTATTTATTTCTTTAAAGATGCAAATGCCACATGTTCTAATACAAGATCATATTTTTTACTTTCAGAAACAGAATTTAATTCAGATTTGCTTATTCCAAAATTCACCATTTTTTCTTCAGAAGGATCTAGTATGGAATCGTCCTGATTCAAACTCAATATGGAGAGGACTTCTTCTGTTTTTTCATTAAATACTACTAATGCTACAGCTCCACTGGATTTAATTCCCATTTTGTCAGCAGCTTTCGAGATTTGTCTTTCTCCTGATGCATAGAGCATAGTTTCCATGGCCAAAGTGCTGCATACATTCTTTTTCGAAGAAAATGCTTTCATGGCACATTTGGCAGCTGAAACAATATGGTCTTTTCCACAGACCATTTTTGGATCCATGCCTAATACTCCCATCTCCTGAAGCTTTATTTTAAGCTCTTCAACATCAAACGATCCCATTGCACCGATTACCGCCACATCTGCCATTACGAGTAGATGATTGATACTAGATATCAGGTTTTCGAAAGAAATCAAAATCAATTACTGAAAATTGGTAAATGCAATCACATTGAGGTTGTTTTGATTATATCGTTATGGGCTCATTTGTGAAAGCTTAAAGTAGTCCATTCCAATGGAGGCTCAGAGGTATAACCATGGAAAAAGTAAAGGTTGTTGCTCCGGCAACACTCTCCAACCTTGGATCCGGGTTTGATGTGTTTGGAATGGCCTTGGCGGAACCGTTTGATGTAATCGAGGCCAGAAAGACCAGCGAACCTGGAGTGATCATCGAATCAATCGAAGGATGGGGCGCCGAAGCTATAACTAATGATGCAACTCTAAACTCAACTGGAGTTGCCGCAGCTGAAGTTCTGAAAAAAGGCAATGCTGATTTTGGCATTGCATTCACTATCAAAAAAGGGTTCCGTCCTGGGTCTGGGATAGGCTCTTCTGGAGCTTCTGCTGCAGGTGGTGCTGTAGCAGCCAATCTGCTTTTAAGCAACAAACTTTCTCCAAGAGACGTCATAACTTGTGCTGCTGAATCTGAAAAAGTAACCTCTGGAAGTTTTCATGCGGACAATGTTGGTCCTTGCGTTTTAGGGGGATTTACTGTAATCCGGTGTTGCGAACCTCTTGAAATTAAAAGCATAGCACCACCAAAAAATCTAGGCGTCGTAATTGTAATGCCATCTTTTACAGTGAAAACACTCGATGCACGAATGGTGATTCCTAAACAAGTTTCCATGAGCGATCTGACTTATGAAGTTGGAAATGCCTCATCATTAGTTTTAGGAATGTGCTGTGGAGACATTGACCTGATTGGTAAAAGCATGACTGATGTAATAGTAGAACCTTCAAGATCTAAACTGAATCCTGGACTCTTAGAAGCTAAAAACGCAGCCATTGAGGCGGGAGCAGCAGGATCATTTTTAGGAGGTTCCGGCCCTTGTGTTATTGCAGTATTTGATAATTCAATAACTGACGGAAAATCTATTTTAGAAGCAATGCTTGGCAGCTACGAGCGGGCAAACATTGCTGTTGATAAAACCTGGATCACCACTTGGGGTGAAGGGTGCAGGAGTTTATAATATGCATAAAGTCAAATGTTTTGAGTGTGGATTAGAAGTCACAGATCCATTTTTAGATGCCTGCCCTAAGTGCGGCGGAATTCTAACAATTGAGAACGATTTCGATGCAGTTGCAAATCTTAAACCAAAAGATTTGAGAGAAAAACCACTGAGTGTCTGGAGATATGCTCCATTCTTACCTGTTAAATGCAACGTTTCACTGCTAGAAGGAGGAACTCCCCTTTATGACTGTAAGGCTCTGAGCAAGCAGCTTGGAGTTAAAGAAGTGTATGTGAAGTATGAGGGAGCAAATCCCACCGGGTCATTCAAAGACCGCGGTATGACAGTGGGTGTATCCAAAGCAATTGAGCTTGGATGCCAGACTGTTGGATGCGCTTCCACTGGCAATACTTCTGCATCTTTGGCAGCTTATGCCGCCAAGGGTGGTCTGAAATGTGTAGTGCTTCTTCCTTCTGGAAAAGTTGCAGCCGGTAAGTTGGCACAAGCAATGTTCTACGGTGCAAAGGTGGTAATGGTCAATGGAAACTTTGATGATGCACTAAACGTCGTAAAATCTCTTGCAGACGAGCGTGTTTTGTATCTTTTAAACAGCATAAACCCATATCGTCCAGAAGGGCAAAAGACATTGGCATTTGAAATCATAGATCAGCTGAATTTTGATGTTCCAGATAGAATAATCATACCTGTAGGAAATGCAGCTAACATCTGGGCCGTGTACAAAGCATTGTCTGAGTGGAAAGCTTTGGGCTGGATTGACAAGATGCCTAAGCTCACTGGTATTCAGGCAGAAGGAGCCGCACCAGTGGCAAAAGCATTTAAAGAAGGATCTTCAGACTTTAAGCCAGAATTGAACCCTGAGACGGTTGCTACTGCAATAAGGATTGGAAATCCTGCCAGCGGCAGAAAGGCTTTAAAGGCAATTTATGACACAAACGGCTACTCAACTACTGTAACAGATACAGAAATTCTTGAAGCTCAGAAATTACTCGGGCGCAAAGAAGGAGTTGGTGTAGAACCTGCATCCGCAGCATCCGTTGCAGGGCTGATTAAGCTCAAGAATGAGGGAATAATCGACTCTGATGAACGTGTGGTATGCATCTGCACAGGCAACGTACTCAAAGATCCAGACACAGTCATAAAATCCTGTGGAAATATCTTGAATGCCGAACCTAATGCAGCAGATGTTAAGCGCGTCATCGCTTAAAAATCAAAAAGACTTTTTTGATTTGGAGACGAAGGGACCTGTTTTACAGGTTCTTTCAGCTCTACTTTTTCATTTTTAGAAGACCACTCAGGATCAACCTGTCTCTTAATCCTCTCAGCCAGTTTGAGGTTTATGCTGGGGACCCTTGCTAATTTTTGCATATCGGTGTTGCGGATATCCTCAAAACTCCTGACATTATAATTGTACATGGATCTGGCTCTGGCTCTGCCAACGCCCTTTAAACGCACCAACTCTAAAAGATCTGGTTTGACACCATTTTTCAATCTTGCCATAAGCTCTGTGAGCATTGGATAAGCATCTTTATTGAATATGTTTGAAAGCTCTCTTGTAGCATAAATAAGCCATTCGGCCGTGTCTGATTTGTTTCTTAGATCACCCGGCCCTATCCCAAACTCTGAAAGTAATTCGTCTTCATCTTTTTCTTCAATCCAAGATTCTATCATACATGCAGTCTTTATTTCTGTAAGATAAAATTCATAATCTTCACTGAATTCATTAGGCGGTTCAAGAAGAAGTTCACTAGACCTTCTAATCACAACTTCATCATACTTTATATCCTCACCAACTTTCAGATAAAGAGGAAGCAAATCGGGAGTAGAGCAGATGGCTTGAAGGAATCCAAATATGGTTTTTCCAGCAGAATAGTTGCGCAGAGCATCTCTCATCTTTATTGCGCTGAGCGGATCAATATACAGATCGGAAACTCTTTTTCCAAAAAATGTAGCTTTTATAGCTTCATCAGAAGTACTAATCATCCCTTCCTGTTCTAGAAACTCTAACACTCTGTCCGCTGTATCTTCCAGAAGTGACATCGTCGTCTGGTATGCATAAAATGTGGAGTTTAGGAAATCCATCAGAGTATCTCGGGAATGTGCAGTTTCAGATGCAATGAGTGCTAAGATATGAGATCTTAAGACTGATTCACTGCCTAATTTGGAGTAAATCTCTTCAGAATCTGCAAGAATATAATTTTCAATCAAAAATGACTTCTTTTCTTCAGAGTTGGCAAGAAGTATGGCTTCACCATATGGGTCAAACCTTGGTCTGCCGGCTCTTCCACACATCTGTTTTATTTCCATCACTGGAATTGAAACCTGTCCACCTGGTCCAAATCTCTGAACATCTCTGATGATAACTCGTCTAGCTGGAAGATTTATGCCAGCAGCAAGAGTGGGTGTGGCCACGATGCATTTGATGTGGCCATGTTTAAAATTCCGTTCTACATACTTACGCTGTTCATTTGTCAGACCTGCGTGGTGAAATGCAACCCCACGCTTCATACACTCTTTCAGCAACTTTGCTACTGAAGTCTGCTCACCATCTTCATTTTCTTCAGATTCCAACTCAGGAGAATACTTCAGAGTAGCAGCGATTTTCTTTGCTTCAGTTTCTGTGGCTTTCCTAGTGTTTACAAAAACTAAACACTGGCCGCCATTTTCTACAGCATCGCAAACAAGCGAGACTACTGGAGTTTTAAGATTCCGTACTTCATGCCTTGTATTGTCTACAAAGTAAATTTTATTCTCCAGAAATACGCCTTCCTTTAACCTGGTAGGGCGCCATTCACTTTCTATCAGTTTGGCATCAAGCCATTCTGCAACGTCTTTGGCGTTATGGATGGTAGCAGACAATGCAATTATCTGAATCGTTGGGTTTAGTTTTTTCAGCTTGGCTAGAGTTATTTCTAATGTGGGACCTCTGCCGGGATCATGTATCAGGTGCACTTCATCCGCCACCACTAATGCAACAGTCTTGACCCAGTCTGTTCTATGTCTCAGCAGCGAGTCTGCTTTTTCAGAAGTAGCTACAATTATGTCATACCTGTCTAATTGAGGATCAGGCGAATCAAAATCTCCTACTGAAACTCCAACTTTCAGGCCTAGTCTCTCAAACCTCTTTAGGTCCTCATATTTCTCTGCGGCCAAGGCCCTCAAAGGTACTATATATATCACTTTCCCGTGATTTTCCAGTACCTGTTTAACTGCAGCTAAGTAGGCTATCAGGCTTTTTCCGGATGCAGTGGGAATGGCTACCATTAGATTCTTTCCATCTAGTGCTGGGAAAACAGCTTCTGCTTGTGGAGGATATAGTTCCTTGATGCCATTTTTTATCAGAATATCTGTAACTCCTTCAGGCAGATCTAGATCTTCCACTGATACGTTTTTTTTAACCATTCACTTCAACATTCTTTACTTGAATTAAAACTCTTCCTTTATCATATTAGATTTTAAACGGTGGCTTTGGAAATTTTGCATAAATTGGTTGCCATAGATTCATAAAGGTAAGGATAAACTTTAATTAAGGGCAGGGGCATGAGTTCATTTGAGTTGGAGAATATCTAATATGAGCAACGAACAATTCAGCTCTACAGGAAGGTCTTCTGATATCGACAACTGGTTAAATTCTCAGAGTTTTAACACAACTGCTGATATAGAAATTCCTGAAAAGCTTGCCGATCAAGTCATCGGTCAAGATTCTGCTGTCGAGGTAATAAAAAAGGCCGCCGAACAGAGGCGTCATGTGATGCTTATTGGTGAGCCTGGTACTGGAAAGTCTATGCTTGCCAGATCGATGACGGAATACCTTCCAAAGAGTGAGATGCAGGACATCATTGGATACCACAATCAAGAAGATCCCAATGAACCTAAGATAAGGGTAGTCCCTGCTGGAAAAGGAAAAGAGATCGTCGCTGCGCAAAAAAGAGAGGCTATGCAAAGAAAGCAGCAGAAAACAACAATGTTCACCATGATTATGGTGCTTGTAGGTGTGATGTGTCTAGCATGGTTCATTACAACCAGAGACACAACAATCCTCTTTGTTGCGCTGTTATTCATCATAGTCATCATGATGGCCATGCGCTACATAGGCGGTAATAAAGAAAATTATCTGGTTCCTAAACTACTAGTTGGGCACGATGATAATGAAATGCCGCCATTCGTGGATGCAACAGGGGCACATGCAGGAGCATTACTCGGCGACGTTAAGCACGATCCATTCCAGAGTGGAGGATTAGAAACACCTGCTCACGAACGTTTAGAAGTAGGTGCAATTCACAAAGCTTCAAGAGGAGTTCTATTCATTGATGAGATAAACCTTCTCAGGCCAGAGAGCCAGCAAAGTCTGTTAACTGCTCTGCAGGAAGGAGAGTTCTCAATTACTGGACAGAGCGAAAGATCATCTGGTGCCATGGTAAAATCAGAACCTGTACCTTGTGAATTCATCTTAGTCTGTGCTGGAAATCTCGATGCTATTCAAGGAATGCATCCAGCTCTGAGATCTCGTATTCGCGGATATGGTTATGAAGTCTACATGCAGTCAACAATGCCTGACAATGATGAAAACAGAACGAAGCTTATAAGATTCGTAGCTCAGGAGATTGCAAAAGATAAAAAAATCCCTCACTTTGACAAAGCCGCAGTAGGTGAAATTCTTAAAGAAGCACAGCGCAGAGCTGGCAGATTCGGCCATCTTACCCTTAGATTAAGGGAATTAGGTGGACTGATCAGAGTTTCTGGTGATGTGGCAAGAGAAAGGGGAGTAGACCTTGTTACTGCTAACATAGTCGTAGATGCTAAAAGAATCGCCCGCAGTCTTGAGCAACAGATTGCAGATAGGTATCTGGAGTCTAAAAAAGAATACAACACATTTGTTGTAGAGGGTGATGCAGTAGGAGTAGTCAACGGTCTTGCAGCTCTGAATGCTGAAAGCTCCATGTCCGAGTATTCTGGTGTGGTGTTACCAATAGTGGCTGAAATAACTCCTCCACAGACTAGGTCTGGTGGAAGGATTATCGCAACTGGTAAGCTTGGTGAAATCGCAAAAGAAGCTGTTGAAAACGTCTCAGCTCTGGTCAAGAAATACTCTGGTGAGGACATATCCAACCACGATGTGCATATCCAGTTCATTGGAACATATGAGGGAGTTGAAGGTGACTCTGCATCAGTAAGTGTAGCCACTGCAGTAATTTCAGCCTATGCAAATATTCCAATCAATCAGACCATTGCCATGACCGGATCACTTTCAGTCAGGGGTCAGGTTCTGCCTGTTGGTGGAGTCACTGCAAAAATCGAGGCAGCTGCAGATGCTGGGATTAAGAAAGTAATAATCCCAAGATCAAATCTAGGTGACGTTGTCATAGAAGACCGTTACAGAGATATGATCGAGATCATCCCAGTTGACACTCTTAAAGATGTCTTAGAAAATGCATTAGTCTCTTGTCCTGAAAAGGAAAGTCTGGTAAGTAAGTTCACAAACATCGTCTCTAGAGGAACTGAAAAAATCAGACCTGTAAATCTCAGGGGAAGCGGCCCTGCTCCAAACTAATTTTTTTAAGTATTTTCTGCGGCAGTAACCGCAGATATCTTTTTAATTCATACTTGTTGTATGGTGCTTCCAATGAGCGCTCTCATAATAGGAAGATTTCAACCATTCCACAAAGGGCACCTTAGCGTCATTAAAATGGTTGCTGAAAAAAGTAACAGCATCATAATTGGCATAGGAAGTGCTCAATTGTCACACACCTTTGAAAATCCTTTTACAGCAGGTGAAAGACATTTAATGATCTCTAGAGCGCTTCGGCACGAAGGTATTGACAACTGTTACCTTGTTCCAATCGTAGACATTAATCAATATTCCTTGTGGGTAGCGCATGTAGAATCAATGGTGCCTCCTTTCGATACAGTGTACAGCAATAATCCGTTAACCCGCAGGCTTTTTGAAGAGGCTGGATACGAGGTAGATATTGCACCTATGTTCGATCGTCACATATATTCTGGTACAGAAGTAAGAACTAGGATGTTAAATGATGAAGATTGGCAATCTTTGGTACCAAAGGGTGTAGCAGAAACAATCTGTGAAGTTAAAGGTGACGAAAGGCTTCGTCAAATAATGGGAGACACCCAATGATCATAGAAGTATTGAAGGATCTCTTATCTTCAAATAATCTTACATTGGCTACAGCTGAATCTTGTACTGGTGGCATGATATCTGAGAGAATTACCCGTGTTCCAGGAGCTTCAAATTATTTTTTAGCATCATGTGTAACATATTCCAACGAATCTAAAATAAAAATCCTAGGAGTGTGTAAAGAGACTTTAATGCAATATGGTGCAGTAAGTGTTGAAACGGCTGCTGAAATGGCATCCGGGATAAGAAAAGTTACTGGAGCTGACATTGGATTATCAACAACAGGAATAGCCGGTCCAGGCGGAGGTACGGAGTTAAAACCAGTCGGCACCGTATGTTTTGGTATTGACTATAACGGACAGATAATTACAAAAAAAGAGATTTTTAAAGGGGATAGAGACAGTATCAGAAAGCAGTCGTGTGATTATGTGCTGAATCTCCTTATTGATATTATTGATGATTAATCATTTATTGCTTTCAAAGCATTCTCCTTAACTCCACTTTTGTTTAATACGTATTTTACTCCCGGAAGTGAAGACAGTTTGGATATGGTTTTCATAGATCCCCGTTTTGACTGTATGCGCATTAAAAATCTGTCTTTCGATCCTAATCTGTATTTGTATTCTTCAGAGCCAGCACCAAAGTCAAATCGTGTGAATCCAGACTTTAGTGCTTCACTCATGGCATAATATGATACTAGATTTCCAGGAGACAACTGTGAAAATCTGGGTTGCATACCAACCCTATACGCTCTCATAACATCCCCATCTTCAAAACATATCATTTGTGATGCAAGCGTGCCATCAATCCAAACTTCAAACACTTCTCCATATCCTTCGTTAGCCGCATATGTTGTAATGTCTTTCAAAAACGACGCAATGTCTTCATTTGAAAATATGCTGCCACCTCTGTCTTCCCATCTAGAGATATGGTGCAGAGCGTAGAACTCTGCGGCTTCCTTCACTTCTTCAGGTATATCCACCCTTCTGTATCTGATTCGTGCGTCATCATCTAAAGACTGCAATGTTTTTCTGATCATTCTTCTAGTACGCGACGAAGCGTTATCCAAAGCATCTGTAACGGACTCTAAATCAACATATGGACATGGAATTTTCACTATCTCATCTGTGTCCCACAATGAGGATATCTTTTCATAAAGTAACGATGAGACCTCATCTTCTCTTATATCATGAAGCTGGAGAACATTCCAGTCTAATTGATCTATTGCTTCTATAAGAGAATCTACTATACTTTCAGCCTCTCCACACCAGAGTATGCTAAGATCATATAGCTCTGTGGTACCATTACCATTTCCTATCATTGTTAATTTCTTGATTTTAATACCTGATGTTTTCTGTTCACAGATGATGAATGGTGCAATGGCACATATTTTACCATCTTCTTCTAGTACAATCACGTTTGTGTGTATATCAGATCCAAATTTTTCCAGCCATTCCAGAGCCCAAGCGTGAGATGAGTAAATAGACGCATCACAACATTTCCTTAGAATTTCCCAATCTCTTTCTAAGCTCTCAACTTCATCTTGTGAAGTTAGAATTTTATGCTCCATTATTGTCCCCCTTGCGTTTCATCATGAATTTAACAGCTCTCATTGGTGCAGTGATTGGATCCTTTGTAATTGATTTAAGATATGAATTCATAGTCGCTTTTCGTTTAGTTCTTTTTTCCATTGAAATATACATTTTGTTGGCGTAACTTGACAATCCCTTGTCTTTAATGGAAGCTACACTAAATGTCCCCATGTCTCCCCATCCTTCTAAATTATCTGGGGGATTAAATCCATTTTCTACAGCTGAGTCAAAAAGAGCTGTTCCTGGATATGGCATATATGTGAGAAATTCAGTATATTCTGGCTTTATTATGTCAAGCATGCGTTCTGTACTTTTAATGTCCTCCTTAGTTTCAGTAGGAAGACCATTAATGACCATTGCGTAAACTTCCATGCCCGCTTTATGAATAAGATTGGATGCATGGATTATTTCATCTGCTGTAATATCTTTCCTAACCATTGATAATAATCTATCAGAGCCAGACTCTACACCAACTAAAATTTGTTTACATCCAGCATGCTTCATAATATCTAAAAGAGATTCACTTATCATGTCTGCTCGTATTTCGCAATTCCAGATAATATCAAGTTTTTTACTGATTATTAATGAACAGATCTCTTCCACTCTTTTAGGATCAGTGGCAAACAGATCATCCATAATGATGAATCCATTTATTCTTGGATCCAGCGACATGATTTTTTCCATATCCTCTATAACTCTTTGCGGGCTAAACGCATGCCATTTGTAGCCCCACATCATTTTAGAATAACAAAATGTACAATTTCCAGGGCAGCCACGGCTTGTGACAATCGACACTGCATTTCTTCCATGCAGCGGAGTGAAGTATTTAGAGAGATCTCCAAGTTTATTCCAAAGAGGTGATGGAAGAGAATCAAGATCTGTCATCCTACTTCGTGGGGGAGTTCTTACATATTCCCCGTTTTCTAAATACGCTATTCCTTTAACATCTTTCAGAGGAGATCCATTTTCTAAGCATTCTATAAGTTCTGCAGTCGTAATTTCCCCCTCGCCTAACACTAAATAATCGACTGGACCTTCTTTTAGCATAATTTCTGGAATAACCATAGTTCCAGGACCTCCCCAGACTACTGGAATCTCCTTTACTTTGGCCCACTTGCTGATTTTAATCGCCCTCAGCAGGGCTGTAGAAATTTTTGTATGTATCCCAATAATGTCTGGTTTTAAATTAATAAGAGTTCTTCTTTTTTCATCATCTATCTCTTCTCCACTCCAATCAAATAATGTTATATCATGTCCTTTAGCCTCTAGGTATGCACCTATTGTCATTATTCCATATGGGGGTGCAGGTCGCAAATCACCTTCACCAGGTTCAAAACCAGTATTTATCAGTGCTACCTTCATATCAATGCCTCCACTAATGAAAAATATTCTTTCATGAAGGCTTCTGGACTATGCTCTTTCTCATATTTCCTCAATGCATTGTGCGACATTTTATCCCTCAATTCTTTATCACTATCAATTCGAATCAGTGCAGAAGCGAATTCTTTTTCAGTGGGTGGCGAAATAATTCCGCAGTTTTCTGCAAGCTCTGGTAATCCTCCATTCGGTGAAACAATGAGAGGTACACCGACAGATAATGCCTCAATGCAAGACAATGGAGAATTTTCACCGCATATTGACGGTGCAATCATACAGAGTGATGATGCAACTTCTGGAATTAATTTTGATCTTGGAAGAAATCCTAAATATTTTACTCCTTTATCAGACATATTCTTGATGTTTTCCTTTAAAGATCCATCTCCAAGAATGTGTAATTCAAAGTCTGACTTTGATTTCAAGTAAGCATTGACTAATATATCTAATCCTTTATGTTTTTCAAGAACTCCTGTATATATGAAGTGTGGATCACTTTTAACATTCGTGTTTTCTGTAGGGCGAGGAACAAAATTTTTAATCAGAACAGACTCTGCTCCAAATGCAGACAGCATATTTTTCATATATCTCGATGGAGAAATTATAGCATCTACACGTTTGATTTCGGACATGATTTGATTTGTACTAATTAATCTAACTGGTCGATGTGATTTTATCGAACAGCTTAAGCAGTTTTGTACATCGCAGATATATTCTCCAAATTTCATATAGTCGTTGCGTTGACAAAAAGGCCAATGATCATGGCAGGTGTATATTTTCTTAGTTTTACCTTTATTTAACACACCACACCCTAGCATGGAAATATTGTGATAGTGTATCCAGTCCGGTTTAATTTCAGAACATATTCTATCTACAAGTCTGTCTGCGCTTCGATTTTTACCAGTTAGATAGCTGCCGGCTGCAGAAAACGATCCCAATTCTGTTTTTAACCTATAGATATGTTCTGCAGAATCCTTCTCATCCTGTTTCTTTCCCTTCTTTTTGAGATCATATGCATCTAAACTATGAATTACATGTACTTCGTGTCCTGCCTTCACTAGTTCATCGGTAAGATACTTTACGTGAATTGCATCTCCGCCCAGATGGTATGGCGGATAGAATGTTGAGACCATCAATATCTTCATAGTTTCCATACGATTCCTCAATGAGCATCCTTCATTTTGTGGAACACGAAATTATTTACAATTTTCAAAGCATATCTGAATGCTAAATCAAGATCCGAAGGTTCTGTAATTACATGTTTTAGATTTGACCCCCACCATCTACTTGATGTATACAGCGCTCTGTATGCTGCTTCTCTAGCATTGTTAAGGTCTTCTGGAGTAAGTTCATCAGTACCAGCTATTGCACTGTCCTGATACAGTAACCTGAAATCTGTAATCGGTGTATCTTTTCCATAGGTGTCTTCATACAATTTCGTTCCAGGATATGGAACGGCCACGTTGAATTGT
This sequence comes from uncultured Methanomassiliicoccus sp., assembly GCA_944319735.1. Classification (GTDB taxonomy): domain Archaea; phylum Thermoplasmatota; class Thermoplasmata; order Methanomassiliicoccales; family Methanomassiliicoccaceae; genus Methanomassiliicoccus_A. The sequence continues at coordinate 274,990 of CALUEU010000001.1, read as the reverse complement.
GCTGAATTGGGTAAAGTTTCTTTCACAAAACGCATAGTTTCAGACACACTTTCCCAGTTTTCTCCAGGAAGTCCAAGAATAAATGAACAGAATGTTTTGATCTTAGCTTCTTTAGCCCATTTTATTGCATTTTTTGCTTCATCTACTTTAATATTTTTTCCTACAGAATCTAAAATACGTTGACTTCCAGATTCAATTCCAAATGATACCCCACGGCAACCAGCAGATCTCATCATTTCTAAAAGTTCTTTATCTACCAAATGTGCTCTTGTATTACAATACCATTTGATGTCAAGATTTTCTTCTTTCAGTAATCTACAGACTTCTTCTGTTCTTTTTCTATTAAAAGTAAATGTTTCATCAAAAAATGAAGCGGTTCTAAGGCTGTAATGATCTTTAAGATATCTAAGCTCTTCAATTATCTTCTGTGAAGATTTCATTTTTAATGGAGTGCCGGCTACTGTGCAGAATGAACATTTGAACGGGCATCCTTTGCTGGTATACATTATGCTGAATGGTTGGCCTGCAGGGGCAGTTACAAAATACGGATCCAGATTGGGAAGTAAATCATATGCGGGAAGTGGAAGAGAATCGTAATCTTTCAATGGTTCCACGTCACCGCCATATCCATGTTTTGTCATAACCCCTGGTGACACATCATTTCCCCTTTCCCAGGAATTAATCAAAGTGGGAGAGGCAACTTCATACTCACCGGTTATGTATGCATCAAGATCTGGAGCTTCATTCATAACTTGTGATCCAAGAGTATGTAATGTCCAGCATAATCCTCCTGTATGTATGTCTGGATCTAATTCTTTAGTTATGCTAGCTGTTTTTATGTCATGATCAAATGTGGTGGGGGTAAAACGAAACAGAACAGCATCAGGCTTAGTTCTGTCGAGTTTATCCTTCAGAGCATCATATCTCATATCCAATCCATTTAAATCTATGAATGATACGCTGTGTCCATCATTTCTTAGAAGTGAAGCTATCTGCAATAATGAATAAGGCTCCAATACAGAATATCTTTCTGTGACTTCACATCTCTCTTCACGTATAACAGATACTCCATTGTATCTAGGTGGATTTACAAGAAGAACTTTCATTTAGACCCCTCAATAGCTTTTATGTATGCGTTCGCAGTGTTTTTTGCCATAGTTTCCACATTGAATTTATCTAAAATTTTGTTACGTGCGTTAATTTTAATATTATTTACAAAATTATCATCAATCAATATCCTAGATATTGCATTTGACAGTTCTTTACTATCTCCAGCATTTATCAATATGGCATCTTTTTCATTTTGAACAATTTCAGGAACTCCGCCGATATCTGAAGCAATTACCGGAACTCCGCATGACATGGCTTCTAGAATCGTCAATGGAAAACTTTCGGAAAAAGAAGGAAGAATAAATGCAGAGGCTAAAGAATATAGATATGGCATTTCTTCATAAGACACTGGTCCGAGGAATAGGCAGTCCTTATCACTCAAACCAATTGAATGAGAATAAGAGATCCATTTCGAGGCATCTCCATTTCCTGCAAAGACAAAACAAGTTTTTTCATCAAGCTCTTTTTTAGCTAATATTGCAGTTTCTATTCCTTTAAGAGCGATCATTCTTCCAGAAAATAAAACGATATTTTCAATGCCGTCAAGTTGTGGAAAATGTTCTATTGCTTTACTGTATTCCTGATGTGAAAATACATTTGTATCTATACCATTGGGAATAACTTCTGCTCCTATTCCTACACCTACTCTATCTACACACCACGCTCGTATATACTCTGAAACAAATATGAGATTGGGTGACCTTTTTAAGTAGAATTTTTCAGTAGCTGATAATATTGGAAAAAGTGCATAGGTCATACGTTCTGATTTTTCTAGGCGTTCCACCGGGGCAGCTGAATTCTTAGTGCCAAGCCGCTGAGATCCAATTGTACTGTGCACAGTCGTTATCGAAGGCATGTTGTTATGCCAAAGTTTCATCAAGATGTCTGGCATCTGAGCATGGTTGGCGTGTATGAGATCAAATTTATTCTCATCCTGTAATTTTCTAAATGAACGCCATAGTCTGTATTGAAATTGTCCATTGCAGAAAAATGTATCTTTCGACTCTCCAAGGCTGTGTACATCAATATCGCATGAACATTCATTTCCACCTAAACATATCAAATGCATTTCAAATTCAGATGGAAGATGTTTTGAAAGTTGTATTGTATAGCTCCCTATCCCTCCCCAACTAAGAAATTCTGGAGTAATCATTGCAATTTTCATATAATCATCCAAAACGAATTGAATTTGCAGAATTTTCTTTAGGCTTCATTAATCGGACTCCAAAACCTCCTCCAGCATTCAAAAATCTTCTTTTTACTATCATTGACAGTATAGAGATTCCTGCTGCCACTGGAACTAATTTAGTCTCTCCACGCCTTGGTAAATATCTGATCGGAACCTCTCCTACATTCAGTCCCTTTTTTACAGATTCAGCAAATAATTCTGCTTCTAGTTCAAAATGCTTAGATTCTAACTGCAATACTTTTAATGCATCAGTTCTAAATCCCCACATTCCCGTGCATATATCACTGCATTTATGATTGTACAATATTGCTGCCAGAGTACTCAGGATTCTATTACCAACTCTATTCATTTTAGTCATGGCACCTTCTTCAATAGTGCCTTTGAATCGTGATCCCATAACAACATCTTCACCAGATTCGAGGGCAGCAATCACATCTGGAATATGCTCTGGTGGATATGTTCCGTCGGCATCCAACATTATTATATAATTAGTATCTAGAAGTGAAGAAATATCTTGGATATTATTGCAGTTTCCGCACGCAAGAGACAAGGTCCTATCTACAACATTCTTTGGGAAGCAAAGATCAATGGTCTGCCTGATTCCGACGCCCTTTCCCTTTCCTTTTTGAATTATTACATTTGCACCTTTTTCTCTTGCAATTTTTGCTGTATTATCTGATGAACGACCGTCTATAACTTCTAGAAATAGATTATAATCTGGATTATGGAGACCAACGTTTAACACATTATCAATAACATCTGCTATACTTTCTTCTTCATTCAATGCAGGTATGATAATTGCTACCTTTTTGGACATTTCTGGCATCCTCATTCATAGCTCACGCTATATCCTGCAGAGATCATTTTTTCAGAATCATATCTCGCTATCCAGCGTTTGCTTAGAATTGATTCTATTGTGTAAGGGAGAGATACTTATAATTTCGGTTTTAATGACAGTTCATTTGAAAACATCACCATATTCATCGGTTAATTTTATAAACACTCTGTTGAAATATGATTCAAAGATGGGGAAATTCTTGAACAATGAATACCGGGTACGTCCACTACCCCTCTATCTTTTGACGTTGGTGGGATTAGCAATATGCATAATCTCATCATACGGATATTCAATACAGCACATTCCAGTATCTGAACCGTTTGGGCTTCTTGGAATGCTCCCTATTGGTTTCTGGATTGGAATGGGGATAATGATATTGTCCCTTGCAATAGGAGCATTCACTGCTTCAGAAAGGGTATTTTTCATACAAGCTATGGCTGTCTTTGTTACATTATGGGGATCCACTGCTTTGTTTCAAACATACCCTGTTGTATGGGACTCATATATGCATTACAATTCCTCATTTGAGATGGCATCAACTGGTTTTATCCCAGATGATCCTGATTATTCATATGCATATAACTATCCTGGGTTCTTTGCATTCGCTGCAACATTTTCAGTCATTGCCGATCCAAATGTACTTGGATTTTTGAGATTTTATCCAGTATTTGCTGCAGCTTTCACGCTAGTTGCAATATACTTGTTTGTTAGGACATATGTTCCATCAACAGGATACAGAGTGGCATTTCTAGTCGCCGCTTTTGTAAATGTATGGCTGCAGTTTAATTTCTCTCCACAATCCATAGGTCTGGCAATTGGGCTTCTAATCTTTGTATGTCTCGAAAGACAGGGAACCGCGTGGAAAGGCACTGCCGTTGCATTGTTTGCATTTTTGACTGTATCTCACCCGACTACTGTATTGTTCGTATTGAGTGCAGTGGTTGCAAAGGAAATAATCAGCAGAATATATCATAGAGTTAAGACTACTGCACCTCCTGCAAATGGTCATTGGCCAGCCGCTTTATTCTTGATAATCTGGATAATATGGTCTTTAATCGGAGCAGCCGAATTTACTCTAAACCTGACACAGTTTGTGCTAGGTCAGGTTCAATATCTAGGATTCATGGATCAGGCAGTTCAAAACCAATATGAAATGAGGACAGGTACTGAAAATATATTTGGGACACTTTATCCTCAGATTCGTACATTTACAATCCTCATATTTGGTTTGTTAACTCTAATTGGACTATTAATTTATGTATTTAATAGAAAGAAAATTTCAATTCCAAAGCACATACTTCCGCTGCTATTCATACCGGCAATCGCCATCCCTCTAGATGCTCTGTTTTTCAATGGGCAAATCTACGATAGGGGAATTTTATATCTGATGCTGGTAGCGCCATTGTTCTTTGTGCCAACCCTTTTGAGGAAAAGGAAAGTTACTGCAGTATTAACCACTATACTCGTGGCTGGTATCGTCGTCTCGTGCGCATCAACTTTGTTCTACCAGCAGAGTTTGTATACCAGCAGTGCAGAAAGTATTGCAGCTACAGATTACCTATCTGAGGAAGTTCCTCAAACCTATGTAATTGGAGGGTATTATCCGTACAAAGACTGGGGCGATGGAGAATCTTATCAAAGACTGCAATTCAGTGCAACTTATCCAACGACCGTGCTTGAGATGGCTTCAAGTTCTGGATCGGGTTCATATCTGTTTGATGATACTACCGAATTATGGTATAAACAATGGGGTATAGAAGATAGATATGATTTCTATCTAAATCAAGAAGTAATGAACTCTAAGGTCTACGATAACGGACGGTATCAGGTAATGTTTGCCAGAGGGATATGAAATGAACATCGCTTTGGTAAACCTGATTACCAAAACTGCAGACCTTCCCAAAGGACGAGCAGTGAAAAATCCAGTACCTGAATCAGATAAAGACTTAAACATCACAAAATTAGCCACGACTCTAGCTTCTAGAGGCCACCAAGTAACAATATACATCTCTGATGCATATGAGCCAGCTATAAAATGTTCTTTAGATGATGTAAATATCGTATACGTACCAACACGGATGTCATCTATCTTTCCTCCGGCTGTATTTCCCTGTACGCCATCATTGAAAGCACATCTCAGACGGAATGCATTTGATGTAGTCCAATCTGGAGAAGTTTTCCAGATGGGGACTATGTATTCCAATTCTGCCGTCAAAAGTTCATTTTCAAAGTTGTTTGTCTGGCAGGAACTAGACATCCTAATGCAAGGCGTAGCAGGAACGATCCAAAAACAATTTTACAATACACTTGGAAAAAGAATAACAAGAAATTGTAAAATAATTCCACGTTCAAAATCTGCAGCAAATCATCTTACAGATTGTGGGTTTGAAGAGGAACTGATTACGCAAGTAGTTCACTCTGGTGTAGACTGTTCAATATTCAAACCGATGGATAAAGAAAAGTCTCGTCGGGAATTTGGATTGTCTGAAAATCACAATGTAGTTATTTCAGTTGGAAGGCTGCATCATAATAAAGGTATGGATATCTTAGTCAAAGCGGCTAGAATAATAAAAGATGAAAATCCAGATTTTAAGTTAATCATCAAAGGAACAGGTCCCGAGGAAGAAAATCTAAGAGGACTCATTGGGAAATTAGGACTCACAGACACAGTCTCCATCCACACCGAATATCTTGACAATTATGACCTAGCCAAGCTATACAACTGTGCTGATCTTTATGCATTAAGCAGTAGAAACGATCTGTTTCCATTTACTGCTATAGAATCTATATCTTGCGGCATACCGATATTATCTTCATTTGGTAGGGGTGTTGAATCTGATATAATCAACGAGGGTGCAGGGCTTATGGCATCACCTACTCCAGAAGACTTTGCAGCCTCCATCATGGAACTTTTCAATGATGAAAGCAGAATTGAATCGATGAGCTGTAAAGCCCGAGATTTAGCAGTTAATGAATTTGATTTTGGTGTTTCTGCAGACAGATTGTGTTGCATTTATGGGGAGTCACAATGAATAAAATCATATTTGTTCCATATGTTAACCCAAACCCTCAAAGCAGTGAGAGGACTCCAAAACTTGTTCATATATTGTCTGAATGGACAAAAATACTACCAATCTCCACAGATGAATTAGATAACAGAGTATATAATCAAGAATATAATAAATTTCAAAGATATGGTTTATTTATATTAAGTGAGTTTAAAACATTCTTTAACATACTGCGAACAGGTAAGAAAAATAGAGACTCAATTGTGTTTGCAGAAGGTTCATATTATGCATTTGCAGGTGCAATGGCTTCTAAGATTCTACAAATCCCTTCGGTTTGGGATAACCATGGAAACATCAAAGACTTTGGTGCAGCAGTAGGAAAATCCAGTGCCTTCATAAAATCTAATTTGATTATGGAAAAGATGGTGGCAAAAGCTGCTTCAAAGATAATTGTAGTATCTGAAAAAGATGAAGACGTTTACAAAAAGATCGGTTTTGACAGCTCAAAATTCATCGTAATTCCAACTTGTGCTGACTTAAACAGGGTAACCATCACTCCCAAATCTGAAGCCAAATCTAAATTAGGAATACCATCAGATCAGAAAGTAATTTTATTTTTTGGATCATTAAATTATTATCCAAATGAAGACGCTGTACGATATCTAATTGATGAAGTAGTTCCAAGGTTAAAAGAAACAATTCCTGATGTAACATTATACGTTGCTGGTAGCGGAAATATTGAAAATACTGGAGACGCAGTAATGCTTGGATATGTCCCAGACATATTTTTATGGATTTCTGCTGCAGATGTATGCGTTGCTCCGCTTTGGAAAGGAGTTGGAATCCTCACCAAAGTAGTTGATATGCTATCTGTAGGCTGCCCCGTTGTAGTAAGTAAACTTGCAGTTGATGGAATTCCAGAACTAGTTGATGGAAAAAATTGTTTAATTGGAACTAAGGATGATTTTCATGAAAAAGTGGCACAAATTCTCTGCAATCCAGAGCTTGGAGTTGTACTTGGAAATGAAGGACGTAAACTAATCGTTGACAAATATTCTTGGGAAGCGGTCGCTCCCAAATTAAAATCTTGTCTGGAGGTGTTATAATAAAAAACATTGTTTTTGCAGGACCGACAAGGCCATCCGATCTGATTCTCAATCTGATCGTTGTATGCGTTGCAGTTTTCATGAGCCTTGCTGGTTTATATGGAATCATTTTAGACATTATTGCATTTTATGCAGTTTTTTTTGCTACTGGTTATGCACTGGTTTCTGCATTATTTCCTGGAAACACAGCATTGCTGTCACAGTCCTTTACGCTGCCTCGATCAGAAAAAACACATGAAATAACAATGTTGGAGAGAATAGCATTATCTGTAGCGCTAAGTGCTGTAATTGTAGGCATAACTGGAACCCTTTTATCTAGGGGTCTTTTTGGAATTACTACGATCACCGCAGCATTTGAAATTCTTATATTTACAGTGATTTTCACAGTAATCGCCATCAGCAGGAGAATTTCATGGGCCAGAGATCCATTCGTATTAAACTTTAAATTTGGAACTGGAAAAAGATATACTGCTGCAGAAAGATCAATAATGGTTTTGGTCGTTGCGGCACTAGTAGTATTCGTTGCCGTGTCTGCATCCACTTTGGCTAAAGAACCACAAAAAGAGAATTTTGTGGAATTCAGCATAAACGGACCATCTGGAACCGTAGAAAGTCTTCCTAGTACAGTGGTTGGAGTGTCTAATGTCATTGTTAATGTAAAGTCACATCTGTCCGAAGAGGAAAATTTAACATTAATAGTTTCAGATGGATTGGGATATAGCCAGACAGTTTATTTTACACCTGGATCTGTAATTTCTCTTGATCCGTCAATCGGACGATCTACTATGCTGACACTTGCTGAAGGTGAGGAGTTGAGTTTAAACATATACTTTTCAGTTCCTGCACCAGGTAGCCATACCATCTATTTCACATTAATAAGCAGTGAAGAAACATTACAACTTTGGATGCCTATTTATGTCCCCCCTACTGAATGATCAAGATACCTATCAAATACCTCATACTACAAAAGTCAAAGTAGTGTATGGCTCTGAGAACGGACTGCTTGGAAGAACAAGAATATTATCCGAATGGATGTCTGATGGAGAAACATATCTGGATGTTGGATGTTCGGACGGGGAAGTAGTAGGTTCCGTAGGCAGTCGCTGCTCAAAAGCAGTAGGTCTGGATGTAGATACGAGAACAATGGCTGAAGCAAGAAAACGTTATCCAGACTTTGATTTCGTTCTTGGAAGTGCAGATAGTCTGCCATTTGAGGACGAATCATTCACTACAGTTTCAATGCTAGATGTTCTGGAACATGTACCAAATCCTGAAAAATCCTTAAGCGAGATAGATCGTGTTCTTAGACCTGGTGGGCATCTGATTATTTCTGTGCCCCATAAAGGTTCATTTTGGTTTATAGACGCTCAGCGTTCCAGAATATTTGCTGCAGGCCGAAAGATACTCTTGGGAAAAAATGATTCTGTCTTGGAACACAAACACTATAGGACAGAAGAGTTACTGAAAATGCTTCCTCACTACACCGTCGTAAACAAACACTATGGAGGACTTTTGTTGTATCCTTTGTGTGGCTATGCGTTAATGTTTACGGACAGCATGGGCATTAAAAAATTGTCAGATGCAATAAGGCGGATTGAAGAGTCAGATTTCCAGAGAGATTATGGTAGCAGAAGCTGGCACTTGATGATGCAGCTTAAAAAAGGTGAAGAATGATATGACTTCGATCTCCATTATCGTATGTACATATAATAGAATACAATGGCTTACAAAATGTCTCAGATCTATAGAATCTCAGTTACCGAAACCAGATGAGATCATCGTTGTTGATGGGCCCTCTAATGATGGTACAAGAGATATGCTGGAATTACTAGCTACAAAAGGAGAACTCAAATTAATTCGTCAGGAAACCTTAGGTGGAATATCATCTGCTAGAAATCTTGGTTTAGCAGAGGCAACTTCTGATGTGGTTTGCTTTATTGATGATGACGCAGTAGCACAGCCAGGCTGGTTACAGTCCATTCTTGATGCATACAACGATGAAAGAGTTGGCGGTGTAGGAGGCCCTGTTTTTGATATGAATGGAAACCTATCGATGGGAAAGAACGCAGTCGCTCCAGATGGAAGATGGTTTGACGAATCAAGAGAAGAATGCTTAGATGGTCTTTATCCTGTAATGGTGGGATGTAACATGTCATTCAGGAGACAAATTCTGATAGATGCAGGAGGCTTTGATCCATATTTTAAATTCCATCAGGATGAAACAGATGCATGTCTTAAAGTTGTAAAATCAGGCTATAAGATAGCCTATTCAGATACGGCGGCTGTAAGGCATGAATGGTGTGAAGGATCCTATAGAAAAGATAGAGTGCGCTGGTATCTGAAACTCAGATATCTTTGGGGCAGAAATAATTCATATTTAGTACGTAAACATTTTGGAGAAGAAATGAGATTTAAACACTATGTGAATTGCAGAATGTCTAATTTTATCAATAAACGCGTTGCTCCGAAGGGAATTTTGGAAAAAGAAGAAACAGAAGGTAAACTGCCCATCTACATAGTTGCTGTTGGAACTGTGTTCGAAGCAGTTGGACTCCTGAAAGGTTGGAAAGATGGAGCCAGTAGAAAACATCTATAGCTCTCCAACTTCTTTCACGAGATCCAAATATTCTTTTTTGAATCTTTCCATCGAAAATCGTTTACTAATTTCTGAAGAAGGAGTAAAGTTAGATTTAATGACTTGTTGAACTCCTTTTATGTACCCTTCATCATCATCAATGTCAACTATTGCACCAACTTCATTTGGATCAATATCTTCAAGTATTCCTGTTTTTGAAGCTACTACTGGAATTCCACACTTAATGGCTTCCATGACAGAGTAGCCAGATGACTCATATCTTGAAGGAAATATTAAGAAGTCAGCAGCAGAATAGTATTTTGGCATATTTTCATATTCCACATTTGTTCTTACGATTATGTTATCTGTACTTTGCCTATTGCTTGGAGTAACACATATTATTTTTATATTTTTAGAAATTTTTAATACAATATCAAAACCTTTAGTCCGATCTGTGCGCCCGACAAATATTCCCAGTGGTCCAGAATAATCTATGCCAAGTTCTTTTCTGGCTTTTTCCCTAGGAATGTTATGAAATATGTCTGGAACAGCATTTTCAATAACTCTGGATTCTTTCTTGTAGTATTTTTTCAATTCTCTCTGAACTTTTGCGCTGACTGCAATATTCACTCCATTATTCAAACAGAGCTTTTCAAAAAAAGGTGAGACATATTTAGCTTGAAAATGGCCTTTTGATCCCTGCATGGCCTCCTGTGAAAACCCATAATATGTGAAGTGAAACACATTTATTAGTGGAGACTCAGTCTTAACATTCCAGCCGGCATATGAGTTTCTGAAAACAGCATCAAATTGATCATTAATGTTTAGAAACTTTTTCCCGGCTTTCCAAGATCGGTACTCATTTTGAAAACCTATTTTTTCAAAGACTTGTCCTACATTCTGTGGTGCACTTACCACCGTGGACTCAGGAAATACTGTCTGTAGATGTTTGGTAAATACTTCCGTGCCTCCTTTGACTTGAGAATAGTCATTTAGTGCAATAATTGCGGTTTTCAGGAAAATTCCTCCGGTTAATTTATTAAGGGAACCTTTCAGTATATTCAATGTGGGTATACATAGCGCGTCGTTAGAGTTAAAGTTCATAACGGAGAAACTTAGGAGAAGATTTGGAGTAATGGACTCTCTAGAAGGAACTACCTGGGATCCTAAGGTGATGGACATTCCTCCAGGAAATAGATTTTTGGTAATCTCTCCCCACCCCGATGATGATGCAATAGGTTGTATGGGCACACTACTTAAGCTTCACGATAACGGTTCGGAAATACGAATAGTCTATACATCTATGCAGACTGGTAATTTTACTCCAGATGAAAGATTATCTGAAATAAATGCAGCAATCAGAGAAAGTGAAATCCTCAACTGCAGATTAAACAAAACTTCGTTTCCTAACGCTGCAGATCTTAAGAGTATAATCTCCGATGAAATTTTCACATTTGAACCAGATACAATCTTGGTTCCGTCTCCGTTTGAAAATCATGATGAGCATCTAAGAACGTTCCATGCTGTTGCAGACCTTCTGGAGAATGACGATAGCATAAATGTTCTCATGTATGAGGTCTGGGGCGCTTTAATGCCGAATCTGGTAGTGCCAATATCTGAAACGATGGAAAAGAAACTCAGCGTTATCAGGATGCATGGCACTCAAATGGAAGATATTGATTATGTCAGAATGGTAAGAGGAATAAATGAATACAGGGCTGCAATGAATAGATTAAACGGTTATGCAGAGTCGTTTTTATACATGCCAGGTAAAGATCTAAAAAAGATGTTTAGGGTGTAAGCTGCTCTTCTCTAAATCTTGATTCAACACCCCTCAATACACCTTTGTTGACGATCCTCATTGTAGCTTGCATCCTGTCAATCGCATTGAATCTATACTTGTATCCTTCAGTACCTCTCAGCATATCCACTTCTCCAACTTTGTTTAGACAACATTCGTGTATTATTTCAGAGATAAGCACATATCCAGGAGACATCTTTGCGTATTCTGGATCAAAACCAGAAAGATAATACATGTACCGGTTTTTATCCTCAAAGCCCATGGATATTGCTATTGGAGTATCATCAACATCAATTGAATGAAATATCGTGCTTCCTAACTCACCTTGTATCTTGGAAACTTTTTCAGCAAACTTCATCATGTTAGGAAGTTTTAAAACATTATCTCCTTCCCATCTGGCATTGCTGAGCTTTTGAAGCATTTTCATTCCTTCTTCGCATTTCTCATCCCCTTTTCTGGATGTAAACCGTCCGCCCACGCTCTCAATCTTTCGTTTGGATCGCCCAATATTATATCTCATGTTTTTTGAGAGGTTAGCCATATACTCTGAATATCCGCACGACACGTCGATATATGGAGACTGGCTTGCGATATGTTCTGCTTCTGGAAAAGCCGATTTTGCGTTTATGAAGGTTGGATTCGTGGAGGTCATATCTCTGAGTTCTATAACATCCCAATTATCTGTTGACTTTAGATAGTCCCAAATTGCCATATGGATATCTCTCCGACCATCTTTTGCAATAATTCCACATCGATCAGACGGTCCAGTTCCAATAAATAAAACCTTTCTCCAAGATATAACCCGGCCTCTTGAGGAAACTGCAAATGGCCCTATACCCACAACTTCTCCGTTTTCTTTAACAGTTATGCACTTTAATTTGTATTCTGCTCCAAAAACATCCCACCATGTTTTTAGCCATGGCAGGGATAGAAAAAAAGAATCTTCTCCGCTCGATTTCAGCAATTCGTTCCATATGTCTTTGAGTGCCAGCATGTGGGATAAAGAATCAGTCTCATCAGCTTCAAGAGCCATTAGTCTAAGTTTTTAGAGGATTAGTGACATTATACTTTCGTAAGACTATGGTCGCAATGCGTTACTTACTTGATGTTGACGTCTAAAAACTGGTAAACTAATATCATGCTGCAATTTAGGTCAATTATACTGCTGTTTTTGCGAAATGCGTGAGTTATTGTGAAGCTTATGCAAAAACCTCATATACTGCCATAAATCTCTTCGCTTGGGGAGCTAGTGATGAACTTATTACGAACCGGTAAAGTAAAGGAAGTTTATGAAGTAGATGACGATACCTTAGAATTTGTCTTTACTGACAATATTTCTGTATTCGATAAGATAATACCCTCCAACATTCCAGGCAAAGGAGAAACCCTCTGCAGGACCGCAGCATTCTGGTTCCAAGTATGCCGCAAAGCAGGTATTAAGACTCATTTTACTGAGTTAATCCCGCCTAACCGTATGAGGGTAAAAAGAGTCGATGTTATCGAAGACACAAGCAAGATAAACACATCGACTGTTAATTATCTAATTCCTTTGGAATTCATTTCTAGGCATTATGTAGCTGGATCTCTGTTTGACAGGGTTCGTTCAGGCGAGATATCTGCTTCAGATCTTGGATTTGAAAAAGATCATGAAGTGAAGTATGGAGAAAAGCTCCCGACTCCATATTATGAAACTACAACAAAGCTCGAAAAAGTCGACAGGCTTCTTACAAGAAAAGAAGCTCTAGAGTTATCTGGTTTAACAGAAAAAGAACTTGATGATGTATTTGATCTTGTAGCAAAGATTGATGATATAATCGCATCAGAAGTCGGTGAAAGAATGCTCATCCATGTGGACGGGAAGAAAGAGTTTGCAATGGATTCCCAGCGTAATATTATGCTGATAGACACATTCGGAACTTCTGATGAAGACCGCTGGTGGGACGAAGACGCTTACGCAGCTGGAAAATGTGTAGAGTTATCTAAAGAAGCAGTAAGGCAGTATTACAGAGAAACAGGCTACTTTGATAATTTAATGGCTGCAAGGAAAAATGGACAACCCGAACCTGATATTCCAGCACTTCCTAACGAATGGATAAGGAAAGTTCAGGACCTGTATATTGAAATGTTTGAGCGTCTCACCGGAGAAAGTTTCCGGTGAAACTTACAAACTCATTCTAAAACTACTTTTATCATTCTCTGCCCGGCAGGACAGTTAAGTTCTTCACCGGCAGAGATTATTTTGAAGCGCATACCTTTAGTGACACCTGTTGGATGACACAATCTATAATTTTCACATCCAATCTGGTTGCAATCAGTTGGATTAAATGATAGTGTGGATCCCTCCAGTGCATATTTTTTTGGAACTGCTCCGTTTATATTTAATTTCTCAACTTCTGCTGCACATACACCACTCTCATGAATGCGACATTCATGATGAACATCCCTCACTTCTTTTACACAATATCGGCAGCCAGCATCAAGATTGAAGCAGATGCCTTTTAATTTGCAATCTCTGCACTCAGTTATTGGGCCGCGAAAGACAAAAGTTTTTCCAACTTCTGCAAAATCTTCTCCTATTAATGTAACGACTACCATTTTTAATCCCTCAAATGACTTTTGTGATTTTAGCCAGTCTCTCCGCAGCTTCGTACGTGAGACCTTGACGACCAAGTATCGTAAATCTATCACGAATTTTGTGAGCTGTTGTAAGAGCTTCGATAATCTCTTCTTTTGTGATTCCCAATTCTCTTGCTGTTGTGGGAGCGCCTAATTTGATTAATGCATCCCTTATGCCCATCCAGTTCCCACCATGCAAATACATCATCATGATGCAGCCTACTCCACATTGCTCTCCATGGAGAGCCCTACCTGGAGCAATCATATCCAAAGCATGGGAAAACATGTGTTCTGATCCACTAGTTGGCCTGGATGAGCCAGCTACAGACATTGAAACTCCTGATACAATAATTGGTTTTAAAGCAACCCAGACACTTTCTTCAACTCCGGGTTTTATTAAATCAGCAGATTCAATCATTGCTTCTGAGGTGTAAAGTGCCATGGCACATGCAGATCTTGAGAACTCTTCACCAAGGAGTCTTTCAGCATATTCCCAGTCTTTAATAGCAGTTATGTTTGAAATTACATCTGCACACCCAGCTACAAGTAGTCTAAAAGGTGCTTTTACGATGACACTCGTATCTGCAACTACTCCCAACGGAGTCTTAGCGTCCATAGATATTGGTCCGTCAGGACCTTTTATGGAGGCTCTGCCAGATGCTATGCCGTCATGAGATGCCGAGGTTGGCACTGAAATAAACTCAATATCCAGCTCTTTAGCTGCCATTTTAGCAAGATCTATTTTGGAGCCGCCTCCCACTCCTATTAAAAAATTAGCATGACTGTCTTTAGCCAGGTCCACTACCTCTTGCAAATTTTCTCTGGTAGCAGCTCCTATGCTGATTGTAGTTACATCATAATTATTTGATTTAAGATGTGAAGATATCGAGTCTGCCGCTACATCTTTTGTTTTGTCACCTGTAATAATTGCTGCGGTTCCAGACAGATCGAAATTTTTACACATTTCGGGAATGTCATTTATTACGCCATGTCCCATCAGTACGTTCCTGGGAAAAAGAATCGAACGAACTTTACAAAAATTACTTTCATCCATTTAATCCACCCTAACCATGGACGGCTATTTGTATCTTCTCGGTGAACTTTGACAACTGTGTCTTAAAATATATGTATGCCGGAAAGTAGTAAATCATCACGATGCATACATCTTACGATGCTTGTAATCGGGATTTCTGGAAGTCCAAGAAAGAATGGGAATACAGATTTACTACTGGATGCTGTATTAGAAGGTTCTGCCTCTAACGGCGCCGAAGTTAAAAAGTTCTATCTATCTGATTCAGTCTGCTCAGGATGTCTTGGATGTGGCAGATGTGCAGATACAGGTTCATGTAACATTGATGATTATATTTCGGAGATTTATGATTGCATAGGCAGAGCCGATGCAGTAATTCTAACATCTCCAATTTATTTTGAAAGCATTTCCTCCTGGATGAAGACATTTATTGACAGGGGGCAGTTTTTATGGTCTAATAATTTGGACCAAAGTCATTCAAAGAAAGGATTATTCATCTCTGTAGCTGCAAGACTAAATACCGACTTTGTTTGTGTAGAGAAAACGATTCGTATTTTTTTTAAGACGTTAGGTTTCCATCAGGAAAAATCTCTATTATTCCCTGGCTTTGAGGAACCAGGATCCATTCTAGACGCTCCATTTGCATTAGAAGAAGCGAGAGAGGCAGGCCGTAAACTTGTTGTAGAAAGATCGCATTAAACCATGTGGCACAGTGGAACAATGGTGGTTATTAGCATATCTATTCCAGAAGAAGAATTACAAGAGTTTGACGGTGCTTCAAAAGATGCTGGCTTCTCGTCAAGATCTGATGCAATGCGCGATGCTATCCGAGATTTTATTTCCACTAAGAAATGCATACCCGATACTGGTGAAAAAATAAGCTGCATTGTAACAATCCTTTATTCTGACAAAAAGAAGCACCATGTCCATGACATAGTCCATGATTATGCTGACGTTGTACACTCATCAATGCATACACACGTCAACGGGAAATGTGTTGAACAGATCGTGCTGGATGGACCCTCTTCAGAAATAAAAGATCTCTTCTGCAATTTATCTGCGCAGAAGGATGTGAGGATTAACATCACCATACTTTAGTTAAATTCTGGATCAAGTATAATTCCTCTGAGTTTCAGTTTTTTAAAATTTAATACATCTTCTTCGCGTATTCCTCCGCCGAAGATTATGTTAGAAAATGTTTCTGAAACTCTGGATGCATAAGATATGTCTGCCCCTTCATTTCTGCCAAGGCGCTTCAAATCAATGAGAATAATCTCATCATACCCTATTTTTTTAAGACTTTCAATCACGCGATATACATTTTTTTCATTATCTGACGATTTCCACTCTACTTTATCATCATATATGCAGATGCATGGAAGCACATTATCTGACAAAGCAAACGCTTCTTCATAAATTTGCATTGATGAAACACAGATACTGCTGCATATGACTCTGTTTGCATCTAATGTAAATGCATCAAATATGTCACCGTCATTATGTATTCCGATATCTAACCAGATGTTATATTTGGGCTTCACAACACTTTTCATTATTTTGTAATTGGGATGTCCAGTTTTGATTCCTTTTAGATCAAGAATGATTGTATTTGAGTATTCATTACCCTTTATGGTATGTCTGTACTGATCAAGCACCGCGTGCTTGCCGGTAGTAGTGTATTCTTTACCATTCCACTGTATCTCCGATACAATGTTTTCCACATCCTGGTCTATAGTATTTATTGGAATCAGCGATATTTTGTAAAAACTATCTTTTTGAAGATCCTCTTCTGCATTTGACACATCTATCAGCAAAGGAGCAGATTCATATCCGCACGATCTGCAGAAATATCTTTCACTGCCAGTAAGGCCAGGAACATATCCTATGTCTCTTGACATTTCAATATCTCTGCTTCCACAGTTGGAACATACCTTTACATACTCAGCCATTGGGCTCCCAATTTACTAACTGCTGATACTATTTCAATCAACCGTATATTCAGCTGTATCTTTTGTGGAATCTAAGGAATTCTTTCCAGAATACCGGACTTAGTATGACGAATACAGAAATAAACTCTAGACGACCAGCCCACATGGCGAACATTAAAACCAGTTTGGCTAGGTCAGGCAACCCTCCGTATGATGAAGCCACATCCCCCATACCCAGTCCTGCATTTGAAAGTGAGGCTATTGTTGAACTTATTGAACCCATTGTGTCTACTCCCAGCATCATGAGTGCAAAAATACAAACAACTGCTGTGCCGAAATAGCATACCAGAAGAGCCATAAGTGAGGATATTGTCTTTTCTTCAATCGTTTTCTCATTGATTTTTATGGGAACTACTGCCTTGGGGTGGATCGTTCTGTATAATGTAGCGGATAAGAATTTACGCAGTATAACAAATCTAACTACCTTTATACCGCCAGATGTAGAACCAGAAGATGCCCCAATAATCATAACGATGATCAAGATCATGCTGGCCATGTTTACAAGACCGCCAAGGCCTATGGTAGTATAGCCTGTGCCGGTCATAGCGGATATTACCTGAAACGCAGATGTGGTAATCTTATCAAACGTATTCATTCCAGTCAAGTCTGGACTCAGGAATACAAACATAAGCAGGCTTGCAATTATTACAATCAAAACATATGCTCTAAACTCAGAGTTTTTAATGAGTTCTTTATATCCGCCTTTGCTTATGGCACGGAACTGCAGGAAGAAATTCATACCTCCCAGAAACATGAATATCATCACAATCCATTCTACAGTTCTGCTGTTGAAATGAGCTATGCTGTCTGAGTATGGTGAAAGTCCACCTGTTGAAAGAGAAGAGAACGCAACTGTTATTGAGTCATATACTCCTAATCCTGTTAATAGGAGTAATCCAATCATCAGCAAAGTCAGGCTTATGTAAATGTAATGAAACTTTCTGGATTCTTCTTGCATTCTCTGTGTGATATTCTGAGTATCAGTTCCTGCTAGTTCCAGCGTTACAAGGCTGCGGCCAGTAGCTCCCATCATTGGCAGGATCGTCACGAATATCATGATGATTCCTGCACCTCCTAACCACTGCATCATACTGCGCCAAAGCAATATGCTTCTGGGCCATTCTTCGATCGGGGCTACGCCACCTCCACCCATTACAGTAGAACCAGTGGTGGTGAATCCGCTCATTGCTTCAAAAAGTCCATCTATAACGCCCATTCCAGACAATATGAATGGAAGCGAACCGAAAATAGTAACAAGAATCCATGAAGTGGTTATTACAAACAGAGTTTCTGTAGGTCGTGTGTGTTCTGCAGATCTAAATCTGGTAAGAAGTGGGCCAGAGATTGCAAAGCAGATGAGCATTGTAATGATCCAAGGGAGATGCGGATCATTGTAGATATACGAACATCCCAATGGGATGATTAACGCCAAACCTACATAGAAAATGAGCGTCCCAAATAAATAGAGAATGGTATTTTCTTTTCTGGAAAGTTTCTTAAGTATGTCATATCTGTCGAATCCATGACGCTTAAGAAATGATTTTTTCTTAATGGGTGTCATTTGTTTATTTGGGGATGGTTGGCTTATTTCCATGCTGCAATGCCTCTTAAGGTGTTATTGGTATGGTCGTTCCAAACAGCTTTTCCAAAGCATGAATGTCCATTTTATCTGCATAAACGAGGAGAGTATCTCCTTCTTTGATTACAGCTTCTGGTCCGGGTATGATAATATCTGTACCAGTTATGATAAGTGCTACGTTAGTCCTTTCTGGTAAATTAGCTTCAATAAGCATCTTATCCTTAATGCGACAGCGAGGGCCTACAGTAAGTCCAATAAACTCTTCTGTAGTGCTTTCCATAGTCATCAATACTTCATACTCTGGAACAGTTTGGCGGATTGCTTCATTTGCAACTACGCCGTAATATCCGATAGCGGCATCAATGCCCGCCATTCTAAAAATGTCCCTATAGTCTCCCTTTGTATACACCGTAACAGTCTTACTTACTCCTAGATGTTTTCCTACTAGACAAGACAATAGATTACCATCTTCATTATTAGTAGTGCAGACTAAAACATCTGTATTTTTAGCATCCTGGCTCCTCAAAACTAGAGGATCTGTACCATTGTCGTTGATGATTATAGCATCATCAAACATTTTGGATAACTCTTGGCAGCGCTCTTCATCTTTTTCGATCAATCTAACACTTACTTTTTCTTCAGATAGCATTTCAAGAAGATATTCGGCCAATATGCTGCCACCGATCATCAGTATATCGCGGTGTTTTTTATGAGGGCTTAGAAACTTATCAAATTCCCTGAGGGATTCTCTATCTCCAATAACGACCGCTTCATCTCCTACAATAAAATAATCATCATCCGTGGGAACTATACTTTCCATACCTTTCTGGCTCATCCTGTGAATCATGATAATTTTACATTTTTTAGGCAGTGGAAGATGTTTCAAAGCTATTCCTTGAATGCCATGACGATTGTCAGGACCTACGCGAAATTTAGCTAGGCTTAACCCTACAGTTTCAATATCTTCAAAATCAATTGCATTATCCATCATAGCAATCTCTTTCATTTTGGATGCTACGATGTACTCTGGAGAAATTATACAGTCCACACTCAGATAATTTTCTAGCTGGTCTCCGAATGTGTAGTCTCTATCTCTCATCCTAGCAAGAGTAGTTACATTGGGCTGCAAGCGTTTGGCAGTCATACAGGCAAAAATATTGGCTTCGTCACTTTCTGTAACTGCCATAATCAAGTCTGTTTTTTCATTCAGGAGCTGGTTAAGAATTCTAGGGCTAGCACCGTTAGCATTAATCCCACCAACATTCAATGAATTAATGACGTAATCAAATCTTTTTTTGTCTCTTTCTACTACAGTCACCGAATGTTGTTTTGAAAGTATCTGTGCCAATAGGTATCCAACGTTACCCGCTCCTATAATGACAATATTCATAGCTGTTCCTGCCTACTTTCAGCAAGGAGTATGCATGGAACAATAAAAGGATATCCCTCTCTTGAGAGATATCTACCAATTTATTGGTAATTAGTTTTTATCTTCTATTTTCTTTTGAGCTTTCTCTTTCATTTCTTCCATTTTTGATGATTCTGCTGACATGGATTCTTTATTCATGCTGTTATGAATCCTGTCTTTCATTTCATCAGCGTTAGTAGATCCAGATGAAGACATCTCCCCCATCTTTTCATGGAATTTCTCTTTCATCGTATCCATCATAGATGGTGTTTCTGAAGAATTGTCATCCATTGCATTATGCATTTTATCCTTCATATCGCCCATCTTAGAAGATCCAGCAGACATTGTTTTGCTTCCCATGTCTTTCATTTTATCTTTCATGTCATGCATTTTCTGAGATCCGGCTTCCATGGTCTTATCCATCATTCCGCCTTTGGGAACCATCTTCACCTCTCCGCCTTGTGGAGTGTCAGTTTCTACCAAATCACCTCTGACATCTTTTGGTAGAAGTACGGAGTCTATTACATGCACAAGCCCATTGCGGCATTCAATATCTGCTTCAGTAACAGTAGCATCCCCTATCTTGAATCCATTGCATGTTTCAAAGTTAAGAACTTCACCATCCAAAGCCATTGCATTCTTGGCAGATATGACATCAGAAGAAGAAATTTCATCCGCCACAACATGATGTTTTATTACCTCGGCCATTCTAGCTTTATCCATCATTAATGTATCCATCATTCCCGGAGGCATCTTTGAAAACGCTTCATCTGTTGGAGCAAAAAATGTAAACGGTCCGCTGCCATTAAGCTCACTTTCTAATCCGCTCAGGTCTACTGCATCAATGATTCTTTGGAATCCTTCTTTGTTTTCAAGTGTTTTTAGAATTTTTCTTTCCATGCTCAATAAGTGATGTTTGCGCTCCATGGAATTGAGGCACATTGCATTTTATATGCAATCTATCCAACCACATTGCGGAATATTCATGATTCTCCGCATTTTTGTTAAGCGGAAAGTGTAATTATATTGGCATTCTTCTCGGTAACGGAGATCAGAAATGTCCACAAGCGACAAAAAGAAAATTATTGTCAATGCAGCATTAGAATTATTTGCAGAAAAAGGACTATCTAATGTTGACATGAGTGATATTTCAGAGAAGTCTGGAATTTCTCTAGATGATATTTCAGCATACTATGAAATCCCGGGGGACATTTTACATGAAACCTTTAAAAAAGGGCAGAGAAGGATGGAAGAAATATTCAGAGATCCAGTCATGGGGAATATGGAGAATTACATGGAAGTAATGTTTGACGGCCTTGAAGCTTCCATAAGCCCTTGGGGTCCAGAACTTTACTTCAGTGCTTTATATCAAGCTACCAAAGACAAGGCTTTAAAAGATGCTTTTTTAAGGTCTTCTAGGAGCATGGGTTTTGCAGTCAAATCATTCCTGGCTCAGATGGTTGCCATGTCGATTATTGATGAAGTTGAAAACGTAGAAAAAGTAAACAATGACTTGGTAACTTCATTCATAGAAAATATGGCCGGCGCTCTTGAAGGCATTAGCATTGGTGATATTAAGTCTAAATGGGTAGAAAACGCTTCAAAAATGCTCAGTCAGTCTTCATCAACGCACGTTGAATGAGCAGGCAAATAATATATCTCAGATCCACCCAAGATAAGTTGGGTGAATTATGAATAACGAAGACCAAAAATGTTGCTGCAAGCCTCAAAACAATGCTATTGAGGATTTGAGCAAAGCAATGGAGAACATTAAATTAGCTGTAGGCGGGATGGTTCAATCAGCAGGTAATATGATAGCTCCTCACTTTCCAGCGGTGGACATCATAGACAATTTTGACAACTATGTCATAAATGTAGATTTACCAGGCATCTCTAAAGAGAACGTCTCACTGGAATGTTCAGACCACGCTCTTATTGTTAAAGCAACTAGAATTGATGAAGAAGAGACAAAAAGCGCAGGTTACATAAAAAGAGAGCGTGGAGTCTCGACGATATTCCGTAGAATAGAACTGCCTGAAGATGCAGATCGAAACAATCTTGAAGCACAGCTTGTAGACGGCGTTCTGCGCGTTAACATACCTAAAAAAGAGATGGAACTCAGAAAAATTGATTTAAAATAAATAAGCCGCTAGTGCGGCTGTAGTTTCATGCGATTTTATTTCCTGCATTTGGGTTAGCGCCTTGGTCGAAAACTTCGGCAGGTTCTACAATCCAGACTCCAGAAGCGTGAAGGTGTATTGCAGCAAGATGCTCATTCATTCCATCCACAATTGGACCTGATGTCTGAAAGTCTTTTATGGAGGCACTAATTGAATATGACTCCATTCCACCAGATACAAGTACAGTCATTTTCTTGCCTTCTGCTTTCATTTTTTCCAAGTTCTTTCCAGTAGTTTTCATCAGAACTGCTCCAAACACAAGTGTGTTTGCATCTGGGGCTGAAAGACTTCCAACCTGAATTGCATGAGCATTTCCCTGAGCGTCTACGGTAGCCAAAATCTTGACTGTAGCTGGGTCATTTACGAGTTTCATAACGTTTTCCGGTAGTGATACCATTTTAACACCTATGCTCTAAATTGAATAAGTAATACATAAATATTTAGAATGCATAATTTACTATACTTATGACTGATGAGATACTCAAAGAGATTCGTGAACTCCGGGATGAAATGTCTTCCCTTAGCGATAAATTAGCCAATCTTCGTTACTCTGATTTTAAAAATCTCTGTACTGAATACATGCGGCCAGTTATTGCAGATGAAGGAAGAAAAGTTTTCGAGAATGACCGTCGAGATGCTGAAAACGATTCAGTGTGTGAATTGCGTGCATCTTGTACTTCTCAGTTGAAGGCCATTGTTGATAGTTCTACTCAAGAATTTGAAAAGGGTAACTTTGAAGAAGCCTCGCAAATTCTTCTGAATGCGAAAAATTTTGTTTGCTGCAACTCAGAAACGTGTCAGGATGAAGAATGTTCTCGCAAAACCATCGAAATGTTGCATAAAATAGACTCCGTTCAGAGCACATATCTTAGAATAATCAGTATGATGGGAAGCAGTGCAGGACTGCCTGTACAGGCAGCAATATCCACAGAAGAAGAAGTTGAAACCTACTTAGCACCTCTTTCTAATGCTAAACGAATCGGAATTATGAGAAGTCTTGCAGACGGCCCTAAAAACCTATCATGGCTATGCAAAGAGTTTGAAATGCCTACGGGCCATATAACATTCCACCTCAATGCCCTTCGGGATTCTGGATATGTCATCAAAGACATGAAAACAAAATTATACTCATTAGCTCCAAAAGGGTCAGTAGCTCTGAATGAAATTAATTTCCTTGTACAGAAATTAAAAGGGGTTATCAGTTAACTATTTATAGAAGATCTGCTCTAGGTTATCTATACAACTGTAAGTTAACTACTCCCGGATGTAAGTATGAGGAGGCAACATATGAAAAATGACGATAAAGTGTTGAAAGTGGCCGAAGCGCGTTCTAAAGATGCAGGCCGCGGCATAGCACGTATTGATTCTGCAGTAATGGAGATCTTAGGTATAACGGCAGGGGATGTAATCCAAATTGAAGGAAAGAAAAGAACTGCTGCCATAGCATGGCCAGGACTTCCTGAAGATACTAACAAAGGCATTGTGAGGATTGATGGTACTCTGAGAAGAAATGCCGACACAGGTATTGACGATCGCATTTCTATCCGCAAGATCTCTGCCAAAGAAGCTACAAAGATCACCGTGGCACCTACTAAGGCTTTGAGAATTGTAGGTGGTGAGGAATATCTCCGTCAGATTCTGAATGGACGGGTAGTTGTCAAAGGAGACATAGTTGAAGTCAACACTCTGGAAGGCCGTATCGATCTGGTAGTAACCAACTGCAGCCCGGCAGCAGATGCTCTAATCGTAAAATCATCCACTGAGTTTGTAATCAGTGAAAAACCGGCGAGCGAAACTCCGTCAGTTCCGAGAATATCATATGAAGATATTGGAGGGTTAGGCGATGAGGTCAAGAAAGTAAGGGAAATGATTGAGTTGCCGCTAAGACATCCAGAACTCTTTGAGAGGCTGGGAATTGAAGCTCCAAAAGGAGTGCTGCTTCATGGTCCTCCAGGAACTGGTAAGACACTGTTAGCTAAGGCAGTAGCATCAGAGACTAATGCTAATTTCATGACCATTGGCGGTCCTGAGATCATGTCCAAATATCATGGGGAAAGTGAAGAACATCTTCGTGAAATATTCAAACAGGCCCAGGAAAACGCACCTACCATCATCTTCATTGATGAAATCGACTCAATAGCACCGAAGCGTGAAGAAGTTACAGGAGAAACAGAGCGTAGAGTAGTAGCACAGATGCTGTCTTTGATGGATGGTCTAGAATCTCGCGGCAAAGTGGTAGTTATAGGAGCTACCAACAGACCGAATGCTCTTGACCCCGCTCTTAGACGTCCAGGCAGATTTGACCGTGAAATAGAGATTGGAGTTCCTGATAAAACAGGACGTCTGGAGATATTACAGATACACACCAGAGGTATGCCTTTAGAAGAGGGAATAGATCTTGATAAATTTGCCAACCTCACACATGGATATGTAGGAGCCGATCTCTCTGCGTTATGCAAAGAAGCGGCTATGAGGTCTCTTCGCAGAATCCTCCCAGAACTCAATCTGGAAGACGATATGATTCCAATTGAGATTCTAAATAAGATCACTGTCTCTGAAGATGACTTCATGGGTGCACTCATGGAAATGCAGCCGTCTTCCATGAGAGAAGTGCTGGTGGAGCGTCCAAATGTTCACTGGACAGATATCGGTGGATTAGAGGATGCCAAACGCCAATTGAAGGAAGCCGTTGAATGGCCTCTTAAATATGGAAAGATCTTCAGAAAAATGAATGCAAATCCGCCAAAAGGAATACTGATGTATGGACCTCCAGGAACGGGTAAGACAATGCTTGCAAAAGCAGTTGCTACAGAGTCTGAGGCAAACTTCATTTCCGTAAAAGGACCAGAGTTCCTAAGCAAATGGGTGGGAGAATCCGAAAAAGCAGTAAGGGAAACTTTCCGCAAGGCCAGGCAAGCATCTCCATGTGTGATATTCATGGATGAGATTGATTCGATAGCCTCATCCAGAGGAAGCGGTGACGATTCACACGTAACAGAACGTGTGATTTCTCAGCTTCTTACAGAACTGGATGGACTGGAAGGACTCCAAGATGTTGTAATCATCGCCGCTACTAACCGTCCCGATATGATAGATCCGGCTTTACTGCGTCCAGGCAGGTTTGACCGTATGGTGGAAATAGGTCTACCAGACTTAGAGAGCCGTAAGAGCATCTTAACTATACAGACAGCAAATACTCCGTTAGCTGACGATGTTGATATAAACACAATCGCAGAAAAAACTGAAGGGTACACAGGTGCAGATCTGTCTGCTGTTGTTAATGAGGCAATCATGGATGCTGTAAGGGAACTAGTCAAAAATGACGACATGACCGATGAGAGTCTGAACGATGCCAAAGTCACGATGTCTTCCTTCCTTTCTGCTGTAAAGAAGCTAAATCCTGCCAACAGAAAGGCTGAAAACTATCTCTGAAGGCAAAACGCTAATACCTTTATTCAATTAAGGGCAGCATATGGGAAACAGAATATCTTTCCTAATCGGCAACATTGAGTTTGAGGCAGAGCTCAATGATTCAGACACTGCTAACGCAATCTGGCTTGCTGCTCCTTTCACCTCATACACTAATGTGTGGGGTGGAGAAATATATTTTGAAATACCTGTTAAAACAAGGCTTGAGAATGGCAGAAAAATAATGAAGCCTGGCGAGATAGCTTATTGGCCAGAGGGGCAAGCCCTATGCATATTCTTCGGTCCAACACCTGTAGGTAAAGGAGATCAACCAGCTGCAATTTCTGAAGTGACACCGGTTGGAAAAATAGACTGCCCAGTAGAACTTCTTGAGAAGGTCGGTGACCGAACTAAAGTTACTGTGAGGCTTGTATAATATGATCTCAAAAAAGAAACATCTTCTCAACAAGGGTGATTATTATATCTATTCGGCTACAGGGAAACTTGGAGACAAGGATGTAGAAGGGATATTGGCAGTAAAAGTAATTTCCACTACAGACAAAGGATTCAAGGTTGCTGTTTTGCCAAAAGACATACCTTTTATGAATCCTGCAAAGCTTGATTTTCCATGGTCTGGAAATGACTTATCAAATCTGGGCGGAATAGTAGCTGGTTGGTCAGTAGTATTTGACGGCATAAAGATAGGAAAGGAAAAAGTTCCCACTCCGTTTGGGGACAAAGAACTGGAAAAATTTATGCGGATAGAAGAAAAAGAGAACGGCACCTTGAAGGTGGAACAATTCGTAGACCCAGCTAATAATTTTCCTTATGGTGCCCTGCTTTCTGGGAAAAGCGGAGATGTTTTGTTTGGAATAATCAAAACGAATATCCCCTGGATATTGTCTTAAAATATTCTTACTTCATCAAGTTCTTTCTTTGCGTGTGTGAGCAACTCACACCCATTTTTTGTTACCAGCACATCATCTTCAATTCTTACTCCTCCCCATCCAGGTATGTAAATTCCTGGCTCTACCGTCATCACCATGTTTTCTTCAAGAATTATTTGTGATCGAGGAGAAAATGAACCGCCATCATGAACATCAAGACCCAATCCGTGTCCTAGCGAATGGATCATCCTGCCTTTGAACTCTGCAATGGAATCAATATGGTCTCTTGCAACTTTGTCAATGTCTGCAGAACATATGCCAGGTTTGATATTTTCAATGGCAAGACTTTGAGCGTTGAGTACGGTTTCATACACCTTTTTGAAAAGTTCTGAAGACTCAATCGGTGCAAAAGTTCTTGTTATATCCGAACAGTATCTGGATATTCTGCATCCAAAATCAAACAGCCCCATGTCGCTTTTCTGCAGTTTGTAATTCTCAGGAAGATGATGAGGTTCAGCAGCGCTTTTTCCAAATGCAGCGATAGTGTCGAATGAGGTTGAGGACGCTCCCATTTTCTGCATATTGTATCCAATTTCTGCAGCCATTTCATACTCTGTTTTACCGTATGACAGAACTTCTGGAATGCGGTCTGCTACGGCTGATGCTATTTTACATGCAGAGCGTATCTTCTCAATTTCATTTGCATCCTTAATCATCCTGGCCTTTATCAATGCATTTCCCGCATCAATAAATTTAACGTCATTGATTATTTTCATCAGATGTTGTATGGATGAATATGTAATCCCGCGGCTATTTACGCCTATCTTACTTGAATTTTTTAAAACGTCTTTAATGGCATCGTCTCTTTCTTTCTGAGTTGAATATGTGATTATTTCTGCTGATGAATTTTTTGCTGCACTCTCTTCAAGCTGGGATGTTATTAATGTGGCACCATTGTCTGGAAGCAGGATAGCAGTGCATTCTTCAAAGAGGCCAGAGTCTAATCCACAGGCATAATAGAACGAAGCGTCAAGCATAGGCTCTTGTCCATTCATCAGAACAATAGCATCACATTCTTCCTCCATTTTGGAGAATATTTTGCCAACTCTTTCTTTCATAACTCACCCATCATCAATACCAATATTTCGTGTTTGTCATCGCCCTTGGTGATTTGTTTAATAACTGACATTTAATATATCCGAATTACTTTAGAGTAATTAAAATGGTGAACAAAATGGTTACACTAGGAACAGCTTTTGGAGACATTGAAGACGAGCTTGAAAGTATGTTAGACATAGTTTCAGAAGCTTTGGATCTTATGGATGACAACAAGGATGATGAGGCAGCAAAATTACTGCTAGATCTTGAAAACAAATTACTTGATTTCCTTGATTACGAGGAAGTAGACGAATCTGTAGAAGATATAGTATTGGCAGAAACAATTCAAGCAAAGGCCCCTTCCAAACAACAACCAAAACAATCCAACAAGCCTAAAAGTTCATCTAAGCCAAAATCAAGCTCAAAACCAAAAGCTTCCACAAAGGCCCCTTCCAAACAACAACCAAAACAATCCAACAAGCCTAAAAGTTCATCTAAGCCAAAATCAAAAAGATGAAATTAAAACTTTAAATGTATGTGCGGATGAGTTTACACGTCATCCCACATCATAATCATATTCCTATCCATACATTTCCAAGTATTCTTTTAATTGAAGAAGCTGCTGAAAGAGCAGCAAGGTAACTAGTAGCTGGATTCATAGGCGACGGCACATTATTCACCTCACATTTCATCTCTCCAAAATTACCCTTGGCAATCAGTATATGAGAATTCTTGTTGGTGTTTGGATCACAGATGATAGTTACTTTGGTCTTTTCAAATCCTATGCCAAGTAAAGATATTGTGGCAGCTACGTTTATGTTCTTAGGAAATTTATCAACTGCATCTTTGGCTTTTCCGTCAAACACCACAGTTGGTTCAATCAATGAATCAAGATCAATTCCTGATTTAATTATTCCTGGAGCCCCCTTCAGACTTTTTGGACCTTTAGTCGTTATCAGATGAATTTCATCAAATGCTCCAGATGATGCCGCGTGAATTCCGTCCGTCCCACACACAGCGCCAGATGGAATATATATTTTGGCATGATTATTTTTTGCCAATTCAAAACATTCATTTTTAAAACCCTCATCTGAAAAAGCACCGACACTCATCATCATTACATCAATTCCTTTTTTCAGTAGCTGCGGTACATATTTCTTAGCAGCAGTTTGGCTTGCGGCTTCTACTACAAGATGCACTTCAGTCAATATTCTATCTATTTCGGATATGTCAACAAAACTTATCTTATCTAGTGAGTCAATGAGATGAACAGCAAAATCTTTTTTTTGATCTGTAACATATATATGATCCACTTCTGGAATGTCATGGACTGTTTTAGCGAGCACAGATCCTATTGAACCGCAACCAATGATTAGTATGCGCATAATTCTGCATCCTTTGACTTACATATAATCCTTAGGAAACATTTTCATACATTCAACGTATATACAATCATATGAAATACGAAAGGCTTGACCATACAGCTGATGTTTTGGTAAAAGCCTTTGGTAACTCAATTGAAGAATGTTTTGAAAGTGCGGCATTTGCCATGTTTGATACAATACTCAATGTTTCTGCAGTTGAGCCTCTAGAAACTATGCGTTTTTCAATAGATGGCGACAATCTATACGATAAACTTTACAATTTTTTATCAGAGCTGTTATATCTTTTTGATGCTGAACATTTTGTTCCAGCGGAGTTCAAAGTCTCATTTAACCAGAATACTTTAGCCTGTGAATCAAAAGGTGAGCAATACAATCCAACAAAGCATGATCCCAAAACGGAAATAAAAGCAGTAACGTATCATAAAATGAATATAGATTTAAACGAACCATCGATCACTGTTTTATTTGACGTATAGTTCAAAATCTAGATTTTAAATGATTAATTATATATTCTCTTTCATAGTGGGGATTGATATGGATTTGCTCGGCGCAGGCTCAGTATATTATGAAATCATGTATGATCTTCCTAAAAATTCAAATATGTCACTGGAAGAGATTCTTGCAGATTCTTCAGAGCCAGATCAAATCTTAAAAAAGCTTAAAGATGTCTGCAGACCGCTATATCATGGAATTGGCGGCAGCAGTGCAAACACAATATACGCTCTGTCGCGACTGGGATACCGAGTTGGTTATCTAGGAATTGTAGGAAATGATGAGTATTCTAAAGAGATTTTATCTTTCTTTAATGGTGTTGATACTCGATTAATCAGAAAATATGAATCATCTGGCATCTCTGTCCACATCTTCCATGGAAAAGAGAGCACTTATCTAAAATTTCCAAATTCCAATAATTACCTGTCATTTATAGAAGACGATCTGCCGATTATAAACTCATCAAATTATATCTATCTTGGACCGGTCGAAAATGGGAGTCCGGTCAATTCATATAAACAGCTTCTAAATTTCATTGATGAATCCATTTATATATTCTATGCCCCGGGAAGAGAATGTGCTTCACTCGGACTTCAACAGCTTGGAGATATAATTTCCAAAGCGCGTATCGTCTTTGTCACAAGCAGTGAGGTTGAACTTTTAACTTCTTCAGATACTCATGATGGCTGTAAAGCAATGATAGAAGAAGGCGCAAGGGTTGTGGTATGTATGAATGATAGTGATGTTTCAATTATCTCCAGACATTCTGATTACACATTACCTTTTAAAAAGACAATCTTAAAAGACAATAGTGATTTCCTGGATGCATACATTGCAGGATTTTTATCTGCATATGTTGAGGGATTCGATCTTGATGTTTGCGGTAACGCAGGGGCAACAATCGCCGCATTAACCAGCACTTCATATGGCAGAGACTCATACCCAAATTCGAAGTTTCTAAAAAACATACTACCTTGAACGGAGAGACCTTTATGGATTTTGAACTAATGGACAACACATCATATGATGGATGGAAATTTTTTATAGCATGTGGAGAAGGCACGATATTTCCAAAAAATGTAATCAGAGATGTGTGCTCAAATAAAATCCCAAAAGGCTCTGAACTCTATGATGTTCTGTATAGCTACACATCCTTTTCAATAATGTCAGTCGAACGTCCTGCATATCGGAGAGAAGATGTTTTTCGATTGATATTGCCATTTTTAAGAGCACATGGACTATCCAATACCTCATTAAAGCAGTATTTTAAAAACAATCTCAACTTAATACCAGGCTCCCGTCGCACTATGCGTTTTGCACAGGAAATAAGTCTTCCATTTATAATTTCATCATCGTATGAACACTATGTCTGTGAAGCATGTGAAGCATTAGATCTTCCAATGGACAATACGTATTCAATGAGTCTAGATTTAGATTATTGGGACATATCCAGAGATGAAGAATCAACTCTTAAAAAACTCGGTGATGAAATCGCTTCAATGCCCATCATACAAAGGCCATCTGATGAATATACTATGGACGATATTTCTGAAACAGATAAAAACACTTTATTGAGACTTGATGAAATTTTTGAAGATGAATTGGTTGGACTTCAATCATTTAGATTGCTTTCTGCATCATCGCCTCTAGGTGGTGAAGAGAAGGCTTCTTCATTTTTAGATATTCGAAGAAAAACTGCATTAGATGCAGATGATGTTATGCTGGTTTGTTCTACAGACTCAGATTCTTTGATTGCCCATATGGTCAGGGAATCCGGAGGGCTCGTCGTGGCCTTTAATGCTACACCACTAGCTCTTGTCAGTTCAGATATAGCAGTAGTTTCTGAAGACACTACGATCCTTTCATTCCTTGCAGATGTATTTCAAAGCTCTGGCAAAAGCCATGTAGAAGAATTAGTAGAAAACTGGTCCAATGATGTTATTCGGGAGTCTCCAGCAAATAAGCATCTCATAAATGATCTTTTGAACTCTAGCAAGCTGTCTGCTCCACTTGTAACCAATGTGAATCATAAAACACCTACACTGTTTCTGGATGAGAGATTTCTTCAATAATTTCTCATCTGTGTCAGGACAAAATAGAAAAATAATAGTTGTATGGTGCTCTTGTCGGGATTTGAACCCGAGTCGAAGCCTCGAGAGGGCTTCATGATTGGCCGCTACACTACAAGAGCGTGATAAGGTGCAAAATGGCGTGGAATATATTAATCTTTCCATCATTCGTGCCGTCATTGATTTACAATTACAAATCACAACAGACTTTTTTTTATAGATAGTATTTAAAAATATAGTTTTGATGGTTGCAATCATTCTCTCCAATCACAACCAATCGTTCTAATCCCAAGCTTTGGTATTAATGGCATTTTTCTTTTGTGAATTGATGATTTATATCTATCAAGTACTGATTTGATTAAATCTCTGTCAATGCCAGTATCGTCATATATCTCATCTATTGTCATCATCTGCTCCAGATCAAAAAGAATCTCATCAAGGTCATTATAACAAATGCCCATATCTTCTTCATCTGTTTGGCCTAACCTAAGCCCAGCACTTGGTGATTTTGAAATTATACACTCTGGAATTTGTATCTGTTTTGCAAGTTCTCTGACTTCTGTTTTATACAAATCACCAATGGGTAACAGGTCTACCCCGCCATCTCCGTATTTTGTAAAATATCCAGTCAATAATTCACTTTTATTTCCGGTGCCAATTACCATGCCATTCATGGAGTGAGCGTAGTTATATAGAATAATCATGCGGCTGCGCGCCATTATATTGCCTTTTAATAAAGGGTCTTCAGCATTCAACATTTGAGAGAATGTATTGATTACAGAGTCCAAATGTATTATTTTATAGCTCATATCAAATTTATTACAAAAATCCTGTGCATCTTCAACGTCTTTTCTTGATGAAACATTTGATGGCATGATTATATTGAATACGCGCTCTGGACCCAGTGCATCACAACATAATTTGGATACAACGGCTGAATCTATTCCTCCGCTTAAACCGATAACCGCGTAATCCTTTTGTTCAGTTTGACATTTTATGAATTCGATTATGGATTGATATGCATATTCTTTAAGATGCGGTTTCATCAAAATCATGATGTTTATGTTGAATATCAATTCTTTGGATGTTGTTAGAAAATAAAGCGCGAAGGGAGGGATTTGAACCCCCGAGTCCTTGCGGACATTGGATTAGCAATCCAACGCCTTGCCGGGCTGGGCCACCTCCGCTTAGCCACTCCCAATACAATGCGGGATTTAAAGCTTTTGTGGGCATAGGGGATTTTGAACAATTCCCCACGTCATCGTTATTTGCATGTATTCATTACATAATAACATCTTATAAAACTCTAAAAACTCATTTTCACCCCCTCTTTTTTCTCTCAGATTAGAAAAGACTTTGAAATGTACGAAGGTTTTAAATACAACTTGTGTTTTAGACGGAAATACTGAGGCATGTGGGAACATATGTGTACACTCCCTCAGAGAACGCAAAATTTGAAGGCTTCGGGTTGTGTCCCAAAACCTTTATATACCTCCTCTTCTTTGGAGGGAAAGCTGCGTTCAACAGCAACCAACGCTGCGAAACGGAACAGAGCCAAGATCGGAAGATCAGCTGTGAAGTATTCGTATCCAAAGCGATTGGACAAACATGGAGGACTAAGATCTCCGCTATCAAGCGTGCACTCTTGGTTCTGACGTTCGATGCAAAATGTAACCCAAATCAAAATTATAACGTGAGTACAAGAATATCAGCGTGGTTACGCTGGTGAAACTTGGTATCCTGCCAATCTTAAATTAAGTGTGTCCTGCAACAACTCTTTGTTGATTGTGGAATAATGGATTCCGGTTGATCCTGCCGGCGGCCACCGCTATTGGAATGCGATTAAGACATGCGAGTCGAGAGACATTTGGTCTCGGCGGACCGCTCAGTAACACGTGGACAACATGCCCTAAGGTGGGGGATAATCTCGGGAAACTGAGGATAATACCCCATAGGTCTAATATGCTGGAATGCTTTTAGGCCGAAAACTCCGGTGCCTTAGGATTGGTCTGCGGTCTATCAGGTTGTAGTGGGTGTAATGGACCCACTAGCCCGTGACGGATATGGGCCTTGAGAGAGGGAGCCCAGAGATGGACTCTGAGACATGAGTCCAGGCCCTACGGGGCGCAGCAGTCGCGAAAACTTCGCAATGGGGGAAACCCCGACGAGGGAATTCCAAGTGCCAGCATTTAATGTTGGCTGTTCTTTTGTCTAAAAAACATGAGAAGTAAGGGGCGGGTAAGACGGGTGCCAGCCGCCGCGGTAATACCCGCGCCCCAAGTGGTGGTCGATATTATTGAGCCTAAAACGTCCGTAGCCGGTTTTCTAAATCCTTGGGTAAATCGGGCAGCTTAACTGTCCGAATTCCGGGGAGACTGGGAGACTTGGGACCGGGAGAGGTCAGAGGTACTTCTGGGGTAGGGGTAAAATCCTGTAATCCTGGAAGGACCACCGGTGGCGAAGGCGTCTGACTAGAACGGATCCGACGGTGAGGGACGAAGCCCTGGGGCGCAAACGGGATTAGATACCCCGGTAGTCCAGGGTGTAAACGCTGCGGGCTTGGTGTTGGGGGTCCTTAGTGGGCGCCCAGTGCCGGAGAGAAGTTGTTAAGCCTGCTGCTTGGGGAGTATGTCCGCAAGGATGAAACTTAAAGGAATTGGCGGGGGAGCACCGCAACGGGAGGAGCGTGCGGTTCAATTGGATTCAACGCCGAAAAACTCACCAGGAGCGACGGATATATGAAGGTCAAGCCGATGACTTTACCTGATTTTCCGAGAGGTGGTGCATGGCCGTCGTCAGTTCGTACCGTAAGGCGTTCTCTTAAGTGAGATAACGAACGAGACCCTCACCATTAATTGCTAATCCTTTCTCCGGAGGGGATGCACATTAATGGGACCGCTGGCGCTAAGTCAGAGGAAGGAGAGGTCAACGGTAGGTCCGTATGCCCCGAATCTCCTGGGCAACACGCGCGCTACAAAGGACGGGACAATGGGCTTCAACACCGAAAGGTGAAGACAATCCTGAAACCCGTCCATAGTTCGGATTGGGGGCTGTAACTCGCCCCCATGAAGCTGGATTCCGTAGTAATCGCTTGTCAACATCAAGCGGTGAATATGCCCCTGCTCCTTGCACACACCGCCCGTCAAACCACCCGAGTTGGGTTTCAGTGAGGATGTTTCTAATTGGGGCTTTCGAACTGAGATTCAGCAAGGAGGGTTAAGTCGTAACAAGGTATCTGTAGGGGAACCTGCAGATGGATCACCTCCTACGTAATATATTAAGCAAGGAGAGGCCCCGTGCCTTTCTCTGCCCAATTCCCGGTAGGATTCCAAGCACCAAAAATTTGCATCGAACGTCAATGTCTGTTTTTTATTTAGTTTTTTAATATGAAGATTGTAAGCTAACTTTAAATATCATGTTATCTTCATCTCAAAATCCCATGCAGATGATGAAATATATATTCGTCACTGGTGGAGTTATTTCTGGATTAGGAAAAGGTATTACAGCTTCATCAATGGGACGTCTTTTAAAATCACGTGGATTAAAGGTTACTGCCATCAAGATAGATCCGTATCTCAACATTGACGCTGGAACTATGAATCCGTTCGAACATGGTGAAGTCTATGTTTTAGATGATGGTGGAGAAGTTGATCTAGATCTTGGAAATTATGAGAGATTTCTTGATATCAGTCTAAGTAGCGATCACAACATAACTACAGGAAAAGTATACAAGACTGTAATTGAAAAAGAGAGAGCCGGTGACTTCCTTGGCAAAACCGTACAGATCATACCACACATAACCAATGAAATAATACATAGGATTAAGTCGGTAGCCGAAAGCACAGGTGCTGATGTTTGTATTGTAGAACTTGGTGGAACTGTAGGTGATATAGAGTCTATGCCTTTTCTGGAGGCAGCTAGACAGATGGGAAGTGAGTTAGGGAAAGGAACTAACTGCATATTTGTTCATACAACATTAGTTCCTGTTATGGGATCAGTTGGTGAACAGAAAACAAAACCAACACAACATTCTGTCAAAGAGTTACGTTCTATCGGTATTCAACCAGATATTATCGTTGCAAGAGCCAAAGAACCTCTTGACTATTCAATCAGGAAAAAGATTTCTTTGTTTTGTGACGTTCCGATTGAAGCAGTTGTTTCAGCTGCTGATGCTAGTTCAATTTATGAAATTCCGATCGTACTTGAAGAACAAGGAATCACCGACTATCTTCTGAAGAAAATGGGGATTGAAACCACGACTAAGGATCTCACTTCTTGGAGAGAGTACCTGGATCGTATTCATTATCCAACAAATATTGTAAAGATTGCATTAGTTGGAAAATATACTAATCTGGCTGATAGCTATTTGTCACATTTGGAAGCATTTCATCATGCGTCTGCAGAATTCGGTACCCAAGTTGAATGCGTATTTTTTGATTCAGAGAAAATTGAACAGAATGGTATACCAAAAGATCTTGCAAATGTTGATGGAATTCTGATTCCAGGTGGTTTTGGAAACCGCGGAGTCAATGGCAAGATTTTAACAGCTAAATTCGCAAGAGAAAATTTCATTCCATTTTTGGGAGTCTGTCTTGGATTTCAGGTTGCTACTATGGAAATCGCAAGAAATCTTGCAAATCTTGATGGCGCTAACAGCACTGAATTTGATCCAGAAACAAAATACCCAGTAGTGGATTTACTGCCAGATCAGATAAACATCACCGATAAAGGGGCAACAATGCGTTTAGGCGCTCAAAAAATTATGATTTCCGAAGAATCGAATGCATATGAACTTTATGGAGCTCGAGAAATAAGCGAACGTCATCGTCACAGATATGAGGTCAATCCAGAATATATTGATAAACTAGAATCTGTAGGGTGGAAATTCACTGGAAGGTCTGAAGATGGAATCAAGATGGAAATCGCGGAGTTGGAAGACCATCCTTATTTCATGGCATCTCAGTTTCACCCAGAGTTTAAATCCCGTCCTGGAAAGCCGTCTCCGCTGCATTTGGGACTTGTAAAAGCAGCAGTCTCTCGCAGACAGCGTCTTGTGGATAGAAACTTACACATTCCGTCTGATTGATTAAATTTACGTGGTGAAAAACTGTGAAAGTGTATGTTGAAAGTTATGGATGCACCATGAATCATGGGGAAGGTGAAAAAATAGAAACGACATTGTCCTTGCTTGGGCATGAGATTGTTTCAGATCCTTCCAATGCAGATATGATAGTTCTTAACACCTGCACAGTAATCACCGAAACACAAAATAAAATGTTGAAACGTGTAAAAGAAATTTCTGAAAGTGGTAAAAAATTAATCGTTTCGGGTTGCATGGCTTCTATACAGCCTGATGATGTGATTTCTGTGGCTCCAGACGCTCAAATAATTGAACCAAGAAATTACTCCAAATTTCCTTCTTTAGTTGGAAGTGGTGGAATACCTGTGATTAAAAATCCCACTGTTACTTCCATATTACCTATCGCGCAAGGGTGTTTAGGATCATGCACATATTGCATTACTCGGTTTGCAAGAGGTACTCTATGCAGCTATCCGCTACAGGATTTAGTATCGGAAGCTAAAAGTCTTATAAATACTGGAACAAAAGAACTTTTAGTAACTGCTCAAGATACAGCATGTTATGGATTCGATATTGGTCTGAGTTTAACTGATCTGATACGATCTTTGACTGAGATCGATGGTAAATTCATGATAAGAATAGGTATGATGAATCCAAATAACCTAATGAAAATTATAGATGACTTCATGCCAGTGTGGACAAACACCAAGGTTTACAAATTCATACACATACCAGTTCAAAGCGGCAGTCTAAAAGTTCTCGAATCAATGCAACGATCATATACTCCAGAAGAATTTAAAAATCTAGTCGCTAAACTTCGTTCATATTGTCCTGAAATTTCAATTTCAACGGACATAATAACAGGATTTCCTGGGGAAACTGAAAAAGATCATAAGCAAACAGTAGAGCTAATCAATGAAATATTGCCAGATACTGTAAATGTCACCAGATATTCGGTAAGACCAAACACTCCCGCCGCCTCATTCAAACATCAAGTCCCAGGCTGGATTTCTAAAGAACGTTCCCGAGAGCTGACTAAGTTAAGATTTTCAATTAGTGAAAGTAAGAATAAATCACTGATTGGTAAAAATTTTCCAGGAATTGTGTCAGAGATTGGGAAACCTGGTACTATGATTGTTCGTACAAATGCATACAGACCTGTTGTCATTCACGAGAAGCTTCCACTGGGGTCTGAGGTATGTGTTAGGATAACAGACTCCAAATCCACATACCTCTTTGGCGAAGTGGTCATCCCTTAATCACGTTAAGCTTTGTAAAAATTTTTCATAATCCAGTTCATTATCTGGTACAATTATTTCACCAGATACTATCTTTTCTTTTATCTGCATTATTTCATTGTATTGTTTGTCAGATAAGTTTCCTTGGACTATCCCTTCAGCACCATTTGAAAAATTAAATACTATATTTTGGCCAGCCAGATCTTCACCGTTTATCAGTCGTTCATTAACTGAAGATGTTGCTTTTGTGATTTCTTTAATGACTGATGTAATCACATTGTCTGGGGCTAAGTATTCTTGATCCACATCTGTTCCAATCGCCCATTTGTTTTGAATCTCTGCTTCTTTGATAACCCCAATTCCAGTGACACCAGCCGCGTGGAATATAACATCGCAGTTTTCTTTATACAACTCTTGGGCTATGGTTTTACCCTTATTTTCATCAGAGAAGGTGTTAGCATATTGTGAGATTGTCTTTACATTTTTTCCCAAGATCTTACTTGTATATTCAACACCAGCCTTATATCCATATTTGAATGCCTCGATAACTTCTGATTCTTGTCCGCCTACAAAGCCTACTGTATTAGTTTCAGTAAACATCGCCGCGGCACATCCACCTAAGAATGAAGACTCATATGAGTTAAATGAAATAGTTATCAGATTATCTAAATTTTCTTCAGATTTAAAATCAACCATTACATATGTAACATTTTGATTTGCTTTTGCTGAAGCGATTACTTCATTGCTTGTTATGGATGGAACAGTCCAGATGATGTCTGCATTTTGAGAAATTGCTTTATCCAACTTACTCTTCATACTTTCATTGCCAGCGATATATGAAATTTTAGCTCCAGATGATACAGATTTTATTCCTTTAAACACCAAATCATTGTAGCTGCCATCGCCGATCGCTTCTTCTTCTACAACTAAGATTATGGTCTTCTCATTCTCTTTTTCATTTGCATTGAGATACACGGCAGAGGCTATAATTGCCACAACCAAAATCAGTATTATTGCTGTTGAGATGAGAACTTGGTTCTTTACTTTTTTCATTTAATTGACCTGATATTTTTAAAGAGTATATATCTCACGGCATGTTCTCTAACACATTAAAAGAAAATATGTATACCAGAAGCGTAATGCACGTTTGAAAGTCCTGTAGTGTAGTGGTCAATCATCCCGGCCTTTGGAGCCGGGGACAGCAGTTCGAATCTGCTCAGGACTACCATTCTTTTTAAATAGCTGCATCTTTGTCTTTTTGCAAAATAAGTATAGCCTAAGACTGAGTATCTGTATTCATGAAACTGGGTGTGGTCGCTTGTGAATCATTGCAACTGGAAGTTGATCACTTAGTTCAAAATGATCCTGATGTAGTTTTTGTAGAGTATCTCCCCTATAAGCTACACGAGAGACCAAACGATCTGAAAGAGGAAGTCAAAATTCATGTGAATAACTTATTTGGAAAAGTGGATGCAGTTTTCTTAGGGTATGCTTGGTGCAGATCATTAAAAGGGATAACATCTGAGTTGAATGTGCCTACTGTTATGATTGAAACAGACGATTGCATCTCTGCTCTACTGACTCCTTCTATTTATCTTGATGAACGTCAAAAATGTGCTGGCACATATTACGCCACTCCATATCTTTCAAGAAATGATATACTTGAGCGATATTATGATAAGTTTGCTTCTGAAGTGGATGAAGAATTACTAGTCGATGTCGGCTTAGATTGGTTTGTAAAACAGTACTTTGATGGCTATAAAAGATGTCTTCATATCCGCTTGGGGATAGAAGATCAATCCGCGTGTGAACGTAATTCTAAGAAGTTTGCAAACTGTTTTGGATGGTCATATGAAATAATCAATGGCCGTCTTGATATTTTAGCAGATAGTTTTAGAAAAGCAAAGGATTTAGCTACACATTTAGAAAAAGCCCATTGATGCAGTGCTTAGTGCATCATTTTGGATTTTAAACTCCCATTTTGTTTGAATCTGAGAGAAAGTTTATAATATGCTTACGATATCTGAAACGCATGGCTCAGAAAAGAAAAAAGAAAGAGCTGGAAGAAGAATATGTCTGGGTACCTCCAGAATTTGATGAGAAAGCATTCCTTAAAAAGGATATTCTGAGCACTAAGCTTCTAGCAATAGCCGCAGTTATCGCTATTGTTTTTGGTATAATCTCTGCATTGATTGGCAGGGGACTGGGAAATAATGCTTATGGTTTCATTGGATGGATAGTTGGTGCAATTTTGATGACCAGAGCATATAAACTAGCCGGCCTTAAAAAGGAAGAAGTTGAAAAAATGAGTCTGGTTGGTAACATTCTGCTGTATGCTTTATTAGCACTCGGCGTGTGGATCCTAATGATAAATGAACCATTTATCTAAACTACTTCCCAACTCATTCTTTTATCTATCATTTTTGATAGAATCGATATGTTTTCAGTACATATTGCTTCTTCATTACCTGTGATTTTCATGCCCTTCAGATCTCTAAAATCTTTCCCTAGAGCAGACATTTTTAGATTTTTAGCTAGGTATGACATTGCATCCGTATGATCACGGTACACCATGACCTTCCATACACTTCCTTCTAAATATGGTTCAAATTCATTAGACTTCCATTTATCTACAAAAGAAGAGGCATTATCACTCCAAACGGGGGGACCATAATGGGATTTAATCAATGGCAATTCCAGCGACTCAACCTCTATCGCAAATTTTACTTTTTTCTCTTTAACTTCATAGGCTGAATCTATTATGGAAACACTCTCTTTTTGTAATGTGGAGATAATTCCTTCTAGAGTCTTTCTGATTTGTGGATATAGATTATCATCAATTAGTCTAGGTCTATCTAGTTCAACCACAACCATCTCTGTATCTCTCTTAGAGACAAACTTTTTGATATACTCAAGTGAATATTCATCTCTTGAGTTTGGAAAGAAAAACAACTCTGATGGATTTTCAAGGTATTTTTTGGCAGCAAATATGAATTTTGAAAATGATTGGATGGATACAGCAGAAGCTACATTTCGATTAGAATCGACTGGATCATGAACAATCAGTGCATCTCTTTCAAATTTTTTCTTATTTTTAGGAAACACTACTTGTCCTAGTTTCCATTCTGATGCTGCCTTCATAACTCTTTTAAAATCACCGTAACGTATTATCAATAACTCAATCAAGTAGCCAGACATTCCCTCTGTCTTGGACTCTGCTCCATACACACCAATGCCTTTTGTGAACTGTTTGAGCAGTCTGACTTGATTTTTCATTTCATAGTCCATATTTACTTTTATGTATTCTGTGTGAAATGGAGTTCTATCAACTGCACATTTAAGATCTTCAGTTGATTCCAGCTTATAACAGGGTACTATATCCATTTCATATCCGTCTCTGACTCCATGCGTATAAGGATGTTCAGCATATCGTTCTTCATACGTGGTTAAGTGTTTTTTACCAATTTGCAACCCTACTTTTTGTAATTGACTTCTGTCTGTTGAAGTGGGAAAAAGAATAAACAGATCAATATCTGGGTTTTTTAGAAACGTACCTTTAGCTACCGATCCGACAAGCATGACCTCTGCGTTATGTTCTTTTACAAGATCATCATTTGTTATTTCCTCAAGGGCTTTTTGAGCGCATAGTTCCACACGTTCAATGTCTCCTGCAGAGGGTGATATTTTTCTTAGGATGGCAGTTTCTAAAGACATCAAATCGAAATCTCGTTTTACATCAAAACCTTTGCTATGAATCCGGAGCGGGGCAGTGGGGATTCTTAGAACTGTCGCTTAGGAGGAAAAGTCGGGCCCCGCTTCCAGATGTTATGAGTGTGTATCGTCCTTTATATCATCATTTTTTGTTCGAAGTGCGGTAATCCAAGATTGATTTGAGTTTATAGCGATTCCATTCATGTACTAGATAGGCATCTATATGGTATACCATAGGGCTTCATTTATAAATACTCAAAGTACTATTTTT
This sequence comes from uncultured Methanomassiliicoccus sp., assembly GCA_944319735.1. Lineage (GTDB taxonomy): Archaea > Thermoplasmatota > Thermoplasmata > Methanomassiliicoccales > Methanomassiliicoccaceae > Methanomassiliicoccus_A. The sequence goes on along the minus strand of CALUEU010000001.1, from coordinate 232,923 downwards.
GTCGCAGATACTTTGTAGTAATCTACATACACGGAGTATGATAACATCCTCAAGAAATATGCATTGATATCTATCTCGGCAATTTTGTTGCTAGCTCTTTGTTTAACTACTGTATGCCCTGACCCAAACCTCTCCGGGGGGGGGGGGTATCAAAATTGAAGATTTACAAAATAATTCATATGATGAATTAAACTCACCTTCACACACCATTTTAGAAAATATTCCTATTTTATCAGATGAAACTGGTGAAAAACCGCTCACTATTACATATCATTCCAATAATGGAGCGAACAACACCATAGATAAATCGTATGATTTAACGTTTGTACGTCTTGAATCGCCAACTGCACTTGGGTTATTATCTAGTGACTTTAATTTTCTTGGATGGTGTGATGATCCAAATGGCGGCCCTTACATATATTCCACTGGTGATATATACAGTGCATACTCAAAACACATAGACTTTTATGCAATTTGGAATCCATATGTTTTAACAGTCACGTTTGAGACCTTCGGTGGCACAACAATATCCCCCGTTCAGCTTAATTATAATTATGTTTTAACCTTACCAGACGATCCAGTAAGATCTAATAGCACCTTTATGGGGTGGTATCTGGATAAAGAATTTAAAAATCCATTCTTTATAAATGAACCCATAATAGAAGATACTACTTTATACGCCAAATGGTACACATATTCTATTGATTACCAAGTTCGTTATGATGATAATGATAGCACTAGCGGAACAGCTCCAAGAACTTCATATTTTGAGTCGGGAGATATATTTAAACTTCCTGGACCAGGAAATCTGGTAAAGGATGGTTTTACCTTTGCTGGCTGGTCATATAGTGGTATTGTATATCAACAGGGAGATAGCTTCAGGATGCCTTCAAAATCAATACATTTTGTTGCAGAATGGGAAAAAATACCAGATTATACCGTGTTATTTTTAGTGGATGAAAATCAATATTCATCAGCTAAAGTTGAGTCTGGAAAACTCGTTGAAGTTCCGGCTGCACCTACAAAAGATGGGTATAAATTTACTCACTGGAGCCTGGAGGGCACAGAGTATGATTTTACTTCTGCAGTAATGAGCGATCTTGAATTAGTTGCAGAATGGGAAAAATTAGCAGATCCAGTCATCGATACTAAAAATAATGGTGGAAGCAATCAGCCAAATTGGTTTTACACAGCTATTGCAATAATCTGCATTATTGTAGCAATATTAGCATATCTGCTATACAAAAATAAGATTTAATTAATATTTTTAAACCATTTATTAATTATTTTTTTTATCAATAATCATCAGAAAGTTTATTCTATATCAATACATTCAACATGCATGGCTTTGAGTTGTAAGCTTGAACTAGAATACCGTTCTGATGAAGAAGCAAATGTAGTTCTAAAATCAATATCCCCTGACAACTTCAATTATGTTGATGCGCACGCAAATGGTAAAAAAATAATCATAACTTCTTCTTCTGATACATCTATGCAGATGTTACATACAATGGAAGATTTGCTGGCATGCATCAAAATTGCAGAAATGACATTTGATGCAGCCAGTGGAGAATGAATTGTTAAAATTTGAGAACTCAAGCTTCTTTTATTCCTTCTCTTACTTTAACAGCTATCCCAGTCTGGAATGATAGCATTTCATCTCTGATCATCATTGCGCGGCCTATTGCCACCAGGTTGTCCGAGGAGTCTACCACTATGACTTCATCCATCAGTTTAATATCCTTATCACATTCTTCAACAAAAGAGCAGAATACATTTTTTCCCTCTTTATTGAATGGAACAGCATCATCATTCACAACAACCCTTAGTTTTGGAGCAAGAAAAGTCTTCATAAGGATCTTAGCTCCTTCAGGCCTGAGAGTGAAGAAACCATCATTGGCGCGCATAGATAATATATGTCGACCATCAAGAAGCACATTTCTAATCTTACCAGTGCTTTTTGATTTTATAATCGATACATCACCATCTAAAAATGCATTTCCAGCACCATTTCCGAATTGATAATCTGAAACTGCTTTTACACGAGCTTTATCCATATCGAACTTAGGAGTTTCTTGGCACATCATATCCAATGCTTCCATCGTACTGTTCTCATCCCACATCATCGTGACTGCATAGGGGTGTTTATGAGACATGTGCTCCATCTGGGTACGAGAATGTTCTTTTGTCTCCATATCCTCGGGATCAGGAAACAAAGATTGTGCAATTGGGTAAATCTCATCCAATTCAATCGGAACAGGTCCGAATGGAGTGTGAACCATGAAATGGGCATCATATTTCTCTGAAATTTTGTTGATTTCCCCTTCTCTGTATCTATGGTATGGTTTACCTGTACTATCTTCGAATACCACAAGTGCTTCAGATTGAGGATATTCATATCTTGAAAAGAATCTTTTTGAGTAGCGGAGAAACACGGGTCTGTTGAGCGTTTCAGTTCCAGTGTATAATACGGAATTATCTCTACTCAAAGGCTCATATTGTTCTAAGAATTCTTTATGCTTTTCAAGATTTCTCAATGCACTAAGAAGGGCTGGATGGGCACGACATCTTCTTTCTGCCAACTCCCAGATGTCGCCTTCAAGTATTGCTCTTTTTACCCTTTCAATCTCACACTTTGAAGCCCATAGATTGTGCCTTGCTATAAGTGCAGTCCTTTCAGCAGGTTTCATTTTTACGATTTCATCATAACTATGGCCGTTACAGGCTGGACAATTGCAATGAAGACCTTTCATGTCTTGCAGTCCTGCAGTACCCTCTGGAAACATGAAACGGTCTGTTCTAGCAAATTTTGCATAAGATGCAGAGTCGAACATATCGCATCCAAGAAGTGCAGCTAATGCAAACACCATGGGATGGCCAGCTCCAAATAAGTGAACTGGTCTGCTTGGATCCAATCCTTTTTTAGACGAAATAATTACATTTACCAGATCAGAAAAACGATATTGCTCCATAAGCGGAACAACGCCCCCAATCGGGTGAACATCAACATCCAAGAGAGCCATACGTTTAGCGCAGTTTTCTCTTAGGTTCTGATATACAGAGCCTTGAATAACTCCCGCGAGCAGCATATCTCCTTTGAGCTTCACCGCTTCGTCTGTACGATCTAGAGTTACATCTACTGCATGAGCAGTCTTATCTTCACTCCATTCCGGCTCTGTAAATATATCAAGAACGGTTCCTATATCTGAACCAATGTCTCTCTGAAAATTAACTATATCTTCATTCTTAACTTCAACTTCTCCATACATGTGAGACTGAAAAGTTCCAGAATCAGTCATAATCACGCCAAGATAATCCAACATTTGGTGTAAACCCTCGCTCAGAGCTCTCTCTTTCAGTTTTTCATCACTTCTTATGATATATGAATTGGTAATTATCGCCTTAAATCCAAAAATATCATACAGCTCCCTCGGAGGCACAGTGCTGAGTTTTGGATTGACGACTGGTAATAATGCAGGAGTTTCAAGGATCCCATGAGGTGTAGTTAGCTTTCCAGTTCTTGCTAACCCATCTCTACGGATTAATTCAAACATGCTTGGAAGACACAATACTGATTAATTAAATTATTTGCAGTCTCGATGGTTTGCCACACTGAATCTTAATATAGTTTTCAAGATTCTCATTAGTCATGGAATATAAAATGGTAATCGCCATCAGGAAAGAAATAAAACTCTCTCCCGGAAAGATGGCTGCACAAGCTGCACATGCTGCAGTTTCATGCTCCTTTGCGTCTAAAAAGAAAAATCCATCGGTATTTGAAAAATGGTATGCAGAAGGCCAAAGAAAAATAGTTGTAAAAGTCGACACCTTGAGGGAACTTTATGAACTCAAAGCCTCAGCTGAGTCAATGGGGATAATTTCTTCAACGGTTATTGACGCTGGATTAACCGAAGTACCTCCTGGTACAGTCACATGTATTGGATTTGGTCCAGGATCTAATGAACTTTTAGATAAACTCACAGGACATCTAAAGCTTATGTAATATTCTTAATTATTATATTACAGAGATCATTGCTTCATTCATAATTCAGTTTGCAATATGCATTTGATGACGTTTGAATACTGCCTTGCATGTGAAAAATAATGCTTTTTGCGGTCTGATTTTAACAGTGCCGTCATCAATAATCTAATATAGGTAAGCTATCTTCCAAGCTTATCAAGTCGTGAAGCGAATATCACAATTTAACTAGAATCATGCAATTCAGCAGGGTTCTTGACCCTTAACTATTAAATATAGCTACCATTATGGGGAACCGCTTCTGACATAAGAAGGTGAAACATTGGCTAGAGGTCTATATACTGCTAGTAAGCTGAAACACGATCATCAGAAATCTAGATGGTCTGACAGCAAATACAAGCGGAGAATGTTGAAATTAAGGGAGAAGTCTGACCCATTAGAAGGTGCAGCTCAAGCCCGCGGTATCGTTTTGGAAAAAGTCGGTATCGAAGCAAAACAGCCTAACTCCGCTATCAGGAAATGCGTAAAGATTCAACTCATCAAGAACGGACGTCAAATTACTGCTTTTGCAGTAGGCGATGGTGCCATCAACTTCATTGATGAACATGATGAAGTCATGGTAGAAGGCATCGGTGGTAGAATGGGAAGGTCATATGGAGACATTCCTGGTGTCCGTTATAAGGTCATCTTAGTAAACAACGTTTCCCTTAACGAGCTTGTAAGAGGTCGTAAGGAGAAGCCGGTTAGGTGAAAACTGTGGACGGAGAAATTCAAATTCAGAGCAATATCTTGCTCTTCGGTAAGTATGGTATGACTGACATCGCCATCAGGGACGGTGGATTAGCTAAATACATAGACCTCTCCCCCATCACCGTACCGCATTCTGGTGGAAAGCATGCCAACAAGTCATTTGCAAAGTCTAAGATGAGCGTTGTTGAAAGATTAGTCAACAATCTCATGAGAACCGAAGTGTATACTGGCAAGAAAGTAAAATCCATCAAGGTTGTACAGGATGCTTTTGAGATAATTGAAAAAAGAACTGGAAACAACCCTCTCCAGATACTTGTAGAGGCTATTGAAAACGCTGCCCCTCGTGAAGAAATCACAAGGTTACAGTTTGGTGGAATTTCTGTACCAAAAGCTGTGGATATTTCTCCCGCTAGGAGATTAGACATTGCTCTCAGAAATATTGCCAAAGGATCAGTTGATGCTTCTTTCAAAAGCAAAAAATCAGCAGGCGACTGTCTCGCTGAAGAATTAATCCTTGCTTCTAAAGGAGATATGACTTCCTTTGCTGTTGCTAAGAAAGAAGAACTTGAGCGTGTAGCTGCATCTGCTAGGTAATCAGGGTGAATACATATGGGACGTAAAGAAGAGAATGTTGCTAGGGCGCAGGCCGTAGCTAAAAACCCTGAATTCATAAGAAACATAGGCACAGCTGCTCACATCGATCATGGAAAAACCACACTAAGCGATAATTTGATCGCTGGTGCAGGTATGATGTCCGAAGAGCTTGCTGGTCAGCAGCGTATGCTGGATTTTGATGAGCAGGAGCAGGCCAGGGGAATTACGATTAATGCAGCCAATGCATCTATGGTCCATAAATACAACGGACAGGAGTATCTCATCAACTTGATTGATACACCTGGTCACGTGGACTTCGGTGGAGACGTTACAAGGGCAATGAGAGCTCTAGATGGTGTAATCATTTTAGTTTGTGCTGTTGAAGGCATAATGCCACAAACAGAAACTGTGATTAGACAGGCCATCAAGGAACGTGTCAGACCTTTATTATTCATAAACAAAGTTGATAGATTAATCAACGAACTTAAAGTAACTCCAGAAGAAATGCAGAAGAGATTTACTTCCATCATTACCGAAGTAAATCGTCGTATTGCTTCTCAGTTGCCAGAACCTTTGAATAAGGAATGGCAAGTCAACCCTGCAGATGGAAGTGTTGCTTTTGGAAGTGCATTCCACAACTGGGCTGTTAATGTACCATTCATGCAGAAAAGCGGCATCAACTTCAAAGATGTCTATGAATTCTGTAAGAATGAAGATCAAAAATCACTGGCTAAAAAATCACCAGTTCATGAAGTTCTTCTCAACATGGCAATTGAGCATGTGCCCAATCCAGTCGAGGCTCAGAAACTTCGTATTCCCGTAATCTGGAAAGGTAATATGGATTCTGAGATTGGAAAATCCATGATGAAGTGTGATCCAAACGGTCCAGTAGCATTAATGGTTACAAAAATTGTAATCGATCCACACGCTGGTGAAGTGGCACTTGGTAGACTATTCTCTGGAACGTTATCCAGAGGTCAAGAGCTCTGGATTGCCGGCATGCCAAATGTGCAGCGCTCTCAGACCGTATCATTAAGCGTTGGTGCAGACCGTATTCCTGTAGATGCAATGACTGCAGGAAATATTGTGGCAGTAGCTGGTCTTAAAGACGCTATCGCAGGTTCAACCGTAACATCAGTCAAAGATGCTGAACCATTTGAAAAGATCAGCCATTATACAGAACCAGTAGTTACAGTTGCATTGGAAGCAAAACATATGAAGGATTTACCTAAACTTGTAGAAGTTTTAAGAACTGTAGCAAAAGCAGATCCTTCTATCCAAGTTGAGATTAACAATGAAACTGGAGAACACTTGTTATCTGGTATGGGTGAGCTTCACTTAGAAATCACAACTTACCGTATTGTAAATGATTTCAAGATTGAAATCAACCAGTCCCCACCAATCGTCGTATATAGGGAATGTGTAAAAGGCAGAAGTGAAACCTTTGAAGGAAAATCTCCAAACAAGCACAACCGTTTCTTCGTAGAAGTTTCTCCGCTTGAGCAGCCTATTATTGATGCGATCAAGACTGGTGAAATCTCAGTAGATGGTAAGATCAAAGATACCAAAGAACTCGCAAAGAAATTGCAAGACCTTGGAATGGATCGTGATGAAGCAAAAGGCGTTGTAATGTTCAAAGACAACAACGTTTTCATCGATGGAACAAAAGGTATTCAGTATCTTAATGAGACCATTGAATTGTGCAAACAAGGTTTCGAAGAGGCTATGAACCTTGGACCCCTGGCTCAGGAGAAAGTAATGGGCTTGAAAGTTAAGCTCTTGGATGCTAAACTTCATGAAGACTCCATTCACAGAGGACCAGCTCAGGTTATTCCTGCTTTCCGTTCTGCTGTTTATGGTGCGATGTGCTTAGGAAAAAGAGTTCTGATGGAACCATTGACTAAGATTTACATTAATTGTCCAGAATCTGTAATGGGTGATGCTTTACGTGAATTACAGCAGAGAAGAGGCATAATCGACGAGATCTCACAGGAAGGAGAAGCAACTGTGATTGTTGCTAGAGCACCTGTAGCTGAGATGTTTGGATTTGCATCTACTATCCGTGGAGCTACCCAAGGTCGTGCATTATGGTCTACAGAAAACTCTGGATTTGTACCAGTTCCACCTGAATTACAAACCAAAGTAGTGGAACAAATCAGAACAAGAAAAGGTCTAAAGCCAGAACCTTACGATGCAGCTTATTACTCAGCATGATTGTGAATAAGCGTTATATACAACAAACATAATGAAGTGAAACCAATTCCGATATAACATACTCAGGAGATATAGAAATGGCAGAAAAACCACATATGAATTTAGTCTTCATCGGTCACGTCGATCACGGTAAATCTACATCCGTAGGTCGTATGCTTGCCGATACTGGAAACGTGGATGCATACTTGATTGAAAAATACAGAAAGATGGCTGAAGAAACTGGAAAAGCCACTTTTGAATTTGCATGGGTCATGGACTCTCTCAAGGAAGAGAGGGAAAGAGGTGTGACAATTGATGTCGCTCACAAGAAATTCAACACTGACAAATACTATTTCACCGTCATTGACGCACCTGGTCACCGTGACTTCGTCAAGAACATGATCACTGGTACTTCCCAGGCAGACGCTGCAGTACTTGTAGTATCTGCAGTTGAAGGACCTCAGGCCCAGACAAGGGAGCACTTATTCCTTGCATTTACACTTGGTGTAAGGCAGCTCATCATTGGTCTTAACAAGATGGATGCTGTAAAGTGGTCTGAAGAGAAATACAACGAGGCTAAAGGTGAAGTTGAGAAGCTCCTTAAACTCACTGGTTACAAAGACGTACCAATCATTCCATATTCTGCTTACACTGGTGACAACGCTACTAAGCGCTCTGAAAACATGTCTTGGTACAAAGGACCTACAATCTTGGAAGCTCTCAATAACTTGAAAGAGCCAGCAAAAGCTACAGAGTTACCACTTAGACTTCCTATTCAGGATGTTTACACAATTACCGGTATCGGAACAGTTCCTGTAGGACGTGTTGAATGCGGTGTATTGAAGCCAGACACTAAAGTCATCTTCGAGCCTTCTCACGTTGTCGGTGAAGTAAAGAGCATTGAAATGCACCACGAACAGTTACCTCAGGCTATCCCAGGTGACAACGTTGGATTCAACGTCCGTGGTATTGCTAAGAACGATGTACGCAGAGGAGATGTTGCTGGTCCAGTCGATAACCCACCAACTGTTGCAAAATCCTTCAAAGCTCAGGTAATGGTTTTGAACCACCCATCTGTCATTACAGTCGGATACACACCTGTGTTCCACTGCCACACAATGCAGATCGCCTGTACCTTTGTAGAGCTTCTCGCTAAACTTGACCCAGCTACCGGTTCAGTCAAAGAAGAGAACCCACAGTTCTTAAAGACTGGAGATGCAGCTATTGTAAGAATTCAGCCTTCCAGGCCTATGGTTATTGAGAAAGCTAAAGAATTCCCACAACTTGGCAGGTTTGCTATCCGTGATATGGGTCAGACTGTAGCTGCTGGTGTCTGTTTAGACGTTGAGAAGAAGGTGCAGTAATCTTCTTCACCTCCCAATTTTTTTGGGGCGAATGTCTATGGCACAGAGAGCAAGAATATCACTAAGCGGTACAGACCCCAAGAAAGTAGATAGTGTCTGTGGTCAGATCAAATCTATTTCTCAAAGAACTGGGGTTGCGATCCGTGGGCCTATCCCACTTCCAACCAAAAGGTTGGTTGTTCCAGTTAGGAAATGCCCTGATGGAGAAGGTTCCGAAACATGGGACCGTTGGGAAATGCGTATCCACAAGCGTCTGATTGATCTTGATGCTGATGAGCGTGCTTTAAGGCAGCTTATGAGAATTCAAGTTCCTGATGGCGTAAATATTGAGATCGTATTAAGATCTTAAACCAACACCTTTTAAACCTCTTTCTTTATTCTATTTTTGTACTATCTAATTGTTTTTAAAATGCACATTATGTCTGCATTCTGTATACTTTTATCGACATTTACTAGACAAGTATTTTTATGTGACATGTCATCGCAAACCCAATGAGAAGCGATCAGATAAAGACCGGACTTGAAAAGGCGCCAAGTCGTAGTTTGCTGCGTGCAACTGGTTTAACTGATGAACAAATGAAGAAACCTTTTGTTGGTATTGCTAATTCTTGGAATGAGATTGTTCCCGGACATATACATCTAAATCGTCTTGTTGATGAGGTTAAAAAAGGAATAATTGAGGCAGGAGGAGTTCCTTTTGTTTTTGGAGTCCCAGCAGTTTGTGATGGTATTGCAATGGGCCATAAAGGAATGAGATACTCTCTGGTTTCCAGGGAAACGATTGCAGACTGTTGCGAAATTATGGTGGAAGGCCATGCTCTAGATGGATGGGTTGGAGTAACAAATTGTGATAAAGTTACACCAGGTATGTTAATTGCAGCCGGCAGAATGAACATTCCCGTAGTGATGCTTACTGGTGGAGCAATGGAAGTTGGAGTAAAAGATGGAAAAAAATTAGACCTGCAATCCATCTTTGAAGCAATTGGGGAATGCAAAGCAGGTAAAGTTGACGAATCCTATGTAACAGGTATAGAGTGTGCTGCTTGCCCTGGTGAAGGAAGTTGTTCAGGTTTATTTACTGCAAACACAATGGCTTGTCTTACTGAAGTACTTGGTTTAAGTCTGACAGGATGTGGAACTTCTCTGGCAGTTGATGATAAAAAATTAAAAATTGCAAGGGAAACAGGGCATAAAATTGTAGAATTAGTAAAGAATAATACAAGATCTCATGACATAATAGATCTCAGATCTTTTAGGAATGCAATAAGAGTTGATATGGCTATAGGTGGATCTACAAACACCGCATTGCATATTCCCGCAATTGCAAAATCATTTGGATATTCTATTTCATTGGATGAATTCGACTCGATTTCTAAACAGGTCCCTCATATAACCAGTCTGAGGCCTAGTGGCCCATACAGCATACGGGACCTAGACAATGCAGGCGGTGTGCCTGCAATCTTAAATCGATTGAAAAATCATTTAGAGGATGCTCCGACAGTAAATGGCAAATCATTAATGGCTATTGCAGAAAACTCCAAAATAATTGACGAGACAATAATCAGACCCCTAGATGATCCGTTTCATCAGGAAGGTGGCATAGCGGTCCTAAAAGGAAATCTAGCTCCTAAAGGTGCGATAGTCAAACAAGCCGCTGTTAGTGATAAAATGATGAAATTCAAAGGTACTGCCATAGTATTTGATTCTGAACAGGCCGCTATAGATTCGATAATGGCAGGAAAAGTAATCTCGGGATCGGTCGTTGTTATTCGTTATGAAGGTCCCAAAGGTGCTCCGGGAATGCCAGAAATGCTTTCACCCACTAGTTTAATTGCAGGTATGGGTCTTGGCGATTCTGTTGCACTCATTACGGATGGCAGGTTTTCTGGTGCTACGCGTGGTGGTAGCATTGGTCACGTATCCCCAGAAGCTTTTAACAATGGCCCCATTGCCGCAGTGAAAGATGGAGACATTATTGAAATAAATATTCCTGAAAGAAAATTAACTATATGTATTCCCGATGAAGAATTGACTGAACGTATGGAACATATCAAGATTCTAGACCGTAAACCCACCGGAGTTTTGAAAAAATACAGGGCATTGGTCCAAGACGCTTCTGAAGGAGCATACCTGGAGTGAAATTATGAACGATGACTACAAAATGCTTAATCGAAAATCAATAACCTCAATGTACATAGGATATGCAATATCTTTCATATTTTTAATTATTATATTTTATGGTATTTATTATCTAATGGGTATATACAACAATGAATATCTAGACTATGCAAAATATGTGATGATTGCATTGACATTTATCACTATTATTTATATTATTATAGCGCCACACATTTATTATCGCCATTACAGATACTTAGTCACTAATGAAAAAATAGACATCAGACGTGGAATAATCATCTTGAGACGTATTTTAGTTCCAATTGAAAGAATTCATCAAGTTGAGATAACAAAAGGGCCTATAAACAATGCACTTGGCCTTGCAGATATAGAAGTTACAACCGCAGGTGGAAAAGTCAAACTGGAATTTTTAGATAGCCAGGATGCAGAACAAATTGCTGAAATGCTAAATGAATTTATTCGATCCATGATCAAAAACAGAGGTAGTTCAATTGAACAGCAGTGAAGGGATCAGACACCACCCATCAATCATTATTGAGCAATTATTGGGGGTTTTATTTACTTTAGCAATCTTGTTTTTTGTGCTCTATGAAACAACTTCGTATTCTAAATATCTTTTTTTATTGGCGATTATCAGCGTGATAGTTTCATATCTGTGGTGGAAAAAGACATTGATCTATTTTGAAGACGATGAATTGGTGATAGAGAGAAATCTAGTATCAAAGGTAAAAAAAACTATACCTTACAATAAAATAGCGTCTGTAAATATAGAGCGTAAAATTTTGAATAGATTGTTTGGAACTTCTGCTCTTAAGATAAACATAAACTCTGGTGTTAATGCATTAGAACCAGAAGCAACATTGGTATTCAAGGAGGATTTTGCTGTAAAAGTTAGAGCAGAACTTTCAGCTAAACTATTTGACCATTCGTATGCTGAATGTGTTGCTGCTGATGACGTCAAGCCACTAATCAACTTTACATTCAAAGACATATTAATCCACAGTATCTTTGGAATGCCTACGGGACAATCACTTCTTGCATTGATATTTTTGGCATGGACTATTATATCTTTATTCTTACAAGGTTCTGGAGTAATGGTTCCTCTGATTTTGTTTATATTGACAGAAATACTCCCATCTTTAGGAGGCGTAATAAAGTTTTACAATTTTAAAATGTATCGCAATGGAGATTCAATACATGTCCAGCATGGGATGCTTCAGACGTATAGGTCATCATTCAAAATTTCAAGGATAAATGCAGTTTGTATAAAACAACCATTTCTGGCTAGATTATTAAAAAAATCATCAATTGAGTTGGAGGTTGTCGGGCTAAGTGATTCAAATGGTAAACAACCAACAATCTGTCTTCTTGCAAATGATGCTCTTATACCTGGAGTCATGAATGAACTTTTACCGGAATTCATTTATGACCACCATTCAATCAAACAACCAGCAGTAGCCAAATATCCAATATTATTTGGATACTCATTAGCAGCCATCGTTGCAGTCTTAATTCTTGTAGCTGTTGGATTCATCTCTATGCCATATATATTAGATATTGGTGGCTTAAACAGTTCGTCTTCGATCGTCTACATATTTGGTCTATTGGCAGTATTGACTGTAGCTTCATTATTTGTGGCTGCTCATCAGTCTTACACCATACGAGAATTTGACATGGGAAAAGACCTATTTACATTTGTAAATGGGATAGTGGATAGAGAGACATCTATTGTTTCATACGATAGAGTTCAGATAATAGAAACACGTTCTTCCCATATAGCCAGGCATTTTGATCTTGCAAAATGTAAAATTTCATTACTGTCATCAATGGGCGAACGCAACATCACTTCTGGATATTTTTATGAGAATGAACTTTCAAAAGTTTCAGATCGAATAATGGAAAGACTGCGTGATGGAGAATATGATTATAGACTAAATGGGGCTTAATCTGATTAAGCTCCTTTTAATTTTTTTTAATGCGATCATTATTATTGATGGAATAAACACTCCATTTATGTTTTAACCCATTAGATACGTATCTCATATGGCTTCTCAGTGTGCAATCTGTGTTACATCAATCTCTTTGATGTTTTTATGCTCCGATATTCGCATAACCAGATTTAGATGCTGTAAGCATCATATTCGATTTAATCTTCTTTTAATCTTGGCTGCATTAGCCTGTCTTTCTGAAAAATAACAATCTAATTTTGTTATCTTTAGATGGATGTGTGGAGCATGGATCTTTCATCTGCTTCAGATATGATTTTAAGATATCCAGCAACTCTCACAATCATGATAGGTTTCTAATAATGTTGATTTAATTATTTTCAGAAGGCTATTGTAAGAGCAATATTCCAGTATGATTAGGTTATGCTTTTTATAGCATAATGAAGCACAAGCTCTATTCTTTTTAAAATTATAAAATGGTGGACTGAGCGGGACTTGAACCCGCGGCCTCATGATTGCAAATCATGCGATCTACCGCTGATCTATCAGCCCTATATTTCCCTGTATTGTACACTTACATATATAAACTTCGATTGAAAGCCCCAAAATGCTATATTTTTGCAGTATAAATCATAAATGTAGCATCATTAAGTACTGAGATGTTCTTATCATCTAATGGTATAGCTTCCTGTGCATCATGTTTTGTGCTACTTTAATGTAGCCAAGATGTGTTTCTTGGAAATATTTATATACTAGTTGTGTATAGCATGGGATACCTGAGTAAGTCGGTAAGACTTCAGGGGTGTAGGATTGTTTCCTATGCTAAGCTATATATACTCCTTCAGATATGGAGGGGAGCTGCGGTCGAATAGAAATATTCGGACGCAATTACCGTAACATTTAATGTGCACCCGAGAAATGTATTTCCCGGGGAAGAGATGGAGAACAATAATGGTTTGGAAGATAACGTTATTGTTCAGTGAATTCGATCATATGCAATTCGGACGTGTGTTAAGTCGACACAAGTAGCGGCATATGCTACGTTATATAGGGAATGGCTCGGCTCAAGCGCCGATGAAGGTCGTGTCAAGCAGCGATATGCGCCGGGTAGACGCAAGAAGTCTATGATCCGGTGACCGCCGAATGGGACTTCCTATTCTTCGGAATGTTCAGTAATGAACGGGAACGCGGGGGATTGAAACATCTTAGTACCCGCAGGAAAAGAAATCACCGAGATGCCGTCAGTAAAGGCGATCGAACGCGGCACAGAGCAAACCGAATCCCTTGTAGAAATATGAGGGAGTTGTGGTGTAGTGGACCCAGATACGTCTTAACCAACTAATCTGAAGTCGTCTGGAAAGACGCGCCATAGTGGGTGATAGCCCTTTAGGAGTAAGTTGGAAAGATGAGTTTTGGTGATCCGGAGTAACGTGCGTTGGATATCGCGCGTGAAGCTAGGGAACATTCATCTCTAACTCTAAATACGTCTTGAGACCGATAGCGCAGTAGTAGCGTGAGTGAAAACTGAAAAGCACCCTTGACGGGAGGTTAAAAGAGCCTGAAACTATATAACTATAAACTGATGTGGCGTGGAAGCTAAGAAACCTTTATGGTGGAGCAGCGTTGCATCATCCGTTTTGAATAACGGGCCAGCGAGTTCTGATCAGTGGCGAGATTAAAATATTGAATATTGGAATCAAAGGGAAACCAACAAGCACGCAACCTTCGGGTGAGGTGCGAGGTGTGCTCGCCTGGAGTCACTGGTGGGATACCCGAAGCCAGTTGATCTATGCGTGGGCAGGATGAAGCCCTTCGAAAGGGGGGTGGAGGTCCGAACAGGTAATGATGTGCAAATCTTTCTGATGACCTGCGTATAGGGGTGAAAGGCCAATCTAAACTGGAAATAGCTGGTTCCTCTCGAAACTTGTCGCAGCAAGACCTCAGCCGAGGTAGATTGTGGGGTAGAGCGACCAATTAGGGATTTAGGCCGAGAAATCGGTCGGTCTCTTGTTAAACTCCGAACCTGCGATCGCCGAAGACGCTGGGATTGAGGGCCTCTGGGGTAAGCTTGGGGTCCATAAGGAAATGAATCCAGCCTGAGGTTAAGGTCCCTAAATACCGGCTAAGTGAAACATGAAACCGAGTCCGTAGTCTAAAACAACCGGGAGGTGGGCTTAGAAGCAGCCATCCTTTAAAGAAAGCGTAACAGCTCACCGGTCGAGATTATGGGCCGGGAAGAGAGACGGGTCTAAAGCCGGTTACCGATACCTCAGAGCACCGCAAGGTGATCTGGTAGAGAGGTGACGTGCATGGGTGGAAGTTTGGCCGTGAGGTCAAGTGGACCGTGCTCGTATATGGATGCTGGTAGGAGTAGCAGCAAAGAATGGTGAGAATCCATTCCGCCGCAGGGGCCAGGGTTCCTCAGCAATGTTCGTCAGCTGAGGGTTAGCCGATCCTAAGACAACTCTTAATCGAAGTTGCCGAAAGGGAAACAGGTTAATATTCCTGTGCCATAATAGTCATCGCCTAATATGAAACACATCCGGATAAGCTGAGCAGGGGTGTCAACCTGTTCAAGCGTCGAAGCCTTTGGAGTACCGTAATGGTGAGAATTAGGTGAATGCGCGAGTAGGCGAGCGAAGGCTCGCTTCAGCTGATTCCAGGTGTCAATGAAAATTGTATTAGTTTAGTCTGTTATGTTCGTACCAAGAACTGACACAGGTGCCCCTAGGTGAGAAGCCTAAGGCGTGTCGGCGTAATCGTAGCGAGGGAATTCGGCAAAATAGCCCCGTACCTTTGGTAGAAGGGGTGCCAGCCATGAAGATGGCTGGTCTCAGTAACAAGGGAGCTCCGACTGTTTAACAAAAACATAGGTCACAGCTAGTTCGAAAGGATGTGTATTGTGGCTGAAGCCTGCCCAGTGACGGTATCTGAAACTCGGGTTCAACTGAGCGAAGGACCGTTAAACGGCGGGGGTAACTATGACCCTCTTAAGGTAGCGTAATACCTTGTCGCTTAATTGGCGACTTGCATGAAGGCCCAACGAGAGCTCTACTGTCCCCGCTTCGAAGCCGGTGAAACTGATAGTACCGGCGCACAATCCGGTATCTTCCACCTGAAAGCGAAGACCCCATGGAGCTTTACTACAACCTGTTGTTGTGATACGAGCCCTAATGTGTAGCGTAGGCAGGAGTCGTTATCAGGGCTTGCCGCTAGACAAGTTCCGAGACATCAATGAAACACTGCCCTTTAGGACTCGTACCACTTACTCTTTCTGAGAGGACAGCTATAGGTGGGCAGTTTGGGTGGGGCGCCACGCGCTCAAAAAGATAACAAGCGCGCCCAATGGTCAGCTCAGGCAGGTCAGAAATCTGCCGTTGAATGCAAAGGTAAAAGCTGGCTTGACGTCGGTTGGGACAATAACAATCGGCGATACGAAAGTAGGGCTTAGCGAACCACTCAGCCTTCTGAATGGGGGCGAGTGATAACAGAAAAGTTACCCTGGGGATAACTGAGTCGTCGCTAGCAAGAGTTCATATCGACCTAGCGGTTTGCTACTTCGCTGTCGGCTCTCCCTATCCTGGTGGTGCAGCATCTACCAAGGGTGGGGTTGTTCGCCCATTAAAAGGGATCGTGAGCTGGGTTCAGACCGTCGTGAGACAGGTTTGTTGCTTTTTGGTGGAAGTGTATTGATGCCTGACGGGAAGGATCCTTTAGTACGAGAGGAACGGGGATTCGTAGCCTCTAGTTCATCAGTTGTCTGGCAAGGCACTGCTGAGCAGCCACGCTGTAAGGGATAAGAGCTGAAAGCATCTAAGCTCGAAACTCCCCCGGAAAAGAGGCATCTTAGAACGCTCATAAATGATGAGTTTGATAGGACTGGGGTGTAAGTATCAAGGTTCGCCGAGATATTCAGCCCGCAGTTACTAACGTTTGCTTCGTCGCGAACGTGTCGACTTGACAGTCAATCGAATTGCGTATGATCTTCTTCCATCCCTTAATTGGGATTTTTTTGGTTTATTTTGTTATTTTAGTTCTACTTTTAATGTTTTTTCTAAGGCGTAGGCTTTTTCAAAAGAGGATGATGTTAATCAGCCTGATTTATTACAAAGATAATGGAGGGCTTAGATTACATGCCCCCCATTATGTAAAAATATTATAATGCTGATAGTTCCAAGGTATTGGAACAGTTGCATTTTTCTTTTTCAACTGGTATTTTTGGTATAATTGCCCCTAATAGATTCTTAATCTTTTCTGAATTTTCTTCCATGACTTTTGATACTGTCATGGCATCAACAGTTTCTTCAGACCATGCATCATAATCCGTAATTGTTGCCAGAGACATATAGCACATATTCATCTCTCTTGCTAATTGGCATTCTGGAACTAAGGTCATACTAATTATATCAGCAAATTGTCTAAACATCTTTGATTCTGCACGAGTTGAGAACCTCGGTCCTTCAATACATACACAGGTCCCTTTGTCATGTGAATTTATACTTAGCTTTTTACACTCTTCTTTTGCAATTTCATTTAATTCTGGACAGAACGGATCAGGTATTGCAATATGCTCAGTTTTGGGGCCATCAAAAAATGTATATTTTCTTGATTTCGTGAAGTCAATAAATTGGTCCACTATGACCATATCACCTGGTTTGTACTCTTCTTTAAGAGATCCTACCGCGCAGGGTGAGATTATTCTTTCAATTCCAATTTGTTTTAGTGCAGATATGTTAGCTCTATAGTTGATCATATGTGGTGGAATTGTATGGTTTTTACCATGGCGGGGAAGAAATGCTACTTCTATCTCATTTATTATTCCTATGGCTATTGAGCTAGATGGAGGACCATATGGAGTATGAACATCAATCTCATTTGTTATCTCTAATTTATCTGGGTATACACCCGTACCCCCAACAATGCCGATTTTTGGCTGCATGTTGTTAAGATACATTGTTAATATATTTTAGTTATTGGATCATGGTAGATTTGAGACAATTCATTATGAAATTTGAAGTTAGATATGACTAATTCAAGCACAACATTGACAATCTCATTTAGACAGCTTTTATCATCTCTGCTGTGTGATTATTGTTTGTACAGATCTCACAGTCCAATTTCTTTGATGCCAAGATCATCCAACATACCAATTATTGTTTGAAGTTCTGTACAATTTCTTCTGCCCATTTTAATTTTCATATTGTTGTTGAGTACGAAAGTTAGGTGAGTAGGAAGATTTTGTATACCTTCTTCAGTTTGAAGATTCATTCTCCTCACTTTAATTCCCTTAACATCATCTGATGTCAAAAATGACCTTTTTCCTAATGCTTTTTCAAAGCTGGTTGTGTATACTAAAACTCCGTTTTTATATACTCTAATGGGCCTGATCACCCTTTGAGCATCTGGGCTCAATACTTCAGTTATATAAAATACAAGTACTGCTCCAATTAGAAATATGGCAGAATAGATTATTTCCAGATCGTAGGCTGCAGTCAAGACTGCCATAAATATGAGAAATATGCCAACAAATCTTCCTAGATTTTCAAGTCTACTCCATTTTTTACCTCTCATCCATTTTCTTGGCATGAGGCTCAAGGGTATTTTTTCAGTATAAATTGGCTTCTCTTCTTCAATTGGGCTACCGCGTCTACGTCTTGCCATTGAAAGGTGATTAAATATGTAGAATAAAGATTTTGGTTATATTTCATCTGTTATTCGTGAATATCTTCCAATTATTTTTACAAATGCAGCTTTTTTACTCAATTCTGCTGTTGCTTTTGATGCATTTTCACTCCAATCCATATCTGCATAAAATACATATTCCCAGGGATGATTTTTTCTTGGTCTTGATTCTAATCTGGTAAGATTAACATCATTTTTCGCAAAGGATTCTAGTGCTCCATACAATGCACCTGGGGCATCTCTCACCGCAAACGCTATAGAAAGACGATTTCCATCTATGTTTTCAGGATTTTTTTCTATAACAAAAAATCTAGTGTAATTCTGAGGCTCATTTTGTATATTTTCTGCGACAACTTTCATACCATATTCTTCTGCTGCACGCTTTGATGCTATTGCAGCTTCATCCTCATTACCGCTGTCTGCAATCATCTTTACCGAACCTGCTGTATCATACGCAGACATTATCTCCCATGACATCTCATTAAGATATCTACTGCATTGTCCCAGTGCTTGTGGGTGAGAATATACTCTTTTTATCTTAGATATATCTGATTCTGGATGCACTATCAGACAATGTTTAATCTGGATAACGGTTTCTTTTGTGACAGTTAGGTCATTTTCCAACAGTAGGTCATTTACTTGAGTGACGCTCCCATGAAGTGAGTTCTCTACAGGTACTACCCCATGAGTGGCATCTCCACAAGCTACTTTTAAAAATAACTCATAAAAGTCATGGCAAGGTATAGTTTCAGATTTGCCGAATATCTTGCTACAAGCATCTTCACTATATGCTCCCTTAATTCCTTGAAAAGCAATTCGAAACTTCATATTAATTTCCTTACCAAGCTTTTAGGAATATCATAAACGCATTTTTCTGCGTCTGAACTTGTAAGGCCAGCTCCCATTGCAATTTGCATCGCTCTTTCTTCTGTGATTATGTCTTTGGGAGAATGCGTATCCGTGTTAACAACCATCTCAGCACCGCATTTTTTTGCTGTGGCAGCAACATGCCCATTCGTCAATGCGTGTGACGGCCTAGATGTAATTTCTAAAATAACGCCGTTATCCGCAGCTAATTTAGCATCAGTCTCAGTTATAAATCCTGGATGTGCTAAAATATCCACATATTCGCACATGACTGAAGCATGATTTGTTCCTGGTGCTACTGGCTCAGAGATAGTCTCTCCATGAATTACCACTATTTTAGCCCCTAGTTTCTTGGCTTTTTCAGAAACTTCTGCAATTTTAGATGGCGGAACGTGTGTAATTTCCACCCCAGGAAGAACTTTCAATCCATACTCTTCAGCAAGAATTGCATCCTTAGTGCATTTTAAGATGATATCTTCCAAGTTACTTAGTGAAGCATGATCTGTGAATGCAATTACTTCATGATTCATTACCGCTGCCCTTCTTGCCAGCTCTATTGGTAAAAGTTCCCCATCACTGAGAAACGTATGCATATGGAGATCTATTCTCATTCTTTAGATCCCCCATGCCGGCGAGTTAATTTTCCAAATACTTCATCCATTGGAAGACCTAGATATTCATACATCACAAGCTGGTGATAAATTAAATCAGCAGCTTCCCAAATCTGTGCATCTCTATCTTTGCCTTTTCCAGCTATTGCCACTTCTCCTGCTTCTTCTATAACTTTTTTGAGAACTTTATCTTCATCATTGAGGAGTGCATTAGTATAGCTGCCTTCTTTGGGATTTTCTTTCCTATCATGAATTATCCTAACAAGCTCAGGAATTATAGCCGCTGTTTTTTCCGTGCTTCCATATAATACTTCATCAAAGCATGATGGTTTATCAAGATGACATGCATTACCAGTCTGTTTTACTTTTACAAGTAAAGTATCTGCGTCGCAGTCTGTTTGTATAGATACTATGTCCTGAATGTGCCCTGATGTTTCTCCTTTCATCCACAATTTTTGTCGGGATCTTGACCAAAAGTGTGTTTTTCCAGTAGTAAGCATTTTTTCATAAGCTTCTTCGTTTGCCCAAGCTACCATCAAAACTTCATTAGTTAAGTAATCTTGAACAACTACTGGTATTAAACCATTGGAATCAAAGTTTAATTTCATCTTACAAGCACTCCTCTGTCACGGAGATAAGTCTTCACATCACTTACAGTATATGTTCCGTAATGAAATATCGAAGCCGCCAGTGCTGCAGACGCGTTAGTCTGTGAAAAAACTTCATAAATATGCTCTAAAGTACCACAGCCACCTGATGCTATGACTGGAATATTCACCTGATCTGCGACTTTTTCTGTCAGTTTTAAATCATATCCATCTGTGGTCCCATCAGCATCCATGCTGGTCAATAGGATCTCTCCGGCACCCAGATCTTCAACTTTCTGTGCCCAGTCTACTACATCCATTTCGATCTTGTTTCGGCCACCGTGTGTATAGACACTCCACGAATCCTCATCTTTTTTAGCATCGATAGCAACCACTACACATTGGCTTCCAAACTCCTCTGCACATTCTGATATAATGCTTGGATTTTGTACAGCTGCTGTATTTATCGATACTTTATCTGCACCTGCTTTAAGAGCAGAGCGCATATCCTCTTTAGATCTGATTCCTCCACCTACAGTCAAAGGAACAAAAATCTTTTCAGCAGTTTTTTCCACAATGTTCAGAAGTGTTTCTCTTGCATCAGATGAGGCGGTAATATCTAAAAATGTAATCTCATCAGCACCTTGCTGTTCATATATATGAGCAAGATCTGGTGGATATCCTATGCCTTTAAGATTTTGGAATTTAACTCCTTTTACAACCTTCCCATCTGTAACATCAAGGCAGGGTATTATCCTCTTAGTAAGCAATTAATCACTCTCCATAATTACTTTATTTTTAGTACTTAATATGTCTTTTCTGACAACTACTGCACTTTTCAGGGCTTTACCCAGTGCTTTGAATGAAGCTTCAATAATGTGGTGATCATCAAAACCGCGGTAAACCATAATGTGAAGTGTCATTCCAGAAGACATAGCAAACGAACGGAAGAAATGTAGATATAAGTCATCTGGACAGTCAGCATCACACCAAGGTCTGTCCACTAGATCTACCGATGCCATCACAAGGGCATCGTCCATTGGCAGTATGAAAAATGAAACTCTTTCTACTGGAGTCTCTCCGAGTGCTGATTTAAAAGCATCACCAAGTGTTATAGCAACATCTTCAATCAGATGGTGCATATTATCTCCAGTTGCAGTTATATTCAGGTCAAACGAACTGTATTTGCTGAACGTTTCAAGCATATGTTTGAGAAACTGATCTTCTATGCATACTGTAGACAGGCCTGTGCCATCTAGATTAAGTGTTACAGAAATATCAGTTTCTTTAGTTTTTCTTTTTAAATGCGTCGACCTCATTTTATTTCCTCCATATTTCTTCTGGTTTTATGGCTCCTGTGTATATTGCCATCCCAATCACTGCATATTCAATGCCGATTTTCTCTAACAATTCTAGATCTGACTTGCTTGAGATTCCACCAGATTCTATTATGGGGTGCGGACACATCGATCTAAAACTTTTTGTCTCTTCTATATTTATTCCCATATTCTGTCCTTCGACATCAACGTTGGTATGAAGTACACCTTTTAATTGCATATCTGATGTGTTTTTAAGCATATTTTCTAATGTTTCTGAGGAGGACTCTTTCCATCCTTTTACTTGTATTTTTCCTTCTTTGACATCTAATGCCAGAATGACGCGGTCTGGATAGGAACTTACTAAATCGTCTAACCATTTACGATCCATGACGGCGCGGGTTCCGACCACAACATCGACACCCAGATCAAGCAGCGACTCCGCCTTTTCTGTTGTTCTTATGCCTCCTCCAACTTCTACAGGTATGTTTGTATTGCTAACTATTGATGAAATTGCAGCTAGATTATCTCCTTTACCCATAGCGGCATCTAAATCCACAACATGCAGACGTTCAGCCCCTTTATTTTCCCAAGTCTTCGCGACATCCCAAGGGTCAGGCAAACTGATCTTTTCAGTTCCTGGCTTTCCTCCTACTAATTGAACGGCCCTTCCACCAAGAATATCAACTGCTGGGATCACTATCATAACTTTTCCTCAATGAATTTTACGAAGTTCTTGAGAAATATTGCACCGGAGGCTCCACTTTTTTCTGGATGGAATTGAACTGCTACAGTGTTTTTCTTTCTCATTATTGAGGGAAATGTTTCATAATATTCAGTAGTTCCTTTAACAATATCTTCTTCTGGATTTGCTTTATATGAATGTGCGAAATAGAAGTAAGGTGATTCTACGCCGCTGAAATATTTATCATCGGTAGTTACTTCATTCCATCCAATGTGTGGGACTTTTTCACTGTGAAGTTTTTCCACTTTGCCTTTCATAAATCCCAGTCCCGGTATGGAACCTTCTTCACTTTTTTCGAAAAGTATGTGAGTCCCTATACAGATTCCTAAACAGGGTGTGCCTGCATTTAACCTATCTAATATAATCTCCTTATATGGTTCTAACTTCTCTGCAGCAGGATCGAATGCCCCAACACCAGGAAAGATCATTACTTCGGAATCCAAGAGATTTCTTACGTTTGATTCTATGACTGGCCTTGCACCAGCCAGTTCAAGCGCTTTTCTTATTGAATGAAGATTTCCTACACCATAATCGACAATGGAAACTTTTACTTTTGGCCTCTGGCCGATCCTATACGAATCATTGGATTCAGGATATTTCACCGAACGCCGAATCTCTACCACTCCTCATTCACCTCTTTTATTTTTTTCAGGAGCAACTCATTGAGCTCTTCTGTTCCGATCGTGGTTCGTACGCAATTTTCAAGCATTCTGCGTTTTCCAAAGTCACGGATCAATATGCCTTTTTCAGCTAGCCTTAAGACAAACTCATCAGACGGTACGTTAACCCTGAACATAATGAAATTACCTTCTGAAGGAAACACTTCAAATCCAAGCTCATGCAATCCTTTCGACAGCTTCTCACGTTGCTCGTTTACAATTTTCTGCCCTTTTTCAAGGTATTCAGTATTTTTAAGAGCAGCGATGGCTACAGCTTCGCTTATCTTGTTTAGGGAATATGGAATTTTTACCTTCTGCATCATAGTTGCCAGCTTCTTGTTGGCAGCCAAGTATCCAACCCTCATGCCAGCAAGCCCGTATGCTTTTGAAAATGTTCTTGTTACTATTAGATTGTCAAACTCATTTACATGTCGAATAAACCCTTCTGAAGAGTACTCTGCATAAGCTTCATCTACGATGATCGGCCCTTCATACTCTTCAATCAACCGTTTCACATCATCCTCTTTGAAGCAGTTTGATGTTGGATTATTTGGAGTGCATAAGATCATCATCTTGCTCTTTTTTTCCAGCATCCGATCCACATCTAGTTGGAAACTAGGAAGCAAATCGACAGTCTCAAACTTCCCTCCATTTATTTTTACAAAGAAGCTATGCAGTACGTAAGACGGGTGAGGTGCAACAACTACATCTCCGGATTCTAAAAATGATTTAAATGAAACGTCTAAAAGCTCATCAGATCCGTTTCCGACCACAAAATTATCTTCATCCAGATCATATTTTTCAGCTAGAGCTTTGCGTAAATCGTCTGAATAGGGTGATGGATATTGATTAACTTCCATGTCCATACAGTTTTCAAGTACTTTTTTTACCGCTGGGTTAGGGCCGACTACATTTACCGATGTATCCATCCGGATAGCTTTTATTTTTGGATTATAATATAATTCTAAATCTCTCACCGTGCTTCGGAGACACTCTTCCATCACGGCACCATCCTGTCAATCGGTACAATCAAAATGCCGGACGCCCCTAGCTTCTTGAGTTTATTTACTGTATTATATATCTGTGATTTATCAACAACAACATGAATTGCCACAACATCATCTCTTCCTGCAATATTCATAACAGTCGGGCCATCAATTCCCGGCAGAAACGATCTTATCTCCTTTAATGCAGCCACTGGTACGTCTGCCATCAGATATTTATTATGTTCAGCAATCTCTACGCTTTCAAGGGCGTTGGCAAGCTCTTCCAATTCTCTCATTTTCTCTGAATCTAATCTTTTAGATGCTATCAGGACAGCTTGAGAGTCTGAAATGACCGCTATTTCTCTGAGATTATTGCTTTTTAAAGTGCTTCCACTCGACACTAGGTCTGTAATAAAATCAGCCACACCCATGCGCGGCATAACTTCTGCAGCTCCGGAGATGACTGCAATTTCTACTTTTTTTCCTATTTTTTCGAAGAACTGCTTCGTCATGTTGGGAAATGAAGTTGCCACTCTGGAACCATTGGGAATATCTTCAATGGTTTTGATTCCTGATGATTCTGGTACGGCTACGGAAAGTCTGCATTTTCCAAAACCCATTTCTCTTACTAATTCGACATCATTGCCATTTTCTAAGACAAGATCCCAACCGGTAATGCCTGCATCGACTGCACCGGTTTGTACAAACCTTACAATATCTTGAGCCCTCAGAAATAGAACGGAAAAATTTCCGTTTTTGACAGATGCAAATAGGAGTCTGTCTCCACCGTTTTCTATTTCTAATCCAGCACGCTTCAGCATCTCCAGTGAGCGCTCATTTAATCGTCCTTTATTTGGTACAGCCAGTTTGATGGGCATCTGATTCACCAGTATATCCGTGGGGCAATCATTGCGCCCATATATTAAGAATCTTGCCCAACTGGTCATGCCGTGTCAGGAATTAGGGGATGAGTCCACGATCCCCGTTTTTCAGACATTCTTAATCGATAATCTTTCCAGATGATATGCAATTATACGCTCCGGTGAAATCTGTTCTAATAATCACATCTGAATAAATCTCCAACCTCTCTAAAGTTTCTTCATGGGGATGTCCGTATCTGTTATCTTTGCCACATGAAATTACAGATATGTGCGGAGTAACAACCTGTAAAAATTCTTCTGAACTTGAAGTACTAGAACCGTGGTGACCGACTTTAAGTACATCAACATCAAGTTCTTCAGAGTAGTTTTGCAGCATCTCTTTTTCAACTTTCTTTGGAGCATCGCCAGTAAACAAGAATGAACTCGATTCGCAGCTCATTCGTATAACGATACTTGCAGAATTAGCATCATTCTTACTGTCTACGGACAGAACTCTGAAGTTTTCAGTGGTACTAAGATTCAGATAATCCCCAGATGAAAAATCGCCGATATGTTTTTCACAGCCTTCTTTATCTATTGCATTTAATAATTTAGTATAAGTAGTACTCTCACCCACTGTCTTACACATATATACATTTAAAACATCATATGTTTCCAGCACGGCTTCTGCACCTGCAATATGGTCATAATCCGGATGTGTCAGTATCATTGCATCTATCTTTTCTACATTGAGTTTTTCTAATTGGTCAAGAAGTATTGGAACATACTGGGTTTTTTTATATAGGGGTACTCCAGCATCAATCAGAATTGTTTTGTTATCTGATGTGAATATTAGTGCTGAATCAGCCTGTCCCACATCCAAGAAGTTAACTCTTACATTTTCAGTATAGCTCTCTATGCCATTTTCAAATATGTGGAAATGGAATTGATTATTTCCTGCTTGGTAATTGTTATAGTTTAACTCAACATTCCAGATTCCTGTTGCTAAACCGTCATCTGCTTTGAAAATTAGTTTTTCATTGGAGTCCATCAATCCATCTTTATCGATGTCTTGAAAACTTACGTTTACATTATCGAATGATAACGTATACTCAGATCCGCTGAACGACCCACTACATCTCTTTCCAGTTTCTGGATCATATATTACCACAGTAACTTCATCTAATCTTGGAATAGGATCTAAGTTTCCTAACACAATCTCCACAGTTTTATCATCTATTTTGAATGATTGATCTGATGTAGAAATAAATCCTGTGTCTGTAGACTCTCCTTTAACAGTCCAAATTGCGTAAACTATAATGTCCCTGTCAATCTGCGTATCTAATGTTATATTGCTGCCAGATCCATCAGTTTTTGTATTCCAGCCCACAAAAATCCTATTCCCTTCAACAGGTGGTGCATCAGGCATGTTTTTTCCGATAACTGGGCTAGTGGCATCCACATTTACTGTAGCATACTCAATATTATCGTTCATAAATGTGACTGTATATCCGTCGGGCTTTTCTTCACTGGATAATTCATCTGACAGAGATGGATATAATAATATGCATGCCAGCACTAAAATAATAGCTATCGCAATTAGACTTTTTGCAGACTTGGACATCCGGTGAGTATATACACATATGTTAATAATTTTTACTAAAATTCAATTTTAGTTATTGAAGAATCATCGAAATGAACTTTGCATAATTGTGGAAGAGATCCCTTCATAGCGATTTTTGAATTTATTGATACAAGCACTCCATCTATTCCGTTAATGTTGCATACAAAATCCATTGCTTTTTTTATGACATCATCGTCATCTGATGTCACCAGATTTCCTAATTTTGTAGCACATGCATCAGCAAGACACACATTTTGGGATATGACTAATGATGCATCTGATTTTCCAAATGATATCGATGGCCCCACGCTTGCAGATGATGTGCATATGCCAAGAATGTGATCTACTGGATCTATTTGCAACCCAACACTCTCGAGGGCAGGTGCAAATATTCCTATATTCACTGGTTTTTCTAAAATCAATGCAATGTCTCCGCCGTTTTCAACTATGCAGTGAGTCGATCCCTCATATACAGCCATTTGGACAGCTTTTTCGGCAATTGCACCGGCCACAGCGGCCATGGGTCCAACCCCAGCCTGTTTTGCAGCCAGGCACATTTTTTCTATTAGATCCTCACCGCTGATGTCCAATGGTTCCAATGACCATTGAAACTCAGGAAAGTCTCTGATACATTTTTTAACGATCTCTCTAGAATCAAAAATGGAATTTTGAATGGATGAGACGTATTCTTCATCACATATGATGGTGACGGCCGTTTCTTCCACTTCAAAATGTCTGCGGACGATCATATTTTCAAAATCATTGCATTTAGCGGGCAAGCCTCAACACACATGAAGCAACCTATGCATTTTTCAGTGTTGAATTTAACAACCCAAGTATCCCTGTCCATGTCTATTGCTTCTGCAGGACATATTGAAACGCACAGTCCGCAGTTTGTGCATTTGGTTTCATCCTTGGATACAAAGTCACATACTTCTTTAACTGAGACGCCACAGTCGCGAAGATATTTTAGACCAGCATCAACGCATTTCTCTTCTCCTTCTATTTCCAATAGAAGTTTTCCACCGCCATCTATTATTTTAGCCTGGAGAATATTAAATCTCAAATTGTAATCTTTTACAAGGACATATGTTATTGGCTCATTGGCTTGTTCTGGTACGAATCTCAATTTAACTTTCTTTTTGACCATCATTGAGCCACCTCGTCTTTTGAACAGATATTCAATGGTTTTTGCTTGCGCTCCTCGGGAAGTTTCTCAACAGGTTGCGTGAGCAAAAATTCACCATTTGTTATCATATTTTTCAGCTTATCTGCAATTACACGAGCCTTGTTATAAGAAGACAAGGATGAAGTTTTAATGCTTTTTCCAAGAATCTCTACATTACCACTCTTAAGTTCTGCATAGCTTACTTCACCTATTGGACGTCTATCCCTGGAAGGTGTTGAATAATCCAGCACAGGTGCATATATATCGTTATCAGTGGTGACTGCAGTTTTCATCAAATCTTCATCTAAGATTGGTATCGGAACACCAATTCCTACTCCGAGAGAAACACCATATCCATGAATGCTCAAGCCTCTCAGAAATTCGCTGCTCATTCCTTTTAGATCTCCAATTACTGCTAGTGTGCGTGCAGACGCTGACGGCACACCATTTCTTACTGGTACGTTTGTTTTATATTGTGTACCTTCCCATGCCACGTATCCTACACCGCCACCTAAGAATATTCTTGTGCCTATTCCAATAGTGCGTAGAGTTGGATCTTTAAGCAATGGTGAAAGTTGGCCAGCACTGCTGTATGTCATGTTTCCATACTCTGGAAGCAGCTTACCCATGTATGTAAACAAAGTCCTTTCAGAAGAATTTGTAGCCACAGCATAATTTTGATACATATTTCTTGGATTGTATAAATATGCTTGATTCAGAGTTTTTAAAGATATGTACGTATCTATTTCTTGTCTTGGATAGCAGTCTGTTCCTGAGGCTGTGGCTTTAAGATGTACAGCTTCTCCCTTGACAAGGGATTCTATCACATGGGCTCCACCATACTTAGGTTCAGAATCTGGACGTTCATCAGTAGCACCTATGTAGGCATCAACCGCAGCCAAACCTGCACATACTGGAACTCCGTTCAACGTAACGTTAGACATACGAATCGGCGGTTCTGAGTGTCCAAAATTTACAAATGCTCCAGATGAGCACATGGCCCCGAAAGTGCCGGTGGTCACGACATCCACTTCCGCTGCTGCTTTTTCAACACCTTTGCTTTCAGCGAGTGCGATGGCCTCTTCAGCCGTCATGACTACTGCGTCGCCATTTTTTATTTTGGCGTTTATTTCTTCGTATGTCCTCTTCATTATATTAGCCTCATATCAAATTTCTTGCTACAGCCAATTCAGCATTAAGCACAGATCCGCCTGCTCCGCCACGTAAAGTGTTATGTGATAGTACGAACATCTTGAAATAATTGTCTTTTTCACGAATTCTACCGACTGTGCATGCCATTCCACGTGCTCTTGCTGGTGATCCGGCAAAAGCATCGCATGCAGGCTGTGGGCGGTCTGGCTCATCGCGTACAATGATCGGTATAATTGGTGCAGATGGTAGTTTTAGTTTCTGCGGTTCTGCCGTAAAAGAATGCATTACCTCTGCCAGCTTACTTACATCGGCATCTTTGGATAAGTTAAACACCAGTGATTCAAGATGCCCATCTATTACTGGTACACGCACACAGTTTGAAAGCACATTGATTTTAGCATCTATGAATTTTGAACCGTCATAGCTCCCTAAAATTTTTGTCAGTTCCATTTCCATTTTTTCTTCTTCGTTTTTAATATACGGCACCACATTACAAAGTATATCCAAAGAAGGAACTCCTGGATATCCAGCACCTGAAACAGCTTGATATGTAGATATACTGACCATTTTTAATCCAAACGCCTCGTCAATTGCTTTCAGAGGTACAGCAATGCCAGTAGTTGAACAATTGGCATTTGTGACGATATACCCTCCGTTGCTGTATGTTTTCTGCTGTTTAACTGCATCTAGATGAGATGAGTTGCATTCAGGAATAAGCAACGGCACATCATCTCTCATTCTGTGGTTAGCAGCATTTGAAAAAACAGCTACGCCTTCATCCGCCAAGTCACTCTCTATTGGACCAGCGATGTCTGAAGGAAGGCCAGAGAATGCAATTCTGTTCAAACTTGAGATCTTTTTAGTTTCAAGACGCTCAATGGTCATCTCCAGTGTTTCGTCATTAAAGCTGTGATCTCTGACTTTGAGTACGTCTTTGAGCTTTTTACCTTCTGAGCGTTCAGATGCATATAATCCTCCGATTTCGAACCAAGGGTGGTCTTCTAGCAGCTGTATAAATCGCTGCCCGATCATCCCAGTAGCTCCCAGAACTGCTACATTTATTTTTGACATTTAATTGCCTCCAAAGTATTCTTTTCCTTCATTCATCATTTTGGTGAAGGCTTCTTTATTGCATTTGTTTGCGGCATCTTTTATTGTATTCACTGAATCTACAAGAGTACTAAGAACTTCTTGTTCATAGGGGTTGAGATTTTGAATTTCGTAGTATAATTGTGCATTATCAGATACAACATTGTGAGATGTCTCCACTTGATCTTTGAATGTTGTAGATGCCACTCTTGACAATTCTGAATAACTCTTACCGCTTCTATTCAAAGTCTCAAAGAATGCGATATTGGTAGCGTGACTTAGTCCTAAAACGTATGCCATTAGCTTATCGTGTTCATCTAACTCTGTCTTTGTGATATTGGCACCGTCAAACAACTCTTCAGCTTTGTCAACTGCGCTGTATGATCCGCAGTTGCATATGACAACATTTTCATCTATGATTGAGTTAGTTTCTGGTCCAAACATGGGATGCACGGAACAGACTTCTGCAGTTTTAGCACCCTTTTTCAAAATTGCAGCTGAAGGAGTTTTAACGGATGAAACATCAAATATCAATGCAGATGGAGAGTACGATAATACTTCTTCCAACATCTTTGCTGTAATTGAAATCGGTACAGTTATTATTACAACTTCTGCTTCCAAAACTCCTTGTTTCAAATCTTTTTCACAAGGATATTTTGTATTTTCTGTTGTATCATATATCTTTATTTTATGTCCGCGTGAGGCAAAAAACTTACACAACCATTGCCCCATTTTCCCATTTCCTCCTATAATCAGCATTCTTTTTGATTTTGCTGGACGGGGAATGAGTCCTTGTTGTTCTATTGATTCATGAATCAGCAGTCTAGCTATAGTGGCTGCTGAATTCTCCGACATTCCAAATTCTTTAGCTTTGTTGACATATCTCCCAATGACTTTTTCTTCTACATCTGGAGCACGTAAAGGTAGAGAATCTGAAGCTTTTCTTTTACCCATTTCAACGGCAGCTGCTGTTCTATTAGCCATCATGCGCAGTATTTCATTATCGATCTTCTCTATGCGCTTTCTAATATCATCTATATCTTCACGCAATAAAATCTCCCCTTAAACATAAATCTGTCAGTACTATTGCCGTTGTAGCTTCTATCGGTGTAACTGCCCTTGGAACGATGCAAGGATCATGCCTGCCTTCAATAAGAAGCGTTTCTTCTTCCATTTTCCCGAGATTAACACTTTTCTGTTCTTTGAATATAGATGCAGTCGGCTTAAACGCAACCCTGAAGTCTAATGGCATACCATTTGAAAGACCACCTAATACGCCACCAGCATTATTGGTATCTGTTTTAATTTGATACTCATCTACGATTACATATGGATCATTATGTATTGATCCCTTCATCTCTGCAGCTCTGAATCCTGCTCCAAACTCTATCCCTTTTACACCAGGAATCGCAAACATCATTTTTGCAATTTCCCCATCCAATGTATCAAAGAATGGTTCTCCCACTCCAATTGGCAAGCCTTCAGTTAAACAGCGAATTGTCCCTCCTACGCTGTCTCCATCTTCTTTGGCAATTAGAATTTCATTAAGCATATCCAGTGCAATTTCTGAATCAGCAGCATGAACGGGATTCTCTTTTGTTTCTCGTTTAATCTCTTTAAATGAGTGTTCTGAAACATCATGTATGGACCCGATGCTCTGCGTGTAAGCTGCTATCTTAACGTCTATGCCTAGTAGCATTTCTTTTGCTACTGCACCGGCTGCAGTCAGCGGTGCAGTCATTCTCCCTGAGAACTGGCCGCCACCTCTTATGTCATGAGCTGGCCCATATTTTTCAAATGCGGGGAAGTCTGCGTGTCCTGGCCTGGGCACAACTTTGAATTTCTCATATTTTGAAGAATCTGTATTGGAATTTTTTATCTGAATTACTAGTGGAGTTCCTGTTGTAATATCATTTTTCAATCCGGCAACTATCTCTACTTTATCCTCTTCTTTTCTTGGAGTGCCGATAAGTGCTACAGGTTTCCTGCTATCAACTTCTTTTTGAATATACTCCAGATCTATCTCAATTCCTGCAGGAATGCCATCGATCACACAGCCAATGCATGTGTCATGGCTTGCGCCGAAAAGAGTAACTTGGAATCTGGTCCCGATCGTATTCACTCGACTTCCTCCAGATCTACTCCTAAGCTCTTAAAATCTCTAATAAATGCAGGATATGATACATCGTAGCAGCCGCCGTCTGTTATTATTGTTTTTCCGCTTGCTACTGTGGCAGCTACAACTGCTGCCATTAGTATGCGATGGTCTCCATTTGGATTTACTACACATCCAGTTAGGCTGTTTTTACCTTTTATTATGCAGCCATCATCTCTTTCTTCTATATTAGCACCCATATTTTTTAGGAATGCAACCACTGACGCTATCCTGTCACTTTCTTTATGTTTTAAGTGGGCAGCGTTATACAGCACAGTCTCTCCTTCAGCTTGCGTTCCGAGGACTGCTAGAATGGGAAACAAATCTGGACAACCGCCAACATCTGCATTTATTCCTTTCAGTTCTGATTTTTTAACAGTCACTGCATCTCCACATACATCGATGTCTGCACCAAATTCTCTTAAAAAATCAATTATTGCTTTATCTCCCTGAATGTCATTTGGATTTAAGCCAGTAACTGTTACTTTTCCAGATATCGCACCAGCCACTAGTGCAAATGCAGCAGATGAATAATCGCCGGGAACAGTATAATCTCTGGATCTGTATGACTGCCCTCCCATTATTCGATATCCATCTTTGGTTTCAGCACATTTGACTCCGAACTGAGACATCATGTTTACTGTAATATTTACATATGGTTTGGATACAAGTGGAGATGTGATTACAACATCAGTGTCTCTTGGCTTTAGTGCAGAAGAGATCAATAATGAAGATATGAATTGTGAAGAAACATCACCTCGTATGTGGGTCCATCTTCCATTGTTTGGCCCTCTGATTATTATTCCTTGTGAAGTGGATGTACAATAAACGCCCATCTCTGTGAATGCGTTCAACAACGGTTTCATGGGTCTGCCTTTTAGGGAGTCATCACCGGTAAATGTGATATTATTGTCAAGAAGAGAAGCTATGCCGCAGCATAACCTCAAAGTAGTTCCCGAATTCAGACAGTCGATGGGATTAATCGGAGATTTCAATCTTCCACCGCGAATAACCAGTGTTTCACCATCTTCCTTAATGGATGCTCCAAACGCTTCCATCGCATGCATTGTGGCCAAGGTGTCTCTGCTTCTCAGCGCCTTCTCTATTTTTGATGTTCCTTTAGCTAAAGAGGCTAACACTATTGCTCGATGTGTACAACTTTTTGATGGAGGTGCAGTCATCGTGCCATTTATCTCGGATGGTTTAACCTGAAGTTTCATTAAAATCCCCGTTATTTACATTAGCGACAATTAATCGATGCTCACCCATATTTTCTATGAATTTATCTAATTTATCCTTGTTAACTACCATTATTGTTGCAGGTCCGGATCCTGTCAAACCTGAAGCAAGTGCACCATTGCACAATCCACGGATTGAAATTTCCTGATC
Source organism: uncultured Methanomassiliicoccus sp. (assembly GCA_944319735.1). Classification (GTDB taxonomy): domain Archaea; phylum Thermoplasmatota; class Thermoplasmata; order Methanomassiliicoccales; family Methanomassiliicoccaceae; genus Methanomassiliicoccus_A. Next base: position 199,068 of record CALUEU010000001.1, on the reverse strand, counting down.
AAGATTGAAGGCTGCTGAGTAACACATACCGTTTAGAGTCAAAGCTTCCCAGTATCTTTCTTCGTTTGCTTTCTCAAATGCAATTTTTGCTATCGGTGCTATAGCTTTGATTCTAGTACGGTCAAGGGATGGTTTTCTTATTTGATACTCTGGAATATCAATTACTACCGCCACATCTTCTTCAAGCGGTCTTCTTTTTACTAATTCATTTGAAGCATTATTCGTCAATACAACTCCGCCTAGCATGGATGCACAAGCATCATCAAACGCTCCTGTCAATGATACTCCGCAATCAATTGATGCTGCAGTACCTATTTTTATTAATTCTAAAACGTCACATTCCACCGACATAGCGTTTTTCATTGCCTCTAGAACCGCATTGCATGCAGCGCTGCTGCTTTTAAGCCCCCGTGATACTGGTATATTTGATGTTAATTCAGCATTTATGTAATATTCTTCTCCAGGTGCAAATTTTTCCAAAAATCTTTTAATGCATAGCGTTACCAATTGTGGAGATTCATCAACATCTGTTTTTACGCAGATTCCTTGGCCTGAGCCGATTGTAACATTTGCTTCTGTTTTTAAATCTATGCCGAATGCTGCCCCGTATCCAGTGGCCATAGCATTCACTATGGTTGCAGCACTATACGCTGTGCCAGTTCCTTTCATCTTTTTTCACCATATGCTTTAGACATGATAGAGTAATCGGGTTTACATCCCGTCCAAGTTTTAAATGCATCAAGGGCTTGATAGATTAGCATTTCTCTGCCGGAAATTACATCTGCTCCACATTTTTCAGCTCTCTCTAAAAACTTGGTTATTTCTGGTACTGGAACTGCATCCATTACAGTCTGCTCTTTATGGAATATACAATTTTGAAAAAAAGTCCCTTCATCGAAACCTTCCATTCCCATCGGAGTGCAATTTACAATAATGTCAAAGTCAGTATCGATAGAATCAACTGCTGTGCCGTTGAACTCTTTTGCCAATCTTTCTGCTTTTTCCTTTGTACGATTGATAATTTTTATCTCTGCACGTCCTTCTGAAAGAAATGCAGCACAAGCTCTAGCTGCTCCTCCGGCTCCAATTATTAAAGAATTTTTGCCACATACACTGGCTCCAACTGCTTTAAATGATTCTCTAAATCCTGCTATGTCGGTGTTAACTCCTTTCAGACTATTTCCATCATTTATTATACAGTTTACAGCACCAGCAGCTTTAGATGTTTCATCTAGTTCATCTAAATATGCCATGATTGTTTGTTTATGGGGAATAGTTACATTGACACCCCTCATTCCCAGAATTTTTATAATTTCTACAATTTTTCCTAGCTCATCTTCTTCACATTTGAATCTGAAATATCGTCCATTAATTCCCAAAGATCTGAAAGCAGCATTGTGCATGTCAGGGGATCTAGAATGGTTAACGGGATTTCCAATTATTCCTGTTAAACAGTTATCTTTGCTGAGTTTTTTTAAAGATTGAACATCAATCTGTCCAGGAGCAGTCTCTTTGCCAATGCAAGGGGATACATATGTTATTTCTGAACCTAATCTATCATAACAAATCCGAGTGATCTCTCCCAATTCACCCATGCCAATCAGTATGTAACGACCTTCGAGATGTTGAGATGCAATTATGATCTCATATAAGTCTGAAATCGATCTTACATAAAATGCAGCTTTTGCGATATCTGATTTTTTTTGTAAATTATTTATTATCTCTTTAATCTCATTTGCAGACGGAGTCTTTGAAAAATCATGAAAAGAAACTATCTTCTTGCAATCTTTGAATTGCATTTCTGAGAGTTTAGAATCATCTTCAATATCGATGTATTCGAAGCATCCTGAACATTTTTTAAAGAAATCTAAACGTTCCTCATCAAACTTACATTTCCCGCCTTGTGATGTCGTCCTAAGCGTAGCTATTTTGGGAACAGATATCTTTTTGAATAAGTCCAAGTCTTGAGGCATCTCAATCATGGAGTCAAATCTTATTTCTACAATATCTGCTCCCATCGATGCTGAATTAATACCTGTATCTATAGCACTCTCAGTGGATTGTTCAGATATGGCCGCACAGATCATTATAATTCCACAATCGTTTCATCAATCACGCGTCCAAAGTGGCGGCCGCCTTTTTCAATTCTGGCTAAAACGCAATCTCCTATCTTTAGCTCAGAAACAGATACTGTGCTGTTTTTTGTGCAAAGTCGTATTGTTTCAGCATTTTGAAGAACTATACTGTGTTTTTTATCTTTATGCTCACCCTCAATTAGAAGCAGTGGGCGTTTCTCAACCTTAGCTCTTCCTACATTGACCTTTCTTGCACTTCCATCGCTTTTTACTGCAAGAAGTTCATCACCAGATCCTATTTCTGATAGGTATTTTGTACGTCCCGATGAAGTCATAATGTAAGCATGGACAGCCCCTGCGTTAACTCTAAATGGTCTTGATGCCACATACTCACTTTCCATGCTTTCAGATGCAACTAGGAATAGGCATGATGATTGTGATCCAACAAGCATTCCTTCACCAATTTCCATGAGGGAACACGTATCTACACACACTCTGTCTCCAATGCCTAATGTTTCAATCTTTGTTATTTTTACTTCATCAAGACAGACAGATTCATAATTTTCAATCAAGAATGAAAATTTATTTACATCCGCTGAATCCAAGATATTAATTACTACACCATCTGATCCTACTTCCATAGTCTCTAAAAATAATTTTGCATCGTCTGGATTTGATGATGATACTATTAGATTCGTATCTGTTTTTTGAAATACTGTTATCAGATTTTCTAATGGGATAACTTTCCAGTTTTCTGTAGAGATTACTACATTAGTCATCCTTCCTGCCAAAGTAGCAGCAAAGTCCTGATCTTTAGAGGAAGTTATTGTTACTTCTTCACCTATTTTTTCTCCATTGAGGATATAATCGCCATTATCATACACTATGGCATTAAATCTGCCCAGATGCTTAAGTTGATTGTCTTCTGCTCTAATTATAATCTCAGTAAATCCTGCTTCAAGTGCTGCAGATACTATCTCCTTTCGGTCATCATACTTATCTGGTAGGTCTGATCTAATCCAAACGATCTTGTTATTCATGTCAAATCACTCTAGAAACTTCATTGCTTCATCAACGTTTAGATCGTTAAATACAATTCCTGATATTGCTTTTGTTATTCCAACTACATTTTCATGCTGAAATACATTTCTTCCGATACTGGTTCCACTTGCTCCAGCGTCTATCGAATCACGTACCATTTGCAATATCTCTCTCGTTGATGACATTTGTGGGCCACCTGCCACTAATACTGGTATTGAAACTCCTTTCGTAACTTCTTTAAATGTGTCAATATCTCCAGTGTACGAAGTTTTTACAATGTCTGCTCCTAATTCCTGAGCTATGCGGGCACAGCGTTTTATCATATCGACGTCGAAACTGTCTTTTATTTTCTGTCCGCGTGGGTATACCATCGCTATTAACGGCATTCCCCATTCAGTGCATTCTCTAGAAACATATCCAAAATCTCGTAACATGTCAGCTTCCGTATCAGCACCAATGTTTACGTGAATTGAAACAGCATCAGCACCCATTTTAAGAGCTTCTGTAACTTCACAGACTAAGACGCGAGAGTTGGGATCTACAGATAATGAAGATGATGCAGACATATGAACAATCAGACCTACATCTCTACCTAATGCACGATGTCCGTATGGTATTGCGCCTTTATGTTCAATAACTGCAGTAGCTCCACCTTCTGCTACTTTATCGACAGTATCTTTCAGATCAACAATTCCCGGAATTGGACCCATTGAAACTCCATGGTCCAATGGTACCACAACTGCCTTTTTCGTGTTTCTATCCAATATTCTTTCTATTCTAATTTCTTTACCGGACATAATACTCTCATGCTAGACAAACTCTAGCACGTATATAATCTTTTACCATTCATTTTTCACAAAAGGTCTCATGAAACAAATTAGTTATGTTCATTAAACTCAACATCCACTGAAATTTTTAACACTCCTCCATCTTTTTTTTTAAAAAATTTGGACATTTTAATAACATACACGATCTTTGCAATGAATGCATTTTCATTCTAAAACGATCTGTATTTTCATAAAATATGTCTTACATTTTTAAATCTACACTACAAAATAATACATGGTATTACATTGAGTTACATTAGTTATTTAGGTAATTCATATTCCTAGATATTGATACCTTGCCTAAATCTCAACCTATAGTAACAAGACTTCCATTGGAGCTATTAAACTGGTTAGATGAAAAAGTAGAGAAACGCGATTTTGCTAGCAGATCTCATGGAGTTGTGTGGTGCATTGCAAAAATGATGGAAAAAGAACAAGAGGAACAGGAAGAACAAAGAAGGAAGTTCTGAAAGCTTATTTTAAACAATCAGATCTGGCCTTTGTCCAGAGATCATGAACACAACTCTGTCTCCTATATTGCACGCATGATCCGCAATGCGTTCCAGATACCTTGATGCTAATATGGCTTCGGCTCCGACAGAAACACTAGTTTTACATTTTTGATTTTCTTTTATATAATCTAATGATTCTTTTAAAGTCTGTTTCCACAGTTCATCAATAGTATCATCGCGGTTAGATATGCTTTTAGCCAACTCAATGTCTCGGGTTACAAAGCTCCTAATGGCATCTGATACAAGTGACAGAACTTCACTGATCATAGTAATTAAGGCCTGAGGGACATGTTTTGATTTATCAGGATCACCAGTTTCAGCTAAGTCTCTTCCGTATCTCCCTATCCTGTTAAGATCAGTTATTATTTTCAATATTGATGATACTGTTCTGAGGTCTACTGCCAGTGGTTGATGAAGGGCTATGATATCAAGACAGTGTTTTTCTATTGTTTGATCCATGAAGTGCAGCTCACGGTCTAGTTTTTTCATTTCTTCAAGATATTTAGCATCGCCTTCCACAAATGCCTTGGTTCCAGTTTTTATCATTTTTTCAGCTAAATTACCCATCTGAATCATTTCTTGATCTAAGGTTTTCATTTCTTGTGTAAAAACAGTTCTTGAAACCATTATCCCATTCTCCCTGTCAGATACTGCTCTGTAAGCTCTTTTTCTGGTTTTTCAAATAATCTTTTAGTTGGACCATATTCAACAAGGTCGCCCATGTAGAAAAATGCTGTCCTATCAGCCACTCTAGCAGCTTGCTGCATGTTATGGGTTACAATAACTACTGTATAATCTTTACGTAGATCAACTAACAAATCTTCGATTTTTGCGGTTGCTATTGGATCTAATGCCGAACAAGGTTCATCAAATAAGATTACTTCTGGCTCAATTGACATTGTCCTGGCGATGCACAATCTCTGTTGTTGTCCACCTGACAAATCATATGCTGACTTGTTTAGTCGGTCTTTAACTTCATTCCAAAGAGCTGCCCTTTTTAGACATTTTTCAACAATCTGATCCAATTCTTCCTTTGTTGGTTTTCTGCGCACAATTTTTTCTTTCCCGGTTTTAGGATCTTTTTTAATCTCTTCTATGCCATGAATTTTAGGTGCGAACACTATGTTTTCGTAAATGCTTTTAGGGAATGGATTTGGTTTCTGAAATACCATTCCGACATCTTTTCTCAAGTCTACTGGATCTATGTCATTTTCTAATATGTTTTTACCATCTAATAATATCTCACCCTCTATCTTTGTAGATGGTATGAGATCATTCATTCGATTGAGGCATCTCAGGAATGTTGATTTACCACACCCAGATGGCCCAATTATTGCAGTGATTTCTTTTTCATATATTTCGATACTAACATCTTTTAAAACATGTTTAGTATCAAACCAAAGATTCAGATCTTTTACTTGTATTTTTGATATTTGATCACCACTTATATTTTTCACGATACCTGCTACGCAATGTAGCAGCGGCGAGATTCATAATCATCATAAGTATTATCAGAACTAATGCAGCACCATATGCCATGGGATATGCATTGGCCCTGTCAGATGCAGAAGTCATCATATAAATGTAATACGGCAAAGCTTGGAACTGGTCAAATATGGATAGTGGAATTGTTGCATTTAAGGCGACACCAGTAAGCAACAATGGAGCTGTCTCTCCACCGGCTCTGGACAATGACAATATTATTCCAGTTATTATTCCAGATGCTGAGTATGGGAGAATATGATGAAGAATCGTCTGCCATTTTGTAGCTCCAAGACCTATGGATGCATCATATATGGAACTTGGAATGGCTTCTAGTGCTTCTTTAGTAGATACCATCACGATTGGGAGAATCATTAAGCTCAGGGTGATGGCAGCAGAGATCAAACTTAGTCCAAATGCTAAATAATATACGAATACGCCTACACCAAGCAATGCCCAGACTATTGAAGGAACTCCTGCAAGATTGTTAACAGTCATCCACATGTAGCGGGACCATTTATACGATCCACAATATTCTACTAGGAATACTGCTCCGAAAACTCCGATTGGGATAGCTATCGCCAAGACAAGTCCCATAAGCATCAAAGTACCAATTATCGGACTAAGGATTCCTCCAGATACTAGAGCTCCAGTATCATTGGGCATTGGATTCTGTGTTAGAAAATCCCAGGTTATTGTTCCTGCACCATTTACAATTACAAACATTATGATGATTGTTAAAAAAGCAACTACTGCCGCCGCACAGCCTCTGAACAACCAGAAAAACATACGCTCTTTATTTTTTCGACTCAACATCATTTGTATGTCTCCTGATATTTTGAGAGGACCATGTCTGCTATCAAATTAATTACAAATGTTATTATAAATAGAAGCAGTCCTACTGCAAATAGTCCTTGATATTGTAACGATCCGATAGCTGCTTCTGGCACATCAATCGCTAGAGCCGCTGTCATTGTTCTCACGGATGTAAGAATATCAAACGAAAACTGTGATGCATTTCCTGTGGCCATTAACACAGCCATTGTTTCTCCAACTGCTCTTCCAATTGCAAGAGCTATCGAGGCTATTATGCCTGGCAACGCTGCAGGAATTATGACGCTTTTTATAGTCTCCCATCGGGTAGCTCCCATTGCATATGATGCTTCCCTAAGGTTTCTGGGCACAGCATTCATAGCTTCTTCAGAAACTGAAACTTGAATTGGAATCATCATTATTGCTAAAATTATAGCTCCATTCAATGCATTCAGCCTATATGATGGATCAAATATTTCCATGATCCAATTAGAAAGGACCAATGCTGCAAACAAACCATAAATAACTGAAGGTACACCGGCTAATATTTCAATTGCTGGTTTCAATATTTTTTTTACTTTGGAATCAGCCAGTTCAGACAAATAAATCGTACAGCCGAGTCCAATGGGGATGGCGATTATGGCACCTACAAAACTCACCAATATTGTACCTGTAAGAAGTGGCAGCACTCCCCACATGGCTTCACTGGCAAATGGATCCCACTGCGTACCTGTAAAGAAGTTTACCAGACCTACACTCTGAAAAAATGGAATGGAGTTCGTTATTAAAAATATGAAAACTAATGCAAGGATAAGAACAGAAAGAATGCCACAGGCTCCAAGTATTCCAGTAATGCCTCCTTCAGCATAACGGCGAGCCCGGTTTTCTCGTTTGTATATCTTAGTGTCCATTCTGTTCCTCCGCCCACTCATCCGCTAGTGATTCTTCTGCATAACCTACACCTACATAACCAATTCCGCCGAGGTTGTTTTCCACTTCAGCTACAATAAGTGAATTGGATGAAAATTGTTGCATTTTGATGCTGTAGCTTTCTCCATCCAATACTGCTTCTTTAAAGTAGTCATAGCTTCCAGATGCACTATCTCTTCCGTACAATACAATTGGATGGTCATAGCCTCCCACCTCACTCCAGTTTGTGTATGTTCCGGTGTAGATATTTTTTAAATCTTCAACAGTGAGATTCTTTATTGGATTATCTTTGTGAACGATTATTGCTAGGGCATCGTACGCCACAACCCATTCTGTGACGTTTACATTATTGTTTTTTGCACTTTCCAGCTCAACATCTTTTATTTCTCTGGATGACTGTGCAGCATCTACGAAACCATTAATCAGATTAGTTATCCCGGTTCCAGATCCAGGTGTATTAAGCACCACATGAATATTATATTTTTTTTGAAAATCATTGGCCCACAATGTTGACAAATCGCCCAAAGTTGTGGACCCGCTTTGAGTTATTTCACCGTTTCCATATTTATCATTGGTTGTGCCGCTATTAAGCTGAGCCTTCATTTTATCTTTTACTTCAGAACCAACTGGATAAAAACCTGCATTTTTAACATATAACTGCCCATCATCCGAATAAATGTATTCAAGCCATTGATAAAGGGAGCTATTTTCTGCTGGTACTCCGTCAGTATATATGTATAAAGGTCGTGTAATCGGATATTCTTCTGGATTTTCCAAGGGCGAATAACTGAGTTCATCACCATCTTGAATATTTAAAACACCGACTCCAGGAAAACTCATGCTTGTGAACATGGCTAATACTGTAGAAAGTACGACAAGTACTACAAATCCTCCAGCTATTAGCTTATTGCCCATTTATTCACATCCAAACGGGTTTGAAACTTAAATTAAATTACGAATTATATAGGTTACCTATATACTGTAAATATATTTTTGATAATAACTGTACTGTATTGTTAAACTATATTGTATGTATGTTTAATTACATTTAAGTCATATTCAGACGAAAAGAATATATTACATCATACTTTTACATATTAAGGTAGTTCTATGCCTAGCAATAACGAATCTAGAAAAGTGCAAAAAACAGGCACATCAACAATCACAGTATCTCTTCCTAAGAGCTGGATAGATTCTAACAATATAAAGGCAGGCGATAGGGTGAATATGTGCATCACTGACGATGGGACCCTATGCATAGATGCCGGTGAAAGAAAAAAATCGGTACCTGCTAAAAGCATCATCGAAGTAGGTGAAGGTGAGGCAGAGCATCTGGGTCGTAAGCTTATAGGCGCGTATCTTGCAGGCTTTGATATAATCGAGGTAAAATCCAAAGAAAGAATCGGTTTAGAGATGAAACATGTCATCAAAGCATTCTCAAGACTGGTCATAGGTCCTGAGGTTATAGAAGAAACCAGCAACTCAATCACATTGCATGACCTTTCAGATCCTGTTGAGCTGCCACAGAAAAAATGTGTACGGAGAATGCATCTTTTGGTAGGTTCGATGTACAAGGATGCAATAACCTCATACATTTCGTTAGATTCAGCTCTTGCTGAGGATGTTATTGACCGGGATCAAGACATAGACAGATTATACTGGATGACTGTGAAACAGTTTAACTTAATTCAAAAAGATCGCAAACTCGCTGAGATCGTAGGTACCAATATTTACGATTCCATGAGCCTAATGCTTGTTGCAAGAGCAATAGAACGTATCGGAGACCATGCAGAAAAAATTGCAAAGCATGTTCTTGAAAGAAAATCTCAAAAAGCTTCTCAGGAAGAAATGGATACTATTGTCAGATTTAGTGAAGAAAGCGTAAATATCCTATCTATGGCTACTGAATCATTCTTCTCCAGGGATGTTGATAAAGCAAATAATGTCATTGATTCTGCTGATGAACTCTCTGAGAAAATAAAAGAGACGGCTTATTCAAGTGAAAATGATTTCACTGCTGAAGTAATGTCAATCTTAGACTCTGTGAGCAGAGTTGCAATGTATTCTGCAGACATTGCTGAACTTGCAATAAATGATGCTATGAGATCAGCTGAAAACTCAAACTCTAATTAAATATTGAAGCGCAAGAGAGCTGCAATCCCACCGATTGATTCAAGCTTTTTTCCAGCTTCAAAATTTTCACTTATTACTACTACCTTTCCTCTTGATTCTTCAACTTGATTCATAACATCTTCTATGTTATTTTTTCTTATTTCTGAATCAAGAACTAATAGTGTATCAATGGCGCTAACATCGGCGGCATGTTTTACTTCCGCCGGGCCGTATGAGACAAGATGATCTTTGGCAATTCTCTCCAATGCTTCTTCTACCAGCTTAGTTTCCAGAGATATTCTAGAATCTTTGATGACTTCAGAACCCATTCCTGATTTCATCAGTTCTTGAATTCCTGCAGTGCCGGCCTGTCCCGTATGGTATATGTATGCATTTGAAAATATTTCTGGCTCTTTTGATTTTCCCAGAGACATCAACGTTTCTTTTGCAAATCCGGGACCCAATATCACAACCGGAGTTCCTGGTTCGTAACTCATTTTTATTTTTTCCAGCACTTCTCCGTAAAAATCTCCAGATTCTTTTTGTTCGTACATTTTTCCTGATGAAGAAGCATTAATTGTTGCTATTTCTTGTATCCCAAACTGTCTGGATGCTGCTATGTATGCTTCATCTGTTTCTATTGATACAAACAATATCTTTGGCTTTTTAGAATCATCAACCGCTCTTGTAATCCTTTCTAAAGTTACGCGGCTCCACTCATCTTTTCGAATTGTAAGACTTTCTCCTTCACCTAGAATCAGTGTGTGATGTGCACCTATGTCCTGCGGTCCTTCTTCAATCACACCCAATATGCGGAGTCTAGATTCAGAATCATGGAACTCTATTTTTTCAACTCTGATTCCTAAAACCATTCTCTTTTTTTCTGCACGTTCTGCACGGATCTTGTCAGCTTTTACTTCATCTCTTCTGAACGTGACGGCTATAACAATATCACCGGGGATGATGATATTGTATAGGTGCCACAGGTCGTCGAGAGTCTCAATAAGGACTTTGATTTCTCCAGTTTGTTCTTCCTGATTAAGAACGCGCATGAGAATCTCATACATCAAAGATTATTTCAACTCTCGCCCTTGTGGCTTTTATTGAATCTTTGTTATCCACCCGAATCTGTCTTCTTTCTCTCCATACTGGATTCCAGTGATTTCGTCGTAGAACATTTTTGCAACCGGACCGGTTTTGAACCCGTTGACAGTTACACTTTCTCCGTCGTGATACACTTCTCCAACTGGTGAGATGACTGCAGCAGTTCCGGTTCCAAAGATCTCAGTCATGCTTCCGTCTTTGACAGACTCCATCACTTCGTCGATTGAAATTCTTCTTTCCTCAACCTTCATGCCTTTATCCTTTGCAATCTGAATTACGCTGTCACGCGTAACTCCCGGGAGGATTGTACCTTCAAGCGGTGGAGTGACTAACACACCGTCTTTGACGAATGCGATGTTCATCGTTCCTACTTCATCAATGTATTTTCCTTCCAGAGCATCTAGCCACAGCACTTGTGAAAAGCCTCTTTTCTGAGCTTCCATTGCAGGCAGCAGAGATGCAGCATAATTTGCAGCCGTCTTAGCTTCTCCAAGACCACCGCGGACAGCTCTAACATATCCTTCAGACGTTATCAGTTTAACAGGACTCAGACCCTCTTTGAAGTATGTTGAAACAGGTCCAGTAAGTATGTAAAAATCATACTTTTCTGAAACTCTAACTCCAATATAATCTTCTGAAGCGAATATGAACGGCCTTATGTATAGCGAAGATCCTCTTGCTTTAGGTATCCATTGCCTGTCCAGCCCGACTAATTCAATCACCGCTTCTTTGAAAAGCTCGCTGTCTAAAGTTGGAATGCACATCCTCTTGCATGATTTTTCCATTCTAGCAATGTGTTTATCCAATCTGAATATGTTTACAGACCCATCTGCTGAACGGAAGGCCTTTAGCCCTTCGAATATGCTTTGTCCATAATGCAGGCTTGATAGTGATGGATACACTTCGATCTTTCCAAAAGGAACAATTGCTGGAGAGTCCCATTCATTGTTGCGATACTCCATCTGGAACATATGATCGGAAAAAGTATGTCCGAACACTAAATTATCAAAGTCGACTTCGTCGATTCTGCTTTTTTCAACTTTGTGAATTTCAATACTCACGATATCGCCACATTTCAGACCCATAATGCATATCAGATATTTCTATCCATCCTCGGAGGAGCTATTTATTTGAGATGTATATTCGGGCATCATGTGCATTTTGCCAGATCATGAAATTCTATCTCACATTCAGAATGGAATATTAAACATCAGCGATTTTTATGATGGATCTCTAACACCAAACGGCTATGATCTGAGAATTGCTGAGATATCCATGCTAGATTCTGGATTAATCGTTACTGATGGGAAAGCAAAGATTCCACCCAAAACTATGTTTTACGTGTCTACGATTGAAAGAGTAGAATTGCCGAATTACATCTCTGCACAATTATGGTTAAGAACCTCCTGGATTCGAAAAGGAATACTTGCTGGATTGGGAAAAGTGGATGCTGGATTCAAAGGCACCCTGACATTTATGGGTTATAACGCATCTAACAATGAAATTGAGCTCTCCATCTCAGACAGATTTGTGCAGATAGTTTTTGAAACCCTGCATTCTCCGGCTTTAATCTCCTATGAAAAAAGAAGTGGAAATTATCAGGGGCAGAAAGGAATAACTCTTTCACCAGTCCTCGACAAGATCCAGCGCTGAAAATCTAATGTCTGCACTGTAAACACTCATTGTCGGTGAATATGTTTTGAGTTCTTCCAGTCTATCAATGACAATCTTGGATCCCATGCTTCTTGCCTGCATAGAGAGTTTCATGAACACTGAGTCTACGCAGTCTCTCTCGCAGATCGTGTAGAAATGAATAATTCCGCCTGGATTCAGACATGTGAGAGCATCATAAAAGAATTCGTGGGCTGAATGCGGCAGGTTCATTATGATCCTGTCAGCAGGCGGAAGATCATGAATCATCGCGCCGGAGTCCCCCTCCAGGGTGATTATGTTTTTTACTTTATTTATCTCAATATTTTTTTTCATGTAATCAATTGCATATGGATTAAGATCCATTGAGAATATGACTTTAGGCTTGGCATATTTGGCAATCATTACAGAAAAAGGTCCGACGCCGGCAAACATATCCACTACAATCTCATCATCCTTTACCAGAGATGCTATTCTATGGCGTTCTGTCGACAGCCTTGGATTGAAATACACGTAGGCCGGGTCCAGCAGCAATCTTATGCCGTGCTCCGTATGCATTGTTTCTGTCTTATCCTCTCCGGCTATCACATTTAAGTCTCTTACCCGCAGCTCCCCCTTTACGCCGCGGTCTTCAGCCACTGTGCGGATGTTGGGATGGACTTTCAGCAGAGCACTGCCGATTTCTTTTTTATATTTCTGGAGCTCATCATCCAGTTTGATTATGATGACCTCTCCGATGATATCATATGATGCCGGCAGATGTTCTTTCAGATCAGCAGGGATATTTACAATATTTTTGTAGTCCGTTTCTACTTTTTCTTGTGACTGGAGTTCTTCTTCCACAATTTCATACTCACAATCTATATTTTTAGAAACGACAGGTATTAGTATAAATTCATCTTGACTTTTTATTCTGAATGAAACATCCAGCAGACCGGATTCTATAAGTTTTTTACGTATAGACTCCGCTTTCTCTCGAGGAACTTTAAGACAAGTGGCTAGCACGGTGGCATCATGGGCGAAATAATATTTGTGGGTTTAGGCATGTCAAGACCTGAAGACATGAGCGTAAAAGCGCTTGAAGCGCTGCGAACTTCTGACAAAATATTTGCAGAATTTTACACATCTAAGCTCATTGATTCTTCTATTGAAGACTTGGAAAGCTTCATCGGCAAAGACATCACGGTTTTAAAAAGATCAGATGTTGAAGAGCATGATGTCATCATAGAAGAAGCAAAGAAAGGAAAAGTATCCTTTGTAACCGCTGGTGATCCTATGTCTGCCACGACTCATGTGGACATAAGACTGAGGGCTGAAAAGGAGAATATTTCTACAAAACTTGTACACGGAGTTTCAATTTTTACGGCATGTGCTGCAGCTTTCGGTCTTCAGCCTTATAAGTTCGGAAGAGCAGTGACAATTCCATTTCCTGAACCGGGTTTTCTGCCCGCTTCTCCCTACGACAACATTCTGGAGAATTATGAGCGCGGCCTTCATACTCTGATCCTTTTAGATATCAAAGCTGATGAAAATCGATACATGACAGCAAATGTCGCCATGCAGTGGCTCTTGGATGCAGAAGAGAGACTTGGCAAAAGTTTAGTTACTGAAAATTCGTTATTCTGTGCCGGAGCGAGAATCGGTTCTTCAACTCAAAAGCTGGTTGCCGGATTTCCAAATGATATTCTTAATGCTGATCTTGGCTCGCCGCTTCATTGTCTGGTTATGCCAGGAAAGCTGCATTTCATGGAAGCAGAGTCCTTATGTGCATTTGCCGGAGCACCAAAATCAATCCTCACTGTTGATTAGAGCAATCAAGCAGCAGAGTGACTTCTGATTCTGCATTGTCGTCCTGTGTAGGAACAGCCCAATACAGAATCTTGGAATGCGGTATCTTTGGACTCAGATATTTCATTACATTTTTGAAGGTATACTCATCAGCTTTTGGAGCTGATATGATCATAAGTGCCCTTTTCACGTTGTATAAATCAAAATCAAACCATGGGGATGTAAGTGCTTCCTGAATTGCCGCTTCTTCACCCCAGGTACCGCCTCCCCGGCCTATTCCCACTCTCATATGACTTCTGTTAAGATTTGTTTTTATTGTTGAAACATCATCTTTTGTAATTATGCCTGCCATGTCCAATATTGGTTTTGTCATGAAGAAATTCATGACTTTAAGTGCAGATTGAAGCGGTAGATCAGGTGCAAGCTTCAGCAGACCATCGTTCGGATATGAGATTGTGATATGCGAGTGTTTTACTATTGTCGGCAGAGCAGTCGCAGACTGTCTCTTTCTGGCCTGCCCTTCTGCTGAAAATGGTATCGCCACAGACGACACTGCCAGCGCCGTAGATTTTTTACAGGCATATGATGTAAGAGGAGTGATCCGGCTTCCAGTCTCGCCGCCTAAACCAGAAAATACCGACACCATTTCCATGTCACTTATTAATCTGCATATCTTGTCGAGGGAAGCATGATTCAATGTTCCGATTAGTTCAGGAGTTATTGAGTTTAAAAATTGAACATCGCTGTCATCCAGCTGATATGCAGGAACAGTCGGGTCGACAAATGCATCTCTGGATGTGCACAATGCCACTTTGTCAAGGAAACAATCTTTTAGTATGTTATGCCCAGCTCCACCTATGCCTATTGCTTTGACTGGAGGTCTGGGAGTTATGTCTCCCGAGCCAAGTGGTATTATCTCTGGATCCATGATGCAGTTTCCAATAGCCATAATTCCTTAACTAATCTTCTATTTTGCGCTTATTTCATTTTGATAATATGCGATGCTAAATCTGAAAATTCTGCCGTTAATCTATCATAATTAATACAGCATTTAGATTGGATGGATGCATTATTTTGAAACATCTGGCTATATTGGATAATATATCCAATTAGTATACTTTAAGCAATAAGGTTTATTTATATACATTTTCATTTCAACTCGATGGTAAAGCTTCAAGACATAGTGGATCGTATAAAATTAATGGATGGCACTCACCACGTTTTTCCTTTGAAGGGTGAATGTCGTGAAAAAATATTGGACATTGAAAAGAACATCACTGCTACTGCTGGAATACGCGTTTCCAATATCGGTGTGGAAGAATGTCTAAAGAGGCAATACGTGATATGCATAATAAAAGACAAGCGTTTCCGTCCTCCGCCAGAACCCACATTAAAGTTAGTTTCTGATGACAAGATATTGGGTGAAGAAGTTCTTCCGAATGCTAAGGAACAATTTCTTGCAAATGTAAACGAGTCGATTTTATGGCTCTCAGAGGAATTCGTCATGTATCCTGAACGATATGGCGGTGGTAAAGAGTGTTTTGTAATGCCACCAGTATCTTTTCCGGAGGTGAATGAATTCGAAGGGTCTGCAAACATTGTCTCTTGCTCTCCGGCTCCACCTTCTGACATGTACATCAGATCAACTCATGGGTATGAGGACGATCCAACGCTGGCAACGATTCTGGTGGGATTTGATTTTCCCAACCTTGAATCATAATTTTTTTACAAAATATTAAAAAAATGGTTTGCTCAGAAAAGTTAATTTCTGAGTATTCCAAATTCACTGAGTTTGTCTGGAAGATATGTGTCTGTAACGAAATCCAGACCGTATTTGGCCAGAGCCTGCTGTTCAGCTTTCTTCTTTAATTTCAGCATCAGTTCTATTTCACCTTTCCAGAATGATGTCTGAAATCTTGGGTCTTTCAGCTCTGCATTGAGTGCTCTTATATCTACATCCGACAGTTTATCTGTAGGCAGATCATAGTTTTCAATGTCAGATGCTGTTATGCCGATGTATTCTGCAGACGGAGTTGCAAGATATTCAGAAAGGTGAGCTGTTTTTATGGCGCCGTATGCCACTGACGCATATATTCTGAAAGACCAAGGATCGCCATCAGTGAACACGATAACCGGCAGCCCCATTTCGTCGTTTAAACGTTTAATAAATCTCCTGGTGGAACGTGCTGGTTGACCTTTTAAATGGACCAATATGCCATCATTTCTTTCATCGAATCCATTTTCTACAAGACGATCAAACATACCACCGGTTTCAATCGCAATTACAAATTTGGCACTGCTGCTTTTAAGCTCTACTTTTTCTTTCTCTACATTATATGGAATACCGTATCCAGAATCTCCAACATCATCTCTGCAGTTCAGAGCTTTTTTCTTTCCTTTTCTGTCTGTTTCAATGATGTTTAGATCTCCGATTACGCGGGCACCATCTTCTTCTGGTCTAAGCTTAAAGTCTTCTCTGAGGCAGGCTGTAACTATCTCTAAGTCTTCTGCCAGTAAATTTGATTCATCTTGTGAATTAAATTTAGCTTTTCCCCATCCTTCTGAAATATAG
Organism: uncultured Methanomassiliicoccus sp.; assembly: GCA_944319735.1. Lineage (GTDB taxonomy): Archaea > Thermoplasmatota > Thermoplasmata > Methanomassiliicoccales > Methanomassiliicoccaceae > Methanomassiliicoccus_A. The sequence continues at coordinate 182,162 of CALUEU010000001.1, read as the reverse complement.
TAAGCTTCTCTTAATGTAGATGATTTATTTGTTTCAATCATGTTTTGAATAAGCTCTAGCATGTATGATGTTCTCAGCAACATCATGGCGCCCTTTACTTTTTTAGCACTTCTGGCACCACTCAGGCTTCCATATTTCCATACTTGAGAGCGGTTATCGAATTTGATGTTAGCTTTTGTCCTCAGAGGAAGCACCATCTTGGGAATCTTCCCCGACTCAAGCTGGTCATATATATCCTCAGATATGGAATAAAGACGTTTTATTGCTTCAGTGTTACGTTCATTCGTCATATAAATCCTCCTCAGTCTCATCATAGTCGGGTTCGTCATCTTCCTCTTCGCTGGTTTCCACATCTGGAATAATATCTACTTCTGTGAAATTAACTCCTTGGAGATCCCAATCTCCTGGTAATGGATCAGCACCCATCACGTCTACCGGGTTAATATTTGAAACATAGATATCCATCTCTTCGTATGCTTCTTTGTCAAGACCATTCAGTTCAAAGCTGAGTTCAAAAATTTCTGTGGATGCAATACGTGGTAAGTCCCATGTTACCTTCACATCGTCTTTAACTTCGGATGGATTTAAAGAATAAGATATGAGTCCCGTTCCTTCTTTTGGCAACACCGTGTGCAACTTGAATTTTTGATTTTTTGGAGTGTAGTTGTATATTGTTATTTTAGCGCGGTGTTTTCCTTTTTCATATGTTATAGATTCATCGATCCACACCACATTCATAATCTTCGTAATGGTTCCTCTCAAGTCTGGTATGGGCTTACCAAGAACATTGGCAGTTTTTTCTGCCATGAGTGGAATGATTACTTGAACAATCTCGAATTTTGCTCTGGTTTTTTTCTTTCTTTCTTTTTTGTTCAAGTGTGTACGTAAGCTTCTTCCGCAGGCTTTGAGCGCAAGTGTTATCTCTTCTTGAATCTGCGGTATTGAAGAAACTGCTTCTTTAGCTTCTGATGTGAATGGTATTTTAGTGGATGCAACATGTACAAGGATGATTGCTGGACCATACGGTATTCCGCTTCCACCACGTTGTTCTAAGCCATATCTTCTCCAATCTGTAGATTCTATAGCTTTGGTAATTGCGCATGCACCTTGCTGATAAAGTAATGGAACTCTGTTGGCAAATCTCAAGATCTGAACCTGTTGATCCGACGGCAGTCCGCCTCCGTACACAATTCCCACTTCAACAAGGAATGGATTTCCTGAATGTGATTTGGGATCTCTGGTGATGGGAGGTGCATAATATTCTGGCTTGATCTCTGAAAGAACATGCTTCAAACCCTTTCTTATTAAGTTCTCACCAATTGGAGAAAGGCAGTCTGACTGAGGTGCCATGATCTTTACTTTGCCAATGCCATCCTGTAACTGTTTACATTTTTCAAGATCCATTGTGGACAGCCTGGTCGTTTCTGGGATATTGGCTGCAGCACAGATTTCTTTAGCAACGCGTTCAGATATTCTGCTAAAATCATTTTGTAAGAACTTTATCAAGCTCTTTTCAGAAGTGGCATTTACCATATTCATCAAAGTTCCAAGCTCAATTCCCTCTGGGTGCGGTTTAATCTCTTTTGATTGGGGAGGCAGCTCGTCCGTCGCTCTTTCAAAAATATACTTATGCCCTTCTGGATCAATAAATGTGAGTGATGCATGAGGGTTGACAATTGCAGTTTGTCTGAGGTATTCATAAATGGACTGTTTTCCTGTTATATACCTTCCACTCATGTAAAATGTAATTCTAGTTCCAGAAATCTTTTCGTTCCATGGGATGTATTCCTCTCTTAAGATTACTGGAGTATTTTTCTTAGTATCTATGATAATGTCAATTTCTTTGGCAGCTTCAGCACTCTTTACCTTTGATCTAGCAGTTGCAGGCTTTCCAGTAGTTATCTGTGCACACATTACTGTTGCAGAAATGCCGATACCCTGCTGCCCTCGTGATTGTCTTACAGCGTGAAATCTTGAACCATGAAGCAGTCTTCCAAACACATTTGGCATGGCTGCAGAGGGTATACCAGGTCCATTGTCTTCAATGGTTACCTTGTATTCCTTTTGATCCATTTTTGATATTTCTACAAGTATGTCTGGAAGAATTCTTGCTTCTTCACAGGCATCCAGAGAGTTATCTACAGCTTCCTTAACCCCCATTAATAAAGACTTTACAGGAGAATCAAAACCAAGGATCTGTCTATTCTTTTCAAAGAATTCTGAAACTGAAATGTCTTTTTGACTTTTCATTGTTTTTGTAGTCGTCGTCTTAGATGGCATGCCAGATCAGGGCAATATGTAAAAAGATTAAAAAGTTTGGGAGACAAAGTCTCCGTGTTCACTCAAATTTTTTCCCGCATCCAGGACAAACTGTAGCGTTTTCATCTACCTTTGTACCACATTCTGTGCAGAAGTAATCGTCATCGGCACCTTTGAATGGGGCAGATGGCATCTGAACTTCCTTGACATCTACTGCGAAGTTTTCTCCGCATTGTGGGCAGAATTTTTGTCCTTTAATCACTTCTGAGTTGCACTTGGGGCAATGGAATGTTCCATCAGGTCCTTCTTGTGGACGGCTCTGATTTGCCCTCTGCTTCTCAAACATTTCTCTGTTCTTGCGGTTGGTGTACACCATAAACATTAGTAAGAAGTACAGCAGACCAACGTACAGCACCATACTGATTAATGATGACTTAACCATCTGTAGATACAGACCCTCTTTGGTATCATTTATTGGTCCAATTAATACACCAGTATGCATCTTTTGTTCTTTGCCTTCCTCGTCTACATATACGCCTTCAAAATAATATTGGTAATAACCTGTTTTTAAATTGTCAAATGACAACGTCCATATCTCTTTACTACCATCTTCAGTTGGTCCCATCTTATTCATTAGGTATTCTGAATACTCCTTATCGGTGTATACATTAGCTAGTTTTAGTGATACTACCTGATACTTAGGATCAGCCTCTACTGTATAAGTGTACACTCCATCTTCCGAATCAGTATATGGGTCTACAAGCCCATTTACTAATGTTCCATCGGTTGCAGACGCAGTATCGCCCCTATTCTCATACTCATACGCTATGTTTACCTGGGCTGCAGCGTATGGTATGGGCATCAAGAGAATAAAGATAATTCCCCATACTGCAAGCCACTTAAACTTCTTCAGTCCAAAGTAATATGGAATGAAAAATATTACAAAAGCGACCAACAATGTACCGAAACATAGAAATGGAGATACATACACGAGCATCAGGTACCCGACAATAAATGCAATTATTATACCCAAGATCGGTCCCCATTTTTTACTGGCGATCGCGTCTAGAGATGATTTAAATCCGGCCATATTTAACCAGCTCACTCATGCGTTGCTGCATATATAACTTTCTTTCTAAATTATGGGCATATGTAATTCTAAAGTGTTTCATTAAGCTGCAATATTTTTACAGCTTTCAACACTAAAATTCCTAACTATGGATGTTTAATGAAATCAACACCAAGTGTACATAAATTACGTCTTGTGATAAAGGGAAAGGATAAAATAAGGTCATGGAGTACCGAACTTATAGTCGGTTGGTGTGTTTATTGGCTCTAACGATTGATGAACAGATAAAAGCAATAGAGGAAGAAATCGAAAAGACCCAATATAATAAAAAAACACAGGGACACATAGGACTCCTGAAGGCTAAAATCGCCAGATTAAAGATGGAGCAGGAAAAAAGACGTGCTGCTTCAGGCGGAGGGGGCCAAGGATATTCTGTTAAAAAATCAGGCAATGCCACCGTGGCGCTGGTAGGGTTCCCGAGTGTAGGAAAATCAACACTTTTAACTAAGCTAACCGGTGCCAAAAGTGATGTTGCCGCTTATGCTTTCACTACACTAGATGTAATCCCTGGACTTCTGACTTATAAATTTGCTAAAATCCAAATTTTAGATATGCCTGGACTTATCCGCGATGCGTCAAAAGGAAAAGGACGAGGCAGGGAAGTTTTAGCTGTCGTGAGAACTTCTGATCTGGTATTTTTCATAGTTGATGTATTTGATACAAATGTAGAAGTTCTGATGAATGAACTGTATAGTGCTGGTATAAGGTTAAACACGCATCCTCCGAATGTAGTAATTACAAAAACTGACCGTGGTGGCATTGAGGTTAAACCCACAGTCACCATGACAAAAATGAGTGTAGAATCCGCTGCAGAGATGATCTCCGCATATGGATATGTGAATGCTGAAGTCATCATCAGAGAAGACATCGATGAGGAGCAGCTGATTGATGCACTCACCGGAAATCGCGTATACCTCAAGGCTATTGTAGCCATTAATAAGATTGATTCGGCAGAACCCAAACTTTTAAAGTCTGTTAAAGAAAAAATGAAAAAGTACGATCCAGTTTATATATCTGCCAATAAAGAGATCGGCTTGGATGAATTGAAAGAGCGCATTTATAAAGAGCTTGATTTCATTCATATCTTTTTAAAACCACAGGGAATGGATGCTGACATGGATGAGCCTATGGTAATTATGAACGGTTCTTCCATTGGAGATTTATGTGATCGCATTCACCGTTCATTCAGAAAAAATTTCAGATATGCAATTGTATGGGGTAAAAGTGCTAAGTTCCCAGGACAGACAGTTGGGGTAGATCATATCCTTAAAGATGGTGATATTGTAACTGTCGTGGTTAAGCGCGGCGGTGACTAACCATTTTATATCTTTTATTTATTTGTGCTTTTGATGATTCAGAAACCGCGCGGCACTAGAGATTTTCGCTCAGATGAGATGGAAAAAAGAAGATATCTCGAAAAACTGATGCGTGAAGAAGCAGCGCTTTTTGGTTTCAGGGAAATCGCTACACCTATTTTTGAAAATACTGAATTGTTCACTTTAAAGTCTGGCCCAAATGTAATTGATGAAATCTATGCATTTACAGACAAAGGTGGAAGGGAAATATCTCTTCGTCCTGAGCTTACTGCGCCGGCAATGAGATTTTTTGTAAATGAACTCTCTTCAGAGCCACGACCTTTGAAGATGTTTTACTTTGGACAATGTTTCAGATATGAAAGGCCTCAGTCTGGACGCTACAGAGAGTTTTTCCAGTTTGGAGCAGAAATGATTGGATCTGCAGGGCCGCAGTCTGACGCTGAGGTAATATCTCTGGCTGCTTCAATCATGAAGCACATAGGACTGAAAGATTACAGGATAAGAATAGGACACATCGGCGTACTAAGAGAAATGCTCTCTTCTTCTGGAGCTAGTGCAGATAATATTCCACTCATTCTTCAGAAACTTGATAAAAAGGAATATGAAGAGGCATCCCAGCGTATGAAATCTGCTGGGCTTTCAGATGAATCTATATCTGCTATCATAGACGTAACTGAAACAGTAGGTTCCGTTGAAGTTTTAGAAAAAATTGAAGGGGACGCAAAAGAACACTTATCAAAAGTATTCCAGATCCTTGGATACTACGGATTCAATAATGTAGAAATAGATCTGGGCGTGGTAAGAGGTTTAGATTATTACACAGGATTAGTGTTTGAAATGGATGCTCCGGTTTTAGGGGCAGAAAAACAAATCTGTGGAGGAGGTTCTTACTCTCTGACTGAACTATTTGGCGGAGAAAAAACATTCTCTACGGGTTTTGGCATCGGATTTGATAGAACACTTCTTGCACTGGATCGTGAAGGATTTGAAACTCCGAAATATGAAATTTCAGCATACATAATTCCTGTGACTGATGCAATGAAGGATGAAAGCTACAAAATTGCTGCAAATTTAAGATCATCTGGAATAACAACAGAATTGGATTTAATGGGGCGCAGCCTTTCAAAGAACTTCAAATATGCTTCCTCAATAAATGCTAAAAAAGCAATCATTGTAGGCGAAAAAGAATTTGCTGAAGGATGCGTGTCAGTAAGAGATATGCAGAGCGGTGAACAGAAAGTAGTGAAGATTAATGAGATTCTTCAAGAATTCTGATTATATGCTGAGTGGCTGAGATTCAACAGATCTTAAAATCTGGACGCATTTGTTCTTTTCATTCACAAGTATGATCTTTGGCTCTATCGGTGCATTTCCATACTCAAAAGACATTATAATCACTCTGTCGCCTACATCTACCAGTCTTGCTGCAGCACCGTTTACGCATATTACTCCAGAATCTCCAGGAACAACATATGTTTCAAAGCGGCTGCCATTATCTACATCTGAAACCAGTACTTTTTCACCTGCCCAGATGTCAGCTTCAGCTAAAAGTGATCTATCTATAGTAATGCTACCGACATATTCTACATTCGCTTCAGTTACCGTTGCGCGATGAATTTTGCTCCGTAGGAGGCAACGCATGAGGTCTTTATAGTGGCTTTATTTTAAATACTTTTGATCTCACCATTACGCAATCCATTAGCCCATATCGTAAAATTATCAAAATTAACGATGCTGCTTGATATGATGTGCTAAAAAGAATGGAGTTTTTTTAATTAAGTGATAAGAACGTTGAAAAGAAACTCTATAGTATGACACACTGTTGCAATTAAAATCTGAAACAGAAACATGCATATGTATTTATCTCGCAGATTTTTAAATCAATTGAATAATCTTATTCTATTGGCATATGATATAAGAATTAGAAAAATACACATTTTGAGCGTTTTCATCTAAAGAAAGTATTAAAATGGCTGCCACGATACCGTCTTACCTTGTGACAGGGGATTTTAATGAATGCCAAACTATATGCTATACTTGCAACTGTTGTAATTTTGGTTGCTGCGGTTGCAACATACTCAATAATCTCTGCAGAAAATAATCCTGATGATAATCGGAATGAAGGAAATTTTTCAATAGTTGATTATAGAGGAAAAACCATCTCATTTGATACCCCGGCAGAAAGAGTAGTTTCTCTTGGATCTGCATTTACAGATGTTATCTCTTGGCTAAATGGTGAGAGTAAAATTGTTGGATTGGATGGAACTAGTTATAAAAATCTTGAAAATGCGGCAGAGTTGAAGATTGTTAATTTAGGAGCATTGGATTCTATAAATCTTGAAAGCCTGAAAACTATTAATCCTGACTGCATATTTGTCTGGTCTTTTCCATCATATGTTGCAAATGATGGGATTATTACAAACCTTGAAAATAATGGATTCAAGGTTGTAGCTCTTTATCCAAGCAGCGTAGAATCAACTATGCAGTCCATTTCTACAATTGCTAAGATATTAGGAAGTGATGAGGCAGCTGAAAAGTCATTAGACCTTCAAAACAGAATTGATGCAATTTCTGCTAAAGTAGCAGATATACCTGAAAATGAGCGTGTTAAAGTATATCTCCAGATTCAAAGTGGCAACACTGTAGGAAAAGATGCTTTGTCTAATGAGTTAATAACACTGGCAGGTGGAATTAACATTTATGGAGAAGATACAACATCTAAGAATCCAACCCCTAATGCAGAGTATATTGTAACCCAAAACCCAGATGTGATTCTATTGGAGGCAGGAACTACACAGAGTGAGACTGTAAACTCAATTTCTGCTAAGTTTCCAACAACAAAAGCTGTCCAGAATGACAGGGTGCACATCATCTCTGCAAACACAATGACTGCTTCTCCCAGCTTGATTATTGCACTGGAAGAGATGGTTTCATTCTTTTATCCAAATCTATGAGGATGGATGATGAGTGATTTGGACATCGCAGAGATACAGAAGACTAACAAAAAACGTTGGTTAGTCTATATATCTGTACTCGCGATTTTTCTATTTTTTTCGTGTGTTGTTGCATTAAGAGCAGGCTATGCAAATTTATCATTCACAGACATTCTTAAGATATTATTCCTTGGAGATGGTGATGATACAGAACGTTGGATTGTGATAAGTTACCGCTTACCCCGCATCGCGTTAGCTGGCATAGTTGGAGCAGCACTAGCACTAGCGGGAGCTGCAATGCAAGGCATATTCAGAAATTCCATGGCCTCCCCATCCGTACTTGGCATATCCAATGGGGCTGCTTTTGGTGCTTCATTATCAATGGTATTTGGAATTTCAGTAATCAGCGGGCAATTTTCAACATCTGCCATGGCTTTCATATTTGCATTCATCTCATTATTCTTGGTTTATTCTATCTCTAGAACACGAAATGGATACGTACCTGTAGAAACATTATTGCTTGCAGGTATTGCAGTAGGTGCGTTATTCAGTGCACTTATCTCAGCCATGCAGTACTTTGCAGGAGATCAACTTTCTGGAATTGTATTTTGGTTAATGGGTAGTCTCAACACATCTTCTTGGACTCAAGTTTCGATTGCATTTTTACCAATTCTCCTTGGATCAATTCTCATTCTGGGATTATCACGAGAATTAAATGCAATGACTGTAGGTGAAGAACAGGCTAGCAACCTGGGTATAAACGTCAATAGGTCCCGCTTACTGTTGCTACTAGCAGCGTCTCTTATAACTGCCATGGCTGTATCCATGACTGGAACAATTGGATTTGTAGGTTTGATTGTCCCTCATATTATGAGAATGTTTGTCGGTCCAGACCATCGCATTCTACTGCCGGCATCCATACTGGGCGGGGGCATATTCTTGATTCTAGCTGATACTGTAGCTAGAGTAATCATCAGTCCTGCAGAAATGCCTGTAGGGATAATAACTTCCGCAATTGGAGCTCCGTTCTTTATTTATTTATTAATATCTCGTAAAAAATCTATGGGGTGGTAAGTTGAAATTATCAGTTCACGGAGTTGCATTTGAATATGGTAGTTCTAAGATTTTATCTGATATTTCAATGAATATTTCTGAAGGAGAAATTGTAGGAATTCTCGGGCCCAATGGATCTGGAAAAACCACTCTGCTCAGGTGTATAAACAAAGCACTCTCTCCTAAAACAGGGTCGATTTTGATTGGCGATAAAAATGTAAATGATATGTCTCGTAAAGAAATTGCACTTAATGTAGGTGTGGTTCCTCAAAGTGTAAACATGGGCTCACAGTTTTCTGCACTGGATATTGTAATGATGGGTCGCATCCCGGCCCTAGAACGTTTTGAAACAGAAACTGAATCAGATATAAATATTGTAAAGCATGCAATGGAAATGACAAACGTTACACATCTTGCAAAGCGCAGTATGGATAGCTTAAGTGGAGGTGAAAGGCAGCGTGTAATTATAGCAAGGGCTCTTGCTCAAATGCCTAAGATATTACTACTGGATGAACCAACACTTCACCTTGATGTGAATCATCAATTAGAAATTCTAGAAATGATCTATTCTCTATCTAGGTCTGAAAATTTAACCGTTGTGATGGTGACACATGATCTTCCATTGGCTGCTAGATACTGTGATAAATTAATTCTCATGAAAAAAGGAAGAATACAATCATCTGGTCCACCAAAGGTATCACTCACTTCTGATTCTATGAGGGATGTATTTTCAATTGATGCTGAGTTATATTTTGATGAAAGAATTAAAAGATACAACGTTTCTATGATATCTTCATTAAAAGAATAGTTGCCATTTGACATACTAACTGGCATATTGAGAGCACCATTTTTTCATATGCATTTTCAGAATTAGAAAAAAGATGTAAGGCAATTAATAATTGATTGATGGATTAAGTATCATTGTTATTGGAACCAGTGATTAATTCTTCAATTACTAAGCATTACGCAATAGTGATCGATATATACTATATTATCGATTATAATATGGGTTTGTAAAATGTCTTCAAAAGTTATAGTTGATATGCCTATATGCCCAAACCGCACAGTTATTGAAACTGATCTGAATGATGATGGGTCTGTCAAAATTCATATAAAATCTACATGCAGCCATGTCCGGGATTATGCTAAATCATTAACAGAAGTTGGATTGGTTGATATGACTTCCATAACAGACTCTAAAATAATGAAGCTTGCAGAGACATCTCACATAACACCAACTTGTTTAGTTCCAGTTTCTGTATATAATGCATGTTGGCTAGAGTCTGGAATGATCTCAAAAACAGCTGCAAAAAATTCACCGACATCCACAATGACATTTGATATGAAGTGACAGCTCAACATCAAAGTAAATATCTTGGACATTTGACCATGCTGGTTGTTAAGAATTTAGTGAAAAGCAATATATCCTTTGCATGATAGTTACACTCATGGTTTGTGACAACGATCCTTCAAAATGCAGCTGTTCGAGTGACTGTCCTAGGCATGGAAAATGCTGTGAATGTGTAACTTATCACAGGGATGTGAAAAAGAATCTTCCATCTTGCCTCAGAGGCTTACAAACAAATTCTCCAATCACTGTATGCTGAATTGTATTGTCATGATAGTTTTATGATATGTATTTATAAAAAAGTCAACTTGTGATTTTAATGCAGCGTTTGCAGTTGCATTCGCTGCAGTTATATCTTTATATGAATTTATAGATTTTTTATACGTTGCATCTAGCTCTAAAAATGATCCTAACTGATTATGGTACATCATTTAATTGAGGATCAATCTCAATCTTCTGATTCCTTTTTGGCTGTAGATGTTTTGTGATTATCCATGTAATATCTTATTGCATAAAGCACAAAGTCTCCACGGCCTGTAAATTTTCCATTTTCAACTTCTTCATCAATGGCTTTTACGATTGCAGGTGGAGCGGTAACTTTGATTTGCTTCGTGTTGGACATATCCGCCTTATAATGGTATTTAATTAATGAGAGTTTATGTACTGTATGGTTACTATATGGGCCTATTTTTGGATCTGGCTATTAATGTCTAGATGAGGACTATTTATGTAATAAAATAATCCTTTTAATTACCCATATCGGTCCATTATTTTTTAGATACATCACTTTTAACTTTTTTATAATGTTTGTATATAAAATAGATGGCTAATATGGCTACTAGTGCACCTAGTATGATCACATCTATGTGAGCAGCTTCAAAAAGTTCTTCAATCTGCCCATAATTTTCCCCAAGGATATAACCTGCCGATCCCAACACAGTGTTCCAGATCATTGCTCCAATAAATGTGAAGGTTATGAATTTTTTAAGATCCATATTTGCAAGACCTGCAGGAAATGAAATAATTGAACGAATACCCGGCAGTGCATGACCAATTAAGACACCATATGATCCATACTTTTCAAACCATGCGTTGGCTTTGTCTAGCGACTTATCATTCAATCCTATATATTTGCCATATCTCAATATCACAGCTCTTCCTAACCACTTTGCCAAGTAATATGCAACTATCGCCCCGACTGTAGCTCCAACAGATGCTACCAGTATGACTAGAATCAAATTAAATCTGCCACTTTCTGCTAGATAGCCTGCAAATGGAACAATTATTTCACTTGGAATGGGTGTCAGTATGCCTTCTATGAACATTGCTAAGAATATTCCTGCATATCCTATAGTGTCTATAAAATTCGTAACAATTTCAAAGATCGTGTCAAATAAACTGCCGACTATGGACACTTCGTAATCCCTACAAATTAGTCCTACAGTTGCTCCAGTATATTTCTTTTGTGTTTTATGCAAAAAATCAGAGACTTTTAAAAGTAAATTTGGGCAATTTTTAAACTTATCTGATTAGAGCATTTTAACACATGATAACTTTACTGTGTCCTCTGTGTAATGATCCGATCGCAGGTGCAGGCGAAGCAGATCTTAGTAAAAATCTGCAAAGTCACTTTTTAATGAAACATAATCTCTCTGTAACCTCAGTGCCTAAAGGAAGTAACATTCAGCCAGAAGACTATTCTCAGAGATCATACGATCAAGAAGCGATTATTGAATTCCACGACTCTCAATCAGAGAAACTTCCTGGAGAAGCGTTACCTGAATCTGTAATTTGTCCCATCTGCGGTGACGCGGTGAGGGGTCTAACAGATGATAAACTCTCATATAATCTGGCATATCATATGGATGTTGTCCATGGTATGAAAGTCAAATTCAGTGGTAAATCATGATTTTTTGATCTTTACCACAGCCTCTGCTCCTTTTTTATTCTCTGGTGCTAAGTATACTAATATGCAGGTCACGACCTGGCATATGAACATGATCAGCCATAAAAATCTAAACTCACTTATTGAACTGTCTTTGTCAACTATAAAGTGAGAAAGACTCTGCATAACCCCGGCCCCCATGAATAAAAAGACATTCATGGCAGCAACAGCTGTGCCTGATATTGCAATAGGAAACCAATCTTTTAATTGAGCATAAGTGACAATCATCCAGGAAGCTGTAAAACCCATTGCAATATTGACCACTATCCAGAAAATATAGTTGTCAATCATTCCTGCGAATGCGAATATTATCAGCCATATGGCTGCATATCCAATATTTCCTGTAATGCTCACACGTTTCCTTGAGTGAAACACACGGTCTGACATAAGGCCTGCAAGAGGTGCTCCCAGAATCATGCCTACACCGACAGCTGTAATCATCCAGCTTCCACTGTGTTCAAAGTCGTAAGCATTGTTGTAGTATGTACCGGCCCAGAGGCCTTCATAAGTCATTAACGTTCCATATAGTAAGAAGTATGCGAGTGCTGGTGCCCAGAATTTCCTACCGCTGGTCACAACTGTAATCATGCCACTTTTCATAGACACTTTGGCAGAAGTAGAATCTGAAGCAGCAACTCCTGTTTCTTCTGAAACTATCTCTTCTATGCTCATGTATCCCTTGTCTGAAGGATGATTTCTGATGATTATGTAACACATTACTGCCAGGATCAAAGTAATTACTGCGAGGAGTATGAACACATCCTGCCAGCCGAGGGCATCCGAAAGCATTGCAAGCGGGGTTGCTGCAGCAATTGCTCCAGCATTTCCAACAGCAAGTATCACTCCATTTAATGAAGCAAATTCATTTTTCTTGAACCAAACAGCCAATACTTTCAGCATTGGAATATATATGGCACCTAGACCAAGACCAATAAGCACCCTTCCAAGTAGAACAGTGTCCCAGGAATCCCCCGTACCCATCAAAAATGCGCCCAATGCTGCAATTAATAAGAAGATGCTTACTAATGATCTGACTCCATATCGATCTGCCATCAATCCGCTTGGAATCTGCATCAGCATGTAGGAATAAAAATATGCAGAACCTAACAAGGCGACAGATCCTCCCACTGCAGAAACTATTTCTGTACCGACAACAGCGGTTGAGGTTCTATGAAAATAAACAAAAAAGTAAGCTATGAGCAGTACGATTAATATGATCCATCTGTAACTCAAAGTCTTTTTTGCTTTTTGATTGTTCACGATTACGTCACATAAATATATTATAAAATCCTATTTGCAACCATATTTTCAAAAAGAATACTTATAAAAATGTACAAGCAAGTTATTTGAATCTCTAAACTAATTAGTTGACTGATATTTAATGAATCAGAAAGAGTATTGGGACAATTCTACATGCAAGACATTTACTGCTATGTTGCATCTTGACCAACTGTCCCAATATATAAACAAGAATGATCGCATCCTGGATGTTGGATGTGGTTATGGAAGGACACTATATGAATTATATAACAATAACTATAAAAATTTAAAGGGCGTTGATTTTTCTTCAAAAATGATTGAAAAAGGCAAACAACTTTATCCGTTCCTGGATCTGGATGTTAAAAAAGATAAACATCTAGAATTTGATAATTGTAGTTTTGATGTAATTATCTTGTCTGCAGTTTTAACTTGCATTGTTGATGACAATGAACAAAAATACCTCATTGATGAGATATTTCGTGTTCTCAAACCAAGTGGAATTTTGTATGTAACTGACTTCTTAATCAATTATGATGAACGAAACTTAACTAGATATGAATTATATAAATCAAAATATAATAAATACGGTGTTTTTGAAACTTCAGATGGAGCAGTGTTGCGCCATCACAACCTTAGTTGGATCAAGGAGTTGTTGAACCCATTTAAAATACTAACTTTTGAAGAAGTAACATATGATACAATGAATGGTCACACATCCAATGCTTTTTATTGCATTAGTAAGAAACCATGCTTCTAAATGCATCTTAAATTTTTAATAATAAACCTTTGTTAGTTATACATATGTATGAATCACGCTGTGGTGTGCTTTGTAACTCTTGTGAACGAAAAGAGGGTGTACATTGTAAAGGCTGCATAAATATGGAAAAACCGTTCTGGGGCGGGGAATGCAAAGTAAAAAGCTGCTGCGAATCAAAGAAGCTCAATCATTGCGGCGAGTGTGATGAATTTCCATGTGATATGCTCAGCAATATGGGAAAAGATCAAGGCTATGATCCATCTGTAAAAATTGAGCAATGCAAAAAATGGAGTCTTGAATAATTGTATTTGCTCAATCAAATACAGAAAATAGTTTTTATTGAGTATTATGAGCGTTTATAATTTAATTAACCTAAAAGTCCGCATACACTTAATCTAAAGCGGACTAACAACTTTCTCTATGGTTTTTAGTAGTACATAGTAACAGGGTGCATGATATAGATTCTTTCTTTATCTCTGAATATATTAAACATCGTTTGATTCATTGCATCATACAAAGAAGCGAATCTATTAGAATACTCCTTTTGCTCAGTCGAATCTATTATGTTTGTAATGTATCCGAAAATTGACATTTTCCCACCATATTTAAATGCAATAATGTCTGGATCATCTCTTAGATATTTATCTGTCAATGGTATTAAAAAAGAATCTGCGATCATAAACCTATTGTATGGAAGTACTTTGCGAATTGCTTTGATTATTTTTACAATTTCCTTTCGCTCTGACTCATCATTATCTACTTTATTTTGTAACTCTTTTATTTTTATTTCAATCTCTGATGGCTTTGCATTACCTCTAGGCATCTTTTGGCGGATAGTTGATATCTGATCCTTCACTTGCTTTTTTGACTGATCATTAATTAATTTTATAGCACCATCATCTGCGAAAAGCTGTTGGAAATAATTAAAATCAAAGAGAGTGGATTCTCCGCTCAATAATACAGAATCTCCGATACAAAATTCTGAATCTTTAATCAAACCATTCTCTGTTAAATATTCGAATATTTTATCAAATGCATAGTCATGTAACGCTTTTTCCTGAATACTTTGCACCATGCGTGTAGCAATTTCAGTATTTGAGTCACTTTTCTTTAAATCACCTTGTAATGATGCTCCTATCCCAAGTACCTTAGCACTCAGATCACCTGTAATATCTGCTTCTACTCCGTGAGAGTTAGTGATCGAATTCTCATTTCCCCTACTATCTTCACTTTTCAGCAAAAGTCCTTGTTCTATCTGTGCCAAAAATGAGTCAATAGAGTCTTGGTTATAGTACAAAAAATGACGCATATTATTCACCTTTACATACTTTCAAGCTATGTAACTATTATCAATCCAGTCATGTATTCTAAATTTATTGAATATAAACAAGAACATGATGAAATGAAACTAAACTTGTTTTTATGAAATTCACACATCATCTATAATGGTGCGAGGGAAGGGATTTGAACCCCTGAACCTCTACGGAACAGATCTTGAGTCTGTCGCCTTTGGCCGATGAGATACAAATCTCATCATTGACCTGGCTTGGCTACCCTCGCTTAGCAAGCTTGTATATACATTGGGTAATTAAAAGTACCGTTCAACGCGTGGTTACGATTGTTTTAGAGCCGTCTATGTATACAGTGTGTTCTTTTTGAGATACAAGCCCGTCTTTAACTTCATTCAATACCGCATATGAATATACGATCCCGCGACGCAGCAATGTTTTGAGATTAGCTTGAGCATTAGGATCTATATCTGAACACCATCTTTCACAGAAAGGCAGCGTACCAAAGTTATCTTTGATCTTCTCAAGCAGTTCGTCTGCTCCCTTGTCTTTTGCAGGTCTGTCTCTTAAGATGCGGTAGATGTTGCCAGGCTTTCCATTGTCTATTTCACCTGCCCCATCAGTTGCAAATGGTTCGATAGCTATCAGCATTCCGCTCATTACTTTTGTTTTATCACCGTTGTCATAATTTGGTACAGATAATCCGGCATGAACGTTGTATTGCTTCATGCTGTGTCCTGTCAGGTTTGTAACGGGAACAAAACCATTGCTTTCAATTGCTCTTTCAATTACTGCTCCGATGGCCCCTACTGAAATGTTGTCAGTTACAGTATTCAGTGCCATTTCCAAAGCTTCTGCAGAAGCTTCAATAAGTGCAGAATGTGTTTTTGTTCCTACTTCGACTGTCTGAGCAGTATCTCCTATGTATCCATTGACATGAGCGCCCACGTCGACTTTAACAAGGTCTCCCTTGTGAAATTTCAGAGGATCTTTCGAATGTGGCGTGTAATGAGCTGCCTGATTGTTGATGCTGAGGTTTGTAGGAAATGCCGGTTTAGCACCTTTACGTATCATATACGCTTCTACTTCTTCAGCTACATCTAGAAGGCGGACATTTTCATCCACCATGGAAACTCCAAGAGACCTAGCTTCACCAGCAATTTTGCCAGCTTTTAATATGCACTCAATAACATCTTCACTCATTTAGAACAGCCTCTATGCGTTCTTTGGGAAGGGAACCAGAACGAATTAGAATTGTTTCGTTCTCTGTAAGTTGAATAATTGTAGAAGGTTGCCCTATGGGGGATTTTCCACCATCAATATACAATGAAACACTCCGTCCTAGATCATTCATTGCATCCTGGCATGTCAAGGGAGATTTATGTGAATGTACGTTTGCAGAGGTTGATACTATAGGTCCAAATTCTTTTACAATGGCTAATGCAATGTCGCAATCTGGAATTCTTATTCCAATCTCTTCTGTAGATGCACTGAGAATATTAGGTACAACTGGCTTTTTTGGAAGTATTAAAGTAAGAGGTCCAGGCATAAATTCTTTGACCAGTTTTATAACTCTGTCATCAACATATGCCAACTCTTCCATCATGGCAATGTCCTGAACTATTATTGACATAGCCATATCAAACGGACGTCTTTTTGCCATGAAAAGCCTTTTAACAGCAGTTTCATCAAACGGATCACATCCAAGTCCATAAACTGTTTCCGTTGGATATACAATAAGCCTACCAGCTGAAAGCTCAGTGACTATTGAGTCCATATCCTCCTTGTTAATCGAAAGTTTTCCATTGTTGTTATCGCAAACTATCGTCCGCATTAGAATCCCTCCACATACATTAAAGCATTAGCGATCTTAGACTTAGCACTTCCTTTTATGCATGGTCCATGACCTGGGTATAGATATAAAGCATCTAGTTCCGCTAATTTATGAACGGAACGCTTTAAGCATGAAAGGTCACCAGTTGGAAAATCCCATCTGCCGACACCTTCTGCAAACACAGTATCTCCGCTGAATAGAATTTGTTTAGATCTGTCAAACAGTGATATTCCACCAGCAGTATGTCCAGGCGTATGTATAATCTCAAATTGATATTCACCAGTGTCTATAATCTCGCCGTCTTGAAGTTCTGTAACTTCAGTCGCCGGCATCTCACACCCGAACATGTCTGCTGCTGTTTCTTTTATCAATCCGTTTCTAACCGCCGCAGCGTCAAACCTATGAATATAGACAGGAGCATTGAAACATTTTCTTAATTCAGAAGCTCCACCAGCGTGATCAAAGTGACAATGAGTTAAAATGATTTTTGAAATATGGTCTGTATGTTCTCCTATTTCTTTTATAATTTTAGAAGATCTTAGTCCAGATCCAGTGTCTATAAGAATTGGTTGCGTCCCTGTAACAAGAAATATATTGCTGTCGCATCCAGCACCAGGGAACATGTGGACAGTCATTTATGGTTGAGAAGAATGAAGTGTTATTTGTGTATTTCGCAAATTCTGCATCAAAGTACAAGATTATTGAGCACAGACGCGGCTTAAATGATTGTAACACTATATATGCTGGAAGTGGGGCACATATACGATAGGGAGTAAATACAAGAAACAACATCAGCATAATGGGTGTCAGAATGAACAATACAGGTGATGATTATTCCCCAATAAGGGAAATCCTATATGCGCTTCCAAGAGTTCCAAAAGAGTTAGCTGTAAAATATGCTAAAATTCCAGGCATCCACGTTCGAGCTAATGATAATTGTAAAGGTTGCGGACTTTGTATAAAAAGAGAATTCTGCAAAATTCACGCTATTAATATACTCGATGGGAAAGTTGTAATTGATGACAGACGCTGCCGTGGATGCACTCGCTGCGTGCAAATGTGTCCTCACAACGGTCTTGAAATGTACGGCCGTACAGCAAATATTCTTGATACTACCAAGAAACACGTTGAACCTGTAATCAATAAAATGATGGATGATTTTGACAAACTCTAAAACCTTCTAGACCAGCCTAGGAAATCCGTAATGTCTTTTACAGGATCCTTGGTTGGTTTAGCATCCAGCTGATCGCGGTAACGGGAAGCTCTTGAATCCAGAATTACAGCAACGCCCTTATCCGTCTCTGTTCTAATCAACCGTCCTATGGCTTGTTGCATTTTACGTACTGCAGGAGCAGCAGATACATACTCCCAACCAGTTCCCGGTCCGTATCGGATATCATAGCGTCTTTTAAGCTCATCACTAACAAGACTTGGGGGTGGATATGGTATCCCTACAATTACTGCTATATCTAACTCTTGTCCGGGAAAATCCAAACCTTCTGAAATCTTGCCCCCCATAACTGTAAAGAAAACCCCGTCTTTGTGTGTTTTGAATGATTCTATGGCGCTTGCAAGTTTGTATGAATGGCCAGATTCTTCCCAGTATAGCTTTCTGTCGATCTCGCTTTCTAAAGAATATCTCATTGATTTAAGCATCTCATATGATCTGAAGAATACCATTGTGTTTCTGTCAGTCGCGTTGCATATATCAATCAAATATTGTTCAATCTTCATCTTCATCGACGGATCGTCTTTCATCTCTCGCTGTCCGGCGCTTACATTTTCAGTATACAGAGTAAGTTTGTTGTTTTTAGGAAATGGGGATGGAAATTCTTTCAGTACTGAAACAGGAGTAAGATCTAACAAATCAGCATATTGTCTAAGTGGTTTTAAAGTGCCTGACATGTGAACAGCCCCTCCAGTGCCCAAAAGAAACTTGGAAATCTCACTCGGTTCCAGACAGGCAGCGCATAGCATACCTCCATTATCTGAAGAAACTGTTTTTAGATACATTGAATCTGAAGAACTAATCCATGCATTGAGGGATGTACCCAGCTTAAGAATGTAAGACATTGGCTCTTTTCCAGTGTCCACCTTATCTTCCAAGATTTTCTCCCCCCTGTCGATCATTGCAAAACATATATTGTCTAAATCTTCTCCACTTATGCCGAGTTCTTGTCTTAATTTTCCTTCTAGGAATCTTCTTCCCAAACGGGCATCATTGGATCTAGGGGAAATCAATTCTTTAACCGCTGTTTCAATGATTTCTTTAAGCAGAATACACAGATCAAAAATGGAGATATTATTTTTAAGAAATGTATTACCTGTTTCTCTAACTTCTATCAATACCGAATCAATGTCTGAAACTGATATGTGAAAACTTTCCTGATCTCTAGCAGCATCAATCAGATTATGCGCTTCATCCACAATTACTGTAAAATCTCCGCCTTCTATCTTCAGTCTGTCAAAAAGATTATTCCTGATATCTTCTGAGAGCAAGTGAATGTACGGTACAGCAATGATCTCTGCCATTGGCATTATTGCTTTTCTTGTTTCATATGGACACGCCCCTTGTTTTTCACAGAATCTATCAAACTCTCCAACAGTGGGAAGGTTTGCAAAACAATACTGTGTAAATGCCAGCTCTCCTATGGCAAGAAAATCTGCATAATATGGACATCCTCCGCGCTCTTTGGCGATTGTTCTTTTTTTGCGGTCTTCACAAATTCTCGACATGACTGCCGGCGGAACATCTCCCATACCTTCCTGTTTTTGCAAGAGGCACGATTTCATTCTGCCTGCAATTGCAATTCCGGTAACTTTGTGATTTCTCGATATAGTTCTAAGCTCCCTCATCACCTGGTCGCTTTGAGAAACTGTTCTGGTAAGGTAGATTATCTTCTTTTTTCTAGGCTTAGAGTGCTCTAATGTTCCTACCAATGAGCATATTGTTTTTCCTGTGCCCGTTCCCGATTCCATTATGATATGTTTTCCTGAATCAAGAGTATTCCTGATACAGTCTACAATCTCTAATTGGAATGGTCTCGGTTCATAAGGAAATAATTCATGGCCGTGCTTTTCTATGCTCTGCGATGACCTTATTGAATTTTGAAAATTTACCATAGGTGCTACAGATGAGCACCTAGGGCATCTTCCGGTTGCAGGAATTAAAAGACTTCCGCATTTGTCGCAGAAATTGCCGACCATGTCGGTATCAAGGCAGTCTCCATTATCAATTTAGCGGTTTGACAATCATTCTTTGGCTTTTTGGTATACCATTTCGGACTGCTTGAAATTTTCTTTTTCATGCCTTTCAAAGTCAATGCCAAGGCGATTTATTGTGCCCTGATCTAACATCTTTTTTGCCAAAGGCATGATTGAATCTTCTTCAAATGACATGTGCTGTAATAAGAGCCCCTGAAGAGCTAGGAATTTAGGAAGCCATAACTCATCATCCAACTTAACATCTTTGAGCTCTACTGCTAAGACTCTTGCAACTCTTTCCTGCTCTTCTGCAAGAAGTGCAAGTGGTTTAGTTTCATCATACATCTTCATCTGGGCATGGATTGTTTCCTGTTCAGCCTTTTCATGAGCAAAAAGTCTGGAAGCAATCTCTGCAAACATTTCTAGGCGTTCATCTACGTCTTCAATACTGGTGTCTGCAACTGCATCCATGCCGCTTCTGAGCAGATTATGGTCTTCTTCAATCATTTGTTCAAGACTCATTTTCATAAATCAATCTTGTTTCGCTTTGTAGTAGTATTTTGCTCGCCATGGGTGCGAAGATATGGTGTTAATCAAAAGATTATAGGAGGGAAATAGATCCTACAATCCTAAGTTTACCTCCATCCAGGTACATTACTACGGCTTTGTCACCCGGCAGATGAATCATAGATTTTTCAAGAATTAGCTTTATTTTTCCTTCATCAGAAATATTTTCAACTCGTGAAGGGATAAATTGCATCCAGTGTCCAAGGTGAAGAACCATTCCTTCTTTAATCGGGTTTTTCCAGAAAGGGACCAATTCCAACTTAGTTTCTATATTAGATGTGCATTTAATTCTGGGGTCTGAAGTAAGCACATCTCCTCTATCAAGACTTTCTACAGTGATATTTTTAAGAGCCAGCCCTACACGGTCCCCTTTGAATGCTTCATCATAATCATCATCGTGTTTCTGGATTGAACGAACCTGAGCTGTTTTATCTGTAGGCAGGACTTTCAAATCTTCATGCTTTGAAACTTTTCCTGCTGCAACATATCCTAGAACAACAGTCCCTACACCTTTAACATTGAAAAAGTGATCAATCGGGATGGAGCACGCACCATCACTTTCATTCTGTAATGTTCTGGCATCATTCAAAAACTGCTCTCTCAAAGCGACCATATCTTCGTTTACAATTGAATATGACTCAAGAACTGTACCTTTAATAAGCGGTGCTATCTGCTCAGGTGTGAGATAGTTTTTAAGAATTATATATCCGTGAGAAATTCCAGCAGCATGAAGCATGACTATGCACTCACCCAATTGAGCATTAATTTCTTCGATAACCACCATTGCACTGTCTGCCATGGAAACAGCAAAAAATAAGGGAGCAAGACGTTCTGGATACTTGCTTGCTTCTATAAACGTAACAGTATCTGTTCCCTGTTTTAAATCATAAAGAGTAATATCTGAAACCGTTCCTTTTTTGCCTAATTCACGAGCAAAGTCAGCAGGGCCGATTACAGCTACATTAAGATTGGACATATCCGATAAGTAAGCACAGGAGGATATAAAATTAAGGCTCAATCACACAAAACTTTTAGAAATTCCAGCAGAATCATCAATATGACTGCAAATTATAAGAACGTAGGGAAACATAGAATTTAGAAGATGGTTCAAGATTACTTGGATTCGGAGATACTAAAGTATCTCCAGAGGAACAGTAAGTTGACTTATGAAGAAATTGGAGAAATAGTGGATAGATCTCCTTCTACTGTGCGGGACAGGATTAAAAAACTTGAAGAAAACAAAACAATAACTGGATACTCTGTAATTGTAGATCATGAAAAAATGAGCATAAATGCAGATGCATACGTTGCCGTATCAATCCCGTCTGAAGAGGTTGAATCCGTGGAAGCTCTAAAAAAAGTCGAGGGTGTTTCAGAAATACTGCGTGTTACTGGCAGAAGGAAAATAATGTTCAGGCTTTCTGCAACAGATAACAAAATGCTGTCTGAAATCATCGACAAAAAGATCAGACCGCTTGGTTTTTATGATATTGAAATTACAATGATCTTAGAACCTGTGATCAGATATCCTGGAATTTAACAAGTCTTACCGCTTTTCTTCCATTTTTCGATTATCTCTTTGTGATCGAAAGCTAGAGGCGGTAGATTCTCTAGTGGAAAATAATCTGCAAAGGCCGCATCGTCCCCAGAACAAAGGGTTCCACCGACTATACGCAGTGAGTATGCTACGGATAATGTATGTCGCCTTGGATCTCGTTCTGGATCTGAAAAGATCCCCACCAAGCTAATTATTTCAGTTTCCAGGCCTGTTTCTTCCTTTACTTCTCTTATGACTGCATCTTCTACAGTCTCACCATATTCCACAAAGCCGCCGGGAAGAGCATAACATCCTTTAAACGGTTCTTTTTTACGTTGGATAAGCACAATTTTTCCTGAAATCTCGATTATCCCATCCACAGTTGGTGTGGGGTTCCTATATGCTGCAGAAAAAAGATCTTGAAAATACAGAGATTTTTCTATATACTCTTTGAGTATCTCTTTTCCTTCTTGATTCAAAGAAGAACCGTCTGGGGTGGTAAATGAATTAAGATCTTCTATTTTAGAAATATTTCCTTCTTTTAAAGCCAGGAGACGCTCTGCATCTTCTGCACTCAGTACAACCTGATTATTTTTCTTCAATCTGATTACCGGTTCGGGAGTATACATGCAAACATATGTTCATGGTACATTAGACTTATAAAAGGTCATTCTACACGCTTACCTTTAATAACACCCTATCATATTGAATGGCATGACCGATTGGAAAAGAAAGATACCAACCATTATGACCTCGCAGGAATTGCTGGACAAAGCCTATGCCAGAGCTTCAAAAATCACAGTAAATGGTGCTGTACCTTTCGATACCGTCAAAAAAACCAATATTGCTAAGATAACTGCTATTGGTGACATGACAATCGTCACCTTGCTCAAGTATGTGCGAGGTTTTCCAAAGATCGAGAAAGAAGAAGATTTCTTTTCTCAATTGGTTGATGTAATAATTGGTCAAGACAAGCTCAAAATTTCATTATCTAATGTTTCTTGGTGTGCTGAAAAATGTTCCGAGCTGCAAAGAAAGTATCTTGCCAAAGTTAGAAAAGCACCAAACATTGACAGCGTTGCTAAATTAACTAAGGAATTCTATGGGCGTTTCTCATCAGTTATAAAGAGAATCAATGACGATCTGGTATTTCTTCAGAAAGCAAGAGATTCATTGAAAGTTCTACCAACTGTAGATCCAGACCTTGAGACTATTGTAATAGCAGGATACCCCAATGTAGGTAAAAGCAAGCTTGTAGAAAAAATTTCAACAGCCAATCCCACGGTGGCATCATATCCATTTACAACTAAGGGAGTAATCATCGGTCATCTGACCAGGGGATGGCGCACATACCAGATCATAGATACTCCAGGCTTGCTTGATAGAGAGTTGGAAGAGAGAAACAGCATTGAACTTCAGGCCATATTGGCACTGAAATATCTGGCAGATGTGATTGTCTTTGTAATTGACCCATCTGAAAGCTGTGGTTATTCTACTGAAAAACAAATAGCTCTTCTTAATTCTGTAAAAAATAACTTCTATGGAATCCCGATGCTTGAAGTAGAAAATAAATGCGATCTTCAGGGAAACTTCACCGATCGCAGAAAGATTTCTGGCGAGACTGGTGAAGGGGTAGAAGAGCTGATTGATGAGATAGAAAAGCTCTTAAAAGCAAAACGTCTTGAAAACATGGATAAACTGCCGGAGTGAATTAAGCAATGCCAGATGTAGCGTGCAGCCAGCACATGAAGGAATACTTTAAAAATTTGGCAGATGGTGCAGAACATTGCTATCAGATTGCAAATGAAGCCAGAAGCAAAGGTTTAGATCCTGAGCTAACTGTGGAGATTCCCAGAGCAGAAGATCTTGCTTCCCGTGTAGAAAAACTATTGGCAGATTGGCATGTTGAAGGTGTAGCTGAACGTATAAGGGAATTATCAAAAGACCACAATAGAGAGGAAGTTTCTCTATTAATCGCAAAAGAAATGGCTTCTCGAGAAGCTAAAACGCGTGAAGAAAGGGTAGACAGGGCAGTAAGAGTCGGTCTTGCCGTCTTGACTGAAGGAATTCTCGTGGCACCTCTTGAAGGAATTGCCGGAGCTAAAATAGGCAAGAACGCTGACGGCAGCGAATATCTTTCTTTGTCTTTTGCAGGACCTATACGTGCCGCTGGTGGAACTGGACAGGCATTGAGTGTTCTTATCGGAGATGTGGTTAGAAGAGAATTAGGTTTAGGAAAATACATACCCACAGAATCTGAAGTTCAGCGCTTTAAAGAAGAAATTCCTCTTTACAGACAATGCCAGCATCTTCAGTACTGTCCAGGCAATGAAGAAATAGAGATCATTACAAGATCCTGTCCCGTATGCGTTGA
The DNA here is from genome assembly GCA_944319735.1 of uncultured Methanomassiliicoccus sp. GTDB lineage: Archaea > Thermoplasmatota > Thermoplasmata > Methanomassiliicoccales > Methanomassiliicoccaceae > Methanomassiliicoccus_A. The sequence continues at coordinate 157,357 of CALUEU010000001.1, read as the reverse complement.
TGGTGAAGGCACAGAAAAGATGGAAATCTCAGGATTCAGAGATCTTCCGCGAATTGAAACAAACCAGGTAAGGGGTGGAGCATGTCTGGTCATCGCTGAAGGAATGTGTCTTAAAGCTCCTAAAATTCAAAAGCATGTGAAAAAGCTAGGAATTGATGGATGGGAGTTCATCGAAGAATACCTAAAATGGAAACAGCATCACGAAGCAGAAGTATCTGGTGGAAAAGAAACTAAAGGTATCGTTCCTGATTCAAAATTTTTAAAAGATATGGTTGCTGGAAGGCCTGTTATCGGACACCCATCAAAAGCAGGTGGATTACGGCTAAGGTATGGAAGGGGCAGAACCACTGGTTTAGCAGCTCTGGCAATTCATCCTGGAACAATGTTTGCTCTGGATGATTTCCTGGCAATAGGAACCCAGATTAAGATTGAAAGGCCAGGTAAAGCTGGAGCTGTAACCCCTTGTGATCAGATAGAAGGCCCTATTCTGTTAATGAAGAATGGAGACCTAATACAACCTAAAGAAGCTGAAGAAATCAGAACAATTAGAAAGGACATTGAAGAAATAGTCGATCTGGGAGAAGTGCTTCTACCATATGGGGAGTTTATGGAGAATAATCATGTGCTTGCCCCTGGTGCTTATTCAATAGAGTGGTATAAAGTAGAGCTTAAGTCCAAATGTGAAGATCTTCCTGATGACTGGAATGACCCCACATATGAACGTGCAAAAGAGATCTCCAAAACCTATGGAGTTCCACTGCACCCAAAGTTCAATCTTTTTTGGTATGATGAAACAGTGGATGAGCTCAATATCCTCAAATCTGAAATACTTAAACAGGGAGTTTTTACTGAAGATAAGCTGATACTTCCAAGAGAAAATTTTCCTAAAAAGACGCTTGAAACGTTGGGTGCTTTACATACAATACAGGATGGTAAAATCGTCATTGATTTTTATGCCATTCCACTGCTTGAAGGATTGGGTCTTGGACTTAATGGCGGAAAGATTGTTGAAAAAGCTCTTTTGATCGATCCTGGTGAAGAGGAAGACAAAGCATTTTCATCCGGTACACTCAGAGCAATCTCTAATGTTATGGGAATAGAAGTCCGGGCTCGTGCTGTAACCAGAATCGGAGCTAGAATGGGGCGTCCAGAAAAAGCTAAAGAACGAGAGATGAAACCTCCTCCACATGCTCTTTTCCCTCTTGGCCAGAATGGTGGAATGCAGCGCCTGGTTTCTGTAGCCGTCAGAAGCAGAATATTCGAAGTAGACATAGGGGTCAGACAATGCACCAAATGTGGAAAAACTGGATATTTCTGCGGTTGTCCAGACTGTGGTGGACACACAGTACCAATCAGCGAGCCGACTTCTCAAAAAGTAGATCTTTCAAAAATACTTTCAGACGCTCTGAGTAAATTAGGTATCTATCCCGCACCTGAAATTAAAGGTGTGCAAGGAATGATGTCTCGAAACAAAACTCCTGAAGCTTTAGAAAAAGGAGTATTGAGAGCATCAAATGGACTTTTTGTTTTTAAAGACGGAACGATCAGATATGATATGACTGATGTTCCAGTCACTCATTTCAGGCCAAATGAAATTGGTTTAAGCGTAGAAAAAGCCAGAGATCTAGGATATTTAGTAGACACGTTTGGGAATGAGTTAATTGATGGGAATCAAGTCTGTGAACTTCGTGTTCAGGACATTATTCCTTCTGTAGGCTGTGGAGATTATCTGGTTAAAATTTCAAGATTCATCGACGATCTGCTCGAAAAGCATTATGGGATGGAACGATTTTATAATGCAAAGGCTAGAGAAGATCTGATTGGACAGTTGACAATAGGACTTGCTCCTCATACTTCTGGTGGAATTCTATGTAGACTCATAGGATACACAAAATCAAACGTTGGTTACGGCCATCCATTCTTTCATGCTTCAAAAAGGCGTAATGCAGATGGAGATGAAGATTCTGTAATTCTACTTCTAGACGGCCTCATTAATTTCTCAAGATCCTTCCTGCCAGATAGGAGGGGGGGTCTAATGGATGCACCATTAGTTCTTACTACAAGGCTTGATCCAAATGAAATCGATAAAGAAGCTCATAATATTGACGTATTATGGGAATATCCTCTTGAATTCTACAACGCAACGCTTGAATACAAACATCCAAAAGATATCGAAAAAGTAATGGATACTGTAGCAACCAGGATCGGATCCTCTTTGCAATATGAGGGATTTGGCTTCACACATGATACTTCTAATATTTCAGCTGGCCCTGCAGAATCTGCATACAAAACATTGGAAACAATGATCGATAAGATGAACGCTCAGCTCGAAATAGCTCGTAAAGTAAGGGCTGTAGATTCTCAAGATGTAGCATACAGAGTAATTACAAAACACTTTTTACCAGATATGATCGGTAATCTCAAGAGTTTTTCTTCCCAAACTATGAGATGCACCAAATGCAATACCAAATACAGAAGGGTGCCTTTAATCGGACGCTGTTATTGTGGAAACAGCTTAACACTTACTGTACATGAAAAGAGCGTTAAAAAATATCTAGAGATTGCTAAGGAAATTAGTGAAAAGTTCGATCTTGATTCTTACACCCAACAGCGTATTGCAATTGTAGAAGAATCCATGAATTCACTATTTCAATCAGATAAGATTAAAAAGTGTAAGCTCACGGATTTTATGTAACCCTTAAAGAATCTAAACAGTCCATGATACCATGAATCTGATTGAACTCATCCTTATTGCAGTAGGATTGTCCATGGATGCCTTTGCTGTTTCTATATGCAAAGGAATTACTCTCGGGAAGGCTACAATACGTGACGGAGTAATAATCGGACTATTTTTTGGTGGATTTCAGGCAATCATGCCCATAATTGGGTACTACATCGGTGAAAGTTTCCATGGATTGATCGAATCCTTTAGCTACATAATAGCAGCAGCCCTGTTAATAATACTAGGACTGAAGATGATAAAAGAGTCTAGGGAGGAAAAAGAGACAACAAATACTCTGGACTTTAAAAACTTAATAATTCTTTCAGTTGCCACCAGCATAGATTCTTTAGCAGTAGGTATAAGCTTTTCACTTACTGGTGTTACATTACTTCCAGCAGTAGCAATCATCGGCATAGTCACATTTATCATTTCATTTATTGGGGTAAAATCTGGAAGTTTCTTTGGAATGAAGTTCCAGTCAGGAGCAGAAGTATTCGGTGGTATAATCCTTATCCTGATTGGTTTAAAGATTCTTCTTGAAGGTCTCGGAGCTATCTAACGTTTGTTTTTTATTTGGGGTATATTTAGTACTAATATAGCCTAAATAAGGCCCAAATATGGGCCTATTTGGTATTAAATTGTACTTTTTGATTTTTTGTATACAATCTCATCTGCTAAAGATTCTAGAATTAATAACTTGTGAGAATTTATTGTCAATGGATTTTGAGTAATAATGACAGAATAATTATTGCTCAATGCAAGCTCTTTTACATATTCTATTATTGATTTGATTTTGCTAAAGCTCATCCATTTTTCCATTACTTCTATTCCACTTATAACGACTACTCCATCCGTACCATTCTCAATGAACTCTTGTATCGTGTGTTTCAGAGCTTCAGCGTTCATGGGTGAAATACAATTTGATTCAGGTCTGGGAGATAAAGATCTCAAATCTATCAAATCACTTTCATCATCAAATTGTTCCTTAAGAACTCCAATGGGTATTTTAGATATGTATAAAATTCTTCTTCCGTTTTTAAGTTCTTTTCTTACTGCGATGTTCGTGTTAAATGCTTTCTCTTCTTCAACTAAATATATGTGTTTTTCACATTCTATACTCATATTGATCAAATTCATTAAAGGATATAATTATAACTAAATTTTGTAATAGATTATTGTATTGTCATTCTAATTTAAATTTTGGAGATGAAAAAAATAAAATAATAAATGATTTTAAACAGCCAGCAGGTTTATACAATCATTTTACCACAATATACCTTTATGAAAAGATATATCTACTCCCTAATTCGAGATAAATAAATCATGACAGTCGTGTCCGTATTAGAAATGGAGTTAGCTCTAAAGAACACTCTTGGAAAAAAGGGCATGGAGAATGAGGATCTAAAAAAGCTTGCTGAATACATAGCTGGATTTTTTGGATATGCAGGATCTGTAATTGACAACCGCTTAGCATCTGAAGACAGAGATATTTTCTACATGTTGGAAGAGGAAGGGCTTTTGACAACTATGGAAGAAGAAGTCCATTTGAAGAAAGGAAAAATGTGGAGAATTCATTATTGGATGCTAAAAACTGACCAAGTAGCTAGGTTAGCCCGTATAGACTCAAGCAGGTCTGAGGATGAAGAGTTTCTAAAAATCTATGAAGAACTCCCATCTGATGCATGGGGGAGAGAATAAGCTACGCTCTCGTCTGTGTTAATCAATTTAAACTCAATAAACAATGGATGAAATAAATAGTCAAATGACTAAGCAAAATAAAAGCAAGATACACTTTAAAAAAATTAAGCAATCAACATGGCTTTTATTTTGCTGTGTCATTTATGTTAATCACACGACTATATCTCAAACCTAAATCTGTTTGCAGGTTTATTAAAAAATACCAAAGTTTTTAATAAGAAATCATAATTCTCATTTTAGGATAACAATGAGTGATACCTTAGTGGAACTAGTAATTTATTTACTGGCAATAATCTTAGTTTCTTTGATAGGGGGAGCTCTCCCTTATATGCGGAAATGGGGCTCTTCAAATCTTCATTATTTTGTTGCCATTAGCGCTGGTGTATTCATCGGTGCAAGTTTTTTGATACTGATCCCAGAATCAATAAATACACTTATTGAAGAAGGTGGAGATCCACACGATGCAATATCTCATGCTCTGATGTGGGTAATGATTGGATTTATAATCCTTTTAATGATTGAAACGATTATAAAAGAACGTCATGAAAAAGAATGTCGTAACCATACGAATGAGCATAAACACAAACTTACATCACTAGCTGCTTTTACTGGTTTAGGTATTCACTCCGCAGTAGATGGTTTAGCTCTAGGCGCAGCTATAGTAGCTTCTGAATCAAATTCTGAATTAGGAACTGTAGTATTCATTGCAATACTGGCTCATAAGGCCATAGATTTATTCTCATTATCTACAACATTCTGTTTAGCTAATGTTCCAAGAAAACAAGGTCTGATCAATATAGGGTTATTCACTCTAATTACACCAATTGCTGCAATAATCTCATTCTTTGCAGTAGATCTAATCGATTCAGCACCGATTGGTATTTTAATGGCCTTAGCTGGAGGAACATTTACATTCGTAGGTATGTATGATTTGCTTCCCGAAGCATTTCACGAAAAACACAACAATTACAAAGCCTATGCTTTAGTAGTTGTTGGCATACTTTTGATATTTATCCTGAATATGCTTATGGGGGAAGCTCATACACACTAAACTTCTTAAACTTTAGATTCTGTCAAAGCACCACTGAGTTCTTCGGTAGTTGAGTTGAGTTTGACAACATCAGAAACAACATCAACATATCGTACAGGGAGCGCAGTTTTGGTGCTTCTCATCATCTTCTTTTTCAGATCTAGTTTTTCAGCTGTATCCTTATCCATCTCAACGATTAGATGTTCTACGTTCCAATTTGATGTGTTTATCCACATGCCAGTCATTTTTCCAAGAATCTTTCCGTCCGATGACACAACATCTTTAGTGTCTGTCTCACCGATTTCAAGAGGTCTTGTTTCTACAAGAGTTTCAGACTTAAACATATTACACCTAGTTATAACTTGTAATGCATGGTAATTAAAGTTTAGACTCCCTTTTTCATAACTTTTTTAAGAATTTCACGATCTTCTTTGTTTAATCCGCCCAATATTAAAAATACTCCAAAATAGGAGATGGCTCCAACCAGCAGTGATACGATAAGAGACATGTGCGGCAGCATCAGAAGAACAATACCCATAACCAGCGCGGAGATTATTGGCTTTATGATTATGTCCTTTATATCTACTGAAAATATTTTCTTTGCCATAAACCTCTCTCCAGACACAACTATTGCCACATATGATATTGTGAACGCAGCTGCCGCACCGATTGCACCAAAAAATGGAACTAATGCACAGCATAGCAGAGCATTTATGCCTGCCCCTATAGCTGCAGATAATGTGTTGTAGTGCACAAGTCCTGCAGATGCCAAAACCCCACCTAGACCGGTTCCAAAATAGCTAATAGCAATCACAGGAGCCAAGACTTCAAAAACCTGGTATGAGTCGATGAATTCCGGCGAATAAATCAACGAGATTATGTCCTTTGCTAAGATCACACCACCAACGGAAAGGGGAATTCCCAATGCAAACATGTACTTCATGACTTTCTGCTGGGTGAGCCTTGTCAAGTCTGAAGAAGTGCGGTACAGCCTCGATATTGCTGGCATAAGGGCAGTCATCAAAACTGTAGGAATTGTAATCAGAGCTACTATAACATTGAAGGATAAGTTATACAGTGCAGTGTCGTGAGCAGCATATATGGATCCCCCTCCTGTCCACAAAATCACGTTCCAGATGATCACCGCATTCAATGAATACATGGATGTGTTCAGAACACCTGCAGCTGCATAGGGAAGTGCAGTTTTTAACTGCCTCATAGATTGTTTAATGTTTGGCCTTTTGTTTGCTTTTACAATGTATTTGGACGTCACCGCCCAGCTGAGAAATACATTTAGAATGGATCCGAACAAGACAATTAGTATTACAATCTCTAACCTGTAACCTAGGAACAAAGCTATAATCGCTACAGATGTGGTAAAGCAGCGTTCTACCAGGGTGGTATACATTATGTAATGCATCTGCTCAAATGCAGACAACATCGCTGTAAATGACTGAGATATCCAGTTGAATGCCGTGCTTAAAGCAATTATCAGAATAGCTAGATTCGTTTCATATCCTAGATTCGAGACGGCAATGACAATGAAAGTTACTGCCATGCCTATGGTACCAAGAATGATTCTTAGAAAAATGGTATTTGTCAAATACTGAGGAGCGATTTCCCGCTTAGGAGCTACATCAATTACTGTTTGGAAATTAAGTCCAAAATCAGCGATTATGAAAATAAGGGATGCCAGTGAAAATGCGTAAGAGTAAATTCCGTAACTGTTTCCCAAATAGAATTGTAAGAAAACTGATAGGATGAATGTAGATATCTGACTAGCAAGTTGTACAGAACCCATTGCTATAGTATTCTTTGCTACATTCCTCGCTAAGCCCATAATCCCCAGTCCGTTTTGTAAGACTTTGGAACGTCGAGTATTTAAATTAAACAGACTAATGAAAAACTAATCAGCGTTTAAATAAGGCCGTTAACACCATTATTACAATAAATGCAATTATTGTATACGTGTAATTTTCCGTAACGAACCAGACAATTACAGCTGCTATTGACGGTGGTATCAGGATATAAATGGATTTAATCAGAGCGATTATTATGATTATAATTGCAATTGCAACTATTATCTCTGTCAATCCGATCTCTATCATTGATTATCCTCTCAAGGGTCAATGCATTATTGATATAAACAGTTTCAACATAATTTTATGGATTTGTTTAAAAGTTAAAATTGAGTAAAATATCAAACTGATTGCTGGTAGTAACTTTTTTTTATTTATTGTTAGAAACATAGTGTTATGAATATTTTGATAACCGGTGCATCTGGCCAGCTCAGTTCATATCTTTTTGAAGAAGCAGAAGCTAGAAATCATGATGCATGGGGTGTAGACATTGTACCACCACATCACTCAAGTGCAGATAATAAGGTGGATATTGTAGATATCCGGGATACAGAAAAATTGACTAAATCGGCGAATGGGGCAGATGTAATAATCCATACTGCGGCTCAAGTTTCAGTTCAAAAGTCATTGATTGATCCGGTTTTCGATGTTGATGTTAATGTTTTAGGCACAGTCTCTGCCCTCAAGGCTGCAATAGCTTCTGATGTTAAAAAATTCATATTTATTTCCAGTGCCGCAGTTTATGGAAATCCAATTAACATCCCGATATCTGAACTGCATCCAGTAAATCCTCTATCAGTGTATGGTGCAAGCAAACTTGCTGCTGAAGGCTATGTAAGAATGTTTGAGAATACATATGATTTAAAGACTACAATCATCAGACCTTTCAATTTTTACTCACCTAGAGCAGATGCAGACAGCCCTTATTCTGGAGTTATAACTAAGTTTACAGAATGTGTTAAAAATAATATGCCAGTGGTAATTGATGGAGATGGTAAACAGACAAGAGATTTTCTTCATGCCATCGATGTTTCCAGACTGATTCATCTTGCATTGGAATCTGATGTAAGCGGTGTAACTTTCAATTGCGGATCTGGTGAAGAAATTAGCATAAACGAACTTGCTGAAAAAATAATATCGGTTTCATCAAAAGACATTGAGATAGTACACTCAGAACCCAGGGCTGCAGATATAAAACATTCAGTAGCGGATGTGCGGTTAGCAGAAGATCTTCTGAATTTTCACACATCCGTTACTATTGAGGAAGGATTGAAAGAATTAATCACATCACAAAATCAACTTTCCGCAAAGATGTCCATGTCTATGCAGTAATCACTGTCAATAAATGTTCCATCAACCATTTCAATTTTAGCGTGTATTCCGTTTCTTTCCATTGCGATGGAAGCGGATTTCACCCTAGCCTTGTACATATTCACTCTTTTTCCTGCTCGTGTAAGTTTTCGTTCTTCACAGCAGATCAATCCAGCAGACTCTAAGAGATTGATTTTTCTATAGCATGCAGCTATTGGAATATCTAATTTGTCTGATAATTCCAGAGCACTTTTTGGTCTCCCCATAAGTGCTAAAAGAATTTTTGCTGAATACTCTTCTGTCAATAGCTTAGATGTTTCTAGTGCGTGCATACGCCATTCACCTCAAGCTCCGAGGTCAAGATTCCATATTTAGAGAAATCTTTCTGATTATCAGTAATGACGTGCACGCACCAGTGTTCAGTTCTTCTCAGTTTTTTCTAATATTTTGTCAATTATTCCCTCAAATGCTTTAGATGCTGGAGAGGACCCATCATCTGCGATTAAAGGCATTCCATTGTCTCCCGCATTAACTACATTAGGATCAATCGGAACTCGTCCTAAAAATGGAACACCCAATTCGTTAGCAGCTTTTTCGCCACCACCGATTTTAAACAGATTTACGGTTTCCTTGCAATGTGGACATATAAACCCTGCCATGTTCTCGACTATACCTAACACTGGCAGTTCAAGAGCATTGGAGAATGAAACACTTTTTCTAGAGTCCAATAACGCTACATCCTGTGGTGTAGTCACAATCACACTGCCGTCAGCATTGGATATGAGCTGGGCAATTGTAAGTGGCTCATCACCAGTTCCTGGTGGTAAATCCACAACCAGGTAGTCCAATTCTCCCCAATAAACATCCTCGATAAATTGACGAAGGGCTCCCATCTTCATAGGACCGCGCCAGACAATCGGTGTGTCTTTATCTTGAGAAAGGAACGCCATAGACATTACTTTTATGCGTGGTGGAACTTCAGCTGGATAGATGCCATTCTCATCTGCTTCTAACCTTACATCTTCAAGTTTCAACATTTTAGGGACATTAGGTCCATGAATATCAGCATCCAGTATGCCAACTTCGTAGCCCCTGAGAGCTAATCCAACGGCGATGTTTACACTTACAGTACTCTTACCCACACCACCTTTTCCAGACATCACAATAATTGTATGTTTTATCTTAGAGAGTTTTTTCATTAATTTGACGTCTTCTGGTTTTGCAGTAACTACGTTAATGTCTCCTTCCATCAAGAATCACCAATCCAACACGGCATACTTAACGTATATGCGCCGTTAGAACGGTACTTGATAATCACCAACAGCATTAAGTTTGTGGCTGAACAGACCTCAAAAAAGAAAATTGCTTAAACCTATGCTACTCAACTATCTGTAATGAGAAGTTTAGATCAGATAATCGGCCTACCTGTGATAACTTCAGATGCTAAAAACATAGGCATAGTCAAAGATGTAAGCATCTCCACAGATGACTGGAAAATAAAATCAATAGAGATCTCGCAGAAAAAGAAGATTTTACAGATGTTTTCTGAAAGCACATTTATAAGATTGGACAGTGTCAAAGCTTTATCAGATACAGTTGTTTTAAGCATACCATCTGATGAAGTTGTCAACAGCATCGAAGAAAACCCTGAAGGCATGGTTGCCAACTCCATTCTTGGAACAGAAATAATCTTAAAGGATGCAAATAAAGTTGGTTTAGCTGATATGATCTTTTTTGGTCCGGATAATTTTACAGTATCTTGCATACGAGTTAAACCCGAGAGAGAAATGATGGAAACTCTCAGGCTTAACAATACACAGCCCCTTTATCTTAAGCCAGACGATATCAAAGCAGCGGGCGACATGATAATTGTAGACATCACAAAGGACGAACTTACCACCTTTCCAAAAGCTGCCTAAAGATTAATAATGAATAGTTGGATAAGCACACATGGAGAGGTATTCCAGACAGGTGATTTTGGATGGGTTTGGAACTGAGAAACAAAAAGATCTCTCAGGCTCCACTGTTGGTATACTGGGAGTTGGCGGTTTAGGGTGTCCAGCCGCTATGTATCTTGCAGGTGCAGGTATTGGGAAATTAATCCTAGTTGACTCTCAATCTCCTGAAGAAAGTAATCTGAACAGACAAATTCTCCATTGGCCGGAAGATATCGGTAAAAGAAGCAAATCAGAATCAGCCTCCTGGAAGTTAAAACAGTTTAATCCAGACATCTCCGTTATAGAAAAAACGATTGAAGTAAACAATCACAATATCAAAGAAACATTGGGTGATGCTGATATCATCCTAGACTGCACTGATAACTTTTCAACCAGAATGATTCTAAATGATTATTGTATAAACTCTGATACACCATTTATTCATGCAGCTGTTGAAAGCTGGCATGGTCAGATAACAGCAATAATCCCAAAAATAACTCCTTGCTTGAAATGTATATTTCCAAATCCACCGCCAGCCAAAAAAGTATTCCCGATCCTGGGGCCAACAGCAGGAATATTTGGTTCAATGCAAGCTTCAGAAGCAATAAAAATTTTAACAGATCTCGGAGACGTTCTGTCTTCAAAGCTTCTAGTTGGAGATATTCAGTATAATCAGTGGGATATAATAGAAATAAAAAAGCGGGAAAATTGTCCCGCATGTAAACAGGATCAGATGAAGTAAAATCTTGTTCCTGTGGATGAACACAGGTCAGCCATGGTTTCTAAACGGTCAATTACTCCGCTGTAACGCCTGACCATTGCTTTTCCTTCATCAACAAGTTTTTCACGAAGAATCTTGCATTCTGCAGACAATGCCTTTGCATCTTCTGGATTTAATTTTTCCCCGCTTTCTGCATACTTCATGATGTTAGCTACTAACTTACAGCCATTTTTCTCGGCTATCGATGGCAGCAGTGAAGAATCCGGACCGAATGCACCTATGCATCCCCTGCCTTTATCCCATGACATCGGGCATTTTGCGCAGATCTCATTAGTCTCTGTCAGAGGAATTGTATCCCATTCAGTCATGAGGTTGTCTTGACCAGCTTCATTAATTAATTTTGCTTTTACATCATCAGATAGCTTGTCTAAATTTACCCATCCCGTGTAGGATTTAGTAGAGTATGGTCTGAGCTTTTCCACATCATCTGAATTTTTTAACTTTGAGAGTAAGAATGACTCCTTTTCCCCATCCAAGCGATTCTTTTTTAAGAATTGTTCGAAGTCTGATGAGAATACTTTCTTTGCATCAGACATATTTACAAACTCATCATAATCAGAATATTGTTCATACCCGGCAACTGAAGGCAGACGGGCTTTGATCACTGTTTCTTTTCCTTTTTTGCAAAGAGAATCTTTGCAGTCTAATTCACAGATGGCCATGCTTATTCCCATATGATCACGGTTTCTTCCACTACTTAGTGGAATATATAAATTGTGAGTCGTAGGTCGCGCATAAACAATTTTGGAGAATGCAGAAGAATACTAAACATCCTTAAGAATTATTTTTAGAAATAAAATCTTCTTTGATTCTGGTGAAACTAATATATAGCCTATGAATATCGCAAAATGTTGATAGACAATCCCATAATCCAGATAAAAAACTTAAAAAAGAAATATGGCAGCATAGATGCTGTCTCTGGGATAACTTTTGAAGTTGAATCTGGAAAGTTATTTGCATTTTTAGGACCCAATGGAGCAGAAAATCAACCACTATCGATATGATATGCACTCTCCTTGAGCCAGATGAGGGAGAGATTATTGTTAACGGCATGGTTCGTGGAAAAGACGACGATGCCATTCGAAGTATGATTGGTATAGTATTCCAAAACAGTGTATTGGATAATCTTTTAACAGTCAGAGAAAATCTCATTGTCAGAGCTGAGTTTTATGGAATTAAAGGTGAGGATTTAAAAAAGGCGGTAGATGATGCTGCCGAGGCTACCGACATATCAGAATTCATCGACAGGCCATATGGTAAACTTTCTGGGGGACAGAGGCGCAGAGCAGATATTGCCAGAGCTCTGGTTAATACTCCAAAGATTCTATTTTTAGACGAACCGACAACAGGTCTTGATCCCCAGACTAAAAATATCGTATGGAACAAAATAATAGATCTTCAGAAAAAAACGGGAATGACTGTATTCCTCACTACACATTACATGGAAGAAGCAGCATCTGCAGACTACATAGTTGTGATAAATCATGGTGAGATAGCTGCTCAGGGAACTCCATATGAGCTGCAGGAAAAATACAGCTCAGACTGCATAAAACTCACCACAAACAATACTGATCTTCTCAAAACAGCTTTAGATGAGAGTTGTATTGAATATTCTGTAAAAGAGAACACATTTACAATTTGGCTAGACAGCACTTTAGATGCTATACCAATAATAGATTCTGTAAAACCTCTGATACAGGGATTTGAAGTTCTTCATGGAACGATGGAAGACGCGTTTATCAATATAATTGGAAAAGAGGTATCACTCTGATTAGATTCGCACAGCGAAATTTAAAATTATTTTTCAGGGATAAAACAGCTGTAATATTCTCATTAATGGGAGCCCTCATCGTCATCGCTCTTTATATCTTATTCTTGGGTGATGTGTGGACGGATTCATTGGATATTGAAGGATCCAGATATCTTATGGATAGCTGGATAATGTCTGGAGTTCTAGCAATCACTTCCATTACAGCAACAATGGGTGCATTTGGAACCTTTGTGGATGATCGCGCTAAAGGGACAATTCGTGATTTCAAAGCATCTCCAGTCAAAAAATATGAGATAGCAGGTGGATATATATTCAGTACATTCATTATTGGAATAATAATGAGTTTAGTGGCTTTGGTATTTGCCGAAGCGTACATAGTTGCTAACGGGGGAGAGTTCCTTAGCGCTATGAATCTACTAAAAGTCCTTGGAATAATGCTTTTGTCTGTGGTATCATCAAGCGCACTGGTATTCTTCATAGTCAGCTTCTTTTACACAACACAGTCCTTTGCAACCGCAAGTACTGTGTTGGGCACACTGATTGGATTCATCACAGGTGTATTCATTCCAATAGGAACTCTGCCTTCAGTGATCCAGTGGATTGTCATGATCTTTCCGGTATCTCATTCTGCCCTTCTATTCCGGCAGGTATTTATGGAATCCCCTATGAATATAAGTTTTGCAGGAGCCCCTCCAGATGTTATTGCTAGTTTCAACCACGAAATGGGTGTAACATTTACTTATGGTGACTTTACACCTGGATTTGAATTCAGTGTACTCGTCCTCATTATAACTGCAGTATTGTTTTATGCCCTCGCAATTTTAAATCTTTCAAGGAAAAATAAAGTGTGATAGAAAACCAGCTCTCAAAGATCACAGTCAGTATGAGCTGAAGAATCTATCAGATTTTTCTCTTTTTTCCATCTGCGGCGGTAAAACAAAAGCTCTCCTAGGACATATATGGCTTTCATTCCGCAGAAAAGTTCTATAAGAAACACGAAGAATTTGTAGTCTACATTAACAAATATGTTTGTCAGATCAAACATGAGATGAACAAGTGATGAAATCTGCCATAAGAATAGAAACAAGCTTCCTGAAAGCAGTAAGCCAGCAACAGCACGTGAATATGAACCTTTTGGATAATAATTGTTAAAAAATGCTACAAGAGTTAGTACGCCGCCAATCACAATTATGCTGCCGAAATCTTTTGCATAGCTACTAAACTCCGTTAGAACATTGTAATTTTCAATTATGTAGTTGAGAGCGATTGCCAGTAATATAGGGACAATTATTGCAGTAAGTGCATAACTCAAGGCACCAGATATGCCAGTCTTAAACGATCCATATTTCCTTTCAAACTCTCCCATTTTCTCACTCCATACAGGTATGAACTTTGATTTTTTATCATCTGTGACAGTTATCTGCCATATGGCGTCAACCATTTAAAATAGGCATGGCACAATCATCATTTCATGGCCGATATGAACATGAAATTCAGTGAGACTAAAGTTGGAGACGTATTTGATGACATGGTTACAAAACCGTCAGTAGTTCAAAAAGGTGCTAAAATACGCCAGATTATCGATCTGATGGTTGAAAATCCACTTTCCCGTAAAGCCTACGTAGTGGATGCTGATGGAAAACTGTTAGGTATGGTCAATACTGAAACACTGCTTCGTCTGGTTGGATATAGAGTAGGTGTTAGAAAGAGTGGTGGAGTAGCCTTTTATCAGTTTCTTAGAGATTCATTAAAAGAAGAAATTGATGATATGATGACTTCTGTCATACCAATTAAAAAAGATACAATGCTCACCGATGCTATTGAGCTCATGGTTAAGCAACATCTTAACGATCTGCCGATAGTTGATGAGGATGGAAAACTCATCGGTGAGATGATCAGTCTTAATATATTCGAAAAAGCCAGATGCCTTTTTGAAGACTAAACTAGTGACTTTTTGTCACTAGATCTTAAAGCATTCAATGGCTTCGAACAAGGTATCTTTCAACTCATCGATTTTTCCATCTTTGAAGCAGGCTACATATCCGTCGCAACCGCGCAGAAAGAACCCTTTACTGGCAAGATCTTTAATGATCTCTACTTTGCTTTCCAGAAGATCAACGTCATATGCTCCGTCTTCGTCTTCTGTGAGCACTACTTTGAGCATAAGTGCATAGCTGCCGTCACAGAAAAGGTTTAATTTTGCTTTCATCCCGGAGATGGTAATACAGTGATCCTGATCCAAGGAAATGTTTAGTAAAAATTCCTCGGCGTCTAGGAGCTGTCCGTCCACTTCGATAAGATTCATGTATCGTAGAAACTTTCGGTAATGGAATTAAACGCATCGCTCTGATGTTCAGCAACTGATAATCAGAAGAAGTCATTCAAACTGGTAGTTTTACTAGTCTTTTTACTAGCTGGTTTAGACTTTTTCTGTGAAATTGCTGGACTTTCTTCAAATGATGAATCAAACAATGTCACCTGCTGGGATCCCATGATCAGATCTTTCTCACTCCAGCCAAAGAATTCTGTAACTCTCGCTAGAGTTTGTGAAAGTCTTTCCGCATAATATCTGTAATCAGGATCATATGTAAACGGTCTGCCGCTGATATATGGCTCCACTTCCTGTGGAGTCTTTTTAGAGTCCGTCACAATCCAAGAAACTTTCATTCCAGGAGTAAAGTCATAGCCCAATGCGATCATTTTCTTTGCTGCAATTACATTCACCTGAGTGTCTGGATCTTTGTACGAATTGAATGATTTGCTTGTTCTTGAGATTACCAAATCTTCGATAGGCACATCGCCAGACAGCACTTTAGATACACATTCTTTAGCTACTTTTATTGCTTCTTGCGGGTTATCATCCAATACTTTCTCAAATACAGACATTAAACAGCTGCTTTGATATTCGAAAGCATCACTCCTTCTTATTTCATATCCTCTGATAAGCATTTTGTTTTCTGGCCATACTGACCTTCCGACATACCTTTTCTTCTTACCATGAGAAAATAACGGCTCTAGAACCTTTTCAAACTCCATTTGAGAAACTTCTTGAGAGAATTTTTCTGCAATTTCTTTTCCAAACGTTACTGTATCCTCTAAATTATCATATGGGGACTGGATAAACAATGAATCAGTATCTGAATATACAACTTTCAGACCTTTTTCATTTAATTCCGTTATTAGTTTTTTAACTGTTTCTCTTGCGAAACCAGTAATAGCGCTTCCAATGTCATGATCTGTGAATCTGTAAAATGATGATGCAAATACACCATAAAATGCATTCATCAAAACTTTCACTGCATTCTGAAGACCATCATAATAAGTATGCTCTTCTGGTGTCTTGCTTTCTTTCATTTTCTTTTTAATTTCATCTCTTTGTTTCATTAATCCAGTTAGTATCCTTGGAAGAAGTCCCTCTTTAACATCTTTTGACAGGAACTTTGCTCCATTAGGTGCTACTATGGTTCCTTCTGGATTTAACGTGGTGAAGCAGATATTATTGCGTATGATCAATGACGGATACATTGATTTAAAGTCTAAAACTATGACCCAGTGATATAGTCCCGGTTCAATATCATGAACATACCCACCTTCTATAGCATCTTCATCATTGTTCATTGTGCTGGTCATAGGAACAGCAGTCGGGGGCATTGTTCTGTCCGCCTCACGAATCAATATGGAGTCAATGAGCGTAGAGCTTCCAGAAGTGTGAACATCTTCAAGAGGGAGTTTAGATACTGCAGCAAGATCCATTAATTTTCTTAATGCTTCTAAATAATCAATAATCTTTAAAGCCAGTTCAGCATCTTTCTTGCAATATTCCAAGACCTTCTCTTTGTTGTTTGCCCATTCCTCATCCATGTGTGATGGATCGACGTCTAATTTTTCTTCACCAAGATATGTTTTAGCAATATGATTCAAGGTCTCCTGTTTTGGTCTCAGCTGCATTTTGGCTGACCACCAAGCATCAACAACTAATCTGCCAGTTATCTTCCAGCCTCTCTTTCCTACTTTTTTGGGCTCGGAATAATCTCTCCCCCACAAGAGCTTACTGGCTTTAGAAATATTGCCCCTCTCCATTATTGTGGGAATATCATAGTTGTCAATATTGTATCCAGTGATGACATCAGGATCTTCTTTTTGAATAATTTTTGTAAAATTATCAATTATTGATCTTTCATCTCCATGTATGGGCTCATGATATTTAATCACACCATTTTCTTCTGTCACGTAACAAATTGCAAGAATTGTTCCTTCTTTAATTGAATTTTCAATATCAAATGATAATACTTTTAAATCAGGATTAAATGGTTCAATATTGGTAAAGGATGGCCCCTCATACATATTGACAGTTATATCTGTACAGCTTTCTCCACCAGATATCTCTTCTCCTTCTACACAAAAACATGCATTCATATTTACATCATACAGAAATCTGTGATGGAATGGGATATCCGCAGCTACAACTTCAAAATTAGATTTAATTCTTGATCTGAAATCTGGTACTAGCCATGGATATGTAACAAATACTTTCGCAGCTTTCCTTATCTTACCACGTAAGAAAATATCTAATTTTTCAATACTCTTTACATTCTCATCATTTGAAAGCTCAGTCAAAAGCTCCTCTGAAGGTTCTATAACTTCAAAATACGGTCCAAATCCTTTATAATATATGCAGATAGACCTTCCGTCATCTGTAATTCCATACAGCTCTATTCTAAGATAATCTTCGACTCTCTTATAACCTGCTGAAAGTAAACGAACATTCCACTTACCCACGACTTCACTTCCTTGAAACAATTGAGATCACATCATTATTCAGGAGGGTGTAGTCACTGCCCACCGTTCTGTGTGTTCTAACGTTTATTGCACGAATGAATGTATCTCCTAGATCAGTATGTATTTTGTATGCTAGTTCTCTGGCAGTTGTACCGTTTGGGACTAAGAAAACGTCGGGAAGAACACGACCATCATGGTCTGTAAGCTTACTCTCATCTTCAACAGGATAAACAGAGATCATGTCTAAAAGTTCGTAAACAGCCTTTTCTATGCATTTCTGTACTCCTGTACCACCGTATCTACTAATTTCTTCTGAGATCTTGTCTAATGCAGCTTTCTGTCCCTCTGATAACTTCACTCCATCCATTATTTCAAAGGAAGCATCACCTGGTTTGTATGAAATTAAACCACCTTTAGCTGCTTTTTTAAGAGCTAATTCCGCTTCTGCACATGTAGGTTCAGCCATTCCTTCAGCTGCTTTCTTGAGCCTTTCAAGAGTTTCAGCGTCTGCCATATCTGCTTTATTCATTGCAACAATGATTGGTTTAGCATGTTTTCTTATATGGTGCATCAGTTGCAACATGTCTTCTGGACTCCAGTTTAGTGGATTACTGTTAAGCTCAACATCCCTCATAGCGGCGCTTATTTGCGCTTCTGTGACACCCAGTCCAGTGAGTTTTTCGTGAATTACAATCTCTATGCGCTGGCCTGTCTGGTATGCCTGTCTAGCTGCCCTATCCCATCCTTTTTCCAGTATCCCTCTCATCCAACATGCAATTTCATTTTTTAAGAACTCAATATCCTCTACAGGATCATGGCTGCCTATCGGTACAGAATTTCCTTCAATATCTGTAGAACCAGAGGCATCAACTATGTGGATTAATACGTCGGCTTGTCTTAAGTCATCAAGGAACATATTTCCTAATCCGCGGCCCTGCCATGCATCTGGTACAAGACCAGCCACATCTAGCATTTCTATTGGTATATGTCTTACTCCTCCATCGCAGACGGCATTGCGAGGGACGCACTGCACTTCAAAATCCAGATGGGGACACTTTCCTCTTGCATATGCTACACCTTTGTTTGCTTTGATTGTTGTGAATGGGTATGCTGCAATTTCTGCAGGCGCCATCGTCGCTGCACTGAAAAAGGTGGACTTTCCAACGTTAGGCTTTCCGACGATTCCTATCTGCATAGTATCGTACCCTAAAAGCCTCTTAGTTAGAAATACTAACGGTCTCTAAGTGCTAAAATAGCCTCTGATAACTCACCGATCTGTTCTGGAGAAAGCGTTTCAACCCTTAAATCCAAATATGGAAGATTGCCGTCTGACTCAATCAATCTTTTAGATTTTAGAATCGTTCTTATTTTTTTCCTGCGGTGTTGAAATAACATTTCCGTTAACTTAAAAAAGAATGATTTATTCGATAGTGCAAACGGTGGCTCTCTTGGTATGATCTCCACCACTGCCGAATCTACCTTGGGAGATGGATAAAATTTAGATGCTGGAACATTTTCTAATATTTTGCATTTTGAGCGATAATATGTAGCCACGCTCAGTCTAGAATAATCTTTAGACCCGGGGTTCGCAACCATCCTGTCTGCAAACTCCTTCTGTAGCATTACGACTGCATTTCTAAAATTGTAATTGAGAATTTTAAAAATTATCGGGGAAGATATCGAATATGGAAGATTGGAAACCATTACATCGAACTTTGGAAAATCCACACACAATGCATCAGCAGTAATCAGTTCTACGTTCGATGGTAATTTTTTAGACAAGTAATCAGCTAGTTTTTTATCAGTTTCTATAGCAATGACCTTTTCAGCCTTCATTGCAAGTCTGCTGGTAATCATCCCCAAACCCGGACCAATTTCCAACACGACATCTTCTGGATTTATGGCAGCATAGGCAATTTGCCTATCCGCCACGCCATCATCAATTAAAAAATTCTGACCACGTGACTTGGACGGGGACACTCCTATTGATGACAGTTCCGTTGCTAGCTGAGAAGGGTTCATAAAAAATATCACTTAGAAATAAAGAGATGATATTTTTGAGTGGGATCTGAAAGCTCTTCTTCAATACGTCTAGCAATAAGTTTAGAAGGACTCTTTATTGCCGGTACCCTTTTTGTAATGTCTTCATAGCTTTTGAAGTTCCCTTTTTTACGCTCTTCTATTATTGCCCACATCAGCTTCTTTCCCAGACCTGGTATAAGTTCAAGCATGTGGTATCTCGTGCTTATTGCTTGAGATTCATTGAAGAATTTCACAAAACGCTCTTCGCTACTTTCCACTATCTCTTGAATTACGAATGGAAGCTCTGCCTGTGCTGCAGCGGTGAGTTCATCATAACTTACACGCTTTTTCACATGTGCAACTTTATCGCGCTGGGAAGTTTCTTTTCCTATGTAGACTCTGTCTCCCATGGTGATTATAGCATCGGATTTAGGAACTAACTCAAAGAGTTTAAACTCAACCTCTCCAACGCCGTAAGCCACAGGCTCTTTTTTAAATCCTTTCTCTGAAGGATGTCCTTGCGGCAAATAATCTATTATACGCGCATAGTCTTCCATTAGATCCGCTCCCTGCAGGAAGTTTACCTATACTTCCCTACAGCAGATAGTATCTGATCAATATGAGTCTTTTCTAAGATCATTCTCTCTTTTGAGAAAAGAACTCTTACCTCTTCTGGGTATTCGGGCAGAAAATCAACTAGTTTAATCTGAATATTCTCAGGAATGAATTTCATGTCTGCGAGTTCTGCCTGAAGGCTCTTAGCATCCTCTATGCTTAGTTTAGCAAATTTTGATGCATGTTCTTGTGCAAACTTCTGAGTAAGATTTAACTCTCTCTCTTCACCTGCTTCGTCAAGCATCTTTTTTGCTTCTGAAAGGGTTATATAGCTTTCTTCAGGCATCACAATCGCCTCACAAACTCTTTTTCAAGTGTTCTGGACGGGCCACTAGTGTTTTTGGTTTGTTACCGTCTTTTAGTTCTACAACATATGCGCGGCCTTGTTTGCCTGCAACTACTCCAGTTTTTCCCTGGAAACGCATATGTGGCATTCCATGATGAACTGCGGGATCAATTACTACGTTTACTTTTTCTCCCACTTCAAAGTTTCTAAATTCATGTGTAATTGGTGACATGCCCTTTGTGCGGGGTGTTTTTCCAAGAATGTTGCGTGTTTTACGCCTAAGGCCTTTTGAAGCTTTGACCATGTTTATTCCTCGTGAACGTTATCAAGTATCTGTATGACATCAAGCGCTGTAACTTTGCAGTCGATGCCGAGTTTTTCAGAGATGCTAGGGACTGTACGGCCCCCATCCCCACTGACGAATTCCTTGATATATGTACCGGATTCCGCCGTGATCTCAAGCACCATGCTGTTTTCCGAGAAATCTTTTAGGTCGATCTCACGGATGTGTCTTTTTCGTGCTATGTCAGCTCTTCTATGGCTTACACGAACTGGCGTCTGCTGGGTAATGCATGCTTGACTTAACGACTGGAGTACCTCATCCACTAACCCTTTATTAACTTTATCCTGCATAGACACCGTCGCTGAATACGTTTTATCGGGTGATGCATTTTTAACTCTACGAACTTCATCCCTATTTGAGAATCTCAAGTCTGAGTAACTAGCATCCTGAGTTTTATTAGATTCGCATTCTAGAACATTAAGATCTATTGAACGCTTTTTTGGGTTGGAAATCTCGAGAACAAACGGTCTTCCAGTACCAAGCATCCTTGCATCTATGTCTTCTCTGCCCATTCCATGAAAGAAATGGTCGCTGCCTTCAGCCATTTTAACAGCGATATCTCCAATAATCTCTTGGACGCTTGTTGAATACATTTTTCCAAGTCCATTGCAGCGCTCGCAGCCCTTTCCACGGCAGACTCTGCAAGGCCATATTGTCTGAGGGATCTCGCGTGAATATTTGTTGTAGCGACCGTATATGAATAATGGTGTAACCGTCATCTCAACATGGCTGAAACGGGTATCTACAAGAGTAACAGCATCAGGGTTTTTGAAGTCTACTTCTTTTTGAGTACGTGCTTCTACAATCTTACCTATTTCTCTGTTTAACTCTGCTTTAATAGGTTCAGCGTCTTCTCCACCGACTTCAGCCCATAACCTCTCTTCACGGTCTTGTATGTCTGGACTTACCTTAGTGCCGACAAGGAATGTTCTGCACTCTATCTTGGAGAGTTCTGCTATACACGCATCTGCAAAACGATCCAGACTGTCAAAAATTTCTTCACATATCCAGCATTCTTCATGTGCTGGAAGCTCTTCACTTCTGGCGGAACGCTCTAAGCTGACAGCAATGCGCATATTCCGACCACGTTCTGCATTCGTGGTTCCTGTGTCCACATGAGCAAAAAGTCTTCCTAGACAATGATCACACAGATCATGTGAACTGAGGGCCTGATCCGCCCTTGAAACAATCTTATTCATTTAGATCAGCCTCAGTCAAAACCCATTTCAGCAATTCTGAGCATGGGTCTGGATCTTTCTAAATACCTGTAAACTGTGGAATGTTCGCTTCCACGCAGAATCATCTCAACAGCTGTTTTTGCCACAGGCAGCTGGACAGAATTTCCTATCAGACACACAGTGCTTCCAAAAATGGACATATTTACACCAGTCAGATCTTCAATTATTTTTCTTGTCTTTCCTTGAGATCCTATGAGTCTGGACCTTACACGTGTCATCTGTTCTGGTTTTTTACTGCCGATATAATCTGCTATCTCAATAACTTCCAGATACTCATCCTCTTCCAATAGCCTGATCGCCCGTTGTGGTGAAAATCCCCTTCCCACTGCTTTGACAAAATCCATTACTTTTAGAGATGCAACAGGATCTTCTGGATTTTCTTCAATATCCACTTCACCTTCACTACTTATGTTTAATTTCACACCAGTGATTTTTTGAACAAGGGCCTTCGTTTCTCCTTTTTCTCCGATCAACGCTCCTACTCGTTCTTTTGGTATGCGTATAAGTCTCATTCCTTAATCCCCATTATTTTATTGATGATATAATCAGAGTCTTGAATGTCTACATCCAGTGATCTGAAATATCTGTTGATATTCTTCACATCTCTTTCAAGAAATTCCTTTGAGTTTAGATGGTCTGTTAGGACAGCCTGCCCAACATCAATTATCACTGGTTTACGCTTATGATATAAGATGTTATACTCACTCAGATCTGCATGCACCAGACCGGCTTTTTGATACATGATCTGGACATTGTCCAGAATGTTTTTGTAAACTGATGAAGGGTTATCCAATATCACCTGTCTGATTGTAGGTGCCGGGGCAGTTTTAGAACCTATGTATTCCATAACTACCATATTGCGATGGAATTTGATGGGCTCTGGAACATTTACCCGTGCTTCATGCATTCTTTGCAGATTTCTGAATTCTTTACTTGCCCATGCGGCCATAACCTTTCTTTTAGAGCCAGATATTCCTAAAAACCGCTTGTCTCCTTCAATGTATTTATTAATGCGATTAAATGTTGAATTAGACGTTCTGTATATCTTTAGAGCTAACAGCTTACCTTGTTTATTCTCACAGGCAAAAACATTTCCTTCTTTACCAGTGGATATTGGAAACAGTACACTTTCAATTATTTTCGAAGTCATGAGCTTGTATATTCCCATGACGGTCTCATGATCGAAAACCTCATCGAGAGTTTTTCTTTCGTCACCAGTTTTACTGTTTTCTCTAAGAGCCATTAGCTTGTGCTCTAATTGAGCATAAGCTTCTTTTTCCGGCATGTTAAGCCCAATCAGAATATATCCAGATTCTTTGGAATTGCTTTTCTGCGATGCAAATAGCTGGCCTGGGTCTTAGTATAACGATACTTAATATCTGCCTTATCGTCTTGGAACTCCCAAGGTCTGACTATTAACAAATCTCCTTCTCTAATCCACATCCTTTTCCTGATCTTACCAGGGATACGTCCTATTCTGGATGTACCGTCTTCACACATCACCTTAATGTGAGATGCACCTAGAAGCTGATCGGCAACGCCAAATATTTCTCCTTCTTTATGATTTGGAAACGGACAGCGAGTAATTTCTTCGCTGACTTCCTCTGAATCGTATGATGTCACGTGAATCCTCCGTAGTTCGAATAGCGATTATAGCATAACCGCTTGTTTGAGTCATCTAAGATAACCCAAACAGATATTCAATACTTACCCTGATAACAAATATCTTTTTGTAAGTTTTTGAAGGTCATATTAGAGTAAATATTAAGTACTTATTCTTATATCGAGCCGAGCATAAGCTCTTGTAGTGTAGCGGCCAATCATGAAGCCCTTTCGAGGCTTCGACTCGGGTTCAAATCCCGACAAGAGCACTATTTTAATTATCCAGTTGTTTTGTTTTGTGTGTTTTTTACTTGTTAGTTCAAATCTATTGATGATTTTTTAACTATCTTTTTTTACAAATGGTGTTTCTGAATATTTATCGCTCTATTACTATACTTTATATTAACGCCATTTAGGCGAAAGTATAATATTGGTGTATCTAAATTATAAACCACAACCCCCATAGTGAATTATAAATTCCTCTGTCCTCCTTCTGGAGGACAGTCTTAATTCACTTATATTAATTAAGAAAGCTTATTATTTTTAGTACTTCTGTGATGGGGTAACAGATTTTCATGTTAATCACTCTTACAATTGCCGGTTCAGACTCGCTGGGGGGAGCTGGAATCGAAGCGGACATCAAAGCGATGGCTTCATTAGGCGCTCACCCTGCCGTTTCGATAACTGCAGTAACATCTCAGAATAGTCAGAAGGTTTCCGGCATATTTCCCATTCCTGCATCGGTAGTCATTTCTCAGTTAGATGCAATTCTTGAAGATTCTCATGTATCTGGGGCAAAAATTGGAATGCTTTATTCTGCGGAAGTTGCTGAACAAGTTGCCAGAAGATTGAAAACTGAGAATTTTCCAATAGTTGTAGATCCAGTTTTTATTGCAGGAGTCGGAGACTCGTTAAAAACAGATGAATTGATTGAAGCTATTCGTAAATTTATAATTCCCATATCAACTTTGATAACTCCAAACATACCCGAGGCTGAAGATCTCACTGGTATCAAGATAAACGATCAAGAGGATATTGCAGATGCCTGCCGCAGGTTGCATTCAATGGGTGCAGACTCTGTTCTTATCAAAGGCGGACATTTAAATGGCCCTTGTATTGACACATTATTTAGTAAAAATCGATTTCTCAAGGTGAAAGTTCCCAGGGTGCAGATAAGAGGACACGGGGGCGGATGCATACTGTCATCCCTCATAACTGTTCATATGGCAAGAGGAATAAATGTCTGGGAATCTTACTTAAGATCTAAAATCATTTTGGATGAATCTATAAAGTCGAATTATGCTGTTGGACACGGGGTGCCTGCAATGAGTCCTATTGTCCAAACTTATTTGAACGCTGAAAAGATGCACCGCATGCCAAAGCTCTAAAAGCTGTATGCCATTGAGCTATAGCAACCAATAAGCTTCAATCGGATGGGACGACTGTTGAAAATTGCAATGTTTACTGACACCTACCTGCCCACTAAGGATGGAGTAGTGACTTCTATTCTAACCTCTAAAGAACAATTGGAGAAGAAAGGCCATGAAGTCATAATATTTGCTCCTGAACCAGCTACAGGTGAAAAAGAGGAAGGTGTACAATATTATAAGTCAAAGGAATTTAAAAAATATCCAGGATATAATCTTCCCATATATATTGAGAATAAAATAGACTTGTTGAAAGAACTGAATGTTGATGTAATTCATTGCCACGCTCTTGCAATAATGGCACTCAGGAGTATGTTGGATGCAAGAGAGACAGGAAAACCGATAGTTGTGACATTTCATACAATGGTTACAGATGCTGCTCAATACTATAATCCGTTTCCATTTCCAACATGGATGACCCAGAGGCTGTCTTGGATTTATCTCCGTAAATTGTTAGAACATGCAGATGAAGTTATAGCTCCTACAGAAGCCATAAGGAAAGAATTGTGTTTACAAGCTCCTGGAATGAGACATATTGATGTTGTCCCGACAGGCATAGACTGTGAACGTTTTTCTACTAGCGTAAATGGAGATAGGATACGCGAGAAATACGGATTGCAGAATAAAAAAGTAATTTTGCAGCTTGGCAGAGTTGCCAGGGAGAAGAATATAGAACTGGTAATGGATAGTTTTGCAGACTGTGTAAAAAGAGATGATGACATCAGGCTTCTTATCGCAGGAAATGGACCTGCAAAGGAACATTACACAGAATACGCTAAGAAAGCCGGCATATCTGACAAAACAATATTTGCAGGATTTGTACCTGATGAAGATTTACCAGAATATTATGCAGCTTGTGATGTGTTCATAACTGCATCTAAGTTTGAAACACAAGGTCTCACTACGCTTGAAGCTATGGCCTGTGGAAAACCAGTTGCCGGAATTAATTATAGGGCAACATCAGAACTTGTACACAACGGTGAAAATGGATTTTTGTTTGAAGATAATATAAAATCCTGTTCTGATGCGATATTCAATGCTTTGAACTGTCCACAGACTATCAAAGATCATGCAAGAGAAACAGGAGAGAGATTTTCTTCTGAGAAATGTGCTTCTATGCTTTTGCAAACCTATGAATATGCAATAGAAGCGAAAAAGAAAAGACACCAATCTGGAAGGCGGTAATTCTGGATATCGGAGCTTTTTTCACAGACCTGTTTGAGCCGTTAGGCGTTTTGGGCGGCCTGGTATGCATCTTTATATTGTTTTACATTGATGCTATTGTATTCCCCACATTGCCTGAGCTGTTTACAGTAATTATATTCACATCATATCCAGACACTAACATTTTCTTATTTGCTGTAGCTATCTTAATCACAATTGCGCTTGCTGAAGTTAGTGGAGTTTTTACACTATATACAGTTGTAAAGAAAATCAGGGTCCCTGAAAGAATTGCAAAAGTCGCTCATAAGTACAGAGATTTCCTCATTGTGTCAGATGAACGCATGATCTTGTTAAACCGCGTTGCACCCGTTGTTCCGTTCATGGGTGCATTTGTATACCTGTTTAATTGGGATATGAAGAAGTCTTTAGGTTATGTTGTTGCAGGAGGTTTAATAAAATATGGAGTGATTCTTGCATTGAGTGGTGCTTTCTTAGCATATATGGAGCACGGGACAGCGCAGAAAGTCACAATAATTATGATAATCATTGTGATGATCATTAGCTTAGTAGCATCACATTTCAAAAAGAAGGGTGTAAATAATGCGAATCGTCCAGCTTAATCCCTACTATTATCCATATAAGGGAGGGATAGAACGTCGTCTGCATGAAATATGCCGCAGACTATCTAAGAAACATGAAATGATAGTGCTTACTTCCCAACTGAAAGACACCGAGTTGGAAGAAGAGATGGACGGATATGTTGTAAAACGCCTGCCTTCAAAATTTTATACAAATTATAATCCGCCGCATGTATCTACGCCCGGTGTTCTTCAAGCTTTGAATGAACTGGAGCCAGATCTTGTTGATTTCCATTACCGTTGGTCTCCTTCATATACCAAAGCCATGAAAGCATACGAAGGGAAATGGGTATTTACGTTCCACAATACATATGGCGAAGGACAAGGCCCGATGCGGTATCTCAGTACAATGAATGACTTCTTTTTCTGTCAGATGATTAGAGATAAAAATGTAATCTGTGTAAGTGATTTCGTAAAAAATGATCTCATTTCCCGTGGTTTTAAAGAAGACAATCTTGAAGTGGTGCCGACAGGTGTTGATTTCATCACTGATTCTGGAAAAGATGAAAATTTCATTCTTTTCGTAGGCAGGCTTGTCAAGACTAAAGGTTTGTCTACTTTAATCGAAGCAATGAAAAATGTGGACCATAAGCTGGTGATTGTTGGAACTGGACCTGAAGAAGAGACACTCAAGTCAATGGTTAATAAATATGATCTTAAAGACAGAGTAGAATTTGCTGGATATGTAGATGAGGAGACAAAAACCAGACTGATGACTACCTGCTCTACATTTGTAATGCCGTCTGTATTCGAATCTCTCGGATTAGCAGCTGAAGAAGCCCTGGCACATTGTAAACCTGTAATAGCTTCCAGAGTGGGAGGGCTTCCAGAAGTTGTAGGCAATGCTGGAATTTTGATACCTCCAAAAGATCCTCAGGCTCTTTCAGATGCACTTAATGCTGTCATGGTGGATAAAGAGTTAAGAAGCAATCTTATAAACAACACTAAAACACAAATTCAAAAGTACAATTGGGATAATATTGTCAGCGACATTGAAAAAATTTATTTAAAAAATGTCGAGGTCAGTGAATAATCTCAGTACCAGATAAAAAAAATCAGTAAATCCCATTGGGATTTACTTCATTTTTACAAGGGATTATTTTTGTTTCATTAGATATTCTTCAACAAAATGAGATGCTACAGCACCATCCGCAGCAGCTGTGACTATCTGCCTTAGTGGTTTAGTTCTGACATCACCCACAGCGAACACTCCGGGGATGTTAGTCTGCGTAGTTTCATCAGCGATAATGTAGCCACGTTCATCAAGTTTCAGTTGATCTTGGAAAAGTTTTGTATCCGGCACACGACCTATTGCTACAAACACTCCTTCACACTCAATCTCGCTATTCTCATTGTTTACTAAATTAAGAATTTTGACTCCTGTAACTTGTTTGTCATGAATGATCTCTGTAACTTTAGAATTCCAGACAAACTCTACGCCGCTGTCTTTTAGAAGTGACAAGTATAGCTTGGATGCCCTTAGAGAGTCCCGCCTGTGGATTAAGTATACTTTTTTACAAAGCTTTGCAAGGTAAAGTGCATCTGTAACCGCACTATTTCCACCGCCTATAACAACGACCGTTCTGTCTTTATAGATCATGCCGTCGCATGTAGCACAATACGCGACACCTCTGCCCCTTAACTTCAGTTCTTCTGCAAGCCCAAGCTCTTTGGGAAATGCACCGGTAGCTACAATTACCGTAGATGAAAGGATCTCACCAGATGTTGTAATGATACGCTTTGGGTTTTCTTCTAAGTGCACCTCAGCGACTTCATCAAATATGGTTACTGCTCCGAAGCGTTCTGCACATTTTTGCATCATTTCCCCTAACTCAAAACCATCTACCCCGTCAACAAATCCTGGATAATTGTCCACTTGTCCAGTAGTTGCCATTTGTCCACCGGGAGATAGCTTTTCTATGACCGCTGTGGAGTAATTGCTTCGTGCACAATATAATGCGGCGGCATATCCACCAGGACCGCCGCCGATAATTGTCACATCATATATCTGACTCATTCTGACACCTCACATCACAATGCCGCCGTCAACATGAATTATTGTTCCAGTTGTGAACGACGATTCATCTGAAGCTAAGTAAACATAAGCGCTGGCAAGCTCATCCGGGTTGGCCATTCTTCCCAAAGGCGTTAAAGTTTTGAGAGTTTCCATCATCTTTTCAGATACGGACTGAGCCACCATGTCTGTACCAACTACGCCGGGTGCTACAGCATTCACGCGGATGTTGTATGGTCCCAACTCCTTAGCACATGACTTTGTCAAGCCGTTTATTCCGAATTTAGAGGAGGAATATGCAGTTTGCATTTTTCCTCCATAAGTTCCAACCATAGAACTTGTGTTGATGATGCTGCCACCGCCCTGATCCCTCATTATGGGTGCCACCTCACGAATACACTTGAATGCACCAGCTAAGTTTATTCTGATGACCGAATCAAAATCCTCATCAGTCATCTCAAAAATCTGCTTAGTTGATGTGATTCCAGCATTGTTCACAAGGATATCCACACGGTTCCATCTTTTCATGGTTGCAGCAACAGCATCTTTGATGGATTGTGTGTTGGAAACGTCTACTCCGAGCGGCAGGATATCTGCTTCTGGATACATTTCCATTAATTTCTTAACAGCTTTTTCGGCAGATTCCAGTTTACTGCCGCAAAGTGCAACTCGCGCTCCTTCATTTATGAATAATTTAGCAACAGAATATCCAATTCCTCGTGAAGATCCTGTGACAATAGCAACTTTATCTTGTAATTTCATAAGCGTTCCTTCATGTATTCAAAGTGCACCATATTTCTTCAGCCAGTCTATAATCGAGGCTTCAGAGGGAGGACTTATTACTGAATCAGTGACTTTACCATTTTGAAAGAGAATTAGTGTTGGTATAGAATTGACTTCATATTTTTGTGTAAGTTCTTTGTTATCATCTACATTTAATTTAGCGATTTTAACATCTTTTCCATATTTATCTTCAATCCTGTCTATCACTGGTGACAGTCTTCTGCAGAAATTACACCATGGTGCCCAAAAATCCACAACAACTGCTTGCTCTGATTGTAAAACTTCTTGATTAAACTGCTCTTCATTTTCAATTGTTAACATTGTCATAATTCATTCTCCTTTCAAACATCATCATTGGAAATAAACCACGTATGATCAGGTGGTAATTTTTACTGCTTTCACACTGTGACACTGCATCATGAGGAATATTGTCCAGATGATTTAGGCATGCATCTCATTGAGGTTAGGTGCAGTAACATCTAACCATCGCTAGATGAGATTTTAAATTTATCCCTAATATGAGTTGTAAAAATATCCACTTAGTTTTGAGCATCCATTATGGCTGTGTTATGAAAAAGTGGATGCGTTGGAGCGCATCGGAAAAATCATTCAGATTAAAACGAATGCAAATACAACTGAGCCTACCATAATAGCCACTATGAAAATAGCCATCAATGTCTTTACTTTTTCTTCCTTTTTTCTTCTAGATTTAGACATGAGTATTCCTCAATTCATTATATAATGTCATATATGTGATTTTGGTTTATTTTTCAGGCATCTATAATCATATTTACAGCATCTTTGAAAGTAACGCCGTTTTCAATTCTGATGGTTCTGCATCCCAATTTCTTGCCTGCATCCATGTCTGCATCACTATCTCCTATGACCCAGGATTCACGAAGATTTATGTTATGCTCCCTTACTGCTTTCATATACATTCCAGTGTTAGGTTTTCTACAGGAACATTTATCTTCCGGAGTATGTGGACAGAAATAAATGGAATCAAAAAAGGCTCCATATTTGGAAAGTTCGGAGTTCATCTTCTTATGGATGGATCTCAAAGTTTCTTCTGTAAAGTATCCTCTTCCTATGCCTGATTGATTTGTAACTAGCACTGATATGTAACCGGCATCATTGAGTTTTTTTAACGATTCTGCAACGTATGGGTATAAGTTAAAATCATCCGGGTTTGAGCAATATGGGACGTCTGGAGCAATTGTATTATCCCTGTCAATGAACACGGCTTTGTGCCCAAAAACTCCCTTCTCTACCAAACCGCATATAATGTGGCCGGCACACAGATAGGCCTCTTGGATTCTTGGAGTATGTGTAGATGGAATTATTAGCGGGAAATCAACCATATCCTTTATTACTCCTCCAGAACCTGTAAATGAAACTGTTATGCCTTTTGTCTTTGCAAATTCAAGAGCTGAGATTATATTTTTGGAATTTCCGCTGGTACTCAGACCTACAGCCACATCTCCATCTTTCATGCAGGCTTCCAACTGCCTTATGAATACACGATCATAGCCGTAATCATTTCCTATTCCAGTTATGGATGATAATGAAGAAAGTGCAATGCCATCCATGGCAGGCCTTTCCATCAGATATCTGCCGGAAAATTCAGCTGCAATGTGAACAGCATCTGATGCGCTGCCGCCATTTCCAAAGAAAATTACTTTGTTGCCATTTTTGATGGCTTTAATCATAACTGCCGATATGTCTTCAATTTGTTTTGGATCCAAAGATGAAATGACTGAGGTATTTTCACACAACTCTTCTTCAATCAAGTAGCTCATTCACTGAACCCCCATGTTTGGAATCCATTTTTTTCAAAGTTATATCCGACTATGTTGGCACCAAGAGAAGTCAGCTCACGGGCGACATCACGCTTTTTATCATATTCGCATATGAAAAACATAAATCCACCGCCGCCGGCACCTGAAATTTTACCGCCTACTGCCCCTGTAGACATGGCTGTGTTGTAAATTTTATCGATATAGTCATTAGAAATATTGTTTGTATAATTCTTTTTATATGTCCAGGCTTCGTTAAGAAGCTCCCCCATATACCTGATTTCACCTTTTAAGAGTGCATTTTTCATTTCTTCAGCAAGTCGTTTTGCATTGTCAAGTGCTTCTGAGGTCTTGGAATTTCCCTCGACATATCCCTGTGTCTGAGCCTTAATGATGTTTCCAGAATCTCTTGTCTTGCCGGTGTTGGCTAGAAGCATTACGTAGTTCAGTTCATTGAGAATATCTGACTTTATTCTGAGCGGAGTAACCAGCGTTCTGTCGCGGTCGAATTCCATAAAATTAAACCCGCCGAAGACAGCAGCGTATTGATCCTGTTTTCCGCCGGGAAGTTTCAGTTCTTCTCTTTCCAGTATATATGCGAGCTCTGCAATTTCATATTGAGATAAAGATACATTCAGCCAGTCAGCCATGGCTCCGATTATTGAAACAATCACTGCAGAGGAAGAGCCTAAGCCCGATCCCGGAGGTGCGCCGCAGTGAAGAAACATATCGAATCCCTGCTTCACATTGAAGTGGTTAACTACCGCTTTAATGAGATCTAGATTTCCATCATAAGTTAGTGTATTCCCTGTCTTCCATTTTTGTATTGTCTCATAATCCAGGGAACGTATTGTAACCTGCTCGTCAGACCTAGGTGATATTGTACAATATGCAAATTGGTCAATGGTTGAATTTAAAACAGCTCCGCCGCGTTCATCGCAGTATGGAGACACATCTGTCCCGCCGCCAGCGAAACTTATTCTCAGTGGCGCTTTACATCTGATAATTTTACCTTTTTGCATCTTTTCCCGCATCAGCCTATACCTATATTTAAAGAGCGCTTAGGTTGTAAAAAGCAATATTATTTGTATGGGTCAGGTAATGAGAGACGCTAAATGAAGACCTTATACATTCATGCAGATTATCTCGAGTTTAACGTCAAAAAAGCTACACCAGTAGCAGAAGATATTACTGATGAGGAGAAACAGGGGCGTTTCGAAGAGGTTTTAGTAGCGTTTATTAGTGTTGAAAAAAGAGATGAAGACAATCCCGATGCCGTTGCCAGAGCAGCTGCCAAAGACATCAAAGAAACTGCTGAAACAGTAGGTGCGGAAAGGATTGTTCTTTACCCATATGCTCACCTTTCATCTTCATTATCATCTCCAAGTGTAGGAAAAGACGTAATGAAAAAGATAGAAGAACTCGTTGGAGGCGATGTTCACCGTGTTCCGTTTGGATGGTACAAAGCATTTAAGATTTCATGCAAAGGACATCCTTTGTCGGAGCTTTCCAGAGAAATTACGGGAGAGGAAGAAGTTTCTAAACCCGAAGGAAAAGATGAACACTTTGTCTTTACACTTGACGGCAAAATGATAAGTCCTGAGGATTACAAAGACGGCACCGAATGCTTCCAGGTGATGATGAAAAAAGAAGCATTGCACGAAGAATCCAAATTAAGCGGAGAACCTAAGTATCTCAGACTCTGCAAGAAATTTGGAATCCAGTGGGAATCCATGAGTGATGCCGGTCATATGTGTTTCAGTCCAAAAGGGGCTTTAATGTTTGATCTTTGTTCTGATTATTCATGGCAGACGGTCAACTCCACCGGACTTCCAGTTTATACAATAAAAGGAACAAATATGTTCAATCTTGATGAAGGTCCAGTTGCAGAACATGCTAAATTATTTGGAGACAGATTATACAAGATTGAAACTGAAAAGCATTCTTATGTTCTAAGATATGCAGCCTGCCATCAGCAGTTTGCAATGATGAAAAATTGGAACATGAGTTACAAAAATCTGCCTTTCGGTGCTTTTGAAGTTGCAGACTCTTATCGTCTGGAGCAGTCTGGAGAAACCATGCTTTGTTTCCGTACAAGGCGCATGAACATGCCCGATCTGCATGTAGTCTGTAATGGAATGGATGCAGCTGAAGAATGGTTTGCAAGACTCGATGAGCGTATTTATCAGGAAGCCGCAAAGCTTGGCAGAGACTATGAAATGCTTGTGAATTTCTCATCCAAGGAGGCTTTTGAACAGCATAAAGGATTAATTTCCAATCTGATGAAAAAGCATAACAAACCTGCATTGCTCCACTTTTATCCTGAAGGCATTAATTACTATTGGACAGTAAATATCGAATACCACATTCTTGACGACATGAAACGTGCAAGAGAGATCGGAACAGTGCAGATTGACATCGGCAACGCACATCGTTTCGGCATCAGGTACGTTGATGAAAACGGAAAAGAAGAATATCCAGTCATTCTTCATTGTGCAGTAATCGGTACAATTGAAAGATACCTGTACACCCTTCTGGACACTGCCGTTCAAATGGAATCAAGCGGAAAGGTTGGATATCTGCCTGTGTGGGTGAATCCCGAGCAGGTGCGTTTCCTGACTGTTTCTGACGTACACCAGGCACGTGCCAATGAGCTTGCAGATATTGTACAGTCAAACTCAATAAGAGCCAGCATCGACGAGCGTTCAATAACTGTTGGTAAGAAAGTCCGTCAGGCAAAGCAGGACTGGTGCTCTTATGTGATTGTCATCGGCGACAATGAGCTGGAAGCCGATTCCTTTGATGTGTATGTCAGGTCTGAAGATAAAAATGTGAAAATGACCATCTCAGAACTTGTAGAAAGAATCAAGGGAGAATGCGCTGACAAACCGTTCAGGCCCTTATACATGCCCAGAGACCTGAGCCGCCGTGTTGACTTTGTCGATCAGGCATAAACAATCCCCCCAGGGGATTAATTTTTATTTTTAAAAAAAATCAGGGCAGGTTATGTTGAATAACCAGCTTCCCTGAACATCTTTTTAGCATCTTCTACTTTGAAGCCTTTCCAGTCGTCACAGCATTCAGTTTCGCTTCTGGGAATAGCACCTTTTTCGACTACCAGTACATTGGCTCCGTATCTGAGGGCTTTTTGACTGGGAGGATGTACACAGATTTCCGGTACATTAATGCCTCCGGCGATTCTCGTCACAGCTACAACCTGTGCTATGCGGTCGTCATCTACTTCCTTGCTGCCTTCAAAAGGAGTGTTGGCTATGTTTACTCTGGCCATTGAACCGCATAAAGAGGCATTGTTATCTAGTGCCACTTGTAAAACTTCAAGAATCTCTTGACTGGTATGCTCCGCCCCCAACGGTTCTACCAGATATGCCAGTTTCATTGGGGAGTCTCGCACTGCATTAATTGTTCTGATACGGTCTTTTGGGTCAAAAGGTGTTGCTTTTCCTTCACCTAATCTCAACGTATGATACACTATATCTATGCCGCATTCGGCAAACCTATTTGCCATGTTAAGGTCGAACTCGCCGGTGTTTACTACCAATCCGTAGTCTCCAGGAACTCCACTTCTGATCTTTTTTGCAATATTGCAAAGTCTGTTTAGATCAAAGAATTCTGTAGTGCGCAGAGTAACCCATGATGCACCCTGATTGACAAAGCCGATGGCATTCCTGACTATTTCCTCATCACTGAGCTCGTGAGAATCATTCATTAATTTCCATTTTTCACCGAATGAACAAAACTCACAGTTCATTGTGCATGGTCTGTAATCTACTCCTATCGCGCTCCAGACCTTTCCCCTGTTGCCGACAGCTTTAGCAATATCTCTTGCAGCAGATCCTAAGTATTCAGTCTCTTCTGAAAGAGGGTCCAAGTCTAAAAAAGTTTTAAGTGCGCCATTATCCACCGCTCTGCCCGCAAGAGCTGCATTTTTAGCCTCATCTATCAGCTGCTTTACATCTTGATCCATATAATCACGGCTTGTCTTCAGAGAGCATCTCTTCAGCAATTTGAATAGTCTTAATGACTAATTTAGGGCAGAAATTGTCAAACAAGCCCTTTTCATCAATGATCTTCATTTCTTCAGGTATTGACAAATCGTATCCCATAATCTTGCGGCAAACAATGGATCCATACTCTTTTTCGAATTTACTTTTGAATTCCATCAGCTTAGACATGCCGAGATTCTGAGCGTCTACATCTCCTTCTTTGCAGTGTCCGTATTTTAATCCCAGTGCCATCAACGCTCCTGTAAATGCCCCGCAGACTTCACCGGACCACATTCCTCCTCCAAAGAGGGATGCAATCTTTTTGGCATCATCTTTGCTTATGTCTGCTTCATCAGATAATTCAGAAAATACGATCTGTGAACATGCAATGCCATTTTTGAAAAGATTAGCGACAGTTTTCTCATCCAAGTTATACACCTAATCTCATCAATGATTTACTGAATTATAAATGTTATTATTTTAGTCTAGAATTACACAATAGATTTACAAGATCAATATTCTAAAATTCTAAGTTAGTTTGAATGATTTTACTGCGTCAACCATTGTTTTAACATTTTTAATTGAAATGCCCCTATGAAGTGAGCAGGAGCACATAAAAATATAATTTTCATTGTAAAGGTCATTCATGTATCTGTTACAATCATTGATTATTCTTCTATCAGGACCTAATAACAAACTATCAGTTACATTTATTCCGCCTAATATGCAGCACCTGTTCTTTGTATGCTGCAATATTACATTATGATCGTTTTGCTCAGCAAACTGGAAACCGTCAATTCCAAGATCAATTGTTTTGTCCAATGTGCTGCTCAGTTCATCTGATGAAAAATTACCATGCGGATGGAATACCACTGGCAGTCCGAAATCATGAATTTTTTTGATTAGCTGGTACATGTATTTTAGTGTAATTGACTCATATGTTTCAGGCCCTATCATGTCTGGATTATCCGATGCAGCAGCAAAAAATATGGCATCTACTGATTGGTTTTTAGCTAATTTTTCAATGTATTCTGTTGCCCTTTCAACACCCAACTCTACAATTTCACGAGCAAATGTTTGATCTAAGTTTAGATCCATCATTAAATTCTCCAAGCCTCTGTAGATTCCTGCTCTGGTTACAGGTGCTTCCAGATTTCCAAAAACAGCAAGGTCTGAAGAATTTGATTTAACAATGTTGTATGATCTAACTACCTGTGAATAATCATATTTTCTTTCTTTGAATTTATAAAAATTATCCGGGGATGAAAACGGATGTCTTTGGACATGTGGGATTCCTCTTTCTGGATACCCCATTTCACCCCCGAAACTTTCAACATCAAATCCTGCTGAATGTATGCATCCTATCACTGCATCATGATGCGTGGTTTTTTGAAGAGCAAGCACTGCCTTGGCAGCCAGATCTGCATTGTATTCATTTTTAAAAATTTCCCCGGTTGAGATGTTCAATGCATCAAGACCTAAAGTTAAGTCACGCGGAAATACTGGTGTAGGTCCGATTGGACTCAAAGCTAGCCTGGATATTACCTGCTCTTTTGATGTCATAATACCTCTCAGGGTTTCATGATTGATCTGTCAACAAAGTTCAAGTCTTCAGATATATCCTGACCGTTGTCTCTGAGAACCTGTGCTGTCTTTTCAAGACTGCTTACATCAATTTCTTGAGTAAATCCCACTTCCCAAGTAATTTGCTGTATGCAGGTCAATTCATCAGATTTATCCCATCCAATCAAGTTAGCAGCGATTTCAGCAGCTTCTTCAGGATTTTCATTCATATATTCGCTTGCTTTTTTCAGAGCATTAACTACAGCGTTCACGGCATCTGATTTTTCAGCTATTACTGAGTTAGATCCCAGAAGAATTAATGGATAGTAGTTTCCAAGACCTTCTGAGGTCCCGACAACATATGTTCCTTCAAGATGCAGAGCTTTTTGAGGATTCGGCTGGCTGCTTGCAATCATATCTACATCTCCCTTGCTTAAGGCATCTACCTGAATGTTAGGCTGCAGATACTTCCATGTAACTTTTTTAGTGTCTATATTATTAGCATTCATCCAATCTAATAAAGCTCCTTCTGTGGAGGATCCTTTTTGAACTCCAACGGTTTTACCTTCCACAGTGGAGAGATCATTAATGTCTATGCCACTGTTAGGTCTGGCTACGAAAACATGCATTGATTCGCTGTAACCATATCTGCATACTATTGAAGTCTTATCCGTTTTGTTTAGATTTTGTACAGCTGGCGTATCACCCATTGCAGCAAGATCAACTGTGCCTTGGAGAAGTGCACTAGAAACATCTGTTCCGCCGCCTGGGATTATAATGGCTTCAACATTTACGTCCAATTCATTAAAAAATCCTTTTTCTTTGGCTATCATGAAAGATTCGTAGCACACTTTATTGCAGTATCCTACTCTTATTGTCTCTTTATTGTCATTATTATCGTCAGCAAGAACATAGTATCCAGCTCCTGCTAGTATGACAACAAGTATAACAGCCACTATTGCAATCAATACTTTGTTTTTCATTTAATCATCCTTCAATATTTATTATCTTTTGGGAATTATTTGTATAATTATCAGCACAAGAACATGTTTGCAGAGACGACAGAATCTCTTGTTTTAATAATGTAAACTCACTTGTTGCAAGATCTCTTTTAGAATGATCTATCGTTATCTTCCATTCCTTTATTATTTCTCCAGGTGATTGAGAAAACATTACTATTCTCGTCCCTAAGAGAAGTGCCTCATCTACGCTATGAGTTACAAAAATCACAGTTTTCTGTTTTTTTAGCCAAATATCATAGACTTCGTTATCTAATCTCTTTCTTGTTTGTTCATCCAGACTGGAAAAAGGTTCATCCATTAGCATAATGTCTGGATCCATAGCTAAAGTTCTTGCAATAGCCACTCTCTGCTTCATACCGCCTGACAGGAGATTTGGTCTTTGCTCTGCAAACTCACTCAGACCTACCATTGTTAAACAGTCTATGGCAATCTGATCCTTTTCTTTGTCAGATAATTTCTTGCCGTCAAGTCCATATTTTACATTTTCAATCACGTTCATCCATGGAAGCAAGCTGTATTCTTGAAATACAACTCCACGTTCCCATGAAGGTTTTTTAATCTGATTACCACGATACAGAATTTCTCCTCTGGTGGGAGTTTCAAAACCAGCCATGAGATTTAACATCGTAGTTTTTCCGCATCCGCTTGGCCCGATTAAACAAATAAATTCTCCTTCATCAACTTTAAGTGATACGTTATTTAGAACAAGTCTTCCTTTGGTTTTCTTTTGATCTAAATACACTTTGTAAACGTTTTTTGCTTCAAGGATGCACATCATGCTCCCCCCTCAAGTCCAAGCTTTCTTCTTATGTACTTTTCAATTGATACAAATACGACTTTTTCTACGAATAATCCAATTGCACAAATCACCATTATGCAGACAAATGCTGAGACATAATCGACAACATATGTGGCCTGAGATATGGAAAATCCCAATCCGACAGCTACGCCAACTACCATTTCGGCAGCTATCAATACCCTCCAGCCGTTGGCCAGGCCGATTCTTAAACCATTTATGATATCTAATGAAGCATAAGGTATCAGAATATTTGAAAAAATAGAAAGTCTAGAGGATCCAACCATATTGGCTACTCTCATGATAACGGGAGGCGCCTTTCTGATTCCTGATGACACGTTTATGATTATCGGCGCCATTGCAGTCATTGCAATGATAAATATTGCCGACTCATCGCCTAGTCCAAATATAAGCATCGCTATTGGAATCCAAGCCAGGCCAGGAATCATTTGAAGAATGTGCACTGGGATTATTCCGACAGAATATAATCTAGTACAGTATCCAAGAATTAATCCAGTCAAAACACCTATGACTGCCGAGATGAGATATCCTATCGTCCATCTCTTAAGGCTTGCAAACACATGGTCGTAGATTGTGAGGCCGAACATGTTGCTGCCAGACAATAGTTCAAAAAGACGATCAAAAGCCTCCAGGGGTGTAGGGAAAGAAATCAAAGAACTGCCGATATATTCATTGTACAAAACAGAAAATCCCTGCCATATCAGCAATACTATCAAAATACCGATTAAAAAAGTTACAATATTTGTTATCAAAATATATACACGATCTTTGGGGACATCAATGACATGTTCATTATTGTCTCTAGACTCAAGTAGTGAACTTAATATCCTATCTTCTCGGTTTTGATTCCCCATTCTAATCACAATTTAGATATAAACTCAATATTTTAGTTCAAACTCCAATTATGATAATACTATTAAAGATAATCCTACAAAAACAAAAATATAGAATGGCTGTAAAACACATGCAACACATCAACTTAATCGTGCTCAGTTAATAACTTATGACAAAATATGTTGTATGATCATAAAAAATCTGCATATGTACAATAGCCATTCAACCAGAATCTGAATTGTTAAGTTACATCAATCATGCTCTTATTGATAGCATTATCTTTCTGAGATTTCAAAAGATTTTGAATGAGGAGAAATCTAAGCATGTTTAGTATCATATTACTACATATTTTGTATGTGATCTGTATCTCTCATACTAAGCAATAGATATAATCATTTGTCATGCTTACACCTGCGTGGGCATTTTTAAGAAATTCTTACATATGTAAGTTAATCAAATATTCTAATATGAATCATTATCCACTATATTTCTCATATCTAACTATTCATATAATCAATTATCTTTAAGATTGTTGGACAAAACGGTCCTTAATAAAGTACATATACGTTCAACATTGATAATTGTGTATTTGTTAATCAAAATTCACAGAATATGTCATCTAATTTTCATAGATTTTGAGTCGTAACACGATATCCAGAAAATACTTAAAATAAAATATATTAAAATATTATGTATCTAATATAAACATCTTATGTTAGAAATAATAATACTAAAAATAAAATACTATACATCATCCAGACAATATTTTAATAAATTTCTTTATAATATTATATGGGTAATTTATACATAATATTTCAGATATGATATATAATTACATATGTGAATTTTAAACTATTTTACAAATGTATAATTCATATGTTGCTATATTTATACTATTATTTCGTTGTAAATTTGTCTATTTCGATATCTAAAGTTGATTTGGATATTATATATAATTTGCTGGGAACCAGCTTTAGCTATCTAGATTAGACAGGACGGCATTGGATATGAATACTAAAGCGGTATTATCTATAGCCATTGCTTTGATGATTGCGTCCGTAGGTTGTTTTGCAGCATTAGGTCCTGGTGACTCTAATGCTGTCTCAGACGGTTCACCAGCATTGGCTTCGATGGAAAATGGGGCTGAGATTCAAAGTGAAAGTGCTTTTGAAAGCATGGACTACGTTAGCATTATGATACCAGTGTATGATGCAGAAACAGACACATTTTCAACTACAGATTTTGAAGAAGTGCGTATGTATTTGCCATCTACTGATTCTACAGCTGTTAATGGTGGAGGAGTGGATAAAGTAGAAAAGATTAGATATTATGCACAAACTTCTTCACTTGGATTTACAGAACACTATGATGGCTATAAAATATACATGTCTTCAACAACACTTCATTTAATTGCAACTGGAGCAATAACAGCAGGTGCTGTATTATCTGGAGGTCTTCTATCTGCAGCAGTAATACATGTAGTTGATTTAGCCTTAGAAGCCATTGGAATAGTAGCTATTGAAGAATTATACCCGAATGGGATTATATTTGTTGTAGCAACAGGAATCTACATAACTTCTAGTACAACGATACCTCTTGTTACACTTCTTCACACGGAGTCTCAATAAACAACAGGGGTGAAAAAACATGCTTGGATTTGAACTGAGAAAACCGCCAATTGTTGGTCTGATAGTTTCAATCTCTATATTAATCGTGCTGGTGGCATATACCTTCATATTATATCCATTGGATAATTTTATGAATATTGCTATTTCACTAGTCCTTGATATGATTGTATTTGCGGCTATGCTTTTAACTGTAAGTAGAGATGTTCAATGGTTAGAAATCTTCTCTGTACCTAAATTTCAAAAACAGATTGGCATATTTACAATTGTACTTACTGCTATATTCGTAATTGGAATGGTTGCTGTTTCAGAGGACATAATCTCACAATTTGATGCATCATGGATCTTTCCTTTTGTGATAGCATGGGCATGTATAGTTATACTATCATGTGTTGAAAGCGCTCAGAAAAAATAGATCACAAGATGTGGGTTAATCTCAGCTCAAACTCTTATCTATTTTTTTTAATTATTACTCTTTTTTTATCAGAGTTAACAATTTAAATTAAAACTGATTTAATATCCATATCTCGCTGCATGACTATTATGCCTGCGTAAGATAAGAATACGATCAGTCTATTTTACAAATCGATATTTTTTTAGATACTTACTTATATAGATAAATTTATTAACTTTTTAATTAAAATTAGAGTCTAACTGATTTAGACATTCTCTTAATTTACTGATGACTAGATTTAGCTATGTAAATCAAACAGAGTAAAGTACGTGATGTGGGGGTGAAAATATATTTGGGTGGAAAGTAAGAAAACCATCAATTGTTGGGCTGATGGCTTCTATATCTATATTTGTAGTGATGGTGACATATACTTTTATAGTATATCCATTAGATAATTTAACGGATATAATCTTCTCGCTAATCCTTGATATAGCGGTATTCGCGACCATACTCATAGTTGTATGTAGGGATGTTCAATGGTTAGAAATCTTCTCTGTACCTAAATTTCAGAAACGGATTGGCATAAAACAATTGTACTTGCTGTGATATTCATGATTGGTATGGTTGCCGTATCAGAGGACATGATTTCACAATTTGATGTATCATGGTTCTTTCCTTGTGTGATAGCATTAGCATGTATGTACATATTATCTGATATCGCAAGTGCTCAAAAAGAGATAATTCATTGATGGATTAATCTCGGCTCAAACTCTTACTTTTTTTAATAATCCAGACATGGTTTTTCCTTATTCTGTGATATTGTTTTGTCAAGTCAATCTATACTCTTTAATCTAGATTATGTTTCATGATGATTAATGAAAAATAAATTGACAGAAAACTGTCAATTCAAAAGGTTTGTGGAATATACACGACAGACGAGTCAAGTATCTTCAGGTTGTAATCAAGATACTGCATCGTTCCAGGTTTTTCTGCTTCAATTGTAACAACAACGAAATCGGCCAGCTCATAAGCTTGCTTTTTAGATATTGTCGCTGGAACCCGTTTATGTCTTCCGATTCTGCCGCCCATTTTGTAATTCCATTTATTAGTTGTGAGGTTGATTGCCCACGATCTGAATGATGCCGGGTCAGTATCCCATGCCGGAATGAAAATATTAAGCTCTCTTTTACCTGCATCATCTTTTCTGTATATTGATGACCAAAAACCATCAGACTGTGAAGAATTAACAGTAAATTCTGATTTTAATTTCCAGACTGGTAGATACTGCGTATCATCATTTTCATTATCGGGCCTGACAACTTCATATTCGATCATGCGTGATGTATTTTCTTCAATATCATGGAGAGTTTCACATCTTTCACACATGAATAAATGATCGGGGCCGTTTAATCTAGAAGGGGCTCCGCATTTTGGACAGGTGATTGCAGAAACTTTCATATTTTCATCCCCCTCATTAAACCACTCAGTTCATTCAGATCATTAATCACATCCGATGAAGATTTTTTATTGTTTGACTTGAAGTCGCCTTCTACTCTTTCAGACCCATTGCGGAAGAAGTGGTATGCAATTGCTGTAATCGCCACACCAAATATGAATCCCATCACTCCAAATTCGGGTGAAGAGTACCATGCAAGCGGTATTGATAATGATGCTACAAGACCGCCAGCAGCTGCACCTCCGGTTACTGCTAAACTTTGAAACAAAGCATCTCCCGGAGCACGTCCAGATATTATTGAATTTGTAACACCATCAACAGTTGCCAGATATATCCTGTCATTATACTCATACTGCACAATCCAGATTGGGT
The DNA here is from genome assembly GCA_944319735.1 of uncultured Methanomassiliicoccus sp. Classification (GTDB taxonomy): domain Archaea; phylum Thermoplasmatota; class Thermoplasmata; order Methanomassiliicoccales; family Methanomassiliicoccaceae; genus Methanomassiliicoccus_A. Next base: position 113,454 of record CALUEU010000001.1, on the reverse strand, counting down.
AATATATCATGGAAATGTCTTGTATGATGGCGTTTACTTTCTGAAATGTAATATTTGGAACTCCAGCGCTGGCTATGCCGCTGTCTATCGCATACATTTTAGCAGCAGACAAAGCATCATCTTTGCTTGTTACAGATTCATACGTAGGCAGCATGGTAAAATCTTCCAAGGTCAGTTCTCCATGAAAATTATGCAGTCTACGAATGCCAAGATCTCCAGGATCGCAGGCGATATTGCTGTAAATTACATCTCTTAATACCATCTGTTCCAATGGTATCCTTTCCACATGTACGTGGCCGTTGCTGTCTGTTCTCCTGCGTTCTTCATAGCCGCAGACCCATCCAGCAGTTCTAGCTTTAATTTTCCAGAATGGAAGATATATCGGATAACATTCCACTATCTTCCCTTTAGTTTTCAAATCCCTTGATTTAAGCCCTTTTTTCCACCATTTTTTGACAGTGTCGATAGATTGCTCTTTTGTTATTTTATTTTTAAATGCAGCAATCATCACTCCCTCATCACCATCAATATGCAGCGCAGAATCACAGTATTTGCAGGCTATGTTCTTCTCTCCTTCTCCCACCGAGATGGTACCACCGCAGGCAGGGCATGTTAAGCCTACAGACAATTCAGACATATCACGCAGCCTCCTTTGTTATTTTGTATGATGTAAGAAACACTGCCAGTGCTGTAACGCCCATCAATGCTACTGCAATCACCGGATACTTTACTGCCAACGCTCCTTCTATAAAAAATGCCATAAACCCACCGGCAGTAATCGCAAGATATGATGCTGAACTTCTGGCAGGAAATGATGATGCAAAGACTTCAGATGATGAAGCGTCAATCACTGCCTTATAATTAGTTCCTTTGTATGAATATTCTATAATCCATATTGGGAAATATACCAAGGCTTGTTCTTTACCACTGCCCGGAAGACTGTCCAGATAATGAAGCATTTCAATATCTGGTTCCATCAATTCCGCATCATCTATCTTGTAAGAACTGTCAAAAATCTGAAAATCACCAGCGGGAATTTTTAATCTGTGCAAACCGGGCAAGGTAGTGGACTGAGCCGGCTCAATAATGACTTTTTCTTTTCCATCCACATGTCTGCGGAAGAAATATGTGGGAAAGAACATTTTCTTTATGTTAGTGATTGATGCAGTTTTGTCTAAATTTTTGACTTTCGACGGTCCGCTGGCCCATCTTTTGAAAGTTCCGATTGCTGCATCTTTGTCTAGTGTAAAATCTATGATGTAATAAAATCCAGCACCGGAACGGTCTACATATATCTGAGTGTCGCAGTATGGACACTTAGTAAACTTAGTTCCAGCGTCAATTTCAATCGGTGCTACGCACTTGGGACACTTTATAGTAATCATAACAATCACTGCGTAGGCTTTCCGCACTCAGGACAGAACTTTGCACCTGCTGGAATGTCTGCTCCGCATGTGCATTTGGTAGATGTCATTTTAGCTCCGCATTCCAAACAGAATTTTGAGTTAGCAGGGACTTCAGCTCCGCAGCTTGGACACTTTTTAGAACTTTCTATCTTAGCTCCGCATTCTGGACAGAATTTACTTCCCTGATTTATCTGAGCAGAGCATGACGGACATGCAACAGTTGGTGCCGCAGGAGCCTGTACCGGCTGTGATGCCTGCTGAGCGGGCTGTTGATTCTGGGCCTGCTTCATCTGATCAATCATCATATATCCCATTCCGAAACCGGCACCTACGCCGACTCCTGCGCCGGCGGCGCCTCCTGCAGGATTAGATGCAGCTTCCCTCATGGCATTTCCAGTCTGGTATCCCATATAGTCTGTTCCGAGGATCTGCATGGATGATCTGGTATCGACAGCTTTCTGCACCTCATCTGGAAGAGAGATGTACAATCCTGAAAGTTTATCGATCTCTATTCCATACAAATCAAAATGATCTTTGGATTTTGCAAGTACTGCCTGTTCTATATTCAGAAGTGCTGATGCGATATCAGCGACACCCATCCCCTGGTTTTTCATATCACCAAGGATTGAATAAATCAAAACTACAATCTGCTCTTTTATGCGGTCTTCAACTTCGTCTGATCGTGAATAATTGAATGTACCTATGAATTGGTTTACAAAGTTCTCTGGTGCAGATACTTTATATCTGAACTCTCCAAACAGCCTCAGGTTCACCATTCCAAACTCTGCATCGCGGAACTGGTACGGCTGCTTAGATCCAAACTTACCGTCAAAAGTTCTTTTTTGTAAATATACTACTTCTGCTTCCTGCTTTACGCCGGAAAGCGCCTCTACGACTTTTGCAACAATAGGAATGTTTGTTGTGGTCAAAGCATAACGGTCCGGTCTATCAAAGTAGGCCAATGCTTTTCCGTCTCTGTAAAATACCGCTATTTCGTCTTCTCTGACAACGATATTGTCGTTGTATTTTATATTGCGTGGGACGCGGTACATAATATTTTGACGTTTCTGGGAATCGTCCCAGACTATTGTTTCAGCACCAATGAGGCTCATTGTTTCACCACTGTATCCTGTACGACATCAATACGTCTGTTGAATTCTGTTTCAAAATCATCAAGTAAATTCCTTATGCTAATTATTTCATTAACTATCGAATCAGAACTGCCTGAAGCTATGTGATTTTTCAAGCAGTCATTTGCCTTTTTAATTTCATCAAGATCTTCAAACAGCTTGAGATCAAATTCATACAGTCTGTCTAACTCTTCTTCCTTGAATGAAATGTCAGCAGCTATTCCCGAGTATCCAAACTCTGCATGCTGAACCAGTGATTCGAGTTTTTTGTAACTGTTAATGATTCCGCCGATGTACTCCGGATCTTTAGAGTTAAATTTTATGGGCATCATGCTGCGGACATTTTCTATGTCCCTGCACAACAAGCCGATATTGTCTGCTAGCTGGTTCCTCAGCATTCTATCTGCGTCGCGTATATCTTCCTTTATACGGTAACCACGGAACCCTGGAACAAACATCTGGATCTTTTTCAATAATCCTCTGTCATCTTCGATTCTTTCACGAATATCAGACATCTTTAATCTTTCCCTGATTGTATTTGTATCTTAATTTTGTTGCCTGCATTATTCAATTTAGAAAAATGGAAACATTACCTGTCATTTTATTTCTCAATATGTCATGCAGAGCATCATGGAGCAATTACAATACATCTGTCCCAAATGTGGATGCAGAGAATTTCAAAATGACACTTTTCAAGCCACTGGCGGAAATCTTTCAAAGATCTTTGACATCCAATCAAAGAAGTTCATAACAATCAGCTGTAAAAAATGCGGCTATACTGAACTGTATAAATCAGAGACATCACTGGGTATGAACATTCTTGATTTCCTGATCGGCGGATAATAAATGTAAGTATGTGGGGATGACCCACTTACTCAACCATCGAAATATATTTTGCAATTGCATCTCCCGTCTGTTTGGTATTGAGATGACCGCCCATATCTGCTGTCAGATCTTTATTGTCCATGGCTTTTCTGACAGCCTTTTCAATTAAGATGCCGAGGTCTCTTCTGCCCAAGTTATCTATCATGAGCTTAGCTGCCAATATGGCGGCGACTGGATTTGCCTTTCCCTGTCCTGCGATGTCCGGAGCTGATCCGTGCACTGGTTCGAACATGGAAACGCTGTTTGGAGAGATGTTTCCTGAGGCAGCAACTCCCAAGCCGCCCATGATCTCTGCACCGATGTCTGTGAGAATATCTCCGAACATGTTGGGGCAGGCAACAACGCCGAAGCGTTCCGGAGCTCTTACCAGAGCCATTGCCATCGCATCAACATACATGTGTTCCAGGGCGATTCCGTACTCCTGAGATTTCTGTTTGAAAATCTCTCTCCACATTCCGTAAAGAGAAGTGCAGACGTTGGCTTTGTCTACAGCAGTGACTTTGTCTTTTCCCAGATCTTTTGCTGTTTTGAAACAATAGTCAGCAAAACGCTCTATGCCTTTTCTGGACATCATTCCGATTTCAAATGCAAATTCATCATCAGTGTTGGCTTCCATGCTGACGGTAATCTTTGCATCATACAATTCACGTTTAAGATCAAGGAAAACGCTCTTGCCGTTGGAGAATCTGCTTCCGGCTCCCATGTAAAAGTCTTCGGTATTTTCCCTCAGGAATATTATATCGAAATTTTTCTCTTCTTTTAACGGTGTATATGGATGCCATGCTTTGGACGGGCGGATATTCACATACTGATCGAAAGTTGTGCGCATTGATATCAAAATGCCTTTCTCTAAAATTCCAGGAGCTACACGCGGGTCGCCTATGGCGCCGAAATATATGACATCGTGCTTTCTAAGATCATTTATGTCATTTTCAGTCAGAAGCTCTCCCGTACGGAGATATCTTTCTGATCCAATGTCCAGATAATCAAGGGAAAACGATACATCAGCAGTTTCTTCCAATGCATTAAGGACTTTCACCCCTTCTGCAACTACTTCCTGGCCTATGCCGTCTCCCGGAACCACTGCGATTTTATACATCACTTTCCTCCCTTCAGCCTGGCCATCAATCCGCCGGATGCTATCAGTTCTTTAATGTACGGAGGGTACTCGGGAAATGACCATGATTTTTGGGACGTTTCATTAACGATCTTTCCGTTGTCAACATCAACTGATAATATATCTCCCTCGTTCGCTTCGATTTTACACTCAACAAGTATCAGACCGATGTTTATTGAGTTGCGGTAGAATATTCTGGCAAAGCTTTCTGCAACTACGCAGACTATGCCAGCCTGCATAAGTGACCTGGGAGCGTGCTCCCTTGAAGATCCGCATCCGAAGTTCTTTCCCGCTACAATTATGTCTCCTTTTGAAACAATTTCTGGAAAACCAGGCCTTACCTTTTCAAATAAGAAAGTTCCAAGCTTGTCATTGTTCTGGCTGGTAAGCCTTTCAGCAGGAATTATCTGATCTGTGTCGACGTGATCCCCAAATTTCCAAACTTTTCCTTTAATCGTGTTCATATGATCACCTCAGGGGACTGATATTTTACCAGTCAAAGCACTTGCAGCTACGACGGCCGGGCCGGCCAGATACACTTCGGAATCTTTGTCGCCCATTCTTCCGATAAAGTTACGGTTGGTGCTGGAAACACATTTTTCACCGGCTGCCAACACTCCCATATGTCCACCTAAGCATGCAGCACAGGTCGGACCTGAAACAAATGCACCAGCTTCACTGAAGATTTTGAGCAGGCCTTCATCCATTGCCTGATTGTAAATTTCTGTTGATGCGGGAACGACAATCATCCTCACATCAGGATGAATTTTCTTTCCCTTTATGATTTTAGCAGCTACTCTGAGATCCTCGATCCTGCCGTTGGTGCATGATCCTAAGAATGCCTGATCTATGGTGACATCCACGTCTCTGGCATTTTTTCCGTTTTCCGGCAGGTGTGGAAAAGCTACCATGTAATCTAAATCATCAAGATTATACTCTAGTTCTCTGCAGTATACTGCATCAGCGTCCGGAGCTACTGGAGTATACTCACCTCTTACCCTTCCTTTCAGAAAATCTTCAGTAAGTTTGTCGCAGGGGAATATTCCGGCTTTTCCTCCAGCTTCTATGGCCATATTGCTGATCGCAAGCCTGTCAGATATTGAGACATTCTGAAGGTCTCCGCAGAATTCAAATGCCTTGTAGTTAGCGCCGTCAACTCCGATATCAGATATAATTTTTAAAATCAGATCTTTGCCGGAAACATCTTCTTTGAATTTGCCAGTTACTTTTACTTTAATGGATTCCGGCACCTTGAACCACAGGCGGCCTTCTGCAAAGCAGGCAGCCGCTTCAGTACTTCCTATTCCAGTGGAGAATGCGTTGAGGCCCCCATATGTGCAAGTATGGGAATCAGCTCCGACAATCAATCTGCCAGGTGCTGCAAAACCCTCGTCTACCATTACTTGATGGCACACTCCGCCTCTTCCAACTTCAAAGTAATTTTTAAGGTTGTATTTTTTAACAAACCGTCTCATTTCTGCAGCCTGTTCTGCGGAAGCGATATCTTTGTTGGGTACAAAATGATCTGGAATCAGAACGATCTTATCTCTCACTGGTTCTCTTCCTAATGCTTCAAACTCTCTGAATGCGATAGGAGCCGTTACATCATTTGCCATAACATAGTCTATTTCAGCTTCAACGATCTGTCCTGCATGAGCATCAACTCCTGATTTTGTGGACATTATCTTTTCAGCGATTGTTTTTGCGTCTACCATTTTCTCACTCCAGTCTAGAGTATAAGCGGTCCAGAGCTTCCATGGTGGCATCAACGCTGGTCTGCACGATGTCAGAACCTACGCCTTTTCCTACGGAAACTGCTTTTCCTTTGCCATCTTTACTGATTTTAACCATCACTTCACACAGAGAGTCGCTGCCGCCAGTAATGGCATTTAAACAATATTCTTCGAGTCTAAATACGTTACCCATGACGGTTTTTATGGCGTTGATTGCAGCATCAACAGGTCCGATACCAATCGATGTTCCTGTTTTCTTTTCTCCGTTTATATCAAGTGTGACGACTGCGGTCGGAGTTGTTTTAATTCCCGTGAATACAGCGAATTCGTCTAGATTGATGTGCTTAGACTCACGCTGTTCAGCAAAGTGAGATGCTAACGCAACTAACTCCGCATCATCAATTTCCTTTCCGCTGTCAGCCAGATCTTTTATCTTATCGACTACCTGAGCGATGCGGTCATCATCCAGCATGATTCCATACTCGCTTAGCTTTTCCTTTATGGAGTGTGTTCCAGAATGTTTGCCTAACACAATGTTCCTTTCCACTCCTACTAACTCAGGTCCGAACGCCTCATATGTTGAAGGATCGTTTAAGACTCCATGGACGTGGATTCCTGATTCGTGGGCAAAGGCATTTTTTCCTACAATTGCTTTGTTAGCCGGAATCGGATATCCAAACAGCCTGCTGACAAGCTTGCAGGTAGGTCCGATCATTTTAGTGTTAATTGTAGTCTCTACATTATAAAATGCCATTAATGCCAGTACTGCTTCTTCCAGTGATGCGTTACCCGACCTCTCGCCCATTCCGTTGATCGTTGCATGGATCTGTTCAGCTCCGCCTCTTACTGCTGAAAGGGTGTTTGCCACGGCCATTCCGAAATCGTCATGGCAGTGCACAGATATTGGAACCTTTGTAACGGTTTTGAGTTCGCGGATGAGATACTCCATTGCTGTGGGTGATATCGTACCTACAGTATCTGGAACATTTATGCGGTTGACTCCTGCCTCCTGAACTGCTATATGCATCTTTTTGAGGAATTCAAGGCTGGTCCTAGTAGCATCTTCACAAGAGAACTCAACCTCAAGCCCTCTGGATTTTGCATATTCTACTGCAGACACAGCTCTTTCCAGAACTTCTTCCTGAGTCATTTTAAGTTTGTACTTTAAATGTGAATCTGACGTGGCGATAAAAGTATGAACATAATCCAGGCCGCAGTCCGCCACTGCATCGATATCACTCTTTACAGACCTGGCTAAACCACAGACCTTTGAATTTAATCCAAGGTTCATGACAGCCTTGGCCGCATCTTTTTCTCCCTGAGAGGAAGCAGGAAAACCAACTTCAATAACGTTAACTCCTAACTCATCAAGCGCTTTCGCAATTCTTATTTTATCATCACATGTGAGAGCTACACCTGGAGTCTGCTCACCGTCCCTGAGTGTCGTATCAAATACAGTTATATTTTTTGGAACATCATCAGATAAAAAAAGTTCATTGAATTTGCTGGTATACACTCTCTTTTTGTCTAACGAACCTCGACAGCAATTTGAATCTACAGTATTAGGATCTATCATAAAAACGCCTCACGGCATCTACCCTACAAATGTGATATTTAGCAATACAAACGCAAGAATAGCAACTCAATTTCAATTGCATTCCACATTTAAGGGCCTCGATAAACCTCCGAGGCGATTAACAATATTTTAAGATTACTACGATTTTACAACACATGAAGTTTAATGAAGTGAGGTGGGAGTGTGTTGATTACACTCCTTTAGCATTTCCCCAGATCAGTTTATGCAGCTGAGGCATCACCCTGACCATCAGGCAGTCTTGGATTACCCATTCTGCTAATGGTTTAAGGTCCATTCCGCCCACAGGAGTCATGATAACTGGGCAGTTTACATCATTCTCTCTCAGCACTTTCTTAGCAAATAAGTAGTCAACTCTGTCTGCAATTACAAATTTCAGTTGATCTCTGGGTGAAAGAAACGAAAGATTGTCATACATTTCTGGTTTTGTCATTCCAGAGCTGGGGCATTTCATATCCATCGAGATCATTATCTCTTCTGAAGTGGGAATGGAGTCCAAAGGTATTGAACCGTTTGTTTCGATTGTTATGTGATACGACTCTTCAAGAAGGGCATTTATGAGATTGATTATGCCTTCTTGAATCATGGGTTCGCCGCCCGTTATAGATATAAAGGGAGAGTCGTAACGTTCAATTTGATCAAGAATCTCATTAATACTCATTTCTTTGGCGTCAGTATCATTTTTTGCATAGTCTGTATCGCACCAGGCACAATCTAGATTGCAGCCGGAGAATCTGATAAATATCGTCGGAGTTCCCATCAAAACTCCTTCACCTTGAATTGAAAAAAAGATTTCAGAGACTTTCATGAGGATTCCTCGTATTCAACAGGGTCTTTAATTCCCGCTTCTTCAAATCCCTTTAGCCTCAGCAGGCAGGAATCACAATGTCCGCAAGCTTTTTCTCCTCCGTTGTAGCAGGACCATGTGTATTGCAGAGGAGCTCCAAGCTTGGTTGCTAGCTTAACTATCTCGGCTTTTGACATTGAGAGAATGGGTGTAATTATCTTTACTGGATTTCCTTCCACACCGCATTTAGTTCCGACATTGAGTACTTTTTGAAAAGCTTCAAAGAATTCCGGTCTGCAGTCTGGGTATCCCGAATAATCTACTGAATTTGCACCTATGTAGATGGCTTCTCCATTTTCTGACTCGCAGAGACCTGCTGCCAGGCTGAGCATTGTTATATTTCTCGCCGGGACATAGGTTACTGGTATGTCTGCTTTTACTTCATCCGCCGAGTTATGCGAAGGGACGCTCAGGTCTTTAGACGTCAAGGCGCTGGAATGCAGGAAGCTCATGTCCATGTTTAAAATGATATGTTTGGCATGGTAATGATCTGCTACTTTTTTTGCAGATTCGATCTCTTTTGAATGCCTCTGCCCGTATAGTACACTTAAAGCGATTACTTCATATCCATCATTAATGGCGCATGCCATTGTGGTAGTTGAGTCCAATCCACCAGACAAGAGAACTACTGCCTTTTTCATTGATGGAGCCTCCTGCCGGCCCATGCTGTTTGTCCTCTTTCTTCGTCTAGTCCGATTTCAGCATATTCTACGTTATCTGGAAAGTCTATTTTGCTCAATAGCATGTTTAAAATCATTTCTGCCATTTCTTCTGCACTTGTCTGGGAGATGTCTAACAGCATCACATCCTCTAACGGGAAGACATATCGCTTTGTGCAAGTCTTTACCTCAATTTCAGGTCCAACACTGATGTTCAGCTCTGGTGAATTTTTAGGTAAAAGGATTCTATGATCCAGTTCGCTCACGATATCACGTAAGCACTTTTTTAGATCTACAAAATCCATAATCATTCCGTTGTTGCCTTTTTCTCCGCATAACACTAGGTGCAGGATGTAAGAATGACCATGAAGCCTGCCACATTTGGAGTGACCAGGAATAAAATGGGATGCAGAGAACTTAATGCCTGAATATTCTCCGTCAATTTCTATGCGCATGATCTCCATGACGGACAACATCTTATTGAAGTTTATTGTATGCCGCCTAGTTTTCTGCTAACTAGAGCAGACGCAAGTGCTATGGCATCAACGTAATCCGACTTAGCTCTTGAAGTGTCTACGTATATCTTATCTATATTAAGCACAGGAGCTCCCATAGCCGTTCCGTGACCAAGGAAATGAAGGGTTCTGAATATCAAGTTGCCAGAAATCCCGTCAGGGGCGATTATAATGTCGCATTTTGTGGAAGCATCTTCAATCAATATCTGCACATCTATTGCATTAAGTCCTTCCAATTTTGCAAGTTTTACAGCTTCTTCTGCGTTATGAATGCTCTGGTCAATTTCAGGCATTCTGCCAATATCTGAAGATCTTCCCCCAGACATTATGCCGATAACTGGTTCAATGCCAATTTTTCTGAATAACTCAGCACCAAGTTTTGCAAACTGCACCTTTTCAGGTACTGTCCACCCTTCATCTATGCCGGCAGGGCCGAGTAAAAATAATCTGCCACCCTTTGGCTGCATCATGGCAGCCCGTAGTACCTTCGATATTCCGAAAATATCACGAACGGCGCCCATGGCGTCATTGGAGGGAGCATCTCCCCTCACCGCAGCGTCTATTTTACCTTCATAGAGATCCTTTGCCAGTTTTACAGGATCATGATAAATGTCAACCGTCCCGTATCCAAGATCGCAGGCTTTAGATGCGCTAGATTCTGCTTTACAATCTCCGCATATGCCGATATGAGCTTTTGAGTCTCGAGCTAAACTGAATATGTCCGTGACGCTGAGCATATATGATCGCAATGCGGTAAACCGATCATATAGATTTGCGCTGTTTCTTTTGAATTTCTCCCATCTCAATGCCGGATAATCTGTTTCATGCACACAGTTTTGAAGATCTTTTCTACAATTGCTCCTTATTATTAATGCAGTATACAAAATAGATGGCGTGATTATTGATGAAATTACAATACAAACAACATGTGGAAAATATTAATTTTCGAATATTACTTTAAAATCTTGTAATATCCAAAGAGGTGTGAATATCAAACCAACACCGTTATGCGGACGATGAGATGACATCCAATCATTATGAACTCTCATCCAAGTACTTTCGATCACACAATGATTTTTGACTTGAGTGTGGGTATTTTTCACCCTTGATGGCACTTAATTCTGCACAATTTCTATGGAATGGCTGTTTAACTGAAAACATTCTATTCTTCACACAGATTAAAATTATTGCCAACATAATACTGGTGAATCCTAAATATGAACTATTTGCAGCAGTTTTTCCTTTCAAAAGTTCATTCAAGCAATCATTTTTCTTTGACATTTTCATTTTTTAACTTACCTCCATTTTTGTTCTTGATTACCGTATCTAACAAGAGTATTTCAATACTTTTTTTGAATCACTCAATATAAAAATCTGGCTTTTCGATAGTTTTAAAAGGGGAAAAATAAAAGAAACTTGAAAACTCAAGAAAAATGACAAAAATCGCTTGTTTTTGATGAGTTTTTGATGACTTAAAACGCATGAGATGAGAGAAATGATGCACACCTATGATGAACAGGATCTGCTATTTGCTAGGTTCATCAGATTCAGAGTTTTTAGACACCTCATGCATTCTTCTCCTGGATGCTATAATCTGTGTTTCCATGTTTGAGCAACATTGCTGATGACTGTAAGTTCTTAATTTCTGGCTGTTATGCAAAAATAAGATCAGCAGCCAGCAGTATATTTTGCGGTGAATTTCATGTCGTTTCATCAACCGTGACTCTTACAGAGATTGCATTTAACCACTTTTGAAGCATTGCCACATCTGGCTAATTATTTTTGCAACTTATTCGCTTGTTTTTTCGTTGTTGAGAGCTTACGTGTGCACGAAATCGAAGAGACATTTAGACGGTAATTTAGGGGTGTTTATAGTGTTGCAAAGTGGTCGTATTTTAACTCAAAAATTGAAAGCAGACTAGTGAAAAATCATCAAAAAATCATCGAAATTTTTCAAAAAGACACTCGAGTAAATTTTCGGGCATATCGCAAAAATCGCCGGCAGGGATTATTGCGCGCTCACGGGTACGCGCGAGTATAACGAAAACACCCATGTAGATATATCTGTACATGAAGATATATCTGAGAGCTACATTTTTAATTATTTAAGCTTGTCTGTAATTTTTCATGATATAATTTCAACATTTTACATTTTGATTGTTTGATAAAATAGGTGTTTCTGCAATCTCTTTTAACAAGAAAAGTCTGCAGAAATTACTGTTCTAGAAAAGTAGGAAAATTGAATCGAAAGCTGCTATGCAAAGCGTAAGCACTCTTAGCTCTGCTTCCTTTTCATTTTCGATGCTTGCGTATTTGCACGAAATTCGAGAGAGAGCAATAGTCTCAAACATTTTCAAAATATTGAGCATTGCAATGTAGTCGTAGTTTAGATCAAAACTCAAAAAGAGGTAGTGAAAAACTGATCAAAAAATCTTCGAAAAAACAGTTCCAGTGGAAATGAAGCAAACTTGGAAAAAATAGCGGGCAGGGATTATTGCGCGCTCACGGGTACGCGCGAGTATAACGAAAACGATCACTCATTAAAATATGAAAGATGATATTTTTTAAAATTCCAAGTTTTTTGATATTTAAATTTATCTGCAATTTTTCATGATATTATTTCATTTTATTGCATTTTTAACTGCATAATAAAAATGCATTTGCAAATACTCAAATTACAGCAAAATGAACCCTAAAATTTGATGATTTCATTCATACTTAGTTTAGGAAATCTACCTAAACTGAGAATCTTATTTGCCTCTTCTGACACACACTAATTCTTTAAAAATGGAAAAATGACTCAATCAACTACTCATTTATTGGTACTTGTCACATGATATTTTAGTTTCAATAACACACATCTTTTAAAATCTTGTAACTCTAGTAGATTGATAATTCATATATCTAGATCGCATTGAGATGCTAACGGTCAAATTGAAATTGTGATGTATATGCTTGATATTATACAGACTTTTGACAGTTCTGTACTATTGTGGATCCAAGAAAACTTCCGTAATTTTATATTGGATCCGTTCATGATAGCGTATACAAGCTTGGGAAATTATAGCATCATCTGGCTAATATTAGCAGCTGTAATGATTTATTTTCCTAAAACCCGCAAAGCCGGTATACTAGTACTATTGGCAATTGTCTTGGGATACCTAATCAACAATTTTGTGTTAAAAGATCTAATTGAAAGGCCCAGACCTTGGATTGATATTTCGGCTTTAGAGCCATTGATCTATGCATCCAATCCAAATTCGTTTCCCTCCGGTCATACCTGTATAGCATTTGCAGTATCAGGAATAATCTGTAGAACACAGTCAAAAAGTTGGGCATTAGCAAGCATTGCAGCAGCTATTCTAATGGGATTTTCAAGACTGTATGTAGGCGTGCATTATCCTACAGATGTAATTGCAGGAGCCATTGTAGGAATAATCGGTAGCCAGATTATCTGGTACATCTACACTTCTGCAAATAAAAAAACACATACGGTCTGTTAAAACAGATCCTGATTTTCAAAAAAAGTCTAAGTGATAATCTTCCCAATCTCTCACACATAATACAATTTCAAGCTCAATGGGGGTGAGAATCGGTTTATCGTATCTCAAATAATCATCTATTGCTATTCTGGAACAAGCTGTTGACACATAAGCATCTGCATTGAATGGAAGAAGATATTCAGGATCAAACCTTTCCATTATGATGACATCAGCAGTTTTTCCCTTCGATTCTAAAAGTTTCTTAACCTCAACAGTTTTATCCATCCTTATTTGGCCTGGTTTTGAAGATGCCAATATCAAAAAATGCTCTGCATTTTGTGCTCTTGTAATTGCACCATGACGCTGTCTGAGAATCTTGTCTTTAAGATTATTTAATTCTCTAACTTCATTCATTTGAGGATCCAAAACTATCAAGTCTTTTCCTGTCTCAATCGATATGCTTATAGGATGAAAATTACCGCTTCCAATGTAGATATATTGATCAACATCTGTGGATAATGCAGCAGATATATTGCATCCAAGAATCTGCCCTTCGAATGCTATTCGAGAGTCTCCCTTTCCGATTATTGCTTCTTTTCCATGAGCTTTTAAAATCTCTTGGATTTTAGGTAACAGGTTGATGTATTGAACTGCAGACACCAAACCTACTTTAGAACCCAGTTTAGGCAATATTTCTTCGATAAGGTCGTCTACTTCAAAATCAAAGAAGACTTCTACAAATAGAATGTCAGATGAGGCATTCATAGAGGGTATGTTTGAATGTCCAAATTGTATCAGAACATCAGCATACTGTTTAAAATCAATATCATAATCACAAGCTCCAAAACAAGGATCTGCACAGATTATGCAAAATGCGCCAGTTTCAGATTCTATTTTGGATTTTACTTTTTGAGCATATATCTTCAGCCCTTCAGGCATTTGAATAGCTACTTTAGAAACATTTTTAGATAATATCCAGGAGATGACATCTTCGAGTTTTAAGTCCAGATGCACACCTCCAAAAAAATTAGGAAAGTGGCTTAAGCTACGAGCTCAGCGCCTTTTTCAATCTCGATTTGACATGGAGATGGGAGTTTCATAGAAGCTTTCCATAAGGCATTTTTGCCAAGCTGGAATGCTTGAGGTGTAACCCTAAGTGTAATGATTGTTGTTCCACTGTCAACTCTGCATGCCGTACCTACACATTTTCCAAATGCACTGCGCATTCCACCAGACACACGGTCTGCTCCTGCGCCTGTTGCCATCTTGTGCTCTCTCAATACAATGTGAGGATACAAGCGAACGCGAAGGTGGTATGATGCAGAGGTTGTACCTTTTGAAAGTGCTCTGTTTGCTGCAATACGAGCGGCTTCCAAAGCCGTATGCCTTATCTGGCAGGGCTCCTTTATTCTTAGGTTCATAACAATGGGGAAGTCTCCAGTTATATTGCCTAAGTTATATGTTGTGATACGGTTAGCAGGCACTCCTCCCATGTACTCTCTACGAGTGTATGCCTGTCCCCTAATTTGACGGTACATTCTGTTGGGTTTCCTTGCCATTTTTAATCACCATAAATTAAACTGAAGATTCGATTGCATTAGCCTTGTCATATTTAACATTATTCTTATACAAAGCACAGAAAGACATGTTTTATCCTATTTGTTCAGTCTGTGTTCCAGCAGCAGCAACCAATTGAATAGTTCTCACTATCATATCATGTATATAAGCATCTCTAAATATTGACTGCTAAACAATCTATATTATACAAAAGCTGTACACTAGACTTAAAAGAGTTATTCTTTCTTTGATTCAAGTTGTTTCTTGTACCAGAAGACACAGGCTTCAAACGCATGTGAGCGACTTGAAAATACTTTTTCTTCTATCATTCCATCGATCCAATCTATAATCTCTGGATCCACTGTGATATTGATAGATGATTTATTTCTCGCCATATTGTAGTGCTCAACAGTGTACAACGTTTTAAATATTTACAAGATAATACAGCGCTTAGCACCTTTTAGAGGTGTTGAGCGTGTAAACATGAATACATTAGAAGCAATATCTAGAACCTGGGAAACAACTACAAGCGATGGAAAGAAGATTTCAACTTTATTGAGAGTAACTGTAGAATCATCCCCGTTGCTGGAAGAAGGTGTTATTGAAATCATAGCAGATCATGCATACGCATTTATGAATGAAGTTGACAAAGTGCTGGGAAAGTAACCACGAATGCTCAACAAATCAATTTCTCTATTTTTCTACACTTTACTTTAGTTTACAAGGAATTATACGCAGACTGAAAAGAGGATGCTGATAACAAAGGGTGATATGCTGCCTTTTTAGGAGTATATTACCCTTTATTGTTCGGGGTTTCTAAAGAGACTTGCCTCTTGGCACATTACTTTACTGCTTTTCCGACAATACAGTATTCATGGAACAAATACGCAAAATGTCATCTATTTGTTCAAACTCAATTTTCAAGTCTTGCTGAAAATGAGCAATTAGTGTTTGATCGTTCCATTCATATTTCGTGTTATTCCACAAAAGAAATCCTTCCACGAAAATTTTTTGATCAACATGAAATTGCTGAATACATTGTGCTGTTATGGAGATAAATTTATGAGCATCTATGGGTGAAAATACATTATTCGGCACACCTGAAAATGCAACAAAAATTGCTCCACCACTATGCGGTCCTCTGTAATAACAGCATTTATCAGCTAAACCACAGGTTACTATAGACAAGTTATGTCCATTGAATGCATCATCTAATGTAAATTCTGCTGTTGTTAATGGATCTAACTTCCAACGCTCTCCAACTTCTTTTGTGTTCATAGCTATTTGAATAATTTTCTCTGAAAAGCCATTGACATTTTCCCACCCCCACAACCATGTATTGCTTAATGTAGACTCACTCCCGATAAACTGAAGTGGGTACTTTTGACTTCCAAAAAGTATTACGCCTTCTGATAAATCAACATTCCAATCTTGCCCCTTTACCACCTGCTCGCTGCAAGCGGTCTGTATTGCCATCATTTTACCCAAGCAAGCTGAAAAAACTTGAAACCAATCTCCAGTGTCAATATCAAGACATTCTATCCAAATATCCTGCTTACTATCTTGTTTCTGGCCTTTGTTAAAAAACTTCACTGAATTCCTCCCAAACTCTATAGATTTTATACACAACGCATCAAAAAATCGATAAACAAGTCTTACTCTCAAGAATGCTACATATTCTTCGATCTTTCATGAATCTAATTCTTTCAAGTTCTGAAGAACTCGTTTTTGCTTTCATCATTTAATGAAAATGCCTTTTCACCTCAATCTTTAGAGTATATAGCAACTCTAGGCATATATTAAACTCTTGATTAAAAGCTGCCTGTATTATTGGTTTTTGAAAATTATCAATGTTTATCAGAATGTGTTTTACTTGGGTTTATCATCATTCTTTGGCAATTCTGCAACATCTTCGAATCCTTCATGCTCATGTGTAGAAATGTCTGAAACAAATCCTTCTTGATCTTCTTCATATTCGTCTTCAGACCATGAAGCATGACCCCTCCTTTCAGAAATGGTATTTGCAACAGCGGTACGGGCTTTCATGTAACTGTTATTTTTGCTATAGATGACGTAAACTAAAACAATGATCAGACATATGACTAATCCTGCAAAATATGCCCATGTTCCAAATGATATTGGTACAATTATTAAGATCAGCAGTGTAAGAATTGTAACACTGATCACAGTACTCATATTTTGAACAAATGTGATGAGCGGAGTAACCTCTGTTGTCTTTGTGATTTTAGAGATAGCTCCTCCCACGATCATCAGTTTAGAGATGGCTTTTAGACTTTGAACCAGAGAGTGTACTACTGGAATCAATATAATGAAATTAGCAATCAATATTGCCAGCATCACATAGCGGTTTAGTGATGGCAGCGTATCGGCTACATATTGTACTGCGTAAGGAGATAGATAATAAAATATAATCTCTGTAATTATTATTACTCCAAAGTCTATAGCGATCATTGATGTCTCTCGGGCAGCAATTTTTTTAGAGGCGGGTGAGAATGAAACTCTTGCGAATACATCTGCACGAATTTCATTAACTTTATTGATCCATTTGTGTAACCAGCTTGGAGATGCTTCCGATACCTTGTCATAGATCTTAATGGAATTTTTGGAAATCGGAGGCAACAGGATCATGGAAACAAGACACGCTCCAATGACTGATGTGTAGAACCAGCTTTGAACAGCGCCTGCATCATAGGCAGTTTTAGAGATGATAAGTGCAAATTCTCCCATTGCTAAGAGGCTAGCAGCAGAAATGAATGCTGTTTTTAGCGGGCGGTTGGCGATATAACACGCAAACGTTGCAGAAAAACCCTTTGCCAGGATAAATATAATTACTATGATAAATATTAGTAAGAGATTATCAACGAGCTCTGCAGGAACAATTTCCATTCCGATTGAAATGAAAAATACGGCCATAAATATCTCTTTGAGCGGCTCTATTCTTGCCATCACAACCTTTGAGTATTCACATTGAGAGATGATTAAACCCATTAAAAACGATCCGATTGCAATTGACAGGCCGATTGATGATGCACAGAGAGCCATTGCAAAACATAACCCTATTGAAATTATCAGCAGCGACTCTGGACTGTATTTTTTTCCAACCCAGTTTAAAAATTTTGGAATTACCAGAACACCAACAGCTATGCTCAATCCAATGAACAATATGATGCTGAAGATGAGGATTAAAGTAGAGTCTAAAGCTGGAGAATCTCCGCTCAGCAGGGGAGTAGCCATTGTCAGTATTATGACTTGTCCGATATCCTCCATCACTGTGATTAAGATGATACCATCTTTGGTCTCTTCATCTATTACATTATTTGCTTTCAGCACTGCTGCAACTACAGCCGTACTCGATCCCGACAAAACGGCCCCTAAAAATATGGATGCAGTAAAACTCCATCCCATGGCAGTTCCGGCAATGTAGCCGAACATGACTACCAGTGGAAGCTGAATAGCCGCTACTACGATTACGTATTTTCCTACTTTTTTAAGCTTCTGTAGATTTAACTCCAATCCTATGTAAAACATTAAAATTACAATGCCTAGGTCAGAAAATATCGAGACAATAGACATCATGTCACTGGAATCTGACAAATCCAATATTGGTCCAATTATAATTCCAGCTGCTAAAAATCCAATAACTGATGGAAGCTTCAACTTGGAGAAAATCAGAGTGCAAGCTCCAGCTACTAGCATGAGGCATGCAAGATTAATCAACAGTATTGTTTCGTCCAAGTCAGTCCTTCCAATTTATTGTTTTGCATCATGCAGCAAAGCGTCTGGCAGATATCCGTCTTGGTATATCCTTTTTTCATTCTTCATTAGACAATTGACGCGTTATTTGCTCACGCATCATGAAAGTATACACCTCTTAAAAGAATTCGTATCAATAATTTTATTGACTTTATACAATGAGCAATTCACGCCCAGTTCAAAGCGAAGAATCTAATAGACGAATAATTTACATGCGCATTAAACATGACTAAAAAAAGAATATCCTCTAAAGAAATTAAATATATATCTAGAGATAGAATTAATATGTTGATGCAGATGGCCCGCAATGAGTCTCGATATGGAAATTATAACAGAAGCAGAAGGTATGTGGAGCTGGCCAGAAAAGTAAGCAACAAAACCAAGACCTCAATACCTAAAGAGGATTTATACTGTAAAAAATGTCTTTCACCTCTGATTCCTGGAACAAACTGCAGGGTTAGATTAAATTCAGGCCACTTGAGTATACACTGCTTAAATTGTGGTAAGATTATAAGAACATCATATGCATACAAAAAGAGTGATTAAATGTCAACAAAATTAAGTAAAAAAGAGCTCGTTAAGAGGGGAAGCACCATTGATCCAACAATCCATGTGGGGAAAGAGGGAGTTTCTGATGGCGTAATTGAGGAGATAAAAACTCAGATAAAGAGGGCAAAGATCATTAAAGTAAAAATGCTGCCTGCAGCCGGTGAAGATATCAAAGACGTGGCAGCAGACATAGCAAAACGTGCCGAAGTGAAGTGCGTTGAAACAAGAGGTTTTACAATTCTGCTATGTGATCCCAAAATAGCAGAAAACTGATACAAGAGTTTTTGAATACCTGATGTAATTAGCCGTGTGGGGAACCGCATTGCTAGACATCGATCTAATCCGTAACAACCCCGATCTTATCAGGGAATCACTTAAAAACCGGAATTATTCAGAGGAACTGCTGGATGATTTTTTAACTGTGGATAAGGAATGGAGAAAAGCCGTGGATGACGGCAACAGGCTGAAACATGAACGCAATGATGCCTCAAGCCGCATTCCGAGTCTGAAAGGTGAGGAAAAACAGAAGGTTATTGCCGAGATGAAACAAGTTTCTGAGAGAATTAAAGAACTTGATGCTCTCAAAATAGAACTTGAATTAAAAAGGGAAGATATCGCCTTAAACATTCCGAACATTCCTGATGAAAGTGTTCCGATAGGGAAGGATTATGACGGAAACAAGATTGTAATGGAATGGGGAACACCAAAAAAATTCGATTTTGAACCTAAAAAACATTATGAGCTCGGTGAAGACCTTGACATTATTGATTTTGTAAGAGGCGCAAAGATAACAGGCAGCGGTTTCTATATCATGAAGGGTGACGGAGCCAGGCTGGAACGCGCCTTGATTCAGTATATGTTGGATGTTCACCACGAGCAGGGATATACCGAAATAATACCTCCTGCGATTATCAATAAAAATGCTGTAATAGGAACCGGACAGTATCCAAAGATGAAGGATGATATGTACTGGTGTGAAAGAGATGACTTATGGCTCAATCCAACAGCAGAAGTTCCGGTAACAAACATGCATCAGGATGAGATTTTTGAGAAAGTAGATCTTCCAATATATTATACAGCATATCTTCCGTCATTCAGGCGTGAAGCTGGAAGGAATGCGGATACCAGGGGAATAATCAGGGTTCATCAGTTTAATAAGATTGAGCTTGTTGAGTTCGTTCTTCCACAGGGATCTATGGAGAGATTAGAGACTCTGCGTGATAATGCCGAAGCAATTCTTCGCGGTCTGGAACTGCCTTACCGTGTTCTTCTGCTGTGTACCGGTGACATGGGTTTTGCATCTGCAAAGACATATGATCTGGAAGCTTATGCGCCAGCTGCAGACCAGTGGCTCGAAGTTTCTTCATGTTCTTGTTTCACAGACTTCCAGGCCCGCAGAGCTAGAATAAAATACCGTCCAGAACCGCATCTCAAAAGCGAGTTCATCAATACATTAAACGGATCAGGTCTCGCTTTGCCAAGGACGCTTGTATCAATTATGGAAAACTATCAGACACCTGACGGCAAAATCGTAATTCCAGAAGTGCTGCGTCCATATATGAAAGGTCAGAAAATAATAGGATGATTCAGATCATCCTAACCTTCATTTAATAAAGAGATCAGCAGAAACGACTGCATATGTCCTACAATAAACTCATTGTCAGTATATCCGCAGATGCCGAGATCATTCGAAGCCAGCATAGCGGCTTTACAATCTGCAAGAACGTCTGTGGCCATTATTCCTTTTTTTCTGACGACTTCTGAAGCATATTGTATTTCAGGTCCTGGAATCGTAACAACAACAATATTCACGCCACGCTTGACGGCTTTAGAAAAGCTGTGGAAACAATACTTGTATATCTCTTCAATAAGCGGCGAGGCGATGAAGAATGACTCTTCTGCAGAATCAAGCATGTCGCCTATTTTTGCAATTATTTTTGCCTTTCCAGTCATTGTGTATACAATCTGAGGCGTTCCTTTTTCAGTGATGAGGCCATAAGCCATTTCCAGCTTTTCAAAAGATCTGCTGAAATCAGCAATAAATCGATCTCGGACATTTCGTGGATGAACTGGAAAATACTGTGTTGGACGGCCTTCTTTAGAAGTTGCAAATCCTTTGGATATCAGACTTTTAAGAACCTTGTATGAAGAAGTTCTTGGAATTTCAGCCATTTCCGCCACTTCCTCTGCTGAAGCTCTTGTTTTCATTATGAGAGAAAGATATGCTTTAGCTTCATACTCTGAGAATCCTAGGTTGCTCAGAAGCGACAGTAATTCTGACTTCGTTTGATCTACATCCATTGGATCAGACGATAAAAATTTGAATAAATTTTCTTCATTCATTTGTAGCGACAAGAGCTACAATTCTATTAAATACCTATCTATCCTTTTAACTGCGGGGACTTGTTATGATTACAATAGATAGTGCATTAAAGAAGGGGCTCCCAAAAGATACTCAGTCTCTTTGTCCCGAATGTAAAAAGGTTGTACCTGCTACCATATACGAATCAAATGGCAAAGTGTTGATGGACAAGACCTGTCCAGAACACGGTAAGGTCACAGACGTTTATTGGTCTGACGTAGAGCTTTACTTAAAAGCAGAGAAATTCGCATATGATACCACTGGTGTATCGAATGCTTTGATCCAGGATGCTACAAGCTGCCCTGATAACTGTGGACTCTGTAATCTGCATGCAAGTCACACTGTCTTAGCAAATCTGGATCTTACTAACAGATGCAACATGAACTGTCCAATCTGTTTTGCTCATGCTGGTCAGGCTGGTTATGTGTACGAACCTTCATATGATGAAGTTGTCAAAATGCTTGAAAACCTGCGTGCAGAAAGGCCAGTGCCGTGCACAGCAGTTCAGTTCTCAGGCGGAGAACCTACAATTTATCCCAGATTCTTTGACGTAATTAAAAAAGCGAAAGAGCTCAAATTCGCTCAGATTCAGGTTGCTACAAACGGTGTAAAATTAGCAAGCGATCCTGAATTTGCTATCAAATGTGCAGAAGCTGGATTAAACACAATCTACCTTCAGTTCGATGGTATGGATGATGACATCTACATGAGGAGCAGAGGCAGAAAGATGGTGGATGTTAAAAACAAAGCCATTGAGAATATCAGAAACGTTCCCAATAAGCGTCCTTCTGTTGTGTTGGTTCCAACATTAGTAAGGGGTCTAAACGATCACCAGATTGGAGACATCATCAGATTTGCAATTAAAAATATGGATGTCGTCAGAGGCGTCAACTTCCAGCCAGTGGCATTTACGGGCCGTATGGAGCAGGAAGAAAGAGAACAGGGCAGATACACAATTCCAGATCTTGTTAAAGATATTGAAGAACAGACAGGATATGCTCACAAGAAAGACTGGTACCCAGTACCAAGCGTTGTGCCTATCTCTGCATATGCTTCTGCATTCTTAGGCAAAGATAAAGTAACATTCTCCGCACATCCTCATTGCGGACTTGCAACCTATTGGTTTGTTAAAGATGAAAACAATGTGATACCGATTACAGACTTCATAGAAGTCGAAGGTCTTTTTGATGATTTATTCGAGTTAGCTAAGAAGACTGAGAATTCAAAAGTCAAGAAACTTTCCCTGCTGAAAGCAGAGAGAATTATTAAGAAACATATGATCGAGGATAAGATACCAGATGGTATGAATACATTACAGTTCATAAAAATGATGACCAATGTATTCAACAACGAAACCAAAGAGGGACTGGCAAAATTCTCATGGAATATGTTGCTTGTAAGTGCAATGCACTTCCAGGATGACTATAACTACGATATTGAGAGGGTCAAGCGCTGTGTAATTCACTATGTTGTACCAGACGGAAGAATTATTCCATTCTGTGCATACAACGGAGGACCCGAGTACCGTGCTGAAGTCGAGAAGAAATTCTCAATTCCATTAGAGGAATGGAGAGCTAAGAAGGGAGACGAGTATACCTGATCCAAAGGAGATAGTTCTATGATAGTGCATATCGAAAAGTGTCATAAATGCGGAGCATGCGTTGGATCCTGTCCTCAAAATGCAATATATCTGAATGACGTCATGCTTGAATTTAATGAGAACTGCAACCGCTGCGGGAGATGTGTCAAAATATGCCCCGTCGGAGCTTTAGAGATGGAGGGTAAAGAATGAGGCAGATTAAGTGCGATGTGGTTGTTGTAGGTGCTGGTCCTGCAGGCAGC
The DNA here is from genome assembly GCA_944319735.1 of uncultured Methanomassiliicoccus sp. Taxonomy (GTDB): domain Archaea; phylum Thermoplasmatota; class Thermoplasmata; order Methanomassiliicoccales; family Methanomassiliicoccaceae; genus Methanomassiliicoccus_A. The sequence goes on along the minus strand of CALUEU010000001.1, from coordinate 90,002 downwards.
ATGACTGCAAAATGGGCAGCTAAGAACGGAGTTGACGTTGTATTAATTGAAAAGCGTCAGGAAATAGGTGCCCCAGTTAGATGCGGTGAGGGTATTTCCAAAGCTTGGCTCGATGAAGTTGGCATTGAAGTAGATCCTAAGTGGATTGCTAGAGATATCAAAGGAGCAAAATTCGTTTCTCCAACTGGTTTCACCTACTTTGTTGATGAAAAGAACGCCGGTAATGAAGTCGGTTGGGTCGTAGACAGGGTATTCTTTGACAAAGCCTTAGCAAAAGATGCTGCAAAAGCTGGTGCAAAAATAATGCTCAAGACTGCAGCAACCGGTCTGATCTGGAAAGACGGCAAAGTAGCTGGTGTCAAAGCTGTGAGCCACGGTGAAGAAATCGAGATCCTGGCTGATGCAGTTGTAGGTGCTGACGGTTACGAGTCACAAATCGGACGCTGGGCTGGAATCGACACCTCATTAAAACCAAACGATATTCTGACCTGCTACCAGTACAGGCTTACCAACATCAAATATGATTGCGATTACTGTGAATTCGTACTCGGTTCTGCAGCTCCAGGCGGATACGTATGGGTATTCCCCAAGACTGAAGACACTGCCAATGTTGGATTAGGAATTCTCACTCCACTCATCAAGAATCTTGGTGACCCCAAGATGTATCTCGACAAGTTCATTGCTGAGACTCCTGGTCTTAAAGATGGACAGCCTTTGGAATGTGTAGCCGGTGCCGTGTCGGTATGTGCACCTCTGGACTCAGTTTGCATTGATCATGTAATTCTGGTCGGAGACGCTGCCAGACAGATCGATCCGATTACTGGTGGAGGAATTTCCAACAGCTGTATTGCTGGTATGTTTGCCGGAAAAGCTCTTGCCAAGGCAAAAGAAACAGGCGACTACACCATGAATACATTCCAGGAGTACGAAGATAACTGGAGAGACCGTCTGGAAAACAAACTCTGGCGCAACTGGATGGCTAAAGAGAAATTAGTTACATTAGATGATGCTACTTTAGACTCATTAGTCAAGACAATCTCAGAGGTTGGTGTTGAAAAACTTTCTGTCAGGAATTTACTGGCAATTGTTAAAGAGAAACATCCAGATCTCGTAAAAGAATTTGAAGACTTAATTTAAGCGGGTCAATCCCGCTCACTTATTTTTATTCCATTTACGCCGGTGCGGACGATATAGGGTATTCCGCCGCGAAGTTCAATTGCTTTGTAGACTTTTTCAGGTTTGTCTGTCAGAGCAATCATGCTTCCGCCGCCTCCGCCGCCTGTTAATTTTGCACCATATGAATACGGCAGTGCAGCATCCACTAGTTTCTGTAATTCAGGAGAAGATACTCCTAAGATTGCCAAGAGCTTGTGATTTTTAGTCATGAGTCTGCCAAGTCTTTCAGTATCATTGTGATTTAACGCCTCTGCTCCTTCAAGTGTTATTTCGCCGATTTCATCAACGATTTCACAGGCGAATCTGGTACGTTTGCAGTATGCTGCTACTTTGGCAATCATCGGACCAGTAGGTTTTCTTATTCCTGTATATCCGATAACCATTCCCATTTCTGGAACTTTTAAATCGTGTATAAACCAGGACTTATCGTTTTTAGTTGATTCCCAGAGAAAATCAGGTCCTTTTTTACTGTCTAGAAAAATTCCTCCCCCATGTGTAGATGCTGAAGAATCCATCGGACTGGCTCTTCCCTGAACATTAAATTCCACTTCAAAAGCTTTTTTTGAGATTGTCTCTTCATCCAGAGATGTATTTCTCATAGCTGCAAGTGCCCCTATCGTTGCTACACTTAGTGCGGCAGATGATCCCAGGCCAGACCCTGCAGGAATATCGGATGAAACATCAAATGAAAAGTGCTGGTTAGAAAGTACATCTGCACTCTTTTTAGATATATCATTCACAATATGACTCAGATACGGATTCCCGGCCAGTGCCAAAGGCTGTCCGTTTACTAAATTCTCATTGCTGCGGTCAATTCTGCAACGTAGACGTAAATTGACTGCTAGAGCTATGGCTGGCTTCCCAAATACCACTGCGTGTTCTCCCATGAGAACTATTTTTCCTGGTGCGGAAGCTGAGATCACGATTACCGTATATCCTTCTTCTTTATAGAATTATAAGTCAGAATAAAACAGGCTTTCAGATTATTATGTCTTGCAAGATTCAGATTATGCGTATAAAAACAGTATTTTCTGGATAAATTGTTTCAACTTCAGGATTATTTTAAAATACATTGCGTTCTCAAATGATAGAAAAACTCGGAGAATGCCATATGACTGACAGAGTTGCAGTATTAACAACACTAAATGGAAGAATTGTAGAATGGAAGATGTTTGAGAACCGAATGAAGGGAATGGAATATTACTCAGCAGGTGTAAACAGACTTAGTGAAATGATCTCCAGAACAGGCGATGCTAAATGGGAAGTGTTATTCTGTGATGTAAATCAATTTGCGAGATCTTTTCCTGAAAGCGAAGCTAACGGATCTGATTTAATGTCTGATATTTCAGACCTTCAGAGGTTTGATGAATCTTTTTATGAAGACAGCAGATCAGACATTTTGTTTACGGAGTGAGAATTTTTCTGCAGCTACCGGGTCTTTCACGCTTATTAAGAATGCAACCGGTAAAATTGAGATCAGAGCCGCCACAATGAAAGGCATAGATGAAACAGTCTGTCCAGACATTCCTGCGATAGCTGCTAGCAGTATCGGACCGATAATAAATCCCAAATCACCTACTGTCCGCTGAATGCCCATTGCTCCACCCAGATCTTCTGGTTTTGAAACGTCTGTAATCCATGCTGAAACAGGGCCTGCCAAGCCTAAACATATCCCCAGCATGCCCATGGTTATCACTAAAGAAAGGAATGTTTTATCAAATGGAATTATTAAAATCACTGCTGCTGAAAGTATCAGACTCAGCATCATGAATGTTTTTCTTCCAAACTTGTCAGATAATTTACCTATAATCAGCATCATAATCGTATTGCCGATAGCCAGAACACCCAAGGCAATTCCAAGACCCACTTCTCCCATCCCAAGGTTATTGTATGCATAGAGAGGAATGACTGTATTGACAACACCCTGTCGGATTAAAAATGTGACAAGTACCGAGAAGCAGATGGCCATCAGATTATAATCTTTGAGAAGTTTTGTAATCTTCATGCTTGCTGGATGAGCCGTACTGCTGCTGTTGTCAGCATTTTTTACTGCCATGGCTATTATAATCAGCGAGATCAGACCGAACATTCCATATACATAAAACGGAGCGGACATTCCCCAGGCTTCAGAGATAAATCCGCCTATTACCGGACCGCTGACTGTTCCCAGCAGCATCATGCTTACGTAAAATGATAGTGTAGCTCCTCTGCGTTCCGGCGGAGATACAACCGCGACCATGGTCATTGAGACAGTTGTATACATTGCTGAACCAGCACCTTCGAGTATCCTAGCTACCAGAAGAGTTTCATATGTAGGTGCATAACCGGCTATGAATGAAGATACAGCGATCAGAATCAGGCCGATCGCCATGAATTTTTTCATTCCTAATTTGTAGGCAATTAATCCAGACGGAATATCTAAAAATGTTCTTGCTATCGCGAATGAAGATATGATTATGCCTATGAGTGCGTAAGGTATTCCAAAGCTAGCTGCATACGCCGGTAAGATTGGAGAGATTATAGACACTCCAGTCATTACCATGAATGCAGCAATCGACAGTGCTGCGACTGCACCGTAGCTTTTAGATTGTCTCATAGACCATATTTCTCTGACATTTCTGAAATTACCTCATTCATAGTTTTTCCATTGAGGTAATCTTTCTTCTCATTCCACCACTCTTCATCAAAATTCTCAATTTTTTCTATGTCCTCAGAGTCCCCGATGACTTTGTTGTAGTCGTCCATGTATTTTTCCATGACGTCAATGTCATATTCTTTGTTGATCAGGAGTGTGGCTAAAAAGTGGCTCATGTTGTTTGCAGAAGCGATTGCAAACTCTCTGGGAACTATGTCAAAGAACATATCCAGCAGCGCATTAGACAATGATAAAAACATCAGTTCAGGTCTGGATTCTTCAGGAGCCTCACATTCTTTGAGATAATTCTTCATATCTTCAAACCACAGGTCTTTGATGGCGCGGCTTCTGTTTTGGTTTTTTCCGAATATTACTTCTTCAGCGAGCTCATCCAGTGAGGTAAGTTCCTCTTCACTGAGTTCATCTTCGCATCCACATTTGCATGATGGTTTTTCATTGTCTTGGCTCATAGGTTCACCTAATTTAAATGAAAGTGCATAGCTACCTGCATATAGGTAGTTTTGCCATTTTATTTTGTAAGTGGTTTTAGTTGCCAGCTTCTTTAATTCTGTTGATGACAAAGTCCTTTTCTATTGTGGAAAAGAAGAAGCCTAAACGAGGTCCCTGCTTTTGGTTGCAGAAGATTTTATACAGTGCCTGGAAGCAGCCTTTTGGACCAAGTTCAGTCTCTTTTGCACACTGGTATATTGCATCGTGTATGCTTTCACCATTCCATTCCACTGCGGATATTGACTCAATGAGTTTTTTGAAGAACATCTTCTCATTTTCTGAGATCTCGCATTCAGGCAGGGTGTCGCATATTGCAAATTTGACATTGTCAGGTGCAAAGCCGTTCAACCAGTATTTTACACATTCCATTCTCTGTTTGAGAATGTCCAGGTCTTCCTGATCAACATTGTCGTCGATCAGATTCATGCGCTTCAGAATTGCAAGGACTCCGTCGAAGCCGTCTGCAATCTGCACCAATGAAACAAGATGTCTGTACGGGATCTGCAGAGGTGCGGTGGCACGGGGCCCTTCCGGCTGTGAAAGTTCATACGCTCTCAGAAGGTCTTTGTCCCTGTCTTCACATTCCTGATTGTAATACATGTATTCTATGCGGTCATACTCATCAACCATGTCAAGTATGCCTGCCCCAGAGTCATAATCAATGTGTCTGGATGGGTTGACTCTCAGAACTATATAATTCATTACTGCAGCTGGAGTAATGTGCAGAGCATCTACACCGGTAACTGAAGAACCAGTTGATTTATGCATCTGCCCCTTGCCTTTCAGCTGTACAAATTCATACGGGATCGGGTAAGGTGCATCAATTTCAAAGACTTCTTTGGCCAGCCTTACTCCCGTGTCGTATGATCCGCCGGCAGCTGCATGATCTTTGCCAAACGGTTCGCAGGTTACGCCGAATACTCTCCATTTTGCTGCCCACTCAACTCTCCACGGCAGCTTTCCATCTCCTTTTCTGATGTCTGCCTTTCCCTCATGGCCGCATGCACAGGAGTATGAGACGTACGGATATTCATAACTCAATGCTTTTGTATGGCTGATGCGGCCGCAGCATTCACATCTGGGAGAGTATGGGAAAAAGTCTTTGGGAAGTTCACGACCGCTCACTTCTGTAAGGATCTGGGCAATCTGGTCTTTTTTTGTAATTGCAGTATCAATTACTTTTTCGAACTTACCCTGTTCATATTGTTCATGTGTCCACAAAACATCGCAGTGAATGCCAAGTTCTTTAATGGAATCTAAAAACGGCTGGATATAATGCTGGGCATAGTTCTCATGCTCGCCGCAGGGGCAGGGTATGTACGCCAATGGCTTTCCTACTTCAGCTTCAAAGCTTTCTGGAAGAAATGGATATCTTTTTCTTAGCGGGTCCCAGGAATCCACAAGGTAAATCATCTTTACATTTGCGCCTTGCTTTTCTAATGATTTGCGTACAGATTCAGCTGTTATTGACTCGCGCAGAGTACCTACATGAAGTGTACCAGAAGGTGTTATACCAGTAGAAATCAAGTGATTGTTTCCTTTCTCGAGAAGAGTATTGGCCAATACGTCTGCCCAGTGCATAATATCGGGCCTTTCATCGATAACAATGATATAAAGCCTATGGTCCCAGGGGGCTGTAATATGCGGTTTTTATACGAAAAGTTAAAATCCAATGCTACAGTAGAGAAATTGCTTTCGGAAACCGGAAATGATACGTGATTTTCCTTGCAAACCGTTAGTATACAGATCGCCGTAATTTATGGGTCTTTCCATGAACAACGATGTGACATCGGGTCATGAATGGGAAACAACCCCGGCGAACGACAATAAACCCCCGGCCTGGGTCAGTGTGGGGAGAATAGGCATAAGCCGTCCATGAACTAATCTGTTAAGGCTCGGGGGACAATTCACAACGCAATCTGATGATTTTTCTATATTTTTCGCGCAAAACACACATATTAGATTCTGTTACTTTTGAAAAAATTCGAAAAGCGCATCGTCAATGATCTTTCTGCTTAATGACAGAAGGGAAAATATATTAGCGTTGACTATATCAGAGCGTTGTTCCATCTAGTATGATGTGGAACAGTTTCCGGGGATAATCATGAAAGGGATAATGAGCATCAAGGATCTAGGTGTAAATGATATTCCGATTGCTGGCGGTAAAGCTGCCAATCTGGGTGAGCTTACTGCTGCCGGGTTCGACGTACCTCCTGGGTTCGTGTTGACAACAGAATCCTATGACGAGTTTTTAGAGCACAACAATCTCAAGACTGTCATATCGGAATCAATTGAGGATATTGATGTAGATTCAGATGTAGCACTTCAGGAAGCCTCTGCAAAGATCAGAAATGCTTTTGAAGAGGGAGAAATTCCAAAAAATCTTGAATCACAGATTCTGGCTGAATACAAAAAGCTGGGAAAAGGAAAATATCCTCTTGTTGCTGTGAGATCCAGTGCAACTGCAGAAGATCTCCCGACAGCATCATTTGCAGGTCAACAAGATACTTATCTGAATGTTTCAGAACCTTCGTCTCTTTTAATTTGCATTAAAAAATGCTGGTCTTCTCTATTCACCCCACGTGCAATTTCTTACAGGGTGTCTAAGGAATTCGAGCACGACAAAGTCAAACTGGCTGTTGTAATTCAGCGTATGATCAACTCTGAGAAATCAGGTATCATGTTTACTGTGGATCCGAATTCTGAACTGCCGCACATTATCATCGAGGCAGGATATGGATTAGGTGAAGCATTAGTAGGAGGAAAGGTAACTCCTGACACTTACGTTGTAGACAAATTCCACCGTAATGTCTTGAATAAGAGAATTTCCACCCAGACATGGAAGTTAGTCAGAGGAGAAAGCGGAGAATGCTTGAGAGAAGAAATTGCAAACGACCAGGTAAAATCTCAGAAATTAACGGATGCTCAGATCGAAGAAGTCGCTGATATCGGAAACCGCATTGAGATGCACTACAACCGTCCGATGGATATCGAGTGGGCAATAGAAGACAATCATGTATATGTTGTTCAGGCCAGGCCGATCACAACCTTATCAAAACAGACTAAGCAGGAAACTGTTGAAGAGTCTGAAGAATCTGGACGTACAATTCTTGTCAGAGGTCTTGGAGCTAGCCCCGGAAATGCAAGCGGCAAGGTAAAGATCTACGACGAGAACATGAGCTTAGATGTGGTTAAGAAAGGAGATATTTTAGTAACTCAGATGACCACACCAGACATGGTTCCGGCAATGACCAGGGCAGCCGCCATCGTTACCGATGAAGGAGGTATGACCTGCCATGCTGCAATTGTAGCGAGAGAGCTTGGAATTCCATGCGTCGTAGGAGCCACTGAAGCTACCAACGTTCTCAAAGATGGAATGGAAGTAACAGTCCACGGTCAGATGGGAGTTGTTTACGAAGGCGGAGCACCTTCAGTTGAAGTAATAACCACTTCAGCTGCAGCTACTGCAGTTGCAGTTGCTGTGCCTGTGACAGCTACAAAGATCATGGTGAATATCGGTGTTCCTACCAAAGCTGCAGAATATTCCGAGCTGCCTGTTCAGGGTGTAGGTCTCATGCGCAGCGAATTCTTATTCACCTCCCACGTGCAGGAACACCCCTGTGCTCTGATTGAAGACGGAAGAGAAAATGAGCTTATTGATAAGCTGGCAGAAGGAATTGCATCTGTCGGAAGAGCTTTCTATCCGAGGCCTGTGGTTCTGAGAACTTCTGATTTCAAAACCAATGAGTATCACGATATGAAAGGCGGAGCTGACTATGAGCCTAAAGAGTCCAATCCGATGATCGGATGGAGAGGCTGCTCCAGATATGTTTCAGAGAGCTACAACAAAGCATTCAGGGCAGAGCTCAAAGCTGTAAAGAAAGCCCGTGATGAAATGGGTCTCAAAAACATATGGGTCATGCTGCCGTTTGTGCGCACTGTAGATGAAGTCGTTGAAATTGAGAAAATGATGAATGAAGTGGGACTCTACCGCAGTAAAGATTTCAAACTCTACTTGATGGCAGAAGTTCCAGCAGTTGTCTTCATGGTTGAAGAATTCGCAGAGCACTGCGATGCATTCTCAATTGGATCCAACGATCTCACTCAGCTTGTAATGGGTGCAGACAGGGATTCTGATGTACTTGGCAAAATGGGATACTTCGACGAGAGGAATGAAGCTCTGAAAAGAGCTGTCAAACAGATAATTGACGGAGCTCACAAAAAAGGAGTTACCGTCAGCATATGTGGACAGGGCCCATCGGTGTATCCTGAATTCTGTGAATTCCTGGTACGTGCCGGAATAGATTCCATTTCACTTAATCCAGACACTGTTGTTAAAACCATAAACTATGTTGCTGCAGCAGAAAAAAGGATTATTATGGAATCAGTAAGAAAACAGCTGAGTCAATAAAGAAAATAAGCAGGCTCATTCAGAGCCTGCATCTTTATGTGTTAAAAGACGGGTTGCAACTTTCACGAGGGGATGGTGTTTACCCTCGATTATTTTAATATCATCAATTGTTTTGACGCCCATCTCGTCAGCTGATCTTTCCATGCCCAGCTCAATATCATGTTCCGGCTCTAACACAAAAGCCTGAAACTGCTTGACACCCATCTCCTTGGCGGCAAGAACTCTGTGATGACCGTCAACCAAGACATAGTAACCGTCTTTGCGGATTACAATCAAAGGCTCTACAAGACCGCGTTTTATTTCATACTGTCTTCCGCGGAGTTCATCGGCATAAACTTCTTTTTGTGTAGGCCTCAGCCGCTCTATTGGAATTACACGCCTTCTAACCTCAATCTTAACATCATGCTGCTGTGATAAAAAATTCTTGAGCATATTGATCTTATTCGGAGTCGCCTTTTCGATGGCAGAGCGGATTATGTCCATATTGGAAATCATTCCTACAGCCATACCGTCTTCGTCCACCACAGGCGTATTTCTCAGCCCGTATCTGAAAAGAACACGCGAGGCATCATCAATATCCATGTCTGGTGATACAGTCACAGTGCCGTCTTTAATGATCTCACTGACTCTTTTATCAGGATGGTCAATCTCCCTCAGAAGTTCTTTGGCAGTCACGAATCCTAAAATTTTTCCATCCTGTGAAACCGGAAGCCCATGAAATTCTGTACTGATTATTTTCTCTCTTGCTTCTTTAATTGTATAATCTGGTGGAATAGAGACAACATCTCTCACCATATAATCACTGACTTTCAGCTTTGAATCCATAAGATCACTTCTTGAAGATGTATAAAATCTCAATCAAGTTAGATGTATAAAAAATAGGTAGAGCGGTGAGCTCTAATTTTTTCGGGTTTCTAGTCCTTTTTCTTTCTGTTGGAAAAATCCTATCACAACAGAAACCAGCGCCACTATGAAGAATATCAGAAACGTCTCATGTATATTATCCACGATCGGTCCTAAGATCTCTGAGGGAACTCCGCCGCCTTCAATGAATATCTGCTCCATATACTCTTCAACACCGTTGAACAGAACTGGAAATGCAATGGTGAAACTGAACATTCCTCCTGCATTCATCAGCATCATTCTTGTTGAGGCAGCCGACCCTCTTTCTTCAGGCGGTGCGGCTTTCATGACTGTGCTTGAATTCGGTGATGAAAACAGCCCAGAGCCTATGCCTATTACGAGCATATAGGCAGCTAACATAACGAAGCTGGTTTTCTCATCAATGGTTGTTAAGCATATGAGACCTAAAGCCATCAAGATTAATCCGGAGAGTGCGACATACTTGGTTCCGTAACTATCGGACAAACGTCCTGCTATCGGACCGAGAATCATAAATCCTAAACCATAGGGGATTAAAGCCAGTCCAGCGGTCAGCGGATCCATTCCATATGGTCCTTGGAAGTAACAGATCAATGCAAATAATATTGCACTTCTGGCAAGGCCTGTTGTGAAGTTAGTAAAGTTTGATACAGCGTATGATCTGTTTTTGAAAAGTCTCAGATTGATCATCGGCTTTTTTACTTTAAGTTCTGTATAAATAAATACAATCAGAGCAATAGCTCCGATGATTATCATGAGCCATACCCAGATCATATCGATCATTGGGAAGGCCAGTAATGTAATTCCTAAAAGAAGGAATGTAAGTCCCACAGATACTGATATGCATCCTTTAAGGTCAAAGGAATTATCAGCAGATTTCATTACTGTTTCTCTGAGGCACTTTATTCCCCATATTGTTCCAATTATTCCAATCGGGACGTTGAAGGCGAATATTGCCCACCATCCATACCCAACTAATAATCCTCCTACGACAGGACCTAATACAATACCCGCTGCTCCGGCAACCTGATTTATTCCCAGACCCAATCCAAGCCTGCGAGTATCAAATGCATCTGCCACCAGTGCAGTGCTGTTGCCTAGCAGTAATGATCCACCTAGTCCCTGAATTGCTCTGTATATTACCAGATCCCAGCCGTTGAATTGCGGAACGGATAAGCAGCATAACAGAGAAGCAATGGTAAATATCGCAAATCCAGAAAGGTATAATTTTTTTCTGCCATATATGTCTGCCAGTCTGCCGACTATAGGCAGCATAACAGTAGTCATAAGCATATACGCCAGAATTACCCACATTATTGTGAGAAAATCGATATTGAGGTTTCCCATCAATTCAGGAAGAGCTATAAGAAGTGCAGACGACTGCATTGAAGCAAGCAATGCTCCTATTGTAGTAACTGAAAGCACAATCCACTCATAACCAATTTTTCTCTTCCTCATAATAATCTCTCACATTTGCTAAATAAAAACTACTATTTAAACAATAGTATATTATAAATTAATATAAAATTATAACATATGCTGATTCTAAAAGTCTGTATCAATTGATATGCCAAACGTCTTTTGGCGGTAACCGTTGAAATTGTTTGTAAAATGAAATTAGTAAGACCTAATACTACGTTTTACAAAAGTTTTGTAACGAACTACATAAAACAAAAAAATGAATACTAGTATAAGTAATTTTAAATCGTTTTCAAATTGATGAGATAAAAATCTGAATTTTTTTCGAAAATCGCACTTATGTGCAGTTTAGAGATATGTTTACACTACTGCTTAGTTGGTATGTAACAAATAACTGCCAGATATTTGGCTCAGATGATTGAAAGATAGAAATGCATATATATGACTTACTTATTGAGGAGAAAAAGCAAGCCCTGGTAGTGTAGCGGCCTATCATGAAGCCCTGTCGAGGCTTCGACTCGGGTTCAAATCCCGACCAGGGCGCCATTCGGTATAGCCAGATGGTTCTTGTTTTATAGCAGATAGGTTTGAATAATCATTTATTGATTTTTGTTTATATGACTTGTAAGCTTGTGAACATTCTTTAAACATCTTCATTTGTATGATTCATACTACCACCGGTTCAAGTTCAAACATCAATTCATATATTCTATTGATCTCCTTGGTACAAAATCAGTGATGTTGTTGGTAATTTTATACTTTTTAACTGGAAATGGATTTTAATTATCTAGCTGGCCAATGCGCTACATTCTAAATCAAAAAAAATCAAAGGCGATTATTTTCGCCCCATTCACACATTCCATCAAGTATGGGAATTAAGGATTTTCCACGTTCTGTTAAACTATACTCAACCTTTGGTGGGATTTGTGGATACTCTTCTCTGTGGATGAGCATATCCGCTTCAAGTTCTTTTAATGTCACGCTCAAAGTTTTATACGAAATATTGCCGATATATCTTTTCATTTCATTAAAACGTACAACACCAAATTCCATGAGTGCATACAAAATTGTCATCTTATATTTTCCATTTATCAGCGATAATGTGTAGCTAAAACCAGTTGTATCTAAGCACTCTTTAGAAATGCATCGTTCACCCATTTAAACTCTCCTTTAGGTAAGTATATAACGTATATGTATGTACTCGATTTATTTATAATTCTTGCTATAACCATAATATAAGCAATTTAAAAAGTTAAAATGGATTGGAGATGTAAGCATGAGCAAGAAAATTATTATTTTGAATGGAAGTCCTCGTAAATCTGGAAATACGACTGCATTAACCGCTGCTTTTACGAAGGGCGCAGAGGAAACAGGGAATCAGGTTACAGAATTTTTCCTTGATGGAATGAATATTAAAAGTTGCAAAGGCTGCTTTGGTGGTGGAAAAAACTGTGACAGCCCTTGTGTTCAAAAAGACGATATGGATAAAATCTATCCTTTTTATAAAGAAGCAGATATTGTCGTTCTCGCTTCCCCTCTATACTATTGGAATATAAGTGGACAGCTTAAAATGACTTTTGACAGATTATTTGCCGTAGCTGAGTGTGATTCTGAGTATCACAATCCTAAAAAGGATTCTATTCTGATCATGGCAGCAGAGGGGAATGATTTTGAAGAAAGTGAATACTGGTACAATAGACTTGAAAAACATCTTGGTTGGAAGAGCCTTGGGAAAGTGCTTTGTGGCGGTGTAATGGCTATTGGTGATATTCAAGGAAATGAAAAATTAGATGAAGCCCGCAAGCTTGGAGCTTCTATTCAATAAATTAAATCATGATTATGCGTTTGTTTATCAACAGAGCCTAATAAATTCGACCGTATACACACAACTTAAAGACTATACATTGTATGAATCGGTGAAACAAACCCTAGAAATTTTTCCATATCTTTGCAAACCCACTATAATTATACATCTATGATCGATAGATTGATCTGGAATCATATATGTTTATGATAGTTTGTTTTTTTATTAAATTGCAGACAAGATTTGATTCACAAAGTTTTTAATCATCTGCGTATTGGGGCATGCTATGAAATTCGAGTTTGCCGGAACTAAATGGTTCCTTTTGCTGGTGGCCTTTGTAGTCCCGCTTATACTATTACTGGTATCCTTGTTTACAGGGACTGGTCTTTGTTCCGTAGTATTCTTCATAGTTTGGATCGGTGCGATATTCCTTATCTTCTACGTTCCAAAATATTCTGAAAATGATGAATGATCGTTTTAGTACAATCAGGGACTCACAAGTCCCTCTTACTTTTTAAACTCCTACGAATTGCTTATATTATTTATGTGCTTAACTGTAAAATATGGGAGTAAACATCTCTGACATCGTTCCTTCGGAAAAGATGGAACTTTCTGGCCTCTCTGGTAGAACACTTGCTATTGATGCATATAATTCAATATACCAATTTTTGAGCATAATCCGAGGTCGAGATGGAACACCTCTCAAGGATGAAAGTGGAAGAGTAACATCTCATCTCACAGGACTTTTATACCGCAACATAAACTTTTTACAGTCTGGCATAAAACCCGCATATGTTTTTGACGGTGTACCTAGTGCTCTAAAAGCACAGACTTTAGCAGAGCGATTCGAAAGGCGGACAAAAGCTCACGATGAATGGAAACGAGCGATTGATGAAGGTGATGTAGAAAAAGCAAGGGCTAAAGCCACTCAGTCTACACGAATAAGCAATGAAGTGGTTGAAAGCTCAAGAATCCTTCTTACTTATCTAGGATTGCCGATTATTCAGGCACCATGCGAAGGTGAAGCACAGGCTGCATACATGGCAATGAAGGGAGATGTATGGGCAGCATCTTCTCAGGACTTTGACTCACTGCTGTTTGGAGCACCGAGGCTAGTCCGTAATCTAAACATCACTGGAAGACGCAAAATGCCAGGTGGCAGAGAATATAAAGACATATTCATCGAGGAAGTAGAGCTTGAAAAAGTTCTAAAAGAAAACGGACTTGAAAACAGAGATCAGCTAATTTCTCTCTGCATTCTCATTGGAACAGATTATAACAAAGGGATAAGGGGAATCGGTCCCAAGAAAGGTCTGAAATTAATCAGACAATACGGCTCAGCATCTGCAGTACTAGAAGCTATTGGAGAAAACATTCCAAATCTAAGTGAAGTTCAGGATGCTTTCATCAATACAGCAATTACAGATGAATATTCCTTAGAGTGGAAACATCCAGATGTTGGACGCATTATCGAATTCATGTGTGAAGAGCATGGTTTCTCAAGGAAGCGTGTGGAATCCTCATTAAATAAGCTGGAGAATAAAAAGAGGGTCAAAGGCGACTACAAAAAACCAGTGCCTACTAAATCTCAGATGAGTTTGGATGACTGGCATTAATCAGACCACATCTCTTTTTTACATTTTTGATATAAACTATCTATGTTTTCAATTAGATTTAGAAGTTATACAAATGGTTTCTAAATTTTTCTGACACTTTCACATACAGGGAGAATAATAATTCTGGCATACCGCATCCTTAATTAACAACAACCGGATTACCACGGTGGAAGTGAACAGGCGATGATAAAGCAGGTTCAGGCTGAATACAACCCTCCAGAGCTTGAAAAGAAGATTCAAAAGCTCTGGAAAGACAACGACACGTATGCGAAAACCAAACAGATGCGTGCCGAGGGAGAGGACTATTACTTCGTAGACGGTCCCCCATATACCACTGGGTATATCCATCTCGGTACTGCATGGAACAAGACGATTAAAGATTCTATTATTCGTTATAAAAGGATGTGCGGATACAATGTCCGTGACCAGCCTGGATTCGACATGCATGGGCTGCCTATTGAAGTTAAAGTCGAGCAGTCGATAGGCATCAAAAGCAAGAAAGAAATCGAGAGTTTCGGTATTGACAACTTCATTTCAAAGTGTAAGGATTTTGCTTTGTCTCATCAGGATATGATGACAGACCAGTTCAAAGAGTTAGGTATCTGGATGGATTGGGACAGACCTTACCGCACCCTTGCTCCTGAATATATAGAGGCTGCATGGTGGACTTTGAAAAAGGCTCATGAAAAGAATCTTCTCTCTTCAGACAACAGAGTCATTTCCTGGTGTCCAAGATGTGAAACCGCTCTTGCCGAAGCAGAGATTGAATATGCAGATGAAACAGATCCTTCAATTTATGTGAAGTTCCCTCTGAAAAATGAGAAGGGAGTTTCCTTACTCATATGGACAACAACGCCTTGGACTCTCCCTGCAAACATGGGAGTTGCAGCTCATCCAGATCATGAATATGCTAAAGTCAGATTCAAAAAAGATGGTACTGAAGACACGGTCATCATGATGAAATCCCTCATTGAGTCTGTAGGAGCAGTCGGAGAGTGGGAAGGATATGAAGTTTTAGAGACTTACATGGGAGAAGACATCGAGGGCATGGAATATATTCCACCGCTTTATGAAGAAATAAACTCTCAGAGAACAATCACTGGAGAATGGATTCATAAAGTTCTTCTCTCAGATACTGTGGAAGAAGACATGACTGGTCTGGTGCACATTGCCCCTGGCCATGGTCCTGAAGACTTTGAGATCGGTAAAAGATACGGCATACCTCCATTTTGTCCGGTAGACGGCAGCGGAAGGTTTGTTCCAGAAGTTGGAGAACGCTATGCTGGCATGAAAGTCAAAGAAGCAAACTCACTGATCATTGAGAATCTTGAATCCAAAGGTCTGATGTTCTTCTCAGGCAAAATCGAACACCGTTACGGCCACTGCTGGAGATGCCGTTCTCCTATCATCTACCGCAACACAAACCAGTGGTACCTGAGGATAACTGAAGTCAAGGATAAGATGTTGGAAGAGATCGCCAGGGTTGACTGGGTTCCTGAGTGGGCTGGTTCTTCTAGAGAATATGACTGGACAATGAATGCCCGCGACTGGTGCATTTCCCGTCAGAGATACTGGGGTATTCCAATTCCGGTCTGGACTTGCTCCTGCGGTAAAATGAAAGTCATCGGTTCTGCCGATGATTTAAAAGATGCTAAAGGCTACGAAGAAGGAATGGATCTTCACCGTCCTTGGATTGATAATGTAACATTTGACTGTGAGTGCGGCGGTAAGATGAAACGTGTTCCAGATGTTCTCGATGTCTGGTTCGATGCCGGTGTTGCCTCATGGGCAGCTCTGGGATGGCCTCGCAAGACTGAGGAATTTGAAAGATGGTGGCCTGCCAAATTCATCACTGAAGCTCATGACCAGACAAGAGGATGGTTCTATTCTCAGCTGGGATCATCATGTGTAGCCTTTGACAGAGCTCCTTATGACAGGGTCCTGATGCACGGCTGGATGCTTGATGCCAAAGGACTTCCAATGTCCAAGAGCCGCGGAAATGTGGTAGAGCCTCACGATGTAATCACCGAGTATGGTGCAGATGCTCTGCGCTTCTACCTTCTCCGTGTTTCATCACCCTGGGAAGACGTGTCCTTCCAGTATGATGGTGTAAAAAGCGCAAGGAAAACTCTGAACATTCTCTGGAATGTAGCCAGTTTTGCTTCTACATATATGGCTCTAGACAGTTTCGATCCTCAGAGTCAAAAAGTCTCTAAAGACGCACTGCGCCCTGAAGATCTCTGGCTGATATCCAGAACTGAGAAGCTTAAAATGACTGTAACTGAAAATCTCGACTCTCTCGACATTCACAAAGCATGCCGTGCCCTGGAAGACTTCATTCTCGGAGATCTTTCCAGATGGTATGTTCGTTTGATCAGAGACAGGATGTGGAGTGAATCTACGGATGAAGACAAACTTGCAGCCTACAACACTCTGCATTCCTCACTGATGGCTGTTGTGAAGCTGCTATCTCCATTCTGTCCGCACATCACCGATGAGATTTACATGGCAATGGATGGCAGCAAAGAAACAATACACATGTTAGACTGGCCTACTTTCGATAAGTCACTCATTGATGACAATCTCGAGGCTTCTATGGAACTGATGCAGGAGTTGGTGGAAGATATTACAAGAGAAAGGCAGAAAAATAATGTCAAACTCCGCTGGCCTCTGCGCAGAATCGTCGTTAGGATAAATTCTCCCGAGGTTGAAGGCTTAATTAAGAGAATGGAAGAAGTTCTGCTTTCTCAGGCTAATGTGAAAGAAATCGAATACTCTTCAGATAACTGGGATGAGCTTCTGCTTGTCGTGAGTCCTGTGCCTAAACCGATCGGCCACACATATAAGCAGGCATCGGCAAAGATCATTCCTGCAATCAAAGAAGGCGACGCCCGTGCCATCAAGGCAGGTACAGATGCTGGTGCATACATGCTTGAGATCGATGGAGAAACCTACAAGATCACAGAAGAAATGGTTTCTTACAATTATGTTCCGCCGTCCGATGTTATTGCGGTGCCGTTCAGCCACGGAGATCTCTATATTGATTTCAACCTTGATGAGGATCTCAAACTGGAAGGATATGCAAGAGAAGTAATCAGACGTATTCAGCAGATGCGTAAAGACATGAAGCTTGATGTCGAAAGCTTTGTTTCTGCAGAAATCAATGCTGGATCTCTTGCAGATGCCGTGTCGGCCTGGAAAGAACACATCATGAAAGAAACCAGATCTACAGATCTGATAATTTCAGATGCTCCTGCAGGCGAGTATTCCGTTGATTGGGACATCGAGGGAGAAAAGGTAGTCATTGCCTTGACTCCTTCAAAATAAATTTAAAAAGGGGAGAAAACCCCCTTAATCAATTTTTATAACCTTTTTAAATGTTTATTTTAAAAATACCAATTTTAAATAAATCAATGCCCCTGTTGGGGCTTGACTTCACCTCTGTCTGTTTTTGTAGACTCCATTTGAAGCATAGAGTGTGATTGCCGTCATGGCTATTAGAAGAATCATTGCTATTGAATAACCAGCTATATCTTCTGAAACTTCTGAATAGTAATTTCCGAAATATAATATCGTCAGAGCAATCATTGATGCAATTAGGATTATGTTGAGGGCAGTGAGAACCCAGAACACATTCATGCTTCTTTTTCTTACACTCTGGCAGTCCGTAAATGCTTCCGGTCTTTCATCAGTATACTCTTTTCTCCAGACATACATACTTGCCATTCTGCCCATATATTCCCAGCCGAATTGCCTGTATGTTTCTTTGTATTCTTTAGTGGGAAATGCATTTAGATCTACGACATATCTGTACTTTTTGGGCTCAGTCTTTTGAAACGTCATGGATGTTGAGCTCCACTGATGGATTTTATCAACATTCCATCCTTCTGCAGCATTTTTTTCCATGAATTTTTCAAAGTCTGCTGGTACATAATATTTGAATCCAGCAAACAATTCAGTCTTTTTATCTTTCATAGCAAATCCTCCACTGCGCTGTACAATTCTTTAATTCTGTTTGCTTCTTTCATCAGTATTTGACTGCCTATTTCTGTAATCACATACTTTTTTTGTCTGTCCACTTCTTCAGTTGGTGTGATAAGCCCGTCTCCGTTCAGTTTACTCAGACTTTGATAGATAGTTCCGGCTCCAAGCTTGATTCTACCATTCGTCAGTTCTTCAACGTGTTGCATTATCCCATATCCATGGCGCTCTTCACGAAGAGATAGAAGAATGTAGAACATCGTCTCGCTCATTGGAATATATCGTTTCATTGCTTTGTCCAGATTCATTCTTTCACTCTTCTTATATCACATTACACTATATCACGTCATGATATATAAACTATATCACAATGTGATATAAACAATTTCGAACCGATAATTTGGATATAAAAAGTAATTAATGAATAATACTGATTAAGTGTTATAAAATATTAAATGCCTCCAAATACGTACCGACTCACCGCTAAAAAGGCAGACTCTCCTTTGTGAAGTTGGCTTCATATTCATGTAACCAACTTTGAAATTCAAAGTCGAAACTGTTGTTTACGCTTTACCTCTGCCGACAGTTCAGGGTAGTTTCAGAAGCGGCGGTATTTTCTCTCAGTATAATGCAGGCGTTGTCTAGCTCATGGCCGTTTATCTAAAATCTGTGAAGAAAGATTATCAGTTATAACCCCATTTCTCTGCGCGTCCAGTAAACAGTTTCATAAAGGAGGCCTAATAGTATTTGCAGGCATGTGCACAGCCCACATAGGGATTTATCGAGTAACCGCCCATGGGCAGGTTGGATTTGGTCATGATGTTTTTTGTCTTTACATCTCCGATGAGAATACCCAGCATCTCTACTTGTGCCATTCTTTCTGTGCTTCCAACACCTTGACAAATGCCTCTGGAAACTCCTGCACCATATTTTCCTCGCCTATGATCGGCACAATATCCTCTTTCATGAAAACTGGAATGTCAAGCGCATGAGCCTGTTCAGTCAGGGTATATGCCCATTCAGGGTGTGTATGAATCTTTTTGCTTTGGGCACCTGTCATTGTGCCAATTACAATCCAGTCAATGCCGGAGAGATTTACCTTCCCAAGATCGTCAAACAACGGTTCAAAGGTGATATGATAATGCTTTGCGCTGACATTCTGACAAAGTGCTTCAATACGCCAAAGCTCTGATTTTCTTGTGACAGTTACCCCGAACCATGCGTTTTCAAGATCGGTTTCAATATCCAATAGGTCAGGACGTTTCGAAAGGAAAAGGAATTGGTGCTGCGGATTTTCACGGATCTTCTCAAGAACCGCTTCACACCATTCTTGTTTCCAGTCTGCCAAATCACTCATGCCTGTCAACAGAAAATTCTGCGGGCGCTTCTTTTCCATAATGTGCAGCTTATTCGGAAAAAATTCCGGCTTGGAAAAATCATCCATCACGTGATATCGATTCACATTGTTGCGAGCATAGCAGTAGGAGCAGCCTATTGTGCAGCCGATAACCAAATTCATGTTTTGGATATTATCCTTAATGCATATGCTCATCAGAGGATTTCCTCCACATTTTTAAGGACACGTTCAAGATATTTTTCAAATTGTTCAATCTCTTCCTTGGAAAAACCCTTGTAATAAATTTCACTGATTTCTTCTGTTACTGAATTATATTCTTGTTCTAAGCCTTTCGCTTCTTCCGTCAAAAAAATTCGGATTTTTCTTCGGTCTTTATCTCCACGGTCACGATAAATCAGGTTCGCCGCTTCCATCCTATCAAGCATACTGGTTAGTGTAGTCGTAGCAAGCCCAGTTTCCTTGGACAGTTCATTGATGGGAACTCCGTTTTTCTGCCAGAGTACATAGAGAATTCTGCCCTGTGAACCGTTAAAGGCGTCTATATTTTTCTCATTCAGTATGTGCTCAAAGACACGCCCGCCGACTTGTTTAATTCTTGTAATCAAAAATCCGCCTTGTGTTTTCATATTGTCTCCTCAAATTCAAAGAGCGGCCATCTGCAGACAGCCGCCTTGTTTATTTTTTACTTCTGCTGTGCCGCTGCAAATTCAGCATAGCCTTTCCAGCCGAAAACAGCATCCACATCTTCGTTATCGTAAACACCTTTGACATCACAAAGATGGACAACATGGTCGTCTGCATCCATGGTCTGAGCAACAGTTGCATGGATGAGCAGTTTACAGGGAACAGGCGCCTTGATGTTCGTGCCTTCTACTTTCTGCATAGTCAAACCAACCTTAGCAGCCTTATCAATATCACGACCGGAGCAGGTACCGCAGCCAATCAGAGCCTCCGTTAGCTCGACTCCCGGAATGGCAAGTACAACTTCTTTTTTCTTAGCTAGTAACTCAAGACTGTATGCGCCTTTGTTCAGGGAAAACATGATCTTACCAGGATTGGTAGAAGCGAAAGCCCAGAAGGCTAGCGTTGCAAGATTGGTGCTGCCATCCGGTTTCTCGGTACAGATCAGAGTCATAGAATTGGGCGAAGTATATGTCGGAGCATTTGCGATTGAAATTTTGTTCATATTAGAAACCTCTTGATTCATTCTGTCTAGAATTATACTATATAGGAATATCCTTTATAAATGTTTTTATGAAATATTTATCTCACTTTACCTGTAAAACAGCATCGACCTTGATTGACGACCAGTGGAGTATTTACCACCCAGCTCTATATAGTAAAGAAAATATTGATAAAATCATATCATGTACGCTATTATCACTGTTTCTTGGGCAGGTAGAATAAGGCCAGGCAAGTAGTAATTGCCTTTGCAAAGTGTAACTGATATCATTTTTCATCCAATGTAATGCTGGTTCATTCTGTAATCCTCAATATGATTGTTTTTCCTACAAGTTCAATCATCCCAGCCGATTACAAAAGCCAAAGGGAGAGACTTCCTCACGAAACCCCTCCCAAATGGAGACTGTTTTTTACTTCACATCGTTTTTACAAATATCAGATCATAAGATCTGCTTCCTAGCCCGATCTTCTCAGCATGTTTGAGACAGCTTTTCCACTCAGACTCAGGAGTGGAATTTGTGAAGTGGTCATGACGATCAACGAAATCTTCTTTCTTCATGTTGTCGCTGAGCTGACTGTTTGGCAGCGGCTGAGCTGCAAGGCAGGCATCAACACACGCTTGATCAAGAGCTAACGGGTCAAACGATGCGAACATTCCGATATTTGGTAGAATGGGTACATCGTTCTCGCAGTGACAGTCGCAGTTGGGTGAGACATCTATTACCAGCGAGATATGGAATTGTGGACGACCATAAACAACAGCTTTTGTATATTCAGCCATGCGGCAGTTCAGTTCTTCCAGGGCACTGGAATTATCGAAGGAAATGGCATCAAAGTTGCATGCTCCCAGACATCTTCCGCAGCCCACACAATTTTTAGAGTCAATACTCATTTTCTTTTTCTTTTCGTCAAATATCAGGCCGTTGTTAGCACATTCTCTTTGGCACAAGCGGCATCCGCGACATTTTTCTTCATCTATGCATGCCTGGCTGTTGCTGTGCTGTTCTGTTTTTCCGGCACGGGAACCGCAACCCATGCCTAAGTTTTTAATTGCACCTCCGAAACCTGTCATTTCATGGCCTTTAAAATGAGTCAGACTAATGATGATATCAGCATCCATTATTGCACGGCCGATTTTAGCATTTTTGACATACTCTCCACCTACAACCGGTACAGAAATATCATCAGTGCCTTTCAGACCGTCGCCGATTATGATCGGGCAGCCTGTAGTCAGAGGTGTGAAGCCGTTCTCCCATGCACATTCCAGATGTTCCAGAGCATTTTTACGGCTTCCTGGATACATAGTATTGCAGTCAGTCAGAAATGGTCTTCCTCCCAGCTCTTTGACCAAGTCTGCAACAGCTTTAGCATAATTGGGACGAAGGTATGAGATGTTGCCCAGTTCACCGAAGTGCATCTTTATGGCAACAAACTTACCTTTCATATCGATCTGCTCAATTCCAGCGGCTTTGATCAATTCTTTAAGCTTGGCAGGCAGTCCATTGCCAAACGCAACTGTGCGTAAATCAGTATAATAAACTTTTGATTTTTCCATTTTAGCTCCTCCTTGTCTGTATAGTCTTCAGTGTAATTTTGAAAGCATAATTTTCATTGATTTTCTGAGCCTTTCAATTAATTACACAGACATCATACATATTATTTAAACTTAGAGTTTGCTCAAACTTTAATATATTCTCACAAGATTATGCAACAAGCTCTCTCAGAACTTTGCCTATGTCTTCATTAATGCATATGGAACGGCTCTCAATTTCTTTGGCTGTATATGCCTCACCCAGATTTATGCAGGCATAAACTGCTTTTGGGTTTGAATACGTCATCTTCCAGAATGGATACTTTATGATTGCTGGAGTATTGCTGCCTACTCCCAGCTCTAAAAACAGCACATGGTCGCTTTGATGTTTTTGTACATACTGAGAATAGCGCTGTGCTGCAGAGTGCCATCCTTCATCTTCCACAAAGCCGTTGTCAATGCGCAGATTCATACTCATTCTTCTTCCGCAGAGAGGACAGTGGGGTACTAGCTCTGAAGGTATCTTCATGTCTTTCTGTTCGGAAACCATGCGGTATACGATCGCTTCATTGTCGTATGTTTTCTGGTGGCACGGCTTTGAGCATTGCCACAGTCCATAGTCTCCCTGGGTGTAAAACAGCCTGTCCTTATCAAAATCGGCAATCTGAAACTGATGATCTACATTGGTTGTAATTATAAAATAATCTTTTTTATTTACAATTTTTAACAAATCTAAGTACGGCTGCCCGACAGGCCTGTCATATCTGTTGAAGTAAATATGCCTGCTCCAGTATGCCCAGTATTCTTCTGCCGTCGGATATAGATAAAATCCTGCAGAATACATGTCACTGAAGCCGTATTTTGAGATGAAATCTGAAAAGTTTTCTTCAAATCGTTTTCCAGAGTATGTTAAGCCTGCAGATGTAGACAAGCCTGATCCGCCACCTATCAGAACAGCATCCGCTTCATCAAGTTCGTCTTGAAGGCGTTCAATCTGCGTTGAGTAATCGTCTGTAGATGTCATAGTCCACTTCTTTGAAAACATTGAAAATTACATCCATTTCATGATTCTTTAGGAATTTTTTTACAGACCCCACGGCAATCTCGGCTGCAATATCATTGGGAAAATGAAACTCCCCTGTAGATATGCAGCAGAATGCTATGCTTTTTACATCATGATCAACAGCAAGATTCAGACACGATGTGTAGCAGGATTCAAGCAGATCACGGTCTTTTTGTGTAACTTCATTTTGAATTATCGGTCCAACTGTATGAATCACGTAACGGCACGGCAGATTGTATGCAAAAGTTATCTTGGATGTTCCGGTTTCTTCTCTTTTTCCCTGTTTCATCATCATATCATTACATGCAAGTCTGAGCTGTATTCCTGCTGCAGAATGAATTGCATTGTCTATGCACGCGTGTCCTGGAACAAAACATCCTAAAAGAGAACTATTGGCAGCATTAACGATGGCGTCTACATCAAGTGTGGTAATATCTCCCTTCCAGAGGTAAATGTGCTCCTCTGCAGGGTTGAGGTCTTTCAATGAAGTAATCGTCTTGTTTGACAGCTCTTCCGAAAGATAATCATCCTGTATCTTCAAAAACTTTTCATCAATTTGATCCGGCATCCTTATATTCATTAAGGCTCGCAGCAGTTGCTTTCTTTCTTGTTCTGAAGATGGCATCTTTCTACAATCTTCATTTTCCTGTAGAAGATACTCAATCAGCCATTGAAGGCGCTCTTCCTGTTTCATTTGATCATCTTCTTTCTATGGCTTGCTGATCACATATGTCAGCACATCTGCCACAATGCAGGCAGTGTTCCTGTTCGATTTTAAATGGAATATGTGATGTGTCAATGCATTTTTGAGGGCAGACACTGCAACATAGGCCGCAGCCGTCGCACCCATCTGTGATAAAGTAACCAGTCTCCTTGATCATGGCATTTCCAAATGAAAATTTTTCTCTGAATATCGGTTTTACACTGAGATCAAAAAATTCGCCCTCGCCTTCATAGATCTGGAAGACAGTCAGTGCGGCCCTGCTTTCCTCATCTGGGTAAATCTCAGCCATGTATTGGTTTTTTGTAAATATTTCAGAAAGAAGGGAACTTCCAATTTCTCTTACATTTCCATAGATCGTTATAGATTTTGAAGACATAGTGTCTTTGCCTTTTAATCCAGTAAGTGATATGGCTGGATGAGAAATAAGACGGTCGTAGAATGATTTTCCTTTGGCAGTCAGAAAGTACAGTCCGTTCTCATCTGCCAGCATCATGTCTATTGCACAGGTTACAGGATTTCCACTGCTGTCTACTGTAGCAAAAATTGTGGAATGAATTTCATCCACTAGCATATGCAGGTATTCTTCATACTTCTCCATGTCTGTCTAATACGAAATGACTTTGGCGCATATATAGTGTGTAGTAACCCGGAAGATACCAGTCTACAGAATGATGGGCCTATGCAATTCAACATAATGATTATAGATAACTCTATAATGGAATTATAGCATTGACAAAGTAATGAAACCTACTGCAGAATGGCTTAATTCCTTTAACAAACATCGTGATAAATTATTATGTCCAGCTCCTCTAAATGACTACTTTACTTTATCAGAGATGGCAGGTAAGAAATTAGATTTGCTAGACTTTGGGCTGGTATCTATTCCGACTGGAATAATTCTGGTAAGGGATCCGCTGTGCTATCTCGACTGTGAAGAAGAGCCGTATTTTAAAGAAGTGCCATCTGGTGAGTTTCACGCTGTTGCCTGTGTAGTCTGCGGAGATGATTCCGACTGTTCACGATATGCTGCAGTGCGTGTTCAATTCACTAAAAAAGAAGCAGTAGTTTTTGAGGAAGCACTCATCGGAAATGAAAATCTTTCAGAATTGGAAGATGATGAGTACTTCGGTTTCAACGTAGATGCAGGCTTGGCATGTATTTGTGATATCGCGGTTAGAAATGTATTCTGTGAATTTTATGACGATTGGTCTGAAAATAATCCAGGTAAAAACATCTATGATGATTACTTCGCAGCAATCTTTGCAAAGAGCTATGCTGAAAACCCGAAGCATCAGAGAAAGGAAGGGGACTGGATAAATTGGGTAATTCCTGAAACAGATTATCATCTGCCTATCTTTCAAACTGGATTCGGAGACGGTACTTATCCCGTGTACTTTGGATATGATGCAGATGGAAAAATATGCCAGCTGGTGATTCAGTTCATCGATATTGATCTTGCATATGGTGATGAAGACTGAATTGAACATCTAAGTCTGTTAATGAAACCAATCACTTCATGAATCGGACCAAACGATTATCAATTCTTTATTTTGGATATCTTGCCTGATTCCATCAATCTTAGACAATACTAAATCTACTGACATGACATATCAATTACTGTTATAGGTCCAGATGTCATTGCCATTAAGATGCAGGAGAATACAGCTCGATAGTGAAATAATCGCATAATGATTAGAATTCACAATTGAATGCTGTATTCAGATCAGATATTATCTCTGTCAACTAATACCATTTTCTAAATACTAATGATTCGATATGAAACTGATTATAGTGAGACAAAAACTTTATAAGCGTTTAGATAAGCTGCGGAACGATAAAAATTATTCTGACATCATTAAAGAGATTTCAAACATTCCAGAAAATAGATTGGATTATGATTTAATCATTCTTTTAGCAGATGCATATCTGCACACTTACAAGTATCGTGAAGCCATAAACAGTCTCCTCTCTGTCAGCGAAGAGGGCATTGAAGACTACATATGGCACTTCATGATTGGACAGGCTTACTATTTTATGGATGATATGGCAAAGGTAGAAGAAGAAATATGTAAAGCATTTGAATTGAATTCTGAGGGGGATTATGCTTCAGATTTTGTAGAATATTGTCACTTTCATTATTATGTCAAACTTCATTTGGATAAGTTGGCAGAGAGATTTGTCCCTAGGCGTGAATTTCTTCCTGAATACTCCTTCACAGACAGAGTAACATCATTCTGGAACTGGTTCTGTGAAAATGAATCAAAATTATCTGAACTTTCTGAAAATTGTGAAAGATGCCCTTCTGAAATAACTTCTTTTGTATCAGAAGGTATGGATTCAATAACTAATGATGTTGATTGCATCCTTGAAAAAAATTTTAAGCTCACATTTGTGTTAAACAGCAACAGTTATCTTTTCTACTTGCTTCCATATCTTATTTCCAAAGCCCCACGGCAAATTCAAGATAAATGGCATATTTCCATATCTGCATCTGAATCGCGGAGCCTTAGAGCTAGTCGCTCAATAGATGGTATTCTGATAGAAGAAGTCAAATTAACATTCAATTATGATCCCGAATCAAATAAATTTGATTTGTACTATTATTCAGAAGATTTCCTGCCAATGGAAATTGATGAAGCAAACATGCTATTTTCCAAGATGCTGAAAGTACTACTGAGTGAAAATATATTGAGACTTTATATAAACACTGTAGCAGTCTTGCAATCTCCAATTGATGACATGTTCTCAGTGCTCCAGCTAAGTGAAAAACTATCTAATACTCTAAAGCTATATGGAAAAGAAATGATTGAAAATCCCAGCAATATTCGTGTTGCATATACCTTTACAAATGCAGATACGGATAAACTGAGATATGATATACTCAGCGGTTCAACATCTCTTTTGGATTCAGTTGCTGAATATCATTCTGATGTAAGAAATACATATATGAATATGGAAAACTCTGGTGCTAAACTCGTTTACCTTTTTTATGTATGGCCGATGGAAATGGATAGAAACAGGCTGTTTGATCTCAGGTATGATTTTGAAGACTATCTGATTGAAGAAATTCTTGGAGAAAAAGGAAGCAGCAGAGAAATCGGAATATCTCTTGGGAGCGCTGGTGGCAGTATGTATGAATACATAGATCTGCTGATTTATGATATGCCAGAATTTTTCAAAAGAATCGACAGCATGTTAAAAAATTATCAATTTGGATTTTATTTGTCTGATTTTTGTCCAGATGGGAAAATAATTAAACTTAATACTGAAGTGAGGTTATAAAATGGGTCTGGATATATATGCTGGTACATTGACAAGGTATTATACACACAATTGGAAAACTGCTGTCCAACAGTGGGCTGAACAGAATAACATACGCTGTGACATCATGACTCCAAATGGTGTAAGAGAAGATAGCAATGTGAATGCTAAGGAAGTTCAAGAGACTATTGAACTCTGGATGGAAGCTTTGACAAGCGGACTGTCGGACGGAGACATTTCACTTGAGCCTTGGGAAGAAAATAATGAAAAAGAATACTATACGGATAAGCCAGACTGGGACGGATATGGAGCTTTAATCATCTTAAGCGCATATCTGTATTCTGGAGAAGAAGTTCCTAAATTTTATGAAAAATCCAGTGATTGGAATGATGATCCTGTAGTGAGGGATTTTGTTAGGAGTGTTTCACACACAAATACATTTTTGGACGGAGCAGAGATGTGGGTTCCATTTAAAGAATGCATATCATTCGAATTCGTATTTCCAACAAATAAAGATGCTCACATGTCTACAGTGGGGCAGTTAGAATCAGATTTACAATATCTGAATAAAATGAGGTGGAATGCTGATGAAGAGACCATTCTCAGCTGGACAGATATTGAGATAACTTCTGACGAATCAAATGAAGATATTCTTGATTTTGATGCCCTATCTAAATTTGCATACTGTATGTTCTACAAAGCAGTTTTGTTTGCTAAAGAAAACAATGTTCCAATAAGATTAGATTACTGATTAAGAAGGAATTATATGTCATCAGAATTCATAGAAAAATTAGATAACTGGCATAAATCAGAAGAACATCAAAAGATAGTAGATTCTATCTTAGACCTTCCGGAATCTGAAAGAGATTATAACCTCATAGTTTTACTTGCAAGAGCGTACAATAATCTGGAAGACTACGAAAATGCCGTTAAATTACTCCTTTCTGTAAGCGAAACAGGAAAAGACGATGATTTGTGGCATTACCGGCTGGGATATGCATATTATTATCTTGGAAATGATTTGGAAGCTAAGAAAGAATTTGAACGGGTTCTTGAATTAAATCCCGATGATAAAGATGCTAAAGAATTTCTGGATGACTGTAATGACTATCTCAATAATTCAGATGATTCTTTTCCTCCTGAGGATCCACAGCAATACGTTCTTGAGGGACTCCATGAACTGATTATTGAAAATAATATAATCAAAGATGGTAAACTATTCATTCCTGAATGGGATTTAACAATCTCTCCGTCAGTAGAAGAATTAACGGAAAACATGGCTGTATTGTATTTCATTCTTAAATGTGGCTCATGGGACAGAGAGATGTTTGAATGCTCGGTTGCATTGGCAGAAACACCGAAAAGGGCAATTAACTTGGCCGAAGGGAGCTTTATCTTTTCAATCTTGGACGGCATCAGGACCATGGTAGCCGGAGAGGGTTCAGAGCCAATATCCACTGAGTTCTCAGGCAGGAAGCATAACTGGCATGCTTACAAATCAGATATTGTCGGAATGGGAAAAAACCCTGAAGGCGGAGATATCGATGAATTCTGGAGCATGTTGAAAGACGGCATCATCAGACGTCTGGGAAATCAGAAATTTACATATGTGAAAGTTTACGCTGCTAAAAATGGAGACTCAATCACTGCAGAATGCCGTGTTAATAATATAGTAAGCAGGGAGCTTAGCAGCATAATTTTTGAAATAGCCAGTAAATGGAATACAGATGAATTCAGCTCTAAGAAACAGTTTTTCTTCATCACACAGGATGAAGAGACATATGTAGAATATCCTTACAGCGAAGAAGATTTGAAAGATGCTACTCTTAAAGCTGTTAAACTTTTTGAAGAATGTGCATCTGATGAGGATTATCAACATTATCTGGAAAGGCTGACTGAGGAACTCGGAGATTCAAATCTTGCTGAAGAGCTGCAGGCTTTCATTCCTGAGATGTGTGCTGAAAATGCATTTGATTCTATTCAATATCCAGAATCGATATTGATTTACAACAATGGAAACAGTATAGAAGTTTACAAAAATCAGATTGCAAGCTATTACGCCATACAAAAGGCTCTTCTTGATGGGTTCAATGACAATCTTTTCTTGGATGATACCTTTTCGTCCTATGTTTATATAAGTTCAATTTATGGTGCAATCTGTGATGCAAAGGAAAAAGGAGAAGACCTCGAAACAAGCGGAGCAGTCATGATGATATCGTTTAATTTTTCAGATGATTATACATTATGGTAAGAAGGGGTAGCAATGGACAAGGAAACTCTTTACAAACTGGACAAATGGCATGAAGAAGACGAGTTCCAGAAAATTTTAGATGAAATTTCATTAATGGCCGAGGAAGAAATGAGTTATGATGTAATTTCTCACCTTGCGAGGGCCCTCAATAATCTAGGGAGATATGAAGAAGCCATTGAAAAGCTTCTTTCAGTTGAAGAAGAAGGAAAAAATGATTTTTACTGGCATTTTAGAATGGGTTATGCATATTATTATTTAGAGGAATTTGAAAAAGCCAGAGATGAATTTGAGAGGGCTTGGGAATTAGATCAGAATGATGAGGACGCAATGCACTTCATCGGCTTGTGTAAAGAAAAGCTTCAGGAAGAAGCGGGTTTTAAGCAAGAAGATTATGATCCGTATCTCTACACTGAAGAACAGCTCAAAGTTGTTGAGCGGCATATTGAAAGGCGCATTGGTCATTTTAACCGGGTTTTTCATGAGATCGTGTCTCCAGATATCCACGTAGATATAGCCATTATAGAGCCTACGCCCGATCGGAATTATTACACACTGGTGACGATGGGGATGGGCGCCCACCGCATGACTGTGCCGCCCAATCTCGAAGGAGAAAATTTCGACAGGGCAGAACTTGTTATCTGCCTGCCTCCAGATTGGCCTTTGAACAGCAGCAGTGAAACATGGTTTTGGCCTATAAGGTGGCTGAAGGTTATGGCTAGACTGCCCGGTGAGCAAAATACATGGCTGGCATGGGGACACACGGTATCTAATACAGAGCCCTTCGCAGAAAACACAAGACTTTCAGGCATGATCGTCTGCAATATGGAAGAGTTTGATGAAGGTGCAGACAAGTGCATTTTGCCAAACGGCGAATGTATCAATTTCTATCAGATAGTTCCGCTGTACCGTGAAGAGATAGACTATAAGCTGAGGCATAGCAAGGAAGAATTACTGCGCATGCTGGATAACATTGATTATGTTGTGGATCTTGACAGGCCCAGCCAGTGCGTTTCTGAATCTGATAAGAAACTTGCCATCCCTCATGAGGAGATCAGAACTGTATTGTGGGACTGGTATGAGCCATCGGGATGTAAAGCCACAGACCGTATCATGGTTGATGGTGAAAAAGTGGGATATATGTACCGGGAAGAACCGGATCCAGATATGCCAGACAGCGGCTGGAGATTTTTAGCGGGAGACGAACCGGATGAGTATTTGAACGATCCTGTTAATTTAGGAGTTTATTCATTAAACACTGTATGCAACTATGATCCTGATATTATCCCATTGCTGCGTGCACCTTATGGCACTGCATATTACCGTGATGAAACAGGCAAGTTCAAGAAAAGGATTGTTTAATTCAGCATTCTGCATGGAGCTGTATTAAACTCTTTTCAAATAAATCTTAAAGAGCTGCGTCAAATATAAAAAATTGGAGATGTTCCACATCTGT
This sequence comes from uncultured Methanomassiliicoccus sp., assembly GCA_944319735.1. Classification (GTDB taxonomy): domain Archaea; phylum Thermoplasmatota; class Thermoplasmata; order Methanomassiliicoccales; family Methanomassiliicoccaceae; genus Methanomassiliicoccus_A. The sequence goes on along the minus strand of CALUEU010000001.1, from coordinate 58,746 downwards.
CAACTTTACTGTTTTTAATTTTATTAAAATTTGAATAAAATATTTTTCTGATAATTTGTGTATTTTTTGGAATAACTTTAGCCTAGTCAAAGTTTTGTAATAACGTCTCTGTAAATCACACATCCCCCGCAAATATAATATATAGGATGTATTATCCAACTATTGGATGTTACATCCAAGTGAAATTATGAATAATAAGATTGCAGCAATTGCTATAGTCGCTGTCCTGATCATTGCAGGAGTGTCCATCGCGGTGATCTATTCAAACAGCAGTGGAGATGAGGACTCACCATCTCTTGCATCAGATACACGTCTTGTGATTTACGGGAATGCAAATGGTGATGACTATCTGGATGATAATGATGTTATGTATCTACAGAATGTATTGAATGGAAAGAATGAAGAAAATAAATTCTGTGATACCAATTGTGATGGGAGAATTGATCAAGAAGACGTTAACTTTTTAAAAGCTATTCTAGACGGAACAGCATCTGAGATATATTATGAAAATCTAAATGGAAATATTGCCTCAGTCCGTCAGCCTGTGAAGACTATAGGTGCCGACTACTGGCCGATCATGTATGGAATCATGGCTATTGGAGCCACCGATATTCTTACCTGGGTAGACAGTGGAATTTATAACAGTTTTAGTACAAATAGTATTTACAGGGGCCTGGATGTTTCCAACATAAAAAATTTTGGAAGTGGGTTCCATGAAGGCTATGATTTTGAGACCATAATGTCCACACATCTTGATGCAATTGTTTGCGGATCAGAAGATATCTATTTTGTAGGAATTGAAGATAAATTTTCTGATGAATCAAAAATTGATATGATTAGGCTTCCATTTTGGGAAGGCGGAAATGTGTCCTCTGCAGTTCTTACTTTAGCATATCTTCTTGGAGACTCTGAATACATCGAAAATGCACACAAGTTCGTTGATTTTCAAGATCGTATACAAAAGACAATAGATAATTGTATTTCAAAGGTAGATAATAAAGATACTGTTCTTGTAACATATTTGGGATCCAGCACTGAATCTTCCCTGGAAGTTGAAGTAGAATGTAGAGGTTCTGGAAGTTATGAATGCAGTATTATTGCTGGAATGAATAACTTAGCATCGTATCTGAATCAGGAAGGAAAATTATCTTCAGATACTATGTATTACAATACCGATCAAGAATATGTAATCGGAAAAAATCCAGATTGGGTAATTATTTTAGGATCGGGATCAGGACTTTTCCCGAATGAAGATAAACTGAAAACATCATATGCTGTAGGAGCAAAATATCTGAATACCACAAATGCAGCTAAAAATAATCAGATTGCAGTTTCTGGTTCTGGTATAACTTCTGGAACGATGCAGATGAATACTGCTTTATACATCGCATGTACAGTTTATTCAGATGCTTTTAGTGATGTAGATGCGGATGCTTTTCTTCAGGAGTATATAGATAATTTTACATCAGTAAATAAAGGTTTAAATTCTACTGATTCTAAATATCTGAAAGCAGATTCAACTGGTTTCTTATATCTCCCCTCGAAAGTATAAACTTTCGATATTTTTCTTTTTTATGATCTGGATGTAGTAGTATGATGAAAGGCCATGTGACTAATAAAATCTCAAAAAATGAACTCAAGGAGATGTACACAACAAGAGATGAAGTATCTCTTGGCTATGGAAAATATCTTTGGAAAAAACGAGTGTTTATTGTAGTTTGTGTACTGGCGTCTATATTTATTGCAGGCTACGCGGTTACTGTTGGGAGTTATCCCATAGGATTCTTTGAATCATATCAGATAATTATCGATCATATTTTAGGAAATGTATCAGATGCTACGAAAGATCTGATACTCTGGGAAAGCCGGCTTCCCCGCATAATTGCCGGCGCATTAGTTGGAGTGGGCCTTTCAATTGCAGGGGCCACAATGCAGAGCACTATGAAGAATCCTTTAGCTGATCCATACACCACAGGAATATCATCTGGTGCTTCGTTTGGAGCAACCATTGCCATAATTTTGGGAGTTACAGTTTTAGGATCATCATATGGCATTGTAGTAAATGCATTCATCTTTTCATTGATACCCGCAGCTGTAATTATAGTGATATCTGGATTGAGAAAAGCGTCCCCTACAGTAATGATTCTTTCAGGTATTGCTGTGATGTATGTTTTCAATGCTTTGACTACTGTGATCATGCTAATGGCAAACCCAGAAGATCTTGCAGCAGTTTATAATTGGCAAGTAGGAACATTAGCTAAATCTAAATGGGAAACACTTCCAATCATGGCCGTTGTCACACTCGTTGGATCTATTATTTTAATTACTTTATCAAATAAATTAAACATCTTAGCAACAGGAGATGAAAGTGCAAAGTCACTTGGAATTGATGCAAATAAACTTAGGCTGTTCTGTTTAGTAGTTGTATCTTTTCTGGCTGCTGGCATTGTTAGTTTTACAGGAGTGATTGGGTTTGTTGGTTTAGTTGCACCACATATTGCAAGAATATTCATCGGTTCTGATAATCGATATTTGCTTCCGGCTTCAGCAGCATTTGGAGTAGTATTGGTGTTGATTTCTGATGTAATCGGAAGGACAGTAATCTATCCAGCTGTTTTACAAGTCGGTGTTGTAACTGCTTTCTTGGGAGGACCATTATTCTTATATCTTCTAATAAAACAGAGAAAGGAGGCTTGGTGATGGAAATAACACTAGATAATGTCAATTTTAGTTATGATAATTCTCCTGTTTTACATAATATTTCTTTAAAATTAAATGAACCAGGATTGGTTTGTATAATTGGACCAAATGGTGTGGGAAAATCAACTCTTATAAAATGCATAAATAAAATATTACAGCCAGATTCAGGACAGATCTTTTTAAATAATAAAAACGTGAACGATATGTCGTTTAAAGAAATTTCAAAAATAATAGGATATGTTCCAGCTAGTTCTATTGATATGTTTTCCATGACTGTGATGGATTCTATATTGATTGGAAGGTATCCTCATAAAAATTGGAGCTCACCCACTAATGAAGATGTAGATATAGCATGTGATACAATGGAAATGATGAGCATTATCCATTTAGCATTGAGAAATCTAAATGAACTTTCTGCAGGACAGCATCAGAGAGCGTCAATAGCAAGAGGGCTTGCACAACTTCCGCAAGTTTTAATTCTAGATGAACCAACAGCAAATTTAGATGTAAGGCATCAATTGATGGTTACTGATCTTCTCAGTAAACTTTCGCATAAGAACAACGTGATAGTCATTATGATAAGTCATGATCTAAACATTGCATCAAAATATGCAGACAAAATAATTATTATGAGCACTCCTGGAGTTATTTATAAAATAGGAACACCAGCAGAAGTTATAACTCCTGAAACTATGCGTTATGTCTATGGAGTAGAGTGCATAATTGAAAATATCAAAGGTCACCCCCATGTTATTTTGTTGGATGCCTTACCAGATGAAGATATACGTAAAATGCATGAGGGATTGGAATAAATGTGCATAGCATTTAGCAGATATTTCATCAATGTTCGACCTAAGCTGAAAATACACAACCATTTTCCAATTTTTTCTCAAGCAATGTGATTATACTCGGCATTGCAACAGATATTTCATGAAAGGAAAATTGACCACTGCAAGCGGTGCTCCTCTTGATGACGATCAGGCATCAATAACTGCAAGTGGATATACGCTTATTCAGGATGTGCATTTAACTGAAAAGATGGCACACTTTAACAGAGAACGTATTCCAGAAAGAGTCGTGCATGCAAAAGGTACCGGGGCTCATGGATATTTTGAAGTGACCAATGATCTGAGTAAATACACAAGAGCCGCTTTTCTCTCGGAAGTAGGGAAAAAAACCGACATCTTCGTAAGATTCTCCATTGTTAATACAGAAAGGGGAGGCCCGGATACTGACAGGGATCCAAGAGGATTCTCTGTGAAATTTTATACCGAAGAGGGAAATTATGACATAGTGGCTAACAACACTCCTGTTTTCTTCATAAGGGATGCAATTAAATTTCCTGATTTCATTCACAGTCAGAAAAGAAATCCTAAAAACAATCTTCATGACTATGATATGTACTGGGATTTTCTATCATTAACTCCTGAAAGCATTCATCAAGTGACGATTTTATTTACAGACCGTGGAACTCCTAAGGACTATAGGCACATTGATGGTTTTGGAACAAACACATTCATGTGGTACAATGATAAGAATGAATATGTATGGATAAAATATACATTTAAGAGCGATCAGGGAAATGAAACACTGACAGCTGATGAAGCAGTTGAGCTCAAAGGTAAAGAGTCAGACCATGCTACTATTGATCTTTTCAAAGCTATTGAAGAAGGAAATTACCCTTCTTGGACTGTATATGTACAGATCATGACTCCGGAACAGGCTAAAGAATATGAATTCGACCCATTTGATGCCACTAAGGTCTGGTACCATGGAGACTTTCCTTTAATCCCCTTGGGAAAAATAGTACTCAATAAGAATCCAGATAATTACTTTGACGAAGTGGAGCAGTCTGCATTTGCACCATCAAATATGGTTCCCGGGATTGGGGCTTCTCCTGACAGGATGTTGCAGTCGAGAATGTTTGCTTATACAGACACTCAGCGTTACAGACTTGGTCCGAATTTCCAGCAATTGAAAATCAATGCACCTAAGGCTATGAATGTTTATCAGCGGGATGGACTGATGAGTTATGCGATTGTCGGATCCGATCCGAATTATTATCCAAATTCTGTGCCCGGCTCTCCTGCACCAGATATGTCATATACACCGCCTGCAGCAAGGATAGACGATGAGGCTAAACGGCATCAGGTGCCAATAGATGATATAGACTTCGTTCAAGCAAGAGCCCTTTATACAAGAGTTTTGAGTGATAAAGATAAAGACCATTTGATCTCTAATATTTCTGGCCATCTTGGCGGAGCTAAGGAGAGCATACAATATCGCCAGACTGCTTTATTTTACAAAGTTGATGAAGACTATGGCACAAGAGTCGCTAAAGCGTTGTCACTGGACGTTGATAAAGTTATAAAGTTGGCTATGGCGTCTCAGGAAGAAAGGGAAAAGATAACCATGAAGATGTAAAAACATCTTTTAATTTATTTTTTTATTTTTAATGATCAATGTCCAAAAGATTATTTAAACCCTAATTGATTATCAAGTCAACATTCAAAATCAATGCTGTGGGGAGATGAAACAATGCACTATGTGCAGGCCAAGGGAATTTTATCTGCTAAAAATGGAATGAATCTCTATCGAGGCTGTACACACGGATGCATTTATTGCGACTCACGAAGCAGCTGTTATCATATGAATCATCAGTTTGAAGATATTGAAGTCAAAGAGAATGCGATTGCACTGTTAGATTCTGCTCTCAAACATAAAAAGAAAAAGTGCATGATTGGCACAGGTTCAATGACTGATCCATACATCCCTCTTGAAGCAGAGCTGGGCAATGTCCGAAAAGCGTTATCTCTGGCATATCAATATGGCTTTGGCTTTACGCTGATAACAAAATCAAACCTTGTTTTAAGAGATATAGATTTATTGGATAAGATAAATAAGAAAACTAAATGTGTAGTGCAGACGACTCTAACAACATATGATGAAGAGCTGTGTAAAAAGATAGAACCCAATGTCAGCACTACATTAGAGCGTTTTGAAGTGTTGAAAAAACTGCGAGACGCTGGCATACCAACTGTCGTATGGCTGTGTCCAATTCTTCCCTTCATCAATGATACTTATGAAAACATTTCAGGAATTATTGACTACTGTGTAGAAGCAAAAGTATACGGCATTATCTGTTTCGGAATGGGTCTGACACTGAGAGAAGGAAATCGTGAATACTTTTATGATCAGCTGGATAAAATATTTCCGCACATGAAAGAAAAATACATTGAAGCATTTGGCAATCAGTATTCAATCAGCAGTCCCAACAATGATGAGTTAATGCGTTTATTTCATCAAAAATGTGAACAAAATGGCATTGTTCATGACAACAATCAGATATTTCAATACTTAAATCATTTTGAAGAAAAACCTACGAGCAGGCAGTTAAGTTTATTTGATTAATTTCAAGATGAAGAAATAAAAAGATCATCAGATGACAATGCATCTGATGTCTGAAGTTTACTGCATTTTCTGATCTAAAGTGGCTTTTATCAGTTCTGCGTTGGATAATTTTGAAAGTTCTTTGACTTTTTCAAAATTTAAACCCATAGCATCTGTAATGCGCTTTCCATACTCTTCATCTGCCAGGTAACAATGGACAGCATGACGGTATTTGATGTTGGGAGTAACTGGTGCAATATTGCGTGCAGTGTTCTCAATCAGCAGAGCGCGTTTGTCCTCTGTCATCAGGCGGTATAAATCTCCACCCTGGCGGAAACAGTCATCTGTAGGGTCGTCCTTAGGATCAAATGCATACATTGCTCCGCTGAGATCTAACGGCGGTTCCATAACTTCCGGCTGAGCAGCCCATTCACTCATGCTGTTTGGTGTATAGGCGACAGTAGCTCCGTAGTTGCCGTCAACACGCATCATTCCATCTCTGTGATAATCATGAACCTCACACTTGGCGCGGTTCACAGGTATCTGATTGTAATTTACTCCTAATCTGTAACGCTGAGCATCTCCGTAAACGAAAAGACGGCCCTGCAGGAACTTATCAGGTGAAAATCCTATTCCTGGTACAACGTGTGCTGGTGTGAATGCAGCCTGTTCTACTTCTGCAAAGTAATTTTCAGGGTTTCTGTTAAGTTCCAGAACACCAACTTCCTGAAGCGGAAACTCGGCATGTCTCCAAACCTTTGTGATATCAAATGGATTCTCATAGTGGTTTCTTGCCTGCTCTTCAGTCATAATCTGTACGTACATAGTCCAGCGTGGGTAGTCCCCGCGTTCAATGGCCTCATACAGATCTCTGCCGTGGCTTTCTCTGTCTCTGCCGATTAATTCTTCAGCTTCTGCATCCGTCAGGTTTTTAATTCCCTGCTGGGTGTGCAGATGGAACTTGCACCATACCCGTTCGTTTTTGGCATTATAAAAGCTGAAGGTATGCTCCCCGTACACATGCATGTTTCTGTAGGAAGCAGGAATTCCGCGGTCTGACATTACAATCGTGGTCTGGTGAAAAGTCTCAGGAAGCATAGTCCAGAAATCCCAGTTATTCTGTGCGGAACGCATATTGGTCTTGGGGTCCCTCTTCACAGCCCTGTTGAGATCTGGAAAATCATGAACATCTCTGATGAAAAACGTGGGTGTGTTGTTTCCGACTAAATCCCAGTTTCCTTCTTCAGTATAGAATTTGCAGGCGAATCCTCTGATATCTCTTTCTGCATCTGCTGCGCCTCTTTCACCGGCTACTGTGGAAAAACGAACAAAGACTTCAGTTTTTTTTCCTGGTTCAAAGACTTTAGCTTTTGTATATTTTGTAATATCATGTGTTACTGTGAATGTACCGTATGCTCCGCTGCCTTTAGCATGCATGCGTCTTTCAGGAATAACTTCTCTATCGAAGTGTGCTAGTTTTTCTAATAACCAGACATCCTGCATCATTACGGGTCCACGAGGTCCAGCAGTTAATGAATGCTCATTTTCAGCCACTGGAGCTCCGACTTCATTTGTTAACTTTTTAGAAGATATAATATCATCTCCGCTATGAATTCAAGCATGCCGTAGCAGCATCAAATTCATATCGTGCGAAGATGTATTTTGGAGTTATTATAACATCGCTGTATTATTCTTGTATCGTAGATTCTGAAGTATCGAGATACTTAGCGTATTCTGCTATGCCGTTAATGCCCTGCATATAGCATTGTCTGATCGTATTATACTCATTAGATCCAGATGTACTAAACCAGACTCCGATGGTATGATCACCATTTTGGATTTGAATCATGCCGTTTGCATTGGAATCTTCCATATAGCTATAGCCTCCATCAGAGGCTCCAATGAGTAAATATGGAGATTGAAATAGTGTAAAGACCGGGCATCCGTGATTAGTTAAATATCTTATATTTTCAACAAGATAATTATATTTTTGATTTAGTGCATAGTTTTCTGTAATCATTACAATCGTTGCAGGGGTTATATTTTCAAAATCGTTCTGTATTGTGATATCATAGCTATATCTGTCTAGGGCATATTCAATCACATTTCCATCTTCTTCAGATCCCAGTACAACCACCGGGACATTGGATGATGTAGGTAGATATTCATTTGAGTTAGACCATATTCCATTTACAATGCTTATGCTCCATACCATGCTTACACACAGTATAGCAGCGATGGCCAAAGCTCCAACTATTGCTATACTCATTGTTTTTCCTTTAGATTCCACTCCCATCGCCCCCATAACATCTATGAAGATTTATTAAACAAGGAATATGACTTCATAGAGATACAATAGTATACACTTCTAGGCCTTAAAACGTACCTATTGCTTTCTCATTTAGTCTTTTTCTTAAGGATCTCCAATTAGGCAGATACATATCCATATATGACTTGAAAACCTCATTATGGCTGCCTTCAAGTAGGTGGCAGAGCTCATGAATCACCACATATTCCAGAAGCTCCGGGGACTTTTTTGCAAGCTGCAAATTGATGCAGATTTTTTTGGTGGAGGTGTTGCAACTTCCCCATCTGGTCCGCATGTTTCTAATGACGTATGAGCTGGCCTTTACGCCCATGATCTCTTCCCATTTTTCAGCAATTTCAAGCATTACTGGCTCCAGCTGTTCTTTATACCAATTATTTACAATCATTTCTCGCTGCTCAAAAGTACTGTTTTCATCAATCAGAAGAAGAGCATCATTTCCACTTACAATAAATGATTTAGTTTCTGAATGTATAATCGTTAGTGTGAATCTCTTTCCCCAAATATTGATTTCTTCTCCATTTAGGTAATGGCATACTCTTGACTTCTGCTTTTGAAATTTAGATTGATGTTTCTCTATCCAGTCAATCTTTGAAGCCACGAATTTTGTGATGGTTTCATCGCTCATTTTAAGCGGTGCAGAAACAGTGACATTTCCATATGGTGGATGAATATACATATGAAGATTCTTGATTTTCTTCCTTTCAATCTCTATTTCTATTCCGCAAATCTCAAGAGTTTCCATCAATCTTCACATCTGAAAATCTTACAACTCTTATAAACTCCTCGTTGAAAATATGCTTCTTGCATAATGCAATTTAATTGTATAATATAAAAAATTGGAGGAGTGACCTCCTTATTTTTTCTTTATGTATATGTATGCAATTGCTATCACGGCTATGATAATGATTGCAAGTGCTGTCAGGAAGTATATTAAATTGTTATTGTCGCCGACATCAGCCACTGTTCTTTCCCAGGCAGCAGTTAACACGATATCTTCTGAGACTGGAGTATTGAAATCATAGAGTTCTCCTTCATAGTACCAGCCTTCAAAGATGTATGAAACTCCCCATTCTTCTCGTATATTTGGAAGGTTTACAGGTGGAACTACATACTCTCCGTCTTTTATTGTTTTAAACATGGTGTCGATTGTTCCGCCGTTTGGATCAAATGTAACAACATGATCTTCAAATCGAACTATATTCAAATTGTTGAATTGGTTGTTCAGAGATTCTATACTTTTAACTCCACTTCTGACATACACATCTATGCCGCTGTCTCCAAGCGTTGGATACCACGCATCGTGATTTTCTTTTTGTGAATTCTTTTGACAGTTGTAAAATAATGAATTTGCACCATATATGCTCATTTGAGGCATTTCCGGTAGCATATCTGAATGTAAGAAGTAAACCTCTTTCAGGCGTGTTGAATGTGCAAAAGCTGCGTTTCCAATATGTTCTACGCTTTCTGGTATAGAAACTGATGAAAGACCGGTGCAATAATCGAATGCTGAATCTCCGATATATGTAACGTTTTCAGGAATAATCAGGGTATGGATCCTGTTCCATTTAAATGCCCTGTCACCAATGTACGTTAGAGAATCTGGAAGATCCAATTTGAATATGGCTGTGTAAGCGAATGCTTCCATTTCGATCTTTGTGATGTTGTTGTGCATTATTACTTCCACTATGTAGCACATGGTGTCTCTGAAGGCACGTTCTTCAATCACAGTATCTTCTGGGGGTATGACAACGCAGACCTGTACATGATTATTTGACGGATGCTCAATACCGCTTGTAATAAGCTCTGCCCTTGATGAAGCCACCACTCTCAGATACGGACTTTCATTTGGTATGACTGCTATGGCAAAAGCATCATAAAATGCATTATTTCCCAAAGAAACTTTATTGTCTCCATTTATTATAAAACGCTCAATTGAACCGCATTCTTTGAATGCATTGTCACCGATGCTTTTCATTCCTGCAGGCAGATTTACAGTTTTAAGTTCATTGCACCTGTAAAATGCACTCTTGTCAATCATTTCTATGCTGCCAGTGATGTTTATAGAATGCAGATCTGTACAGCCCACAAATGCATACTGTCCTATTGAAGCAACACTTCCTGATAACTCCAGAGACGTCAACGATGAGCAGCTCATGAATGCATAATTTTGTATTTTTAGATCATTTCCATTAATCTCAAGATTTTTTAAAGAGTTACAATTAAAAAATGCCAGTTCTCCTATTTCACTGACTCCGCCGGCAAATGAGATTGTCTCTAGAGAAGTACAGTTATAAAATGCCAGATTTCCTATGCTGATATTGGAAGCTTCGATTCTTACGTCCTTCAGATCATTAGCCATAATGTTGCTGAAGGCATCATCTCCTATGGCAGTGATTTTATAGCTTCCATCTTTTGTTTTTATACTTTCCGGTATTGTTAAGTCAGTTATATCTGAATGTTTCAGCCCCCTGACGGTAACACTGCTGCCATCTTCATTCATATAGTATGAGATGTGAAGGTCACTGTAGATATCACGCAGAACATTTGAATTATCTTCAGAACTGAGCGGCACACTATCTGAATCATTATTTTCAAAATTCGGCAAAGCGAGCAATGCAATTGCCATTACAGCAACAACCACTCCCAGAATAATTGTTCTTTGTCTATTCGTTTCCATCCCCCAAGTGAAAGATGAGCTGTATGCAATTAAAATCTGTGGTGCAACAGCTCATGAATTCGGTATATTTATTATACTATTTATTTGTAATACAACATATTACTTTTGTATTACATCAATTACTTGGGTATATCTTGGCACTACTTATGTTACTCATTGGTTACCAAAATGCATGATTTCAGCAATTTTATTATTACTATAATCTCTTCTTAATGTTTTGATATTTAGGATTATATACATTTAGAATTGAAAAGAGGGTATTATACAATGTATTGTATATGCATACATCATGTTGGATTTGAGTAAGGATGTGGAATTCAGAAAGCCGGTGGTATTTGCCGCACTCGGAATACTCTTTGCTCTTATCAGCATGATTTCCTTAGTATGCTGTTGGATTAGTTTCAATTATCTTGATGTTTGGGGCAGTTTCAACGGTCTGGAAATCATCTCTAAATTTGAATCTGATTATTCTATTTTGACGTACTTTCCGTCAATGATTATGATATTCTCTGCGATAAGCCTGATACTTTTTGCGTATGGTTTATTTGCACCAAGAAATAAAGTAGGATATCTTTCGTCAATTTTTGGATTAGCCATAATTATTCTTGCAATTTTTGAACATTCATGGATTTATCTGGATTTTTCAACAAACTCACTTGCTTTAGTTAATGTTGGAATCGGATTTTACTTAGCCATAATCGCTGGACTGGGAATGTTTTTCTGCGGTTTGTTTCACGACGCAGATTACAAACGCAATTCAATAAAAATTTCAAGCATCATTGGAATTGCTGCTGCAGTTGTCGGAATAACGATCATATTTACAACTTCACTTTCTTCGAATCAGGGATTCAGCGAAGATGGTTTACAGATCCTGCATAATGCATACATCTCTTCAGGAAATATCCAAGAATACCTTCCTCTGCTGGTTTCATTATTTTCGGCACTTTGCATGATTCCACTTGTTACGGATATTTTCATATCAAACAGAACCGGATTAACCCTGTCTGCCGTATGTGGAATGTTGGTAACTGCATTTACACTGTTGGAATATAATGCCGTAAGAAATCAACATCCATTTTATGATCTGGACATAGGTTTCTACATCGCATTGATCTGTGGAATCTTAATGTTCCTGCTACCCATTCTCAGCAGAAGGTGTAATAGGCCCAATGAAAAAAAGTCATCTCTAAATTATGAAAAATCATACATGATTAAATTCGTTGGGGCATTGGCATCGCTTGTTGGAGTAGTATCTATCACATTTGGATGGATTAATCTGACTATTCTCACATATGGTCTTAATTATAACTGGACAGTTCTGGATCTTCCGGATATCCATTTCAGAGGATTCCAAGCTTATTTACCAATCGCAATTGCAGTTATCTCCTTAGCTGCACTTTATTTATCTGCGGTTCAAATGCGGCATAAAAAGAACAATCTGGGCTATGTATCTGTTATTTTAGGAGCGGCCATCTTAGTCCTGTCAATCGTCTTTGGTATGTGGGCATCAGACATCGGAACAATAAATCTGTACAATAATTTTACATCCACATCAATGGGTGCAGGTGTTTACATATCAGTCATAATGGGAGTTCTGATTGCAGTATCTGGATATCTCACAACTAGACTGAAAAGTCCTGAAGCGGATCACATCCAATAAAACCACTTCATCCTTTTCTTCTTTTAAATCAACGATCTTAACGATCAGTACTGTGATTGCAAGAGTATTCTATTTATCCTGTGTTTGCATCTAACCTTTGTGAGCGATGATTGGACTGAACTCTACAGGCCTAACGACCTTGATGAGGTTGTAGGAAATCCGAAGGCTGTAGCGTCGTTAAGACACTGGGCGGATGCTTGGGCTGCAGGAAATCCAGTAAAAAAAGCTGCAGTTTTGATAGGTACTCCAGGTGTAGGCAAGACGAGCGCGGCATTAGCATTAGCTAAAGAATACGGCTGGGACACAGTAGAGATGAATGCTTCAGATCAGCGCAATGCCGATGCTGTAAAGAGTGTTGCCCTGCGCGGTGCCCTCGGGCAGACATTCACAGACTCTGGTGAATTCCTGTCGACTTTAGATGGCAATCTCAAGCTCATAGTTCTCGATGAAGCGGACAATCTGAGCGGCAAAGAAGACAGAGGCGGAGTGCCTGCATTGGTTGAAGTTGTTCGAACAACCAAACAGCCAGTCATTCTGATTGTGAACGACTGGTATGCCCTTTCCAGAAAAAGCTCTGCTCTTAAAAATGACACGGAGCAGATAAAATTTTCACAGATTAAGTCTGTTACAATACGAGGCGTTCTGAGGAAAATTGCTAAAGATCGAGGTATAACTATCTCTGATCGAGCTTTAGAACTCCTTGCTGACAATGCCAATGGCGATCTGAGATCAGCGGTGAGAGATCTTCAGGCAGTCTCGATGGGTAAAAATGAAATCAAAGATATTGACGCTACCTCTGTTTCGTACAGAGAAGTGGAAAAGACAATGTATAACGTCATGGACGACATCTTTAAGTCTAAAGATGCAGACAGAGCAAGACGGTCTCTGGCTGAAGTAGATGAACCCCCGGAAACAAAACTGCTCTGGATTGAAGAAAATCTTCCTGTTGCATACCGTGACCATCTGGACTTGTATAAAGGAATGAAAGCCGTGGCAACAGCCGATAAATATCTGGGAAGAGTCTATCGCAGGCAGTATTTTGGATTCTGGTCATATGCAGGCGATTTCTTATCCTACGGCGTCTGTGCTGCCAAGACTCGGGAAATGCATGGATTTCTGCGATATAATTTTCCTCAGTATCTGATGAAAATGTCCCGCTCAAAAGGTACAAGGGCTATACAGGCCAGCATCTGCAGTAAACTTGGGGAAGCAGTGCACATGTCTGCAAAACAGACCAGACAGGATATCCTGCCTTACTTTTCAAAAATTTATACAAGTGACCCAGAGTTTGCACTCAAAAGCTCTCTGGATCTGGAATTAGAGCAGGAGGAAATTGCCCATATCTTAGGAGAAAAAATAGACTCGGCATCAGTCAAAAGGATCATGAAGGCCATGAATCCTGATGATGAAAAATCTGCCAAAGAGAAAAAGGCGCCTGCAAAACAAAAAGAGAAGAAAAAGGCGGCTCCAGTGAATCAAAGCACTCTGTTTTGAGGTTTAAATATGAGTGATGTTACAGAAACTCTCAAAAAACAGCAATACAAGCTTCACGGTGACCATGCCGCGGTGAAACTATGTCACTGGGTGAAGCAGAGTCTTCTTCATGACAGGCCCTGTTATAAGCAGGAATTCTACGGCATTAAGTCTCACAGATGTCTGCAGATGACTCCAGTAGTCAACATGTGCACTCACAATTGCCTGTTCTGCTGGAGAGTTCAGGGATTTGACTCTGAAAACATCGCCTGGAAAGAACCTGAAGAGATTCTGGAGCACTGTCTCGAACAACAAAAAAAGTTAGTATCCGGCTTCGGAGGAGACGAACGCTGCAGCAAAGAGATGTGGCTGGAAGCAAGAGAGCCTAAGCAGGTGGCAATTTCTCTCTCGGGAGAGCCTACTTTGTATCCTATGCTGGGAGATTTTATTGAGCTTTGTAAGCGAAGAGGAATGACTACATTTCTTGTGACAAACGGAACTACTCCAGAAATACTCGAAAAGTTAGATCCGCTTCCGACTCAGTTATATGTTACAGTTGCAGCACCGAATGAAGAAGTTTATAAGAGAATCTGTGTGCCGCGGATCCCAGATGGCTGGGATAAACTGATGAAAACCTTGGAGCTGTTTCCATCTCTCAATACACGGACTGTGATACGACATACTCTAGTTCAAGGCTGGAATGTTGGATGGGAAGATGAATATGCCAAACTGGATGAAATTGCCAATCCTTTGTTCATAGAGCCCAAAGGATATGTTTTCGTAGGAGACTCCCGCCGCCGCATGACTATTGACAATATGCCATCTCCAGCATCTGTAGCTGAATTCGGCAAGAGAATCGCTTCACGTCTGGGAATGGAACTGCTTCGAGAAAGGCCAGACAGCAGAGTCTGTCTGCTTGGAGATAAAAACGCTTCAGTCAAAATTCCAGGGCTGGAATGATTTAAAAATAAAATGCAGTAAAAATAAATGAAGAGTGCGCAGATCAGCGCATTCTTATTGTTTCCAAATTCATGGGAGCTCTTGTTTCAATATTGAATTTCTTGTAGATTGAAGAAGCAAGATCTGAACACTTATGTTCATCACCATGTCCGATAATAATCTTATTGGGTTTAGGATCTAAAGATGCAATGTATGCCATCAGCTGTCTGCGGTCTGAGTGGCCGGAGAAACCTTCAGCAACTTCGATATCCATACACATTTTCAGATTGATCATCTTACCTCTTTCAGGAATCTGCAGATCAGTCTGGCCTTTTAGGATTCTGCTTCCGAGAGTTCCTTCAGCCTGATATCCTACAAATATGAGACAATTATCAGAATTGTCTGCCCAGGCTTTCAGATACTCCATGACTGGACCGCCGTTCATCATACCGCTGGTGGAAAGAACTATGCAGGGTTCGTCGTCATGACAGATCCTTTCTCTCATGTCCTGAGTTTCAACACGTTTGAAAAGGGGAGACAAAAATGGATTCTCGCCCATCTGGAAAATCTGTGTTCTCAGCTGTGAATTCAGATATTCCGGGTAAGCTGTATGAATTGCTGTAGCTTCCCATATCATACCATCCAGGTAAATAGGAACATTCGGCAGTTTGCCAGTACGCATCAGTTCCTCAAGAACCAGCATAACTTCCTGAGAACGTCCGACTGCAAATACAGGGACGAGGATTTTACCATTTCTCTTGAGCACCCTGTCGCAGATTTCATTTAATGTATTAACCGCATCAGTTCTGGAAGGCTGGAAGTCCCTGTGTCCCCCATATGTAGACTCAATAACCAAAGTCTCCAGTCTTGGGAAGCGGTTAGCAGTAGCATTGAACAACCAAGTCCTCTCAAACTTCATATCGCCCGTGAATGCGATGTTATGCATACCGTCTCCGACATGGAAGTGACAGACGGCTGAACCTAAAATATGTCCGGCATTTTGGAACGTAAGTCTGATGTCTGGAGCAATATCAGTAGTCTCTCCGTATTTCAAAGGAATACAGTGAGCTACGACTTCTCTTACATGAGATGACTCATACGGAGCTTTTTTACCTTCTCCAAAAGAGACTTTGATCCCATCAAGCTGCATCAGTGACATCAAATCTCTGGTAGGCGGAGTACAGTAAACAGGGCCGTCGTATCCATATTTATACAAAACAGGCAGAAGCGCACAGTGATCCATGTGTGCGTGAGTAATTACAACTGCATCCAGCGTATCAAGTGGCTGAAGCTCAGGAGCGTTGAAGTAAGGTGTACCTCCGTCTTTTCCTGGATCAATTCCGCAGTCGATGAGAACTTTAGATTCTCTTGTAGAGAGAAGCGTGGCACTTCTGCCTACTTCTCTGAAACCTCCGAGAGCAGTCATACGAAGCCAGCTTTCGCCTTCAAGCCTCTGTCTTGCTAGACGTCTTCCTACCTTTTTCAGGAATACTTTTCGATCGTCTGAAATCTGACGGAGATAGCTTCTGATGTCAGAAACCGTCTTTGACGGCAGAGGCGGAGCCCTCACAACTTTAGGTGCCCATCCCACTTCCTTCTTAATCTCGTTAAGGATGCTTCCGTGCTTTCCGATAACGAGACCTGGGGAAATGGCCTCAATCATAACTTCTCCGATGTCGTCATCAAAATAAATGTCAGTAATCTCAGCTTCATCTGGAATAATCTCTCTTATACGTCTTTCGACATCTTCTGGATCTGCCAGCATTGACGGGTCAGGTCTAATAGCAACCCTTCTTCTTAATCCCTGGGCAAGCTGCTTTACTATATCATTATTGGATGCGAATGTATCCATGTCTTTGGTATAAACCACAACCAAAGGCCCTTCGTATTCAATACCAGAGATGCTCACTCCTTCCGGAATTATTTTACTGATTTGCTCTCTGGCTTCTTCTAAAATTCTCTCTGTACTCATAAACTATTCCAGCTGAATAAATTAAATTAAAAAAAGAAGTTTGAAATTAGTAGTGTTTAGCGAAGCCTACCATGAGATTCATGTCTTCAGCCCTTTTAAGGGACTCTTCTGCAGATAGTTCACGGAAACCGTCTTTGTTGATGACTGCTACCGCATACCCGTCTCCACTAGCGGAGTCGCGACGCATTGCAACGTTTAAAGCTCTGATCGCAGTGTTAACGGCTTCATCTTCTGACATGTTCGGCTTGTAACTGTCTTCTAAGACACCATATGCATATGATGAACCAGATCCTACAGAAATGAAATAATCTTCAATAAGTCCGCCTGCAGAGTCTAGTGAGAACAAATGTCCCCCAGTCTTATCTATGCCACCCATAATGAGTCCTACATAGTAGAAACCATATGATCCGCCACCATTTCTCATGAGGTTTGCAAGAAGTGTGCTGGCAGCATTAACTGACATGGGAGCTCCACGTTTAAGTTTGTAAAGTTCAACTTCTGCTTTAACATAACGAGTTAGGACTTGGGCATCTCCAACTAAACCGGCAACAGTCAATCCAAGATTGTCATCGATTTTGAAAAGTTTTCTAACATCTTTGTGAGCAATGATGTTATTCATTGTAGCACGGTGCTCTGTAGCCATGACTACACCGTCACTATATACAATACCAAGCGTAGTTGTCCCAGTCTTTAATTTATTATCATCTGCCATAGCGATCAACCTCAAAAGCGGTTAAAAGATAATATTTTTCTCGCTGATTCTTTGAAATGAAGGCGCTGTATTTATAACTTGTCTAGATTAAACGGTGCTTTCCAAAGCTCTGGATGACTAAATTCTCATTTGATGCAGAGAATGCAAAAATTTACCATTCATACTTTCAATAATTCAAATATGCCCAAATGGCTTATTAAATGTTTCAAAATCATTAAGATGGAAACATTATATGTTATGATCAAGAAATGCGAATTTTTGAGCTGTAAAAAAGACACATTAAATCTGTACATGACAGTTTCAAAAATTGGATATTTTTAAATCAAAAAATATATTAT
Source organism: uncultured Methanomassiliicoccus sp. (assembly GCA_944319735.1). Classification (GTDB taxonomy): domain Archaea; phylum Thermoplasmatota; class Thermoplasmata; order Methanomassiliicoccales; family Methanomassiliicoccaceae; genus Methanomassiliicoccus_A. The sequence continues at coordinate 40,556 of CALUEU010000001.1, read as the reverse complement.
TAATTCATCAGAATTATCCGCGATCTTTTCTGAAGTGGTAACTTCTCCTAAGAGCGTTTATGTTTTTATATGTTTAGGTCTAACTGGACATTATTTATCTACTAATATGTCACTAAAGGGGAAGGTTTCAAATCCATGTATGTTTTAATGATTGTTGAGGGAGTAGCGATATAAGCCCGCTCTCTTACGCACCACATCAAAACTGTGTGCTCCAAAATGGATACTAGAGCGGCCTCGCGTCAGGACTTCCGTGCCTGCTCCCTCACTCTTTTCACTGAGTTTTCTGCCAAGTATCCTAAGAAGTATGTGACGCCTATTCCGCAGAGGATCCCGGTAACTAATCTAAGCTCATTAAATGACACATAATCCGATACCATCTGGGCCCCTCCATCTATCAAAATCGGGAGAATCAGAATTATCAGAGCCGTCCATCTGAATTTTGGGGCAAAAAAGAGTGAGATCAGCGATCCTATTGCCAGACCTATGAAGATGCCTGTATCTCTTACACAAAACGGCATCTCGTTGCCATTTAGGTAAAAGCTGTTGCTGGTCATCTGATGGCAGTTAATATCTCCAAGAGCATACATTACTGCTGCCAGAGGATTCATTTCAGAGATTACATCAGTATTGTCCATATTGCCTATTTTACCATCCAGATCGTCTACACTTCCAGAAGGTAACGTCAGAGGGGCTATGAATATTAAAGCAAGCCAGATGATGAATATGACTGCAAGCGTCTTTTTAGTTTTTTTGACATAGTCAAAGGCCTTCGGCACAGTATGCTCACCTATGCTGTAGTATTTTATACCTCTCTTTTCAGATAATTTAAGTGTAAAAATGTTATTTACAGCGGCGTGAACAAGTATCTGCAGTTATTCAGGCCCGAAGTTTTGCTGATGGGAGTCGTATTTCTCATTGCTGCTGCCTTCATAGCTGTAGGCTCGGAACTCGCTGAATATGGATATGAACTGCTTGTTGCTGTTCCAGTGGTGCTTGCTTTCATAATTGGTGGTAATTCCATCAATGACTACGTTGACAGGGATGTGGATAAATTCGCCCATCCTGAGAGGCCTGTTCCTTCTGGTCGCGTGCCTGCTGAAACTGCTTTGTATATTGGAGGAGGGGCGCTTGGATTTGCGATTATCCTATCATTCCTGCTGCCAAATTACACATCAACTGCAATAGTTATTGCCGCATGTTTGTTTATTGTTGTTTATGAATTATTGCTGAAGCAGCGTGGATTTATTGGAAACATAACAATCGGCGTCCTCACCGGCATGGTATTCCTTCTCGGAGGAGCAGTGGTGGGAAATGTAGAATGCTGCTACGCCATTGCATCAATGATCATTCTGATTTCCTTAGGAAGAGAAATAGGACTTGACATAAAGGACATGGACGGTGATGTGGGAAGAACAACTCTCCCTATGAAAATAGGAAAAAGAAATGCTGCCATATTGGCGGCATTATTCTTTGTGGCTGCTGTTTTGGCAAGCATCTATCCAATACTGCAGGGTGATGTAAGTTATCTCTACGGCATAATAATTATCGCCGACTTATTAATAGCTCTCACCGCATACTCCGTCTTCAAAGACTTGGATAGATTCCAAACTCTGGTGATCGTCTCCATGTTTATGTCTGCAATTGCATTTGTTTTCGGAGCGGTTTCAATTTAATTTTCCAGAATCTGGGGAAACTTCTCCTTTGCAGCTTCAAGAAGGTCATCTATCCTGATCTGCTTCAGATCATAATCGGAAATTGCCAATATGAATTCGTCAAGGAGCTCATCTGGCATCTCCACAAATTTCTCTTTTATTCTCCAGTTCCTTTCCAGTTCTGAGTAGATTTTAGCTCTCCAGGCTGTATCATATTCCATCAATGCTTCTTTTGAAAAACTGTTGTTTTTAGCGCATTTGGATATGACTTCCCCGGCCAGTTTGCCAGTCATACAGGCATGGTATATTCCTCCGCCGGTCAGCGGATTGATGATTCTTGCTGCATCGCCCACGATTACCAAGTTATCCGCTACTGAACATTCAAGACCTGCAGATGTAGATACTCCTCCCCCTGAAACTTCTAAAATCTGGCCGTTTCTGAGGCGCTCATCCCTTTCTATACACTTATCAAGATAGTACTTAGGATCTGCCTTTCCTTTACACTTACTGCCCTGTATTCCAAGCCCCACGTTGGCAATTCCTTTGCCTTTGGGAAATATCCATAGATAACCGCCAGGAGTAGCAGATCCTATGCGAAACTCACAGAACTCATGCTCTATGTCCACATTGGTCATTCTATACTGTATGCAGGTATCCACATCATTTGCCCCTACGGAAGTATCCACACCTGCCCATCGAGCGGTCTGAGACTCAAAACCGTCTGCGGCAACGATGCATTTAGCATATATCTCAATCTCAGCACCCATGCTTCTTGCTTGGATTCCGATGAGTTTTCCCTCAGGGTTTCTTATAACTCCTGTGCAGCCAGTTCTCATCATTATCTTTGCACCAGCATGCACAGCCTGTTCTGCTACAGCTTTATCAAACAGATGCCTTTCTAAAACGTATCCTACTCCGTGGTCTCCGTGAGCTTCTACAACCTTTAGAGTATGGCCAGAAGGAGACCGCATTATTGATCCAAGAATCTCTTGCGAGATCCATTTCTGGTCTGGTTCTATTCCTACCTCTATAAGCCTTCTTCTCGAGACACCTTCTGCACATCTCAGAGGTGCCCCTATCTCAGCCTTTTTTTCAATCAATATTGTGTCTAAACCCCCTAAGGCAGCATGCTTTGCAGCCAGGCTTCCTCCAGGTCCGGCGCCGACAACCACAACATCGCAGGTGTATTTCATTCAGATACCTCTGACAACGCTCCTACCGGGCAAATTTTAACACATCTTCTGCAGTTGTTACATGTTGCGCTGAATTCCAGAATGTAATCATTGAGGTATATTGCATTAGCAGGGCAACTACCAACACAAGCTCCGCAATGAAGGCAAAGGTCGTAGCATACTTTCATCATTTCACCATTTGCAGCGAGACAGCAGAATGAATTCTGCCGAACGCAACTCACTGAAATAATAAACAGTTATAGAACTTTTCTTTCCTAATATGCACAATCGATGCAAAATTATTTCATATTGAGCGTTTGCAGACCGTCATTTGGAACAAATTTTAATTTTAAAGCTTAGTTTAATTGGAAGCATATATGTTTGATCAATAAACAGTGAAAGCAATCGCTACCTTGATAATCTACCGAATCTTACATCTGATCATGGACCATTCCCGGAAAGCCAAAAGATTAATGAGAATTCTGACGGTGGAGTGCTGGACCTTTTACTGCAGTACTCCAAAGGGGAAGTCCGCAAATTATACAAGCTATCCTCTGCTAGATTCTCTGACACAGACTGCCTGGAAAGCTACATGGATGTGAATTAAATGGTTGAGATATTAGCTCCGGCAGGTTCGAAGGAAGCATTTGCAGCGGCATTGAAAGCAGGTGCAGACGCTGTGTATCTGGGAGGCAAAGCATTCGGTGCCAGAAGCTCTGCGGCTAACTTTTCCGACGGAGAGCTGGACTTTGCAGTCAAGATGGCACATGAAAACGGCATGAAAGTGTACGTGACTGTGAATACATTGATTAAAGATTCTGAGATGAAGGAGGCTTTTTCCTTTGTTTCTTTCTTAGACTCTATTGGAGCTGATGCGGTCATCGTCCAAGACAGAGGCCTCGCTTCACTGGTAAAAAAAGAATTGTCAATTCCTATTCACGCTTCTACACAGATGGGTCTTCATTCTAAAGACGATCTGTTATGGGCTGAAAAGATCGGTTTTGAAAGAGCTATACTCTCTAGGGAGCTTTCATTAGAAGAAATCAAGGCTCTGAGGAAGGAAACTTCGATTGGTCTGGAAGTTTTTGTTCACGGGGCTTTGTGTTATGCATTTTCGGGGCAGTGTCTCTTCTCTTCAGCAGTAGGTGGAAGGTCTGGCAACAGAGGAATGTGCGCTCAGCCGTGCAGGAAGCAGTATACTCTGGGAAAAGAAACAAGCTTCATGCTTTCAACAGCTGACCTGTTTTGCGCTGACTCTCTGCCTGATTTAATCGATGCAGGAGTAGGTTCAGTAAAAATTGAAGGCAGGCTCAGGTCTCCTGTTTATGTATATTTAGCAACAAAATTATATAAAACAGCTGCAGACAGAGCTGCAAGAGGAGAATATCCTCTTTATGATGAGCGCGACGCAGAACTTCTGATGACAGCATTTAACCGCGGATTTTCAGAGGGATATCTGAAGACTGACAAGGTTATGCAGAAAGCTTATGCAGAATCCAGAGGGCTTCCTCTGGGAAAAGCCTCAGTGGAAGGCAGAAATGTGTCTGTAAAATCAGACAAGCTGAAACCTGGAGATGGAATTACATTCTACCGCGGATCTGACAAAGTTGGAGGATTCGAAGTAAGGTCTCTTGATTTTAGAAATGGCACATCAAAATTTACTTCCCCGTTTCGTTTGGAAATGGGTGAATACGACGCATATAAAACAAAAGACAGGGATTTCAGCGAGATTGAGAAACTCATCTCAATGGATATTCGTTACACGACTGCAAAAAGAAGATGGGTTGACATACCGGTTAAAACAGCAAACAGGAGGAAAAAAGAATGCAAGCTTTCCTGCTACGTGTCAGATATAAAATCTCTCAAAGCTGTGCTTCCTTATTCTGACCGCATTTATTATGATGCACCGAATACGGAAGAAGCCCGTGACATCTGCGGCGATATCGAAATGGTGACAGTGCTTCCGCGTGTCACTTCGATAATTCCAGATGCTTCTGGACCTGTAATGGTAAACTCACCCGGGCAGGCATACCACTTCATCGGGCACAGGATGTATGGATCTTATTTCATGAATTTTTTCAATTCATATACAATTCCTGATCTCTATCAATACACAACGTCAATTGAACTGTCCAAAGAAGATTTGAAAAATCTTACGTCTCATTACAAAGGAAAACTGGAAGTCATGGTTTTTGGCAGGGTTGAAATGATGGTTACTAAAGATCCCAGCCTGAGGGAAGGAAATTTAGTGGACGGTCTGGGTAAGAGATTTCCTGTTGTAAGGGACCCATACGGCTGGGCTCACATCATGAATTCTTCTGATTTATTCCTGCTTGATTTTCTGGATGAAATTGATACGATGGGAATAGACTCATACGGTTTAGATATGAGATACAGACAGCCTGATTTAGCAGCAGCTGTTGCTAAAGCTTTCAAACAAAGAGATATTAATGCTAAAGATAAATTAAAAAAGAGATGTGGTTCAATAACCGCGGGGCATTACCTCCGCGGCTTGAAATCCTAAACGTTTACGCTCCGAACTTTTCTGAGCGGTCTGCTTTGTCTATGAGAATAGACATCAGATTCTTTCCCAGCACCCTTCCTAGACAGCCGCGGGTGCATGAAACCTCATTGAATTCTGTAGCCTCATCTTTCAGGCTGTTTTCTGAGTAGATGCACAGCGGCACCGGGTCTCCAGAATGATCCATTCTTTCTACTGGAGTGCAGTGGTCTGCAGTGAACACCACTATGGTTTCAGGCGGGAGATTCTCTCTGAGATATCCAGCCATTTTGTCAAGGCGCTCAACGACTTCGACTTTTTTCATTGCCGCTCCGTCATGAGAGCTGATATCAGAGGCTTTGACATTCATCAACACAAAATCTTTCTTTTCCAGCTCGTCAAGGGCTGCCTTGGCCTTTGCTTCCATGTTGGTGGAAAGACCACCGGTGCAGAGAGAAGGTTCAACGATCTCAAGTCCGCAGATCCTGCCGATTCCTCTTATCAATGATACACCTGCAACACACGATCCAGTCATGCCGTATTTCTTTTCAAACGGTTCAATGTCTGGAAACATTCCTGCTCCTCTCGGCAGAAGTATGTTTGCAGGAAGTTTTCCTTCCATTTTTCTTTTGATGTTTATGGGATGATTGTTGAGAATCTCATATGATTTCTTTACGAACTCATTTACAGCTCTAGCTGTTTTCTCTGCTCCTTCCTGTGTAGCTCTGGAAATTCCTACTTTTGCAAGATCATGAGGATCAGCATCTGAAACATGTGGGCTCAATCCTTCTCCGCGCAGAAGGAGTACTGCACGGTGTTCTGTAGCCTCTTTTACAATGCACTCCACATCCCCGATCTTCAAACCTTTCAAGGCTTTCACGAGTTCAGTTGTATCCGGCTCTTTAATACGTCCGGCTCTGCGGTCGGTTACATTCATACTGCTGTCTACTGTAGCAAAATTACATCTGAATGCTACATCTCCGCTCTGTCCTACAAGTCCTACGCCGGCAGCTTCAAAGGGGCCGCGGCCAGTGTATACTTTGAAAGGATCATATCCTAAAATAGCTAAGTGAGAAGTATCAGATCCAGGCCTTATGCCGGGTCCTATTGTATCCATAATCCCAGTAGATCCGTTTTTAGCGAACCAGTCAAGATTTGGTGTGTTTGCATATTGAAGGGGTGTCTTATAATCCAGCTCCTTCACAGCTCGATCTCCAAGTCCATCCATAACGACTATTAGGATCTTTTTTCCAGAATCCATTGTTATCGTATGTGTTATTGTACACTTCCCTATATACCTTAGTCTAATTACTACTCTATCTTTAGTTGGATCATTAAATCCTTCACATTTTTGTTGACAGTATTCTATTAAATCAACGTTGTATGCAAATCAATCTATACTTATTGAGAATTTAGTATTTTAGATGTCAGACATATTTGACAGAGATCGGTCTGGAGAGATCATATCAATCAAAGATCCAGACTATCACTTGATATATAGCTTAATTAAAGAAGCTCAGCGCATAACTGCTAAAATAAATACAGAATATCACGACGAGGATGAGATCAGGCAGTTGTTTTCCGAACTGACAGGATCTGTGGTAGATGAAACAACAGTCATATGTCAGCCTTTTTATACGGACTTTGGTAAAAATATCCGCCTTGGTAAAGATGTGTTCATCAATACCGCGTGTACATTCATAGGCCGTGGCGGTATAACTTTGGAAGACCATGTGTTGCTTGGCCCAAATGTAAACTTGATTACTACTAATCACGCATTTAATCCAGCTGACAGAAGATCTACAATTTCTAAACCAATTAGGGTTTGTGAGAATGCATGGATAGGTGCATGTGCGATAGTTCTGCCTGGTGTTACTGTAGGTAAAAATGCAATCATAGCAGCCGGTTCAGTCGTTACAAAAGATGTTCCTGCAGATACAGTTGTAGGCGGAAATCCAGCAAAGTTCATAAAGCATATTTCTGAGGAATGATTTCTTCTCAGAAATCATATTTAAACTAATTTAGAAAATAATATGGGGATCTAAGCAGTATTAGTTAAAAAGGTTAATAACAAGTGCAGTTTATATCTCTGTGATTATCAATTATATGCGGGAGGTATTAGCATGAAAGTATGCTGGTGTACAATACGTGTGAATGATATGGAACAATCTAAGAGATTTTATGGGGATGTATTAGGATTAGAATTAGATAAGACATTCAACCCGATGCCTGATAGAACCATTGCATTTTTCAAAGGAGATGAAGGAGCAGAAATTGAATTGATACATGATGAAGGTAAACCTGCACCAATATCTGATGAAAAAATAAGCATAGGCTTTGCTGTAGACGATCTGGAAATAATGCTCCAACAAGTGAAAAACAACAATGTAGAAATTCTCAAAGGTCCTCTTACACTGGGAAAAGACACATACTGTTTCTTCATAAAAGATCCAAATGGAATTGAAATCCAGATTGTTGAAAATAAAAATTAATACAGATAAGTAATGACTGATTCTAGAGATTAGAATCATTTTTCTATTTTTGCATTTTAGGACTTTATTTCATTTCATAGTTAGTGTATCTAATCAGATATTTTTAAAATAAGTAATAATTTTAATTTTGACACTTAATATTATTTTCGGTTGCAATAATTGCAGAATATCTTTGATAAGATACACACAATTTCAGCATACACCTTCATAAGAAGGTGACGGTGTCATATCAGGTACCGCAGCAGAAGGAAAGGAGTTTCAATCCACACCTTCGTAAGAAGGTGACTTCTTTGTATGACCGTGATTTTCCTACACGAGCAGTTTCAATCCACACCTTTGTAATTGTAACTATTGTATGATACTACTCAATTCTCAGATGAATTCAATGAATGAAGAATGTAGAGAACATCTTTACATTGAGTATTTGTTAACTCATTATCAGATGGCGTCTCTGTAAGTCTTGCAGTTAGTGCATCATTCTGAAGTTCTCAACATTCCATCATTTATCTTTGACAAACTGACGTTATGCTTTTTGATAAATTAGTGCAGACAATCATTCAAGTGATTTCAGCATTTCAATTTGTTTTTTTAGGCCTTCATTTCTTTCTTTTTCAGTCAGATTAGGATCAACAGTGTCAAAATAGTAGTTGCATGGTAGTTCACTGCATTTTCCACAGTGTGCAATTTTTTTCTTATTGGCGCAGCAATCGTAAATCTTGCATATATCTTGTTCTACATATTGAATCCAGAATGGTCTGCCTTCTACACCAGTACAACCTTTGCAATCATTCGGATAGTATTCACACTCGGAACAGACAACGCCACAGAAACTTACAGTCTTATCCATTGATACTTACAACAATTTAAAAAACATAAAACTTGGGATTTTTACACAAATTAGATTTATAAAAAAATTGGTTTGCATCCTATCAAATTAATATCCGAAACTCAGCGAAACCATTAAGAAGTTTAAAGAAAGGGTTTGAGGTCTAAGAGACGTTTAATATCTCCTATCGTTGCGCGGTGGCCTGTGCTTTTGGAAGCACTCCCTGCAGTATACCGGCCTTCCTTCGGTCGGTTTAAAGGGAACCTGGGTTTCTGCTCCACAGTCAGAGCATGTTGCTGTATGCATTTCACGGGGCTCGTCGCGCCTATATCCGCCTCTTCTCTCGTACATTTAAATTACCTATTGTGTTCTACACATACCGAAGCATGTGTAAATCAGCCTATAGAACATTAACTATTTAAAGAAGTACTACGAAATCTTTAAAAACGGCTTTTTCACGATTGATTATCGATCACATAATCTATTGTTTTCTATTTCTTTTCCATTACTGTTATATATTCTGTCCATATATCCGCCATCCAATGAAGAAAAAAGATGTACTCCTAGTTCTAGTAGTCATCCTTGTCCCTATCGTGATTTTGGGCGCTGTAGCAGTCGCAGGGGCAGATAACATTAAAGACAGCATTACCTTCGAAGGTACTGAAGGCTGCACCATAACTGATGCTGATGGTAATGTCATAAATGGATCTGTGGAAAAGGTACACACCCACAGCGACTACACCTTCACGATAACTGTTAATGACGGATACACAGGCACACCTGTACTGTATGTTGATGACAGTAATGTCCCCTTGGAACCTAAAGATGGTTCTAACACATACACAGTCCATCTCGACAAAGATCCTATAATCATCAAGATAACTGGCATCAGCCCGGCTTGATCTGGTTAAACCATTATCATTCAGGATTCCTATCCTGAATTTTACCATTATTTATTGTTTTATTTTTTGAGTAAATATGATATTTATCTTCTGCATTGCGTGAGAGTGATTAGCATGGATAACAACAGTTTAAAAGAGCTTTTTGCCGCACTGAGAAGCAACCGTCCTTTGGTTCACCATATAACGAACTATGTTACTGTAAATGACTGTGCCAACATTACATTGTGCATTGGTGCTTCTCCGGTAATGGCTGATGCAATTGAGGAAATTGAAGAGATGACTTCAATGGCCGGAGCCTTAGTGCTTAACATTGGGACGCTGAACAGCAGAACTGTGGAATCCATGCTCCTTGCAGGCAAAGTTGCCCGTGAAAAGGCGATTCCTGTAATTCTTGATCCAGTGGGTGCAGGAGCTACCTCATACAGAACCAAAACCGCTCAAACACTCATTGAAAGAATCAGTCCTTCGATAATCAAAGGCAATGCCGGTGAAATTTCAGTCCTGGCTGGAGCCGGAGGAGTCGTCAAGGGCGTGGACTCATGCGATGCTGCAGATGATCTGGCATCAGTGTGCAAAACTTTAGCAAGGGAAACTGGAGCAGTTGTGGTGGCAACAGGAAAAGACGACATCGCCACTGACGGCATAACCTCATACAGAGTATCAAACGGACATGAGTGGATGGATAAAGTTTCTGGAACAGGCTGCATGCTTTCATCTATAACCGGCTCATTCAGTGCCGTAGCTTCAGACATGCTTACAGCTTCAGTAGCTGCAGCGGCGGCATTCGGTATCGCCGGAGAAAGAGCAGCCGCTGACAAGTCATTCGGACCTTATTCATTCAGAACAAAGCTCTTTGATAAAGTTTCAGCTCTGGCACCTGAAGATCTTGCAGCTGAAGCCAAGGTAGAGAGGATATGAGAGACTATTCGCTTTACGTTCTGACTGATGAAGCACTTTCATGCGGAAAAAGCCATATTGAGTTAGCCCGCCTAGCAGTGGAAGGAGGTGCTGATGCAATCCAGCTTAGAGACAAGCACATGGAGAGCAGGCAGCTGTATGAAACCGCCCTGGAGATATCAGAAATCTGCAGGCAGCACGGTGCCGTTTTCATTGTCAATGACAGGGTAGACATAGCGCTTGCGGCAAAAGCTGACGGAGTTCATGTCGGGCAGGGGGACATTCCTGCAGCAGCCATCAGAAAATTTGTTCCTTCAGAATTCATAATCGGAGTGTCAGCCGGCAAAGTGGAAGAGGCTTTAAAAGCTCAGGAAGAGGGAGCAGACTATATTGCCCTCAGTCCCATATTCGACACATCCTCTAAAGATGATGCAGGTCACGGCAAGGGCATTGAAGAGCTCAAAAAAATGAAACAATCTGTTTCAGTTCCAGTCCTTGCAATAGGAGGAATTAATGAAAATAATGTAAAAGAAGTGATAACGGCAGGTGCTGATGGAGTTGCCGTGATCTCTGCAGTGGTGTCGCAGGAAGATGTATCTGCAGCAGCTGCCAATCTGAAAAGATTAATTACTGAGGCGAGAGGCATTTAAGTGCTGCCTCATACCCCATTTCAAATGCTTTCTGGTTAACATCTTTAGCCTTTGCCGGCACCCTTTCTAAAAGTATGCTGAGCATCTTTTCTTTAGAAAGAGGAAATCCCGGCACTGCAGACATGGCACCTATCAGAACAGAGTTTGCAGCTATTGCATTGCCCGCTTCCTTGGCCATGCTGGCAGCGTCTAACGCTATCAGCTTAGCCACTCCGCTGCTTTTTACTGCTTTAATGATGTCATCTACAGCAGGATACTCCTCTAAACCGGAAGAAACAGTGACAGGCACTACCGGAACAGTATTTGTGATAACATAGGTGTCTTTATTGGCATAAACCAGATTTCTGCATGTTTCAGCAGGTTCGAATCCCAGAAGGACGTTTGCTTCTCCTTGGGACAACAGAGGACTCAATACATCTTGGCCGATGCGCACGGTGCACTGAACGCTTCCTCCTCTCTGGGCCATTCCGTGAACTTCAGACATGGCGGCATCCATATCTTCCGAGACAGCAGCACTGCCTAAAACGGTTGAGGCCAGAAGCACACCCTGTCCTCCTACTCCTACCAGCTGGATTCCGTATTTCATTGTTTCACCTCTATTGCATTCTGAGGACAGACTTGAGCACATCCACCGCAGCCTATGCAGGAAGTCCTGTCAATCAAAGGCTTTCCGTTGTCAACGCTCAGCGCGGGGCATGAGAATTTGCTCAGGCAGATCTTACAGCCGATGCATTTCTCCCTATCAACCTCATACAGTTTCTTTTCCAGTTTCCCTTCTTTTTTCCTCAGCAGAGGGCAGGCGTGTTCACTTACAATTACTGCCGGGCCGTTAAAGTCCAAAGCTTCTCTGACAGCCTGTTCTATAGCTACCAGATCATATGGGTCTACAGTCTTGACAAATTCAATTCCGCATGCTCTTACCAGAGGTTCAATCTTCAGGGGAGGACTTTCAATTCCGCCGTAGTCTCTGCCGGTTCCAGGGTTGGGCTGGTGACCGGTCATGGCGGTAGTTCTGTTGTCAAGAATTATAAGAACCAGATTATTGTGTTTGTTATAACCGGCATTGATCAGTCCCGGTATTCCGCCGTGAAAGAATGTTGAGTCGCCTATGAATGCTACTGCCTTTTGATCTGTAGCCTCTGAAAATCCTCCTGCGGTTCCTATGGAGGAACCCATGCAGAGGGTAATGTCAGCGCAGTTCATCGGCGGCTGCACTCCCAATGTGTAGCATCCAATGTCAGTACAGTAAATGGCGCCTTCTTTTCCTACAGCCTTCTTTGTGGCATAGAATGTAGAGCGGTGAGGGCAGCCAGCGCAAAGGACCGGAGGCCTTGAAGGAAGCTTGATCTCTGATGAAAGGGGCTGAGCGCCTTCCTTGATCTTTAATATTCCCGACAGGGCTTTAAGAGTGTCTGGAGTATACTCATAGGCTCTCGGCAGGTGGCCTGTTCTTTTTCCTATGATTTCTGTCCTGATGCCGTTCTGTTGAGCTATTCTTCTGACCTCGTCTTCGATGACAGGTTCCAGCTCTTCGATGACAACCACTCTGCTCTTTCTCTGCAGGAACTTTTTGACTTTTTCTTCTGGAAGCGGGTAACTGAAGCCCAGTTTCAGAATTTCGGCGTTTTCAATGTATTCAGCTGCATAAGTGTATGACACACCGCTGGTGATAATGCCGTCAGAACCGCTGCCGGTGATATAGTTTAATGGAGATATTTCCGACAGCTCCTGTGCTTTCTTTATCCTTTCCAACTGGTCAATCCTGTCTCTTCTGGCATTTGCCGGCACTGTTACAAGGTGGGCAGGATCTTTTTCAAACACTCCCTTTTTCTGCATCTTTTTAGGCCTGCTGAGATTCACTGCCCCTCTGGCATGATTCACTCTTGTAGTAGTTCTCACCAGCACAGGACTGTGCAGTTTCTCAGAAAGTTTGAAGGCTTCAATAATCATATCTTTGCATTCAGCAGGAGTCGTCGGCTCCAGCATCGGGACTAAGCCGAATTTTGCATAGTATCTGTTATCCTGCTCGCTCTGGGAAGAATGAATTGAAGGATCGTCTGCGGTCAGAATAACCATGCCTGCCCTTACTCCAACATATGACAGGGTCATGAAAGCATCAGATGCTACATTCAGACCTACATGCTTCATGAAAGCGAACGATCTTACGCCGGAGACTGCAGCCGCAGCTGCGACTTCCATCGCTACTATTTCGTTGACTGAGTACTCAAAGTACATACCAACCTTGTCAGCTACATCATCCAGAACTCCCCCGATTTCAGAGGAAGGAGTCCCTGGATATGTGGCAGCCACCCCGCATCCGGCTTCTATTAAACCCCGTGCTATAGCCTCATTACCAAGCAGGAGGATTCTCCCGCTGTCCGCAAGCAGTTTTTCCAACCAGTCACCTTCTACTCCTCCTTCAGAAGTTTCTGAATGCTTTCATCAAGAACTCTCTGCATTCCTTCTACATCGGCCTGAGACAGATGTTTGAAACGCCCCTGGAGGCGGAGATACTCTTCAAGCGGCTTCCTATTTTTAAGGTCTTTGGTAAAAATTGTCTCTCCATTGCGATATTCGTAAAGCGGGAACACTCCTGTTTCTGTAGCAAGCCTTGCAATTTTGATCGTATTCCGAGGGTCAAATTTCCAGCCTGAAGGGCACGGTGAAAGGATGTGCAGAAATTTAGGTCCCCTGATGCCTTTGGCGGTTACGACTTTCTCCATAAAATCTTCAGGAAACGCAGGATTGAGGGATGCCCCGTAGACTATGCCGTTAGCAATCATCATCTTCATAACATCTTTTTTCGTCCTCTGATGACTCTTTCCGCCTGGTGTTGTGGTAGTATTAGCTCCGCAGGGCGTGGCGGAACTGCACTGGTTTCCAGTATTCATGTATGCTTCATTGTCATACATTATGTACAGCATGTCAGTGCCTCTGTCCACTGCACCTGAGAGGGACTGCAGACCTATATCTGCCGTGCCTCCGTCTCCTGCCCACCCTACCACAGTAACGTCTTCTTTTCCGAAGTGATCCAAAGCAGCCCTTATTCCTGAAGAGACTGCTCCGGTGCACTCAAAGGCATGGTCTATCAGCGGTATTTTTAACGAGTATGTAGGCCAGACTCCGGGAATTACGGCACAGCATCCTGCCGGGACGTTCATTATCGTATCCGGTCCCAATGCTTTGAGCAGCATCCTCATCGATATGGGCTCTCCGCAGCCAGGGCATGCAGAATGTCCTGGATACATGTATTCTTCTTTAGGCAACGGGAATTGAAAATCAGTCATCAAAATCTCCTCCTTTGAGGTCCGCCCAGACGGTTCCTCTGTTTTTCTCTAAAATGTTGTTAAAAATTTTAATCAGGACCTTAGGAGGCACATCTCTTCCTCCGAGCCCGGCTATATAACTTCCTATCTCCAGAGTTCCTGCTGCAGATCTGACTTCATTGAACATGGCACCTCCGTCTCCGAAAGTGTAGCTTTTATCCAGAACTCCTACTGACGGCACAGATGAGACAAGCTTTCTTATCTCTTCAGAGGGAAACGGCCTGAATACGCGGATCCTCGCCACCCCTACTTTCTTTCCCTGCATTCTAAGCTGATCTGCCACTTCCTTTGCTGTTCCCGCCACTGCGCCGGCGGCTATCAGCACTGCATCAGCATCTTCACAGCGGTATGTTTCTACCGGACTTCCGTAGCTTCTTCCGAAGACTTTTTCAAAGTCTTTCTCTGCAGCTTTCAGTTTTTCTCTCGAGATTTCATGAGACTCAGCTATGCGGTATCTGAATTCTGTCCACAAATCTGGAGTGACTAGACCGCCGAATCTCATCGGGTTTTCTGTGTCAGCAAAGAATTCTGGGCTGTATTTTGGGAGATATGCATCTACTTCTTCCTGGTCTGGAATATCAATTCTCTCTACTGTATGTGACAGAACAAAACCGTCTTCTACCACCATGGCAGGAAGCATTACATTCCTGTCTTCTGCAACCCTGTAAGCCATAAGTATGGTGTCTAAAACTTCCTGATTATTTTCACAGAAGAACTGCAGCCACCCCGTGTCCCTTTCAGATATGGCATCCTGATGGTCTCCCCAGATGTTCCAAGGTCCTCCGATTGCCCTGGCAGCTACAGGCATTACAATGGGAGTTCTTGCGCCTACAGCCCACATCAGCATTTCATGCATTAAGGCCAGACCATGCGAGGATGTAGCGGTGAAAGTTCTTGCTCCTATAGTTGATGCTCCAATCAATGCAGACATTGCAGAGTGTTCGCTTTCCATGAGCAGGAACTCCGCGTTCATCTCTCCTTTCTGAACCATCGAGGCGACGTATTCTGAGATCGTCGTCTGAGGGGTGATGGGGTAAACCGCTACCACATCAGCTTTAGCCAGCCTTGCCGCCTGTGCCGCAGCGTAGTTTCCCGTTGAAGCTTCGATCATAAATCTTCCCTCACCATAGTGATTGCCTGCTTGGAACATTCAGTGGAACAAATGCCGCAGCCTTTGCAATGGTTCAGATCTACTTTGGGAAACGATCCTTCTTCTTCGACGATGACGCTGACATCAGGGCAGAATGCCCAGCAGTGGTAGCATCTGTCGCACAGGTCTTTGTTTAAAACAGGTCTGATCGTTCTCCAGTCGCCGGTTGTTATGCTCTCAGTGCTCTGCGCCGCTACAGGCATGCTGGGCAGGTCTCTGTAATTCATGCCACCACTCCGTAAGCGAATTCTGCAGCTGCAGCATTTTCTTCTCTTTTAGCCGGCACAGACTGTTTTATGCACTCTAAAATGGAATTCATAGGCACGACATCACAGACTTTTGCAAATGCTCCCAATATGGCAGTGTTGACTATCGGAGAAGTTTGGCTCCCCAACCCGAATTTTAACGCTGCTGAGGTGGCATCAAATGTTATTGTGTTTTCCGGTAAACCCAATTCTTCAGCGCTTTTTGAAGTGTTTATTATAGCAGTACCGTCTGATTTCATTCCCTGAAGAACATTTGTGAGTCTTATCAGGCCCTGATCAAGAATTACTACATAATCAGGCTCATAGATGCTTGCATGAGTCCAGATGGGTTTGCTGGAAATTCTGCAGAATGCTGAGACCGGTGCTCCCCTTCTTTCAACACCAAAACTTGGAAAAGCTGAGGCATACATGCCTTCTTTGATTGCTGCTTTTGCAAGAATTTCTGAAGCTATGACTGCTCCCTGGCCTCCCCTGCCGTGAAATCTTATTTCTATAATATCCTTGGAAACTTGTGACAAATATATCTCCCCAAGGATAAGAATTCACGGAACTAAGAGTACTTAAAGTATGCGGATTCACAGGTCTTCAATATAGTTTCAATTCATATCATGATATTTAACTCACATCTTCGCAAGAAGGTGACTACGTCATATTCAGACAACGAGGCTGAAGTAGAGTTAGTTCCAATCCACACATTCGTAAGAAGGTGACATGCTGTTACGGCGGCGGCAATGGCAGGGAAAGAGTTGTTTCAATCCACACCTTCGTAAGAAGGTGACGGCAGCTGGTCTTCAGGATCTCCTGTTTCAATAGTTTCAATCCACACCTTCGTAAGAAGGTGACCAATTCGGGTTTACTCCTTTTAGTTTAACATCTGACCCGTTTCAATCCACACCTTCGTAAGAAGGTGACCATCTACTAGTCTAGGTGCAGCTCCATCATATTTCTGAGGTTTCAATCCACACCTTCGTAAGAAGGTGACACGGCATAATATGACAATAGAGGAATTAATGGAAGTTTCAATCCACACCTTCGTAAGAAGGTGACTTGGAATGATTTTAAGGGACGCCCCCTGGGCAAAGAGGTTTCAATCCACACCTTCGTAAGAAGGTGACACTGCATCAATATTGACGGCTTCTTTATCCATGTGTTTCAATCCACACCTTCGTAAGAAGGTGACTCCTTCCATAAATGATATCATAGTCTCAATCGAAGGTTTCAATCCACACCTTCGTAAGAAGGTGACTATTACTGAATTAGGCAGAAACTTTGCAGTAGAATTGTTTCAATCCACACCTTCGTAAGAAGGTGACTTGATACCGGTTCCGTAAATATCAAATTGTTCAATGTTTCAATCCACACCTTCGTAAGAAGGTGACCTCTAAAGTTTTCACATAATGTTTTAACTGTAACATGTTTCAATCCACACCTTCGTAAGAAGGTGACACGATGGCACTGATTTAACATTTAAAGACTTAATGAGTTTCAATCCACACCTTCGTAAGAAGGTGACTTTGCGAAAGGCATATCGTGGCGGATGGACATATTTGTTTCAATCCACACCTTCGTAAGAAGGTGACTTTGCGAAAGGCATATCGTGGCGGATGGACATATTTGTTTCAATCCACACCTTCGTAAGAAGGTGACTGATTCGTTAGCGGTCATCGGATCACCTCGGAAGAGTTTCAATCCACACCTTCGTAAGAAGGTGACATCAGGAGATTGAAAGTCTCAAAGAATCCAATCGGGTTTCAATCCACACCTTCGTAAGAAGGTGACCAATATCTTATCCATCCTCTCACGATCTGATTTTAAGTTTCAATCCACACCTTCGTAAGAAGGTGACCAAACTATCCTTTGACTTAAAAACTTCTTACAGTCGTTTCAATCCACACCTTCGTAAGAAGGTGACGAATTCTCAGAGAACATTACTGATGCAATCAATATGGTTTCAATCCACACCTTCGTAAGAAGGTGACCAGAACCAAATCCGGAATAACCACAACAACTCCGTTTCAATCCACACCTTCGTAAGAAGGTGACCTTCAGAGACTCAATCTCCTGATCCTTCTCGGCTAGTTTCAATCCACACCTTCGTAAGAAGGTGACGTGACCACAAAGAAAGAGAATTCACTTGGATCAAAAAAGGATTTCAATCCACACCTTCGTAAGAAGGTGACCGCACTCGTGGCTAATCAGATGCGGAGTCATGAAGGCGTTTCAATCCACACCTTCGTAAGAAGGTGACCAATATCTTATCCATCCTCTCACGATCTGATTTTAAGTTTCAATCCACACCTTCGTAAGAAGGTGACGAAAGATCTCATATGCTGACCCTCCTCACAACAAGTTTCAATCCACACCTTCGTAAGAAGGTGACTCCAAAAGTTGTTTCAGGCGATGCATGTCCTAAAGTTTCAATCCACACCTTCGTAAGAAGGTGACCTGCTCATCGATGGGGTATGACTCGTCGAAGAGCTGTTTCAATCCACACCTTCGTAAGAAGGTGACTGAAGTCGCCTTAGACGTGCTGGAAGCAGTGATTGTTTCAATCCACACCTTCGTAAGAAGGTGACGGCAACTTCTGAAATTGCTGATGCTATTCGTGAGGTTTCAATCCACACCTTCGTAAGAAGGTGACTCTGTGGTGGCATTGATAGTCGGAACTAAATTAGTAGTTTCAATCCACACCTTCGTAAGAAGGTGACAGGTCATTTCCATGCTTGATTCGGCAGACTTGGAGGTTTCAATCCACACCTTCGTAAGAAGGTGACTGGTACGTATTGACGGTTCACATCTGCCTGACAGAGTTTCAATCCACACCTTCGTAAGAAGGTGACAACTGGTCCGAGCTTGGCATATTTATAGGCCGTGAAGTTTCAATCCACACCTTCGTAAGAAGGTGACAGGGTAGATACTTCGACAACACCATTAAACGTCAAATTGTTTCAATCCACACCTTCGTAAGAAGGTGACTTAGATCTCCTGGACACATTGACCAAAGACGAGTGGTTTCAATCCACACCTTCGTAAGAAGGTGACAAATTGATGAGACGTTTGACTCATGGGATGAACTCAAAGTTTCAATCCACACCTTCGTAAGAAGGTGACAAATCCAATCTTGATTAATTTTAAGAACCTTTGAATGTTTCAATCCACACCTTCGTAAGAAGGTGACGCGCTTGGGCAGGCTATTATCTGTTTCGAGCAGGGTTTCAATCCACACCTTCGTAAGAAGGTGACTCTTGAAGGAAGGTGCTATCCCCTGGATTCATTATAAGTTTCAATCCACACCTTCGTAAGAAGGTGACTAGTCAGGATGAGATGGACTATATCGCTGAGAGATTAGTTTCAATCCACACCTTCGTAAGAAGGTGACGTGGTTATATAGCCACAGATGGTACTCGCATGTGTGTTTCAATCCACACCTTCGTAAGAAGGTGACCGGATGACGTCTCTCATACGTGTCCGCCCCGATGTTTCAATCCACACCTTCGTAAGAAGGTGACGTGTTGGAGGGGAGAGTATGAAATATATGTTATTAGACGGTGTTTCAATCCACACCTTCGTAAGAAGGTGACTGTCAAAATATGAAATAACATTTCTACACTTAATATTATCTTAAGATCTGGGTAAAATTAGTATTGTGTATTTTAGATAAAAATATTATTCTTAGACAATTTATCAATTCTAAATTTAAAGAATATATTATTGGATAATTTATACTGGCTTAAGTAAATTTTAAAATAAATGCTAGTGCGAAGGTATAGCACTTTAAATGTTCACTATATGTTCGCACCAATCAATTCTTATTCATATAATTAACAATCCTTCTGCATCATATGATCTTTTTGTTCCGATATGATCCACTCTGTCTTTATAATTATTTCCTAGATAATAAAATCTTAAGCTGTCTTTTTCAGGATCAATTATTAAACTTAATTTGTGTTTTAACTCTTTTTGCTGAGAATGGTCTAAAATGCACTCAAAAACAGAATTTTGTACTCTTTGTCCATAATTTACACACATTTTTGATACTTGTCTAAGCCGTCTTTTTCCATTAGAATCTTCTGTATTCACATCATATGTAATTACAACTAACATCCAATCACTTCCAGAAAAACGGAGGGTATGCATCTAGATCTCCTCTGACATATCTAGATAACAATAATGATTGCGTGTGAGGAACTAGCCCCCAAGTTATTTTTTCTTGTAAAAATGGATGGGTTAATTCTTCTTTCTTTTTCAACTGCCAAGACTTGAATAGAATCTTGCGGCCATCGTTTGTAAGGATTACGGCCCCATTTTCTTTAACAATTAAATCATCAGGTTTTATTGTTCTGTTATTTATCAGTGATATTACAAAACGGTCTGCATATACACTTCTCAGTTCTTCCATTAGGTCTAAAGCAAGCGATGCTCTTCCAGCACGATCCCTATGTAAAAATCCTGCATAAGGGTCCAGACCAACACCTTCTAATGCAGAAACATAGTCTTGCAATAACAATGTATATACAAATGATAAAAGTGCATTTGTCTTATCTAATGGAGGTCTTCTTGAACGGCGAATCATATAAAATTCATTTTTATTTTGTAGTATCAAATCATCCAGCACGTTAAAGTAAAGATTGGCAGCAATCCCCTCAAAACCTCTCAAATCGTTTAAATTTTCACATTTCATTATGTCTGGAATGCTCATTGCAAGCTTGTTTGATGTGTGCTTTAATGAATCCACATCAACACGATATGGATGATCTCTGGCAGCACGTTCTAAAATCCATCTGCTATTATGCACTTTTGCAGCTATGATGTTCCTAGCTACATTACAACTTCGACTTTCATCATCAGATATTCTATATTGTTCTTTTCTTAAAAAAATATTTCCTGATGTATTACCTACGACTCTGGCTAAAAATTTTCCATTTGGTGTAAAAAATGCTAAATTTATTTTGTATTTAGCACATTTTCCTATCAGGGCTGGTGTAGCTCCTTTATATCCAAAATAGATTATAGAATTAAGTGTATGTAACGGAAATCTCCCTATTTCCTGATCTTCTTCAGATATTACTATGTTTTCACCATTTAGTGAAAGATATGATTTTTCATTAGTTATGTATAATGTATTTAATAAATGTTTCATGCAAAATCATCTCTTAAAAAGCTATCAATATAGTTTAAAACAGATTTTTTACAGATATTTGGTAAACATACATTGTTAAGTGAGCAGTCTTTGCACCCATAAAATTCATGCATTTTTGGTGTTGTGTGTTTTTTATGTAGTTCATACATTTCTGAAACTAACTTAGCTAATTCTAACCTTAAGTTTGAATCCAGCATTATTTTTTCTCGTCGTTTAATCTCGCCATAATAAATATATCCAAAATCTATATTGCAACACAACATCTCTTCAATACAAATTGCCTGAGCACATAACTGCAATCTATCTGCGTTATGTAGTTTAGGTTTTCCTTTTTTATATTCAATAGGTATAGGTTTCCACAAATCATCTTTTCCATATATCTTTACACCATCAGGATTCTTTTGAAATTCCACAACGTCACATATGCCTTTTACTTTAAGATTGTTAGAATGTACCATCATTCCTCTGCAAATTAGCAGATTTCCACGTTTTTCAATCAATTGTTCATCATGACATTTTTCATGCATGATGTGACCTTCAACAGTGTATGAATTTTCTTCCCATTGTTTTTCAAGATAGATCAATGCCCATTGTCTTCTACAAAAGCAGAAATGTTGTATTCCGGATATGTCTATGTAATCTTCAATGTCATCATCCATATATCTAAGTACATAAAAATTAAATTATATGTAAATTATCATAGGATGCTTAAATCTTCAATCGAATTAATATCAATAATGCTCTACATATGATTATTGTAAATCGGCTGTAAACAATAATCAATTTGTATAAAATATAGTATTAAATCTTAAATGATAAATCTTCTAACATCTTGTTAACTATTTTCACTGGTAGTCACCTTCTTACGAAGGTGTGGATTGAAACTTTGACATCAAGCGTCTTGCATACCTCCTGTGTAGTCACCTTCTTACGAAGGGTGGATTGAGAAAATGGTATGATTTAAAAGACTGTTCAAAGAACAGCCCGGTCGTATCCTTTTTCACCAAATGGTTTTGTGGCATCAATTGCAACTTTAGATGTGGTGCCGTGAGCACTGGGATCTAATGAAGAGCCGGCAGCATTATTCACTACTAGAAGAGATCTTGAAGCCTGGAATCTAGTAGCTTCTGCCCATTCAACGTCCCTGTCGTTAAAGATATCAATGTCTGCATCGACAACCGTTACTTTTTTCATAGACGGATGGCCGGAAAAGGCAGCCATTGCCGCATTCATTCCGTCTCCTTCTTTGTTTTTAGTGATGGAGACGACTCCATGAAGCCAGCAGCATCCCCCTTCAGTAAGGCGTACGGCATGCACATTCGGCACGACCTGATTCACGGTACGGTAGATTATCGGCTCTCTCGGCAGACCCATGAGCATGTAGTGTTCATAGCCTCCAGGAAGAAGAAGATGGAAAATCGGATTGTTTCTCATATATAATCTATCAACTTTGAATATTGGAGCCGGTCTGATGGAATCATATGTACCGGTGATGTCCATAAATGGTCCTTCCTCAACCATCTCAGATGTTATGCGGCCCTCAAAGACTATTTCAGCTTCAGCAGGAACTTTCAGACCATTGTCGAGTTCAGCAAGAGCAAGCTGTTTGCCTGTAGCTTTTTTCTCTAAGGCTGATGCAATATTCATCTCATCAGCCATGTAGTCTGTTGAAGTGGCAGCGGCAAGAAGAACAGATGGAGATAACCCCATCGAAAAGGCTACCGGCAGATCTTCTCCTTTCGCCTGAGCTTTTTTCCACATTGTATAAAGATGCCTTGGTACCAGTCTCAAAGCGAATGATGTTTTATCGTAAAGCATCATCCTGTGGAATGATACGTTCCTTTTTCCTTCAAATTCAGCCACCGCTACTGCAGAAGTGATATACCTTCCTGCATCATTGGGAAAATACTTCGGAATCGGAAGCTTCGTAAGATCGAATTCTGTCAGCACCTGATCCCTGAATGGAACGTCAGAAGCCAGCGTAGTATCTTGAGGAGAAGCCATGGCATCAAGAATATAGCGCACTAAATTTTCATTAGTAGTCCCCAGTGTTTCAGATATTCTTCCCCTGTCACTCCAGACGTTTCCTACAGCCTTCATTCCAGACAAGTTTTCAAAGAATACAGGGCGTTCTTGATCTTGAGACAAGATTCTGGAAACTTCATACTCTAACGATACGTCTTCTTCGATCTTGCGAGTATTGCTCATCTGCGCCAAGAGATCTCTAAATGCCATAAGACTGTAGATGCAATGTATGATAATAACAATTGCGGAGGTCTCATACATAAAAGATAAGAATAGGACCGCGCTACAGAGACTTCAATGTCCGCAGATTTAAGAGAAATCGTGAGGAAATATGCATTGCAGAACGCGGCACTGCATAAAGGCAGCGCGAATCCGAAAGCAGTTGTTGGAAAAGTAATGGGGGAAGTTCCTGAACTCCGCTCCCGTTCAAAAGAAGTTTCAGCTGCAGCGGAAAAAATCTGCGCTGAACTCTGCGGAATGAATTTTGATGACATAGTCGCTGAGACAGAAAGCATCAATCCAGATCTTCTCAAAAAGAGCAAAAGCGAGAAGAAAGACGTTATGATTGATTTACCAGACACAGAAAACGGCGTGGTCATGCGTATGGCTCCAGGACCTTCCGGTCCCTTACATATCGGGCATACCAGAGTCGCCATTATCAACGATTATTATGTCAAGAAATACAAAGGGAAATACATCAACCGCCTGGAAGACACCAATCCGGAAAAGATCGATCCAGATGCTTACAAGATGATTCCTGAAGACTTAAAATGGCTTGGCGTTCACGTTGATGAAACCATCATTCAGAGCGACCGTTTCGAGATCTACTATGACATTGCAAGGAAGCTTATCGACATGGGGCAGGCGTATGTCTGTACTTGTGAAGCAGATTCCTGGAGAAAGCTGAAAGAAAGCAAGAAAGCATGTCCATGCCGTTCACAGACCCCTGAAGAAGCTCATGAACTGTTTGACAAGATGCTTGCCCACGGTTTTGGAGAGGGAGAAGCTGTTTTAGTAGTCAAAACTGATTTAGATCATCCTAACCCAGCTGTCAGAGACTTTGTAGGTCTGAGAATTAACGATACCGCTGTCCATCCGCGTACAGGCACAAGGTATGTAGTGTACCCGATGATGAATTTGTCAGTGGCGGTGGATGATCATCTCTTAGGCCTGACTCATGTCATCAGAGGAAAAGATCATCTTAACAATACAATCAGACAGGAATATATCTTCAAATACTTCGGCTGGAAGAAGCCCTGGTATCACCATTATGGTTTCGTGAAGATTCCTGATTCAATTCTAAAGACTTCCACAGTCGGCACAGGAATTAAAAATGGAGAATACACAGGCTGGGACGATGTCAGACTCGGCACTGTGAGGGCAATTGCCAAAAGAGGAATTCAGTCAGAGGCCATACGTAATTACTGGCTTGACGTCGGTATGAAAGATGTTGACATAGAATTCTCCTGGGACAATCTCTATGCATTCAACAGACAGATTTTAGATCCTATTACTGACCGTTACTTCTTTGTTGAAAATCCAGAGGTTGTAGAGATTAAAGGCGTTGAGTCACTGAAAGAATGCGCTCCGCTGCATCCCGATCATCCAGAAAGAGGTGCGAGAGAATCTGCGATGTCTTCTCCAGTAAAAGTTTACATGACTCCTGAGGATTTGAAAGGTTTCAAAGAAAGAGGGACTGTGAGACTCAAAGATCTGTGCAACCTGAAATGGGAGAATGATGAAGCTGTTTATACAGGAACAGATCACAGCGTGCTGAAAGAAGGGGTAAAAATATCCCATTGGGCTCCGATAGACGGAAAAGCATGTGAGATTCTCATGCCCGACGGAACAGTAAAGAAAGGAGTCTGCGAGAATATTAAATCTGACGATCTTGACAAGGTAGTTCAGTTTGAAAGGTTTGGATTCGTGAGAATAGGAAAGATTGGTGAAGGAGTCGAAGCTTACTTCACCCAATAATCTTTATTTTTCTTAATCTGCAAATTCCTGTTCAATATAGCCTTCGTAAGTTCCAATCCACACCTTCGTAAGAAGGTGACCCAGATCGGAGAAGACATGTATAATGTCCTCTGTGGTTTCAATCCACACCTTCGTAAGAAGGTGACCGAGGTCGCTAAAGACATCTATGCATACTTCACGGTTTCAATCCACACCTTCGTAAGAAGGTGACGATGGCAGATCTCAACTACGTATCAGTCAATGTGGTTTAAATCCACACCTTCGTAAGAAGGTGATGCATCTCATTGATACATGCTCCCTGAGTCATTCTTGTTTCAATCCACACCTTCGTAAGAAGGTGACTGGAATCCTAGGATGACTATGCATTGAAAAATATGGTTCAACCACACTTTCATAGGAAAGTATGGTGTGATAGTTCATAGCACCGATAGTATGTTTCAATCCACACCTTCATAAGAAGGTGACTTGTACATTTCAATACAGCGTGTCAGACGCTGAATTTCAATCCACACCTTCATAAGAAGGTTACATATTATTAATTTATGTGTTTTACAAAGTTTCAAACTACACTTTCTTAAAAATGTATTTTGTATATGCTTAACATTCATTATCTCAACAGGGTGCAAATTATGAAACTTATTGAAGCAATTGAGAATAGACACTCAGTAAGGAGTTATATTGATAAACTAATTGATGATGAATCAATCTTAGAACTCCAAACTGAAATTGAAACATGTAATCAAGAAAGTGGACTGCATATCCAATTAATCACAAATGACATGGAAGCTTTCAGTGGTTTCAAAGCTCATTATGGAAAATTCACTAATGTGAGAAATTACATCTGCATGGTTGGGAAAAAAGGAGAGGATTTGGATGAAAAGGTTGGATACTATGGGGAGCGCATTGTTTTAAAAGCACAACAGCTAGGGTTGAATACCTGCTGGGTAGCACTGACCTATAGCAAACGAAAGAGCAAGTGTTCAATAAATAAAGGAGAAAAACTGCTTTGTGTAATCTCTCTTGGATATGGTGCAACTCAAGGGGTTGCCCACAAAAGCAGATCTATGGATGCCCTATGCAAAGTATACAATGATGATACGCCGGAATGGTTCATCAAAGGTATGGAAGCAGCTATGTTGGCTCCAACTGCAATAAACCAGCAAAAGTTCCGTTTTACTCTTTCAGGTGATTCAGTAAATGCAGAGTCAATGGGAGGGCCATATTCTAAGGTGGATCTTGGCATTGTAAAATACCATTTTGAGATTGGTGCAGGATCTAATAATTTCAAATGGGGAATACGCACAATTTGATTAAATTATACTCACTTAATGATTATGATGTTGTGGATGAGTCCCACATCATGATCTATTTAACATGTAATTAATTGTAACTTATCAATTCACATAGATATAATCTCTCAATATGTTTTAAAAACTTATTTATACTATCGGTTCTATTAGTAATTGTGAAAAATGAAACTCCAATAAACGCAGATCTGCCTCCAATTCACCTAGGTGTTGCTCATGTACTAAACAATGAGACAATTCAAACTGTGTATGAACACTTAGAGGGCACTTCTTGTTTATCTGAGATCTTTGCTTCTAAAATAAATCTTCAAACTCTTGGAAAATTAGCTGGATTAATGCATGACGTGGGTAAATTGTCAATCAGGTTTTACAACCGCATTTTGTATGAAAATTCATTAATTAGTAAAGATCAATATTTGGATGACAGTTCGATTATTGATCATTCTACAGCAGGAGCACAGATTCTTTTATACATTCTTGAAACTGAAGGAATGACAAATTCAAACATTTATCGTTATATCGAACAGTTTCTGACAGTATCAATCACCTGTCATCATACCGGTATGATAAATATGCTGGATTTAGATGGAAACGAGTCATATACTAAAAGGATAGGAAAGAATCATAATGATACACATTTTTCAGAGATTCTGAACAGTATTGATGCAGACTTCCTGCATCACATAAAAGAGATACTTTTGTCTGAAGACATTCAGTCTGAAGTAAACTGCATATTGACCAAAATCCGAGATTCAGTACATTCTTCCGAATCATCAAAATTTTACCTAGGCCTTACTGCCAGGTACTTATTAAGCTGCCTTATTGATGCAGACAGATTGGACACAGAGAGATTTTATAATCAAGAAAGTTTAGATGTAAGAAGCTACGGCAAAAAAACCACAGACTGGAAAGAATTATGCAGACGTTTTGATTGCTACATAGACTCAACTTTCAATGCTGAATCTGAAATGACTGATTTGAACAAATGCAGGAGCATGATTTCAGAAGAATGTTTCTCCAGTGCAGATAAACCACATGGATCTTACATTTTGTCCGTTCCTACAGGTGGCGGTAAAACATTATCCAGCTTCAGATTTGCTCTGAATCATGTTGAATTAAATAAAATGGATAGAATAATCTATATTATTCCTTACACATCCATTATAGATCAGAATGTGGGAGTAATCAGAAAAGCATTGTCGGTTAACAATTCAGACGATCTTGTTTTAGAACACCATTCGAACATCCAGAGAGAAACGGAAGAAAAAGATAATTCAAATGCCCGATTATTATCTGAAAACTGGGAATCACCAGTAATTTTCACAACCATGGTGCAGTTTTTAAATACTCTATTTCTTAACAAAACCAGCAATGTAAGAAGAATGCATAATTTAGCCAATTCTGTATTGATATTTGATGAAATTCAGAACATACCGCCTTCTTGCATATATATGTTTAATGAAGCAATTAATTTTTTGACTGATATCTGCAACTGCACTGCGATTATGTGTTCTGCAACGCAGCCAACACTCGATGATCTAAAATATCCGCTTAAGTATTCTAATGATAAGAATTTAATTAATGACTTCGAAGAAAATTTTGAAGTGTTTGACAGGGTAAACATCACTGATTTAACTTCTACGCCCATGGATGTAGATGAACTTCATGAGTTCATAATGTCAAAAATTGGCGGATGCAATAGTATCCTTATGGTAGTAAATACAAAAAAAGCTGCCATAGATATCTATCAGTCACTTTCATTGATAAAATCTGCAGACATATTTCATCTCAGCACAAATATGTGTCCAGCACATAGGAAAAAAGTTTTAAATGAAATATCTGAAAACTTAGACTCAGGCAGAAAGACAATATGTATTTCCACCCAGCTCATCGAAGCCGGTGTAGATCTTGACTTCAACGTAGTCATCAGGCAGCTGGCAGGCATTGACTCTATTGCGCAATCTGCAGGAAGATGCAATAGAAATGGGAATATGAAACGCGGTGAAACATATATAGTTGATATTGCTGGATATAAGGCTCCGAATGACATCGCGAGGTGTGCTGAATTTTCGAAACGGATATTGGGTGAATACGGTGCTGATAATCTGCTAAGCTGCCAAGCTATAACTGATTATTACAATTATTATTTTGATGATGAAAGTAGTATGGGATACAGAGTAGGAAATAGCAGCCTGTTTGAGATGTTATGCAATAATAAAACGGCTGTAGCAGAAAACAGAAGAATAATCAGAAGCTCTCAAACAGTTGAAAAATATCTGTCATTAGATTTACCTCAGAAAGACAGAATGAGGTTATCCAATGGTGTTCAGTTTTCTGCTCCGATGCGCCAGTCTTTCAAATACGTCGGAGAAAATTTTCATCCGATTGATTCAGAGAACTGCAGAATAATCATTCCGTATACTTCTGAAGGTGAAAAAATTTTAGCAGTAATTAAAGAATGTATAGATATAAACGATTTAAAGAAATTAAAAAAATATCTGAGAATGGCGCAGTCTTATTCAGTAGGTCTGTTTGATTCTCAATTCAATGATGTTTTAAATCATGATAAAATCTACGAGTTAAAAGAGGGAAGTGGAATATATGCATCAAGGAAGGAGCATTATGATGACAATATGGGGTTTTTAACGGGATGATTGTATGGAAAATAGATTAGATGTTAAAATATTTGGAAAACGGGCAATGTTTTCAGATCCCATAATGCGGATAGGCGGAGAAAAATCTACTTATCCAATTCCAACGTATGAGGCATTAAAAGGAATAATGGATTCCATATATTGGAAACCCACTTTCATCTGGGTTGTTGATAGATTACGAATAATGAACCCTATAAAAACAGAAAGTGTAAATGTAAAAACGAGAAAGTACAGTGAAGGAAACGATCTATCAATTTACACATATCTGTACAATGTCAATTATGAAATCCAAGCTCATTTTGAATGGAATCTGAATCGGAATGATCTTATTAATGATAGAGATGAAAATAAACATTATTTCTCTGCAAAGCGGATGCTGGGACGCGGTGGCAGGTATGACATATTTTTAGGAACGAGAGAATGTCAGGGCTACGTGGAGCCATGTGTTTTCGGTGAAAGTGAAGGTGCTTATGACAACACACCATCCACACAACTGTCTTTGATGTTCCATGGATTTGATTATCCAAGTAATACTGGGAAAGAAGGTTTAATCGCACGCTTCTGGCATCCAGTCATGTCAAACGGCATTATTGAATTTATCAGGCCGGAAGACTGTACAATCAGGAAACAGGTAAAACAAATGCCTGTTCCTGAAGGAGTGTGAATCAGATATGTCATGGATGCAGAAATTATGTGATACATATGATGCGTGTAAGTCTGCAATAGGTTCTGATTCAAACGGCGTGCCGCTACTGCCTATATGCCATACTACCAATATGGCGCAGGTAAAAATTTCATTGGATGCTGAGGGTAATTTTATAGATGCCAAAGTGCTGGAAAAAGCTGAAGCTAGAACAATCATACCGTGTACGGAGGAAAGTGCAGGAAGAACTTCCGGCAAAGTGCCACATCCATTGTGTGATAAACTGGAGTATGTTGCAGGTGATTACTCAGAGTATTGTCAGGGAACGTCTGATTTTGAGAATTATGTTAAGAATCTAAGGGATTGGTGCAATGATATGGATTATGCCAATCCAAAGGTAAAGGCAGTTTTAAGTTATGTGGAAAAAAAGAGATTAATCCAAGATCTTGTAAGCAAACAGATCCTGTTTTTGGACGAATCCGGTAAACTGCTGACTTCCTGGAAAAATGATGAGGTAGAGAAACCAGAGATCTACTCAGTAACGACAGGAAGTATAGATTCTATATTTGTGAAATGGGCTGTACAAATTCCAGGTGATCCTGTTGACGACTTATCTCGAGATAAGTCGGTATGGAACAGCTGGATTGGTTACTATCTTAATCTGCTGTCAAATTCAGAGGATTATAACGTTTCTACAGATATGGTTACAGGCAGAAACATGCCGATTGCTAAAAACCATCCTAAAAAGATACGGAATGACGGGGACGGTGCAAAAATAATCTCATCAAATGATATGTCTGGTTTTACATTCAGAGGAAGATTTACAGAGCCAGATCAAGCATGTACGATTGGTTATGAAATGACTCAAAAAGCTCATAATGCACTCAGGTGGCTTATTGCTAGACAAGGAGTTAAAGTCGATACCTGGTGTTTTGTTGCTTGGGACCACGATGGACAGGAGGTAATTACTCCGCTGTCTGATCCTTTTGATATGTATGATGATGACGATCTTGATGAAAATGTGCTTTATACTGCAGAAGCTACAGTTAAAAAACTAAATTCTAAAATATTAGGAAATTATCAGGATGCAGATACTTTTGGCATTGTCATGATGTCTATGGATTCTGCAGTACCAGGAAGGTTAGCTGTCCTGAGTTACAGGGAATTCAATGGTTCGGAATATTGTGAAAGAATGGAGAAGTGGTATTCTTCATACGCCTGGCCGAGAATAAAGAAAAGAGTAAAAACGTATATTGCAGAGGTGGCACCTACCCCGAATGAAATATCAAAGGCAGTTTATGGATATAATGTTGAAAGCAAACATTTGAAGTCCATAACTGAAACAATAGTTTCCTGTATAATGGACGGGGACCAGATTCCCAAGAATTATGTGGAAGTGTCTGTAAGGAGAGCTTCTAATCCGTTAGCATATCGTGATGAGTGGACATGGGAGCAGACTGTTTCAACTGCATGTGCACTTTTTAGAGGATTAAATTCCAAGGAGGAATATAAAATGACATTAGAGACAGAGAGATGTAGTAGGGATTACTTGTATGGAAGACTGCTTGCTGTTGCAGATGCATTGGAGGGTAGGGCACATTATTTTGCTGGTGAAAGCAGGCCGACTAATGCCGTCAGGTTAATGCAGAAATTTTCTGAAAAACCATATACAACGTGGAATATTATTCACGATTCGCTTGTACCATACAAAATGAGGCTTGGTGCCGGAAGCAGATATTTTGAAGAACTGTTCGAAGAAATCATGGATTTATTCGATTCTGAAGAATTTAAAAGCAATAAGAGGCTAAGCGGTGAGTATCTGCTTGGATTCTACACTCAAAAGTCAGAGATAAGAAAGAAAAATAAAAATAAAAACAATGAAAAATCAGAGGAGGAATTAAATGAGCACAATTGAGAATAAAATAGATTTTGCAGTCGTATTCACTGTAAAAGGCGCAAATCCAAATGGAGATCCTTTAAATGGAAACAGACCCAGACTTGACTTTTCCGGCCGCGGTGAAATTTCGGATGTCTGTCTGAAAAGAAAAATAAGAAACAGATTAATGGATATGGGCGAAAATATCTTTGTGCAGTCTGATGAAAACAAGCAGGATGATTTCACCAGCCTTCGTGCCCGTTCAGACGACTTTATAAAACAAAAATTCGGCAGCAACAAGTACACTAAAGAAGAATATGCCGCAGCAGCCTGTCAGCAATGGTTTGATGTGAGAACATTCGGACAGGTGTTTGCTTTCAAAGGCAGTAAAAAAGACTCTGAAGGCGTATCCGTCGGAATAAGGGGTCCGGTCACAATTCAGTCAGCATTCAGTGCAGATCCTGTTTCAATATCCAGCATTCAAATCACAAAAAGTGTCAACTCTGAAGGTGATGGAACTAAAAAATCCTCCGATACAATGGGTATGAAGCACCGTGTTGATTTTGGATTGTATGTTACATATGGTACAATAAACGCTTGTCTGGCTAAAAAAACAAATTTCTCTATGGATGATGCCGAGAAACTGAAAGCCGCCATATGCAGCATGTTTGAAAATGACGCTTCTTCTGCCAGACCTGAAGGGACGATTGATATAAAGACAGTTTACTGGTGGGTGCATGATAAGGCCAATGGGCAGTATCCATCTTCCAAAGTTCATGGTTCTTTGAAGATTAAACTCAAAGAGAATGTTGATGAACCAATGTCTTTTGATGATTATACGATCACGCTGGAAAATTTGGAAGGTCTGGAACCTGAGAAAATACAGTATTAAACGATTTTACGGGCTATGATCTATTCATAGCCTGTTTTCTTAATATTCATTAAGACGCTGCAGTTATTTAGTTAATAGAATGTATGAATGTACGAGATTACTTTTGATAGAATATCTTGCGGTATTTGTTCTACGTATTGTACATTTCTACTCATAATGTCTAAACACTTTAGGTGTTCAGTCAATACACAGCCTGTGGTTTTAATTCTGTCATCTAACTGGATATGCAATGGAAAATGATTATTCGTATTCATAATTGGACAAACAATAGCAAGTTTAGTATGATTAAAAAATTCATCATTGCTCACGATCAGGCCTGGTCTTCTTCCAGCCTGTTCATGTCCAGACTGCGGATTAAAATCAAGATATACAATATCGCCTTGTTTGGGTAAATACATGATTACCACACTTCTCTGCCAGTTGGTTTACCCCAATCATATTCTTCTTGCTGTTCATTTTCATCATATCCTTGAAAGATATCAGAGAGGGTTAGACTTTTTTTTGTCTGTAATTTTTTGATAATTATCCCATCATCTACTCTTTGTAATTCTACTGTATCGTTCTCCGACATCCCCATTGCATCTAAGAATGCCTTTGGTATTCTTATTCCCTGAGAATTTCCCCATTTTTGAATAATCGCTTGCATATTACTGTTGAATAGATGTATATACATAGGTATATACTTTACTGATACACGATCAAAAATCACATCTTATTTTGAAACAACCGCAGAGATCATTGAAAACGGTTTGAGCAGCCCCGGCAGACAGGGGCTGCTGTTTAAATCAGCTGGAAGCAATTTGTGTTTCGTATTTCCTTGTGTATCCGCTGCTCCTTATCAGATATATGGATATCCAGATAGTCAGGAACTCAGCCAGCGGCACCGCGATCCAGATACCGTTCAGTCCCATATATATTGGAAGGACCAGCACAGCTATGGAAATGAACACGAATGTCCTCATCAGCGATATGAATGCTGAGACCTTTCCATTTGAGAGTGCGGTGAAGAATGCACTGGAATAGATATTCATTCCACAGAAGAGGAATTCCACAACGAATATGTAGAATCCGCTCATTGCCAGGCTGTATGCGTATGTTCCTTCCTGAAGGAATATATTCGTAATCGTAGGTGCTAGCACCAGTGCCAGAACGAATGCGCTTATCGACAGTATGACAATTATTGTAGCACTCATTTTGAAGACTTTTCTCAAGCGCTCTTTATTGCCGCTGCCGTAGTTGTAACTCAGGATAGGCGCCACGCCGGTTGAGAATCCGAAGTATATTGCCGTGAAGATGAACTGAGCATAGGTTACTGTAGTGATGGCAGCTACGCCGTCTTCTCCGACATACCTCATCATTTGGTAGTTGAACAGGAATATCATCATACCGTTTGCAAGGTTGGTCACCATTTCCGACGAACCGTTGGTACATGTCTTACTCAGCGCACGCCAGTCAGCATCCGGCTTAGTGAAATGCAGATTGTTCTTTTTAGTCAGGAAGTATCCTACTCCCACAACTGCAGGCAGCATGAAACCTATTGATGTTCCTAAAGCCGCACCTGCCACGCCAAGTTCCATAACTACAATGAAAATATAGTCGAAAAGGACATTGAGAACTCCTGCTCCCACGATCAGTGTTAATCCCAGTTTAGGTTTTCCGGCAGTTACGAACAGTGTCTGAAACATTACCTGCAGAATAAAAGCAGGCATGAACATCAGCAGGATCTGCAGATAGTCTTTACAGTATCCGAACAGCAGGTCGCTTGACCCCAGCATATATATGAGGGGATCAAGAAAGAGCAGTCCGATTACTGATATTACTACACCTGCAATAAATCCTGTCAGAATTATCATGGAGAAGTTCTTTCTTGCTTTTTCGATAACTCCTTCTCCCATTCTTTTGGCAATTATGGCGCTTCCTCCAGTACCCAGCATTACGCCTATGGCTAGAATCGCTGAGTAGAAAGGACTCACGATATTTATAGAAGCAAGAGCATTCGAGCCCACGTACCTTGCAATGAATATGCCGTCCACTATGGTATACAGTGAAACGACGACCATCATTACTGCCGTAGGTAGTGCAAACATCAGCAATGATTTGTAATTAAAATCTTTTGAGAGTGGGTTGGTCATAACTCCTCTTTATGTGCCTTATTGCAGCTCTGGAAACAGTCACTGAATGTTTCTAGAACTTCACAGAACACATCTATCTTTTCTTGTGTGTATTTTTCTCTAATCGTCTCTATTGCATGCCTCAAGGGCCTGAAGTAAATCTCGTAGTCTTCAGATATTGTATCTGTAACTTCAAGGTAGTTGATGCGTTTGTCTTCCTCACTTTGTACTTTCTTTACCAGGCCCTGCTTAACTAGCTCGTTAACTTTCATCGTTACTGCAGCTTTGGAGATGTCAAGATCGTCTGCAATGGAACTTACTGTAGCTTTATCTCTGAACTTAATCAGATCGAGATACATGCTGGTATTGCATGATATGTCTTTCATGCATTTATCCTGGCGATTGCGCAGCTGGTTTACAGTGATTTCATACCAGAGTCTGTCCATTGAATCCTCTAGGTTCATTTATCCATCTCACTAAATAGTTAAGTCAACTTACTTAATCTAGATTAACTATTTATATTTATCTAGCTAGTGCTCAGTTAAGCTTAAAAAGTGATTGTGTTTGATTATATAGTTTAATCGTAATTACGATATATCTTATAATTTTTGTATATACTATCTTAGTTAATTACTAAATGTAAATTTAATTTTTCATAGATATAGTTCATTCTAAAAGCCAGTCTATGATGTTTTTTACTTTAATACCTTCATTTGTAATGAACTTCATTTCATCTAACGTAAGTATTGTTTTAGGATGGCTGTCTTTTATGGAATTCAATGACCTTGTTTCTCTGGCATACGTATTTTCATCCTTAATGCTCATGGAAATCTGGTAGTATTCTTTCACGTCTCCCTTCATGGCCGTAAAGTCGACTTCCTGATCACCATATCTGCCCACGCAAATCTGATACCCTCTCCTCTTGAGTTCAAGATATGCTATGTTTTCCAGCTGTCTGCTGATATCTTCTCTGGAAGAAATTCCTAATATGGCATTTCTTATGCCTGTGTCTTCAACATAGTATTTCTCAAGAGTTTTCAGCAGCTTTTTTCCACGTATGTCATAACGTTCAGCTTTCTCAACAATGTATGCATCTTCCAGTGCTTTCAAGCAGTTTTCAACAACCCTTGGATCTGATTCAATTTGCTTTGCTATGGATGACGCAGAAGTAATATTTCCTATGTTGGAAAATAAAAATCGGACTATCGAATTCAAAGTGTTAATGCTTTTTATTTTACTTCTGGGTGTAATGTCTTTTACCACTATAGTATTGTATATAGAATCAAGGATCATGCGGTTAAACGATTCATCCTCATCAGGATTAATCATCGGCATCGATCCTGTCCAGATGTAGTCAGAAAATCTCATATTTAAGCTGTGATTTTGATCTGCTGGATGCAGTTTGAGATATTCCTTGAATGAAAAAGGAGTCATCTTGATTTCTACATATCTTCCAGAAAGATAAGTTGAAAGTTCTGAAGAAAGTAAGTATGCGTTAGATCCAGTAATATATATGTCGGTGTCATAGCTGATCATAAGCGCGTTTATGGACTTCTCCCAGCCTTCGATTCTTTGGATTTCATCGAAGAATACGTATGTTTTTCTGTCGGGATTGACATTATCCTTTATGTATGCATTCAGATCTCTGAATGTATTGTATTCACTATGTTCGATATCTTCGAAGTTGATGTACAGTATGGACTCTTCACCTGATGACCTGAGTTCATTTATGAATTGTTTTATCAGCGTGGATTTGCCGCATCTGCGGATACCCGTGACTATCTTAATCAGCTCTTGATGATTCTTTCCCAGTCTCAACTGTTTCAGGTATTCTTCGCGAATTACTTCCATCTCTAACTCCTTTCATAGTATCGATGATATGAATGACATATGCATTTTTTACTATTTTATGCATTCTAATGCACAAACTTACAAACTTATGAGAGTTTATGCATTCCAATGTACAAACTTTGAGATTTGAAGGAGATGTGCAGACTAAATGTCCGCTTACAGTTCATAGAAAAGACCTTTCATAACTTTCAAAACAGTCTAAACAGACTTTCTTTCCATCCTGCAGCCTGATTTTATCTTCTCTTGCTGATTCCCCGCAGCATTCGCAGGTTATGCTCTGAAACTTTCTTGCTTTTTCAGGCAGCTTGAACCTCGGTTCACTGATGTCGAAGATATCATCTGCAGGACTGTCAAGAATATGCTGAATTAGTTCTTCTCTGCTGTACAAATCTTTGTTAAAGTCTCTAACAACCAGTCTTATTCCTTTCTTACTGTCTCTCCTGAAGAATGTGTATACCGGTTTTCCGGTAACTCTGAAAAGCAGGTTGCCTTTGCCGACTGTGCAGGAAAGTAGGTATTGAATGCAGTCTACGCCGCAGGCATCATTTTCTGAAATGCAAACGATCTCTTCGTCTTTCGCTTTCTCCATGGGAATTCTGAGAATTTCAGCGGCAGTCTCAGAGGCTTTATATCCAAAGGCAAGGCCTGGACAGACATGCCCGTGAAAATCAATACACTTTTTCCATAGTTTTTCATCCATACTTTTACTGAATGTGAATTTTGCAGATAAACTTAATGTTACTTTATTTAAAAAAGTAATACTCATATACTAGATGGTTAATTATGCACATTAGATGAAAACTAAAATTGCAGCTGTATGTTTGATCGCAATCATAATTGTGGCAGGGGCTGCAATTGTGTTTACCTGGAATTCTGATGATACCAAGGGAGACGAGTCATCAGATACTGTTAAAGACATGGCCGGCAGAAGCGTAGTGATACCGGACAATCTTGACAAGGGTATTGTGACATTTGGAAGTGTAGATCCTCTTAGATTTGTTTCATATTTCAATTTAAATGAGAAAGTCATCGAGGTGGATGATGGAGATGTTACTGATAGCAAGAACGGTAGGGCATACTCATATGCATATGACTATGATAAATTGACAAAAGTACACTCTGATAATTCTCTTACTGCTGAAGATGTTGAAAGGGTGGCAAATCTCCAGCCTAGTCTGGTAATTGTCAGCGGAAATGTGTATGCTAACTATGCAGACATGGTGAATATCTTAGCAAAGGCCGTTCCAGTCTTTGTTCTTAAGTCTATGAGCACCAGCGCTGCCTATTGGGATCCTGCGACATATGAGCTGAATAATGATTTTACGCAGCAGATCACCCAGCTGGGTAAGGTTTTGAAAGAGAACGACAGAGCTGAAGAGCTCATCAGCGGATTCAACAAATATCTTCAGGAGTTAAAATCAATGATTGGAACTACGGACGAAAGAATAATAACCTCCGGTCTTACAATCAGCGGTTCAAACCCTCTCAACGTCACCTTTCCATTCTATGCGCCTCTGGAAGTCAACGGCGTAAGCAATGTGTATAATAAAAGTAACGATACAAAAGTAGAACTGGATGTGGAAACCGTTGCCAAGCTGAACATGACCATGATGCTTATCGATCCTTCCTCCTCCGATAAAATCATTGGAAATAACAACAGCCAGCTGGTTATGAGCTACATCTACGGCGTGAATAACGATGCCGACCCATCCAATGACATTTCAATGTATACCGTCCTGCCGATCGTGTGGGACGGCTGCAACTGGGATGTTTCATTGGTGGGTTCGTTCTACATAAGCCACCTTCTCTATGACTCCATGAGCACTGAGGACGTAATGAAAAAGATGACGGAAATCTTTGAATTCTTTTACGGCTCAGACGGTTCTTCAGTCCTTGACGACATGTCGCAGTTCTTTATAGAAAAATCATCAAAAAACGGCGTTGAACTGCCGTTGTTCAGCGAGGTGGAGATTGTGAAGAATGCCGGCGGATATACCTTCAGCGCAGCATAAGGTGGTATATTGGCTGATGACAAACATCTTTCAATTTTTTCTTCTTTAAAAAAAGAAAAAGTGCTGGATCTCAGCAGGGAAACTGAGACTGATACTATCACCGACGGGTATTTGAAATATGCCCGCCGGAAAATTTTATTCTTAGTTTCAATGCTGGTGATTTTGGTTGCACTGATAATCTTTACATTAGGTCTCGGGGATACCGGACTGTCTTATTCTCAGATTATTCAGCATATTTTCAATAAGGGCGACACATGGAATGATGATGTGA
Source organism: uncultured Methanomassiliicoccus sp. (assembly GCA_944319735.1). GTDB lineage: Archaea > Thermoplasmatota > Thermoplasmata > Methanomassiliicoccales > Methanomassiliicoccaceae > Methanomassiliicoccus_A. The sequence goes on along the minus strand of CALUEU010000001.1, from coordinate 1,964 downwards.
TCTGGGATTTGAGACTTCCCAGAATTGCAGCCGCTCTGCTGGCTGGATGCGCCTTAGGCATCTCTGGAGCTGTTATGCAAAGCATCCTCAAAAATCCTCTGGCTTCACCTTTCACTCTCGGCTTGTCCAATGCATCAGCTTTCGGTGCTGCTGTAGGAATCTTAGTCCTGAATGGGGGAATCGTGTTTGGATCCACTGCTGCTTATCCGATTATAAACAATCCTGCGATTGTGACAATCTGCGCCTTTGTCTTTGCTATGGCTGCCACTGCTCTGATAATAATTCTTTCAAAATTCACCAGTGCTTCGCCTGAAAGTCTGGTGCTGGCGGGAATGGCTATCAGCGCCATATTTTCCGCTGCTCTGGCATTTACACAATATATTGCAGATGATGTAGCTCTTTCTTCGATCGTATTCTGGCAGTTCGGAAGCCTTGACAAAGTCGGCTGGGACGGTCTGAAAATAATCTTTTTTGTAAGCTTAGTTGGAATTATCTATTTTCTCTGGAAACGCTGGGACTACAATGCAATGGAAGCAGGGGAAGAAGTTGCAAGAGGCTTAGGATTGAATATCTCCAGGACAAGACTTGTAGGCCTTACAATGTCTGCAGTCATAACTGCCGTTACCGTCTCCTACATGGGAGTGATAGGCTTCATCGGACTCGCTGCCCCACACATTGTGAAGAGAGTCATCGGCAATGACAACAGGTACCTTCTCATCGGTTCCATGCTGGTAGGTTCCATCATCATGATGATTGCCCATATTATCAGCCATTATGCGTTTGACGTAGTAATTCCAGTTGGCATAATCACCTCTGCAATCGGAGGTCCTTTGTTCCTGTATGTCTTAGTCAGGGGGTACAAGAAAAATGCTTCATGTTGAAGATCTCAACTTTTCATACGGCGGTGACAGTGTACTGAAAGACATCTCCTTTGATGCTGAGGCGAATAACATTATCTCTATCTTAGGTCCCAACGGGGTTGGAAAGACAACTCTTCTGAAATGTCTGTGCAACGTGCACAAGCCTCAGAGGGGAGAGATACTCATCAACGGCACCGATATCTTGAAACTCTCAGGCAGAGAAATGTCAAAGAATGTTGGATATGTGCCGCAGTTTGTGCCTAAATCCCGCATGACTGTATATGACTCCATTCTGCTGGGAAGAAAACCCTACTTTGAACTGAATGCCACTCGTGAAGATCTTAAGAAAGTAAGCGAGGTGATCAACGGCATGGGTCTTGCACCTTTGTCTCTGAAGTATATCACAAACATCAGCGGCGGGGAGTTCCAGAAGGTCCACATTGCCAGGGCGATTGTACAGGAACCGAAAGTTCTGATTCTTGATGAGCCCACTAACAATCTTGACATCGCGAACCAGCATAAGACGATGCAGATGATTGAAAAGGTTGTGAGATCCCGCGGAATCTGTACCTTGATGACAATGCATGATATCAATCTAGCTGCTCATTACTCTGACAAGTTTATGTTCATCAATGAAGGCAGGATATTGGCTTATGGTGGTCCGGAGGTGATCACTGAAGAACTGATAAGAAAAGTGTATGACATTGATGTGGAGATAATCAATCACCGCGGGGTCCCGATGATCATTCCGCAGAATTCTTCGAAGTATGTCTGCCCGGTTCCACTTGGGTATGAGTTTTAATGCAGACTTTATCCTGTATCTTTCTGTTTCATTTATACTTTCATGAATGTTAAGAAGATGGATTAAGTAAACATCTGCAGAACAAGTTATGGTATCTGAAACATATTATTGCAGAGATTTTAGATTTTGTGTTGAACTTAAATTAACGAAAGAAACCCATCAGCTATAAAGAAAGTTGGTATTAAGCAGAACATTAAATCTCTTGGAAAAACAATAGTTAATACGAGATTAGATTAGATTAGATTAGATTAGATTAGATTAGATTAGATTAGATTAGATTAGATTAGATTAGATTAGATTAG